>NZ_JBICSZ010000002.1:0-1389130 GCF_043197365.1 Kribbella sp. NPDC049174 | reverse complement strand
ACGCCAAGACCCCTGAATCGTCACCGATGTCCTGACACATCGAGTGTCACCGATGTCCTGATGCAGAACTGTCACCTATGTCCTGAGACATCACAGGCTGTCACCGCGGCCACAGCACTCCGACTAGAACATAGGTTCGACTCTCTGAGGTTGGTGTGCGTCAGACTTTCTGGCAGGGGTTGCGGGGCTGATCCGTGACAGGGAGTTCGATCTTGAGCAGGGGCAATGACCCGGTTCCGGTCGAGACACGGCTGCAGCTGGTTCTCGCGGTCCTGGCGCACGAGATGACCGTCGCCGGGTGGCCCGGCGACACGGAGTCTCGGCCGAGTCGATCAACCGGTGGCGCAACCGGTTCGTCGACGCCGGCAAGGCAGCGATAGAAGATGCCATGCCAGGCAATGTCAGCAGGACGCTAGCGGACGGAGGACTAGCCTTTCAGCATGGCCAAGGAAGGCTTGCCTGACTTGCACGTGACCAGGTTCAACGTGCATGCCGGCATCCGCCGCGGTGGGTTGGGTAGCAACTGTTGCGCCGCCGTGCCGCTGATCGCACTCGAGAGACGGCCACACCCGGACGCGGCCGAGGAGTCGCTGTGGCTCCGTCTACCGGTCAAGGTAGCTCGCGACCTCGCCGCCGAACTCATTGAGGAGGCGGACCGCGCAGAGCAGTTGGCGCGCAAGCGAAGCCTCACAGAACTAGCACGTGGGGTCAGTTCGGCAGCACCCGGGCCGGGCGACTGGCACGCACTCCAAAGCGCGTCCACGCTGAGCCTGGTCCATTGCTCGCCGCCTCGCAGCGCAAGCCCAACAAGTCGCCAGCTGCAAGAAGTGTCGCTCGGTTGAGTAAGTCGTCGCGTATGTCGGTGTGCGGGGTCATGATGGTGTTGCCGGTGATCTCTCGTTTCAGCGGTCCTGGGCCGCTTCGGTTCTGTCACTACGGGGTCCGCGCCGTTGGCCGGGGGCTGGGATCGGACCGAAGGGGCGTGGAGTTCCCCGAGCTTATTGCTGTCATGGATCGGTCGGGGTGTCGCGGCGGTTCCTGATCTTCGTCGACGAAACGTTGGAGCACATCACCCAGGGCGCCGCCGTGAGGGCGGTGCCGGGGATCACCTGTGCCAGCATCTCGGTCACCACCCGGGACGGCAAGATCCAGACCCTGGCTCCCACCGATGAGCTCGCGGAGGTGGCCGACGAACTGCAGTATTAGCTCGGCGAGGGCCCGTGGCTGGCCGCGGCGCTCGCAGAACCGATCGTCCAGGTCGACGACATCCGCACGATCAGCCGTGCCCTGTCTACGGGGCCGCGCGCCGCAGAGGACATCGGTATCGGCTCCCAGTTGGCACTCCAGTTCGGCAAGAACCCCATGAGCGGGGCGGGATCCAACATGTACTCCCGCCAGCCGAACCAGATCAGCGCGGAGTCTCTCGCCAGCTGGGCATGCTGTTCGCGAACCTGGCTGCGGCCGCGTTCGGCTGGAGTCGCCAAGACCAGACGCTGAACGCGGCGCTGCAGTCCCGCAGCCTGATCGGCCAGGCGATCGGCATCGTCATGGAGCGATACCGGCTCGACTCCAACCACGCGTTCGGTTTCCTGTCCGCACCTCACAGACCGGCAACATCAAACTCCGCGAGGTCGCGGTCGGCATCGTGGCCGACGCCAACTCCAACTCAGGGCAGGTCAGCCGCACAAGCAGAAGGGCCTGCCGAGGCCACCCCCGCCCGGCCTCCCCCGCCCGGCCAGGCCCTTCGTCCTACATGGCGCGTTCCGAAGGGTGAGGTAGCCGACCCCTGGGAACCGGCGATGTACGCGGCGACTCCCAGAAGTTTGAGGAGAGTTCCGCGAGGCTGGGCGGGTTCAGAAGCGCAGCCCGTCCGGCCGCTCAGCTTCCTCTGGACGCGGTCGTACGCGACGGCCGACCAGCTCCTGGTCCGGCGTCACCCGAGGGCGTACTTCGAGCGCCGCTGACGTCGGGTCGGCGAGCGCTACTCGCTTCGAGTATCGGAACGTCATCGGGCTCTATGTCTTCGCGTATCCGGATCAATCGAGCCGGGTGCCGGTAGCGGCCGGCTGTGGAGCGGCGTCGGCAGCGACCTCGAGGACCAGTCGGCCCACGACCAGCACCTCCGGCGCGCGCAGCCTGCCAGTGACAGCGCCGACGATCGCGTCAACGGTGTCGCGGTGCCTCACCTTTCGTTCGGGTCGCTTTGGTGTCGCAGACTGTCACATCCCGCGGTGGTCGGACGCTTTATGACGCCTGTTCCTGAGGCGCCGACAGCCATGTGCCGTGTCTCGCTTCGCGCGGGCGGTGGGCGGCTTTCCTGAGCACCGCGCGACATGCTCCTTGCCCATAGACCAGGTCGCTGATGGTGTCTGGGAAGTGCACCTCGGGTCGGCCACGGCGTGATCGAGGGCCGGGGTCCGGGAGGCGACAGATCGCCTCGTGCCACCGGCAGCGGTCAACTCGGCCAAGATCCGCTCGGGGGTCGCCGCTGGCTGAGTACCGGATCCTCGAGGTCGCCTCGCGCCCGGTCAGGCCCGGTGGTACCAGGTCACGATCGCGCCGTTGCTGAAGGTCCGGCTGTCTGTCGGCGTGAACAGCGTCGGGTTGAAGCGCCCAGTGAAGGCCGGAATGCCGTCGCCGGCCACGACCGGGTAGCACTTAACCACCAGTTCGTCGATCTCCGGCAGCACGGCGCCCGCGAGCTTGCCGCCACCGCACAGCCAAATGTGCTTACCGTCCTCCTTCTTGAGCCGTTGAACCAGTTCGATCGGGTCTCCGGCGTACAGCTTGACGGCCGGGTCGTCGACACGATCGATGGTGGTGGACACGACGTACTGTTTCAGGTGCGCGTACGGGCTCGCGACGCCGATATCGAGCGCCGGCTGATACGTTCCGCGGCCCATCAGCAGGGTGTCGAAGTGCCGGTTCGGGACGTCGGGCATACCGAGCCGCGCACGGATGTGGGTGGGCACGGACTCGGGATAGTTCGCTTCCAGCCAGGCGGCCATGTCGTCTGCCAGCGGGTAGAAGTCGATCTCCCCACCGGGACCAGCGATGTATCCGTCGACGCTGAGCCCGACGTAGTAGACAAGCTGTCGCATCTTCCACCTCACCCGTCGTTGTGCCGTTTCCGACAACTCACCGAAGCGCGGCCATCGGGCGGCTCGCCGATACGCGCTGGAGCTGCGTACACATGACCGCGAGTCCGATCGACACCCCGCGCTCTTCGTGCACGACAGGTGTCGTCCACGAGCAAACCACCGCGAACTGTCTCCCGACCAGGCCGGGCAGTCCTCAAGTCACCGGACTGCACACCGTGACCCCAACACGCGCTGACGGGGTACAGACTCGCTCGTCAGTGCTGCTGCGACCAGGTTCGTTCGAAGTGTCGCATGAGTGCCGGATAGACGATCGCATAGCGGAATGGCTTGATGAACGCCATGTACGCCTCGCCGAAGGTGCCGCGGGGTTTGACGTAGACGGTCATTTGCGCACGGTATCGGCCGCTTCCCTGGTCGGCCCACGCCAGGTGCATCACTCCGTACATGGTTCGGTTGGAGATTTCCTCGGCGAGTTCGGTGCCGGTGCGGTACAGCGGCCGAAACGGCTTGTCGGTGACCTGCGATGCTGGGGACTTGTCGCGGAGGTCGTCCGGAAGCCGCGCGAGCAGCGATGGTTCGCCCGTGCCGGGAACGGGTGGCCAGGCGCCGGCGGCGTCCGCGGAGGTCGAAATGCGCCCGAGCCCGAACGCGCGTCCGAGCAGGTCGCGAATGCCCCACAGCACGCGCACCGGCAGCGGCGCAGACGCCGGAAAGTCGAGGGATTGCTGCGCTTTGATGACGGCTGGAAAATCGTGCGCGCCGCCCTCGATGGGAAGGGCCCAGACGTCCTCGACGTCGAAGTCGGGCACGATGTCGTCGATGATCCAGTCCTGGGTCTTCAGCACGTCGTTCGGGAGCCTCATCGGTCTTGCGTTCCTTTCGCGCAGAGGGCGCGGATGGGGCGGATCAGCGGGCGGTAGAACGGCCGGATCAGTCGTCCCGGGATGCGGCCGTGGCGCTCCTCGTGCCAGACCCGAGCCCGGGGATGGCCCTCGATCAGCCGGCCGATGACGCCTCGATCGAGGCGATGTGCCGGGAGCGTGGAACACACCTCGACCAGGCACAGGTGCTTGATGCTCATGTAGCCGTACTGGGCCGGGCTGACCAACCGGATCGGCGCGCCATGGTCGCCGCCGAGTGGGCGCCCGTTCACCCGGTCCGCGAGCAGGACGTCGTCTGCCAGGGCGTCCTGCAGCTCGACCACGGAGCTGATCCCGTCCAGACCCACGAACGCCAGGTGGCTGACGCAGACCTCCGCGTCGAGCGCCGGCTCGACGAAGGCGCGAAAGAAATCGGCGAACCGCACCCCTTCCCACCGCAGGTCGGTCGCCGTCCAGCCGGAGACGCAGTGGAAGTCGGCGACGATCTCGCGCCGCGGCAGCGTGGCGAGCTCCGGCAGCCGCACCTCCAACGGCTTGCGCACGACGCCGCTGATCGCGATCACCGGAGCGTCTGGCACCGCGGGCGGCGGCCGGTGCAGATGGGTGCCAAATCGCGGGAACCCCTCGACGCGGCGTTGTCCGGGCGGAAGTGGCAACATCACGGACCTCCTTTACCGACCGACGGTCGGTCACCGACTTGCAGTCAGTCTTTTATGCTTGCCGGGTGACTGTCAAGAGGCTGCGGGAACGGCAGGCGGAGGCAACCCGGGAGCTCCTGGTCGGGATCGCGCGCGAGCGGTTCGTCGAGCAGGGCTACGCGGCAACCGCGATGGACGACATCGTCCAGCGCGCGGGTCTCGCGAAGGGCGCTCTCTATCACCACTTCAGCGGCAAGGACGCGCTGTTCACGGCGGTCTACGACGTGGTGCTGGACGAGACCGCTGGGGCGGTGATGGCCGCGGCCCTGGCCGAGGAGGATCCGTGGGCCGCGGTACGAGCGGGCCTGTCCGCGTTCCTCGACGCCTGCCTGCGCCCGGCGTTCCGGCGGATCGTGATCATCGACAGTGTGACCGTGCTGGCCGCCCGCGCGTGGGAAAGCGGCACGGAAGGCGTCGAGCTGCCAATGCTGCGGACCGTGCTGACGCCGCTGGTGGACAGCGGCGCGTTGCCCGGCGTCACACTCGACGCGCTGGCGCACCTCGCACTGGGCGGTCTCTACGGCTCAGCCCTCTACATTGCCCGTGCCGCCGACCCCGAGGCCGCCCGTGTCGAGGCTGACGTGGTGCTGGACGTCGTCCTGCGCGGCGTGCGGGCGGCGACCACCTAACCCACGCCGACCCTCAGCACCTCGGGGTGCTGCAGGGAACCTGTCTGCGCAGCCGGGCCCGGCCGTTGGCCCGGCGGTAGGGAAGCTGACTTCGCGACACGACCTAGTCAGGGCGTCCGGGAAGGTTCATCGCAGCAAGCTGGCGTGGGTCGCGGAGTGAGGTGATCTCGACGATCCGACCATCGACGACCGTACACGTCAGCACGCCCAGGGGTTTGCCGTTCGCGGCCCAGGCGACGATTCCCGGCTCGCCGTTGACGAGGACGGGTTGCACAGTTGCCTTGGCGTACCCCCCGCGCCGGGCCTTCGTCGCCACCTCGGTCGCTCCGAGCTTGACGACCACGCCGTGCGCGGTATGGGTGCGCCACTTCACCTGCGGGTCGAGTACCCGCAGCAGCCCTTCGAAGTCTCCGTCACGGGCCGCCGCGAGAAACGCATCCAGCACCGCCCGCCGCTGCTGCCGTTCGCCGTCCGGGCGAGGTGTGCCCTGAACCTTCCGGCGAGCGCGGCTGGCAAGCATCTTGGTGGCGTCGGTGGACTTGCCGATGATCTGACCGACCTCGTCGAACGGCACCGCGAACATGTCGTGCAGCACGAGGGCGAGCCGCTCGGCGGGACCGAGGCTGTCGAGTACCACCAGCAGTGCCAGCCCGACCGAATCAGCAAGCAGCGCGTCGTCCTCAGGTGCCGAGACGTTGTCCTCGGTCACGACGAACTCGGGCAGCCCGTCGTCGTGTGACGCCACCGGCCGGGCCTTGCGTGTGCGCAGCATGTCGATGCACACCCGGCCGACCACGGTGGTCAGCCAGCCGGACAGGTTGTCGATCGAAGCCGCGTCCTGGCGCGCGAGCCGCAGCCAGGCCTCCTGTACGGCGTCCTCGGCGTCCGCCCGCGAGCCGAGCATCCGGTAGGCCATCGCCACCAGCCGCTCGCGCTCGTCCATGAACGCTTCCGCGACGGCGTTCTCCCGGTCCGATCCGGTCATCTGTTACCTCCCACCGACAAGTTCCGTCATGGGTGATGACGGGCCCGGAAGGGCCGAGGTAACCGACAAGGAGAAACTCATGAATCTCGCTCTGTGGATCGTCGCCGGCCTGCTGGCCGCCGTCTTTGTCTTCGCGGGTGCCAACAAGCTGTTCATCCCGTACGAGAAGCTGGCCAAGGCTCCCGGTGGAGGCTGGGTCAACCACTTCAGTCCCGGCTTCGTCAAGGCACTTGGAACCGTCGAGATCCTGGGCGCCATCGGCCTGATCGTACCGGCCGCCCTCGACATCGTTCCGGTCCTCGCACCGCTGGCCGCCGTCGGACTGGCGACGATCATGGTGGGCGCGGCGATCGTCACCTCCCGCCGTCACGAGCGCGTGCACGCGGTGCTGAACCTCGCGTACCTCGCCCTCGCGGTCTTCGTGGCGATCGGCCGCTTCGGCCCCGAGTCCTTCAGTTGATCGCACGTACGAGCTGCAGGCCGCCCGGCCCGATGTCACGAAGACGGGTGCGGAGCGGTCGAGTGTGGTCGTCAGGCTCCGCGGCCGATCGGAGCCGTCAGCACGCCCGCAGCGCGACCACGCCGAACCTGCGCCGGCGCCACCATCGCCGAAGGCCTGGCCGTCCGCGGCGAACAAGCCCAGCAAGCCCGACCACAAGTCACCGACTGGCTCCAGCTCATCGGGCTGCGCTGATCTTCCGAAGCAAACCCAGCAGGACCCAGCCAGTATCTCGCTGTGACGGCTGAAGATCGTCGTGTCGTGAGCGGGTGGACTGGGCACCTGTAGGTCCGGTGAGGGTCGCTGGGCCCTTCGTTTGTCTTGGCCGGAGTTTCGGAGGGCGCCGTACGATGACCGACTCGACGATGGCTGGCCGCCTCCTGGCCAGGCGGTACCGGTTGGTGTCGGCGTTGGGGCGCGGGGGCATGGGCGTGGTCTGGCAGGCCCGCGACGAGCTCCTTGGCCGGTCGGTGGCGGTCAAGGAGGTCCTTCTGCCGCCGGAGCTGCCCGACGAGGAACGCGAGGTCCTGCGGCGGCGCACCCTGCGTGAGGCCCGCTCGGCCGGCCGGCTCAGTCATCCGAATGTCGTCACCGTGTACGACGTCGTCGAAGAAGACGGCCGTCCGTGGATTGTGATGGAGCTGGTCCGTTCCACCACGCTGGCGCAGGCGATCCGCGAGTACGGACCGTTGCCGCCGGGAGAGGTGGCTCGGATCGGCCTGCAGGTGCTGGCCGCGCTCCACGCCGCACACCGCGCCGGCGTACTGCATCGTGACGTCAAACCCAGCAACGTGCTGCTCACCGGAGACGGCCGGGTCGTACTGACGGACTTCGGCATCGCCACGTTGGAGGGCGATCCGTCGTTGACGACATCAGGCATGCTGGTCGGTTCGCCGGCGTTCATCGCTCCGGAACGGATTCAGGGACGGGGCGCCGGCACGGACTCGGACCTGTGGTCGTTGGGCGCCACGCTGTACACCGCGGTAGAAGGGCGGCCGCCGTACGACCGGGGAACCACGCTTCCGACGCTGGCGGCCGCTGTCACCGAGGAGCCCGACCCGGCGCGGTTGGCGGGGCCGCTCTGGCCGGCGCTCGAAGGTTTGTTGCGCAAGGACGCGGCGGAGCGCATCGACGTCTGGGAGGCGAGACGTCTCCTGCACCAGGCCGAGACGGCGGCGGAGGCTTCTGTCGGTACGCCGGGATCTGAGGCTGTCGACACCTCGCAGGTCGACAGTGGTCAGCGGACGCGGGTGCTGCCGGTCCCGCCGGTCGTTCCGCGGCCGGTGACGTACGCCGAGTCTCAGCCAGCCGGAGACGGTACGCCGGTGCCAACACCTGCCGGTGCCACCTCATCGGCCGGCGGTCCGGCCGCCGAACCCGATCCGACCCCGTCGGATGAGAGGGAGTCGTCCAACGGAAACCTTCCGAAGGTCGTCGGTGCGATGCTCGCCTGTGTACTCGTCGCGGTCGCCTTGATCGGTTGGACGCTGTTCCGAGCGGACGACGACAACCAGGGAAGTCAGTCGCAGTCTCCCGCCGCCCCGCAGGCCAGTGGAGGAGTCAGCACGGCGCCACGCAGTACCGCAGCGCCTTCGAGTACGCCGCCACCAACCACACGTCGGCCCTCGCAGCCCGCTAGCAGCAGGCCTGCCTCTCCCAGCAGCCGCCCCACCTCGCCGGAGTCTCCCGCCACCCAGCCTGGTTCGGTGCCCGCCGGCTTCGAGCGGCACACGGACCCGACCGGATTCTCACTGGCACTACCAGCCAACTGGACCGTCGAACGGCAAGGCCAGCGCGTCTACTTCCGCGAGCCGGGCAGCGGACGCTTCCTGCTCATCGACCAGACCAACCAACCCAAGCCGGATCCGGTCGCGGACTGGCGTCAGCAAGAAGCAGCCCGCCAAGACGGCTATGCCGACTACCGGCGCATCCGGATCGAGCCGGTCGACTACTTCGAGAAGGCCGCCGACTGGGAGTTCACCTACGCCACTCCCTCCGGCCGCCGCCACGTCCTCAACCGCGGCGTGGTCACCAGCGACAACCAGGCCTACGGCATCTACTGGTCCACCCCAGACACCCAATGGGCCGAAAGCCTCTCCCTCTACAGAACATTCACGCAAACCTTCCAACCAGCCTCATGACCCCCACGCCGGCAGCTGTTCATTGCCGACAACAACAACGTGCGTCGCGACGGTCGGCAGCACTAGCCGGATGCCGGCGGCGGTCTGGCTGTGCCTTGCGCGTTCGGTGATGGAGTCGACGTCGTCGGGGTGGAGGTTGGCGGTGCTCCAGAGGGTGAGGTTCCTGTGGTGGACGTTCCCTGAGTCGGAGCGCTGGACGTGGCGCTGCTCTGGGTAGGTGCGCTCGCCGAGGCCGTGTTCTGTGACGTCGTACCGGGCGAGGTTGTGGTCGACGCCGAGGGGCGCGGCGTTGCTTTGCGGCCCGAACTCCGAGTGGGATCAGCGGCGTCCGCTCAGGCGGTTGAACTCTTCTGCCCCGAGACTCAATGCGTCACTGATCAGGGTAGGGGACGGCACCTCTCCAACCCTCACCCGAGCCGACCCGCCCCGCGATCACTGCTTGATGCGCATCCCGCGAGATGGCTCGGGCGATGCAACTGACTGTCCGGGGTCTCCACCTCGGAGCCGTCACAGAGCATGCGACGTGCTCCGGGTGGAGTCGAACGCACGCAGCAGTTGCTGACCGACACAACGTCGTCGGCCGCAGACGCCGATAGCTGCGCGACGCCAGGGCTCGGTCTCAGTCCTTGAAGGCGTCCTTGACCTTCTCGCCGGCCTGCTTGACGTCCGCTTTGGTCTGATCCGCTTCGCCCTCGGCTTGCAGGTCGCGATCGTCGGCCGCCTCACCGGCCTTCTCCTTTGCCTTGCCCTTGGCTTCCTCGGCCGCGTTCCTCAGTTTGTCGTCTGTACCCATCGATCTCTCCTGCCTAGTCCCATTGCACGAGGCCCCCGGGTGCCCCGCCGTTCCAGGCTTCATGCATGCAGCGTCGCGCCGAGACCGACCCATCTGATCGCGCCGCACAGGACCGGTACGACGGGCAGGAATGAACGGCCGTCGATCGCGCGCGTGTCACGGTAATAACGGCCCGGGTCGCGGGGTACCTGCATCTCAGCGCACTCGACCGCAGCATCGTCGTCGGCGCCAAGGTTGCCCCGGACCCCGGCAACCGTCCCCACGTGAACACGGCCCCAGGGGTGATCACATTGGCCTCGGTCGCAACATCACACACGCAGCCCGGACTCACCACGGTGGGACGTGCGTACGGCGGCCCAGCGCACGGCCAGACCTGGCCGGTCGACGATGACAACCCACCGGAAGCGCTCGAGAGCGTCTCCGGCGGCTGCACCTACCGGCTGATCCACCACCCCCGAACCCACCTGCCCGCCAGGGATCACCTCGGCAACTATCTCTACATGCCGGTCAGCTCACGAGCCGATGGCCACAACCCGCTCCGCGGCCCGCTCGTGGGAGCAACTGCTTCGTCGACGTGAGCACCGGAGCGTCCTCCACAGGTCACGTGCCTCGTTGTGCGGCGTAGCCGGATCGTTTCAAACACACGATTCAGTGCGGTGCGGTTGCGCTAGCAGCTACCACTGACGCCGCACCGGAGGAGCCTGATCTCGTCCTAGTTGTCAGGTTGCCCCGGACCCCGGTGACCCCTCTGGAAATTCGGGGTGGTGGCCATGATCAGGACCGATTCGGGAGGCGTCCACGCGACAGCGGCAGCCTTGGCCGACCTGGCCCGCGAGCTGCACGCCATAGCCGATCTCGACCCGCTGCTGGAGCGGGCCGTGGAGTGCACGCGCAGCACTCTCACCTGTGACTGCGCCGGCATCGTGGTGTTGGCGGGGCACGGCATCGATCAGCGCCGAATCACGGGGTCGGACGACCGGATCGTGGAGGCTGACCGCCTGCGGCAGGTCCTCGGGGAAGGCCCGGACGACACGCCTCTGCCCACCGAGGTGATTCGCGATACCGAGTCCGAGACACGCTGGCCGCAGTGGGCTCCGCGGGTCGCGGCGCAGCTCGGCCTCCGAAGCGCAGTGAGCGTCGGCCTCCCTGGGCAGCTCCACCTGCGCGGCGCGCTCACGATGTACGCGACCCGTCCTGATGCGTTCACGACTTCGGATCAGGCCCTGGCCAAAGCATTGGCTGCACATGTCGCGGTCGCGGTCACGGCAGTGGTGACCGCCAGATCTCTCGAACGAGCGATCGATGCCCGCGCCGAGGTCGGCCGGGCCGTCGGGGTCTTGATGGAGCGGTTCGGCATCAGCGCCGGCGAGGCTTTCGCCAGGTTGCGTCGGGACTCGCAGATTCACCATGTCCGCCTGCGAACAGTGGCGGCCGAGCTGCTGAACGAACGACCATCAGCCGGTCAGCGGCTCACCGCGTGAGCGCCGACAGCACAGAGGCTCCAGTTCTACTCGGTTTTGTGGCGTGGCCGTGGAACCGCTCGTTGACCATGCCGGCATCGATCTCGCGGTAGCCGTCCCTAGTCCGGCGCCCATGCGGCCTGAGATGCAGTGACCGCAGGATTGCCGATCCACACCCTTGGGTACCTGACACTCGGCCCGAGGAGCGTTTTGACGGCCCACGGTTAGATAGCAGCCGCCACCCTTCCGGTAGACGATGCTCGCTTCGATGGATGCTGGACATCTCAAGGCGGGCGCGTCGCCCGAGGTGGCAGAGGCCTTGACCTCGGACATCTTCCACGGCATACCCAGCGGTTGCAACGCAGAAATTCTCCGCTATCTCGAGCAGAGCCTACGTCAGTTGCCTAACGCAAGCAGCCGCGCCGGGAACCGCGACGACGAGGCGATCGCCAACCTTGTGGTCCGATCCGGCCCGACCACGAATTGGACGACAAACCTCGTGGACGGTCCCGGTGCTGCTGCTCTGAACACCGGACCTGAAGCTCCCGATCCCACGCACGGCCAGATGCCCTTGCTCGCTCTACGCCAAGGAAATCGTGCATGACAACGCATTCTGGCGTGCTTGGTGGGTACCAAGGCCGACCGGCCAGGCGTGGGCCCGACCAGGAACTGCGGTGGTCCGGGTGTTCTGACGTCGACAAAGGAGTCGCGATGTTCCGTCATACGAAGCGGTTGCAGTTCGAGGCCAAGCCCGAGCGTCCCGATCCGGTGTATGCGCGCAAACTGCAGGAACTCATCGGCGGTGCGTACGGCGAGATGAGCGTGACGATGCAGTACCTGTTCCAGGGCTGGAACTGCCGGATGGAGGGCAAGTACAAGGACTTGCTGATGGACACCGCCACCGAGGAGATCGGCCACGTCGAGATGCTGGCGACCATGGTCGCGCGACTTCTCGAGGGCGCCCCCGCGACAGTGACGGCCGAGGCTGTCCAGGATCCGGTGATGGCAGCGGTCATCGGCGGTATGGATCCGCAACAGGCGATCATCGCCGGCGGCGGTGCGCTACCGGCCAACTCCCAAGGGGTGCCCTGGAACGGCGGCTACATCGTGGCCAGTGGCAACCTGCTCGCGGACTTCCGGGCCAACGCCGCCGCAGAGGCCCACGGCCGGCTGCAGACGGCACGTCTTTACAACATGACTGACGATCCGGGGGTCAGGGCGATGCTGCAGTTCAACCTCGCCCGCGACACCGTGCACCAGAAGCAGTGGTTGAAGGCGATCGAGGAGCTGGAGTCCGACGGGCTCGAGGTATCGATCGTGCCGAAGGCGTTCTTCGACGAGGAGGATCAGGAACACAACCACACGATCTGGCGACTGTCCGACGGGACCGACGGAGCCACCGGCGGCTGGACCGAGGGGGATGACCCGCTGGCGTACCTGACCGATCCCGAACCACTCGGCGGCCCAGCTTCGGCCCCGGCACCGGACCCGGCACTCTTCGGCACCTACGCGCCTCTGCAGGATCTGAAGGGCACGGTGAAATCGCAGGCGAGGTCGACGGCCCAGAAGGTCACAAAGAAGGCCAAGAGGGCCAAGAAGGCGAAGAAGGCCACCAAGTAGACGGCGAAGAAGTCGTCCCGGCGACCCGGTGCTCGCTCGCACAATCGTCGACGAATGAACGCATGGATGGTGGCGGCGCGGGTACCCAAACGCGCACGGACCGAGTCCGTGCTGGGTGGCTCCCGTCCTGGCGGACTCCTGTCGGGAGCACCCACAGCTTGTAGACGGCACGGTCGGTGGAGTGCGGCCAGAACGGCGGGCCGGGTCTCCACCGCCGTGCCGGACGAGGAAGGCAGATGATGAGCACAGATCCACGCACCCGGTACCCCGGACCCGAGCAGCAGGAGCCCGATCAACAGGAGCACCCCGGGCACGGCGGCGCGATGGATCCCGAGCCCGACTACGGCGAACAGACCTACCGAGGCAGCGGCAAGCTCACCGGGCGACGAGCCCTCATCACCGGAGGCGACTCCGGCATCGGACGCGCGGTCGCTCTCGCCTTCGCCCGGGAAGGCGCCGACGTGATGATCTCCCACCTTGCCGCCGAGGAGACCGACGCCCGCGAGACCTGCCGCCTGGTCAGAGATGCCGGGAGTACGGCGGCCTCACTCGCCGGAGACATCCAGGACGAGGCACACTGCCGACGACTGGTCGACCAATGCGTCGAACAGCTCGGTGGGCTCGACATCCTGGTCAACAACGCCGCTTACCAGATGTCGCGCGGAGGCATCGCCGACATCTCGACCGAACAGTTCGACCAGGTCATGAAAACCAACGTCTACGCGATGTTCTGGCTCAGCAAGGCTGCTCTTCCCCACCTGTCGGAGGGATCGGCGATCATCAACACCACCTCCATCCAGGCCTACGAGCCCTCGCCGAATCTGCTCGACTACGCGACCAGCAAAGCCGCCATCCTCAACTTCACGAAGGGACTGGCACAGGAGCTCGCACCCAAGGGCATCCGCGTCAACGCCGTCGCACCCGGCCCGATCTGGACACCTCTCATCCCGGCCACCATGCCGGCGGAGAAGGTCGGCGAATTCGGCGCCGACACCCCACTCGGCCGCGCCGGGCAACCCGCCGAACTCGCACCGGCCTACGTCTTCCTCGCCTCCGACGACTCCACCTACATCACCGGCGAACGCATCGGCGCCACCGGTGGCCGACCACTGCCCTGATCCGCGCCGACCACCACCGGTACCGGCGAGGAGCTCAACGCGACCATCCGGTCTGGTAGCTGTGCCGCACCCCTGAAACGCTCAGCTCCGAGGGCGCACGCGGCAGGGGACATTCCGCACCCCCACTGCGCCATCAGGCAGCCAGTGCATGCTGGAGGACGCTCATGATGCGGCTGAGCAGTCGCGAGACCTGCATCTGGGTCACGCCGATCTCTGCGGCGATCTCGGCTTGACTCCAATGATCGATCATCCGCCGGCGGAGGATCAGCTTGTCCCGAGCGGCCAGGTTCTCGACCGCCGGACGGAGCGTCTCGAGCTGGTTGACCAGCTCGAACGTGTTCGCCCGGTCCGGCAAAAGGCTGCCGAGCGACGTCGCGGAACCGGCGGCCACCGGAGTGTCCAGCGAGACTGGACTGAAGCAGCCGAAGGCGCGTTGCGCATCCCTGACCTCCACGAGCGGTACGCCGATGCGGTCAGCCAACTCCTGCTCGGTCGGCCAGCGATGCAACAGCGCAACCAGTTCGCCCTCGACGGCATTGATGGACGCCTGCAGGTTCTGGATTCGCCGCGGTGGCCGAACAGTCCACGCGTTGTCGCGGAAATGCCGCTTGAGCTCACCTCGAATGGTCGGGAAGGCATACGACCGGAAGTCCGTGTCCGGCCCCGGCCGATATCTCTGCACCGCCTTGACGAGTCCGACGTACGCGACCTGGAACAATTCCTCACGTTCCACCCCGCGTCCGTCGTACCGTAACGCGAGCGACCGCGCCATCGGAGTACTCTGCACGATCGCTTGGCAGAGCAGGTCCGCGCGGCCAGCGCCGACGGCGTCGGACGCTTGCCGGAGCAGAGTTTCGGTGAGTGTGCATTGTTGTTCCCACGACAGATTCGACGCAGAGGTAGTGGTCATCAGATCGACCTGGAGGCGTCAATCGCCCAGAAAATGGCACCGTCTTGACCATAGCGAGTTTGTCCCAGGCTCCTCTGTGATCTGCGGTACCCGGGCCCCTGCGGGGCCATTCGCACCCCGGTGGCTCTCCGCAGCCGATCAGTCTCACGGCCGGATCGGGTACGGCGTCGACCGGGATTCCACGTTGTCGGTCACGAGCACCCGGCCGCGGTCCCCTATCGGTCTATGGCCGCGATGAGACGCTCGGCCACGTCTCTCAGCTTCACGTTTCTCTCCTGGGAGAGCCGGGTCAGGAAGGCGAACGCACGGTCGTCACGCAGTCCGTAGCGCTCCATCACGATGCCGACCACCATGCCGATCCGGCCGCGGGTGCGCATCGCTTCCTGCAGATTGTGGATCTCCCGGGCATAGTCGATCGCCGTGGCTGCCTGGTGCCGGAACAGTTCGCCGAGCGCGCCGAGATCGCCGAAGGCGCCGACCTGCCGCGCGTACAGGTTCAGGGCGCCACGGGACTTGGGAGCGTCGAAAAGCCGGATCCCGGCCTGGGCGTGGATGCCGGCGGTCACCGCGCTCACGGCGGCGATCCGGGCGGTCGGCGAGTACATCGCCAGGAACGTACCGCGGGAACCGCGCGTCGTGGGCCAGATCAGGAGCCGCGACATGAACTTCGTCCGCCGCGGCCTCGTAACAAGGACCTTCGCGCAGTTCGCACTGTGCGGCATCGAGACCCAGGATGAAGCCGCCGGTCGGAGCGGCGGTCTCCAGCCGGCCGTCCTTGTGCAGGATCGTGATGCTCGCGTAGTCGGTGTCGGGCAATGATTCGACCGCGGCCGCCGTGATCTGGCTCAACGTGTGGTCAAGGTCGCCGGGAGCAAGCGTCTTGGCCAGCCCCAGGGCCACATCCAGGAGTCTGTCGTCGGCCACAGCACAGCCTGTACCCCGGACAGTCGTTCGAAAGCGAGATGCAGCGCCGCTCAACACCCGCCGAGCCCAACCGCGCCATGTCCAGCACCAGGTCGGCAACTGTGGCGCTCCGAATTCCTTGAGCGGCCCCGGGTGCTGCGCAAGTTTCAACACCAGGAACCTCGGACGAGTCCGACCCTCGAGAGTCCAGCATCGCCCTCCCCTCTCTGTGCCCAGTAGACAGCCGGCCAATCGCCTTGCAACGACGCACCAGCGCGCAGCCGCCCATCCGGCCAGGTCTCATCGACCCGCGGCGACAACATCACCATCTGTTGGCTGGATCAGCGCGGAAGGCGGCGGGTGTCGATCAACTCTTGCGCTACGTCGCGGAGTTTCGTGTTGGTGTCCTGGGAGTAGCGCTTGAGGATCGCGAACGCGCGGTCTCCGTCCAGGCCGTGCCGCTCCATCAGGATGCCCATTGCCTGCCCGACCAGCTTGCGCGCGTCGACCGCCTGAGCCATGGACTCCTCGTTGCGAGCCGTTGCGACCGCGACCGAGGCATGCCGGGCCAGGATGTGCGCGATCGCCTCGTCATCCGCGCTGAACGCATCCGGCTCGACGTTGTACAACCCAAGGATGCCGACGGTGCCGGCCGCCGTACTCAGCGGAACGTCGAGCACGCTCCGTACACCGAGCGAGAGCACCTTGGCCGCCCATTCCGGCCAGCGCCGCTCCGTCGCCGTATCACGGACCAGCAGGGTCGCGTCGCCGCGCATCGCCTCGACCAGCGGTCCGACGCCGCAGGCCATCTGCCACTGATAGATCTCGGCGACCATTGGATCCGTCGCTGCCGGGACCTCCGGGCGGCCTCGTACGACGAGTGCGACACCTGCGTGTGAGCAGTTCAGTGCCTGCAACGCGAACTGCGCGACCGCATCCACCGTCTCGCCAACGCCATCCGAGTCATGCAACTCGACCGCGAGCTTCGCGAACAGGTCAGCCGACGCAGCCGAGTGCGCTCGGCCAGGCCTGAAGTTCACTTGGCCATCACCAGCGTCCCCGCCCACTGGAACCGTGTCAGCAGCTTCCATGCCGACATCATGCCCCAGCCGAGCCCGGAGCTGCTGTCCGCATTGCCCCGCTCCCGGAGGGTCGGTACGACGCCGTGGCACGGCTCTCCAAAGGCGCAGGCACCCCCGGCGACCAGGTCGACGTCCTCGGACTGGCGATCCGCGTGCAATCAGCAGCCGACAGCGGGCCCTGGGACCTACTGCTGTCCAGCGCAGGACAAGGCCGCCTGACCCGGTGGTTGCCCGTCCCCGCCGGTGACTGGAGCACCGCGCAGTACAGCACGCTGGCGCCGTCCGAGTTCCACCACCAGTGGTTCTGGCTCATGGCTACACCCCGCGGTCCAAAGGTCGGCCACTCATCGGTGTCGAAGCTCGTCCACGACGCACCCAAGAAGTTCACCGTCGCCATCGCCGGCCGAACAGGAGCTGGCGCACTGTCGGCCGACTGACCCTGCTGACCCCGCTCACCGACATACGCGACCGCTTCGACCCGATGCTCAACTCCCCGCCCGGCTGGCAATTGGCGCCCGCGTGGCTTCGGACGATCCGGGAGATGGCCTACCAGGGCAGCCGCCGCGGACACAACGGAACGTCTCCGTGGAGCCAGTCGTCTGCGGTGTTCATCGGAACGAAGTTGGCCGAACTGGTCTGGTCGACAACGAGACCGTAGATCCATAGCACCAGGTAGACGGCTCCACCGCCGATCAGAAATGCACGGCCCCCGATGCGGTACGAGCCAACGCGAGCCCGACCACGCCGAACAGGAGGTGCACGATGTTGTGCAGCACCGACACCTGGAAGCCCCCCGCAACATCGCACCGGAATCATGGCCGGCAAACATCATCGAGCCCACTGGCGGGGCTTGCAGACCGAGAGTCGGACCAGACGCTGGAACTGTTCGGGGACGAATACACGTCATTCACCAAGGGCCGCTTCGGCACCGACCACTTCGGAGTCACAGGCAACCTCGAGCAACAACACCAGCCAACAGTTGGGCCCCGCTTGGTCTCGACAGGCGCACACCAACGGCCTGACAGGAGCCTGGTCACGAGGCCTCGTAGGCGGCGACCACATGAGGTCTACGAATCCTTGCCGTCGCCCGCGCCTCCCGGCGGAATCGCTCCGACGCTGGCGAGTGTCCGCGGAACAGGCAACATACCTTGACCGCGACCCCTCGCCCAGCACCTCGTCCGTCGCGCGATGAACCTCCCCCATCCCACCACGACCGAGGACCTCACCAAGCCGGTAACGGCAAGCGACCAGTCCCGCGCCTGCTTGCCTCACCGCAGCTCGGTACCCGCACCACAGCAACCCATGTACGCCGACCAACGTGATCCCGGCGTCTCAGTCGTATCCTTGGCACCTCGGATCACCGGCAGCCTGCGCGGCTGCCCACCCGCTGCGCTAGCCGATCGTGACTGCGGTTCAGCGGTGCTGGTCGATCAGGCTTGCTGCCATGGACTGGGCGCGGTGCGCGGCCTCGGTGTCGCCCTCGGCGGCGGACACGATCGAGCCCTTCATGAGAATGTGCCAGGACCGGGCGAACTCCTCGGGTTCTCGCAGGCCGGCTTCAGTGGCCAGCCGAGCGATGACAGTGCGGATGTTTTCCAGGTGCCGGATGCTGGCCGCTCCGAGCACGTGGCTCGGGCGCATCTCCAGTAACACGTTGACGAACGTGCAGGTGTCGAACCCGTCGCTGCGAAACCACTCGTCGAACACATCGAACACGGCCAACAGCTGTGCTTCCGGGGTGGCACCGCGCCGCCGCGCCTCGGCTTCGACCAGCCCGAGCGTCCAGAGCTGCTCGCGTTGCTCGAGTACGGCGAGGACGAGATCGGTCTTGGACGGGAAGTGCCGGTACAGCGTTGCCTTGGCGATGCCGGCCTTGGCGATGACCTCTTCGACGCCGACATCGCGTACACCGCGGCGCGAGATCAACTGGTAGGCGGTGTCGAGAATGCGTTGCCGAGGTGACTCTCTGCGTACCGCAATCCCGCTGGACGTCATACGACGCACCCTACGCTCTCGACTTCGGCCCCGATAGAAAGTAGAAAGAGCTGTCTTCCTATCTACCTGAGTGGATCGCAGTCGGAGCCTCCCGGCCTCGTCTGACCCGGGCACATCAAGCCACCGGTGTGTGCGAATCGGCATCGAGCGCAATGGAGCTACCGGTTCCGGCTTGGAGAAACCAGTGACCTTCCCAGAAGCCATCCCCGAGGATCACCCGGAAGGTGTTGCTTCAGAGCCCGGCTCTGCGATGCCTCCGAGTACCAGCTCAGCGTTCGTCCCTGACGAGGACCGGTTGGAAGACCTGGTCGTGCAGTTGCACGAGGCCCCGGACACCCAACAGACCGTCGATCGCTTCTTGTCGTTCGCCGTCGACTTCCTGGCCTGTGACCATGCGACCGTCGCGCTGAAACGCCGTACCGACATCAGGCCGGCAGCGGCAACCGACGATGCCTCCCACGTCGCACTGGCCGCACAACTCCAGCTCGGTGAGGGCCCCTGCGTTACCGCGATCCGGACCGGCTTGAGCGTTCTCGTCCCCGATACCGCCGCCGAGACTCGCTGGCCGGAGTGGACCCGCCGGGTCACCGCACGCGGCCGCTCGACCTTCAGCATTCCTCTCACCGTGGCCGGCTCGACCTTGGGCGCCTTGAACCTGACCGGTGAACACCCGCACACCTTCGACGCTGACGACATCAGAGCAGCCCGCCTGGCGACCTACGGCGCGGTGGCGATCGCCTCGGCACAACAGCACGAGTCCCTGCTTCAAGCAGTCGAAGCAGGGAAACGGACAGGTCAGGCCGTCGGCATTCTCAGGGAACGATTCACCATCGACGAGGTCCGTGCCTTCGAGATCCTGAGGCGCTACTCCCAAGACAACAACACCAAGCTGCGCAACGTCGCCCAGCATCTCCTCGACACCGGCCACCTCCCCGACTGAACAGCACCACATCTGAGACCTTCGGTTCGTGCCAGCCACACGATGACGCGAGTGCCCGTCCGGTGAGGCCGGCGGCCTTCCGGATCTCACCGATACAGGCGCCAAGTCACTCTTGGCCTTCTGGGCATTCGAAACGCGGGAGGTGTCGGCAACGACCTCTTGTCAGCTCGGTTGGTACTCCTAGTGCGGGACCGCTCGACCCCACACAGCGTCGAACGATGCTACGCACAACTTGGCCAGCTCGGGATCGTCGGCGAGCTCTTCACCCACCCATGTCCCAATGCCGTCGCGGAAATTCCAGAGCACAACTTGCTCGTCGAACACCAGAGATCGTTCGGCGGGACCAGCGGACTGGCCGTCCGCTGCAGCCAACGCACCTGCTCGAGTGCGGCGATGTTGCGCGGCTCGGTGACGTCGTACTCGAACTGCACGTACTCACTGATCGGCTCCGACACGATGCAAGCGCGCCGGACCTCTGCGCCTCTGCTGGTCGTGTCGCGCACGACCTCATGGAAAGCCTTCCAGCGCTCGGCCGGATCGAAATGATTGCCCGCCTTCCGCTCGTTCCAGTCCGGATCCTCCGGTTCGCACAGATCGCGGGACTCGAGGCGCAGCGCGCTGCGCTGATCCGCACAGAACAGTTGGAAGGGCTCGCAGATCCCGCTGGCCGTCACCACGGGTGGTCGGACGCGCGGCAGCGCGCAAGGCGCGGGCGGTAAGCCCGCAGGTCGCCGGCGATAGCCCGGCAGGGGTGTGCTGCACTCTCGGTCGCCGACCGTGAGCCACGGCGTGATCCGGCCAGCCGACGATCTTCGCCGTGCCACCGACTGGATGGGCTAGTTGCGCTGGAGGTACTCGTCGGTCTCACGCAGTTCAGGGCGCTGAACGGCCAGGCGACGAAGGAGGGTTCGAGCGCCTTGGCGCCATCTGACGGCGGCCAAATCTGCTGGACGGGTGCTCCTGGTGAGAGCTTCCAGCAGCAGACGCTCTCAGCGCACCTGTTGCCGAAGTCTCGACAAGGCCCGATCGCGCGAGCACGGTGGTGCTTGGGGGAAGGAATTGTGGCCTCATCGACGCTTGATTTCGGGTCCGCCATACAACTCGGCGACCACCCGGGAGAGCCTGGCCGAGCCGCGACCGAGGGTCGGGGCTCGATTCAGTCTTGGTCGTTCCTTGCCGAAAGGATGCATCGCCAATACTGATAGGCCGAAGGGGGATCGCATGGATGAAGTTGGCGTGTTGGAGGCGGCCCGGGCGATGCGACCGTACATGACTCAATTGGTGGGTCCAACCCTCGGCCGCGACCTCGACCGACAGATTGCGATTCTGCTCAACTCTGACGTCAAGGAAGACGAAAGAGCGCGCGCGCTGGTCTCGCTGATGCGGTCCAACGAGACGACAGAGGACTTCTTGACCGAGGTGCTCGCCGACGCCCCCGATTACCGTCCACCCTCACTCCAGCCGGCTGAATTGCTCCGAGGAGGGGCCGACTACCGGGCGCTGGCCGGCGACACAGAGCCGGTGCTGCACGTCGGCAAGTACATCTGCGTAAGCGGCGACTACGTCTGGTACCGACCGGCTGTCGGCACGCGAATCCCTGCCTGTCCGACCCACGCGTCGGCCTTGGTCCGGAACTGAGGTGGAGACGTGCTGTCCGCCTTCTGGGAAGGGGTCAATGGCAAGTTCGCCGACCGCTGGGCGGCGGTGGCCGGGCCCGCGCTGGCGTACTGGCTAGGAGGGTTGCTTACTTGGGCCTACCACGGTGGCGGCCTGTATCGGCTCAGCGAATTGACCACTTGGCTTGACCGTCAGTCCACCGTCGCGCAGTTGGCCGTCCTCCTGTGTGTGCTGGTGGGCGTGTTGGCCTCCGGGGTCATCGTGGACCGATTGACCTTTCCGGCGCTGCGGCTGCTTGAGGGCTACTGGCCGGGCTGGCTTTCAGGGGTTCGAGGCTGGCTGATCAGACGCAGGCAGGATCGCTCCAAGGCCGAGAACGCCGAATGGCAGCAGCTCGCGGCAGTCGTAATGGGGCAGCCGGAAATTGCGACACCAGAGCAGTTGGCCGCCTTCGTGCGCCTCGACTCGGAGCGCCGCCGCCAACCTAGCAACCCAAATCGGTACCTGCCTACCCGGATTGGCAACATCCTCCGCGCCGCGGAGTCATTGCCAGGCGACAAGTATGGCTTGGATGCCGTCGTAGTCTGGCCGCGGCTATGGCTCCTGCTGCCCGACACTCCCCGAAAGGAAGTGCAGGCCGCCCGCGCTTCTCTCGACGCTGGCGTCGCCGCCACCATTTGGGGCCTGTTGTTATGTGCCTTCACCGTCTGGACACCCTTGGTTATCCCTGTTGGCTTGACCATTGCCGTCGCCGCCGCTTGGTTCTGGATACCCGCCCGCGCCAAGATCTTCGGCGATCTGCTCGAAGCCGCCTTCGACCTGCACCGCACCGAGCTTTACCGGCAACTGCGCTGGCCACTTCCCACGGATCCGAGACAAGAACGCATCCAGGGTGAACGACTGACCAGCTACCTGTGGCGCGGCTCCGACGACGCCGAGCCCCCATTCACTCCATCGTGAACCAAGAGGCGGACGTCGACAGGTTGCCCGCCAGGTTTGCGCCCGAGGGGGGACCGGCATGATCAATGAGCAGATCGCGGCGCTGCGCGCGCGGCTGACGAGATTCGAGTCCGGCGACGTGAATGCTGTGCTCACTCAGGGTGCCGTCGATGAAATGGTGGCCCTGGTGGGACCGGTGCCTGATCTCTCTGTTGAACCTGAGGTCTGTTCTACTGTGGGGTGGCTGTGCTGGTACCGCTACCTTGCGGGATCGCCTGAGTCTGATCATGCGGACCTTGCGTTCGCTCTCGTCTGGCTCTTCCAGGTATACCAATCGCAGCCCGAGTCAGTTCCAGAACCTGTGCGCGAGTTCTTCGATGGCATCCCGCCACAGGCTGGGGATACTCCTTGGGTACGGGCGTCCCAGGCCGCGCGCTTCTTCGGTGACTCCCTCACGGCCGGCCGTGGACCCAAGACGTCGGCCTCCCGGGGAGCCAACTTTGTATCGATGGCCCTAAGCAGCGCAGACCCCATCCTGCTAACGGCTGCCATTGACCGCCTAGAGAACGCTCTGATCGCAATTCCCCGAGACAATCCCGATCATGCCGGCTACCTGGCCAACCTCGGGGCCGCGCTCCTGAGCCGCTACGAGATTCTGGGCGGCCGGGTCGATCTAGATCGAGCAATCGAGGTCGGCGAGGCCGCGCTGGTCGCCTCGCCACCCGGCCATCCCGACCTGTGCTCAATCCTTTCAAACCTCGGGACGTTGCTACAGGCGCGCCACGAGCTTACGGGTCGGTTGAGCGACCTGAACCGTGCCGTTGAAATGAGCAAGGCCGCGCTGGCAGCTCTTCCGTCCGGCTCTTCCGAGCGCATGGGCGTCCTGGACAACCTTGCGACCGCACTGTCGCACCGCTATGACCGCGTCGGTGGACTGGACGACCTGAATCGTGCAGTTGAAATGAGCGAGGCTGCGCTCGACGCCGCCCCATCGGACTCCGCCGGCCGCGCGGGCGTCCTTGCCAACCTCGGGACAAGGCTTCGGGTGAGGTATGACCGGTTGGGTGCTCTGGCCGACTTGAACCGGTCTGTCGACCTGCTGCAGCAAGCCGTCGCCGCTACTCCACCTGATTCCGCTAGCAGGGCCCAGTTTATGACCAACCTCGGCATGGCAATTTGGCGCCGCTATACGCGCCTGCACGGGCTGGCCGATCTGAATCTAGCAATCGAGATCGACGAGGCAGCGGTGGCCGCTACCCCGTCGGACTCTCCTCATCGCGCTGGGGTCGTGTCCAACCTAGGTTTGGCCCTAACTTCCCGGGCCAAACTCACAAAAACTGCGTCGGATGTGCAAATCGCGATTGCGGCGTGGAAAGAGTCGGCAGGTCAGTCAACGGCACCGGCGACAATACGAGCGCAAGCCGCTCGCGAATGGGGTCGATTCGCGGCCGTTGTACAGGATTGGCCCTCAGCAATTGAAGGCTTCGAGGCAGCAATTGGACTTTTGGCTCGGGTGGCGCCACGCAGCATGCAACGATCGGATCAGGAGTACTGGTTAACGGGCTTCGCGGGGCTTGGTGCAGAGGCGGCAGCTTGCTGCCTGCAAGCCGGCCGGGTCGAAAGGGCGGTCGAGTTGTTGGAGCAGGGGCGCGGGGTACTCCTGGGGCAGGCGCTGGACACGCGCACCGAGCTGACCCAATTGACTGAGCATCATCCACAACTCGCCACTGAGTTCGTTCGTCTGCGTGACGAGCTCAACCGCTTGAATGTGCCAGATGTGCGAAAGTCGCACACTTTGGATACGATCAGCGAGGGCGACTCAGACTTGGCATCGCAGACCGTCGAGAGTGCCATGATTGACCTGCGACGACGGGCGGCCGAGCAGTTTGACCAGGTGGTGGCTGAGATCCGATCCAAGCCTGGCTTCGCAGCGTTTCTGTTGCCTGTACCTATTAGGGAACTCTTGCCTGTTGCGAGGCATGAGACCTTCGCGCTCCTGAATGTGACGGATATCCGCTCCGATGCGCTGCTCCTGACCTCGGATGGGGTGCAGGTGGTGCCACTTGCAGAGGTGACGCCCGGGGCGGTCGAGCATCATGCTGTACAAGCTCTCTCGATGCTGGAAGTCGCGCAGGACGCCCTTAGTGGTCCCGAACTGAGGAACTGGGCCGAGGCAGAGTTCTCTCGCATCCTCGGATGGCTATGGGACACCATCGCAAGCCCAGTGCTTGAGCGATTAGGGATCGCTGCCTCGCCAGGTGGCACAGCCTCGCCAACTGTCGCAGCCTCGGCAGCTGTCGCGGAGGCAGAGGCTTTGTGGAGGTTGTGGTGGTGCCCATCAGGGTTGCTGACACTTCTTCCGTTGCATGCTGCAGGCCACCACACCACGCGTTTCGACGATGCTCCGGCGACAGTCTTGGATCGCGTCGTGTCTTCCTATACGCCGACCCTGCGAGCACTGTCGCAAAGCAGGCGATCGACCCGGAACCGATCCGACCGCACTGCAGAGACTCCGATGCGCTACGTGTTAGTGGCAATGCCGCACACGCCGGGCAAACCGGACCTGCCTGGGACAGTGGACGAGGCCAACCTGCTGCGCGGTTGGTTCCCAGACGCGTTCTCAGTTCTACACGGCGTGCTGCGTCCGGAGGAGGCTGCGCATCTCGGGCTGGAGCCCACCAGTGGCCTGCAGCCGGACGCAACACACGAACGGGTTCTTGCCGCGTTGTCGGGAAGCGCCTGGGCTCACTTCGCTTGCCACGCCGTCTCTGACATCAGGAACCCATCAGCTAGTCACCTGCTGCTTGCCGACTACCAAACCCATCCCCTGACCGTGCTCGACCTGACTGGGCTGCACCTTGATAATGCGGACCTGGCCTACCTGTCCGCCTGTGCGACTGCGAGCACCGGACCCCATCTCGCCGACGAATCAATCCAGTTGGCGGCCGCCCTGCAGTTGGCTGGGTATCGCCATGTCATCGCCACCCTCTGGCCCATCGCCGACCGGACCGCGGTCCGTGTCGCCAAGGACGTCTACTCCGCAATCGCCGACGGTGGCGTTGACGCGGCGCCCATGGCCCTTCACCGAAGCATCCGTCGCCGCCGCAACCTGAATCCTGACCTCCCCTCCACGTGGGCCGCTCACATACACACAGGCGCGTGAGACGATGTGCAATCGTCAGCTGGACTTGTCGGTTCTGCGCTTCTGAATCCATTCCGCAGCAGGGCGGAATGTCCCGTTGTCACGGGAAGTCCCAGCCGAGGCGTTGTCCCAGCGCCAACGATCCGGTGGATTGGACGGGCCATGGCTGGTCGATCCTTCCGGCCATGGTCACGAGCCGCGGCAGAAGGCGTCCGCGATCGCCGGATTGACACTGGAGATGACGACCAGATGATCCGCAACCCACCGATCGAGATCGATGCGTACCTCGGTCGGCGAATCGTCGGCGGCGACAAACGATGGCAGGCTCGGCCGCACCGGGACCCTTGAGCCCTGAGCCTCGTGGAGCGCGGCCTTCGGGCGCCTGGTTCCGGGAGGACGTCATCGGCTCAATCCGCCACCGTGGGACGAGACGGTCCGAATTCATGCGCGGCCTCCTTGAGTTGCGCTACTGGTGACCATGCCGACGGGCTCGGGCTGCCTCGATGTCGGGGACGTGCTGTTCGGCCCAGAGCCGCACGGCGCGGAGCGGGACGAGCAGGGAGCGGCCCAGCGGGGTCAGGGCGTATTCGACCCGAGGCGGGTTCTCGTCGTACTCGTGCCGGCTGATCAGGCCGTCGGCTTCCAGGGAACGCAGGGTTTCGGTCAGGACCTTCGGGGTGATGCCCTGGACGTGCGCCTTCAGGTCGGTGAAGCGGCGAGGTCCGTCGTCCAGGGCGTTGACGACGAACACGGTCCAGCGGGCTCCGATGCGATGCAGCACGGTGCGGCTCGGGCAGGTCGCTGCCATCACGTTGTACGCCTTGCCCACGGGTGCTCCCAGTTCCGTTGAAGATACCGGTATCAAATCCATACCGTTGCACCCGATCCTACGAGAGGGAGTGAGACACATGGAGCGGATCCTGGTCATCGGCGGTGCACGGGCGCTCGGCGCGGCCGTGGCAAGGCGTGCGGTGAAGGACGGGTACGAGGTAGTTGTCGGTGCGCGTGATCTGGCCGCGGCCGACGTGCTGGCCCGCGAGATCGGCGCCACCGCGGTACGGATTGATCTGCAGGACGAGTCGACGATCGCGGCCGCGGCGGATCGGCTGAAGCATGGAATCGATCACCTCGTGACGAGCGGTTCGGCGCCGCACGACGTTCGTGCGACCGAGCTGGATCGCGACAAACTGCTGGCTGCGTTCACGGCGAAGGTGGTCGGGCCCATGCTGGTCGCGAAGCACTTCGCCTCGGTATTGCGGCCGACTGGATCGATGGTGATGTTCTCCGGCGTCGTCGGCTGGCGGCCTGGGCCGGGCTCACTGGTCAAGGGGATCACGAACGGCGCGGTCGAGTACGCCGCGCGCCACCTGGCGGCGGATCTCGCTCCGGTGCGGGTCAATGCCATCTCGCCGGGTGTTGTGGACTCGGGCGCATGGGATCGCCTTGGTGACAACAAGGCCGGGTTGCTGAGCAAGAGCGCGGCCGGCACCTTCGTCGGACGCTACGGCGAGACCGAGGACGTCGTCGACACAGTGATGTGGCTCCTCCGTGCGGGCTTTATCTCCGGCGAGACGATCCACATCGAGGGCGGCGCCCGCCACAAATCCGCCTGATGTCCAGTCGCGGTGTGGAGAACGCCTGTCGCCGCTTCCGCAGGCACGCAAAGCACTGCATGACGACGTCACCCCCACCCGATAGTCGGCTACATGGAAGGCATTGTTACGAAGGTTCAAGGGAACATACGTACGTCGACTATCGTGAATCTGACGTCATGCTTGGGCGGATCACGGTGCGACCTTCCGACGACGGTACGGCGGGCGAGCCGCCACCGATGCCAGGCGCCGGGTTGTAGTCGGCCTACTCGGCGAACTTCTCGTGCGCGGCCATCGCCGCGCCGACGATGCCGGCGTTGTTGAGCAGCTGAGCCGGCTTCACCGGGGTGGAGATCTCGAGCAGCGGCACCCACTTGTCGGCGTGCTTGCTGACCCCGCCGCCGACCACGAACAGGTCGGGGGTGAACAGGTTCTCCACGTGCCGAAGGTATCGCTGCACCCGCTTGGCCCACTGCTTGTACGACAGGCCCTCGTTGTCCTTCGCCGCCGAGGAGGCCTTCATCTCCGCGTCGTACCCGTCCAGCTCGAGGTGACCGAGCTCGGTGTTGGGCACAAGCTGGCCGTCGAGCAGCAGCGCGCTGCCGATACCGGTGCCGAAGGTGAGCAGGATGACCACGCCGTCGACGCCTTTGGCCGCGCCGAACCGGGCCTCGGCGATGCCGGCCGCGTCGGCATCGTTGAGCACGGTCACGTCGCAGTGGGTGATGTCGGTGAAGACCTTCTCGACATCGGTCCCGATCCAGCTCTTGTCGACGTTCGCGGCGCTCCTGGCCACCCCGTTCTTGATCACGGCCGGGAACGTCGCACCCAGCTCACCGATCCACCCGGCCTGCTCGACCAGCCGGGCCACGACCGCGGCGACGGGCTCCGGCGTGGACGGGTTGGGCGTCAGGTACTTCACCCGCTCCGCGGCCAGGTCGCCCGTCTCCAGGTCGACGATGGCGCCCTTGATCCCGCTGCCGCCGATATCGACCCCGAAAGCGGTCGACGTCCTCATCCTGGGCACCTGATCTCTCCCCTCGCCCGCAGTTGCCGCACCGAGTCAGCGTCCTCGCCGGCGTCGAGCAGATCAGCACGGCCGGCCACCGACGCGTATCGTCCACACATACTCGCCAGCCTGCCACGCGCCCCGGACGCCGTCAGCGATGCCGGCGGAATCACTCCCGTCCGGCGCCTCCGCGCCCTGGCACAACAAGCAGCGATTCGCACGTCATCCCTCTGCTGTCGTACGGGGTCAGCCGTTCCGGAAACGACCGTTGGCCGAACGCGGTCCAACAGTGATCCGGGCCCTGTTCCAGCTGCCACTGCGACCGCGACCCTGCTGCAACCGACACCCGCCCAGGTACCGCCGCCGAGCTGTGCTCGGCTGATGGCGTGCCGTGTGAAGGGGTCGGTTGACCCTGACCTGCCCGATCTGGCACTGCGGCCGGATGGGTTTTGGTGGCATCATCGAAGGATGAGGTGGAGCGCAGCCGCCCTCCTGGTGATTGCGCTGGTGGGATGTTCTGGTGGGGGAGAGAAACCGGCAGCCGCACCGAGCACGCCTGCCACGATGCAGGCATTCCCGGAGCCGGGGACGGCGACACTCGACCCGGAAAAAGCCAAGGTTTTGCAGGCAGTTGTCGACGTGGCGGCCGCGTCCCCCGACGTCCCAACAGGTTCGCGGGGTGTGACAGCTGCGGTGGTCACCGATCGCTGGACGTGGTCAGGAGCGGCCGGAACGGACGTCAAGGGTACGGCGTTGCGTCCGGACACGAGTATGGCTGCCGCGAGCATCATGAAAACGTTCGTCGCGGCCGAGGCGATGCTGCTCGGCAAGGCCGGCAAGGTCGCCCTGGACAAGCCGATCTCGACGTACGTGCAGCACAAGCTGACCGCGAACAACGCGACCGTCCGTCAGCATCTGTCGATGACGTCGGGTGTTCCCGACTTCGGGGACGACGACTACCGCGAGCTGGACAAGGCGGTCGCAGCGGCGCCGGGCAAGCATTGGACGCGCGAACAGGCGCTGTCGTACCACACCGCGAAGATCGGAGCGCCAGGCAAAGACTCCGGTTACAGCAACGCCAGCTATGAGCTGCTGGGCCTGCTGATAGAGAAGGTGACCAGTCAGCCGCTCGCCGGCGTACTCCGTCGCGATCTGGCCACACCGGCTGGGCTCGAACACGCCGCGTTCCAGGACGGGGAGAAGCCGCAGCCGCCGGTGGCTGTGGACGACAACGACTCCTGCGGCGCGCCGGACGGCTACCTACCGTGCCGCGCGTTGGCGAGCGCGATGGCGGCGGCGGGTGGGCTCGCAGCCGACGCGCCAACGATCGCGCGCTGGGGGTACCAACTGTACGGCGGCCGCGTGCTCCCGCCTGACCTGGTCAGCCAGATGACGACCAAGGGTGACGCGCCCTACGGGCTGGGCACGGAGTTGTACCCGGATGAGCTCGCGATCGGCGCGGCGTACGGTCATTTCGGTGACAATCCCGACCACACCAGCCTGCTGGTCGTGGTCCCGGCGAAGAAGCTCGCGGCCGCGATGATCTTTGCCGATGGCGGCAGAGATATCGGCAAGCCCATGATCGGCCTGACGATCGCCCTTGAGCCCATGCTCAAGTGACTCGGCAGCGGCGTACCCGGGCACTGGGTTCGCCGCGGCCGAGGTGAGCTGGGTCGCGCGCCCCGGGTGACCCCGGCCCAACGCCGCGGCCGGAGTTCAACCCGCACCAGTTCGTACGACGCGCGATGACCTCGGACAGGGAATGGGGACCTCGGACCACTCATTCAGCGGGATCGGGGCTCGGGTCCGGTGGACGTGTAGAGGTCGAGGGTGATTCTCGGATCGTTCAAGTGGTTGATGGCTTGGATCAGAGTGTTGGCGTGTTCGTGGTTGCGGTCGACCAGCAACTGCAGCCGGTTCGCGCGGTAGTCGACGCCGCCGCCGATGCCCGAGGCGCCGGCCCAGGCGGTCTGATGCTCGAGGATTCGGGCGGCGAGTTCCCCCAACTCCAGAGCGGAGTACTGAACCTGCACGAACATCACGCGCAACCACGTTGGGCTCGTGACCAGCAGCAGGAGCCGCGCTTGCTGAAGGGCGTCCTCCGTCGTCATCTGGATCGTCAGCGTCGACGTCGACGCATCCCACAGCATGCCCCCGTCGTATGCCTGCAAATGCTTCAGCGTGGCGCGAACCCGATCCCGCTCCTCCGAGTACCTGGCGTCGCCCGTCACGTCCAACGGCAGCCACTCCTGCGCGCCGGTCCCCTTGGGGTCATCAACAGCCGCCACAACTGGATGCTAGGCAGGATCTACAGCAGGAACCAGTAGTGACCCACAGCCTGGGTGCGCGCGTGTTTGCGCTATTGTCCGCAACCATGTTCGGCGTGCGAGGCAGGACGGCCCATCTGGCGTGGTACCGGACCGATGAGGCGGCGGCCGAGGTCGCCTTCCTGCACGGCTTCTCAGACTCTGCGCAGTGCTGGGAGCCACTGATCGGCGCGATGCCTGGGATTCGGGCTCTCGCGATCGATGCGCGCGGGCACGGCGAGTCCGGGCTGCCAGAGGAACCTCTCCGCTATGCCGCACACCGCGACGATGCCGCCCTCGTGCAGTCGAGCCAGCCCCGTGACGGCGGGGTGGTCGTGGTCGGCCACTCGATGGGCGCGATGTCGGCCGCCTACCTGGCCGCGTCGAGGCCGGACCTGGTCCGCGCGGTTGTGCTGGAGGACCCGCCGACCGGACAGCCGCCTGCCGGCCAACAGGACCATTCGTGGTCCGTGCCGAGTTGGCTCGCGGACCTCCGAGTACTCGATCTGCCGGCACGGATCGCGCGGGGCCGATCCGAGGACCCCGACTGGCCCGATGACGAGCTCGAGCCCTGGGCCGTGTCGAAGGCGCAACTCAACCCGCATCTGTTCGATCTGCCGTTCCACGAAGCGGACCCGCTGACCGACCTGCTGGCCGCGATAACGTGCCCGGTCGTGCTGATCCACGGGGACACTGAACGCGGCTCTCTGATCTCCACCGAGTACGCCGAGCGCTGCGCCCGAGCGGCGGCCGGCGAGTTCCGGGCGGTACACATCGCCGGTGCCGGCCATTCGGTGCGCCGCGACAACCGCCCGCAGTACCTCGCGGAACTCACCACGTTCCTCGACCGGTACCGCTGAGCATCGGCGCACCGGCGCCGAGCGCGTGAGAGAGGTTGCCGGCGGAGTCGCTGGGTGTCTCGACGAGTTCACGGTTGCATGCCGGCTATGACGAACTGGGGGTCGCCGGGTTGCCGGTTGGTTGCCAGGCTGGCTGGCCGTCGAAGCCGGGTGCTCGGGTCAGAGCCCGGCTTGCACCGGTCTCGACATCAACGACGTAGACGTCCCACGAGCCCGCTGCGTCGGAGTAGTACGCGAGCGATCGGCCGTTCGGCGACCATCTTGGCCGTTCCTCTGACGCCGACTCGGCGACGACAGAGCGCTGTCCGGTCCCGTCCGCGGCCATGACCGCGATGTCGAAGCCGGCCGGCGTCACGACGTTGTACGCCAACTGCGAGCCGTCGACGGTCCAGGCCGGGTTGATGCCGCGGACCGGCTGCGGGAGGAGCGGCTGTTCGACGCCGGTGTCCGGGTCGACCGCGCGGAGCTCGGGCGCGCCGCTGCGCGTGGTTGCGAAGCCGATCCGCGATCCGTCCGGCGACCATTGCGGCTTGTCGTCCAGCCCGGGCGAGTTCACCAACTGCCGGACGTTCGAGCCGTCGACGTCCAGTACGAAGATGTCCCAGTCGCCGTCCCTGTTGGAGCTGAAGGCCAGTCGTCGTCCGTCCGGCGACCAACTCGGGTAGAAGTTCGCGGCCGCGTCGCGGGTGATCTGGGTCAATCCCGTACCGTCTGGGGAGATCAGGTAGATGTCGCTCGCGCTGGGCGACCCCGCGTTGAACGCCAGGCGTCGCCCGTCCGCCGACCAGGCCGGGTGCGAGACCGGCGGCAGTTCCTTGGTCAGCCGCCGCACATTCGAGCCGTCTGCCTGCATCAGGTAGAGCGCGTCGGTGCCCTCACGATCGGAGACGAAGGCAATGACCCCGCCTGCGTGCGTGGTCGGCGACTGCGGTGAACCCGGCTGCGGCGACGCTTGCTGCGGTGGCCCCGGCTGCGACGCCTGGGGTTCGGGCGTCGACGTCGTGCACCCGAGCGCCGTGCACCCGAGGGTCCCAACCAACAGCGCGCCGCTGAGCAGCCGCTGCCCGTGGACTGTCCGCACGACCTGAGCGTCGCGGTCGACGCTACGGCCCGCCAAGAAGCGGCGCGCTTCCGTGTCCGAACCGTTGCGGTCGGACCGGCTGCAAGGTTCGCGGGCGATACTGCCAGCGCGTCCGAGACAGGATCAGGTAACGCCGAGTCCGGCGGGATTCTAGAAGTCTGGTTGCAGACGGCTGCGGTACTTGAGGAGTCCTTCGATCCCGCGGAGGAATGTCTCGCTGACGGGTTTCGGATCGGTCAGGCAGCCGGCGGCCATGGCGCCGTCTCGCAGCATGATGAAGTGCCGCGCGGCGGGTTCTGGGTCGGGTTTTCCGGTGTCTGAGAAGAGCTCGGTGATCGTGGCCAGAAACCACTGTCGGTGCCTGAGGACCGCCTGGTGGACCGGATGGGTCGGGTCGGGGTACTCGGCGGCGGCGTTGAGGAACGCGCAGCCCCGGAAGCCTGGGCTCTGAATGTCGTTGGCGATGGACCGACCGACAGTTCGAACGATGTCGTCGGGGGATGCGTCCTGAGTCCGCGCGGCATCCACGCGTGCGCGGATTGCCTCGTCGGCTTGGGTCAGGTAGGCGACGACGAGGTCGTCCTTGCTCGGGAAATGCCGGTACAGCGTGGCGCGCGTCACCGGTGCGGCAGCGATGACGCGGTCGATGCCGACGGCGTGCAGGCCTTCGGCGTAGAAGAGTTCACTAGCCGTGTTGAGCAGCCGGGATCGTGCTTCCGACATCCGCCTCCCCATCTCTCGAAGTACTGCGTCGAGACTAGCAGACAGAACGGTCGGTCTTGACATCGCCATCGGCCTCCTGCACGATCAGGTGTACCGATCGTTCTGTCTACCAATTCGGTCTCGCCGTCCCGTCGAGTTCGACTCCTCCGAAGCCGCGCCAGGCATCGTCCCGTGCGTGCTGGGAGGGCCGGCAGCCAGGTGACACCGGGCGGGATCATCCACCGCTTCATTCATCGAGAAAGGGACCTGATGTCCAGCTCCATCGACACCGGCACTGTGCCTGATGCCACCAGCACCACCGAAGGGCTGCGGAAGCTGTACTACGTCCGCTTCGGATTCGCCGTCATCTGGGCGGGTCTGCTTGCCCTGACCGCTTCAACGCTCAATCCGGCGAGCATCGTCCTGTTGGTGATCTACCCGCTGTTCGACGTCGCCGCGGCCGTGATCGACCTCCGCTCCTCGGGTGCCGCACGTCCGAGAGTGCCGCTGTACATCAACATGGCGCTGAGTCTGGTCGCCGCCATTGGGTTGGCCGTCGCCGTCACCTCCGGCATTCCCGATGTCCTGCGGGTGTGGGGCGTTTGGGCGATCACCGCGGGCGTCGTCCAATTGATCGTCGCGATCTTGCGCTACCGGCTCGGTGGCCAGTGGGCGATGATCCTCAGCGGCGGAATCTCCACCCTCGCCGGGACCAGCTTCATCCTGCAGGCCGGCGGGGAGAACGCGTCGGTCACCGCCATCGCCGGGTACGCGACGCTGGGCGGCGTCTTCTTCCTGATCTCGGCGATCCGTCTGCAGCGCCGCGCAGCCAAGGCGAATTGACATGACGAACACGAGCCAAGAGGTCACCGTCGATGTGGTGATCATCGGCGCCGGCCCGGTCGGTGAGAATGTTGCCGATCGGGCGGTGCAGGGCGGCCTGAGTGCGGCGATCGTGGAGCGCGAACTCGTCGGCGGGGAATGCTCCTACTGGGCCTGCATGCCGACCAAAGCACTGCTCCGCGACGCAGCCGCGGTACGCGCTGCTCGCGCGCTGCCGGCCGCCGGCCAGGCAGTGAGCGGCGACCTGGATGTGGCCGCGGTGCTGGGCCGGCGTGACCGATTCGCGTCGGACTGGAGCGACACCGGCCAGGTCGAGTGGCTGAACCACGCAGGGATCACCCTGGTCCGCGGGCACGGACGCATCACCGGCACCCGGACCGTCACGATCACCGACCCTGATGGCACGACCACGGTGCTGCAGGCGCGCCATGCGGTCGTGATCGCCACTGGCAGCAGCGCCCGGATGCCGCCCATTCGAGGACTGGATGACGTGGCACCGTGGACCAGCCGGGAAGCCTCGTCCGCTCGGACCATTCCCGATCGATTGGCGATCATCGGCGGCGGGGTCGTCGGATCCGAAATGGCCACCGCGTTCAACGCTCTCGGCTCGCAGGTGACACTCATCTCCCAGACCAGGCTCCTTCCCGGGGTGGAGCGCTTCGCCAGTGACCATGTAGCCGCTGCTCTCCGGACGGCCGGTGTCGTAGTCCACCTGGACGTCGACGCCACCGAGGCCCGACGGGACAACTCCGGCACCGTGCACCTCACCATCTCCGACGGCACGACCGTGGCCGCCGACGAAGTCCTCGTCGCCACCGGACGCACACCGAACACCAAGGACCTCGGCCTGGACCATCTCGGTCTCACCCCCGGAGACTGGCTGGACGTCGACGACGCCCTCGCTGTCGTCGACGACGACGGCAAGCCGGTCGACGGAGGCTGGCTGTACGCCGCGGGGGATGTGAACAAGCGAGCCCTGCTCACCCATCACGGCAAGTACCAAGCCCGCGCCCTGGGCGACGCGATCGCCGCGCGAGCCCACGGCGAGACGCTCGACCTGAGTGCGTGGGGACGCCATGCGGTCACCGCCGACGAACGCGCCATCACGCAGGTGATCTTCACCGATCCCGAAGTCGCCGCCGTCGGTCTGTCCGCAGAGGCCGCATCGGCGGCCGGCATTGGCATCCGGGTCGTTGACCACGACCTCGGGGCGGTCGCCGGCGCAGCGCTGCATGCGGACGGCTACCGCGGCCAGGCCCGCATGATCATCGACGAGGACCGCAACATCCTGATCGGCTTCACCGCGGTCGGGCCCGATGTCGCCGAACTGCTGCACGCTGCCACGATCGCCATCACCGGCGAGGTCCCGCTGAACCGCCTCTGGCATGCGGTCCCCGCCTATCCGACCATCAGCGAAATCTGGCTCCGTCTCCTCGAGGCCGACGGCCGCGACCGCTAGCCGCACAGTGGTAGCCGGCGGACAGCAGTCAGAGGAGCGGAGGTTGGCCGACCCAGCAGCCTCGACGTCCACCGACCCCTTGTAGGTGTGGACTTCTCGCCTCGTCAGAACTCGTAGCCGCAGTAGGACCACGCCGTCGTCGAAGGCGGTGGCCTCGAGCAGCTTCAGGTTTCGTCGGTCGTCGATGAGGGCCTGGTCGTCGACGTACGGCCAGGAGTCCTTGGACTGGGCAGGCTTCTGGGGTCAGCTCGGGTGGCGCGGGGCTGCGGTTAGGTTGAGGGGGGCGATGGCGCCGTCGGTGACGAACAGGGCCAGGTGGCCGTGTCTGTGGTCGTACAGGCGGAAGCTCATGGCGACTCGGTGGTCGACGACGACTTGGCCGGTCGTTCCGTCGAGGAGGACTTGGACGGTGTGGCGGCCGGGTGGGAGTGGGCAGGGGCGCTCCAGTTCGACCGCGTGGGGGACATCGCCGTCGGCCTGCCACTGCGCCGGGCCGGTGCGCCCGCGTGGCCAGCGGTCGAACACGATCCGCTCTCGTTGAGGTTCGATCCTGATCACGGCGGCCTCCTCTCCGTCTGCGCTGGAATGCAGGAGGAGTCCGAACGCCTGCGTGTCCGCGGCGACGTCGACAGTGAGCTCGACCAGGCATCGATCGGGCAACCTGTCGCCGATCCACGCAGCATACCGATCGGCCGCCCCCTGGCCGGGTTCGGAAGCCGCGCCGTCGAGCGGTTTCAGAGACACCGGACGCTTGTCGGGGTGTGCCTCGACGATCTCCGCCGGCAGCGCGAAGGCGAGGCTGCCGTCGTCCTCCTGACGCGCCTCCAGGACCGCGAGCCCTCCGGCCCATTGCCACGCGCCCGCGTCGGATTCCCCTTGTTTCGTGGGGATCCAGCCGACGAAGAAGCGCCGCCCCTGATGGGCGACCGACTTGGTCGCATAGAACGCACGCCCGTCGACGGTGTCGCGACTCCGAGCCTGCCACGGGCCGTCCGGCCGGCGGGCTACGCGGTAGCGCGTCTGGAACGCATCGCTGAACTCGGAGTACACCAGGTACCACCAGCCTCCCCACTCGAAGACGTCAGGACATTCCTGGGTGATGAAGCGGTGTGGCTCCCACAGCGGCTCCGCGAGCGTCCAGCGCTCCAGGTCCCGCGAGGTCAGCCGGGCGACGACACCGGAACGCCGATCCAGACCATTGGCGTGCCGCGCCGCCAGCACCATCTGCCACGGCTCATTGGGGGCCGACCGGAACACGAAGGGATCTCGCCAGTCCTGAGGCAGGTATCCCGGCGGCGCACCAAAGGTGTGTTCGGGCTGCTTCTTCCACTGCGTCGGATCACCGTCACTGGTCGCGTGGCACACAACCTGGAAGGCGCCATCCGGCGTACCGCGGCGTGGGTTGTGGCCCGTGTAGAACAGGTGCAACTGGTCGCCGTCGGCGATCACGCTCCCGGTGTAGCAGTCGAAGTCGACGGCGTCCCTGTCTCCGCCCGGCAGTACGACGCCATGGTCGGTGTAGTGCACGAAGTCGGTAGTCGACACCAGGGCCCACGGCATCCCGCTCGGGCCCGCTGTCGGGTCGTCCGGACGCTCGTCCAACAGGTAGAACAGCCAGATTCGACCGGCATGGCTGAAGGGGATGACGTCACCGACATAACCACTCGCAGGACGCCAATGGAGGGCGTTGTCACTCATGGGCGGCGCCCTGCCTCCGGACCTGGGCGCGGCCGGCGGCGACGCCGTGGCGGGTCGCCCACCGACTCCCGTTCGATCAGTTCACAGTCGACGACGACCCGGTCGGGCGCGCCATCGGGATCTGCGAGCAGCAGTTCCCCTGCCCGGCGGCCGAGCATCAGGTGGGGCAACGCGGCGGTGGTCAGCCGCGGGCGGACCTGGTCCGCGACATCGGGCTGATCGTCGAAGCCGACGACGCTGACGTCCCGCGGGCAGTCCAGCCCCAAGGAGTGCAGCGCCATCAGCGCTCCGATCGCCATCCGGTCGTTTCCGCAGACCAGGGCGGTCGGGCCGTGCTCGATCACCACCTCGGACGCGAGATCGTAGCCCGACCCGATCGAGTAGTCGCCGAACCGATGCACCAGGTCGGCCGGACGCAGACCGGCCTCCCGGGCAGCGTCGGCGAAACCACGTCGGCGTTCCTTGCAGGCGTAGTCGTTCCGCGGACCGCCCAGGAAGGCCACCTCGCGATGTCCCCGGGTGAACACCGATGCCGCCGCCGCTCGACCGCCGCCGTACTCGTCGGCGAGCAGGACAGTGTCGGCCGAGCCCTCCTCCGGCCAGCAGTTGACGAAGATCGTCCGGGTCCCGTCGAGGCGCGGGCTCCGGTGCAGCGGCTCGGGCGACAGCGAGGCGTACATGATCGCCGCGACGCCCTGCGCCACCAGACTCGCGACTGCCCCGTCACCCTGGTCCGGGTCTCCCGTCGTGTCGACGACCATGCACACATAACCGGCGGGCTGAACGACCTGCTGGAGGCCGAGCACGATCAGACCGGCGTACGGCTGCGAGACGATCCCGTTCGTCACCACGCCGACGGTGAACGACCGGTTCGACCGCAGCAACTGGGCGGCCCGGTTGGGCACGAAGTCCAGTTCGGCAGCGGCCTCGAGCACCCGGCGCCTGGTCTCCTCGGCGACCGAGACGTCGCGGCGGTCGTTCAGGACGAACGAGACGGTGGGCTGGGACACGCCCGCGCGGCGCGCGACGTCGGTCATCGTGATGCGCCTCGGCCGACCGGCCGGCTGCTTCGCCATGATCCCCCTTCACGGAGAGCGGCGTCGTCGCCGCGGTCGCACCACTGAATATCACAAGACGGGCCAATACGTATTGACCCCACGCTACACCGCTGCTACGTTCCCCAGTCAATACGTATTGGGTGGAGCGTCGGCCCACTCAGCGGTCAAGGAGGCAGACCCATGACAGGCAGCAATTCCCCCGGTCGCTCGATCGCTCGCCGTACCTTGCTGAAGGCTGGGGCCGGTGGCCTCGGGCTGGCGGGGCTGGCCGATCTGGCCGCCTGCAGCAGCAGCGACGGCTCGTCGTCGAAGAAGCTGAAGATGCTGTTCTTCGGCGACCAGGCACAGGCCACCGAGCTGCAGAAACGGTTGCAACCGCAGATCAGCAAGCTGGACCCGGGCATCTCGTTCGAGATCGCGGCCATCAACGGCACCGACTGGAACGACTTCCTCGCCAAGGTGCTGACCCAGATCGCGGCCGGCACCCCGCCGGACATCATCAGCGTCGCCACCGAGGGTCTTCAGCTGATGGCGTCCAAGGAGCTCGCGGTCCCGCTCGACGACTACGTCACCAAGGACCTGGACGCTCTGAAGGGCTACTTCAGCGACATCCACCCGGCGCTGGTCGAGTCGATGATGTACCAAGGCCACCTGTGGGAGCTGCCCGACAGCTTCAACGCCGGAAACATGTTCTACAGCACCGGGCTGTTCCAGCGTGCCGGCGTCGCTCCGCCCAGCGAAGACTGGACGCTCGACGACTTCGAGGCGGCGGCGACCAAGATCGCCAAGTTCAAGGGCATCAACGCCTTCGGCTGGGTCGTGCGCCTCTGGGGCAGTTGGACGTCGTTCATGTACGCCAACGACGCCAACCTCCTCGAGGAGGGCAAGTACGACGGCGGCGACTGGCTGTGGAGCAAGGCGTACGCCGGTAACCCGGCCGCGGCAGGTCGTCAGGGCGGCTGGAAGTGGGGCGCCCCGACCGCCAACTCCGCGGGCACCGTCGAGGCTCTCGAGTACATGATCGAGCTGACCAAGAAGAGCCTCTCGCCGTCGCCCGACGTCGGTGGCGGCGGCACGCTGCAGGGCTTGTTCGCCTCGAACCGGATCGGCATGTCGATCGGCGGCGGGTTCTGGGCCGGCGGCCTGACCAATGCGGGGATGAAGAACGGCAGCTTCGACGTCACGATGTTCCCGAAGTGGAAGAGCCAGCGGCACCTGTTCGGTGCGGGCGGGTACGCGATCTTCAAGTCCTCGAAGAAGAAGGACCTCGCCTGGGAGGTCCTGAAGTTGCTGGTGAAGCCCGAGTCGTTCGACCTGGTCTTCCCCGGAAACGTGACGACCCCCGGCCGCAAGTCCCTGGTGACGGCCGAGCGGTACGCGAAGACCGGCCCACAGCACTGGTCGGTGTTCTACGACACGCTGACCAAGCACCCCGAGACCGCGCCGATCCCGGCTCCGCCGTACTACAACGCCCTCGCGACCGCGCTCAACCAACGCACCACCCAGGCGATCTCCTCCGGCAACGCCAGGGCGGCCCTCGACGGCCTGCAGGCCGACCTCGAGAAGGCCGCGGGAGCCAGCTGATGTCCGCCGCCACCGCAGAAGTGCAGCAGGCCACCATCACGAAACCTCGAGGACATCCGTTGTCCCACCGGGAAGCTCCCTTCGGCTTCGCGATGATCGGACTGTCCGTCCTGTTCGTCGCGGTGTTCACCGCCATCCCGATCGTCGCTTCGCTGGCCTTGTCGTTCTTCTCCTGGGATGTCATCTCGGCACCGGAGTTCGTCGGACTGAAGAACTACCAGCGGTTGTTCGACGACGGCCCGGTGCTCAAGTCCTTCGGCGTGACACTCGGGATGTCGCTCGCCATCGTCGTACTCCAGTTGACCATCGGCCTCGGCCTGGCGGTCCTGGTGAACCAGCGCAAGCTCGTCGGGGTCCGGACCCTCTTCCGGACCGCGTTCTACCTGCCGTTGCTGGCGTCGACCGCCGCGGTGTCGATCTTCATGGGCTACCTGTTCGACTACAAGTTCGGTGTCGTCAACTACTATCTCGGGCTGATCGGGATCTCGAACATCCCCTGGCTGACCAGTGGATTCGGCGCGGCCACCACCATCGTGCTCATCACGGTGTGGCAGCAGGCGGGGTTTACCTTCGTCCTCTTCGTCGCCGCCTTGATGTCGGTACCCACGGACGTCCTCGAAGCCGCACAGATCGATGGCGCCGGAGCCTTGCGCACCCTGTTCCGGATCAAGATCCCGCTGATCAGCCCGACGATTCTGTTCGCCGCGGTCGTTGCCCTGATCAACGCGATGCAGCTGTTCGACCAGCCGTACATCATGACCAAGGGCGGGCCAGGGTCGTCGACCACGACGGTGACGATCTCGATGTACCAGAAGGGGTTCCAGGACCTGCAGTTCGGGTACGGCTCGGCGATCGCCATCGTCCTGCTCGCGGCGATCCTGATCATCACCGGGTTGCAGTTCCTCGCGGCACGGAAGTTGGTGTTCTACCAATGAGCACGACGCACAGTACTTCGACGATCGGCCGGATCGGGCGGATCGCCGGCATCGTGGTGCTGATCCTCGCGGCGATGATCGCGCTCGGCCCGTTGCTCTGGACGGTGACCACGTCGCTCCGGACGCCGGCCGAGGCGTTCAGCAACCCTCCGCAGTGGATCCCGTTGAACCCGGACTTCTCCAACTACAGCGCGGTCTTCGACCAGATCCCGATCGGCCGGTTCTTCCTCAACAGCGTGATCGTGACCGGGCTGATCGTGGTCGGCCAGACGATCACGTGCACGCTGTCCGGCTATGCGTTCGCCATGGTCAGCTTCCCCGGCCGCTCGGTGATCTTCGGCATCTTCCTGGCGACGCTGATGGTGCCGCTGCAGACGATCATCATCCCGGTGTTCGTGATCATCCGGTACCTCGGCCTGTCGGACAGCCCGATGTCCTTGGTGGTGTCGGCGCTGGGCAGCGCGTTCGGCACGTTCCTGATGCGGCAGTACTTCATGCAGATGCCCAAGGAGCTCGGGGAGGCGGCCCGGATCGACGGCGCCGGCCACTTCCACACGTTCCTGCTGGTGTACGCCAAGATGGCCGGTCCGGCGATCGCCACCCTCGCGATCCTGAACTTCTCCGCCTTCTGGGCCGAGTTCTACCGGCCGCTGATCTTTCTGCAGACCCAGGACAACTTCACCCTGCCGCTCGGCCTGGTCGGCCTGCAAGGAAACCTCGGCACCGGATCGATCTCGGTGGTGCTGGCCGGCGTCGTACTCGCCATCCTGCCGAGCGTAGTGCTGTTCATCTTCGCCCAGCGGTACTTCATCGCAGGCATCACGACAGGAGCATCACGGTGACCCGAACGCAGTCCGCCCCCCGGTCAGCCGCGGCTGTGGCGCACCTCCGCCCCCGCTTCCACGTCCGGCTACCCCGCGGATTCATCAACGACCCGAACGGCCCGATCGAGTCGGGCAGCGACGTACACCTGTACTTTCAGTCTCGCCCGACGCTCGACCTCGACGTACCGGTCGAATGGGGGCACGCCACCTCCTCCGACTACGTGCGGTGGGCCCTGCACAGGCCGGCGATCGCTCCGCTGCCCGACGGGCCGGATCGTGACGGCTGCTGGTCCGGCAACACGGTGCGAGACGGCGACCGAATCCGCGCCTTCTACTCAGGAAGGGTCGAAGGCCTTCCCTACCAATCGGTGCTCACGGCTGTCTCCGACGATGGCGGCAACACCTTCGGACGCCCCCACCAGGCGATTCCCGACCCGCTGCCGTCCGAACAGGCGATCATGTTCCGGGACCCGTTCGTCTGGCATGAGGACAACGCGTGGTGGATGGCTGTCGGTGTCGGGTACGCCGGTCGGGGCGCGGGCATCGCACTGTACCGATCGACCGACCTGCAGGACTGGACCGCTGAAGGGGCATTCGCAGAGCTGCCTCGAAGCCAGGCAGCCGGCGAAGACACCGGGGCGGCCTGGGAATGCCCTCAGGTGCTCACCATCGACGGACGCCGAATGGCCGTTGTGTCGTCATGGTCGCCAGAGGGAGGTCCTGGCCAGGTTCTGTCGTTCGACGTGAGCGCCCCGGCGAACCCGCACCGTGTCGACCACGGCACCAACTTCTACGCGGCCTCGGCACTGCGCGACAGCCGATTCGGGCCTCTGCTCTTCGGCTGGCTGACCGAAGGACGCGACAGGCCAGGCTGGACCGACGGATGGGCCGGGGCAATCTCACTCCCCCGGGTCGTCTGGGTTGGTGCGGACTCTTCACTACGGAGTGCACCAGTCCCAACTATCCAAACCCTCCGCACAGGCGCCGCATCACCCGCTGACGGCGCCTCGACCAGCCCGCAGTGCGAGATCGAGATCCCGGGCGGATCTGGACGAGTCGTCGTACAGTTCGGCGACCAGGAGCGACTCGAGATCGAGCTCGACGCGGCGACGAACACACTCACGGTCGACCGCAGTTCGGCCAGCCTCGCCCCCCACGCCCACCAGGGACGAATGCAGGTGACGGACGCATTCGACCCAACGTCAGACCGCCCAGCCGCCCGGATCTTCCTCGACGGCTCGGTCGTCGAGGTCTTCACCAGCTCCGGTCGCGTCCTCAGTACCCGGGTCTACCCGACCACCCCACCGCCCTGGAGAATTGAAGCACCCTCAACCGCCCGCCACTGGTCATTGGCCCCTTGACGGCCACGCGGCCGGTCAGCGCGACAGCAGCTTGGCCACCTTGGGCAGGATCTGGTCGACCGGGCCGCTCAGACCGCATTCCATTGCCAGCCAGCCGTCATAGCCGATCGCGTCCAGTGCCTCCAAGGTCTCGACCCAGTCGTAGTGACCGGCACCGGGCTCCAGCCGGTTGCTGTCCCCCAGCTGGACGTGGCCGATCAAGGTACCGGCCCGCCTGATCGACTCGCCGATCCGGGCTTCCTCGATTGACATGTGAAAGGTATCCGCAGTGATCATGACTCCGGGAGATCCGACCTCCTCGACCACCGAGACCGCATCAGCCAACTGGTTGATCACGAAGTCTTCGAACCGATTCAGCGGTTCCAGGTAGACCTTCGCACCCACGGACTCGGCGTGCTCGCCCACCTCACGGAGAGCCTCGACCAAAGCCGCCCGGGAGTCGGCGACCGAACGGGGCGGTTCGAACGGTGGCAACCGTCGGGAGAACAGGCCGAAGGCGTGCGGCGAGACGATGCCGGTGCCGCCCGCTGCCGCGATCGTGCTCAAGTGGATCTTGAGCTGCTCGATGGCGTCGCGGCGACGACCGGCGTCGAAGTCGCCGATGAAGTGGTCCATGTGCACGACCGCGGTCGGCATCTGTACGCCGGCGTCGCGGGCCCGTCGCAGTTCGTCGACCCGCGATCCGAAGATCCCGTCACCGCGGGCGGACAGTTCGATCCCGTCGAAGCCCACCGTCTGAACGAAGGCGAACTTCTCCTCCAAGGTCTCGCCGGGCAGAGTCAGCTCCGCGGCCGCCAGTCGGAAGCTCATGCGGTGACCTCCTCGTCGAAGCTGAGCACGACCTGCAGAGCCTCTTCGGGACGCTCGTCGAGCATCCGGAAGGCGTCCGCGGCCTGAACCATCGGCACGGTGTGGGTGATCAGGTCGGTCACGTTCAGCCGCTTCTCCGACGCGAGCTGGATCGCTGTCCTCGCCAGTCGCTCGTAGTTCCACCGATGCTGCACAGCCGGCGCGACGCCTGAGATCTGCGAGCAGATCAGCGCCACCCGGTTGTGGTGGAACTCCTCTCCCAGCCGCAGGCCGGCGCCGTCGCCTTGCATGAACCCGGCGACGCAGACCCGCGAGCTGTACGCGACCGACCGAACCGCCTCGTGCAGGGCGCGATAGTTGCCCGACACCTCGAGGCACACATCGGCACCGCGGCCGTCGGTGAGATCGCGGATCCGTTCCGCCACCCCACCGTCAGCAGGGTCGAGCGCATGGTCGGCACCGAGGTCCAGCGCCAGTTGACGGCGGGCCGGAAGATTGTCGACGGCGATCACGCGGCCGCCGTTCAGCCGCGCCAGCTGTGCGGCCAACTGCCCGGGTACGCCGAGGCCGAAGACGGCAACCGTCTCGCCGACGTGGATGTCCGCGTCCAGCACGAGGTTCAGCGCGATCCCACCGATCTGGCTGAAGATGCCGATCCGTGGATCGACGGTGGCGTCCAGGATCCGCTGCGCGGCCCAACTCGCCTTCTTGACGGTGTGACTGCGATGTCCCCACGTACCCCAGACCACATCTCCCACCTCGACGCCCTCAGCCTCGGCACCGAGCGAGACGACCTCGCCGACCTCCTCGTATCCCCAACCGTCGACGGGATAGCTGATCGAGGTGTCACCGTCGACGAAGAGCCGGGAGTCGTCGTCCCATCGCTTGTTCAGGTAGGGGTTGCTACCGCGGTACGCCGTCAGTTCGGTGCCCGCGGAGATACCGGAGTACCGCGTGCGGATCAGGACCTCGTCCGGTTGCGGGGTGCGCTCGGTGTCGGGCACGACCTCCGCGACGCGAGGTGAGCTGAATCTGACCAGGGATGGCATAGGTCTCCTTGGAAGAGTGCGGAGTGGTGTGCGTCAGCCCTTGACGGCGCCGGACATGAAGCCCTGCGTGACCTGCCGTTGCAGGACGACGAAGATCACGATCACCGGGACGATGGTGATCAAGGTGCCGGCGGCCAGCGGCCCGATGTCCATCGACCGGCCGCCGGTGAAGTTGTAGAGACCGGCGGTGAGTGGCCGGTACTTTCCGCTCGGCAGGTAGAGCAACGGGACCAGGAAGTTGTTCCAGTTGCTCAGGAACGTGAAGACGGCCAGGGCAGCGGCGCCCGAGCTCACCATCGGCACCATCACCTGCGCGAAGATGCGGCTCTCGGAGGCGCCGTCGATCCGCGCGGCCTGTTCCAGTTCGTCGGGGAGATCGGAGAAGAACGCCCGCATGAAGAACGTCCCGAACGACAGGTTGGTCGAGATCAGTACCAGGTTGGCCCCGACCAGGCTGTCCAGCAGTCCCATCGACCGGAGCTGGAAGTACAGCGGAATCATGTAGGTGAAGAACGGCACCAGCAGGCCCAGTACGACAAGGTAGAAGACGAACGTCCGTCCCGGGAAAGGCAACCGAGCGAACGCATAGCCGGCCATCGTCGAGATCACGATCACCACGACCGTGCTGGGCACCGACAGCAGGACACTGTCCAGCAGGTAGCTGCTGAACCGGCCTACTGTCCAGGCCGAGCGCAGGTTCTCCAGTGAGAACGACGAGAACAGTCCGAACGGGTCACTCCGGACGTCCTGAGGTGTCTTGACCGCCGTGGAGATGATCAGCAGCACCGGGAACAGTGTCACCGCTGCCATCATCACCAGCACCAGGTGGCGGACGGCAAGTCCAGCAGAACGGCGTACCGCAGGGCGGCGGGTTTCCACCTCGGTCCGGGTGCGGCTCGAGACGGCGACAGGCAACTCGACCATCAAGCCCCCAGCCCTTGCAGGGAGAGCCGTCGCTGGAGACGGTTCAGCATGATCGTGAACGGCACCGCCAGGACCGTGATCAGCAGCGCCAGCACGGTGCCGTAACTGATCCTGTTGAGCTCGAAAGCGCTCGAGTAGGCGTACGTCCCGAGCACTTCGGTGGCGTCCGCCGGTCCCCCGCCGGTCATGATGAAGATGATGTCGAACACGCTGAACCCGCCGACCAGGGTGAGGGTCAGCACCATCAGGAAGACCGGCATGATCTGTGGCAGCAGGATGTGCCACAACCGCTGGCCGGCGTTCGCTCCGTCGATCCGGGCGGCGTCGACCAGTTCCACGTCCACGTTGCGGAGCGCGGACAGGATGATCATGGTGACGAAGCCGCAGGTCGCCCAGATCGCGGTGGCGAGTACGGCGAAGATCGCGGTCTTGGGATCCCCGAGCCAGCCGCGGCTCACGCCGTCGAGACCGACCGCCCCGAGCACTCGGTTGATCCAGCCGTTGACGGGATCGTAGATCCAGCCCCAGACGATGCCGATCGCCACTCCGGGGAGCATGAAGGGCAGGAAGAACAGCAGTCGGTAGACCGCTCCCCCGCCACGGCCGGACCAGATCAGGACGGCGACGAGCAGCCCGATGATCATCGGCGAGGCCGTGCCGATCGCGATCCAGATCGCGTTGTTGCCCAATGCGTGCCAGGTCGCGGAGTCGGTGAACATCTCGGTGAAGTTCTGCAGTCCGACGAACGGTGGGGTCGGATCGAGGCCGTCGAAGTCGACCACCGCGTAGTACAGCGCGTTGACCATCGGGAAGACGAAGAACACCGCGGTGACCAGCGCCACCGGGAGCGCGAGCAGGATGCCGAGCCGCGCCTGGGCCCTGCGGGTGACCGCAGGGACGTTGCTGACGGCACCCATCCTATTTGGCCGACTTCTCGTAGGCGGCCTGGAGCTGCGCCGCGACCCGCGCCGCATCGGCCTGGCCGCTCAAGATGCCCTGGATCCCCTTCCACATCGCGTTGTTGAAGACATCGGTGGTCAGGACGTCGATGTTGTACCCGAAGTCACCGGTGCCGTCGGCGATCTTGGCCGAGTCGTCCAGCACCTGCTTGAACAAGGGCGACGCCTTCATCCCGTTGGTGTCGATCGGGTACGCCGGGATGTCCTGCAGCTTCTCCGCCGCCCAGCGGCCGTGTTCGGCGGTGAGCAGGTAGTCCAGGAACTTGATCGACGCGTCGGCCTTGGTGGTCGAGGCGGACACGAAGGTGCCCGATCCGAGACCGCCGCTGAAGATGCCCGCGCCGTCCTTGGCCGGGAACGGAATGAAGCCGACGTCGAACTTGGCGTTCCGCTCGATGTCCAGGGCCAGCCAGCTGCCGGTCGGGTTCATCGCAGCCTTGCCGGAGTAGAACAGCGCGTTCGCGTTGTCGTAGCTGACCGCGGTCGGTGACGGGGTCAGCAGTTTCTTGTCGTTCCAGTCCTTCCAGACCGCCAGCGAGTCCACGACCGGCTGAGTGTTCCACGACGTACGGCCGTTCAGCAGGTCGTCCATGCCGTTCGACCCGACGGCGCTCGACAACGACATGCTCAGCAGGTGGCCGCCCTGCCAGCCTTCCTTGTCGCTGACGGCGAACGGGACGACGTTGTTCTGCTTCAGCTTCTCGGCCGCGGCGGTCAGCTCGGGGAGGTTCTTCGGCTCGGCGATGCCGTACTTCGCGAACAACGTCTTGTTGTAGAAGATGCCGACCTCCTCGATCTGGCTCGGCACTCCAACGATCTTGCCGTCGAAGGTGACGCGCTTCTTCGCGAAGTCGTAGATCGGCCACTTGTGCTCGTCGTACGCAGCGGTCAGGTCGTACACCAGTCCGGCCTTGGCCAGCGCGCCGGCGAATCCCGGTCCGGTGTCGTAGCCGAAGACGTCCGGGCCCTGCCCCGACCGCAACTGGGTCTGCAGGACGGTCCGGACGTTCTCGCTCGGGATGACGTCGAGCTTCACCGTGATGCCCTGATTCTTCGATTCGAACGTCTTCAGGTCGGACTTGATCAGCTCGAGATCCGCCGGATCCTCCGGCTGGCCGATCATGTACCGGATCTCCTGCTGCTCACTGGTGTCCTGCTGGACGTCCCCGGAGCCGGCGCCCGGGGCGCCGCCTGTGCACGCCGCGGTGGCGAGCAGCGTCCCGGCGGACAGGACGACCGAGGCAACGAACGCGATCTTCTTCACGAGCCACTCCCGTAGTCGGTGGCACTGCGTCGACAAAACTTCTAACGTTAGAACTTCTAACGTTAGAAGTTGATGCTGACCGTGGCTCACCGGCTCTGTCAAGATGTCGTTCTGAGGTCTTTGAAGTCGTCGGAGGGAGAACGATGGACGACGTGCGTGCCGGCAAGGACGTCGACGCCGGCGCGAACGGCAGGCCGGCTCGGCCTGCCCGGCTGAAGGATGTCGCCGAACTGGCCGGGGTGTCGTTGAAGACCGTGACCAATGTCGTCCACGAGCGACGCCACGTGAAAGCCGAGACCCGGGCCCGGGTCAAGGCCGCGATCGCCGAGCTGGGCTACACCCCATCACTGGTCGGGCGGCAGCTGCAGAGCGGCCGCAGCAACATCGTCGCGCTCGCCGTGCCGCGGATCGACGAGCCGTACCTGGGCGCGTTGGCGCACGCCTTGATCATGGCGGGAGAGCGGCGCGGGTACGCCGTCTTCACCGACGAGACCGGGCGCAGCGACGACCACGAACTCCGTGCCGCCGCCGGATATCCCGGCAACAGCATCGACGGAGTGATCTACAGTCCGCTGGCCGTGGACCCGCGGCGACTGGCGGAGATGAGCCGGTTCACCCCGATGGTCCTGCTCGGTGAGCATCTCAGTGAGGGCGCGGCGGACTACGTCGCGATCGACAACGAGCAATCCGCCCGGGACGTCGTACAGCACCTGGCCGACGGCGGACGGCGACGGATCGCGTACGTCGGTGGCAATCCATCGCGGCCGTCGAGTGTCGGCCAGCTCCGCCTCCAAGGCTTCCGGGCCGCCGTGAAGGAACTTGGCTTCGAGAGCCAAGACGACTGGCTGCTCCGATGCGACCGGTACAGCCGGGAGACGGGCGCGGCGATGGCGGAGCAGTTGCTGCCCCGGATCGGCGAGGTCGACGCTGTGGTCTGCGCCAGCGACCTGCTCGCCATCGGCGCCATCCGGACCTTCATCGAGCACCAGGTCCGGGTCCCCGACGACGTGGCGGTGATCGGCTGGGACAACATCGTCGACGGCCGCTATCTCTCGCCCAGTCTGAGCAGCGTCGCCACGGATCTGGACCTCCTGGCGGACCGGACGTTCGAGGCCCTGATCAGCAGAATCCAGGGCAATCGAGATCCAGCCCGCGTCTACACCGTCCCCCACGAACTCGTCATCCGCGAGTCAAGCGGGCCAACGACCACGGCAGCCGAGTCCACCTAGGCTCCGACAAAGCAGGTGGTGGGGTGATGGATGTCCAAACGCATTCAGCCCACCCCACGGTGGTGGGGTGGGCTGAACGTGCGGTTGGCTCGGCCGCGTCGGCGCGATGCGTTGGGGGTCAGACGAGGGCGAAACCGCCGGTCCAGGAGATCTTCTCGCCGACCGCGAGGGTGAGCTGGAGGAAGCCGAGCGCCTCGAGTTCACGAGCACGGCTGAGGGGCCCGGCATCGACTGCGCGCAGGCCGCCCGCGGACACGACACCGGACAGCAATGCCTTCGCGTCGGCGTCGTCGCCGGCGATAGACACCGTCGTCGGAATGTCGCCGACCGCACCAGAGGCCAGGGTCGCGGCGAAGGTGGTGTTGAACGCCTTGAGAACCCGCGACTGGGGCAGTGCCGCCGCGATCTCGGCGGCCGCGGAACTGTCCGCGGGGACGACGAGCGAGTCGAAGGTCTCGAAGTTCAGCGGGTTCGTGATGTCGACGACGATCTTGCCGGCGAGCTGGTCACCGCGCTCGGCGATGACCTGCGCCACGGCCGGGTACGGCACGGCCAGGACGACGATCTCACCCGTGATCCGCCGATCCTTGTCCGCGGAGCCGAACAGCTCGACGGTGTTGCCGCCCTTGGAGACGACGCTCGCGATCGCCTGACCCATGTTTCCGGTGCCGATGATGCTGACGTGTGCCATGCCTACTCCTTGATAACCGTTGATTGGTTGTCGCTACAACTATTACTGTAGCACCAAATAGTTGTAGAGACAACCAATCGCTGCAAGAATGGTCGTCATGACGACACGATGGCTCGACGAGACACAGCTGAGTGCCTGGGTGCGGCTGGCCGCCGTACTCGAACTCCTGCCCGGAGCTCTCGACGCGCAACTGCGGCGGGACGCCGGGCTGACGCACTTCGAGTACTACGTCCTGGCGATGCTGTCAGAGGCTCCGGAGCACACCCTGCGGATGACATCGCTGGCGCTGCAGACGAATGCCACTCTCCCCCGGCTGTCCCACGTCGTCAGGAAACTCGAGGACCGAGACCTCGTCGAGCGCTTTCCGTGCCCGGAGGATGCCCGTGCCACCAACGCGCGACTGACTCCGGAAGGCTGGGACAAGGTGCGCGAAAGTGCCCCGGGTCACGTCGCCGCAGTCAGACAGCACGTCATCGACGTCCTGACGCCCAAGCAGATCACCCAGCTCAACGCGATCGCCGACTCGATCCTGAGCACCCTGGATCCCGATGGCGAGATGGCCGGCCTGTACCGGCGCTACGACGCCTCCCCCGACCGCTGACGCCGTACGGCGGTCCCTGTGCTCGGTCAGCTGGTTGGTGCGGGTAGCGGCGGCCAGGTCTCGGCGACTGCTTCACCGCGTACGACGGCCGCGTCGTGGCTGGCGCGGGCGCGGTCGACAAGGCTCATCAGGTCCTGTTCGCTCCGGGCCATCAGCCGGTACTGCGGGCCGAGGCGGATGATCTGATCGCGCTCGTCGAGCAGGCGTCGGTAGATCCGTTCACGCTCGGCGGGGTCGGCGGTGTACTCGGCCCATCAGTGACCGACCCTGTACTTGGTCCGCCGCGCGCCGGACGCCTTCTTCTTCCTGGCAGTACCACGCTGCTCCATCCGGTAGGCCCACCCGAGGCCACCGAAACAGATCAAGGGCGTTGCCACCCCGATCAGGGCCAGCATCCACGCGTCGATCGTGCTCATCACTCCTCCTCATCCGCGCCGAGAGCGCTACGATTCATCGCTACAGATGGTGTAGCGTAATTGAATATGCATCTATTCCGAAGGGATCGAAGCCATGCCCACTACCAAGGACGGCCGCGGCCGGCCGCGGCTCGAGTCGGTCGACCAGCGCATCGGCGCCGCGGCCCTCGAGCTGCTGCGCACCAAGGGCCCGGCCGCGGTGAACATCGATTCGGTCGCGGCCCGATCCGGCGTCGCTCGTACCACCATCTACCGCCGGTACCGCGGCCGGGACGAGCTGATGAAGGCGACGGTCGACCAGCTCGTCGATCCGCCACCTCTCGCACCTGATCTCCCGGTCGGCGAGAAGCTGCGCTGGGTGCTCGACGGGATCAGCGACGTGCTGGAGAACGGACTCGGCCGCGGTGCCACCGCCGCCGTGATCGCCGACAGCGACCCCGACTTCACCTCGGCGCTCCGCGCACGACTGGCCGCCCGATTGAACGCAGTCACCGATCTGATGAACATCGACGTGCGGGCCGGCGTACTCGACGCGAGCGTGGACCCCGACACACTGGCCGGCCTGCTGGTCGGTGCGTACCTCGCAGAGGTGCTCAGATTCGGATCGCCACGCGACGGATGGACCGATCGCGCGATCGAACTCCTGACGCCCGCGGTGACACCGCACCGATGAGGTTGCTCAGGCGGTCTCCTGTCGCCGCGCTGCTTCCCGGCCCGCCAGGTAGCCGAACACCAGCCCCAGCGAGATCGTCCCTCCGGCACCTCCGTAGAACCCCTTCGTGGGTGCGCCTCCCGCGTTGCCGGCGGCGTACAGACCCGGAATGACCTTGCCCTCGGTGTTCAGCGCGCGCCCTAGTGCGTCGGTCTTCGGACCACCCACGGTGCCGAGGGCGCTGGCCTCGACCTTGAGCGCGTAGTACGGCGCGGTGGCGACCGGCCCCAGCACGCTCGACTTCGGGCTCTTCAGCACGGGCCGGATGATCCTCGCCAGGGGCCCGACGACGATGGAACGTACGCGTTCGGGATCGTTCTTCTTCGCGACCCGTCCCGCGAGCTTGCTCACGACCGGTCCGATCGCCGCGGCAATGCCCATCCGGGCCTTTGCGGTGGCAGCGGGGAACCGCGCGTCGGGCGAGTTCTTGCCCAGCCAGGGAGAGAACGCGCCGAAGTAGCGGTCGAACATCGTGTTCCCGCGGTTGAACTGCGGGTCGCGAGCGCGTGCGGCCTCGGGGTTGAACCGATCGACCGTGCGGAGCAACCCCACCTCGTCGACCCCGATGTTGGCTGCCAGCTCCGACAGGGTGTCGGCGCGGTGGAGGTAGTCGGGTACCTCTCCGCCCGGCGTGATGCCGAAGATCCCGAACTTCGTCCAGTAGGTCTGATCGAAGATCAGCCAGGCCGTGGCGTTCGGCATGGTGCCCGTCTCCGGGTCTGTCTCTCGCATGATCTTCCCGAGCTGGTCATACGGGAGGGCCTCGTTCGCGAAGCGCTCACCCTTGCTGTTCACCATGATGCTGTGCGGCAGCGCACGCTCCCCCAGGAACACCCGACTGAGCGGGCGGCCCTCCAGTTCCTCACCGGGCAACTGCACCCCGGGCATCCACCAAGCGTCCTCCACACCGGTCAGATCAGCGCCTACCTCCTGCGCCAACTGCACCGCGATGCCGTCATGGCCCTTGGGGGAAACCTGCAAGCCGAACGGCGCGCCGAGATAGGTGGTCGTGACTTCGGGCGAGCTTTCGAACCCGCCGCTGGCCAGCACGACCCCCTTGGTGGCACGCACCGTGTGCTCGACGCCATCGGCCCGGACCACAACGCCGTGCACTCCCGGCTCATCCGTGACGAGCCGGACCGCGGGCGCCTCGACGCGTACGTCGACACCGTTGCGCAGGCCGGCCTCGAGCAGGGCTCCGACCAGTGCCGGGCCGGCAAGCCAGACGTCATCGATGCCGATCCCACCCAGCAACCAGAATGGGAGCGGATTCTTGGCCATGCCGGTGGTCAGGGCCGGTCGCACGAACTTGGCGGCCTCGCCCAGTCCCTCGGGCGAGTAGGGGCCGGGAAAGAGGGCCCGGCCAACCGACGCGCCGTCGATGTCGGACCGGTAGTCCGGCCAGATCGTCGGGATCCACCCGAAGGAGGTGTGCTCTTCGATGAACCGGGCGACATGCGGCCCCGTCTGCAGGAACTGCTCCACCAGGTCGTGGTCGAGAATCTTGTCCCGACCCTCGCCGTAGATGTACCGCCGGGCCCGATCCAGGTCGTCACTCACCTTCAGGTCCTTGGTCGAGAAGCCGTGGCTGGGGATCCAAGCCGCACCCGCAGAGATCCCGGTGGCGCCACCGACGATCTCCCGGGACTCCACGACGAGGACCCGCGCACCCTCCTTCGCAGCGGTGAGTGCCGCCATCAGCCCCGCCCCACCGGAGCCGACGATGACCACGTCCACCTCGTCCGGGATGCCGCGCTGTGCCACGCTCCCGATCGAGCCACGATGCTGAACCGAACTGCCAACCATGATGTCCTCCTACGATCCTTTCGATCTGCCCTCCCGGTTGAGAAGGGCCCGAATGCCTTCCCTCAGGGCAGCATCGCTCCGAGGCTTTTCCGATACAACTGCTGTAGCGTAAATAGGCGGACATCTATTCCCGGCAGGCTGAACCCCCGCCCCACAGCACACCGGAGGGCAACCGCCCAGGAACCATCGGGTGCATCGCGAGGCAGACGAGTTCTTTCGGCATCTCCGCTTCGGCGACCCCCGTCGCCGACACCCCGGTCGGGCACGAGAACCAGAGGCAGCACCGGTGCCCGACGTCGGGGCAGTCGGGAGGACGGCTACCGGCTTGGCGCGCTATGGGAATTGCGGACAGACCTTCCGGAACGGCTGAGTGGGCAGGAACTTCGACCATTCCTCGGTGGTCAGGTTCCGGCCGGCCATCTGGCAGGCGAGCTCGACTGCACGGTTCTGGTTGGTGTCCCACTTGAAGATCTGGCCGTCGTACGAGGCGATCATGACGTCGTTGGTGCCTTCGAAGAAGTTCACCGCCGCGACGACCGGCTCGCCGGCAACGATCGCATGCACGGTGCCGAGCAGTTGGAGGGTCTTGGCGTCCCACAGGCTGACCCCGCCGTCGAGCGCACCGGTGACCAGCCGGGAACCGTCGTCGGAGTAGCGCACGTGAAGGCCCTCGGTGCCTAACCCGGTCGAGCTTGATTTCGGCGTCCTGGTCGCCAGTTCGATCGTGACGAGTTCGCCGCTCTGACCGGTGATCGCGACTGTGCGGCCGTCGGGCGAGAAGTCCGCGTCCCGTGCGCGGAAATCCACGTCTCCTTCGGTACGGACCTGCCCTGTGGTCACATCGGCGACCCGCCAGTGTTCTGACGCGCCGTTCGCCGTCTGCTGGAAGAGCAGTGCCGAACGACCGTCCTGGGAGACGGCAAGGCAGCAGCCCGCCGGCAGGTCGTAGGGCCCTCCGCTGCGGCGCAATGTCTCGGCGTCGATCAGGGTGAGCGTGCCGGCGGAGTCACCGGCGACGAGGCTTGTGTCCCTGTTGATGTATGCCAGCGAGTAGATCTCGTCCGCAATGATGCCCTGCTCTCTGATGATCCTGCCCGTGGTGGTGTCGAGTTCACTCACTGCGCCGCCTTTGCACACGGCTTGGCAACCCGCAAAGCTCGCGTAGCGCCGGCCGTCGGCACTCCACGCGCCAGGCGACTCTTCGCCTTCGTAAACCGGGAGGCGCTGCGGGCGGGTCGATGCACCAGTGGCTGTGTCGACGAATCGGATCCACCCTTCTTCTCCAACGAGCCACCGATAAGCCACCCGTCGGCCATCGGGCGACAGGTCGGCGTGCGCGAAAGCCCGACCCGCGCCTGCCGTCCCGGTTCTCCGCAGCAGAGTGTTCTGGCCAGTCAGGTCCCAGGTGCGCAGCATCCCGTCGTCACCGCCGGTGTAGAGGAGGTGGCCGTCCGGGCTGAAGGAGGCAGTCCATGATTGTTCGAAGGTCTTCCAGCGCTCGACAGGCTTCCAGGTCGTGGCGTCCCACAGGATTGCCTCACCGTCGTGCGACACCGACGCGAACAGCCGTCCGTCGGTGGAGAAGCGAACTCCCCGTGGTTGCTCGACGTGCCCCCGAAGCCGGGTGACTTCCCGCCCGGTCCGCGCGTCGAGCACGGACATCGTGTTGTTCTGGTCGAAGTCGTGGAACTCCCCCACCAGCAGTTTCCCGTCCGGACGTAGATCGAAAATCGAGAAACTCTGTATGTTCGGTTGCCGCCAGACCGGCTCGCCCGCCGCCGTGTCGTACGCCGTCACCGGCCAGCCCGTGTACATCGTGCGCCCGTCCGGCCGTCCCAGTGCCGGGCATCGCCTCAGCGAGCGCGGCAACCGGGTGCACCCCCGGCGTCATCACCACTACCTGCTTGCCGTTCCGGCGCAACGCGGCCGCGACGCCGGCCCGGATCAGCGACGACTTGCCACACCCCGACGGGCCCACCACCGCCAGCACCGAGGCGTCGGCAAGCTTGTGCAGGCACGCCGCGATGTCGGTGTCCCGGCCGAAGAACCCGTCCGCCCGCAACGGCGCCTCGACCACCAGCGCCTGTGCCTTCGCCAACACCCGGTCATGCTGACCGGACCGCAGGGCGGACTCGACGTACAGCTCCTCGGCCGTGTGCCGCAGTTCGGTCAGCCGCGCCGCTTCGCTTCGCGCCGGATCCCACCCGTCCAGCTCCGCCAGCGGCCGGCCCCGCCACAACGTCAACGCATCGGCCAGCACCAGCGCAGCCCGCTCGGGGTCGTCAGCTGCCAGCAACTCGCGAGCACGGATGACGGCGCGCTCGAAACGCCGGGCGTCGATCTCTTCGACCGCGACAGCCAACCGGTAACCCAGCGCTGAGGTCTCGATCGCGTGGCTGCCGAGGAGCTTGCGGAGCCTGACCACGCAGCCCTGGACGATCTTTGCTGCCGACGGAGGTACCTGCTCGCCCCACAAGACGTCGGCCAGTGCCTCCGCGCTGACCACCTCTCCGGGGTGCACGGCCAGAGCTGCGAGCACGACGCGATCACGTCGTCCGAGAACCTTCTGTTCCCCCTCGATCGTGAGCGGGCCGAGAACGGCGATACCCACATCTCGACTGTCGACCCGACCGTACCGGCGGTCAATGGCCGCGATACCGCCGCGATACCGGTCCTTGCCGCCGCGATACCGCGCCATGCGACAACCAGATCACCGACCGTCAGGCGCACCCGGATCCACCGACAGAGGCGAGTCCCGCCGGACGCGAGGCAAAGGGAGAAGTCATGTCCACCCACGTCACCACCTCACGGACCGGCACTTGGAAGCACCGGAGCACCGTCGCGAAAGCACTGTCTGGCCTGACGGTCTGCACCGGCGCCGCCTGCCTGGCTGTGCTCGGGGCGGCCACGCCGGCCAACGCCGGTGTACCGCCGGAACCCACCTGGTCGGTCCCGGAGCCGCTCCCCGGACCACCGGAACCGAGCATCCCAGTGCAACCATCAGGCGGACTCGACGCCAACTCGGTCGCGCTCGGCGCACTCGGCGGCATCGCCCTCGGAGGTGCCGGACTCGGCATCACCCTCGGCGTGCAACGCCGCCGCGACCATTCGGCACTGCACTCCACCTGACGCTGTACACAGTAGAAACCGAGCAGCGTCCGCCGACGCCGGCCGCCATGACAGCCCGGCGGACGCTCAATTGTCGGACCACGTGGACGCCAGACCGCGGCGACCTGCTCCGACGAGTTGTCCTTCGACGCTGTGTCGCGAATCGCCCGGAAGTACGACTCCCAGGTCGGCTCGGCATCTTCGGGTTCGTAGGCACGCATCGTCCCACTCACAGGTGAGCACAGGCGGCAGTGGTGCTGATGACCTGATGTACTGGTTCGGATGTCGCGGTCCTGAATTGCCCGGAATGCTTCCCAGCAGCACGTCCTTCAGGAGGTCAGATGTCCGAACCCGCCGCACAGCCACTGCTCGCCTCGGCGACCCGCGCCGTCCGGACGCTGGAGGATCTCGGCGATCCCTTGCCGGCCGACGTGACCGCCCGGCTGTCCACGGTGGGCGGATCGACGAGTGACGCGGAGCGGTCTCGCGAGGTCGAGCAGTTGCTCCGGCCGTTCGTGCTGATCGACGCGCGGATCGACGAGCAGGGGTTGACGATGTGCACACCCGGCGCGGCGCCGCCGCGGCTGGTCCAGCACGGCTGGCGTAGCTTCCTGGTCCGGGTCGCGAACCCGCACCGGATCGAGGCGGAACTGTTCGCAATGAACAAGGGCGTGTACGGCGTCATCGACCACGTCAGCCACGCCGCGCGGATCGCGCTGCACGATTCGCTGACCAGCGTTCCGCGGATCAAGACGGCCTGGCTGGAGGCGAAGATCGCGGCATCCGGTGTCCTGTCCGGACTCGAGGTGGAATACAAGGTCATCAGCCTGTACAGCCGAGACAGCGGCGCCCTGCCAGGTGGGTTGATGCTCGGCGTCGCAGACCGACACAACCATCACAGCCTGAGCCGGTCACCCGAGGGCGTCGCCGGCTTCCGGACGTCCTTCGAGGACCGGGACCACTCCGCGTCGTTCGAATTCGAGTGCGCGCCGGCCCGCGACATCCAGTTCGACGTCCGCGAGCCTGACGGAAGTAGCTGCATGGCTGCGATCACGGTCCGCGACGCGCAAGGACGCTCGTACCCGTCGAAGGGCATGCGGCTGGCTCCCGACATGTTCTTCCACGAACACGTGTACCGCGCGACCGGCGAAGTGATCCGGCTACCCGATGGCCCGTACGAAATCTCCGCAGCGCGCGGCCCGGAGTACCGGCCCGTCCGGTTCGAGGCCACCGTCGACTCCGGCACCACGACGATCCCGATCCCACTCGACCGATGGATCGACCCCGCGAGCCACGGCTACTACTCGGGCGACCCCCACATCCACGCCGGCGGGTGCTCGCACTACAGCGTCCCGACCGAAGGCGTGACCCCGGAGACGATGATCAGGCACGTCCGCGGTGAGGGACTGTGGCTGGGCAGTGTGCTCGCGTGGGCACCGTGCTATTACCACCAGAAGCAGTTCTTCAGTGGCAAGTCGATCAGTCCCCCGGCCGAGCTCGAATACCCCGACATGCAAGAAGCACAGGGCATGACGTGGGTCCCGCGGCCCACCGATCGCGACGGCGAGAGTCTGTTGCGGTACGACGTCGAGGTGTCCGGCTTCCCGTCCAGCCACTCCGGTCACGTGATCCTGCTCGGGCTCACCGACCAGGACTATCCCGGCACCAGCATCATCGAGGACTGGCCGTCGTGGAACCTGCCGATCATGCGCTGGGGACACGCCCAGAACGCGCTGGTCGGCTACGCACACTGCGGCATCGGCCTGGCGGTCGGCACCGACGAACTCCCCAACTACCTCATCCCGTCCTTCCAAGGCATCGGCTCCAACGAGATCATCGTCGACGTACCCCTCGGAGCCGCCGACTTCCAGTGCGGCACCCAGTTCGCCCCCGCCGCCGAGCTCAACATCTGGTACCACCTCCTCAACGTCGGTTATCGCACCCTGATGCTCGGCGAGACCGACTATCCCTGTATCTACGACGAGGGCCCGGGCGTCGGACGCACGTACGTACGACTGGCCCAACCACCGCAAGGCGCACAGGCGCTGGAGGCGTGGATCACCGGCCTGCGAGAAGGTACGTCGTACTTCGGTGACGGCCGCAGTCACGTCTTCGACCTGGCCGTCGACAGCAACCTCAGCCGCGAACACACCGCGGCCACACCCGGCCCGGTCCGGGTCAGCGCGACAGTCGCGGCCTGGCTGCCCGAGCAACCGCCCCCGCCTTCGACAGGCCGCCCGGTCTACAGCGCCCCCATGGGCTGGCACCTGGAACGAGCGCGGATCGCCGGGACCCGCAGTGTCCTGGTCGAGGTGCTGGTGAACGGCATCGTGGCGGCAACGCAAGAGCTACCGGCCGACGGCAATGAGCACGAGGTCGCCTTCGACGTGACACTGCAGAACTCGTCCTGGATAGCGATGCGGATCCTGCGCAGCGTGCACACCCAGCCGATCTTTGTCGAGATCGCCGGCCAACCGATCCGAGCCTCCCGGCGCAGCGCCCAGTGGTTACACGACTCCGTCGACGCCCTCTGGAAGGCCAAGTCCGGCTTCATCCGAGACACCGAACGCGCAGCCGCCCGCGAGGCGTACGACGCCGCCCAAGCCATCTACGTCACCCGGCGAGACGAATGCGAGGCCGACTGATGAACCAGACACACCACGCAGTCGCGTGCGGCTGCTCCGGCCCCGTCGAGACCAACGCACCGATCGCGGTCACCATCAACCCCGAGGCCCGAGTCAACGCCGCCCGAACCACCGCCCCCATCGGCAAACTGACCCCGGCCGAGTGGCACATCATCGACGTCACCTTGATCAACGAAGGCTTCGTCACCGGCCCGCTGGCCATCGAGACCGAACCGATCCCCGGCGTCGAACTCGACCTACCACCACACGAACTCACCGGCCAACACCGCCAAGACCTCGCCTTCCGAATCCACTTCGACGCCCCCACCGTCGTCGACATACCCCTGACCTTCCGCGCACTTGCCGCCCTCGGCGGACTCGCCACCCACAGCACCATCCACCTCCTCCTCCGCGCCGACCGGTAGCCCATCGAGCCCCGCCCGCCGCCACTCCACCGAGGATCGATGTCAAGGCGGTCAGGGTGGCTTCGTACCAGCACGAGGTTCGGGTCATCGCTGATAGACCGACAGTTCGTAGACGATCGGGGCGTTGCCGGTGCCGGTCAGGTAGCGGAGGCGGGCCGAAGCCTCCGGTCCCGCACCGTGAGAGTAGCCGGCGAACGGACAGGGCCCAGAAGGCTCAGAAGTCGATGCGCATGACGGCGCGGCGGTTGCCCGGGCGGCTCACCTCGGCGAAGCCGGCATCGGCGAACATCGCGAGAGTGCCGACGGATCCGCCGTCGACGAAGTCCGGGTAACCCTCGACGGCGCGGGCGCCGCGTTCACGCGCGAATCCGACGGCGGCGCGGGCGAGTGCGCGGCCGACGCCTCGGCGCCGGTAGCCGACGCGGGTGACGAAGCAGGTCAGGGCCCAGACGGTGGTGTCGGCCTTGTCCTCGTTGCGGCCCAGCCAGGGGACGCGGTAGTCGCGGAGCAGCCTCGGGTGGTCCGCCCGCGGCGCGACGGCGCACCAGCCGACGGGCTCGCCGTCGAGGTACGCGACCAGGCCGCTCGTCGCCCGTGCCGTTCGGTTGCCACAGGCGGTCTGGTCGCGGAGCCGGGCGGCGAGCTCTTCGGGACCCTCGGACGCCCATGACTCCTTGGGCAGCATCCGAAATCGCCGGCACCAGCACCGTGCGGTGTCGCCGGTCGTGCCGAAGACCGCCCGCAAGTCCTCCCAAGCCGCCTGGTTGGCCGGCCGGATCGTGAGTTGATCGGCGGTGACCGGCTCCCGCGAGCCGGTCGGGCGGCGAACGGGCACTCGCTTGGCCGAGGGTCGCTTCTGTTTGTGGGGCAGCGCGTCGAACGTGAGCCGAACGTCCACCGCGTCGCCTGCATCGAGTCCTTCGGGCTTGCGCACGGCGTCCTTCAACGGAAGCAGGTAGCCACCGTCCTTCGGCCACAGCGACGTCTTCCACTCGATGACCTCGCCGACGAACTCCTGATCCATGGCCAGATGCTAGGCGCCCTCGCGGCCGGTAACGCCGGTCGTGTCCCGGTGGTGAGTAACAAACCCCGCACCTCGCGGCATCTAGCTGAACAAGGAGCGCAGACAAGAAGGGCACTGAGATGTTGCATGTTCACAACCGAGGCATTCGGCGAGTACTGGCGGCGCTCCTCACAGCGCCACTGCTGGGGCTGTTGCTCGCAGCGATGCCGTCCGCTCAGGCGGCACCGGATCCGAACCTGACCATCACCGACGTCAGCCTGAACCGCACCGCGGTCGCGGTCTCCGGGCTCAACACCGTGCCGATAGGGGTCAGGGTCAAGGGCGGCTACAAGTCCGCCGACCCGCTGAACGCGAACATCCCCCTGGTGGCTCATCTGCAGCGGACAAGCGGAACCGGGAAGCTCACGTACCTGGTCTCGGCCGATCTGCCGCGGGTGTCAGGAACCACGCAGAACGGCGAGTGGGCCGGAGTCGTGAACGTTCCCTCGACTGCCAACGGCACCTTCAAGGTCATCGGAGTGACGACGGGGCCGTTCAGCATGACCGTCTACGGGACGGAGATCGAGCCGACGCCGTTCGACGGACCGGCGCTGGCCGTCACCGGCTACCACCAGCCGAAGATCACCGCGTCGGTGACCCCGCGGCTCGTGCCGTTCGGATCCGGCTACTCGATCACCTGGGCCGTCACCGACTCGGCGACCGGAAAGCCCTACACGAACCGGTTCGCGGTGATGCTCGGTGTCGACAGCCAGTGCGTCGAGTCCCTCACCGGCGAATTCCTCCGCACCAGTACGAGCGGGACCGTCACCAAGGCCTATCCGGCGTCGGCCGCGGAAGCCGTCAACTGCCTGCGGATCCCCGGCAAACCGTTGGACATCGGCGGTCTGGGAATCGCCGTCGCCCGGCCCGGGATCGTCTCGGCGGCACCGTCGAAGACCAGCGCCCCGGTCGGGACGATCGTCCCGGTCAACGGCAACGTGCTCGGCTCACCGGCGGCCTGCAAGGTCACTCTGCAACGCCTGTACGGCGCGTCCCAGTGGCGTGGTGTCAGCACCGCCGCGATCCGGCAGAGCGGGCGGTTCACCGTGTCCGCCCAACCGGCGTACAAGGGTTTGATCCCGTATCGCGTCTACTTCCCGACCTGCTACAACTTCCACTCGGGCGTCAGCAAGGTCTTCTACATCCGCGGCCTCTGATCCAGCCCGCAGAGTCGGCCTCGACCTCAGCGCTGCCCCCCTGGGCCCTCACTCGACGGACACCGTGGTCCAGTGGGGGCCGAGGGATTGCGTGTCGACCGCCGGTTCGTGCATCGCGACGACCAGGACGGCCCGAGGCAGCCGGCGCCGTACCGCGGGCAGGACTTGTCGGGCGGTGGCGGTGTCCAGGCCGGTCGTCGGCTCGTCGATGAGCAGGACATCGGGTTGGGTGGCGAGGGCGCGGGCGAGGTGGAGTCGGCGCTGTTCGCCGCCGGACAGGTTGCGCCCGCCGACGCCGATGGTGGTTTGCGGCTCCACTCCGGCGCGGTGCAAAGCCATCGCGGTTAGCAGATCCGTGACATCGGCGTCGGATGCGGTGGGGTTGGCCAGACGGAGGTTGTCGGCGACCGTCCCGGTGAACAGATAGTCGTCGGCCAGTACGGCGGTGACGACGGCCGGACCGGGTTGTCGCCGCAGCGCTGTGGCGATGGCGGTGACGAGTGTGGTCTTGCCGCTGCCGGACGGGCCGGTGATGACAAGGGTTTCGCCGGCGGAGACGGCGAATGCGATCTCGCGTGCATCCCGCGTGGGCGTCTCGGGCAGCAGGTATCCGGAGACTGCGAGGCGGCGACCGTCGTACGTCGCCCGGAAGGTTGGGGCAACCTCTGGCCGGCGAGTCTCGTCCTCGCCGACCGGCGCGAGGTGGGCCTCGGCCTGGCGGGACTGGACCCACACGCTCGCGGCCGTGACCAGACGCTCGGCGTTGGCCATGACACCGGCGGTGAGCAGACCGACGAAGACCACCGTCGCGATCGTGGCGCCGGACCGCGCGGTGAGCAGCACGGTGAGCAGCAGCGCGGTAGCCGTCACTGCACGCGTGCCGCCCAGAGCGTGCGCGGTCGTCGCCGCGTGGCGGTTTCGCCTGCTCTCGAAGGCGGCCAGCCGTTGCAGAGTGCGGTGCGCCAGCTGGTCTGTGGCGCCCAGTGACGCCATCTCGGGCCATGCCTCGACCGCGGTCACCAGTTCGGTCCGCAGCAGCCCACGGGTGCGGGTCGTGTCATCCATCCGCCGCGCGGAAGCCACGGCGAGCACGGCACAGGCGATCACGGCTGCGGCCAAGGTCAGCGCCGCGAGCGGATAGCCGGCGAAGACGATCGCGACGCAGCCTCCCACGGTCATCACGGCGGCGACGACCACGGGCGCAGTGGCCTGCATGAGCGCCATGCCGGTGGTGTCTGCGTCGGCCATCACCCGGTCCAGCGACTGACCGGACCAAGCAGTGCCTTCGGACCGCGCGGCTTGGTCGTACACGGCGAGCCTGGCCGCGCTGATCCGGCGTTGCGCCGCGGCGTGCAGGACGACCCGGTTGGCATACCCGGTCGCGATCCTGCCCAGCGCGAAGGCGCGGACCCCGCCGCTCGGCGCGAGGTAGGAGAACGCGCTGTAAGCGCTGGCTCCGGCCACGGCTGAAGCGGCGATGAACCATCCGGAGAGTCCGAGAAGCCCGACAGAGCAAGCCTCCGCAAGAACGGCCAGTAGCAGCCCGAGTGATGCGAGTGTCCTCGCTTTCATACCCGCGTCTCCTCCCGGACGGTGTGGATCGTCCCATCGCTCAGACCGAACAGGAGGTCGGCGGAGCGGGCGAGGGCCGTCGAGTGCGTCGCCACGATGACCGTGCGGCCCCGGGTAGCGTTGCGTAGGGCAACGATGAGCTGAGCCTCCGTGTCCGCGTCAAGGTGCGCGGTCGGCTCGTCCAGGACCCATAGACCCGCCTCGCTGAGGAACGCGCGGGCGATCGCGATGCGGCGCGCCTCGCCGGTCGACAGACCCCAGCCGCCCTCCCCGAGCGGCGTGTCCAGTCTCAGCGGAAGTCGTGCGACGACCTCGGCCAGCCCGGCCGCGGCGACCGCCCGCTCGAGGTCCGCCCGGCCGGCGTCCGGTCGTCCGATCCGGATGTTGTCGCCGATCGATCCCGGAAGCAGCACCGTCTGCTGACCGATCCAGGCACAGCCGCCAAGCCACGGTGCCGACGCACCGGTCGGGGTCAGCCACTGGACGGTCCCGTGACTGGGCGCGCGTACGCCGGCGATCAGCGACAGCAAGGTGGTCTTGCCGGCGCCCGACGGTCCGGCCACGGCCGTCCACGATCCCGCCTGGCCGGTCAGGTTCAGTCCGCGCAGCGTCGGCTCGTCGGCCGTGGGAAAGCGGAGAGAGACGTTGTCCAGGACAACAGTTACGGGTTCGCCGGCGGGCGATACACGTTCGGCATTCGATGAAGGCTCGGCCAGGAAACCACTGATCGCCGGTACCGCAGACAGTGCCCGCTCCCTGCTGTGGAAGGAGGCGGCCATGGCGCGCAGCGGCTGGAAATACATCGGGCAGACCAGCAGAGCGAGCAAGCCACGGAACAGCGTCATGCCGGGCGCGGCGCCCATCCGCACGTAGCCGAGCAGTGAGAGACCGATGTACGTCGCGTTCGCCGCGATCGAGAAGGTGATGACGACGTCCATCACCGCTCCGGAGAGCGACGCCCGCCGGATGACCGCGATGGTGGTGGCGTTCAGATCGGCGGCCGCACGGGCAAGCTCGGAACGGCGACGTTCCAGCGCCGAGATGTTCCGCAGTGTTTGCAGGCCGCGGAAGCTGTCGAGGACGACGGCGGCGAGCCTTGCACCGGCCGCCGCCTGGGCGTCGGCGCCTTCCTTGGCGAACAGGCCCGCGAGCCGCAGGTTCAGTGGGATGAGCAAGCTGGCCAGCAGCAGGATCACGGCGGCCGGCCACTGGAGCATCGCGGTGACACTGAGGATCAGTGCCATCGACACGGGAGCAGACAGTCGCTGGGGAGTGCTCTGCGCATGGAAGTCGGCGATGTCGTCGGTCAACTCCACCGTTGCGAGTGCAGCCGTCGCGGGATCCGGCTCTCCATCCCGCTGCCCGGCCGGTAGCAGCCCGGCCACCAAGCGCCGCCGAAGGGCGTGAGCGATTCGTTGGCGGCCGACTGCCTGGAATCGCGCCGTACTCCAGGTAGCTCCCGCCGCCAGGAGACCACCGCCGAACAGGACGCCCAATCCCAGCCAGCTCGGCCGATCGCCGGCCAGAACATCGCCCGCGACCAATGCCAAACCAGTCCACTGGACGATGGTGAACGCCGTCTCCAGCGCCTGGCAGCCGGCGGCACTGAGCAGCCACCGACGGCCCGGCGTCGCGGCGGCGCCGAGCCACTCGCGGGCTTCCACAGTTGCCGTCCCGGCCTGGTCAGTCGTCATCGTGAATCCGGTGTTCGTCGACAATCCAGGCGATCCCGCCGGTGAGGGCGATGAGGAGCATGCCCAGCGTGCTCAGCAACTGGCCGTGATGCTTGGGATAGCCGGAGAACATTCCCTGGCAGACGCAGTAGAGCAACCAGGCGACGACGATTCCGACAACAGTCAGCACCGTCCGGGTGAGCAATCGGCGCACTGGGTGTGCGACCTGGGTTCGAGCGCTCATCGGGCGCCTCCTGTGGTTCCGTTGGAGAGATGGTTGGCCGGTGCCTTGCCTCGGAAGGCGTGGTGGGCGAACCAGTTGTAGAAGAGGATCAGTGGCACGTTGAGCCCGATCCCGACCGCGAGGAACGCCAGTGTGCCGGGCGGAGCCGAGGTGTTGGCGAGCGTCAGGTCCGGCGAGGCCAGCACCGGATAGCGAGCCAGCACCAAGGCAATGACGAGGGCCACGACGACGGTGACCAGGCCCGCGAGCGGGAGGCCGTCGTACGGCGAGGTCGGGCGCAAGGTCGTCACACTCATCACCACGCCGGCCACGGCGAACAGTAGGACCCCGGCGAAGGCGATGACCCGCGCCGGACCGTGCAGGCTCAGCGGCGTGGCGGTCGCACCCACGGCGATCAGGCACCCGACAGCCAGCAACGACGCCAAGACTGCGCTGACCACGCCGCGGCTGCCCGCTCGGGCACGGAGTTGTCCGGTCGCCTTCCACTTCGTGTAGGCGTACCCCAGTGCCAGATAGCCACAGGCGACGGTCACAGCGGACAGCGCCGAGAACCAGCTGATCGCGCCGAACGGCGAACCGGAGAATGCCCCCTGCACCACGGTCAGGTGCGCAGTAAGGGTCGCAACGGCCACGCCCTGAGCAAGCGCCGCGATCAGCGAGGCGACGCCGAACGCTCGTTCCCAGCGAGGCGCGGGATGAGCCTGTGACGCCATCTCGACACTGACCCCGCGAACGATCAGCGCGAACAACATGACGATCACCGGCAGGTAGGCGTGCGGGAGGATCGTGCCGAAGGCTGCCGGGAAGCCGGCCCACAGGCTGACCCCGAGCAGGACCAGCCAGGTCTCGTTACCGTCCCAGGCCTGAGCGACCTGTTCGAGCAGCTCGTGTCGATGGTTGGCGTCCGGTTCGGCCAAGGAGGCGATGCCGATACCCAGGTCGTAGCCGTCCAGTACGACGTACATCAGCAGACACAGCAGGATGAGCAGGAACCAGATCGTGGTCATCAGTTCGCCCTTCCCCCGGCCAGACTCGCCGTTGGTACCGAGTCGAGGGCCGGGTGTCGTTCGTCGGGGGCGACCTGGTCGGGGCCGATCCGCACGGTGTGCACGATGTAGGCGATGTACGCGACCAGCATCACGACGTACAGCAACGAGAAGCCCAGCACGGAGAACACGAGCTCGCCGGGCGCCAGGTGCGAGACCGCGTCCGCGGTGCGCAACTGACCGAACACGACCCACGGCTGACGACCCGTCTCAGCGGTGGCCCAGCCGCCCAGGATCGCGAGGATGCCCACAGGTGTCGTCCAGAGCAGGAACCGGTGGAAGCGTCTCGAGGTCCACAGTTTTCGGCGGAAGCGCAGGATCGTCGCGGTGAAGACGGTGCCGAACATCAGCAGCGCGGCCAGGAACATGACCCGGAAACCCCAGAAGACCGCGGCCATGTCCGGCCGATCGGCCTTGGGCGTCAGGTCCAGACCGGGGATCGCCGTCTTGCAGGTGAGGTCCCGGTTGATCGCGCTGCCCAGGCACGGGATGTTCAGCTCCACCAGATTGCGCTCGGCCTGCTGATCGGGGATCGCGAAGAGGACGAAGCCGGTGTTGCCCTCTGTCCAGTTGCCTTCCAGGGCCTCGAGCTTGGACAGCTGATGCGGTAGTACCGCGCCGGCGGTGTGGTCACCGACGAAGATCTGGACCGGGACCAGCATCGCCGCGATCCCCAGAGCGATGGACACGGACCGGCGGGCGAACGGCAACGCCCGGCCCTTCACCAGGTAGTACGCGCCGATGCCGGCCACGAAGAAGGCGGCGGAGATCAGGACGGCGAGCACCATGTGCGGCCACCGCCAGACGAACGACGGGTTGAAGATCGTGTCCACCCAGTCGGTCGGCTCGAACCGCCCGTCGCGGACGACGAACCCGGCCGGCGTCTGCATCCAGGAATTGGCGGCGATGATCCAGGTCGAGGACAGAATCGTGCCGAGAGCAACCATCACTGTCGAGGCGAACATCGTGCCGTGCCGGACCCGGCCATCGCCGTACAGCAGGACACCGATGAACCCGGCCTCGACGAAGAACGCCGTGACGACCTCCATCCCGATGATCGGGCCGATGATCGGACCGGTCTTGGCCGCGTAGACGCCCCAGTTCAGCCCCATCTCGAAGGTGATGACGATGCCGGCCACGACACCGATCGCGAATCCGACCGCGAAGACGCGCCGCCAGAACCGGAACATCTGCAGATAGACCGCCTTGCGAGTCCTCCAGTACATCCCGTAGAGGACGCTCAGCAGGATCGACAGCCCGACCGTGATGGCCGGGAACGTCATGTGGAACATCACGGTGATGACGAACTGCCACCGCGACAGATCGAGCAGACTCATGTCGACTCTCCGGTCAGGCGTCGAGTACGGGCGCGTCCGCGGCCGCCGTGGTGAACCGCGGCAGGGCGGCGGCGCCGATGGCGAGCAGGGCGATGATGACCATCTGCACGGATTCGACGGTGGCGAAGGCGTGCGGGGTGTTGTGCTCGGCACGGGCGAGGTAGAGCGTGCCGAGGGTGGCCACGCCGAGAGCGAGGCCGCTCTGCTGGAGGGTGATCAGTACGCCGCTGCCGACTCCGCCGAGATGAGTCGGTACGTCGGCCAGCACACTGCGGAACAGGCCGGCGAACAGCATCGACCCACCGGCTCCGGACAACGCGAGCGGGACGGCCATGTCCCACAGGTGGACGTGCGGCCAGCGATCGACCACGACGGCGATCAGTGTGGCGAGACCGACGAACTGGATGACCGCGCCGGCCGACAGCGCCGCCCGCCCGAAGCGGCCGATCAACCGGGGCGCGAACAGCGAACCGAGAAAGAACATCACCGCCATCGGCAGGATCGCCAGGCCGCCATGGAGTGCGTCTTGGTGGAGGCCGTCCTGGACGGTCAGGGCGAAGACGAACATGAACGCGCCGAAGCCGATGCTGAACGCGAACACCATCACCAGGCCGCGCGACATCGAGGGCAGCTTGAGCAGCGACGGTGGTAGCAGCGGGATCTGACCACGCTGCTCGGCGCGCCGCTCCACCACGATGGTGATGGCGCCCATCACGACCGCGAGGCCGATCATCGCCCACGTCCACCACGGCCATCCCAGCGAGTGGCCTTCGGTGAGCGGGATCAGCAGGGCGGTCAGCGTCGCGGCGAACAACACGGTCCCGGGCAGGTCAATGCCGACCGGGTGGTCCGAGCGCGTGTTGGGCACGATGCGGACGGCGACCAGGAGTACGACCAGGCCGATCGGCACGTTGACCAGGAAGATCGGCCGCCAGGACATCCCGGCGATGTCCGCGCTGACCAGCAGTCCGCCGACGAGTTGCCCGACCACGGCCGCGATACCGGACGTTGCGCCGTACAGGGCGAGGGCTCGGGCCTTTCGTTCGTGCTCGAGCGTGTGATGGAAGGTCGCAAGCACCTGCGGGACCAGCAACGCAGCGGTCGCGCCCTGCACGATGCGGGCAGCGATCAGTACGCCGACGGTCGGCGCGAAGCCACACACCGCCGAGGCCACGATGAATCCGACGAGTGCGCCGAGAAAGATCCGGTGCCGGCCGAAGCGGTCGCCGAGCCGGCCGCCGAGGACGAGCAGGGCGGCGTACGCGACGCCGTACCCGGCGATGATCAGCTCGAGTTCGGAGGCCGAGGCGTGCAGGGATGCGTCGATGCTCGGCAACGCGACGTTGGTGATGAAGAAATCCATGATCGGCAGGAACGCGCCCGCGAGCAGGAAGAACACACCCGCCGGGTGCAGCCCACCGGAGAGCGCAACCGCGCGCGGCGAGGGACGCCCGGCCTGCCGCGCGGAGAGAGTGACGGCCATTGCTTCTCCAATTAACTATGAGGTGATAACTATCTGACCAGAATTAGTATGTCCTCATAACTATGGGCAGGCAATCAACTATGCTGGCGATGTGACCAAGAACCCATCGCCGCGGCGCAGCCCGCGGAGAGCCCGCAGATCAGCCGCCGAGCAGAGCTGGGCCGACCTCGCCGACCTGGCACTGGTCATCAGCAGGGAACTCCAGTACCGCGGTTACACGGACGCGGAGGCGGTCGGCTTGACCCAGTCCGAAGGCATGGTGATGCGCTACCTGCTCCAGGACGAAGCCACAGCCGCCCCCAGCCAGATCGCTGCCGCCACCGGGCTTCAACGCACCAACCTGTCCACGACGCTGCGTGGCCTGGAGCACAAGGGCCTGATCGAGCGGCAGGCCAACCCGGCCGACGGCCGCGGCGTCACCGTCAGCGCAACAGAGCATGGCCGCGCCAACTACGCCCTGGTGAGACACGAGTGGGCGACCGCCGTTGGTGAGGCCGCAGGCGACGACACACACCTCGATGCAGCCCTCACGCTGCTCACCACGATCAGGGACGGCCTGGTCAAGGCCCGCCCCCAGTCCCCCTCCCGCCACCCACCGGCCTAGCCGGCCCGCGTCATCCAGCCATCAACAGCCGCGATGGACTCCTGGGCGGGCAGACTGTCGGCCATGTCGGACGACAATCGCATCTTGTTGCTGGGGTTTCATCCTGAAGACGGGCGTGTGATCATCGCGCGGAACAACCCGGACAATGCGCGGTATGTCGTCGTCATCGTTCCTGGTGTCGGCACTGGGCCGCTTCACCTGGACCGGCTGATGGAGCAGGCGGAGAATCTGTTTCGCCGGCTCGCGGTGGCGCCGGACGACGACGACATCTCGGTGGTTGTCTGGGCCGACTACGTGGCGCCTCAGACGGCGGCGGAGGCTCGGGACCCGGCGTACGCCGTACCGGGCGTTCCTCGGCTCGCGAGTTTCCTCGCCGGCCTGCCGGTGACGGCGGAAGCCTTCGGGCGCCACAAGAAGGCGGCCAGGGTGGTGGTGATCGCGCAAGGGTACGGCGGACTGGTCGCCGGATTCGCCGGACGAGATCACGGTCTGACCGCGGATGCGTTGGTGTTCCTTGGCTGCCCGGCGGCCGGTGTCGAGACGGCGGAGATGCTGCGGGCCTTCGGGCCGGTCTATGCGACCTCGGCCGACGTCGGCGGTGACGGCACTCCGACCGGTGTGCACGGTCCACGGCCGGACAGCCCGGAGTTCGGCGCGACGCTGCTCCGATCCGGCCCGTTGTCGTTCCGGAGCGATCCGTTCGTCCGGTATCTCCCGTCGCTCCGTCCGATCATCCTGGGCGAGGCATGACCACGCTCATGAGCCGAAGTGCATGTGCGACGCCCACAGGGACGGTGTGCCGGGGTAGCAGTCGCGCTGCTCACGGATAGCCCGGTGCAGGGAGTACGCGGCGCGGGCGGGGTCGAGAGTCTCGGTGCCCGGGATGCGTAGCCCGCGATAGAAGTCTTCGGTGATCTCGACCGCGACTTCGTCGTCCAGCTCCCACAACGTTCCGACGACCTGCGGGAAACCGGCCGCCTGCAGGGCCCCGGCAAGGTGCATCGCCTCATCCAGCAGGCGATCGGCCGAGTTCACGGCGGTGTGACAGGCGGAGAGATACGCCAGTTGTGCGCCGTCGAGATTGACGGCGCTGAGGTCACCGACGCTCAGTGGGTTCTGTTCGTGGTCGTGCAACAAGAGTCGACTGTTCGCCGGGTTCTCGATGTCGTAGCTCCCGTGGCAGGCGAAGTGCGCGATGCGATTGCGGGGCAGCTCCGCAAGGACCTGGTATCGATCGGGCCGGGTCAGGATGTGCGGGCTGGGCAGAATGCCGGTCAGCAGTTCGGTTTCGGTGACGACGTTGCGCAGCTCCGACAGCCCCGGAGTGACGGGCATGGCGATGATCAGTGAGCGGTTCGGGGCAGCATTGGCGGCTGCCTGCCGGTGCCGAGCGTGCCGCAGGCTTCTGATCGTGGGGGTGTAGGAGGACACGACTCGGTCCAGCACCGTCCGCCCGCTTGCCGGGGTGTCGTGGTGCCCCGCAGCGTGCAGCGGCAACAGGCTGAGGTATCCACCGGGTGCCCACCACAACCGCGGCAACGATGCATCATCGGCGAGAGTCCCGTGGTAGCCGAGGGCATCGAGCACCGGGCCGGTGACGTTGTCCCAGAGCCATTTGAGCACCTCCGTCAGGACGCCTTGCGCCGCAACGCGATCCGCGCCCGGATCGTACGCTTCGCGGAGTGCGACGTGGAACGCGTTGACTTGGTCGATCACCGCGGGTGCCGTCAGGGCCGGCAGCGGTAGTGCCGTGATGTCGTCCTTGGTGAGCAGGAGTGCGTGGCCGCCGTACGCGACGTTGAACGTGACGACCGGGCCCTGGTCAGCCGCCCTACGCAACTCGTCCGCGGTCGGAGGAAGGGCGAAGGTCGCGAACCCGTCCAGCCGCTGGATCTCTCGCAGCGTCGCGGTCAACTCCGCGGCCGCTCCGATGCGGTCCCCGCCCTCGTGGATGGCCGGGTCGGCGTCCCGATCGAGCAGCTCGCGGAGCGCGGTGAATCGGGTCGCCAGGTCGGGGCGAACCTGCCGGAGATCGGTCAGGTCGCCTCGAGTGTCCAGGAGCTGGCTCAAGAGCACCGCCCGCCCCGCTTCCAGCAACGACAGTGCACGCTCGGCGCGTTGCTCCGCCGGGCGGCCCGGGGCGAGCAGCGCCAACGCCGCGGCATTGTCGGCGAGGCCGGTGGCCGACTGGATGGCGTGCCGCTGTTCGTGGTGGCGCATGCGGCGTGGCGCGATTTCGGGCACGAGATGAACCGCGGATTCCAGCAGGTCGGCGGCGAGCGCCAGCTCTTCGGTGCCAGGGGCCCGATTCTCGACCGCGAGCCAGGCGCCCATCTTGGCCCCCTCCACCCGGATTCGCGGTGCCGCCGTGGCGCAGCCGACGAGGTCCGCGAGCACGCGGAGCGCCTCCGACCGGTCCGCCTCGATATCGACCCCGGGGTCGGTCTCGCCGCGGGAACCACGGCGGCCGGTGTCCCGGATCCGGACTTCGAGCGCTCGCGCCAGGGTGAGCAGCAACTTCGGTCGGTCGAAGTCTTCGTCCCCCGCGGCCAGCACGGCCTGACGCGCGGCATCCACTGCCTCGCCGATGTCGCCGGAGTACGGCTGCAGGTCGAAGCGGGCGCGCAGCAGCCCGGAGAGGTTCGCGAACGCATCCGCCCGGCGATCGCTGTCCCCCGGCAGGAGCCCGGTCGCGCGGCGGGCTAGCTCGATGGCCTCGTCAAGGTCAGGCTCGGCGCCGAGCTGCTCGAACCGGATTCTCAACGTATCGCTCACCGATACGAGGAAGAGGGCGTTGCCGGGATCGTGCGCGAGCGCGCGCCGACCGTTCTCCAGTGCTTCGTCGAGGTCCGGACCATTGCCGGTCCGGGTGAACCGGGCCTTGAGCGCGTAGCTGAGCGACATCACGCCGCGGGTGTGTTCGGCGTCATCGCCGCTGGTCACCGCGACCACCTGGCGTCGCGTCCGGATCGCCTCGTCGATGTCGGCCGGCACATCGGTCCATTCGAACCGCCGCAGCAGGTACGCGCTGAGCAGGCGCAACACCTCGGCATGTCCGGGCTCGTCCCGGCCGGTCCGGTCGTCCCAGATGTCCGAGGCACGCAACTGGATGTATCCACGGGGCCGACGGCTCGACGACGGACCGCCGGTGGCGATCGCTGCGGCAGCGCGTCGTACCAGGGTGATCGCTGCGTCGAGATCGTCCAGCACCGCCGCCACCCGAGCGCGCTGGTCCAGCACGTGCGCCAGGTTGAGCAGCACGCCCGGTGGTGGCTCGGGCAGTGCCGACACGGCAACGTCGCGCGCGATGCTCGCGGCCTCGTCCAGGTCGCCGCGCCCGTCCTGGTGCGGGTAGCGGATGAACAATGCACCGCAGAGATCCGACAGGCAGTACAGCCGATCGATGTCGGTTGCCGCGGCCGTCACGGCAGCGCGGAGGGCGTCGACCACCTCGTCCAGATCTCGCGGATCCTTCCTTCTGTGAAAGCGATCCAGCAGCGCGAACGCAACGCCGGACAGACGCTCGCTCCGCTCGGGGGCACCGGCCAGGGTGGCCTCGACGATCGTCCGCCGGGCAGCGATCGCTTCGTCCTGATCACCGGGTACGCCGGAGCTCTCGAAGCGCGCCGACAGCCCTCGATCGAGCAACTCCACCGCGGAGACCCGGCCCGGGTCATCTGCCGGCCCGGCGGCTGCTCGGCGGCTCACGGCTATGGCCTCGTCCAGATCCGCAGCCACGTGCGTCTTCCCGTACCGCGCCAGGAGCGCGCTACCGAGTCTGATCAGGCGGCCGGCTTGCACGGGACTGCTCACCCGGGTGAGCGAGACAAGCCGGCGAGCGGCCACGATGGCCTCGTCCAGGTCTTCCGCGCGTCCGCTCAGGTCGAACCTGCTCCGCAACACGGCTTCGAGATTCGACAGGAACATCTCCGCGTCGAGCTGTCCCTCGCCGGCCTGCACGGCAAGGCGCCCGGCCCGCACGGCTTCGTCCAGGTCCGCTGCCGGGCCGCCGAGGGTGAAACCCTGGTGCAGCGCCCTGGCGAGGTTGTTGAGCATGGCCGGCCGGTTCGGATCAGCGGTGTGTGCGGTCGCGACCGCACGCCGGGCGGCGTCGGTCGCCTCGGCCAGATCGTCCGGACTGCTCGTCAGGTCGAAGCGCATCAGCAGCACTGCGCTCAGGTTCGACAGCATGCCGGCCAGCTTGTCCGCCGTGGCCACGGCAACAGACCGGCGCCCGAGGGCGATGGCCTCGTCCAGATCCCGTGCGTCGTGGGTGTGCTCGTGGCGGGTCTTGAGAATCGCGCAGAGATTCGACAGGTACATGTCGATGTTGCGATCGCCGTCGCCGAGTTCCACCGCCCGGCGGACGGCAGCCACCGCGTTGTCGATGTCTTCGGTGTCACCGGTTTGCTGGAACCGGGTGAGCAGTGCGACCCCGAGGAACGACATCCGCCGGGCAATCTCCGGTTGTGTCGCCGGAGCGGCTTCCAGCACGTGGCCGCATCGGACGATCGCCTCCGTCAGCAGTGCCGTGTCGCGGCTCGCCCTCGCGTGTTCGACCATGGCGGTCAGCTCCGGCATGGCCAGCTCCCCGAGTGCGGGCAGCAGCTGCTCGGGGAACCCCAGTTGACCGATCAAGCTCGCCGCCGGGGACAGCAGCTCCAGCGCGTTGTCGATCGCGGATTGCTGCTGCCAGTCCGGCAGGGCCTCGGCCTGGTGCCACGTCAGCCAGCCGAGCACGTACCTGGCCTCGACGTCCAGGGAGTGTCGTTCATCCAGGCTGCGCGCCAGGTCCGCCGCCACCGCCACGACAACCGGCGCCAACGCCGGCGATGGATCGAGGGTCTCCCGGATTCGCGACAGGACCTCGCCGAGTTGCTCGATCAGGTCGTCCCGAGATCCCATTCCGATCCTCCTGTGTGGCGACTGTGACTTAGCGTACGATTGCGGCAGCTCGCGGTGCTGGGACCGCGGGAATCTACCTTCTGGGGAAGGTCAGTGGGACGCGGTCACAGGTCGACGGAGCAAGTCGCTGACGCCATCGCGTATGTCTGCGAGAACACCGCTCAGATCCGCGCCACCTTGACCCGTGGCCCCGCGGACGGTCTGCGACAGTTCGACGAACTGCTCGCCGCCCTGTGCGACGGAGCAGACCCGGTCGACCTGCTCGAAACCGTGCACCGCACGTTGCGCCAGGCACAGGACGCCGTCGGTGTGTTCGGCCGCAACCGGGACGCGTCGATGACGACGCTGGCCGGGATCCACCGCGATCGCCCCCGAGAGCCCGTCCTGCTGTGTCCGCGCGCCGGCCATCCGTGCACACGTTTCGCCTGGCCGGACCGCGGCGACGTACCACTCTGTGCCGTGACCGATGCTCCCCTCCGACGTACGACGCTCGCGCCGTGACCGGGATTCTCGCTGGGTTCAGTGGCCAGCTCGGCAAAGACCTCGCCGACAGGTGGCTCGGCCTGCTGGCGCTGCCTGGCGCGCTGTTTCTCGCGATCGTGGCGACCGCGCGGGCAGTCGGTCAGGCGCACGCGCTGGATGTTTCCCGGCTGGTGCACCGGATCACCGAGTGGGCGCATGATCCCGCGGTCAACACCGTTGGCGGCCAGGTTGTGTTGCTGGTGGCCGCGCTCGCCATGTCCGTGGCGGTTGGACTGGTCGCTCGCGTCCTTGGGTCGGCGATCGAGCGGGTGGTGCTGGCGGCGGACTGGCAGTCCTGGCCGCGCCCGGCGCGCGGGGTCGCGCGGCGCCGAACTCGAGCGCGCCAGAGCCGGTGGGACGAGGCGCACCGCGAATACAGCACTCGATGGGCCGAAGCAGCGCACGCGATGGCGATGAACCGTCGGCTCGATCCGGAGACGCGACATGCCGCGCTCCACGTCAGGTCGTCGATCGCCATCGAAAGGCCGGACCGGCCGACCTGGAGCGGTGACCGGATCCACGGCGTCTCGGTACGGCTGCTCCGGGATCATCGGCTCGACCTCGCCCTCCTCTGGCCGCACCTGTGGCTGATACTTCCCGATGAGGCGCGGAAGGAGATCACCGCGGCACGGACTGCCATGACTCGGGCAACCGAGCTCGGGGCGTGGGCGGTGCTCTATGCACCGCTGACCTACTTGTGGTGGCCCGCCGCCATCATCGCGGCCCTGCTCGGACTGACCGCACGTCGGCGCACCCGCGCCGCGACGGACAGCTATGCCCGGCTTGTCGAGGCAGCCGTCCGCCTTCACGCCCGCGACCTCGCGCAGCGCCTCGGCTTCGACTACGCCGGCCCGCTGCCCGCCGACGCCGGCGACCGGTTCGACGAGCTGCTCAAGTCCGCGCCGCCGGCGGTAGTCGCGTCCGAACCGGAGCGGGACCAACTTGCCCATTGACCGACGCGCGTAGCGTCTCGGTCAGGGGCGGCGGTTCTGTAGGGGCAGCGAGTCGACGGGCACTGGGGCGTGCACCGGGCCGCCCAGGCGAGCGGTCAGCGTGTGGGCCAGGCGCAGGAGGGACTCGGCGGCTTGTTTGCCTCGGTTCTGGTCGACTGCTGCTTTGACCATGCTCACGCTCAATGCGCCCACCGGGCGGCCGGAGCTGTCGGTGACGGCGGCGCCGACACAGATCATGCCGAGGGCGGTTTCCTCGTCGTCGATGGCGTAGTGGCGGGCGCGGATGTTCTCGAGGTCGCAGTCCAGGTGGGATCGGTTGGCGATGCTGTGCTGGGTCAGTACGTCGAACTGGTTGTCGGCGTAGAGGGCGTCCAGTTCGGCGACGGGGAGAGCTGCGAGCAGGGACTTGCCGCTGGCAGTGCAGTGGGCAGGGAGACGCATGCCGATCTCGTAGTGCACGCCGACCGGGCGGCTGCCGTGTCGCGTGCCGACGTACAGGACGTTTCTGCCGTCCAGGATGGACAGCAGGATGGTGTCCTCCGGGAGTAGGCCCAGTTCGGTGTCGACCCGGCGGAACTCCGTGGCAATGTCGGAGCGGGCAAGGTAGGCACGGCCGAGCTGGACCAGCTTCCAGCCGAGGAGGTAGCTGCCGGTGTCGGAGCGCACGAGCAGCCCCGCCTCGACGAGAGTGGTGCAGACCGAGAGGCAACTGCTCTTCGGCGCTCCGATGGCGCGTGCGATCTCGCTGAGGGTCAGGCCGTTCGGCGCGTCCGACACCACTTCCAGGGCGCGGGCGGCTCGGGCTACGGCAGGCACGGTGGGTTTCCCACTGACGTCGGGCACGCCATGATCATCGCCGAAGCCTTCGAACCAGTAACACCGCACCCGCCAACAGAGCGAGAACTGGTGCCACTCGCTTGGCCATGGGCAGCGCCACGGCACGGAGCAGGTCGAGGCGGCCGTCGGGATCGGTGCGGCCGCCACCGAATCCGCGCGCGACGGCGCCGTGCTCGGAGTCGTCGGCGGCACTATCGCCTCCGGCAAGATCGTCAGCGGTCACCGGGGCGTCGTCCGGCCAGTTCTCCGCGGCGAGGTTCGTCAGCGTCTTCTTCTGGACCTTCTGCGCGGTGCCGTTCGTGGTGGCGGGCGCCGCGGCGCGGGGCGTCACCGCGACCGGGCCGCGGTTGCCTGCGATCTCGTTCTCCAGCGTCGTGACGAACTGGCTCAGCAGACCGTTGCTGATCTCGACGATCACGCCCCGGCCGAACTGGGCCAGGCGGCCCGAGATCGACAGGTCGGTATCGATGGCGACGTGGGTGCCCGCCCCGACCGGCTCCAACCGCATGGTGACCGTGGCCGACGCGCCGCCCTTTCCGCGGGTCTCGCGGCCCGACGCCTGCCACACCACCGTCCACGCCTCGACGTCGCGTTCGACGAACCGGGCCTCACCCTCGTACGTCGCCGCGATCGGGCCAACCTTGATCTTCAGGCCACCGCGATAGACGTCATCGGTGGCCTCGGTCAGGTGGACGCCCGGCACGCACGGGGCGATCCGTTCCAGGTCGGTGAGCACCTGCCACGCCTGTTCCACCGGCAACCGCACGTCGAACGCATGTGTCAGCTTCACGATGCCGCCGCCGCCCCCGGGAAGCGCAGGTCCAGTCCGCCGCCGGTCTCGGCCCAGCGACTGGTCACGACCTTGCGACGGGTGAAGAACCGTACGCCGTCCTCGCCGTACTGGCCCGCGTCGCCGAACAGGGACTTCTTCCAGCCGCCGAACGGGAAGTACGGGATGGGCACCGGGATCGGCACGTTCAGGCCGACCATGCCGACCTGCACCGCGTGCTGGAACCGCCGCGCGGCCACGCCGTCCCGGGTGAACACGGACACGCCGTTGCCGTACTCGTTCGCGTTCACCAGTCCGATCGCCCCGTCGAGGCTGTCGACCCGGAGCATGACCAGCACCGGGCCGAAGATCTCGTCGCGGTAGATCGACATCGACGGGTCGACGTGGTCGAACAGGGTTGGTGCGAGGAAGTAGCCGTCGGCAGGCAAGTCGGCGGCCCTGCCGTCGGCGACCAGGTGCGCGCCGGCCTCGACACCCGCGGCGACGTACCCACGCACCTTCTCGAGGTGTTCGGCCGTCACCAGCGGGCCCATGTCCGCACCCGCGGCCCGACCGTCCACCACGGACAGCTTGCCGATCCTGGTGACCAGCTTGTCCCGCAACGCGTCGCCGATGTCGCCGACCGCGACGGCGACCGAGATCGCCATACACCGCTCCCCCGCCGAACCGTACGCGGCGGACACCAACGCGTCGGCCGCCGCGTCGAGGTCCGCGTCCGGCAGCACCACCAGGTGGTTCTTCGCGCCGCCCAACGCCTGCACGCGTTTCCCGTGCGCCGCGGCGGTCTCGTACACATGCCTGGCAATCGGTGTCGACCCGACGAAGCTGACCGCGGCGATGTCCGGGTGCGTCAGGATCGAGTTCACCGCGTCGGCACCACCGTGTACGACGTTGAGCACGCCCGGCGGCAGACCAGCCCGTTCGGCCAGTGCGGCCAACTCGTTCGACGCCGACGGGTCCTTCTCCGAGGGCTTCAGTACGAACGCATTACCGCAGGCAACCGCGATCGGGAACATCCACATCGGCACCATGACGGGAAAGTTGAACGGCGTGATGCCGGCGACCACGCCGAGCGGCTGCCGGATCGAGTAGGTGTCGATGCCGCGGGACACGTTCTCGCTGAACTCGCCCTTCATCAGGTGCGGGATGCCGGAGGCGAACTTCGCGACATCAATGCCGGCGTTGATCTCGCCGTGCGCGTCGGTGAGCGTCTTGCCGTGCTCGGACGTGATCATCGTCGCGAGCGCGTCGCGGTTCTCCTGCACCAGCCGCACGAAGTCCAGCAGCACCTGCTGCCGCGCGCCGAGGGACGCCGCGCCCCAGTCGGTCTGCGCGTCGCGGGCGACCCGGACGGCACGTACGACGGTCTCGCCGCCGCCGAGCGCGACCCGGCCGGACACCGTGCCCAGCGCGGGGTCGTGGACGTCCGCCCACTCAGGCGGCGCCTCGGCGACGGGCCCGCCGCCGATGTAGTGGTTGATCGTCTTCACGATGTTCCTTCCCGTCACACGCCGAGGTAGCGGTCGAGCAGGTCGTCCCGCTCGGACAGCTCACTGGTTGGCAGCTCGGCGGCGACGCTGCCGCGGTCGATGAAATACACGCGGTCGGACACCCGCCGCACCATGGACAGGTCCTGCTCGGCGATCAGCACGCCGACCCCGCTCTCGTGCAGGAGCCGGATGATGTCGCCGACCTGCCGGACCACGCGGGGCGCCAGCCCTTCGCTCGGCTCATCGAGCAACAGCAGCCGAGGGTTGGTCATCAGCGCCCGCGCGATCGCGAGCATCTGCTGCTCGCCGCCGGACAGCGTGCCGGCGCGGTGACCGGTCCGTTCCGCGAGGCGCGGGAACAGGCCGTGCACCCGCTCCACCGTCCACGGCCCAGGCCGGGCGACCACATCGAGGTGCTCGCTGACGGTGAGACTCGGGAAGATTCGCCGTCCCTGGGGCACGTAACCGATCCCAGCCCTGGCAACGTCGTGTGGCTTGCGCCCGGCCAGCTCTGTCTGGCCGAACCGGACGCTGCCGGCCGTGACGCGGGGCGACGAGAGCGCCATCAACGCTTTGAGGGTCGTGGTCTTGCCCATGCCGTTGCGGCCGGCGAGTGCGACCGCCTCGCCCTGCGCGACGGTCAGCGCGACATCGGAGATCACTGGATGCCCTTGGTAGCCGGCGGACAGCACGCTCACCGTGAAGGTGCTCATTCGTCGTCCCCACTTCCGAGGTACACCTCGCGGACCGCCGCATGCGACCGGATCTCGCCGGCCGGCGCGTCCGCGACGAGCTTTCCGTTGGACAGGCACAGGACCCGGTCGACCAGCCCGAGCACGAGGTCCATGTCGTGCTCGATGAGCAGCACGGTCACGTCGTCCGGCAGGTCGCGGATCGCGTCGGAGACGGTGACCCGCTCCGCCGCGCCGAGGCCGGCCGCCGGTTCGTCGAGCAGCAGCACGGACGCGCCGGTCGCGAACGTGACGGCCAACTCGACCATGCGCTGCTGTCCGTAGCCGAGGTCGGCGACCTCGGTGTCCAGCCAGTCGTAGAGCCCGAACCGCTCGACCACCTCGTCGAGCGGCCGGCCGCGCGCGGCGAGGCGCAGGTTCTCCGCGACGGTCAGCGTTGTGAACAGCGCGGTGATCTGGAACGTGCGGCCGATGCCCATGCGGGCGCGACGGCGGGCCGGGCTGCGGGAAATGTCGCGATCGTTGAACCGCAGGTTCCCGCTGCTGGCCCGCTCTCCGCCGGCGATGACCCGGAACAGCGTGGTCTTGCCGGCGCCGTTCGGGCCGATCACGCCGACCCGTTCGCCGGACCGCACCTCGAACGTGACGTCGTCGATGGCGCGCAGGCCGCCGTACTCGCGGCCGACGCCGGTCAGTGTGAGTGTCATTTGGTCGCCCCCTGGTATTCGCGGGAGAACACGGGCCGGTCCAGGTACTCCTCGTAGGACAGTCCTCCGGTGGCGCCGACGTCGGGGAACTCTTCGGTGACCGTGTTCCACGGCAGCCCGCCGGGGCCCGGCTTCACCTTGCGCAGGTACACCGTGTAGATCGGCTGGCCGCGGTCGTCGACGCTGATCGGGCCGAACACGCTGTCGTCGTACGAGATCGTGCGCAGCGTCCGGACGAAGTCGGTCGCGTCGCCGACCTTGCCGCCGTTGGCTTCGAGCGCGCGGGCGGTCCAGTCGGCCGCGAGGTAGCCGCTCGCCGCGTAGTAGCTCGGCAGCTTGCCGTACTTCTTCTGGAACGCCGCGGCGAACGTGCTGGACGCCGGCGAGTCACGACCCTCGGCGTAGTGCCCGATCGACACCAGACCCATCGCGGCCTTGCCGACACCACGCAGTACGGCCTGGTCGAACGACGGGTCGGAGCCGAGCAGTGTCATCCGCCCGTCCATGCCGAAGTCCCGCCACGCCTTGAGGAACTTGACGCTGTCCGCGCCGATGAGCCCGACGAACACGGCGTCGGCGTCGGATTGGCGCAGCTGCGAGATGAACGGCGCGAAGTCGGAACTGCCCAGCGGCGGCCACAGCTGACCGGCCAGCGAGCCACCCGACGCGGTGAGGCCACTGGCGAACCCGCCGCACACCTCTTGCCCGAACGTGTAGTCCGAGCAGATCGTGACGACCCGGTCGTGTCCCTCCTTCGCGGCCCACTCACCGAGCGGCACGTTGAACTGCGGTGCGGTGCCGGTGACCGGGAAGACGTTCGGGTACGAGTCGTGGACGAAGACGTCGCTCGTGGGGATCGGGTAGACCAGCGGCACATCGGTGGTGGTGACGTAGCGGCCGAGCGCGACGCCGACGTTGCCGGCGAGCGGGCCGATCACCAGGTCGGCCTGCCGCTGCTCGACGAGCCGCTTGGTGACCTGTACGCCGGTCTCCGTCGAGCCCTGGTCGTCCTCGACGAGCAGGTCGACCTCCCGGCCGGCCATCTTGTTGTCGTGCTCGGCGAGCCAGAGCTGGGTGCCTTGCAACATGTCCAGCCCGGCACCGGCCAGGGCGCCGGACAGACTGTCGACGTACCCGACGGTGATCGGACCGGTGGTCCGTTCCGCGTCGGCGTCGGTGGCGAGGGCGGGCGCACACGCGGTCAGCGCACCGGCGACGGCGACGGTGGCCGCGAGCTTCTTGGCGCGCCGGGACTTCAGCCACTGTGCGACGGTGCCGGTGATGCCGTTGCGGGCGAACAGGACCACGACGATCAGGACGATGCCCATGACCGTCGGCCAGCGCGGGGTCTCCGCGGACACCGCGGCCCGCAGTACGGTCAGCAGGATCGCGCCGAGGGCGGGGCCGAGGAACATGCCTGAGCCACCGACGATCACCATCAGCATGAAGAGGATCGACGTGGACAGGTGCGCGGTCGACGGGCTGACCACCGGGTAGTAGCCGGCGTAGAGCACCCCGGCGATCGCGGTGACCGCGCCGGACACGAGGAACGCGACGAACCGCTGCCCGGACGGCGAGTAGCCGATGCTGGTCATCCGTACGGCGCTGTCACGAGTACCGCGGATGCGGATCCCGGCGCCGGACCGGAGGAACAGCCACAACGCGGCCGCGACCACGACGAACACCGCAAGCACGAGCCAGTAGTACTGGTAGTACTGGGTGAACCCGCCGGGCCGGATGCCGGACAGCGCACCGTTCTCGCCGCCGGTCAGCGCCGAATACCGGTGCGCGAGGCCCCAGATCAGCATGCCGGTCGCGAGGGTGATCATCAGGAAGTACATGGCGGTGGTGCGTACTGCGGCGATCGCGAAGATCGCGGTGACAGCGATGGTGACCGCGATCGCGACGATCGCCGACGTGAGGAAGCCGAGGTCGTAGCGGGTCTGGGTCAGCGCCGCGGTGTACGCGCTGACCGCGAACAGCCCGGCGTGGCCGACCGAGACGAGCCCGGCGTGCCCGATGAGGACGTTCAGGCCGAGGGCAACGATCGCGAAGATGATCGCCTCGGTGGCGATACCGACCCAGTACTGACCGGTGACGTAGGGAACCAACAGACCCACAACAGCGAGTGCGCCGAGGACAGCCGCGTTCTTGGAGATCAGATTGGACATCAGAGCCTCCCGCCCAGAAGTCCGCGCGGCCGCGCTACCAGCACGAGCAGCATCGGTCCGAACAAGATGAAGTAGAGGAGGTCGGACGCCAGCGTCACACCGAAGCTGTAGACCAGGCCGACCGCGAGGGCGCCGAGTACCGCGCCCTGCAGGCTGCCCAGCCCGCCGACCACGACGACCACCAGCGCGAACAGCAGCATCTCGGCGTCCGCGCCGGGGTAGACGCCGAAGAAGACGCCGCCGACGACACCGCTCGCGCCGGCCAGCAACGCGCCGAGCACGAACACACCGGCCGCGACTCGCCGCACGTTGACGCCGAGCGCGTCGAGCATCTCCTCGTCGTCGACGCCGGCACGGATGATCGCGCCGACCCTGGTGCGTTTGAGCAGCACCCACAACCCGATCGCGACGACGAGCGCGGCGACGATCACCGCGAGCCGGAACTTCGGTACGACGAAGTCGCCCAGGGCGACGCTGCCGGCGAGCGCGCCCGGCGGATCGATGGTGAGTGAGTCGCCGCCGAACCGGGCCAGCGCGAGGTCGGCGAGCACGAGGGAGACGCCGACCGACAGCAGCACCTCGGACAGCTCCAGCCCACGGACCCGGCGGTAGACGACGCGTTCGAGGATGCCGCCGCCGACCGCGACGCCGAGCGCCCCGACCAGCAGCGCCACGAGCCAGCTGCCGGTCGCGCCGAGTGTGACCAGGCCGAGGTAGCCGCCCCAGAGGTAGAAGGTGCCGTGCGCCAGGTTGAGCACGCCCATCAGGCTGAAGATGAGCGTGAAGCCGCTGGCGACGAGGAAGAGCAGACCGGCGAAACTGAGGCCGTTGAACGTGGTGAGAAGTAACTCGCTCCCGGACATCACTGTCCTTTCTGGAGGGTGGGTAGGGGTGGGAGGCTCGGTGTGTCCGGGTCGTCCGGCCACTCCTCCCCCGCGGCCTCGTCCAGAGCGCGCAGCACCCGTTCCGGGGTGATGGGTTGATGCCACACGCGCGCGTTCCGTTGTGCCAGCGCGTTGTTGACCGCGTTGTGCACGGCGGCCGGCGCGCCTGCCGCGCCCGCCTCGCCTGCGCCTTTCGTGCCGAGCATGGTGTTCGGGCTCGGAGTCTCGATGTGGGTGACGTCGATGTCCGGCAGCTCCGGACCGGTCGGCAGCAGGTAGTCGAGCAGCGTGGACGTCAGCAGCTGCCCGTTCTCGTCGTAGTACAGCCGTTCGTACAGCGCGCCACCGATGCCCTGCACGACGCCCCCGCGGACCTGTCCGTCCACGATGGTCGGGTTGATCAGGACACCGCAGTCCTCGACGCAGTAGTAGTCGACGACGTGGACGATGCCGGTGTCCTCCTCGACCTCCACCACCGCCGCGTGCGCGCCGTTGTTGAAGGTGACGTTCGGGCCGACGTACTCACCGACCACCGACAGCCCGATCCGCAGCTCCTCCGGCAGTTTGTGCGTCCGCCAGTGCGCCGCCTCGGCGACCTCGTCGATTCCCATCCGGACGGTCGGTACGCCGGTCGCCCGCACCGACCCGTCCGTCAGCTCGAGGTCACCCGGATCGATCTCGAGCAGGTGCCCCGCGATCGCCAGCACCCGGTCCCGCACCTCGCGGGCCGCCGACGCCGCTGCGCCGGAGCTGACCACCGCGGAGCGAGATGCCCACACCCCGGTCCCGTGCGGGACGGTCTTCGTGTCGCCGGAGATCACCGTGATGCGGTCGAACGGGACGCCGAGGTGGTCGGCGACCACTTGCGCGGCCGTCGTGTGCAAGCCCTGCCCCTGACCCGGCGTGCCGAGCAGCACGGTCACCGAGCCGTCCGCCTCGACGCGAACCTCCACCTGGTCGTGCGCGGTGATCGGCGCGCCGCGTGCGCCGTAGAACGCGACGCCGGGCGCGGTGACCTCGACGAAGCACGACATCCCGACGCCGAGCAGCCGGCCGGGCGCCGGTTCGCGCGCCGGGATGCGGTCGAGCAGCCGGGCCAGGGACTCCTGGTGCGAGCCGGAGTCGTAGACGTGGCCGGTGATCGACGTGTACGGCAGTTCGTCCGGGGCGATCAGGTTGCGGCGGCGCAGCTCACCTGCGTCGATGGCCAAGCGCCGGGCGGCCTCGTCGAGGACCGCCTCCATGACCAGGATCGCGACCGGGTGGCCGACCCCGCGGTACACCGCGAGCGGCGCCTTGTTGGTGATCGCGACCCGCAGGTGCCCGGCGTACGCCGGAATCCGGTACGGGCCGGGCATGATCGTCGCGACCTGGATGCCCTCGGTCACCATGCTGCGCGGATAGACGGAGAACGCGCCACCATCGCTGACGATCTCCGCGCGCAGCCCCAGGATCGTGCCGTCCTCGGACAGCGCGAGCGCCGCCGTGACGCGTTCGTCGCGCGACTGCGTGTCGGACTGCAGCGCCTCCACCCGGTCCTGGATCCACTTCACCGGCCGGCCGAGCAGCATCGACGCGGCACACGTGGCCAGCTCGTCCGGGTAGACGTGCGCCTTCATGCCGAACGCGCCGCCGACCTCGTCGGTGAGGATCCGCACGTTCGACTCGCGCAGGCTGAGCAGCTCGGCGAACGTCGACTGCAGCATGTGCGGTGCCTGCGTGGACAACCGCACGGTCAGCGACCGCGCGGTCGGATCGAACTCGGCGACCGCGCCGCGCGGCTCGATCGCGGTCGCCGTGTGCCGGGCGGTGGAGATGCCGACCTCGACGACCTCGGCCGCCGCCGCGAACGCCGCGGCCACATCGCCGCTGCCGAAGGTGCTCTCGAAGGCCAGGTTCGTGCCGAGCTCGTCGTGCACGAACACCGAGTCGGCCGTCACCGCGGCCACCGCGTCCACGATCGCGGGCAGCTCGGCGTACTCCGCCTCGACCAGCTCGAGCGCGTCCTCGGCGACCGCCCTGCTCTCGGCGACGACGATCGCGACCGGTTCGCCGACATAGTGGACCTTTCCGGTGGCGAGCGGCCGCTGGTCGCCGGACACGAGCCCGGGCCAGTCGAGCAGCCCCTTCCACGACCGGCACACCTTGTTGACGTCGTCGGCCGTGAACACCGCGTGGACGCCGTCGAGCGCGCGGGCCGCGTCGACGTCGAGCCGGGTGATCGTGCCGTGCGCGAGGGGCGCGCGGACGAAGGCGGCGTGCAGGCAGCGGGCCGGCGTCACGTCGTCGGCGTACTTCCCTTTGCCGAGCAGGATCTTGGGATCCTCGACCCGCCGGACCCGTCGGCCGACCCACGTCGACGTGTCGATCGCCGTCGAGTCATTCATGCCGGCTCCGCTCCTCGGCGTACTCGGCGACCGCGTCGACGATCGGCTGGTAACCGGTGCAGCGGCAGATGTTGCCGGACAGCCGCTCCCGGATCCGCTCCCGCGACATCGTCGGCTCCTCCTCGACGGCGACGACCCCGGCCATCAGGAACCCCGGCGTACAGAACCCGCATTGCAGCGCCTGGTGCTTCCAGAACTTCTCCTGCAGCGGATGCAGGACCGCCTCATTGCCGTCCCGTTCGGCCAGGCCCTCGACTGTCTCGACGGCGGCGCCGTCGGCCTGCACCGCAAGCGTCAGGCAGCTCCGCACCGGCGCGCCGTCGAGCAGCACCGTGCACGCGCCGCACACGCCGTGCTCGCAGCCGAGGTGCGTGCCGGTCAGTCCGAGCTCGTGCCGAAGGCAGTCAGCGACGGTGGTGCGCGGCGTTACCCGAGCGGTCTCCCGCTGACCGTTCACCGTCAGAGACACGGGTGTCGGATCGTTGGCCTCACGCATGGGTGACCTCCAGAGGTAGCGCTGCCCGCAGTGACTTCTCGACGAGACGAACCCCGGCCTTGCGCCGGTACGTCGCTGATCCGTGCAGATCCCCGAGTACGTCGAGGCCGTCGAACGCATGTGCGGCGGCCTCGGTCAGCACCTGCGGGGTCAGTTCCGCCCCGAGCAGTGCCTGTTCGGCGACCGTGGCCCGCTTGGCGGTGCCGGCCACCCCGAACAGGGCGATGCGGGCGTCGGTGCAGCGCCCGTCCGGCCCGGCGTCGAGCACGGTGATGACGCCGACCAGCGCGAAGTCGCCATCGCGGCGGGCGATCTCGAGCACGGACGCCCGTGCGGTCGGGGCCAGCTCCGGCAGCTCGACGCCGGCGACCAGCTCACCCTCTCCGAGCGCGGTCAAGTAGGGGCCGAGGAAGAAGTCGGCGGCGACCACCTTGCGTCTGCGGGTGGCGCTCGCGACCCTGACAGCCCCGTCCAGCGCCAACAGCAGCGCGGGCATCTCGGCGGCCGGATCGGCGTGCGCGACCGCGCCGCAGACGGTCCCGCGGGTGCGGATCTCGACGTGGCCGACCTTGGCCAGGCAGTCGGTCAGCAGCGGATGTCCGGCCGACTGCTCGGCGGTGCGGGCGGTCACGGCGGCCGAGATCACCGCCCGCCCGTTCCGGATGGCGTGACCGCCCAGGTCAGCGGCTTTGGTGATGTCCACGAGCAGCGCCGGCTGCGACATCCGCAACGCCATCACCGGCAACAGACTCTGCCCGCCGGCCAGCACCCGAGCGTCCGCGCCGTGCCTCGCCAGCAACGCAGTCGCCTCCTCGAGCGACTCGACGCGCTGGTACGCGAACGCGGGCAGTTTCACGACCACGACCTCCGGCTTGTTCGAAATGCTGAACGCAGTTCCGTGTATTGAACACCGAGTTTGGCGACGGTCGTAGTGACTGTCAAGACCACGCGGCCGGGCACTCACCCGGGTGGGGTGAGGTGACGCCGGGGTGGGGACCGCAGGGTGGAGGGGGTCGGGTGGGGCGCGATAGGGAGTGGCGATGTCGACGCTGACGGTGTGGAAGTTCGCGAGCTGGGACGGGGCAAATCAGGCGATCGCAACCCTGGAAGCGCTGGCCAAGCAGGACCTGATCAAGATCCACGACGCCGCGTCGGTGTCGTGGCAGCCGGAGAAGCGCCGGCCCAAGACTCGGCAACTACGCAATCTGACCGGGGTCGGGGCGATCGGTGGCATGTTCTGGGGGATGCTCTTCGGGATGATCTTCCTGATGCCGTTCGCCGGTGCCGCGATCGGTGCCGCGTCCGGCGCCATCGCCGGTTCGCTGGCCGATGTGGGGATCGACGACGACTTCATCAAAGCCGTTCGCGACCAGGTCACTCCTGGTACGTCGGCACTGTTCCTGATGACCAGTGACGTCGTACAGGACAAGGTGAAGGCGACGTTCGAGGCGACCGGGCTGCGGCGACCAGAGCTCATCCAGTCGAACCTGTCGAGCGAGCAGGAGGCGGCGTTGCGCGAGATGTTCGGCGGGTGACGCCGTCAGCGGAACAGGTCGAGGCCGTTGCCGATCATGACGGCGGAGAGCACGGTCAGCAGAACGATGGTGATCGTGTTCAGGTTGGTCAGGAGCCAGGTCTCGACGGACTTCAGGGTCCGCGCCGACTTCTCCGCTCCGGTGACGGCAATCGCCAGCAGCGGAACGAGAACCGTCAGCGAGGCCACGACGACGAAGACGACCACGGCGCCGATCGCGGAGGCAGTACCAAGGCCCGCTCCGCCGATGTAGCTGCCGGCGCTCAGGACCAGCGGAAGGTTCTTGAAGTTCGCCAGCACCGCACCGGCACCCGTCAGCACCAGGCCGAGTGCCGACATTGTCACGATTCGATCGACAATTGCCGGCCGAGGTGGAGGCGCACCAGGCTCCGGGCGTCGACGCCAGTACCTGACCGCGAGAACCGCGAACAGTACGCCGACTGCCAACTGCAGGAGGTCGACGCCGTCACGCGCCGCCTCCCCGTTGTCCTCGGCGACCGTGTCCGTGAGCCAGGCGACGAGTCCGACGGCGATCGCCAAGGCGCCGACCCAGCCGACGGCGAAGCTCAGCCCGGCCCGGACCGGTCGGGGGGACATCAGCACCAGCACGATGCAGATCATCGGCACCGGGCTCAAGGCGATCGCCATCGCCTGCGGAAGAACCGCACCAACGACGGGCCACAACTGGACCACTCTCCCTCGTAGAGCGGACGTCGTCGTCTCCGAGCACCCGCACAGCACCTGAAAGGCTCCACGGAGAACCGGCGCAGCGCAATGCTCAGGGATCTTCCGGCGGCCGGGACGGCGGGACCTGCATGACCTCGAGGATGTCGATGCCCAGCATGTCGAGGTGGTTGAGGATGCCGGCCAGCGCGGCCTGATCGGCGAGGTATCCATGCAGAACGGTCTGCGCCGGTTCCGGATCGGCGGCCAGCGAAGGGAACGCGTCGGTCAGGTCGCGCGACAGGGTTCCCTTGACGCGGATGACGTAGTGGCCCATGGGAAGCCCCTTTCACGGCCCGTCGACTCGACTCTGCTGCGCCCGCCGCCGGGACACATCACCCTTCTCGGGCGACGGGGCGGCCTGCCGTCAGGTGCTGTTCAGGATCTTGGCCTTCTCGGCCTCGAACTCCGCGTCTGTGAGTACGCCACGGTCGCGCAACTCACCGAGTTCCTTCAGTTGCCGCAGCACCGGCGACCTGTCCGGACCGGATGACGTCACGGCCCGGGGCGGCGCGGCGGCGGTGGACGCAGCCCAGGCTCCCTGCTGCCTGGCGGCGACGCGGTTGTGGACGCGGGCTGCCGTCCCGGCAACGACGGCCGTTCGCGCCGCGGTCCTGAACAGTCTCATCGTCGCTCCTCTCAGTCCTCGAGTGCCGCCTCGAAATCCGCGGCCGGAATCCGTCCGGTCGCGGCCAGCCGGGCGCCCTCGCCCCGGAGCGCGGCCTCCATCGACACGATCCACTCGTTCTCGTAGATGACGACGACCCCCAGGTTGCCGGGCTCGATGAAGGCACCCGCCTCGCGGATGTCATCGGCGTCCAGCAATCCCGACGAAGCGCCGATGAACGGCGTCAGCGCGGACAGTTCAGGCGCAGCGCTCGGCGTGACCAGCGACATCTCGCCATCGGCCGCCTTACTCACCACCTCGAGGTCGAGGATGCGGACCAGATCCCGCTCCGCGAGGTTCAGCAGCGCGCCGAATCCTCGTGGCCCCGGACCGGCCGGCGGAATCTCGACCACGAGCAGGTCGATCGGACCGAGAACATGCTCGGCGTCCTGCTCCGGCATCAGGGCCTCCACTCCATCGCCGTACTCCAGGAGACGGCCACCGTCCCAAGCAGTCAGGACCGGACGCATCACCCGGATCGGGTGACTTCGCCGGCGTCGGCCGGTCGGGGTCGGATGGTGTCGGGATCGTTTCAACGGGCGCATGCTGTCGACATGACGGGGAGAAGAGTTCTGCCGCTGGTGTTGGCTGCCCTGATCACGCTGATGCTCCTCTGCCTGTCCGACCAGGCCGTGGCCGCATCCCCGGACGACACCGCCGCGCAAACGCTGGCCGAGCGCTACGCCCCGGTGGTCAGGCTGCAGGAGGATTCGTCGCGATGCGAGGACGGCGAGCAGTTTCAGCCCACCGATGTCGAGGCTGTCCTGGGTGACCAGCAGGTCGCGCTCCGCGGACCGTGGCGGCCGCCCGACCTGGTCAAGCCGCAGCCGGAAGGCACGGACCTCGGCCGCGGCTTCCCCGGCCACTTCCTGGACTTTCCCGGCGATCCCCTGCGTCCCGGCTGTGACTATGCCGAGTGGTCGGCGCGCATCAACGCCACGCATCCGGCGACCGTCTACGCCCATGTCGCCTCGGATCCCGGATTCCCCGGGCAGCTCACGTTGGAGTACTGGTTCTTCTACGTGTTCAACGACTACAACAACACCCACGAAGGCGACTGGGAGTCGATTCGGCTCGTCTTCGAGGCGGCAACCCCGGCGGCCGCTCTGACCACGACCCCGACCGCCGTGGGGTTCAGCCAGCACGGCGGAGCCGAGCGAGCGCGCTGGGGCGACGCCAAGCTGGAGATCGTCGACGGCAGTCATCCGGTCGTCTACCCCGCGGCGGGTTCGCACGCCAACAAGTTCGGCCGGCGCCTGTACCTCGGTCGCGGCTCGGAGGGCCTGGGGTGTGACGACACGACGAATCCAGGACCCGACCTGAGACCGCGCGTCGCCTATGTGCCGATGACGCACGCCGACTACGTGCGGCAGTATCCGTGGCTGGCCTTCGAGGGCCGATGGGGCGAACGGCAACGGTCCTTCTTCGACGGACCGACCGGGCCGAACATGAAGGACTCGTGGACCACACCCATCCAGGACGCCGAGGAGACCTGGCGGGACGACAGCACCACCGTGCCGGCCGGCACGTTGCTCGGGCCGAGCAGTACCGGCGCATTCTGTACGGCGGTGGCGACCGGATCGAACCTGGTCCGCGAGACCCTCGACCGGACCTGGCTGCTCGGTCTGGTGCTCGCTGCGCTCGTCGTACTGATCTGGTTCGCGGCCAGCCGGACGCGGTGGAGTGATGCTGATCCGCTGCCCGCCCGGAGGCGGCGGGCCTGGGGCCAAGCGGTCAGTGCCGCGCTGCGGTTGTTCCGGGCCCGACCGGGTCTGTTCGCCGGCTTCGCAACGGCATTCGTCATCCTGGGCATGGTGACGGTCATCCTTGCCCGGGTGCAGGTGGCCAGACGTGACGCTCCTGCCGACCTCGGTGCTCCGACCGAAAGTGCGCCGGGCTTCTGGGCCTCTCTGATCGCGCTGGTAGTCACGGTCCTCACCATCGCGACGTACTTCGCGCTGTTGGCAGCCCTCGCGGCGACTCTCGACCACCTGGACCGCGGTGTCCCGGTGACAGCCTCACTCACGATGCGCTACGTGCTGTCGAACTGGAGGCCATTGACCCGCGCGGCCGTGCAGTACGTCGTCGTGATCGCCGCCCTCACCATCTTCGTCGCGACGATCCCGCTGGCCATCTACTACGCGGTGAGCCGTGCGTTCGCCGTACCGATCGTGGTGGCAGAACGCTGCTCCGGACGTACGGCGCTCAGGCGCAGTCGGATTCTGGTCCGGGGCCGGTGGTGGCGAACCGCTGTCCCGCTGGCGATCATCATCGGACTTGGTCTGGCGGCAGGGCCGGTCGCCGGGATCACCTTGCTGCTCGGCACGGATCTGTCGCCCACGCTGATCAATCTGCTGTCGTCGCTGCTGTTCGCCCTGGCGATGCCGGTCGCCGCCGCGGCCGTCGCGTACCTGTACTTCGACCGCGCCGTGTCGATGCCGGAGTCACCTGGATCGGGTGAACTGCCGGACGCACGCCAACCCTATTCTCAGGATGGCGACGGGCGCGTCGAGCAAGACCTGCCATCGGTGCGCTCCGACTCCTGAGCGGGCCAGAGGAGGTCGAGATGGTCCAGCCCGACGGCGAACCGCCGGTAGCCACTCCCCCGACCGGCCAGGGCCGCTTCGGATGGGTCCACCGCCTGCCGGTCGCGATCATTGCCGGCGCGATCGTCGGTGCGCTCATCACCGCACTGATCTTCATCGCCGTGCAGCGCGACGGCAGCACCGCCGGCGCCTCGTCGTCGACCGGCCAGGCGGACGCAGAGACGGCGATGTGCGCGGCGACCCCGGTGGCGGACCAGGTCCTGCCCTCGATCGTGACGATCTCGGCGCGCCGTGGTGCCCAGGCCGGGACCGGGTCGGGGCAGATCTTCAAGGAGGGTGGGTACATCCTCACCAACGACCACGTCATCTCGGTCGCCGCCGGTGCCGGTGGCAGCGTGTCGGTCCAGTACAGCGACGGCAACAGCTCCGACGCCGCGATCGTCGGCCGTGATCCCAGTACCGACCTGGCGGTCCTCAAGGCCGCGGACTCCGCGGAGAACTATCCCCTGATCGACCTCGGGTCGTCGTCATCGCTCCGGGTCGGCCAGCCCGTCGTCGCCCTCGGCGCGCCGCTCGGCCTCGCCAGTACGGTCACCTCCGGCATCGTCAGTGCCCTCGATCGCTATGTACCGGTCCCGGGTGACGGGGTGACCCATCACCTGATCGGCGCCATCCAGACCGACGCGGCGATCAATCCCGGCAACAGCGGAGGCGCCCTGGTCGACTGCGCGGGAAGCCTGGTCGGAGTCAACGCCGCGATTGCCACCGTCCCGAACGCCTCCGGCGTCAGCGGCGGCGGAAGCGTCGGCCTCGGCTTCGCGATCCCGGTGGACCTGGCGAAGCCGATCGCCGACGAACTCGTCCTCACCGGCCGGCCGGGTCACCCGACGACCGGCCTTCAGGTCCAGGAGATCCCGCCCGCGGTCGCCCAGGCGGCGGGTACGCCGACCGGACTCTTCGTCCTCGCGGTCGACGCCGGGGGCCCTGCTGCGAAGGCCGGGATGAAGGCAGGCGACATCATCACCAAGGTCGGCGACGAACCAGCCGTCAGCAGTGAGCAGATCGTGGTCGCGACCCTGACCCGCGAGGTCGGCGACACCCTCGAGCTGACCTACCTGCGGGCCGGTACGACGGCCACCGCCACCCTCACGTTGGCGGCACCGTAGCCCCGGCGACCGGCGGCGCCGGCTGCGAGGCGAGCAGGTCGAGGCCGAGCCGGCGGGCGAGGAACTGAGCCGCCAGCTGGCCTTTGACGCTGTTGCCGGCCTGATCGAGCCGTGGTCCGAAGGTTCCCAGCGCGCCCTTGCCAGGCGAGACCGTCACGATGCCGCCACCGATCCCGCTCTTGCCCGGAACCCCGACGTCGAGCAGCCAGTCGCCGGACGTTTCGTACAGACCCGCGATCGTCATCACCGCGAGCGTCACGCGGGCGACGTCCGGATCGACCACCCGCTGCTGCGTCACCGGGCAGACCCCGCCGTCCGCCAGCGTCGCGCCCATCACCGCGAGGTCCGTGGCGGCGACACTGAGGCAGCTCTGCCGGGTGTAGAGCTCGGTCGCTTCGTCGGGATCACCGTCCAGTCCGGCGAGACTCCTGAGCAGAGCCGCCAAAGCCCGGTTCCGGTGGTTCGTGGCCAACGCCGACGCGAGCATTTCCTGGTCCAGGTGGAGCTCGCGCCCGGCGAAGCGGGAAAGACCGTCGACGATGAAGTGCCAGCGGTCGTCCAAGGTCCTGCCCGGTGTCAGGCTGGTCGTCGCGATCGCCCCGGGATTCACCATCGGATTGGTCCGCCCCGCCGCCGCCTGTTCGACCGCCTGCACTGAGTTGAACGGCAACCCGGTCGCATTCACCCCGACCAGGCTGCGAATCGCATCGACACCCACCGCCTGACACGTCCACGCGAACACGAACGGTTTGGCGACACTCATGATCGTGAACGACCGACGGGAGTCGCCCGCCTCGAACACGCGGCCGTCGGTGGCCGCCACACAGACGCCGAAGGAATCCGGATCGACCCGGGTCAACGCCGGATACACGTCCGACACGACCCCGTCGCCGTTCTCGCGAAAGCGCTCGTACGCCGCTTGGACCAGCTCGGCGACGGTGGTGTCCACGGGCAGCCCGCCGGTGGAGACGTACCTGTCGGCGGTCGGCATGTCAGAACGGCCAGACGAGTGGGACGATCACCAGCGCCGTGAGCAGCCACCACGCCATCACGACAAGGCCGAGCTTCCAGTAGTCGCCGAAGCGGTACCCCGCCGGGCTCATGATCATCATGTTCGCGGGCGTGGAGATGGGAGTCAGCAGCGCCGCCGCCCCGGCGACGGCGATGAGCATCAGAACCGGCTTCACGTTGGTCCCGGTTCCTTCGGCGGCCGCCACGGCGATCGGCGTCACGATCAGCACGGTCGCGGTGTTGCTGACCATCTGCCCCAGCGCCGCGGTGAGCACGAAGAGGGCCAGCAGCAACAAGTACGGCCGGCCCGGCCCGACCGCGTCGACGATCAGATCGGCGATCCGGTCCGCGCCGCCGCTGGACGCGATCGCGGCCGACAACGGAATCAGGGAACCGATCAGTACGACGATCTCCCAGGAGATGGCGCGATAGGCCTGTCGCGGTCCGACGACCTTCGTCAGCACCATCGCCGTCGCGGCGAGCAGTCCCGCCATCGCGGGCGGGACAGCGCCGGTCGCGAGCAGGACGACCATCGCACCGAGGATGGTGACGGCGATCGACGCCTTCGGACCCCAGGGCACGGCCTGGCGCCGTACGAGTTCCGGCGAGTCCACCAGCAGGACGTCCCGGTCCCGGGTCAGCTCGTCGAGAGCCGGCCACGGGCCGTGCACCAGGATCGCATCGCCCTCGTGCAACTCGGTCTGTTTGTTGCCGCGGTCCTTGCCCATCCGCTGGACGGCGATGATGACCAGGTCACGTCCTCGATGCATTCCCGGGAAGACGGTCTCGCCGACGAGTGACGACCGCGGCGGGATGACGACCTCGATGACACCGGTCTCCCGCGTCATGAGGTTGTCGACCGGCGTCGGTTCCATGCTGACCGCAAGCCGCGAGTCGGAGGTCAGACTCCTGACCTGTTCCGACGGGCCGGTCACCACCAGGACGTCGTCGACATCGATGGCAGCGTCCTCGCGGGTCCGTCCCCGTTCGTCCTGGACGCCGACGATCGCCACCCCCGGGTACGGCGTGAGGTCTAGGTCGTGCACACCGAGTCCGAGCAGCGGCGACAGTTCCTGCACGCGCAGCCGGTAGAAGCCGTTCGGCAGTGCGTAGTGGATGTCGAGCGTCTGGGCGTGCAAGGACAGATCCGCGGTCGGATGCGCCGGCCGGGCGGCAGGCAGCAGCCTGGGACCGAGGAGCACCGAGATGGCAATGGTGCCGATGACGAGCGGGAGCCCGACCACGGCGAAGGAGAAGAACGGGAAGGCTCCCGCGCCGGCATCACTGGCCGCGTCCGAGACGATGATGTTGACGGGTGTACCGGTCAACATCAGCAGGGATCCAGCGCTCCCGGCGAAGGTCAACGGCATCAGCATCCGCGACGGCGGTTGGCCGACGCGGACGGCGAGCATCACCACGAGCGGAAGCAGCGCCGCGACCGCTCCGTTGAGCGTGATCAGGGCCGACAACACCGCACACAACCCCGTGACAGCGATCAACAGCCGGACCCGGGTCGTTCCGGCGTACCTCACGATCGTCTGGCCGGCCCAGGCGGTCACGCCGGTGGAGTCGACGCCCTCGCTCACCACGAACAGCGTGGCGATGAAGATCACGACCGGGTCGCCGAAGCCCGCGAGTACGGCGGTGAATCCCAGCACGCCGGTCGCCCACAGGGCCAGGGCGACCAGTACGGCGACGACGTCGACGGGAAGTCGGTTCCAGACGAACAGAACGACGGCGAGCCCGAGAATGATCAGGCTCAGCGTGCCGTCATCCATGGCTCAGATGCACTGGCGCGTCCGGACCCCACGGGATCCCGATCAGGTACCACGCGATGTAGAAGAGCGTCCACGTGATCAGCACGATGAAGGTGTACGGCAGCATCATCGACACCACGGTTCCCATCCCGGCAGACTTCCGGTACTTCTGGCAGACCAGCACGATGAACGGCAGGTAGACCATCAGCGGGGTGATCACGTTGACCGGTCCGTCGCCGACCCGGTACGCCGCGATGACGGTCTGCGGCGCGATGTCGAGCCGGTAGAACAGCGGGATGAAGATCGGTGCCAGGATGGCCCACTTCGGGATCACCCCGGGCATGATCAGGTCGATGATCGCGACGAGCAGGATGAAGCCGATCAGCAATGGCAGGGCGCCGATGTCGGCCCGCTCGAGCAGGTCGGCCAGTCCGGTCGCGGCCAGCGTCGACATGTTCGTGTAGTTGAAGTAGGCAATGAACTGGGCGATCAGCAACATCAGGAAGATCAGTCCGCCGAGGCCGTTGAACGTCTTCACGATGGCGTTGATCACGTTCGTGCTGCCGGTCAGGGACTTCGCGCCCCGGCCGTACCCGAGACCGGCCGCCAGGAACAGCATCGAGATGATGAAGAGCAAGCTGCTCATGAACGGCGAGTTCCCGAAGATCTCGCCGGTCTCGGGGTTGCGCAGCGGCGCCCCCGGGATGAAGGTCAGCGCCGAGACGATGGCGATGGCGATCAGCAGGTAGTAGACCGACCAGCGCAGGCCGCGCGACTCCAGCGCCATCTCCTCGTCGCTGGGCTGATGATCGACCGGGGCGTCGGACGGGGCTTCGGACGCGTCGTACTTGCCGAGCCTGGGTTCGAGAATGCGCGTGGTGATCAGCGTCATGACCGCAGCGCAGAACAGCGTCGCAGCAATGGAGAAGTACAGGTTGTGAGTGACGTTGAGACTTACGTCGGGCGCGACCAGAGCGATCGTCTCGTTCGTGACCTCCGTGATGATGCCGTCGGCCGGGGTGATCAGGATGTTCACGAAGAAGGCCGCGCTGACCCCGGCGTAGGCCGCCGCGATACCGGCCAGCGGATGTCGCCCGAGCGTGACGAACGCGGCCGCCCCCAGCGGGATGAGGACGAGATAGCCGGCGTCGGACGCGACGCTGGAGATGCCGCCGAGCAGGACGATGATGAAGGTGATCGCGCCCCTGGGCGCCACCTTCACCATCTTGCGGATCAGGGCCGCGATCAGTCCGGCTTCCTCGGCGACGCCGACCCCGATCATCGCCACCAGGATGACGGCGACGACCCCGAAGTCGTTGAAGTTCTGGACAGCCGTGGTGAACATGAACCGGATGCCGTCGCCGTCCAGCAGGGTCTCGGCGGTGATCGTCTCCTCGCGCAGCTCGTAGTCCGGTACGGGCGGCGCCGGGGGCGCGTCGTTGCCGGGGACACTCGTTCCCCCGGGGTACTCGGGACCGACCTCGACCGTCGCCGGCTCGGCGACCTCGGTGGTCACACTCGTCCCGGCCCAGGACAGGATCTGGGAGGTGACGATGACCAGGACGATGAGCCCCAGGAAGATCAGGGCCGGGTGTGGAACCTTGTTGCCGACCCGCTCGATACCGTCGAGAACCCGTTGCATTCCGCTCTTCTTGACCGGCTTCTCCGGGGCCGCGGCGGCGCTCATGACCGGGAACCGGCTTCGCTGGGACGGGTGAACTCGAGGGCGAACTCGATCAGCAGCTTGGTGCCGAAGCCGGTCGCGCCCTTGTTCCGCCACGTCCTGGCCGCCGGAGCCTGAGCCGTGCCCGCGATGTCGACATGGGCCCACGGGTGGCCGTCGACGAATTCCTCGAGGAACAGCGCGGCGGTGATGGATCCCGCGTTCACGCCGCCCATGTTGGTGAGGTCGGCGATCGACGAGTCGAGCTGCGATCGGTACGGCCGGTGCAGCGGCAGCTCCCAGACGGGTTCGTCGACGACGTCACCCGCGCGCCGCAACTGCTCCACCACGGCCGGGTTGTTCCCCATCACGCCGGCGATGTCTACGCCGAACGTTCGCAGGCAGGCACCGGTCAGCGTTGCGATGTCGACGATCGCGTCAACGGGCTCCTCCGTGGCCAGCGCGAGTGCGTCGGCCATCACCAGGCGCCCTTCGGCATCGGTGTTCAGTACCTCGACCGTCTTGCCGTTGCGCATCCTCAACACGTCACCGAGCTTCATCGCCGACCCCGACGGCATGTTGTCGGTGCACATCAGATAGCCGGTGACCGCCGACGTACATCCCAACGCCTTCAAGGCGGTCATCGAGGCGAGCACGGCCGCGGCGCCGGTCATGTCGTTCTTCATCTGGGCGTGCGACTCGTCGCTCGGTTTGAGGCTGATCCCGCCCGAGTCGTACATGACGCCCTTCCCGATCAGTGCGATCCGGCCGGTGGGCTCGTCGGGCTGGTAGCGGAGCCGGATCATCCGGGGCGGCTCCACACTTCCGCGGTTGACGCCGAGCAGACCCCCGCAGCCCATCTCGATCAGCTGATCCTTGTCGAAGACCTCGACCTCGAGACCCGCCGGCGGACCGACCTCGAGCGCGACCTCTGCCATCCGGGCCGCCGACAGGGTCGTGGCCGGGCAGTTGGCCAGGTCCCGGCCCAGGCAGTACGCCGCGGCGATGGTCCGACCGCGTTCGACCCCTCTGCGGACCTCTTCGGCGTCCTCGTCGGCCGCCACCAGCAGCAGCGATTCGAGCGGAGCACGGTCAGCGTCCTTGCCGACGAAGTACCGCCAGCGGGCCAGCAGCACCCCTTCGGTCACCGCCTGGGCGAACTCGGCCCGGGAGATCCCCAGGTCCCGGGACGGGATCTCGATCGCGAGGCGCTTGTGCCACGGGACGGCGCGGGCGAACTCCGCCGCCAGATCGCGTGCGAGGGTGGCGTCGATCTGGTCGGGCGCACCGGTCCCCACGGCGACCCGGACCGGGCCTTCCGAGCGCGCTTGAACGAGCGTCTGGCCACGCTCTCCGGTGAATCCCGCGGACGCCAGTCCGGCGGCGTTCGTCCCGAGTTCCTCGCGCGGCTCCGCCCCGAGGGCAACCGGTACGGCGAGCGCGTCCACCTCGGCCTCCGCCTGCTTCAACGAGGTGACGCCGACCGGTACTCGCTGCCGGGTCGAAGGGATCGGATCGAAGTCGTCCGGGGTCGTGTTCACGAGATCTCCTCTGGCCGGAGCGCGGCAGCCCACCTCGGCGCACGCTCCAAGCACTCGCTTGTCCGCACTCCGCGCTGGACTCCCCATCTCACCAATCGACCGAGTCGCCGTCCTCCTCCGATTAGGGTGACCTGCCGGGTGCGCTAGATCAGGCCGACGGTGCGGGCGACCCGGAGGGCCGCGGATCGCTTCTCCACCCCGAGCTTGCGGTAGAGCGACATCAGGTGCGTCTTGACGGTGTTCTCGGTGATGTACAGCGCCTGGGCGATCTCGGTGTACGAGCTACCGAGCGCGAGCTGCTCGAGCACGTCCGCCTCCCGGGCCGTCAACCGGATCCGCGCACCGTTCACGACGGCGTCGAGGCGATGCGGTGGCGAAGCGTGCGCATCCGGCCTGGTCCGCGCCAGCAGCGTCATTCCGCCGGACTCACTCGATGCGTCCCGGTAACCCGACAGCTTGTCGAGCGCGATGGCCGCGAACGGATGCGGGTTCGGACTCGCGAGGTGCCGGCGCAACTGGTCGAGGAACGCCGGTTCGCCACCGGCCGGGATCAGCGCGTGCAGGATGCGCTGCGGCGCCACCCGGTTCAGGGTGTCGACCAGCGAGGCATCGGCAGCGGGCACATCGCCCATGCGGGCCAGCAGGACGGTCCGGAACGAGGCCGCCGACGACGCGAGCGGAAGGTACAGGTCCGGTCGGCTGAGTTGCTGATCGATCATCGCCACCGTGGCCGGCAGGTCGCCCCGGTTGATCGAGAGGATGGCCCGGGCCAGCTCGGCCTCGGTCGTGTTTCCGGTCCGGTCGAGTTCCCTGAGCTGCGCCTCGACGCCGGGCTGGTCCCCGACCAGAACTGCCAGCCGGAACCGCAACAGGGCCAGGTCCCGGGACAGGAACGACGGTAAGCGCCCGGCCGCCGCGGGATCGCTGGTGAGTTCCGTCAGCGCCTCGTCGAGCCGGCCGTCCTCGACCAGGAGCACCGACCGCAAGACCGCGCGCAATGCCGTCACCACTGTGTCCGAGTCGGCCACGTCGGTCGCGACCACGAGTTTGTGCCATTGCCATGCACTGTCCAGGTCCAGCTGGCTCACAGCCGCGAATCCCATCACGACGTGCACCCGGACGGCGTACTCCAGCGGCAGTCCCCGCTCTCCGACCACATCGAGGGCGGCCTGCGCCGACTGGGCCGCGCTCTGCACCTGGCCGCGGACGTACTGCACCACGGCACGGTGTGCGAGGCCGCCCGCGACCAGCCGCGTATGGCCCACCATCCGTGCCGTCACGAGCGCCTCGTCCAGATGGCTGAGGGCAGCATCGAGTTCGTCGGCCCAGGTCTCCGCCGCCGCAAGCTCGATCAGCAACCACGCCAGCCGCTCGGGCGCGAGTACGGCGCCACGCCGGCCGTCGCCGTCCGCCGGATCCAGCGTCAGCAGGGATCTCGCCCGTCCGATCGCGGTCTGGACGTCGTACCAGCCGTAGCGGGATTCCCACAGCCGCAGCAGTACGGCGTCCGCCGCCAACGCGTCGTCATCCGGGGTCAGCGGCCGGCCTTCCGTCGTACCGGCCAGATCGTCGGCCGATGCCGCATCCATCATTGCTCCGGCCACGTCGCCGGAGGCGCGCCGCAGCAGTCCGCGCACGCCGATCACGTGGGGACGGGCGGCGAGATAGCCGTCCGGGAGGGCCTCGAAGCCCGCCGTGACGAGATCGAGGTCGCCGGCGGCGAGTATCTCCGGCCCGTGCGCCAGCAGGATCCGGGCCACCAGGTCCGGGTCGTCGGCGCCCAACGCGCTCCGCAGTGCGCTCCCGCCGTCGCCGCGGTTCTCGTAGTACAGCGCCGACCGGCGGTGCGCCGCGACGACGATCCGCGCGTCGTCGGAGCTGCCGGCCGCCCGTCGCCGGAGTAGCTCGACGAGCAGCGGGTGGTACTGATACAGCGGTTCGCCGGCAGTGCCGTCGGCGTAGGCCGTCACCAGCAGTCCGTTGCCGGCGAGATCCGCAAGCATCGCACCGGCATCGGCTTCACCGCTGAGCATCACGGCCAGGGGCGCGGTCATGGCGGTGGCCGCGAAGGTGCTCAGCAGCATCGCGTGCACCCGGTCGTCGAGGGTGCTCAGGCTCTCGCCAAGCAGCACGTCGAGCACCGGCCGCTGGTTGACCACGGGCCACACGGCGGCACCGGTAGCAGCGAGGGTCCGGGCCGCGAGCACCAGCGCTGCCGCCCAGCCGGCGGTCTGTTGCTGGAACAACTGGATGTCTTCCGGCGTGGCCTTGTCGGCATGCGCCTGCACGAGTGCGGCGGCCTCGGCGTCGTTGAAGCGCAGATCCCCCGACCGCAGCGTCAACGCCATGCCCCTCAACTCGAGCTCGGGCACCGGCAGTGGGAGGTCGTACCGGGTGGCCAGTACGAGCCGGACCGCGTGCGGCGACTTCTTCAGCACCTGGGACAGGTCGGCAACAGTCGCCGCCGGCAACAAGTGAGCGTCGTCGACGACAATCGGATCCGGCGGACTCGGCAGGTCGGCGCCGACCGCTTCCTGAATGGTCTGCCCCAGCGAGCCGGGCGCCTGCCCGGGCACCCAGGTGACGGCCTCACCCGACCGTCGCCGGCGTGCCACCCAGTCCGCCAGCAGGACGGTCTTGCCGGTGCCGGCCGGCGCGATCAACAGCGTCAGCGGGGCCTGGACGCCGAGGTCGAGCGCAGAGTGCAACCGCTCACGAGTCACCAGCGTCCGCGGCGGCCGTGGAACACTGCCTCCGGCCGGGCGCTGGTACGTCTCGCGCGCTTGGTCTGGCGTCGGGGTGGTCACCTCGTCGCCCCTCCCGTGGCCGACGTGCCCTGCTCTGCGCCTTCCCTTCCCTGCTTCCGAAATATCGAGACTAACTGGTTCGCGCCGATCGCGGCAGGGGTGCCCTGGGCAATCAATCCTTTGTTTGCCGGCGTCCGACCGTGGGAACCTTGGCGCCGATCCACACCGCGACGGCGACCAGCAGACCGATCCCGACCAGCCATCCCCACAGGCCTTCGGACACCGGCCCGAGCCGGCCCAGTCCGAAGCCACCCGGGTCGTTCGTCTCCTGCAGGCTGACGAGGTAGGCGATGATGGCGCGCTTGTCCTCCGGGAGGAGCACCTGATCGGAGAAGACAGGCATCTGCTGCGGTCCGGTCAGCATCGCCTGGTACATGTTCCGCGGCGTCGTCTCCATCAGCGACGGCGCGTAGCGGCCGTGCGGCAGCGCACCACCGCGACCGGCGAAGTTGTGACAGGCGGTGCAGTTCGTCCGGAACAGTTCACCACCCTGGACGACCTCCTCCTGGGTCGCGTTGCTGACGTCGTACGCCTCCTCGGCCGGCACCGCGGGTCCGGGACCGAGGGAGGCGACGTACGCCGCCAACGCCGCGATCTCCTCGGTCGTGTACACCGGGGGCTTCTGCGGCACCTGGGCACCGGGCTGCACGGCCGGCATCCGGCCCGTGCTGACCTGGAAGTCGACCGCGGCCGCGCCGACGCCGATGAGCGACGGGCCGGCCATCTCTCCTTCTCCGTTCGACGCGCCATCGGCGTGCAGGCCGTGGCAGCTCGAGCAACCGACCGCGAACAGCCGCCGGCCTTCCTCGATCTGCTGTGACTGGGGCCCGTCCGCACCCGCCGCGTCGTTCGGCACCAGTACGGCGTACGTCGCGCCGACCGTCACCAACGCCGCGACGACCACCGCGGCCTTGGCCAGTCCGCCCCTCCGGAACAGCCGTGGGGCACGGACCAGTCTGCGCATCTCCCCACCTCCCCGGCTGCCGCGGAACCAGCAGACACGACCCCACGAGCGCTTGGATCACCCGAATCGGGTGATCCCCGACATCTCCTCCGTCATCACCCGCGCGCGTCGCGTTTGGCCTGGCGACGAGCCCCGGCAGCCCGCGACGACGCGTCCTTCTTCAGTCCACCAGTGGTCTTGGTCGCGCGCGGCCGCCGACTGCCCTCCGGCGCGGGACGATCGCCGTCGACCGGAACCGGCACGCCGCCCCCGGTGGTCGACCGCGCCGCCGCGATCCGCTCGCTGCGGAGGTCCATCGACGCTCGCTTGGCGGCCGTCGCGACCTCCCGGCTCACCCGTGCCAGCACCGTCTCGAACACTTCCGCCTTGTCCCGGTCCCGTTGATTCCTGGGGTAGGACTTGCCCCGCCCGCCCGCCTGCGCGACGGCAGCACTCGCGCCGCGCCGGTAGTTCTTCACGTACTTCGTCCGGACCCGCCGGATCCGCTGGTGCAGGTCCAGCAGCTCGTCCTCGTCCAGGCCCTTCAACACATCGCGTTCGGTCTCGGCCACGAGGCGGCGCTCAGCATCTGTCAATGAGTTCAGCAAGCCTTGATTCATCGCAGTCTCCTAGCAGCCACCCGCAGCTTACGTCCGCCCCACGCCCCGGTCGAGAGCCTGCAAGGCTGCCTGGGCGTGCTCGGCGGCTTCGGCGCGGGACGGAGCCGGGTCGAGGCCGAGCAACCGTCGTCGGTGCCGCTCACCCAATAGCAGCGCAAAAAGCTGCTCGGCTTCCGTCCCTGAGGTTTCGAGCAACTCGCCCAACGCATCGATGTACCGCTGCGGACCGGCTGCGTAGAAACTCTTCGCAAGCTCAGGAAACTGCTTCACCTCGGCGATCACCATCCGGTGCAGGCCGATCGCGACGTCGGAGTGCAACGTCATCACCAGCCGGACCGCCATGGCTTCGAGGTCCGCGACCTCGCCTTCCGGCAGGACGTCGCGGTTCAGCCGGCTGACGACCGCGGTGAACACGGCGGTCTTGTCGCCGACGTACACGTAGATCGTCCGCTTGGTGACCTTCGCATCCGCGGCGAGCCGGTCGAGTGACACGCCCCCGTACCCGTGCTCGAGGAACAAGCGCACGGCGGCGTCGAGGATCTGCTCGCGCCGCTGCTCACGCTCCGACCGGGTCGGCCGGCCACGCTTGCGCGGCCCGTCACCCACGACGTCGTCCATCCGCTCTCCCTCCACTCAGAGCAAATGATACGGTCTAGTATCATTAGGTGTGGGCCCGACACACCCACGATCCGCGGCCCAGTCCCCTGGTGAGGAGATCCGAACATGTCCGAGCTGGTCGGCTACTACCGTCAGATGCTGCTGATCCGACGGTTCGAGGAACGGGCCGCCCGCGCCTACACCGAGGCCAAGATCGGCGGCTACTGCCACCTGAACCTCGGCGAGGAAGCCACCGTGGTGGGCCTGATGGGCGCGCTCCGTTCGACCGACTACCTGTTCACCAACTACCGCGAACACGGCTACGCCCTGGCTCGCGGCATCGACCCCGGCCGGATCCTCGCCGAGCTCTACGGCCGCAGCGACGGCGTGTCCAAAGGCTGGGGCGGCTCGATGCATCTCTTCGACGCCCAGTCCCGGCTGCTCGGCGGCTACGGGATCGTCGGCGGTCAGTTGCCGCTCGCAACCGGCGCCGCGCTGGCGATCGCCTACCGAGGCGGCGACGAGGTGGTCATGTGTCACATGGGCGACGGTACGACGAACATCGGCGCCTTCCACGAGTCGCTGAACCTGGCCGCCCTGTGGAAACTGCCCATCGTCTACGTCGTGATCAACAACCAGCTCGGGATGGGCACGAGCGTGGAGCAGTCGTCGGCCGAACCCGAGTTGTACAAACGCGCGGCGTCGTACCGGATGGACGGGGAACGGGTCGACGGCAACGATGTGCCGGCGGTCCGGGAGGCTGCCGAGCGTGCCATCGCCGCCGCGCGTGAGGGCCGCCCGACCCTGCTGGAGACCGTCAGTACACGGCTCCGCGGCCACTCGGTCGTCGACCCGGCGGCGTACCGGAGCAAGGAGGAGACGGCCGCGCTCCGGGCCGCCGATCCGCTGTTCGCGCTGGCGGACCGGCTATTGACCGACGGCGCGATGACTGCCGCAGATCAGGACCGGCTGGAGGAATCGGTCGCGGCGGAGATCGCCGCGGCGGTGAGCTTCGCCGACGCGAGCCCAGCACCGGACGTCAAGACGTTGTTCGACTACAACTACGCGACACCGGTGCCGAATGACCTGAGGCGGCTGCCGGCGCAGCCCTTGTTCGCGGCGGTCGGCGCATGACGGTCATGTCCTACCGCCAGGCGATCCACGACACCCTGCGCGCCGAGATGCTCCGCGACGACCGGGTCTTCCTGATCGGCGAGGAGATCGGCATCTTCGAGGGGTCGTACAAGATCACCGCCGGCCTGCTGTCCGAGTTCGGCGAGCAGCGCGTCCGGGACACCCCGATCTCCGAGGAGGGGTTCACCGGCGCGGCGATCGGGGCGGCGATGCTCGGCCTGCGGCCCGTCGTCGAGATCATGACGATCAACTTCTCCCTGCTCGCACTCGACCAGATCGTCAACCACGCCGCCAAGATCCACGGCATGTTCGGCGGGCAGAGCAGTGTCCCGATGGTCATCCGGACGCCGGGCGGCGGCGGCCAGCAACTCGGCGCCACCCACTCGCAGAACGTCGAGCTGTACTACGCCTTCGTGCCCGGGCTGAAGGTGGTTGCACCGAGCAGCCCGGCGGATGCGAAGGCGCTCTTGCTGGCGGCGATCCGGGACGACGATCCGGTGCTGTTCCTCGAGAATCTCGCGCTCTACAACACGAAGGGCGACGTACCGGACGACGACGTACCGGCCGAGATCGGCCGCGCCGCGGTGACCAGATCCGGGACCGGCATCACCGTGATCGGCTACTCGCGGATGGCCGCGGTCGGACTCCAGGTCGCCGACGAGCTGGCGAAGGACGGTATCGATGCCGAGGTCATCGATCTGCGGAGTCTGCGTCCGCTCGACCGCGAGACGCTGATCCGGTCGGTCCGCAAGACCCACGCCGCCGTCGTTCTCGAGGACGACTGGCTGACCTACGGAATCGGTGCCGAGATCGCGGCGACGATCTCCGACGGTGCTTTCGACCAGCTCGACGCACCGGTTCGGCGGGTTGCGATGGCCGAGGTACCACTGCCGTACGCCAAGAGCCTCGAGACCGCCGCGCTGCCCTCGCCGGACGACGTCGAGACGGCGATCCGGCAGACGCTCACGGCCGTCGGCCGGCTCCACTGAGAGGACACGGACCATGGGCAAGATCCTGATGCCACGACTGTCGGACACGATGGAGTCCGGCATCATCGCCGGCTGGCGCAAACAGCCGGGCGACACCGTCACCGCCGGCGAGGTCCTGGCCGACATCGAGACCGACAAGGCGGTGATGGAGTACGAGGCGTACGAATCCGGTGTCCTCAGCCGCATCATCGTTGCCGAGGGCCAAGAAGCCGCCATCGGCCAACCGATCGCGATCGTGGGCGACGACGAAGATTCAGCACCCTCGGCTGCGCCGAGCTCTTCAGCGCCCACGGCTGCGCCGAGCTCTTCAGCGTCCGCGGCTGCGCCGAGCTCTTCAGCGTCCGCGGCTGCGCCGAGTCCCGCCGTGCCGACCGAGCGCGTCCCGTCCTCCCCGTTGGCCAGACGGGACGCACAAGAACTAGGCGTGGATCTGGCAACGCTGACCGGTACCGGACCTGGCGGAAGGATCATCCGCGCGGACGTCCGAGCGGCCGCCGAGGCATTCACGACACCGGACACGGTGAGCGCCCCGCCGCCGTACGCCGAGCAGAATCCAGACTCGGGCGAAGACGTGCCTCTTGGCATGCTGCGCAGGGCCAGCGGCCGGCGACTGGCCGAGAGCGCCCGCACCGCGCCACACTTCTATCTCACCGCTGTGGCGGACGTGGAGCAACTCGTCGAGCTCCGGGCAGAGCTCAACAGCCGACTGACCGCGGCAGGACGCCAGAAGATCAGCCTCAACGACCTGATCGTCCGCGCCTGCGCGCTCACCCTGCAAATGCATCCCGACGTGAACGCCTCCCTGTCCGGCGACTCCCTCCGCAGGCACCGGGAGATCCACATCGGACTGGCCGTTGCCGTCGACAACGGTCTCCTCGTCCCCGTACTGCGCGAGGTCGACCGCAAGTCGATCGGAGTGATCGCGCAGGAGGCCACGGAGCTGGCCGAACGAGCGAGACAGCGACGACTGAGTGCCGACGAGATGACCGGTGGAACCTTCACCGTGAGCAACCTCGGCATGTACGGCGTCGAGCAGTTCACCGCGATCATCAATCCCCCCGAGGCGGCGATCCTCGCGGTCGGAGCGTCCCGCCGCGAAGCCGTCGTCCTCGACGACGGATCGATCGCCGCCCGCACCCGGATGCGCTACACCCTCTCGGCCGACCACCGCATCCTCGACGGCGCCGCCGGGGCGCGATTCCTGGCCGATCTCACCGACCTGTTGGAGAACCCATGGCTGATCCTGGCGTGACGTACGACTTGGTGATTCTTGGTGGTGGCAGTGGTGGTTATGCCGCTGCGCTGCGGGCCGCGACGCTGGGGTTGTCGGTGGCGGTGGTGGAAAAGGACAAGGTCGGCGGGACGTGTCTGCACCGCGGCTGCATTCCGACCAAGGCGCTGCTGCACGCCGCCGAGGTCGCCGATTCGGCGCGCGAGGGTGAGCAGTTCGGGGTCCGGACCACGCTCGAGGGGGTCGACATGGGCGGGGTGAACAAGTACAAGGACGGCGTCGTCGACCGCCTCTTCAAAGGCCTGCAGGGCCAGCTCAAGGCCCGCGGCATCACCGTGATCGAGGGCGAAGGCCGCCTCACCTCCCCCACCACCATCGATGTCGCCGGCACGACCTACACCGGGCGGAACATCGTGCTCGCGTCCGGGTCCTATTCCCGGTCGCTGCCGGGGCTGGAGCTGGACGGGCACCGGGTCATCGCCAGCGAACACGCATTGACGATGGACCGGGTGCCGGAGTCCGCGGTGGTGTTGGGGGGTGGGGTGATCGGGGTGGAGTTCGCCTCCGCGTGGACCTCGTTCGGCACCAAGGTCACCATCGTCGAGGCGCTGCCCCGGCTGGTCCCGGCCGAGGACGCCGACTGCAGCAAAACCCTGGAGCGGGCGTTCCGGAAACGCAAGATCGCCTTCAAGACCGCCACCACCTTCGAATCCGTGTCGACCACCGAGTCCGGGGTGAAGGTGACGGTGGCCGGGGGTGAGGTGATCGAGGCCGAGGTGCTCCTGGTCGCGGTCGGCCGCGGCCCCAACACCACCGGCCTCGGCTACGAACAAGTCGGCGTCGCGTTGGACCGTGGCTTCGTCACCGTCGACCCGGCCACGCTGCTGACCAGCGTGCCCGGCGTCTACGCCGTCGGCGACATCGTCCCCGGGCTGCAGCTCGCCCACCGCGGCTTCCAGCAGGGCATCTTCGTCGCCGAACACATCGCCGGACTGAACCCGACCCCGATCGACGAGGCCGGCATCCCCCGCGTCACCTACTCCGAACCCGAGGTCGCCTCGGTCGGCCTGACCGAGGAGCAGGCCCGGGCGCAGTACGGCGAGGTCGACATCCTCAACTACAACCTCGGCGGCAACGGCAAGAGCCAGATCCTCAAAACCGCCGGGTTCGTCAAACTCGTCCGTGCCAAGGACGGCGCCGTGGTCGGCCTGCACATGGTCGGCTCCCGCGTCGGCGAACTCATCGGCGAAGCCCAGCTGATCTACAACTGGGAGGCCTACCCCGCCGACGTCGCACCGCTCGTGCACGCCCACCCCACCCAGACCGAAGCCCTCGGCGAAGCCCACTTGGCCCTCGCCGGCAAGCCCCTCCATTTCCACGACTAGGACAGACCAGTGGCCGGGCGCCTTGCGGCGGCCGGCCACTGGTGGGGTGTGGTTGGATCAGGGGCAGCGCGGGGCCTTCTTGCCGTCGGGGGCGATGGCGAACCAGGCGTTGCCGACGCCGTAGCCGGCGGTCTGGCCGAGCTTCTTGTCCTTGTGGAAGTAGTAGAGCGGCCAGCCGTTCAGGGTGAGCTGCTTGCCTTCCGGGCGGTCGATCGTGCCGACGGAGCCGCGGTTGATCTTCTTGCTCAGGATCTTGACCCCGTTCTTGCCGGCCAGCACCGGTTCCCACTTCTTCGTGCACTCGTCGAAGCAGGTGGTACGCGACGGGTTGGCGGAGTCGTTGTCGAAGCGATAGATGGTCCGGCCCGCCTGGTTGGTGACGAAGGGCATGAATCCGTCGACCACGTTGACGGTCAACGTCTGCACGTCCTTCTGGACCGGCGCCGTCGTCTCGGTCTGCGTCGTCGACTTCGCCTTGCCACCTTGCGGGTTGACCGCGAACCACAGTCCACCACGGCCCTGACCGGCGAGTTCGCCGAGCTTGAGATCGTCCTTGAAGTAGTACAGCGGCCAGCCCTTGAGCGTGACCTGCTTGCCCTCCGGACGATCGATCGTGTCGATCAAGCGCTCATCGATTCCGCCGCCGTCGATCTCGACACCGGATCCGGCCAGCACCGGCTCCCACAACTTGGCACACGCGTCGAAGCAGGTCGACGCCGACGGGTTCGCCGAGTCGTCGTCGAACCTGTACACGGTGCGCCCACTCGCACTGGTCACGATGGGCGTGAGGCCGGGCACCCGCTGGACCTTCAGCACCTTCGGCTCGTCCTGGCCGGCTCCCGCCTGCGCACCGTTCGCCGGGGCGTTGTTCTGCTCGGTGACCGGCTGTGTGTTCCCCGCTGGAGTGCTGCCGCCGGCGGGCTTGTCGGCGAACGCCGCACCGCATCCTGTCAGCGTCAGTGCGGCGGCAAGGGCGGTGATCGTCGCAGCAAGGGACTTCCTCATCAGATCCTCCGTGGTCTGGAACGCGTGATCTCGTGGTCTTGCCCCGGGACACGTGCACTCCGAAGGATCGGTTCAACAGCAGCCGAAATATCTTCCGGACCCGCAGAACGTTGCTATCGGCAACGGCTTTCGATCCTGGTCGCCACCTCCACCACCCTGCTGGTCGTCGCCCAGCGGACCCGCTCCCGCCGCGCTGAACCCGCGGACGACGAGAGCACCACGCCGCCGGAAACGTCACCCCACCAGCTCCAGCCCTCAGGTCTAGAGCGGCGAGAAGCGCGGTCTAGCCGCGGCCGGAGTTGTCCTCGGTGGACTTACCGGAGCGATCGCCGCCGTTGTCGTCGCCAGGCTCGGTAGTGGATCGGCCGCTGCTCTCGTCGTCGCTCGGCGCGGTGGTCGATCGGCCGCTGCTCTTGTCGTCGCCTGGCTCGGTGGTGCGGCTGGTGCCCTTGCTTGACTCGGTTCCGGTGGGCTTCGGGGTGCGGGTGCGGTCGCCGCCGTGGTCGTCGGGGGTCGGGGTGACACGGTCGCTCTGCGGGCGGATGGTCTCCGGTGGGGGGAACCAGAGTGGCGCGGGTGACTGCCCCGGCGTACCAGGGTCGAAGGCTGACCAGACCGCAGTACCACCGGCTACCAGACCGGCCGCAGCCACGAGCCCGAGCAGGCCGGTGCCGACCCACGCGAGGTAAGGCCGCCGCGTCGTCTGCGGGTCGTCGCCACGTGTCTGCAGCACGACCGGTCGGCGACGCACGTCTTCCGAGTCCATGCCTCGATCCTCTGCCAAGAGACTGACACCCGCCATCGGACCTTGGTACTAGTACCTAACGCTGCTGGCGTTGCGCCCACAGCGCGGCCTGGGTGCGATCGGTGACACCCAGTCGCTGGTACACGTTCGTCAGATGCGCCTTGACCGTACGCTCGCTGATGCCGAGCCGCCGGGCGATCGTCTTGTTCGGCAGCCCCGCGCCGACCATGTCCAGGACCTCCTGCTCACGCTCGGTCAACTTCGTCTCCGGACCCGGGCTGCGCCGGTTCGTGAGCAGCACCCGCGCCGCCTTCGGATCCAGCGGCGACCCACCAGCCACGATCTCGCGCACCCCCGCCAGGATCACCTCGGGCTCGCTGTGCTTGAGCAAGTATCCCTCCGCACCCGCCTGCAGCGCGTCCAGGATCCGCGTCTGGTCACTGAACGAGGTCAGCACGAGCACATGCGCCTCGGGGTTGTCGGCAACGATCCTCCCGGTCGCCGTGATCCCGTCGGTGCCGGGCATGGACAGATCCATCAGTACGACGTCCGGCCGCAACTCGGCCGCCATCGCCACCGCCTCGTCACCGTCGCCGGCGGCCCCGATCAGCTCGATGTCGTCCGCCGTACCGAGCAACTGCGACAGTCCGGTCCGGACGATCGCGTGATCGTCGACGATCAGCACCTTGATCACACCGGCACCTCGGCTTCCACCCGTGTCCCCTGGCCCGGAGCGGCCCGGACTGTCAGCCTGCCCCCCGATTCGGCCAGCAGGTCGCCGATCGAGCGTAGCCCGAGGTGCCCGTTGCTGCTGCGCTCATCGAGTCGCGACTCGTCGAACCCGCGCCCGTCGTCGTCGATCACCAGGAGAGCCCTGCCATCCGATCGGGCCGCCTTGATCAGCACGCCCCGCGCCCCACTGTGCGCTGCCACGTTCCGAACCACTTCCTGCGCCGTACGGAACAGCAAGGCCGCAGCCGCGGGGGGCAGATCCTCGGCGCCGTCGGTCTCCAGTTGTACGTCGACGCCCGCCCGCTCGAGCGCAGCGGCGAGCTCGGCCAGTGCCGACGCCAGTCCTTCCTCGGCGAGGTTCGGCGGATAGATGTCGACCAGCAGCGACCGCAGTGAGCCGATGCTCTGCCGCAATCGACCCGCGCTGTCGGCGATCAGCTCAGCCCGCTGACCCTCACTCGGATTGCCGAGCCGCATCGCGTCGAGGGCGTAGTTCAACCCCGTGAGCTCCTGTACGACGCCATCGTGCAGCTCCCCCGCGATCCGGCGACGCTCCGCGTCCGACGCGTCGACGGCGTGCCGCAGCAGCCGCTCCCGATCACGCTGTTGCCGCTGCACCCGACGAGCCAACGACCACGCGAACGGGATCTGCACCAGCTCCAGCACCAGCAACGCACCCAGCGCAGGTGGAGCGAACCGCTTCCACGCGGCCTGACCGGCCTCCGTCACGGCCTGGTACTGGAAGTACGCCTCGAACAGCATCGGCTCACCGTTGGTCCCCCGCACACCGACGTACACCTCGAGCAACTTCCCATAAGGAACCTCGAACTGGTTCTCCGGCCGGCTGAGGTCGCTCACCTCGGAGGCGCTACTGCCCTGGAGCCGTAGCGCTTCCGCCTCGTCGGCGCCGAGCGGGAACTGCTTGCCGATCAGCTGTGGCTCGTCGGAGTACACGACCCGGCCGTCCGCGTTCCACAGCTTCACGCGGACCAGCGAGCCCTGCAGCACGTACTGGCGCATCGCGGCGTCGAATGCCCGCAGTGCGGCGGGCTGACCGGAGACGACGGCCGGGTCCAGCCGTGGCTCGACGACGCCACGGGCGGTCACGTACGTCACCTGGCGGGCCGACTCGGTCGCCTGCTCGACGCCGGCCTGGCGGGCCACGACCGCGATCAGCGCGGCGAGCGACAGCAGCACGATCAGACCGGCCGCGGTGAACCGCACCAGCAGGCCGACTGTCGAAATCGGCTCGCGATCACTCCGCGAACGTCGCAGTCTCATGTCTCGGATGGTAGAGGCGCCATCCGTGCAGGCGCAGCCCGACGACAGTCGTAGTACCAAGGTGCACTACCGGGCCCGACCGGCTGACGACGACCGTGGTGGACATGAAGCTCCCGCTGTCTCTCGCCATCGCTGGGCCTGCCGCCCGAGTGCAACGTCCTGCACTCGCGGCTGCGGCTGGCCTGGTCGTGCTGCGGGTAGGAGCGGTGCTGTTGCGGCCCTGGCCGCTCGCGTTGGCTGTCGACTACGCGCTCGCTCCTGAGCCGGCGACCGGCCTGGACCCCGTCGTACTGCTTGCTCTGTCGGCGCTCGCCGGCGTGCTGCTGTCCACGGTGATCGGACTGCTCGACATGGCCAGTCTGCAGGCTGCCGAGGGTGCGGCCGAGCGGATCGGGGCGTCGCTGCGCGCCACGATGTTCCAACGGACGATGACACGGTCCCTGCGCTGGCACGACCGGATGCGCAGCGGCGAGCTCGTGTCCCGGTTGACCACGGATGTCGGCCGGGTGCTCGACGGAGTCGTCGCGGTGACCACATCGTTCTTGCCGGACGCAGTGATGCTCATCGGCGTCCTCGCGTTGCTGTGTGTCTTCGACCCGGAGCTCGCCCTGATCGGGCTGGCGGTCGTGCCCGTGCTGGCGGTTCTCGCAGTGCGTCAACGCAGGCTCATCCGTACGGCGCAACAGGACGCCCGAGCCGAGTCGGGACGGTTGGCCGGGGCAACGACCGACCTGTTGCGGAACGTGCGGGCCGTGCAGGCGTTCGGCCGGATCGATCGGGCCGCGACGATCTTCGGTGCGCGGAACCGCGCCGTCCTGGAGGTGGAGCAGCGAGCGATTGGCGTGGATGCGCGATGGACTCCGGTGGCCGACGGCGTACTCGCGATCGGCGCCGCGCTGGTGCTGGTCGTCGGCGGTCGCCACGTGCTGACCGGTGCGCTGACGACCGGGCAACTGCTGGTGGTGCTGGCGTATCTGCGCGACCTGTACTCGCCTGTCCGTGGGTTGACGCGGCTGTCCGCCGTACTGGCGAAGGCCGGTGCGAGTGCGACGCGGGTGCAGGAGGTGCTGGACTGTGACGAAGCGGTCGTGGATCGGGTCGGCGCACGACCGGCGCCGGTGCTGCGAGCGGGCGTGCGCTTCGAGAGCGTCGGCTTCAGCTACGAGTCCGCGCACCCGGTGCTGAGGGATTTCGACCTCGACATCGACGCCGGCGAGACGATCTGCCTGCTGGGGCCGAGCGGTATCGGCAAGAGCACCGTGCTGCACCTCCTGCTCCGCCTGTACGACGTCGACGCCGGGCGGATCACGATCGATGGGGTGGACCTGCGCGACTGCACCCAGCGGAGTCTGCGGGAGCGCTTCGCGTTCGTCCCGCAGGCCCCCTGGCTGCTGGACGCGACCATCGCCGAGAACATTGCCTTTGGCAACCAGGACGCCACCCGGGCGGGCGTGGTCGCGGCCGGCCGGGCGGCCCTGGTCGACGAGTTCACCGACCGTCTGCTGTTCGGCTACGACACTCCGCTGGGCGAGGGCGGCGTCCGGCTGTCGGGCGGTCAGCGCCGCCGGGTCGCGATCGCCCGGGCCGCGGTCTCGCCCGCGCCCATGGTGCTGCTGGACGAGCCGACCTCTTCCCTCGACCCGGCCTCGGCCGCCGCGGTGGTCGAGGCCATCCGGACCACCACGACCCATCGCACGGTCCTGCTCGTCACCCATGACCGCGATCTGGCCGCCATCGCCGACCGGGTCGTCACCCTGCTCCCGCACGGGAGCCACTCCAGCCGACCGGAAGGAGGTGACAACCATGCTCCGCATCAAGCCGGTCATGCACCGCGGCCGCGGACGGTCCCGTAGCCGTTCTCGTTCCCGCAGCCGTAGCCGTTCACGTAGCCGTTCGCGCTACTGACCGCTCCCGGCCCGCCGGCGCCGACCCGACGCCGGCGGGCCATCCTCGAGAAGGGCTGTCGACGTGATGATTGTTGACACTGAGGACGGGTTGGCCGTCTGGGATTGGGCCGAGGGGTGCGAACTCCCCGCCGGCACACTCGCCATCGAACGACTCGGCGTCGGTCACCGGTGCGAGACGTGGCTGGTCTGGTCGGTCGAGCTGTGGGCGCCCGCCGTACTGAAGGTCGTCCGGCCCCACCAGCTCAACCATCCGCGGGCGGTGAAGGCCCTCCGGCGCGAGACCGCCGCACTTGCCGGCACCTGGCACCCGGCCCTTCCGCAGCTGCTCCTGGACGGAAGCGACGACACGATCCCGCACCTCCTGCTCGAGTACGTCGACGGCCCGACGCTTGCCGACGAACTCGACGAGCACGGCGCCCTGCCCGAGAACGAGGTCGCACTCCTCGGTGCGCAAGTACTTCCAGCCCTGATGACGCTGCACGACCGCGGCCTCGCCCACCTGGACGTCAAGCCGGACAACGTCGTCCTCTGCGACGGCCGTCCCATTCTCATCGACTTCGGCACCGCCCGCGCGATCGGCAGCCCCCAACCAGCAGGCCACCCGGTCGGCACTGTCGGCTACGCCTCTCCTGACCAAGAGGCCTGCACCCCGGTCTCGGTCGCCATGGATATCTACAGCCTCGGCCAAACCCTCCTCGAGGCCGGCGACCTCGACGCCCACCAGCCAACGTCAGACCTGACGACCCTCCTGGCGCGTCTCACCGACACAGATCCCGTCCTCCGCGGCACCACCACGGAAGCTCTCATCGCCCTCGCCGCCGCAGCCGGCGACCTGCGGCCCTGGCCCAACTGGCTCGACCGCTTCGCAACCCGCGGTAAAGGTGTGGGGCAAGCTGCCACCAAGCTCCGCCAGGCTCATGCCGACAGCTAACTTCGTGCGAGGAGGCGGGTCCAGAGGTTGTCGGGGACGATCTTCGCCAGCCTTGCCAGCCACGCCATCTGCCAGGGGAAAGTGATGCGGGTGGTGCGGCGTTCGATGCCGTCGGCAATCTCCCGGGCGGCGCGCGGAGCGGAAATGATGAACGGCATCGGGAAGGAGTTGGAGCGGGTCATCTCGGTGGCGACGAAACCGGGGCAGACGGTGACGACGTTGATGCCGTCCGGGCGGAGGTTGGCGCGGAGGGCTTCGAGGAGGTTGATCTGAGCGGCCTTGGTCGCGCCGTAGGCCTCCGCGCCGGGCAGACCGCGGTACCCGGCGACCGAGGCGATCCCGACGATCAGGCCGGCGTGGGCGGCCTGGAGACGCGGGATCACGGCGTCGAGGCAGTGCGCCATACCGGACAGGTTGACGTCGAGATGACGCTGGAACGACTCGGCGTCGAACTCCTTCAGCTGCTTCCAGTAGCCGGCACTCAGGACGACGATGTCCAGTCCGCCGAGCTCCTCGACGACACGATCCGCCGCCTGCCGCACCGCCTCGGCATCGGTGATGTCGACCGGAACCACGGCCATCCGCCCGGCCGCCACGTCCTGCAGCTCGGACACGCGACGCGCCGACACAGCAACCCGCGCGCCGCGATCCGCCAGCTCACGCGCCAGCGCGGCGCCGATCCCCGACGACGCTCCGACGATCCAAGTACGACGCCCGGTCAGCTCCACGGTCGATTCCTCCTCTGTCGCCGTACCAACGCGAACTGAGACACCCCCAGGTACCCGGAGCGGAAACCCGCCTCCGAGTACGCCAGGTAGAACTCCCACATCCGCCGGAACACCGCGTCGAACCCGAGCCCGGCGATCTCGTCCGCCCGCGGTGAACCGCTCCCGCCAGAACCGGAGCGTGGGGTACGGCGGACAACCGGCAGCCGGCGTAGCCAGAGCCAGATGCCGTGGAGGCGGATCAGAGCCCAGACCTGATACGGAACGAGTGCGGCCACGAGCAGAGTCGTACGGCGGACCGGACGCGGGCGGCCGGCGAAGGTGGCGCTGAAGACGCGCGATCCGTGCTGGCTCAGATCGATCACGACGTTGATCCGATCCCGGTCGAGCCGGAGCGTCACGTCGTACTGGCCGTTCACTGCGAAGAACGGCGAGACGTAGAACTCCTTGCGCAGCGAGAACCGGTCCGGGCGAGCCAGGTAGGCGTGGCGTTCTCCGTACGTGTTGTGGACCTCGAGGATCACCCAGCGCGGCTCCTCCGCCGGGCCGAGGCACCAGAAGACCGTGAGTGGGTTGAAGACGTACCCGAGACTGCGTGCGTTCGCCAGCATCAGGACGCGGTCCCCCGACTCGAGCACTTCGCCGCGGGCGGCCGCGAAGGCCGCCACATTCTCCCGCAGCGAGCGGGACGCATCGCCCAGGTGATCAGCCACCCGGAACGACGCGAGCGACCGGTGATCCGGCAGATCGTCGAGGTCGACCAGCCACTGGTACGTCCGGTAGCGGAACCGATGCCGCTTCGGCCCTCGCCGGCTGTGGCTCACGCGCCCCGGCACGATCGCGGGGACGCCCGGCACGATCGCGGGGACGCCCGGCACTCTCACCACCGGACACCGAACCGCGCCGCGGCCGCGACCCCGGACCGGCAACCGTCCTCGTGGAATCCCCAGCCGAGATGGGCGCCGGCGAACGCCAGCCTCGGCCCGCCCTCGTCCTGGAGGAAACGACCGGCCGCCACCGAGCCCGGGGTGAAGACCGGGTGCGCGTACGTCATCCGGCTCACCACTGTCGCGGGATCGACCCAGCCCTCCGGATTCAGCGTCACCAGATACTGGTCGGCCGCATCGAGGTCCTGGAGACGGTTCATCCAGTAGCTCACCAGCACCTGCGGCTCATCGGCCTGACAGTCACGCATCCGGTAGTTCCATGAAGCCCGCGCTCGCGGCCTCGCCGGCAGCACGGCCGGGTCGGTGTGCAGCCACGCCGGGTTCACCGAGTAGCTGAACGCGCCGAGCAGCGACTTCTCCGCCGGAGTCACGTCGGCGAGCAGGTCGAGCGCGGTGTCGGCGTGCGTTGCCATCACCAGGCGATCGAATTCGAGACAGCGGCTCGCGGTGAACACCGAGACACCGTCGTCATGCCGCAGGACGGCGCGCGCCGGCGAACTCGTCCGGACGTCGCCGATCCGCGCGACGATCTCGTCGACGTACGTCCGGGATCCGCCGACGACCGTCCGCCAGGACGGCGAGTCGCCGACGCTCAACATCCCGTGATGGTCGAGGAAGCGGAACAGGTACAGCGCGGGATAACGGCCGGCCGGCCCCGAGCCGCAGGACCACACGCAGGAGACCAGCGGGATCGCGAAGTGCCGGACGAAGTACGGCGAGAAGTCGTTCGACCGGAGGAACCCGGCCCAGGTGCAGCCGTCGTCACCGGTCGCGAGCACCCGGCGCGCCTCGCGGTGGAAGCGTCGTACCTCGGTCAGCAGTCGGACGAACCGATTGTTGACAATCTGCCGCCCGAGCATCGCCGAGAGGCCCCGGCCCCCGGCGTACTCGAGACCGCAGCCGTCGCAGTGGACGCTCATCGACATCTCCGTCGGTCGCGTCGCGATGCCGAGCTCGCCGAAGAGCCTGCGCAACTGCGGATAGGTTCGCTCGTTGTGGACGATGAATCCGGAGTCGACCTGATGCGTCCGGCCGGCCCGATCGGTGACCTCGTGCGTGTGCGCATGACCGCCGGGCCGGCTGTCGGCCTCGAACACGGTGACCCGGTGGGTGTGCCGCAGCACATAGGCCGCGGTCAGCCCGGATACTCCCGAACCGATGACGGCGACGGACGGACGGTGTCCTTCCATAGCTGAGCTCCTCACGCGTGGTTCCTCGTACTTCCGCCGCAACCCACTCCGCGGATGCACCCAGATCCGATGCATCCGCGGGAGGGGTCGCGGCGGAAGAGACAGACACACACCCCGACCCCTAGGAGGGTTCGATGTCTGTCCGCGAGTTCGCCGCAGTGATCAGCGCAGGTCTGCTGCTCGCCGGTGTCCCGGTAGCGAGCGCCCAGGCCGCACCGGCCGCAACCGCGACCGTCTCGGTGCTGCATGGCGTCCCCGGCGCTACCGTCGACGTCTACGCCAACGGCAAGAAACTGCTCTCCAACTTCAAGCCCGGCACTCTCACCGACCCACTCGAGCTGCCCGAGGGTGACTACGACCTCAAGGTCACGGCGGCCGGCCAGAGCGCCGCACTCATCCAGGCGAACGACGTCGCCGTACCCGGTGGAGCCAACGTGACTGTGGTCGCGCATCTCAATGCCGGTGGCAAGCCGGTACTGACGCCGTTCGTCAACGACACGTCGAAGCTGGCCGCGGGACAGGCCAGGCTGACGGTCCGGCACACCGCAGCCGCACCGGCTGTCGACGTGCGGGCCGGCGGGAAACCTGTCTTCACCGACCTGACCAATCCCAAGCAGGCGAAGGCCGATCTGCCGGCCGGGACGGTCAAGGCCGACGTGGTCCTTGCCGGTACGACGACGGTCGCCCTCGGCCCGGCCGACCTCAACCTGAAGGAGGGCACGAACACCATCGTCTACGCGTGGGGCAGTGCACAGTCCAAGAACCTGAAGCTCGCGGTCCAGTCCATCTCCGGCCTGCACGGCAACCCGTCCGGCGTCCCGGGTGGCACCGGAGGCCAGGCAGCCGCGCAGCAGCAGCCCGTCTGGCCGGCCGTTGCTGCCGGTCTGCTCGCTCTGGCGCTGGTCGGTGGCGGTGCGGTCGCCCTTCGGGTGCGCTCGTGAGTCATGCACGTGGTGTGGCCGTCCTCGTGGCGGCCACACTCCTCGCGACCGCGGGCTGCCGGTGGCTTCCGGCCACAGTCCGCACGCACGATGCCGCCGTACCAACGGTCGCCCCGACGCCTGCGCCGGTGCGCCTGGTGGTGAAGTCCGTCGGGATCGACGTACCGGTCCGGGCCGTCGGTGTCGCCGCCGACGGCCAGATGGAGTTACCGCCCGATCCGGCGACGATCGGCTGGTACCGCTTCGGTCCCGGTCCCGCCGACGTCCAGGGCGCGGTGGTCCTCGGCGGCCATCTCGACAGCAAGCAGTACGGCGTGGGTCCGCTGGTCCGGCTGCGCAAGCTCCGGACCGGTCAGCTGATCCGGATCTCGTCGTACGACGGACGCAGTACGACGTACCGCGTCGACCAGGTCCGCGAGGTCCCCAAACGGCGCCTGGCCCTCGCGGACCTCTTCGACCGGGCCGGAACTCCCCGGCTCCGGATCATCACCTGCGGCGGACGCTATGAGCCGGACAACGGCGGATATCAGCAGAACCTGGTCGTCAGTGCGACGCGGATCTGACGTCTCGGCGACCGCTCCGGCTAGAGTCCGAGCCGTGACCAGCATCGCCGGCGAGCCCTCGCCGGCCGAGATCGCCAAGGGCTTCGCCGAGGGACGCGAGGATAGCCTCGCCGCTGCCTACCGGCGCTGGTCACGCCTGGTCTACACGCTGGCGATCCGCGTCCTGGGTGACCAGCACGACGCCGAGGACGTCACCCAGCAGGTATTCGTCTCGGCCTGGCGGAGCCGGGAGAGGTTCGATCCGGCCTCGGGAAGCCTGGGCTCCTGGCTGACCGGGATCACCCGGCACCGGATCGCGGACCGACTCGAGGCCCGCAGCCGCGACCGCCGCAACGCCGCCGCGGTCGGCGAGACCCTGCCGCCGCAGCCGGCGGCTGATGACCAACTCGTGGACCGGGTGCTGCTGGCCGACGAGCTGGACCGGATCGACGAGCCACGCCGGACCATCCTCCGGCTGGCTTTCTACGACGACCAGACCTACCCGCAGATCGCGGCGCAACTGAACCTTCCACTCGGCACAGTGAAGAGTCACGCGCGACGAGGTTTGCTGTATCTGCGGGACAGGCTGAAGGAGGTGAACAGTGACGCATCTTGACGAGGAAGTCCTGGCTCAGTGGGCCCTGGACGGAACCGAACCCGAGCCGGACGCAGCTGACCACCTCGCGACCTGCGCTCGCTGCCAGGAGGCCCTCGCGGAACTGCGGGAGCTGTCCGTGGAACTGGGCGAGACACCCGAGCTGGCCACCCCGCCCACCCAGGTCTGGGATCGCATCTCCGCCGACCTCGAACTCGCTCCGGCCACCACCACCGCCGCCGAGCCCGAGCCAGGGACTGAGCCCCAGCCCGGGCCCGGGCGTGGGCCCGGGATTGGGCCTGGGCGTGGGCCCGAGATCGGGCGGGCAAACGGGCCTGAAGCCGCCGGCGGCAGTGAGCCGGCGGCCACGCGGCGACGTACCTACGGCCGTGGCGTGCTGGCGCTGGCCGCGAGTGTGGCCGCGGTCCTGGGCATCGGGATCGGCCTCGGTGCCGCAGGTCTCCTCGCCGTCGACGAGCAACCGGCACCGGTCGCCGCGGTCCGGCTCGAACCGTTGCCCGGCAAGTCCGGCAGCGGCACCGCCGACCTGATCCAGGCCGGCAACGAACTGCAGGTCTCCGTCACCGGCCTGAGCGCGGAGACCGGGTACTACGAACTCTGGCTGATCAACTCCGACGGCCAGCGGATGGTGTCACTCGGCGTCCTCGACCCCGGTCAGGCCGACACCTTCCGGATCCCGGACAACCTGACCAGCCAGGGCTATCTCATCGTCGATGTCTCGCTCGAGCCGAACGACGGCAACCCGGTCCACTCCCGCGACAGCATCGTCCGGGGCACGCTGCCGGGTTGATACGTCGTACGCATGAACTAGCCCGAACATTGGCATTGGACGAATGAACTGTGTCGTACCTAGCCTCGCAGGTAAAAGTTCACCGCGAGGAGGATGTCATGCGAAGCGTCGGGTTGGGGCGGACCGGGGAGCAGGTCAGTCAGTTGGCACTGGGGGCCATGCTGATGGGTACGTCGACCGATGAGCCGACGTCGGTCGGGATGCTCGAGCGGTACCTGGAGGCCGGCGGGACGTTCATCGACACCGCCGACTGCTACGCCTGGTGGCCCGGGCCGGACTTCACCGGTGGCGAGAGCGAGGAGCTCCTCGGGCGGTGGCTGGCGAAGAGTGGGAAGCGCGACGAGATCTTCCTGTCCACCAAGGGCAGTGCGTGGGTCCGCGACCCGGAGCCGATCCGGACCGGGGACGGCAGCTGGGAGACGATGGCCGCACAGTGGGTGGGCGCCGGCGGCGACACCCTGCGGCACGCGATCGACGACAGCCTGCGCCGGCTGGGCACGGACCACGTCGATCTGTACTACGTCCACGTCGACGATCGGTCCACGCCGCTGGAGGAGACGTTGTCGGCGCTCGCCGAGATCGTTGCCGCAGGCAAAGCCCGGTACATCGGCTGGTCGAACGTCCGGACCTGGCGGCTCGAGCGCATCCGCGCGCTGGCCGAGAAGAACGGCTGGCCGATGCCGGTCGCGGTCCAGGAGGAGCACTCGTACCTGCGCCCGAAGGCCGGCGTGAACACCTTGTCGATTGTCGACGATGAGCAGGTCGACTATCTGCGCGCCAACGACGACCTGACCCTGGTGGCGTACTCGCCGATCCTGAAGGGCATCTACGACGATCCGGCCAAACGCGAGGGCCATCAGATCATGTCGTCGTACGCCGGTCCGGACGCGGAGGCGAGACTCGCCGTACTCACCGAGGTGGCCGCCGAGCTGGACGTCACCCCGAACCAGCTCGTCATCAGCTGGCTGCTCCACCGGACCGATCCCGAACTGATCACGCTGATCGGCCCGCGCACGCCCGAGCAGCTCGAGACCGCCCTGGCGGCGGGCGACATCAAGCTCAGCGAGGACCAGCTCGACCGCCTCGACAACGCCGGCGCCTGACGGTCAGATGGCCGATTCGTTCAAGACCGGCCTGGCGACAGCTCGCTAACGTCGGGGGCATGAGCACCTCACGACACCTCAGCACACACATCGATCGGCCCGCCCAGGACGTCTACGCGTACGCCTCCAACCCGGCCAACGTGCCCGAGTGGGCGGCCGGGCTGGGCGGGTCGATCGAGCAGGTCGACGGCGACTGGGTCGCCGAGTCACCGATGGGACGGGTCGTCGTCACGTTTGCCGAGAGCAACGAGTACGGCGTCCTGGACCACGACGTGACCTTGCCGTCGGGCGAAACCGTCTACAATCCGATGCGGGTCATCCCGGACGGCGACGGCTCCGAGGTCGTCTTCACCATCCGCCGGCGGCCCGGTATGACCGACGACGACTTCGACCGTGACGCGAGCGCCGTACAGGCTGATCTGCTGACGCTCAAGAACCTGCTCGAAGGCCGCTGAATCAGCCCGCTCCGGTGATAATATGCAGGCCATTTAGCAGAATCGGCCGAGCGTAGGGCGAGTCATCGGATGAGTCACGACAGAGCCGTCGGCGGGCGGATGGGCGATTCGTCGCTGTTGCGCAGGCTGAACCTGGCCGCCGCCCTGGGCGCCTTCGTCGAGTCGGAGCCGCTGACGCTGCGGGAGCTCCGCACTGTCGTCGGTGTCTCCCGGCCGACGGCCGAGGACCTGCTCGCCGAGCTGCTCTCCGAGGGCCGGGTCGAGGAGACGACCCCACCCCGCCAGCCGGAGGCTCGCGGCGCCGGGCGGCCGGCGCGCTACTTCCGATTCCGGGCCGAGTCCGGGTACGTGAGCGGCCTGGACATCGGCGCACACAAGGCGATGGCCGTGGTCACCGACCTGCGCGGCAGAACGCTTGCGACCCATCGTGTGGAACTCGACCCCGAGCTGCCGGCGGTCGATCGCGTGCGGGCGGCGGTCGAGGCCGCCCGCGACAGCTGGGCCCAGGCCGACCTCAGTCCGGCCGATATCACCGGGATCGCCTGCGGGGTGACCGGTGCGCTCCGGGCCGCCGAGGGTGTGCACGATGTCCGCGAAGGACCGTTCGGCTCGGGTCTGGCGCCGTACTCGCTGCCCGGTTTCACCGAGATCGACGTGGCCGGCGAGCTGTCGGCCGGGCTCGGAAAGCCCGTGGCCGTGGCGAATGACGTGAAGCTCGCAGCATTGGCCGAGCACTGGAAGGGTGCGGCGCGCGAGCATCGGGACATCGTCTACATGTTCGCCGGTCACCGTGCCGGCGCGGGCGTACTGATCGGCGGGCAGGTGCACCAGGGCCGGCATGGCGCGGCCGGTGAGATCGGCGTGTTCCCGATGCTGGGCTGGGAAGCGGCGATGGCTCGACTGCACGCCCGGGGCGCCGTATTGGCCGACGAGCAGGGCGTTGGACCCGGCCGCGAAGGCGAGTTGGTGATCACCTCGGCGGCGCGGCAGGACCCGGAGAGCCTGGCAGTGCTGATCGAGTTCGCCGAGGCGCTCGCCCGCGGCGCGGCCGTGCTCGCGCTGGCCGTCGACCCTGAGGTGATTGTGCTCGGCGGCGGCATGTCGCGCGGCGGCGCGATCATCGCCGAACCGTTCCGGCGTGAGCTGGCCAAGCTGACGCTGGTCCCGCTCGAGGTCATCACCTCGACGATGGGCGCCGACTCGGTCGCCCTCGGCGCCGCCCGGATGGCGCTGGACACGGTGATCGCCGACCTGCTGACGGTGCCCGGGTCTTGACCCGGACACCGGGACGTTGAAAAGATCGGATCTCTCAATAGGCAAGCTAGTTGCCATAATTTCCCACCGCCCTTCCGGAGATGAGAGAAGCCGATGGCCCATCGACTACCTCGGCGGCTGCGCGCCGTCACCCTTGTCCTGGCCCTGCTCTCCGCCATGCTCGGCACCACCCCCGCCCACGCGGAGGTGGAGCATCCGCGTCAGCAGTGGCTGCGCGACTCCACCGCCGGGCTGTTCCTGCACTGGGGCATGTTCACCGCGCCCCGCCACACCGACTGCGCCTCCTGGGAGCGCGATGTCACCGCCGGCGGCTGGAGCGCCGACTACTGGGTCGACGAGGCCCGCAAGCTGCACGCGTCGTACATCGTGCTGGCCACCTTCCACAGCCGGCTCGGCTACGCCAGGCCGTGGCCGTCGGCCATCCCGGGTAGTTGCTCCACCCAACGAGACTTCCTGGGCGAACTGGTCGCCGCCGGCAAGGCCAAGGGCGTCCACATCCTGCTCTACATGACCGACGATCCGCAGTGGCACAACGAGGTGCCCGGCGTCCAGACGCTCGATTCGGCGGCCTATTCGGCGCACAAGGGCCAGCAGGTGGATCTGACCACGCGGGACGGTTTCGGGATGTACAGCTACGACCTGTTCCACGAGGTGATGGACAACTACCCCGACCTGTCCGGCTTCTGGATCGACAACGACAACGCCTACTGGGAACGCAACGGGCTCTACGAGCAGATCCGGGAGAAGCGTCCGACCTGGCTGCTCAGCAACAACAACGAAGACACGCCGATCATGGACACCGTCAGCAACGAGCAGAAGACGGGCATCACGCCGGCGTACGACTACCCGCAGGCGACCTTCACCCCGATGCCGCGGCTGGTCGAGGCGGACTACAAACTGCCGACCGTCGGTCAGTGGTGGTACGACGGCAACGACAGCGCGGTCGACTACGGCCTGAGCGTCGGCCGGTACGTCGCCAACGCGGGCTCCTCGATCAAGTCGCTGATGGCCGAGACCGCGATGGTGAACGGCAAGTTCCCGCCCCAGCAGGAGAACTTCAACGACTTCATGGCTCAGTGGCTGCCGCCGATCTGGTCCTCGTTGGAGAAGACGAACGGCGGCGGGTACCTGTACGGCGGGATGCAGCCGGGATTCTGGAACGACGGCGCGCACGGCGTCATCACTCTCGCCGACAACGCGCGCACGCAGTACCTGCACGTACTGACCAAGCCGAAGTCGCAGGACCTGGTGAGGCTTCGGGACAACGGCTACCGGGTGACCGGGGTCACGGATGTCCGGACCGGCAAGCAGTTGCGCTTCAACCAGTCCGGCGGCTATCTCAGCATCCTGGGCATCACCGACTGGAACACCTACGACACCGTCTTCAAAGTGACCACGGCCGGGCAGGAGGGTCTCTACCCGCAGTCGATCCTGAAGGCGACGGCCACCGCGGGCACCGATGCGTCCACCCTGGTGGACGGCAGCTACCCGAGCTATTGGGACGCCAAAGGCCAGCTCCCGGTCTCGGTGACACTCGACCTCGGCCAGGCGCGCAAGGCGACGTACCTGGCGGTGAACCAGACGGAGTGGTCACCGACCCACGCGCGGGAATCCTTCGGCCGGCCCGAAGACTCCGCGCGGATCAAGGACTACACAGTGTCGGTGAGCGTCGACGGCAAGCACTGGAAGTCCGTGCGGACCAGCGCGATGCCGAGCCGGCGTGGTGTGCAGTTCGTTGACATCGGCAACCAGATTGCGCGGTACATCAAGCTCGACGTGCTGAACACCTGGTCCGGTCCGCAGGCGCCGCCCTTCTACCGGCAGCTCCGGATCGACGAGATCAAGGTCGGGTACGGCTACCCGACCAAGCTGTCGAACCCACTGCCGCTCGAGGCGGAGTCCCGGGACAACATCCTCAGCGGCAAGGCTCGCATCGAGCCCTGCGCTGCCTGCTCCGGCTCCGCCCAGGTCACCGGCCTCGACCACGGCAGCGTCACCTATCAAGGAGTCGAGGCGCCCACCGACGGCACCTACCGACTGCAACTCGACGGTACGACGTCAGCCGCGGGCTCGTTCTCGGTCAGCGTCAACGGCGGTGCGCCGATCAAGGCTTCGCTGGACGCGGGCAACCCCGACGTCCCCGGCAGTACGGCGATCGCCGTACCACTGAAGGCTGGTTCGAACACGATCCAGGTGTCTGGTACGGCGGCCCTCGACCGGATCGCCGTGGGTCCGATGCCGCCGGCGTCGTACGTGCCGAAGACGACGATGACGGTGAAGCCGTCGGGTGTGGTCTGGGTCGGTCCAGGGCAGCAGTCGGTGGATGTCTCGGCCGAGCTGCGGCTGGACGAGGATTCGGTCGACAACGTCCGGATGACGCCGGTCGCGCCGTCCGGCTGGACGGTGACTGGCAGTCCGGTCACCAAGTCTGGATTGCGTACTGGTCAGACAATTGCTGGTTCCTGGCAACTCACCGGTCCGTCCGGTGGCCAGACCGGTCCGGTGCAAGTGCCGGTCGAGGTCACGTTCGAGACGGTCGGGATGCCGAAGAAGGTGTCGAAGGTGATCCCGATCCAGGTCCGTCCGGCGGACCGGCTGTTCATGCGCGAGGCCGAGAGCTCGCTCAACCAGATCGGCAGCGCCGGCATCACGAACTGCTCGGCCTGCTCGGGCAGCCAGAAGGTCCGCAACCTCGGTGGTTCGGACGACGCACACGTGATCTTCCCGGACGTGACCGTGGACCAGGCCGGCCAGTACACGCTCTACCTCGACTACACCGTGAACGGAACGCGCTCGTACTTCGTCTCCGTCAACGGTGGGACACCGGTCGAGGCCTCGGTCACCGGCATCGGCAACGCAACCGTCCAAACGGTCACCGTGCCCGTGCAGCTCAACGCCGGCGCCAACACCATCCGAATCTTCAACACCGAAGACTCAGCGCCCGACCTGGACCGCATCTCCCTCGGCTGACGGGGGCCGGTCCCGCGCCCGACTCAACCGGGCGCGGGACCGGAAGTCGAGCGGATGACGAGGTCGGGCTCGAGGACGAGCTCGCGGTCGGGTACGGTGTCGCCGGCCGAGCGGGCGATGATGCGGTCGACCGCCAGGCGGGCCATCTCCTGGGGTAGCTGTTGCACGCTGGTGAGGTCGATGCCGGGGCCGTGGGCCAGGGCGCTGTCGTCGAAGCCGATGATCGAGATGTCACCGGGGACGTCGATGCCCTGCTGGCCGAGCACGCTCATCGCGGCAGCGGCGATGTCGTCGTTGAAGGCGATGACGGCCGTCGGCAACTCGGCGGCGTCGTCGAGGATCGCCCGGGCCGCGCGCTGCCCGTCGAGCTGGTCCTCACCGTCACACCGGACGACGCGGATCTCCTTGGTCAGGCGATGGGCGCGCATGGCCTTCACATACGCGTCGCGACGGGAGACCGCGACCAGCCCGTCCCCGCCCTGGAGATGGGCGATCCGGCGGTGCCCCAGGTCGACCAGATGCTGCACCGCCAACGCCATGCCGTGCTCGTCCGAGGTACGCACGATGTCGACAGCGGGATGGTCGACGTGCCAGCCCATCACCACGAGCGGCACGTTGCCGGCCAGCATCGGCTCGGCGACCGGTGGGCCCAGCATGATCAGGGCGTCGAACCGGAAGTCGTGGAGTGAGGCCAGCGCGCGCTTCTCGTCCCGGCTGGTGGTGAGCGCGCTGAGGACGAGATCCCAGCCGCGCTCCTCGGCCGCCGTGTAGAGACCGTCGATGAGCTCCAGGTGGAACCGGCCCGCGCGTCCGAAGAGAACGCCGATCGTGTGCGCCTTGAGACTGGCCAGCGCCCGGGCCCGCACATCCGGGCGGTACCCGAGTTGCTCCGCGACCGCGAGGATCCGCTGCCGGCTCTGCTCACTCGCGCCCGGTGCGTCCCGCATGACGATCGAGACCAGTGCCGGTGAGACGCCCGCACGCCGGGCGACGTCCGCGAGCGTGACGCGGCGGCGCGGCCACGGCTGCTCGTCCGCCACGTCCCACCACCTCCCGGTCACCAGCGTCGGCTCACCGTAGCGCAAGCACGGCAGTACCGTCCGAGCATGCTACCTATAGCGCTCTAGGTCAATGGCTCTAGAGCGCTATAGAAGATTACAACGACGGAACTTCTAGAGCGCTCTAAAATGTTGTTACAAAGTATTGACAGCGCCGAAATGTGTCGGTTCCCTGGTGACTGGCGCCACACCCCAGCAACAGATCCGGCCGCGTTGCCGAAGGGCCGCGGCCGGACTCCAGGAAGGGATCACACATGCGCACCAGATGGGCCCGCACGGCTCTCGGCGCGGTCGCGGTGGCGGCCTTGCTCCTCACCAGCGCCTGCAACAGCGGCAAACCCTCCGGCAGCACGTCGAATGCCGCCGATGCCGACGCCGGCACCGCGGTCGATGCGGCCGCGGCCACCGGGAAGACCGCGATCTTCGTCATCGGCGGCAAGTCGGACGACCCGTTCTGGTCGAAGGTGAAGCGCGGCGTCGACGACGCGGCCAAGGTGGTCCAGGCCCAGGGCGGCTCGGTGACCTTCCTCGGACCGCAGAACTACGACAACCTCGGCCCGGACGCGGCCAAGCTGATCGACTCCGCACTCAGCCAGGGCGCGACCGCGGTGATCGGGCCGGACTGGGTGCCCGAGGCCGAGGACGCCGCCTTCAAGCGCGTCGTCACCAAAGGCGTCCCGCTGATTCTTTACAACGCGGGCGGTATCGAGGCGGCGGAGCGGCTCGGCGCCCTCAACTACATCGGCAGCGACGAATACACCGCGGGCAAGGCGGGCGGCGAGTTCCTGGGCAAGCAGGGCGCCACGAACGTGCTCTGCGTCAACACGCTGCCGGGCGCGGCGAACACCGAGTCGCGCTGCCGCGGTGTCGCGGACGGGGTCAAGGCCGGCGGCGGTACCTCGAAGCAACTGCCGATGCCGTCGTCCAACTTCGGCAACCCGACCGCGGTCGCGCAGGGCATCAAGGCGGCCCTGCTGAAGGACGACACCATCGACGGCGTCGTGACCATCAGCACCCAGGACGCCGACAGCGCCGCCAGCGGAATCCAGCAGGCCGGTCTCGGCGACAAGGTCAAGCTCGGCACGTTCGACATGGACGAGTCGCAGCTCAGCCGGATCAAGACCGGCAAGCAACTGTTCTCGATCGACCAGCAGCCGTACATGCAGGGCTATCTGGCGGTCTCGATGGCCAACGGCTACCTCAAGTACGGCCTCGAGCTACCGCAGCGCCCGCTGCTCACCGGCCCGGCCATCATCAGCGCGGACAACGTCGACTCGGCGATCGCCGGCGCGAAGGCCGGCGTCCGCTGACCTGGCCGGCGTCCGCCGGCCCCCTGAACGGCGACGGGGCCACTCTGCCACCGGCCCCGTCGCCCCCCAATCACTCCGGCCGTACCACTCCGGCCACCACTCGCCACGACGTACCCATTCGAAGGTGGTAATCCCCATGACAGTCCAATTGGCCGAACCCTCGCCGGCGAAATCGCAGGCCGGGTACGGCGCCCGATCCGGGGCGTCGGTCGGCGACCTGGCCCGCCGGCCGGAGACCGGCGCACTGATCGGCACGATCAGCGTCTTCGTGTTCTTCGCGATCTTCGGCGGCGGGCAGTTCCTCTCCGCCGGCGGTGCCGCGAGCTGGCTCAACGTCGCCGCCGAACTCGGCATCATCGCGATCCCGGTCGGCCTGCTGATGGTCGCGGGTGAGCTGGATCTGTCCGTCGGCTCGGTCCTGGCGTCGAGTTCGATGACGGTCGCGATCATCTCCGGCTACTGGGGAGCGCCGGTGATCGTCGGCATCGTGGCCGCGCTCGCGCTCGGCCTGGCCGTCGGCTTCCTGAACGGCCTGCTGGTGACCCGGACGAACGTCCCGTCCTTCATCGTCACCCTCGCCACCTTGTCCGGACTCTCCGGCCTCACCCTCGGCCTGTCCCGGGTCATCACCGGTACGACGAGCGTCGCCATCGACCCCGGCGCACCGGCCAAGCAACTGCTGGGCACGCTGGTCGGCGGCAAGTTCGAGGTCGCGATCTTCTGGTGGATCGCCGCGGTCATCGTGGTCGGCTGGCTGCTGCACGTCAGCCCGTACGGCAACTGGGTCTTCGCCGTCGGCGGCGACAAGGAGAGCGCCCGCGCCACCGGCATCCCGGTCCAGGGCGTGAAGATCTCGCTCTTCATGGCCTCCGGGCTCGGAGCCGCGACGGTCGGGATCATCCAGACCATGCTCTACAACAGCGCCCAGGTGGCGAACGGCCAGTCGTTCGTCTTCAACTCGATCATCGCGGTCGTCATCGGCGGTGTGCTGCTGACCGGTGGCTACGGCTCGGTCCTCGGCATCGTGCTCGGCACGCTCACCTTCGCGATCGTCAGCCAGGGCATCTACTACACCGGCTGGAACTCCGACTGGGCCGCGCTGATCCTCGGTGTGCTGATCCTGGCCGCCGTCCTGATGAACAACACGTTCCGGCGGATGGCTCTGTCCCATGCGCCTCGCACGAAGAGGAAGGGCTGACCATGACGGCACCACTGCTCGAACTGAGCGACGTCTGCAAGTCGTTCGGCGCGACCGACGTCCTGACGGATATCTCGCTGCGCGTGCATCCGGGTGAGGTGCTCTGTCTGCTCGGTGACAACGGCGCCGGCAAGTCGACGCTGATCAAGATCCTGTCCGGTGTGCACCAGCCCAGCTCCGGGGTGATCCAGGCCAACGGCGAGACGGTCGTGTTCCGGAGCCCGCGGGACGCAAGTGCGCACGGCATCGCGACCGTCCACCAGTTCGGCGGCACGTTCCCGCTGATGTCGATCGGGCGCTCGTTCTTCGTCGGCTCGGAGCCGACCAAGTGGCGTGGACCGTTCCGCCGCTTCGACCGGAAGTACGCCGGTGGAGTCGCCGTCCGCGAGATGCAGAGTCTCGGCATCACCCGGGTGACCGACGGAGACCGTCTGGTCGGCGGACTGTCCGGTGGTGAGCGGCAGGCGCTGGCGATCGCGCGGGCCGTGTACTTCGGCGCCAAGCTGCTCATCCTCGACGAGCCCACCGCGGCGCTCGGGGTGAAGGAGGCCGCCCACGTCCTGCGGATCATCATGCAGGCGCGCCAGAAGGGCATCGCGGTCGTGCTGGTCACGCACCACGTCACGCATGCGATGACGGTCGGCGACCACTTCGCCGTCCTGATCCGGGGCTCGCTGGCCGCGGACTTCCGCAAGGGCGAACGGACCCGGGAGGAGATCACCGACCTGATGGCCGGTGGTGAGGCGATGGCCGAACTCGAGGCCGAGATCGAAGCATTCACGACCACCGAAGCGAAGGCAGGACAGCTGTGACTCAGAACTCCCTCGGCGTGGCGGTGATCGGTGCGGGCATGGTCGGCCGTGCGCACGCGGCCGGCTATCGTGCCGCCTCCCAGCTCTACGACCTCGACCTGCCCGACATTCGACTGGTCGCGATCGCCGACGCGCATGAACCGTTCGCCGTCGACGGAGCCAAACGCTTCGGCTACCAGCGGGCGGAGACCTCCTGGCAGGCGATCGTGGAATCGCCGGACATCGACGTGGTTTCCGTTGCCATTGCCAACGAGTTGCACCGGCCGGTGGTCGAGGCGTTGCTTGCCGCTGGCAAACATGTGCTGTGCGAGAAGCCACTCGCCCCCTCGGTCGACGACGCCAAGGCCATGGTCGCCGCGGCCGAGGCAGCGGACACCGTGTCGGCGGTCGGCTTCTCGTTCCGTCGTACGCCGGGAATCAACGCAATCCGCGAACAGCTCGCGGCGATCGGGCCGGTGCGACACTTCAACGGCCACTACTGGTGCGACTACGCCCAGAACCCGGGCAACCCGATGAGCTGGCGCTACAAGGGCGGTCCCGGTTCGGGTGCTCTGGCCGATATCGGCAGCCACATGGTCGACCTCGGCGAGTACCTGTGCGGTCCGATCGCCAGCGTCAGTGGCGCGGTCTTCCAGACGTTCACCACTGAGCGTCCGGTGCCGCTGGGCGCAACCGTCGGGCACGCGGCAGGCGCGGTCGGCGACACGGTGGAGCCGGTGGAGAACGAGGACATCGCGACGTTCACGGCCACCTTCGCCAGTGGTGCGGTCGGCACCTTCTCCATCAGCCGGATCTCGCACGGCCTGCCGAACGGGCTCGGGTTCGAGATCTTCGCCGCCGACGGCGCGGCGGCCTTCGACCTGAACCGGCCGGGTGAGTTCGCCTTCGCCGACCACGGGCCGGACGGGAAGACCAACGGCTTCCGGTCCGTGCTCATCGGTCCGCAGCACCCTGGTATCGACAAGGGCATCCCGATGGACTTCCCCTCGGTCGGCCACGGCCAGAACGAGCTGTTCGCCTGGCAGGCCCGCGCGTTCCTGGACCAGGTCGCGGGGATCGGCAAGCTACCGCCGGTGCCGTCGCTGGCCGACGGTCTGCACAACCTCGAGATCCTCGCCGCCGTCACCCAGTCCGCGCTCAACCACGGCCAGGCCGTCTCCCTGATCTGAAAGGACCCTTCATGAAGCTCGGCGCCTACACCGCCTGCCTGCACGACAAGTCCCTCGACGAGGCGCTGGAGATCCTGCGCGACCTCGGCCTGACCAGCGTCGAGGTGAACGCCGGTGGTTTCATCGGTACGCCGCACCTGCCGGTCGAGCAACTCCTGGAGAGCGCGACGGCACGCGAGGAGTACCTGGCCGTGTTCGCGAAGTACGGCATCGAACTCACCGCCCTGAACTGCAACGGCAACCCGCTCCACCCCGACCCCGAGATCACCCATGGCGACGACCTCAGACGCACCATCAAGCTGGCCGGCCTGCTCGGCATCAAGACCGTCATCACGATGTCCGGGCTCCCCGCCGCCGAACCCGGCGGCACCCGGCCGTCGTGGACCGTCATCCCCTGGGACAGCGTCTACAGGGAGACGCTCGACTACCAGTGGGACGAGGTGGCCGTACCGTTCTGGACCGGGATCGAGGCACTCGCGGCGGAGTACGACGTACGCGTAGCGATCGAGATGCACCCGCACAACCTCGTCTTCAACCCGGCCACGTTGAAGCGACTCGTCGAGCGGACCAACGCGACCCACATCGGCGCGGAGCTGGACCCGAGCCATCTGTTCTGGCAGCACATCGATCCGGTCCGGGCCATCGAGGAGCTGGGCGAACTGGTGTTCTTCGCCGCCGCGAAGGACACGCTCATCCACGAGACCGCCGCGATCAACGGCGTCCTGGACGACCGGTTCGAATGGATCCTGGCCGAGGAGGAACCCATCGGCCTCGGCGGCCGCTACACCGTCACCCGTTGGCCCGCTGTCCCGGGCTGGTCGTTCGTCGCCGTCGGTCGCGGCCACGACGTCGACTTCTGGGCCCGGTTCCTGACCGCGCTCCACACGGTGAACCCACAACTGCCGGTGAACATCGAGCACGAGGACGCGTCGTTCGGCCAGATCGAGGGCCTGAAGTTCGCCGCCGACAACTTGATCACCGCCGCGGAGAAGGCCGGGGTACTCGAATGAAGGTTGCCCTCGACCCCTACATGTTCCGTACAACGCCGCTCCTCGAGCTCCCCGGTCTCGTCGCCGACCTGGGCTACGAGTACATCGAGCTGTCACCCCGCGAGGACTTCACCCCGTTCTTCCTGCACCCACGCGCGGACGACGCAACGGTGCAGGCGTTCAAGAAGGCCCTCGACGCGGCCGGCGTGAAGGTCGCCTCACACCTACCGCTCTACCGCTGGTCCGGGCCTGACGAGGACGAGCGGCAGGCCGCGGTCCGGTACTGGAAACGCGCCATCCAACTCACCGTCGACCTCGACTGCCGGGTGATGAACTCCGAGTTCAACGGCCGGCCGGAGCAGGCGAGCCGGAGCGAGGGGATGTTCTGGAAGTCGATGGAGGAGCTCCTCCCGGTCTTCGAACGCGAAGGCGTGGAGTTGCGCCTGGAGCCGCACCCCGACGACTTCGTCGAGGACGGCCTGGTCGCCGTCGACCTGATCCGCGGTATCAACAGCCCACTGGTGTCCTTCCTGTACTGCGCCCCGCACACGTTCCACATGGGCGGCAACATGGTGGAGATCATGCAGTACGCCGGCCCGCTGCTGACCCAGTTGCATCTCGCCGACTCCTTCGACCACCGGGCCTCGTCCGGCCTGCGCTACATCGTCAACCCACCCGGCTCGACCGCCCGGATCCACCAGCACCTCGACATCGGCCAGGGCGAGGTCGACTGGGACACCTTCTTCACCACGCTCGGCAAACTTGGCTTCGGCGGCCGCGACGACACGATCATGACGTCCTGCGTCTTCGCCTGGGAGGACCGCGCCCGCGACTCGTCGACGTACATGCGCGAGACCATCGACCAGTACGTGAGCGCTTGGTGAGTACAGTCACCTGACATGGAGGAGGCGGCACCTGAGGTGCGGGAGCGGGTCAGGGACAGTTTCGAGCGCCAGGGGCTGATGCATCATCTGGGCGCCCGGCTCTCGGAGATCGCGCCCGGCCGGGTGCACATCGTTCTTCCCAGCCGGCCCGAAGTCACGCAGCAGCACGGGTACTTCCACGCGGGTGCCACCAGCGCGATCGCGGACAGCGCTGGTGGCTATGCGGCGTACACATTGTTCCCCGAGGACAGCTCGGTCCTCACGGTCGAGTACAAGATCAACCTGCTGGCTCCGGCCGAAGGCGATCACCTCGAAGCAGTGGGGACGGTGCTGAGATCGGGACGCACCCTGACCGTGTGCCGCTTGGAGGTCTTCGGTGTCCGGGGTGCGGAGAAGTCGCTGGTCGCGTCAGGTCAGCAGACGTTGATCCGCGTGGACAAGCGCCCGGAGCGCTAACTCGGGCAGCCGGTGTAGGACTCGGCGGGTCAGGGTTCGATCAGACCGGCCCGGATGGCGTAGCGGGTCAGCTCGGTGCGGTCGCGCATCCCGAGTTTCTGCAGGATGTTGGCACGATGCCGTTCGACGGTCTTCGGGCTGATGGTCAGGGCGGCGGCGATCTCCTTCGTGGAGTGGCCTTCGGCGATGAGCTTGACCACCTCGTCCTCACGCGGCGTGAGCACCTGGCCCGGCACTCGCTCACCGCGCCGGACCCGGTCGAGATAGTCGCGTACCAGCGTGCTCATCACGCCCGGGTAGAGGAACGACTCGCCCCGGCCGGCAGCGCGACAGGCGCCGACCAGGTCGCGGTCGGCAACGGACTTCAGCACGTAGCCGCAGGCACCGGCCTTCAACGCCGCGAAGAAGTACTGCTCGTTGTCGTACATCGACAGCATCAGCATCCGTGGCGGTTCGCGGCGGCGGGACAACTCCCGCGCGGCCTGCAGCCCGGTCATCCGCGGCATCGCGACATCGAGGACGGCCAGGTCGATTTCCGTCGTCCGGAACGCCTCGACGGCCTCGGCGCCGTCACCCGCTTCGGCGACGACCTGCAGGTCCGGCTCGCTGTCGAGGATCAGCCGGACCCCGCGGCGTACCAGGGCATGGTCGTCGGCCAGCAGGATGCGGATCATCGGGCCGGCTCCAGCGGCACCGTGAGGCGGACCGACGTACCGCCCAGCTCTCCGGAGCTGACCGCGAGCTTCGCACCGATCAGCAGCGCCCGCTCACGCATCCCGCGGATTCCGGTCCCTTCCTCAGCACCGCGCAGGCCCTGCCCGTCGTCGTCCACGGCGAGGACCACCGCCGTACCTTGCCGCCGCAGGGAGAGCTTGACAGTCCGTGCGCGGGAGTGCCGGGCCACGTTGGTCAGGGCCTCCTGCGCGACCCGGTAGACGACCAACTCCCGCTCCGAACCGAGCTCCGGCAGGCCGGGTGAGAAGACACGCTGCACGAACAGCCCGCGGGAGGAGAACTCGGTCGCGAGGGCGGCCAGCGCACTGTGCAACCCGAGATCCTCGAGGACGCCGGGCCGCAGCCGCCGGGCCACTCCCCTGACCTCGTCCAGCGTCGCCCGGGCCGTCTCCTGAATCTCCAGTACGTCGTCCCGCGCCTCGGGCGGCACGCGATCCGACAGTTGCTTCAGGCTCAGCAGCATCGCCGTCAGCCCCTGGCCGATCTCGTCGTGCAACTCCTGGGCGATCCGGTGCCGCTCCGCCTCCTGCGCGGCCAGCGCCATCGCGTTGCTGCGCCCGCGCTCGGTCTCCAGCCGCCCGAGCATGGCGTTGAAGCCCCGGACCAACTGCCCTACCGCGCCGCTGCCGGACTCGGGCAGGCGCCGGCCGGGCTTCTGCAGGTCGACGGTCTCCATCAGTCGAATCAGCCGGTCCAGGGGTGCCAGGCTGGTCCGCAACAGCGCCGAGTTCAGCGCGACGATACCCACCAGCCCGAGCACGAGAACGATCGCCTCGGAGACCAGCACCCGGGTCGAGACGGTGACGGGAGCGAAGGCCAAGGCGACCGTCCCGGCGACGAACACCAGCCCGTTGATCAGGCAAACCCGCCAGTACAGAGGCATTCCCGCTTCCGATCTCACCCTTCCAGCTTCCCCAACGGCTTGCGCAGTGTCCACGCAACCGGCCGGAAGTGGGTGGTAGCACTCATACCGCCGCCGCGAGCCTCCGGACAGACTGAAGAGGTGGCGGGACGCGCCGGTGAGCCGAGGGATTGCCGGCCGGCGTCCCGCCGCACCACCAGCTTTGGGAGCTGACATGGTTCGGTTGGTGCCGAAGGGCCACTGGATCGTCGTCCTGCGCTCCGGCCGCGCCGTCCGGATCGCCGAGTCCGGCCTGACGGTCTGGATTCCGTGCCTCGAGCGGTGCGTCCCACTCAGGCGAGAGACGCTCCGGCTGCCACTGGCCGTGACCGGCCGCTCCGCCGAGGGCGTCGACGTCCGGCTCTGGGGCGAACTGGCGCTGCGCGTCGTCGACCCCGCTCGGGCGGCCGAAACGAGTCCCGACGTTCTGGACGTGGCCGCGGACGAGACCGAGCGCGCCCTCGTCCGCCTGGTCAGCCGGACCGACCTGATCTCGCTCACCGACCTGCCCGGCCACGACCACGGCCATGACGACGGCCATGACGACGGCCACAGCCGCGCTGCGATCGAGGTCCCCGGCGTACGGCTCGTCGACCTCCGGATCGACCGGATCGAGATCGAACTGACCGCTTGTGTGCTCGCCGCTGTCACTGCTGCCGCCGCTCAGACGAAGTAGCGGAGCCAGACGTACACCCAGGCGAGCGCGATACTCAGCGCCGTCACCACGATGCCGTAGCGGGTGAACTGCCAGAACGTGATGTGGTGGCCGCTGCGCGAAGCGATGCCGAGGGCAACCACATTGGCGCTCGCGGCAACCGCCGTACCGTTGCCGCCGAAGTCCGCGCCGAGCGCGAACGCCCACCACAAGGCCTGCCCGGTCTGCGGATCCGGCGCCTGCTCGACCACGCCCTCCACGACCGGCGTCATGGCGGCGACGTACGGGATGTTGTCGAAGAACGCCCCCAGTACGCCGGAGCCGAACAGCAACGCGGTCGCGGCCAGCAGGAACTCGTCGCCGATCGCCGCCACCGCCCAGTCACCGATCGCCCCGATCACGCCGGTGTGGACCAGGCCGGCGACCATCACGAACAGCCCCATGAAGAAGACCAGGGTCGCCCATTCGACCTCGCGCAGTACGTCGGTCACGTCCGCACCCGAGACCAGCATCATCGCCCCGGCCCCGATCAGCGCGACCAGCGACGGCTCGAGATGGAGCACCGAGTGCAGCGAGAACCCGACGATCATCACCGCCAGCACGGCCAGGCACCGGGCCAGCAGCCAGGGGTCCCGGATCGCCCGCTTCTCCTGCAGCGCGAGCACCGCCGCGACCTGCTCCGGGTTGTACCGGAAGCTCTTACGGAACAGGAACCTCGACAGGACGACGAACAGCCCGAACACGATCACCACGATCGGCGCCATGTGTACCAGGAAGTCGTTGAAGGTCAGGCCGGCCCGGCTGCCGATGATGATGTTCGGCGGATCACCGATCAGCGTCGCGGCGCCACCGATGTTGGAGGCCAGCACCTCGGCGATGAGATACGGCTGCGGCGGGATCCGCAGCCGCTCGCAGACCACGATGGTGACCGGCGCGACCAGCATGATGGTGGTGACGTTGTCCAGGAACGGAGAGGCGATCGCGGTGATCGCCATCAGCATCACCATCAGCCGGTACGGCTCGCCGCGGGACCGCTTCGCCGCCCAGATGCCCAGGTAGTCGAACACCCCGGTCTGCTTGATGATGCCGATCACGATCATCATGCCGAGCAGCAGGAAGATGACGTTCCAGTCGATCCCCTCGTGCTCGGAGTAGAACACCTCGGTGCCGGGTGCGAGCCCGAGCAGCAGCATGCCGGCGGCACCGATCAGGACCACCTTGACCTTGTTGGCCTTCTCGGTCGCGATGTAGAAGAACGCCAAGCCGAAGATCCCCAGCGCGACGAGTGGCCTCACACGTCACCCCGTCGACGGGTCACCGAGTCCGGTCACGGCCAGACTCGTCAGCAATCGCTCCAACGTGATCGCGCCGGTCAGGACACCGTCGGCGCCGGTCACAGCGACCAGCGGACTCCGGACCCGCGACATCAGCGCGGCGATCTCCAGCAGGGTCGAATCCGTCGCGACCGTGGCCGGCCGGGCCGGTGGACGCGGCAGACAGTCGCCGACGGTCAGGCTGCCCAGCTCGGACCAGAAGGAGTCCGCCGATCCCTCGTCGAGCGTCCGCGCCAGCATCGGGTCGTCCTGGAAGGCAGCCGGAATGCTCAGCCGCAGGACCTGCGTACCGGGTAGCACGGCCATCGGCCGGCCGGCGTCGTCGACCACGATCAGACCCGGCAGCCGACCGACCGCCATGATCTGGACCGCCTTCAGCACGGGGTCCCGCACAGTGACCGTGGGCAAGCTGACAGCGATATCCCGTGCTCGCATCGCACCGTCCTGTCCGGTCCGGCCGACCGCTTCGACACTGCTCACGAGGACCTCCCTGGCGCGCCGGCTCGGAGCGGCTCAATCTGTGTCTTCAGTCTTGTTGCGCCGACTCACCCCCTCCATGGGGTCCAGCACCCATCTATCCGGTCGCCGGCGCCGAACGACTGTCATGCGCAACAGGTGGAGTCATCACGCCGCGGCCGCCGCGGGCGGTGTCATCGCGGCCGGGGTGGCCTTGGCGATCGGGTACCTCGTTGCGGCGGTGACGGGTGGACCGTGGCCCGTCGATGCGGTCGGAGTACAGGTGATCGACTGGGCCCCGGGTCCGGTGAAGGACTTCGCCGTGCGCGAGTTGGGTACGGCGGACCGTCCACTACTCCGCCTGGGCATCTGTGTGGTGCTGGCCCTGGTGGCAGCGGTCGCCGGCGTGATCGGACGTCGAAGGCAGCCGGTTGCGGTCGGCATCGCCTTCCTGCTGGGTCTGGTCGGGCTGGTGTTCGCCATCTTCAGCCGTTCGGCGGCTACGGGGGTCGCCGAACGGCTGCTGCCGGCAGCGGTCACGCTGGTGACAGCTGTCGTCGCGATGGCTCTCGTCACCCGCTCAGCACGACAGCCCCAGCCGGCCGAGCAGCCCGAGGGCTTCGACCGGCGCAGGTTCCTGCTCACCGTCTCTGCACTGGCCGTAGTAGGCGCCGGCGCTTTCGCTACCACCCGGGTGGCGTCGTTCGGACCCGGTGAAGCGGTGCGAGCGAAGGTCCGCCTGCCACGTCCGACCGATGCCGCACGACCACTCCCGTCCGGCGTGCAGGTCGACGTACCTGGAGTGAGCCGGTTCGTCACGCCGAATCCCAAGTTCTACCGCGTAGACACGTTGCTGGAAGTGCCGCGGATCGACCCGGCCGACTGGGAGTTGCGCGTTCACGGGATGGTCGGCAAGGAGCTCCGGCTGTCGTTCGCGGACCTGCTGGACCGGCGGTTGATCGAGCGGGACATCACCCTGACCTGCGTATCCAACGAGGTCGGTGGGCCGTACGTCGGCAACGCCCGCTGGATCGGCGTACCGATCGCCGATGTGCTCGCCGAGGCCGGCGTCCGCGCCGGTGCGGACGCGGTGAAGTCGACCAGCATCGATGGGCTCACCATCGGTACGCCGCTGACCGCGCTCACCGACGGCCGCGACGCGATCTTCGCGGTCGCGATGAACGGCGAACCGCTGCCGTTCGAGCACGGTTTCCCGGTCCGGATGGTGGTGCCGGGTCTCTACGGCTACGTGTCGGCGACGAAGTGGATCGTCGACGTCGAGGTGACCCGGTTCCAGGACTTCAGTGCGTACTGGACCGATCGCGGCTGGGCGGTCGAGGCACCGATCAAGACGGCGTCGCGGATCGACGTCCCCAAGGGGTTCGCGACCATCAAGGCCGGCCCGGCGGTCGCGGCCGGCGTCGCCTGGACACAGCACCGAGGCATCGCCAAGGTCGAGGTCCAGGTCGACGACGGTCCCTGGCAACCCGCCGTCCTGGCGGCCGAAGACACCATCGACACCTGGCGCCAATGGAGGTTCCAGTGGACCGCTGTTCCAGGCATGCACAAACTCACCGTCCGCGCGACCGATGCCGACGGCAACGTCCAGACCGCGCGGTCGGCTCCGCCGCGTCCCAATGGCTCCGCCGGGCTGCACAACACTGTCGTCATGGTCGACTGAAAGATCGACCCATCCGGTAGCGGAGCGGTTCCGAAGTACTCGTGACAGCAACCCCCGTCGAGAAAGAGAACCCTCATGCGTAAGCACATCGGCATCGCCCTGTCCGCCCTGGCCCTCGCCTTCGCGACCACCGCGTGCGGCAGCGACGACGACTCCGGAGCCGCCGGTACGCCGGCCGCCCAGACCCCGAGCGCGACGCCGTCGATGGCCGGCGCCGCCGGGCTGGTCGGTCCGGGCTGCGCCGACTACGCGAAGGCCAACCCTTCCGGCGCCGGTTCGATCGACGGCATGGCGGCCGCGCCGCTGGCCACCGCCGCCTCCGGCAACCCGCTGCTGACGACCCTCGTCTCGGCGGTGTCGGGCAAGCTGAACCCGAAGGTCGACCTGGTGTCCACGCTCAACGGCGGTGAGTTCACCGTCTTCGCCCCGGTCGACACGGCGTTCGCCAAGATCCCCGCGGCCACCGTGAACACGCTCAAGACGAACGACGCCCTGCTGACCAAGATCCTGACCTACCACGTGATCCCCGGACAGCTCGACCCGGCGGCCGTTGTAGGCAAGCATGTGACTGTGGAGAAGCAGGAGGTCACCGTCACCGGTTCGGGCGACAGCCTCAAGGTCAACGACGCCGCGGTCATCTGCGGCGGCGTGAAGACCGCCAATGCCACCGTGTACCTGATCGACTCGGTCTTGATGCCGCCGGCTGCCTGATCATGAACGATCCGACCCCCCTGCCCTGGCCCGCCGGGTTCCACACCCGGCCGGGCGAGGTCAGTGACGGCGACCTCCTGGTCCGGACCGCCCGCGGTGACACGGCTGCGTTCAGCACCCTGTACGACCGTGTCACGCCGTGGGTGTTCGGCCTGGTACGACGGATCCTGCGCAACCCGGCGCAGTCCGAAGAAGTGACCCAGGAAGTCATGCTCGACGTCTGGCGGACCGCCACCCGGTACGACGCCGCCCGCGGCTCGGCGCACGCGTGGATCCTCACCATCGCGCACCGCCGGGCCGTCGACCGGGTCCGGTCCGAACAGGCCGCGTCCGACCGGACCGAGCTGGTCGGCGCCCGGTCCGCCGAGATCGACTTCGACCAGGTCTCCGACACCGTCACCACCCGGCTCGAGGTCGAACAGGTACGCCGTTGCCTCGACACCCTGACCGACCTGCAACGTGAGTCGATCTCGCTGGCCTACTACGAGGGGTACACCTACCCTGAAGTGGCCCAGCGACTCGATGCGAAACTGCCGACCATCAAGGCGAGAATGCGCGACGGCCTGATCCGGCTCCGCGACTGCCTCGGAACCACCAAGGGGGCAACGTCATGACCGAGACCGACGTGCACACCCTCACCGGGCCTTACGTCCTCGATGCACTGCCCGACGACGAACGCGCCCGGTTCGAGCAGCACCTCACCGTGTGCGCCTTCTGCACCACCGAGGTCGCCGAGCTCCGCGAGGCCGCGGTCAAACTCGCCACCCAGGTCGCCGCGCCACCACCGCCGGCCCTCAAGACCGACGTGATGTCCGCGATCGGCCACATCCGCCAGCAGCCTCCGCTCGTCCCCGGCGGCAAGGACGAACTCGCCCGCCGCCGGTTCAGCCGCCGTTCCGTCCTCGCGCTCGCCGCCGCCGCGCTGGCGGTCGCAGGCACCGGTGGCGTCGCGATCGACCAGTACCGCGGCAAGCAGGAGGCCGTCCAGGCCAACGACCGGATGGCCGCCGTACTCGCGCAGCCAGATGCCCGCACCGTCCACGGGCCGGTCAAGGGCGGCGGTCAGGCCACGGTCGTGACGTCGGCCGGCGCCGACGCCGCGGTCGTCGTACTCCGTGACCTTCCGGAACTCCCGGCCGACCGGACCTGGCAGCTCTGGATGATCGACCCGAACCGGACCGCCCACTCCGTCGGTCTGGCCTCCGGGGACCTCACCACGGTCGTCGACGGCTCCGTCACCGGCAGCGTGGCCTTCGGCCTCACCGTCGAACCCGAGGGCGGCTCCCCTGCACCGACGCTCCCGGCCGCGGCGATCATCCCGATGGCCTGACTGTTTAGGCGTCAGGTTCGGTCGGCCTTGTTGAGCGGTGGAAGCGGGCGCGTACCGGTGTGGTCGACGTGGAATTGGAAGCCGTGGGGGCTGGTCCATTCGATGGCGCCGGTGGGCAGCCTCCGGCATCTCCAGCCGCCGAAGGTCTTGGCGCGGTGGTGGAGGCGGCCTTGCGGTATGAGGTTGTCCATACTCGTTTGCCCAGGCGGTCCGGCGCGGTCGTAGGGCACGATGTGGTCTTGGTCCATCCGGGTGGTGGCTTCGGCGGCGCTGTAGGGGAACATGCCGACCGGATGCCGCAACCGGACTCTCTCCCGGATCCGGTCCGGAATCTCGTAACTGTGAACGCTGACTTGGTCGTGCAGATCGATGACGGGCTTGACCACGATCTGGTCATGGCCGAGCAGCTCGCCCAACTGACTGAGGAGCAACGGCCCCAACTCTTCGACGCGCAGCACACCGTTGCCGCCAGCAAGCGCCTTGTCGGTGAGATGCACGTACAGCGTGTGCCGACTGCCTCGGCCCCCGCTACCCGCGCCGAGACCGTGGCTGTAGGCGTCCTGCTTGATCGCCGCGAGCCGCGCCGGGAGCGAACCAGCCAGCATCCGCCGCGTGAACGCCTCCTCGTCACCCCTGCCGCCTGCGGCACCCGAAGCACTCGCGTGGCCAGACGGCCGAGGAGCGTCCGGCCCGCACCCATCATCCGGTCCAGAGGCGCTGCCGGCGGCGACGTCGCGAGTGGTGATGTGCGGGAAGCTGCGGGCGAGGTAGCGGGCGACTTCGAGGAGTTGGTGGGCGGCGGCGGGGTCGGCGATCCAGCCGACGGCCTTCGCGCGCCGCGCATCGAGGGAATCGGTGTCGCCGAGGGTCTTCAAGGCGCGGGCAAGGTCGTCGATAGTGGCGTCGAAGCGGATCACGTCACCGGCAGCCGCACGGACCCAGAGCCGCTTCGTGCCATGGTCATCGGAGGGACCGACAAACACGCCGCGTTCCCTTGCGGCCGCTTCGGCCTGGGCCGTGGCCAGTTCGGGGTCGGCCTCCCACACCGCAGCCTTCACAATGGTCGCGAGCTTCGACGGGGTGACGCTGTTGACGATGCCGACGACCCGGCCGTCGACGATCGCGGCCGCCTCCACCGACAGCGACAGACACGCCCGGGCGACCTTGCGCGCCCGCCAAGGCACGGCATTCCCGGCCAGGACCGCGGCCCAGATCCGCGGAAGCCGATGCCGCAACGCCAACGCCTCACCCAGGAACGACGCCGCGGCGCCGGCCGACATCCGCATCACCGCGCCGAACTCGATCGGCGCGAACTCAGCCACCCCCGGGCACCCGTCACCGCCGTACACCCTGAGCTGCTCCGCGCCGGGCAGCTGTTCACCGTCCGCACCGCCGTACACCACCGCATTGCGGTCGGCGTAGGCGAGCGCGGCCTCGAGTTTGCGGACCGCGGCACGTTCCTCGACCAGGTCGAACTCCGACACCGCGACCAGCAGGTCCGCGGTGCCGAGCTCATCCAGATCACCTTCAAACATGCAACCGAGCATACGTTCGATTGCATGCCAGAACAAGTCGCGTTGATCCCATAAGGCCTTATCCACAAGGGCAAACGTCACATCCGGCACATCCTCCAATCGCGATATGCACCAGATGTCCATGGACGGGCAGGACGGTCTCATTGCCGGCACCGCACCCGGCAGCAACCCTTGCCGATACGTGGCTGCATGGGCTTGGAGGAAGTGCCGGACCGGTTGGATCGGCGCGCGTTCGCGGTCCTCGACTAACGCGGGATCAGGTGGACCGGGCCGAGCAGACCGTAGTTCTGACGGGGTCCGGAGTAGACGGTTGGCTGGGTCACGCGGAGGCGGTTGAGGAGAGTGGTGGCCACCTCCACCTGGATGGTGTTCCGGCCGCGGCGTAGGTGGCCGGTGAGGTCGACGACCGGGTTGAGGAGGTTGACCGGGGGCAGGCGGTGGCCGTTGACGGTGACTTGGGCGGTGTCGAAGACCTCACCCAGGTCGAGGCGCGCGGTGGTGGTGTCGAGGTCGACGGCGGTGGTGTAGCGGCCTACACCGGACACGTCCTCGAGCCCCGGGATCGCCGACCAGGGAGCGAGGGCGTCGAGCGAGACACGGTGGCGATGGATGATGGTCTCGGTCGGGGTTGGTCCAGGCAGGTACGACTCGACGTCCAGTTGCCAGGACTCGAGGGGAATGGGAGCGAGCGCTGCACCGGCGTCGGACGCTCGCTGGGGCGCTGCCGGCCGCTCTCCCCGCCGACCCGGCCGGAACGCGATGATCGTCGCCTCGCCCGGCTTCAGCGTGATGCGGATCGTCACGCGATCACCGTCTTCGACGTACTCCCCGATCTGCGCGACAGCACCGGTCCAAGGATCGAGCCGGAACGGTACGGCGTTGCGCTGCGACCGAGTGAACGTGACGTCATGGTCGATCGTGGCCACCGGAGGCTTCACCGACTCGGCGTGCTTCCCGTTGACCAAGTAGTAATAGTCATCGCCGTGCTCGACCCGGTGATGGTTGAGCAACGTCGACGTCGGATGTGACACGTCAGGACTGACACCGAGCTCTGCCAGCGCCACCGGCACCTGCGTCAGCTCGGCAACGACCCGCACCCGCGGCTCCGCGAACAGCTCGGCCAGCACCTCACGCAGTACGGCACTCTCCCCCACTCCGGGCACAGTCGCCGCCGACCAGCCGCTGCCGAGAAACACCACCGCCAACTCAGCACGGGCGAACGACAACAGCTTCCGCGCGGTCTCGACCGGCAGCGTCGCCTCGTTCCCCGCGAACCGGTCACCCTCCACAAACAAGACCTTGTACGACGGCCCGTCCGGTGCGAGCCGCCCGTCGCGAACCACCGCACGATCCAGGTCCAGCAACGGTGCCGACACCATCTGGTGCGTCCACCCGACCGGCACACCACTCGCAGTGAACCACCCGACGCCGATACCAGTCTTCGTGTACCCCTTCTGCCGGAACGCGGCGACGTCGATCCGCGACGTGCCGGTCTGCAGCACCTGATGGATCCGGCCCAGATACCCCGTCACCGCAGGCACATGCCGCCACGTTGGTTGCCGTGGACCCCACGACTCGGAGTACCCCTGCCTCCCGTCGTACGGCGTGAACGCAGCAAACCGCGGCCACTCAGCCCCAGGCGCGGAGGCATACGAGAACCCGTGCAGCACGGTCTGGTTCAGCCCGGCCGCATACGCCCCACCCAACGTGAGCAGGAGCTTCTTCCACGTCGTCCCGTACGCACCGCCCTGGTAGGCACCCGCCTCACACGACAACACCTTCCGGCCGCCGAGGTCTCGCCCGCCGGCCAGTGCCCGGTAGTCGTCGAGGTTCCGGAACCCGAGCGACTCACCCTCCGGAATGTCGACGATCGCGGCCGCGGAGATCGAGTCGGTCTCCAACCCGTACGGCTGGCAACGGAATTCCAGCCCGAGCGAGTGCGCCCACTTCGTGAGTGCCGAGAAGTGGCGCTCTGCGAACAGGTCGGAGACGGTCAGCCAATAGTCGTGCCGCACATGCCGCGTGACCACGGCCTCGCTCTGGAACACCTCGGCCTCGTCATTGCGCACGATCGCCGGCAGGTACGGCCAGACGTCGTACCCACGCCGGCGCGCAAACTCCTCCGGCAGCGCCGGAGTCCAGTTCAGTCCGCTGGTCTCCAATTCGATGGAGTCCTCGAACAACGCACCACCCGACTTCCGCAGCAGCCGCCGTGTCGTCGGCGTGAGCAGCTGCCGTTCCCAGTAGTCGATCACCGCCCGAGCGCCGGCAGCCGAGAAGTGGTCGACGACATAAGACTCGGGCGAGGTGTGTGGCCCGGATTCCGGTTGTTGCCCACTCCCCCTTTCCCAGAACGCGAACAGCAACCAGGTCCCGTCAGCGGGCGACGTCCAACTGACCGACCCGTCGGTGACAGCCACCTCGACATACGAATCGATGTCGAAGCCAACGGCATCCGACGACGAGTACGCCGGGTTGAGCCGCCATGCCGCCACCTTGAGCAGCTTCGGTACGGCGTCACTCGCGTTCACCGGCTCCGGAGGCGGACCGGAATAGGAGCCCCCAGCAACGACCTGGACCACGCCGTACTGCAACTCCTTGACCGCTGCCTCGTGGTCCGGCGTGATCGTCGGTACGGCGGCCGGCCAGGACGGACCGATGGTCAGGTCGATCGTGAGCCCTTGTCGCTCCGCTTGGTCGAGCGCGGCCTCGACCCCGACGACCCAGGCCGCCGAGCCCCAGCCGTGCCCGACCGGATCCAGCACCGACTTGTCCTCGATCGAGTGGTGCACAGCCGCGATCTCCGCACCCCCGAATCCGGCGGCCGCCAACTGATCCACCTCGCAGCGAATCTCGGCCGGATCGACCAGCCCGTCCGGCCACCACCACCGCACCTTCGGCCGCACCACCGCGCCGGGCCGCGCGAACCAATCAGCCCAGCCACCCGACACCCCAGCCGCGAGCGCTCCACCCGGAGCCGACCCTGCCGCTGACGCCTGCTCACCAAAGCCCGGACCAGCCATCACCGCAGCCCCGGCGGCGGTCGCGGTGACGAGAAACCTACGCCTGCCGATCTGTTCACCCATGAATAGAAATACTCAACCAGCGCGGCTGACTCCGCCAGACCAAGCGGGGTTTCGCCTCAACCCAGCGCAGGACAACCTCTTGACATGTTTGCGCAACTTGCCGCAACATTGCCGAAACCTTGGAAATCCACCCGGGAGCCGATCCGTGAACCCAACCCTGACCGACGTCGCGCATCGCGCGGGTGTCTCGTTGTCGACCGCCTCCCGGGCCTTCAGCGACCCGGACCGGATCGGCCGGGACACCCTGCGCCGGATCATCACCGCCGCGGAGGAGATCGGGTACGTCGCCTCGTCCGGCCGCCGCTCCCGGTCCGCGACGCTGCCGACCCGCTCGGCCACGGTGGCGATGATCGTCCCGGACATCGGCAACCCGGTGTTCGCCAGCTTCGTCAAGGCCGCTCAGGCGCACGGGTGGAACCGGCGGCAGACCATCGTGCTGACCGACACCGACGGCAGCCCGGACCGGGAGCGCGAGATCCTCGGCGAGCTGCACGAGCGGGTCGACGGCTTCATCGTCTGCTCACCCCGATTGCCGGCGCACGACATCGTCGAGCTGTGCGGCGACACGCCCCTCGTCCTGGTCAACCGCACCTCGGCGGAGACGAACAGCGTCGTACCCGATGCGGCCGACGGCCTGCGGCAGGCGCTGGAGTACCTGCGCGTCCTCGGTCATGAGCACGTCGCCTATGCCCAGGGTTCGCCGCTGTCCTGGTCGAACCAGAACCGGGTCGAGGCCCTCCAGCGACTCGCGGAGGACGCGGACATCGACCTCGAACTGCTCGGCTGGCAGGCCGAAACGATGGCCGGTGGTCAAGCCGCGGCGGCCAGCGTGGTCGCGTCCGGGGCCACCGCGGTGATCGCCCACAACGACCTGATGGCACTCGGCATCATGTCCGGCGCGGCAGCGCTCGGCGTGGAAGTCCCCACCGATCTCAGCATCGTCGGCATCGACGACACCCCGTTGGCCGAGGTGAGCCGGCCCACGCTGACGAGCATCCAGACCCCGATGTCGCGCGCCGGCGTGGTGAGCGTCGACATGCTGCACCAGAACCTGACCGCCGAGGCGCCGGTCGTACCACGCTCGGTCACGCTGCCCACGCAGCTCGTGGTCCGCCAGAGCACCGGCCCGGTCTCCGGCTGGACACCGGCCCGTCGCGGACGGAGCGACGCATGAGAGTCGTCATCACCGACCCGAACCTCCAGCCGCTCAGCGATGAACTCGAGGCCCTGCTGCCCGCAGACACCGAGACAGTCTGGGCAACAACACCGGACACAGTTCTCGAGGCTCTCCCGAACGCCGACGTCCTGGTCGGTCCGGCGTTCAGCCAGGAGATGGCGGCTGTCGCGCCCGGCATCCGGCTCGTCCAGGTCGCGGGCGCCGGCACGGACCGCATCGACCCGAAGGCCCTCGACGGCATCATCCTCGCGAACACCTACAACCACGAGGACTCGATCGCCGAGTACATCGTCTGGGCCCTGATCGCGCTCCGCCGCCAGCTCCCGCAGGCCGACGCCGCGCTCCGCCAAGGCCGCTGGCTCTCCCCGGTGTACGACGCCACCCTCCCCCAACCGCAGTCGCTGGCCAGCGCGTCGATCGGCTTCGTCGGTCTCGGCCACATCGGCCGCGCCACCTGGCGCGTACTGCGTGCCTTCGGCGCCCAAGGCCAAGCGGTGACAGGATCAGGCCGAGCTGACGCCGAGGGCCTCAACTGGGCCGGCGACACCTCGCAACTCCCCCGCCTACTGGACGAATCCGACGCCCTCGTCGTCTCCGCCCCACTGACCGACGCCACCCGTGGCCTCATCGGCGCCATCGAACTCGAGAGGCTCGGTCGCGACGGCGTACTGGTCAATGTGGCGCGTGGTCCGCTCGTCCAGGAACAGGCCCTGTACGACGCCCTGCGCGACAGGACCATCCGCGGCGCCGCCCTCGACGTCTGGTACTCCTACCCGGGCCCCGACGGCCTGGGTAAACCCGCCGACGCACCGTTCGGCGAGCTCGACAACGTCCTGCTGACTCCCCACCTGTCCGGCATCACCCGGCAGACCTTCCTCGGCCGCGTCCAGGACATCGCGGCCAACATCACGGCTCTTGCCCAGGGCAACGAGCTGCGCAACGTCGTACAACTCTGAAGGCATTCCTATGACCGATCGCATCATCGGGGCCGACGTCATCGTCACCAGCCCCGGCCGCAACTACGTCACGCTCAAACTCCGGACCGCCGACGGCCTCGTCGGGTACGGCGACGCCACCGTCAACGGCCGCGAACTCGCCGTCGCGTCCTACTTGCGCGACCACATCAACCCCTTGCTGGTCGGCATCGACCCGGCGCGGATCGAGGACACCTGGCAGTATCTGTACCGCGGGGCGTACTGGCGCCGCGGGCCGATCACGATGGCCGCCATCAGCGCCGTCGACCTCGCCCTGTGGGACATCAAGGGCAAGGCGGCCGGCATGCCCGTGTACCAGCTGCTCGGCGGTGCGGTACGCGACCGCATCCTCGCCTACACCCACGCATCAGCGTGGGAACTCCCGGAGTTGCTCGACGCTGTGGATGCCCGCCGCCAGGACGGATTCCGGGCAGTCCGAGCGCAGTCCGGCGTACCAGGCCTCGAGACTGTGTACGGCGTTCATCGCGACGCCCACGGATACGAGCCGGCCAGTCGTGGGACGGCTCCGGTCGTGGAGTCGTGGGACACCGACGCGTACCTGCGGCACGCCCCGTCCGTGCTGACCGCGGTCCGCGAACACGTCGGTCCTGAGCTCGCGCTGTTGCACGACGCTCATCACCGATTGAGCCCGCAGCAGGCGGCACGGCTCGGGAAGGCGCTCGAGCCGGCGGACCTGTTCTGGCTCGAGGACGTCACTCCGGCGGAGAACCAGGACGCCTTGCGACTCGTTCGTCAGCACACGACCACACCGCTGGCGATCGGCGAGGTCTTCAACACGATCTACGACTGCAAGGATCTGATCACCGAGCAGCTGATCGACTTCATCCGGGTCGCGGCCGCGCACGCGGGCGGCATCAGCCACCTGCGCAAGATCTTCGCGCTGGCCGATGTGTATCAGGTCCGGGCCGCACCGCACGGACCGTCCGACGTCTCGCCGGTCTCCTTCGGTGCGAGCGTCCACCTCGGTCTGTCGACGCACAACTTCGCCATCCAGGAGTACATGGGCTACGACCCGCTGGCGCACGAGGTGTTCCCGCATTCCTGGTCCTTCGCCGACGGCTACCTCCACCCGGGCGAGGCACCGGGCCTGGGCGTCGAGGTCGACGAGGAACTGGCCGCCAAGTTCCCTTACGAGCCCGCCTACCTGCCCGTTGCGCGCAGTGTCGACGGCGCCATGACCGACTGGTGATCGATGTGTCTCCGACCCTGAGCCGCCGTTCTGTTCCGCGGCACCTGCTCACCCTCGACCACAAGCCGTCCACCACCGGCATCGTCCATCTCGGACTCGGCAACTTCCACCGCGCGCACCAGGCGGTCTACACAGCACAAGCCGGCGACTGGGGAATCCTCGGCGTCGCCAGCCGCTCGGCATCGGTTGCTGATGCTCTGAATGACCAGGACGGGCTCTACTCCGTGCTGGAGCTGTCGCCCGACGGTTCGTCGATCAGCGTGCCCGGCGTCCACACCGGCGCCATCGTCGCCGCCCACGATCCCGCGGCCGTCGTCGGCGCGATCGAAGCCGAGGACACCCGCATCGTGTCCCTGACCGTGACCGAGCACGGGTACTGCATGGACCCGAGCAGCCACCGACTCGCCCTGAACCACCCGGGCGTCGTCAGTGACCTCACCGGCAGCACGCCGGTCACCGTCATCGGGCAGATCGCCCGCGCACTCGAAGCGCGGGCCGCCACCCATCGCCGCCCGATCACTGTGCTGAGCTGCGACAACATGCAGTCGAACGGCACGCAAACCCGCCGCCTGATCCTCGAGTTCCTCCAGGCAGCGAACAGTCCGGCCGCCGACTGGGTCGCCGAATTCGTCACCTACCCGAACTCGATGGTCGACCGGATCGTGCCCGCGACCACGGATGCCTACCGCGCGACGGCGTACGAGCTTCTCGGCGTCGACGACCGCAGCCCGGTCCCGGCCGAGCCGTTCACGATGTGGGTGATGGAGGATCGCTTCGCCGCCGGGCGCCCGGCGTGGGAGCGGGCCGGCGCGGTCTTCTCCGACGAGGTCGAGGCGTACGAGCTGATCAAGCTGCGGCTGCTCAACGGCACCCACTCGCTGATCGCGTACCTCGGCGCGCTGGACGGCCGCGCGACCATCCCCGAATCACGGGCCCAGGACTTCATCGAGTACGCCGCCCGCGCCGTACTCGAGGACGAATACCTGCCCAGCATCACCCTGCCGCACGGTTTCGACGTCGAGGCGTACGTCGAATCGCTCTTCCAGCGGTGGTCGAACGGCGCCCTCGGTCATCGGACCCAGCAGGTCGGCACCGACGGGTCCGTCAAGCTCCCGCAACGTGTCCCGCAGCCGGCGCTGCGGTTGCTGGACCAGGGCGTCATGCCCGAGCATCTCGCTCTGACGATCGCCGCCTGGCTGTGCTGCGTCGTACCGCTGCCAGGCTTCGATCCCGGGCCGCACGCCCACGCCATGGTCGACCCGGCCCGCGACCGTCTTGCCACCCTCGCGACGAGTGCCGTCAACCTGACGGATCTGGTCCGGAAGACCTGCACCCAGGTCTTTCCCACTGAGCTTGCTGAGAGCAACCAATTCGTCCAGCGCATCGCCGAGTACGTCGCCGTCATCAGCACCGACGGCGTCCGAGCCGCCGCCCGTCAGGCCGCGCGCTCCCGCACCCCTCACCAGCCGCAGGCATCGCCCGCGGCCTGACGTATCCCAGAGGATCCGCCATGGAATCAGTCTCCACCCCGGCCACCACGGCCACGGCCCAGCCGGAACCGCCCCGCCAGGAAGTCCGCCGCGCCGCCCTCGCCGGCCTGATCGGCACCGCCCTCGAACAGTACGACTTCGTCATCTACGGCACCGCCTCCGCGCTGGTCTTCAGCACCCTGTTCTTCCCGAACATCTCGCCCACGGCCGGCCTGCTGGCCAGCTTCAGCGCCTACGCGGTCGGCTTCTGCGCCCGCCCGCTCGGCGGCTTCTTCTTCTCGCGGTACGGCGATCGCCTCGGGCGCAAGTGGATCCTGGTGGCCACGTTGACCCTGATGGGCATTTCGACCATGGCGATCGGCGTGCTGCCGACGTACGAGAGCGTGGGTGTCTGGGCGCCGATCCTGCTGGTGCTCAGCCGGTTCCTCCAGGGCTTCGGCGCGGGCGCCGAGCAGTCCGGCGGCGCCACGCTGCTGACCGAGACCGCGGCGGTTGGTCGTCGCGGCCGGCTGGCTGCGCTGATCATGACCGGCGCGGCAGCGGGGACCGCGCTCGGCGCCGGAGCGTGGGCGCTGGTCCAGCTCCTGCCGGAGGAGCAACTGCTGTCGTGGGGTTGGCGGTTGGTCTTCCTGAGCAGCGCGTTCGTCACGGTGGCGGCGTACATCCTGCGGCGGAAGCTGAAGGAGACCCCTGTCTTCACCGAGATCAAGGCCGAGCGGGTCGCCGCCGCGGCGCCGGTGCGGGAGGTGTTCCGCAACGGGAAGAAGGCGGTCGCCCTGGTGACCCTGATGACGGTCGGGCTGAGCGTGCAGTCGTACACCTACCAGGTGTTCATGGCCTCCTACCTCAAGGGCACGGTGAAGATCGACGCCCAGACAGTGCCGGAGATCCTCCTGGTCGGCGCGCTTTTCGGCGGTCTCGGCGCGATCGTGCTCGGGTATCTGTCCGACCTGTTCGGCCGGCGGACGGTGTTCCTCGGGATCGCCGGACTGCTGCTGGTGCTGCCGTTCCCGACCTTCCTTGCCCTGAGCACCGGAAATCTCACCATCATCTATCTGGCCATGATCGTCGGCTTCGTCTTCGCCTGCCAGGGCGGGGTCGCGGTGACGATGAGCTACTTCCCGGAGATGTTCGGCAGCCGCTACCGGTACGCCGGGGTCACCCTCGGCCGTGAGTTCGCCGCGGTCCTCGGTGGCGGTTTCGCCCCGCTGATCGCAGTCGCGCTGCTGGGCGCCTTCGACTCGTGGGTGCCGGTCGCGATCTACATGACGCTCGCGATGGCGGTGACGTTCGGGGCCGCGCTGAAGGCGCCGGAGACCCGGGACCGGGACCTGCTCGCACCGGAGAACGCCACCGACCGCACACTGGCACCAACCGCCGCCTGACCTGTTCCACCGCAGAGGAGAGCCATGAAGGCCATCGTCATCCAGGCCAAGCTCGAGCTCGTCGAGACCGAGCTCCCCACTCCCGCTCCGGACTTGGACCAGGTGCGTCTCCGGATGGCGTACGGCGGCATCTGCGGCTCCGACCTGCACTACTACAACGAGGGCGCGAACGGTGAGTTCGTCGTCCGCGAACCGCTCGTCCCCGGGCACGAGCTCTCCGGCACGGTCGACCTCGACCCGTCCGGCGAGCTCGCGCCCGGGACGCCGGTGACCATCCATCCCGCCACCTTCGGCACCCCCGAGCCGGGGATCGAGGATCGCCCGCACCTCTGGCCCAACGGCGCCTACCTCGGCAGCGCCTCCACCTGGCCGCACACCCAGGGCGGTATGAGCGAGTTCCTGGTCGTGCGCAAGGACATGCTCCGGATCCTGCCCGCCACGCTGCCACTCCGCCGCGCAGCCCTCGCCGAGCCACTCGCCGTCGGGTTGCACGCCATCGCCATCGCGGGTGGGGTCAAGGGCAAGCGGGTGCTGGTGTCCGGCTCCGGCGCCATCGGCCTGCTGACCGCCGCGGGCGCGTTGGCCCTCGGCGCCACCGAGGTGGTGTCGACCGATGTCCTCCCCGGTCCGCTCCGGCGCGCCCGAGAGCTCGGCGTCCACGACACGATCCAGATCGGCGCGCACGACGTCCCGTCCGCGCATTTCGACGTCGTACTGGAGTGCACGGGTATCCCGGCCGCCATCACGGGCGCGCTCGACGCGGCCCGGCGCGCCGCAGTCGTCGTACTCGTGGGCATCCCGCTCAACGAGGCCCGCCCGGTGAACCTCTCCCCGCTCGTCTCCCGGGAGCTCCAACTCCGCGGCACGATGCGCTTCAACGACGAGATCGACCACGCCGTCGACCTGCTCGACACCACCCCGCAGCTCGAGCAGGTCGTCACCCACGAGTTCCCCGCGAACCAGGCCGTCGAGGCCTTCGCCGTCGCCAAGGACTCCAACACCTCCGGCAAAGTCCTCGTCTCCCTCTGGTGAATTCCTGCTCATCGCACCGATGAGTTCCGGGGTCGCGCACGGTCTACACCACGTGAGAGCGAATCCTGGAGAGTCTGTGCGTACGACGAGTGAGCAGCGGTGGGTGTTGGGACTGGCCTCGCTGGGGTCGGTCATGGTGGCGCTGGACGTCCTGGTGGTGGCGGCCGCGCTCACCACCATCCGAGCCGACCTCGGCGCTTCGGCCGAGCAGCTGGAGTGGACGGTCAACGCCTATGGATTGAGTTTCGCGATGCTGCTGATGACCGCGGCAGCGATCGGTGACCGCTGGGGCCGGCGGCGTACGTACGTGGGTGGGCTGGCGCTGTTCACGGTCGCGTCCGTGGCCTGCGCACTGGCCACCTCGCTGCCCTGGCTGATCGCGGCGCGGACCGTCCAAGGTGCCGGCGCGGCCGTGGTGATGCCGCTGGCGATGGGACTTCTCGGTGCGGCGTTCCCGCCCGAGCGGCGCGGACAGGCGATCGGCATCTTCAGTGGCGTCACCGGCATCGCGGTGCTGGGTGGTCCGATGATCGGCGGCGCGGTGACCGAAGGGCTCGCCTGGCAGTGGATCTTCTGGATCAACGTGCCGGTCGGCCTGATCGCGATCCCCCTGGTACTGCGGAAGGTCCCCGAAAGCACCGGCCCGTCCCGGCGGATCGACCTGGTCGGCGCCGTTCTGATCAGCCTCGCGGTGCTCGGGCTGGTCTGGGGAGTCGTCCACGGTGAGGCGGCCGGGTGGTCGAGCGCCGAAGTGCTCGGCTCGTTCGCGGCCGGTGTCGTCCTGCTCGCCGCCTTCGGCGCCTGGGAGGGACGATCGGCTCACCCGATGGTGCCGCTCGGCTACTTCCGCCACCGGACCTTCACCGCGGCGAACGCGGCCGGCTTCTTCCTCAGTGCCGCGCTCTTCAGCGCGGTGTTCTTCCTGTCGCAGTACATGCAGGCGGTGCTCGGCTCAGCTCCCTTCGCCGCGGGTCTGCAACTGTTGCCGTGGACAGCCACGCTCTTCGTCGTCGGTCCGATCGCCGGCCGCCTCGTCGATCGCGTCGGCGAGCGTCCGCTGGTGGTGATCGGGATGGCGCTGCAGACCCTCGGCCTGTTCTGGGTCAGCGAGGCCGCGCACAACACCGGCCAGTACTCCGCCCTCGTCGCGCCGCTCGTGGTCACCGGCTGCGGCATCTCGCTGGCGATGCCGGCCGCGCAGAGTGCGGCCATGGGGGCCTTGCCGCAGGAGGCGGTGGGGATCGCATCCGGGGTCTACAGCATGACCCGGCAACTCGGTGGAGCCGCCGGTGTCGCCGTACTCGGGTCCGTGTTCGCGTCCGCCGGCGGGTACACCGGTCACGGTTTCACCCGGGCGCTTGCGGGTTGCGGCGTACTGTCGTTGCTCGGGGCCCTGGCGGGCCTCGGCATCAGTGCACGACGCCGTACCAGCGGATTGGTCGTCCCCAAGGCGATGGAGGAGGTGGGATGAATCTGGAGGAGGAGTTCGCGCAGCATCGGGCTGGTCTGGTTGCGCACTGTTACCGAATGCTGGGGTCGCTGCACGACGCGGAGGACGCGGTGCAGGACACGTACCTGCGGGCCTGGCGCGGACAGGCGGGCTTCGAGCAGCGCTCGTCGGTCAAGACCTGGCTGTACCGGATCGCCACCAACGTGTGCCTGAACGTCCTGCAGCACAGCAGCCGCCGAATGGTGCCGTCCGCGCTCGGTGCTCCCGGCAACGATCCGGACGAGCTCCAGCCGCACGCGCTCGAGGTGACCTGGTTGGAACCGTTCCCGGATCACCTCCTCGGCGCTGACCCCGCCACCATCGTGGGCGACCGGCAGAGTCTGCGGCTGGCGGTGGTCGCCGCGATGCAACACCTCCCGCCGCGGCAGCGCGCCGTCCTGATCCTGCGTGAGGTGCTGACCTGGCCGGCCACGGAGGTCGCCACCCTGCTCGACACCACGACGGCCGCGGTCAACAGCTCACTGCAGCGCGCTCGGGCGGAGCTGGCGCGGTTACGACCGGCAGAGGAGGACCTCAGCGAGCCGGACGAGCCGGCCCGACGTCACCTCCTGGATCAGTTCTCGACCGCCCTCGAGAGCAAGGATCTCGCCACCCTCGAAGGGCTGCTCACCGCGGACACGCGGTGGGAGATGCCACCGATCCCGACCTGGTTCAGCGGACGGAACGACGTCCTCCGGCTGCTGGACGCCAAGCTCCGGCCCGGTCCGGACCGACGGATCCTGGTCGAGACGTCGGCCAACGGACAGCCCGCGTTCGCCCTGTACATCCACGGCGAGGACGGGCAGTACCACGCGCACTCGATCAAGGTCCTGACCGTGACCAAGGACGGCATCTCGGCCGTCCTGGCCTTCCACCGGCCCACGCTGTTCCCGGCGTTCGGGCTCCCCCTCGTTCACTCCCGTTGAGACGGAGAATTCGATGTCATTGGCAACCACACTCCGGGATCTGCACGTGCCCGGCACACCGGTCGTCCTGCCGAACGCCTGGGACGCCGCCTCGGCCCGGATGGTCGAACAGGCAGGCTTTCCGGCGGTCGCGACGAGCAGCTTCGCGACCGCCACCATCCTCGGGTACGACGACGGCGAACAGGCACCGGTCGACGAAGTACTGAGCGCGGCCACGCGGATCGCGCACTCGGTGTCCGTCCCGGTCACCGTCGACTTCGAGCGCGGTTACCGGCTCACCGCGGCCGAGCTCGTCGAACGCTTCACCGCGACCGGCGCCGTCGGACTCAACCTCGAGGACTCGGAGCCATCGACCGGCGCCATGATCGACCCGTCCGAACAGGCGGACCTCCTGGCCGCGGTCCGGGCCGCGGCCGGCTCGGACCTGGTGATCAATGCACGGATCGACACGTTCATCCGGCGCGCCGGTTCACCCGCGGAACAACTCCGGGCCGCGATCGACCGGGCCGCCCGCTATCTCGCGGCCGGCGCCGACTGCGTCTACCCCATCGGCACCAGCGATCCCGACGTCATCCAGACCCTGGTCAAGGAGATCGCCGGACCGGTGAACGTCAGCTACGGCCAGGGCGACCGCTCCGTCGCCGAGCTCACCGACCTCGGCGTCGCCCGCGTCACCTTCGGCCCCATGGTCCAACGCCACACCTACACCAAGCTGGCCGGAGACATCCTTCCGGCCATCAGCTCCGGCCGGAACCCGTTCACCGCCTGAGGTCCGCTCGCGAGCCCGATTTCTTCAATCTCGACACAATGTTGTCGGGTGAACGGGGGAACAACACCGGGGCGGAGTCCTTGTGTGGGATCGGCCGGATCGGGTAGGAACGGATAGGTAGTCCAAGCAACCATCGAAAGAACGGGGAAAGACGATGGGTATGTTCGACAACCTGCGCGACAAGGCCACCGAGGCCGTCGACGAGCACGGCGACAAGGTGAGCGAGGGCCTGGACAAGGCCGGCGAGTTCGCGAACGAGAAGACCGGCGGCGAGCACGGCGACAAGATCGCCCAGGGCACGGACTTCGCCAAGGACCGGCTCGACGGCCTGGACGGCCAGGACGACGACATCCAGTAGTCGACCGCTGAGCTGACGCCGAGCGGCCGCAGGCGTTCAGGCCCGCGGCCGCTCGCTCGTTCTACGCCGGAACGTTCCACTTCTGCGGATCAAGACCGTTGCAGTCGTAGATCTGCAGGTCGGTCCCGTCCGCCGTGGCGCCACCAGGGCTGTCCAGACAGCGTCCTGACTGAGGATTCAGCAACGAACCATTGGCCTGTGGCTGCCAGATCTGGCCGCCGGCGGGTCCGCAGTCCCACAGCTGGACCTTGGTGAAGTTCGCCGTACCGTTGCCGACGATGTCCAGGCACTTGCCGAAGGACTGGATCCTGCCGTCGGCCATCCTGGTCCACTGCTGACCTGGTACGCCGCTACATGTCCACAACTGCACGAGATTCCCGTTGACCGCGGTGTTGGTGTCCACGTCGAGACACTTCCCGGCCCCGGCCGGACCGGTGATCGCGCCGGTCGGTCCACCGACGACGCCGGTCCCGAACCGCACCTGACACTGGTTGCCGGTGCCGAGCCACGTCGCCGCCAGGTAGAGGAACGACGTACCGCCGGCCGCCGGGATGATCGGCGAGCTGTAGCCCGGGCAGCCCGGGGCACCAGGACCATAACTGCCGGTGGGATTGACATTGACGGGCGCCTCGAGCTCGGTCCAGCTCCCGCTGCCCAGCGACTTGTTCGCGAACACGACCGATCCCGACTCCGCCATCACCGCCTTGTTGCCGGTCGGTCCGGTCACCACACGCTGCCCGGACAACAACAGCGTCCCGTTCGGTCCACCACCAGGCACCCAGGCGATGTACGGCGTATGGAGCAGATGGCGGCCGTCACTCGTCTGGACCAGCGTGCCGGGGTGGTTGGTCGGCGCCCAGTTGAGACCGTCCGCACTGGTCTTGATGTACACCTCGCACGCGTGGTCCGCGTTGGTCGCGTCGCGGCAGAGTTCGTACGTCATCATGAACTGCCCGTTCGGCAGAGTGGTGATGATCGACATCCCCGGCCGGGCCAGGTTGTCGCTCGGGAACGCGACATCCGGGGTGATGCTGCCGCTCCAGGTCACGCCGCCGTTGGTCGAGGTGTAATGACCGATGATCTGGTTGTTGGTCGGCGACCCGGCCGGCCGTTCGTCGGAGATGAAACACGCCAGCGTGTTGTTCGGCGCGAGCAGGAACCACGGCTCCCAGATGCCGTGACCGATGGTGTTCGGCAGGCCGCTGGTCTGGGTGCAGTTCGACAGGTACTGCCAGCTTGCGCCGTGGTCGGTGCTCTTGAACACCTCGATCTTCTGCGCGGTGAAGTTGCCTTCGTGACACCGTACCGGCGGCGAGCAGGTCGCCCTGGTTGAGCCCGTTCGCGGTTCGCGGCACCTCGTAGATGACCGGCGCACCAAGATCCCAGCCCGCCGTGTGGGAGCTGATCGTACTGATCGGCGTGGCACCGAAGCTCGCTCCGCCGTTGGTACTGCGGAAGATCGGGAACGTACTCGGACCGGATTCGTTGCGGCGGGCAAACGTCGCCAGCACGGTCGCGCCGCCGCTTCCGTCATGGGCGAGCCGGATCGCCCGCGGGTAGCTGGCGTCGGCGTTCGGATAGGTGGTGAGGTTGGGGCTGTAGAGCACCTGCCCCGGCGGAGCCGCAGTCGCCGGAGCGGCCGCGAGACCGCCGGCGATCAGGCCGACGGCAACCAGTACTCTGGCCAGTCGACGAATGGACATGAAACCTCCTCTGATAGGCGGATCGAGCGAAGGTCCCCGTGGACTCAGGCGATGTCGACAAAACTCCTCGCGACGACAGCACCCTCCGAGTCGGTCACCCACAACCGCAGCCGACCCGGTGTCGCCTCGACCTCGATCGGGTCGGTGACGACGAAAGGTTTGGCATCGACGGGCGCGGAGCCCGTCGCCCAGTGCAACGTGCCGAGCAACGGCTCCCGGCCGTGATGAGAGATCCGGACCGGAACGATCCCCGAGCCGGTCACGACCAGATCGCGTCCGGGCGCCTCCGGCCTCAGGTCGATGACGAGGGTGGTCTCCGCGTGGACGTCGGACGGTCGCGCGCCACCGAGATCCTTGGTCCGCCGGTCGTACGTGTAGATGCCGACAGTCTCGTGCTCGATGTCGTACAGCTCGGTGTAGATGTAGCCGGCGTTCCGCGCGTGCCGGCGCAACTCCTGGGTCTGCCAGCGCAGATGCCATCCACGCTCGACGCTGGTCGACCCGCCACCGTACTCACCATTGAGCTGGATCAGCTCCGAACCATCGAAGCCGGGAGCCGCGATCGCCTTCTCCGCGACGAACTCCGGCCCGAGCCGGACCGGGAAGGCCCCGTCCGCGGTGTTCACCAACCGATCGACGACGGCAGCCCACGACCCGAGGTTGTCGTCGTAGTAGTGCCAGTCGACCAGATCGGTCTCGACATGCGCCCAGCCCGAGTTGTCCACGACCGGCCGCGTCGGATCCGAATCACGGATGATCCGGTAGGCACGCCGTACCGCGTCCTGTTTCGCCTCGTCACCCGGCACGTCCCAGTCGAGTCCCCACTCCTCGTTGTACGCGCCCCAGATGACGATGCTCGGATGGTTGCTGTCGCGCCCGACCATCCCAGCCGCCACCTCTTCGAAGGCAGCGACGGCTTCAGGAGTGAAGCGCCCGGTGGACGGCGGCTCGGCCCACACCAGCATGCCGAGCTTGTCGGCCCAGTACAGCCACCGCGGGTCCTCCAGCTTCAGATGCTTCCGGACCAGGTTGAACCCGGCCTCGCGCGCCAGCACGATGTCCTGCTTCAGGGCGTCATCGGTCGGCGCGGTGTGACCGCCGGTCGGCCAGAAGCCCTGGTCCAGCACACCACGCACGTACGTCGGTACGCCGTTCAGCAGCAGGTTGTTGCCCTGCCACTCGATCCGACGCAGCCCGGTGTACCCACGGACCGAGTCCTCGCCGGCGGTGACCACGACGTCGTACAGGTGCGGATCCTCCGGGCTCCACAGCCGCGGCTCCGGGATCGGCAGCGTGACCGGCCCGGTCAGCTCGTCGTACTCGCGGACGACGACGCCGGGGATCTCGATCCGTACCGGTGACGGACCGACGAGCGACACCTCGATGCCGTCGAGTTCGGGCGTGGGCCGGAGCGACAGGTGGGAGATGTACGACGCCGGCCGCGGCTCGAGCCACACGGTCTGCCAGATCCCGCTGGACGGGGTGAACGCACAACCGTCGTAGTCGTCGGCCGGCATACTCCGCTGCTTGCCGTGCGGGATGAACCGCTTGTCCACCGGAGCGTGCACCCGGACGACGAGAGTCCCGCCGCCATCGGAGTCGAGCAGGTCGGTGATGTCGGCCTCGAAGGGCAGGTAACCACCTTCATGTTCGACCGCGAGCCGACCGTTGACCCAGACACTCGCGTGATGATGTACAGCGCCGAAGTGCAGAACCGTCTGCTGACCGGCCCACTCCGCCGGCCGCTCGATCCGCCGGCGATACCAGGCGGTCGGGAGCCAATGCTCGAGCACACCCGAGGCTGGGTGTTCCCACGGGAATGGGACGACGATGGTCGACGTACCGTCAATGGACGGCCAACTGTCCGGCTGTTGCCAGCCGGCGCCGTGCCCCAGGTCGTCAGGGTCGGCGGCGAAGTCCCACTCCCCGTTGAGGTTCAGCCAGTGCGCCGAGCGATCGAAGTGCGGGCGGGGGTATTCGGGACGAGGTGTGTTCACGATTGGTTCTCCAAGTGGGGTGCGTCAGCCTTTGAGGCTGCCGGCCATGACGCCCTTGATCAGGTGACGTTGCAGGACGATGAAGACGATGAGCACCGGGATCGCGGCGATGGTGCTGGCGGCGAGCAGCTGGCCCCAGACGCTGGTCCAGTCGGCGCCGAGCTGACCGGAGCGGATGTTCTGCGCCAAGGCGGAGAGCATCACCTGCAGGGTCTGGTGCTGCTCGTCGTTCACCGCCACAACCGGCCAGACGAAGTCGTTGTAGATGTTGATGAAGGTCAGTACGCCGAGTGCCGCCAGACCCGGCCGGATCACCGGGAGCACGATGCTCGCGAAGATCCGCAGCTCACCGGCCCCATCGACCCGGGCCGCGTCGAGGAGTTCGTCCGGGATGGACATGATCACCTGACGCATCCAGAACACCCCGAAGGCGTCGATCGCACCGGGCAGGATCAGCGCCTGGAACGTGCTGACCCAGCGGAGCTGACTCATCTCCAGCAACAGCGGGATCAGCAGCACCAGGGTCGGCAGCATCAACGTGGCCAGCACGGTCCCGAACAGCAGCCGCTTGCCGGGGAAGTCGTACTTCGCGAACGCGAACCCGGCCATCGGGCAGAAGATCATCGTCAGCGCGCCCTTGATCAGGACGACGATCGCGGTGTTCCGGAAGCCGGTCTCGATCGGGATCGTGTCCAGCATCGCCCGGAAGTTGTGCAGCGTCAGCTGACCTGGATCGAAGCTGAACGGCCGGGCGATGATGTCCCCACCGGGTTTCAGCGACGAGACCATCATCCACAACAACGGCGCCAGACTGATCACACCGGCCACAGTCAGCAGTCCATAGCGTCCAACGACACCGAGTTTCATCGGTCCTCCCTCGAACGCAGTAGCCGGATGGAGGCGAGTGACAGGGCGAGCACCATCACCACGAGCAGCATCGAGTTCGCGGCACCGAGTCCGAGGTCGGAGTTGGTGATGTGCTTGTACAGGTAGAGCCCGGCGGTCCGGGTGCCGTTGAATGGTCCGCCGCCGGTCACGACGTACGGCTCGGCGAACAACTGGAACACGGTCAGCGTCCCGATCACCACGACGAAGCTCAACGTCCGGGTGACCAGCGGCACCGTGATCGACCAGAACTGATGCCATGCGCCCGCTCCGTCGATCCGGGCCGCCTCGTACACATCGGACGGGATCGACGACAACCCGGCCATCAGCAGGATCACGGCGTACCCGGTCGTCCTCCAGAGGACCAGCAGCGCTACCGTCACCTTGGCCCAGATCGACGTCGTCAGCCAGCCGACCGCCGGCAGACCGAGTGAGGTCAGACCGTGGTTGACCGCGCCGAAGTCCTTGTCGAACAAGATGATCCAGACCTGCGCCATCGCCACCAGCGGCGTCACGAACGGCGCGATCAGCGCGGCACTGAACAGCCCGCGAAACCTTGCCTTGCGCAACGCCACCGCGATCGTCAACGCGAGCAGCACCTGCGCCGGTACGACGAGCAGCCACAGCGCACCGGACGTCGCCATCGACTGCCAGAAGTCCGGACTGGCCAGCAGGAACCGGTAGTTCGCGATCCCGATGAACTCCAGGACGCCGGCGCCCTTCCAGTTGGTGAAACTCAACTGGAGTGCGAAGAAGATCGGGTAGGCGCTGAACGCCGCGAAGATCAGGACGAACGGTGCGACGAACAGGTAGGGTGCGGCCTTGACCCGACGGCGGCGTCGTACCGGACGCGCCTCCCGCCGGGTGCCGGCCGCTTCGGTGACGGTCACCATCAACTGGGCCCCATCAGGTTCTTCTGGATCTGGGTCGCCGACGTCTTGAGCACCTCGTCCGGGCTCATCTGTCCGGCGAGCAGCTTCTGCACGTTGACGCCGAAGTAGTCGACCGCCTTGCCCCACCAGGTCGGGATCGTGTACCCGCCGGGGACCTGCTTGCCGGCCTCGACCGCCACCTTCCACAGGTCCTGGCCGCCGAGCGCGTCGATCGGCTTGAACAGCGGAGTGTTCGGATCGAGGGCCGGGAGGTACGACGGGATTGAGGTGTTCAGGCCACCCGGGTACACGTCGTTCGGCCCGTAGACCGCGGTGTAGCCCTCCTTGCTGAAGACGAGGTGCTCGTACAGCCGCCAGGCCAGCTCCGGATTCTTCGACTTGGCCGGGATGACGAACGACGAGCCGCCCATCACGCCCGCCCGCGGACCGCCCGCCTGCCAAGCGGGCAGCGCCATCGCCCGCCACTTGCCCTTGCTTGCTTTCAGCAACTGCTGCGGCGCGAACACGAACCACTGCGCCCACGGCACGAACACCTGGGTGCCGTTGTCCTGGGTCTGCAGATCGGTCGGCTGGGTGTACTTCGCCAGCGTCCCCAGGCCTTCGGAGCGGACTGTGTCCAGCCAGGTGAGCGTCTTGCGGTAGGGATCGGAGTCGATCGTGAGTTTGCCCTGGGCATCGACCATCGCGCCGCCCTGCTGGTTGGCGAACATGTCGACCCACAACTGGGCCAGGAACTGGTCGTTCTCCAGATGGATCGGCCGGGCCTTGGGGAACTTGTCCCGGACCGTCGTGGCGGCGCCGAGCAGGGCGTCGTACGTGGTCAGGCTCGCCGGGTCGACGCCGGCCTGGGTGACGATGTCCTCGCGGTAGAACAGCAGTCCGGGGTCGAGGTCCCACGGGACCGCGACGACCTTGCCGTCGACGGTGACCACGCCCAGCTTGTACGGCGCGATGTCCGGCTTGTACCGCTCGATCAGCTGACTGAGGTCGTGCAGATGCGGTGCGACACCGGTCAGCAGCGCGTCGTCGTAGAAGGCACCGTCGGGGACACCGGCACCGCTGATCAGCGTGGCCGGGAGCTTGGCGTTGATGTCGACGGCGAGGTGGTTGACCTTCACCTGCGGGTACTTCGCGGTGAAGGTCGCGATCGCCTTGTCGAACACCTTGAACAGGTCGCCGGTGCGGTCCCAGATGGTGATCTCACCGGACGGCGGCGTGCTCGCACTGCTGGTGGGCAGCGGGCTGCTGCCGGTGGTGTTGCCCGGGGCGCAGGCGCCGAGGCCACCGGCCACCAGGGCGGCACCAGCGCCCCGGAGCACGGTCCGGCGGGAAACCTGACCTGAGAGCGTCGGGACTGAAAGGTGATGGGTCATGTCGCGTCCTCATGACTTTGCTGGGGCTTGCAACGTTGCAAACGATGCTGGGAAAGCTAAACTTGCAACGTTGCAAGTGTCAAGAGTTCATCGACCGGGAAGAGGTACCCAGTGCCCGCCACACTGCGTGAAGTCGCCGAACGAGCCGGCGTCTCGGTCCGGACCGTGTCGAACGTCGTCAACGACTTCCCCCAGGTCGCGCCGGAGACGCGGGCGCGGGTGCAGCGCGCGCTCGACGAGCTCGGCTACCAGCCGAACGCGGTCGCCCGGACGCTGCGGCGCGGGCGCTCCGGGCTGATCGCGCTGGTCCTGCCCGAGCTCGACGTACCGTACTTCGCCGAGCTGACCCGGGCCGTGATCGAGCAGGCGGCGGCCGCCGGCTACACGGTCGTCGTGGACCAGACCGACGCCGACCCGGTCCGCGAGCGGGAGTTGGTGATGCGCGGCAGCCGGGCGGCGATGTTCGACGGGCTGATCTTCAACCCGCTCGCGCTGGGCGGTGCCGATTTGCGCGACCGGCCGTCCTCTACGCCGGTGGTGCTGCTGGGTGAGCGCGTGGTCCAGGGCGGACTCGACCACATCATGGTCGACAACGTCGGCGCCGCGGAGCTCGCCACCCGGCACCTGATCGACCTCAGCCGGCAGCGGATCGCCGCGATCGGCGACCAGTCCGACGAGAGTCGCCAGACCGGCCAGCTGCGAACCCAGGGATATCGCAACGCTTTGCGTGCCGCCGGTCTGGAGGTCATCCCGGAGCTGATCCGGCCCACCGAGTTCTTCCACCGCGCCGACGGCGCCGCCGCGATGGCCGACCTGCTCGCGTTGCCCGATCCCCCGGACGCCGTCTTCTGCTACAACGACCTGCTCGCGCTGGGCGCCCTGCGCACGATCCTCAGCCGCGGCCTCCGCGTGCCCGAGGACATCGCCCTCGTCGGTTTCGACGACATCGAGGACGGCCGCTACAGCACGCCCAGCCTCACCACCATCCGGCCGGACAAGACCCAGATCGCCAAGCACGCCGTCCAGCTCCTGCTCGGCCGCCTCGACGGCGACGAGTCCGCACCGGCCGAGGTCGCGGCCGACTACGACCTGGTGGTCCGCGAGAGTACGACCGGCTCCGCGATGCACTGAGCGTCGAAACTATCGGATTTCCGCACCGCTCTTCACAGGCGCCCCGAGACGCTATACCTTGCCTGACACGCGAATGTTATGCGCATAGATTCCAGCAAGTCTCGACATGGTCTCGATAGTTTCGGGCCGCCTCGGAGGAATCATGACCGACTCACGCACCGGCCTCGCCCGCCGGACTCTGCTCAAAGCCGGCCTGGCCGTGGCCGCCGTCGGCGCCACCGGATGCGACGGGAGCGGATCGGCCGGCGAGGCCGGCGATCTGGCCGAGGTGTCGAAGGGGGCGATGACCGACTTCACCGCCGGTCAGCAGTTCACCGCCACCGAGGACCTCACCTTCAGCACGTTCTTCCCCGAGTGGCCGGAGGTGCCGTACCGCAAGGACTGGATGGTCTGGAAGGAGATCACCAAGCGCACCCGGGTCAAACTCGAAGCGAGGGTCGTCCCGCTGAGCGACTACATCAGCAAGCGCAGCCTGCAGATCAGCGCCGGCGACGCACCGCTGCTGATCCCGCTCACGTATGTCGGTGAGGAAAGCTCGCTCACCTCGTCCGGTGCGATCCTGCCGGTGAGCGACTACGTGCATTTGATGCCGAACTTCCGGGCCCGGGTCGAGGAGTACGGGCTGCAGGCCGACCTCGACCGGATGCGTCAGGAGGACGGTCGCTACTACCTGCTGCCCGGGATGTTCCAGGATCGCAATCCGGACTTCAGTCTGACGATCAGAGCCGACCGGTTCGAGCAGGCCGGCATCGCCGTACCGCAGACCTGGGACGAGGTCCGGACCGCGCTGCGCGGACTGAAGGACAAGAACCCCGGGATGTATCCGTTCTCGGACAACTACCAGGGCAACTCCACGCTGAACTTCGCCGCGGTGTCGTTCGGGACGCGGGCAGGCTGGGGCTTCGGCAACGGCATGGTCTTCGACCCGGCCACCGACAGCTTCGTGTACGGGCCGGCCACCTCGCAGCACAAGGACCTGGTCACGTTCTTCCACAGCCTGATCGCCGACGGTCTGATGGATCCGGAGTCGTACACCAGGCCACCGAGCTGGCCGAGCGGAAGTTCGTCACCGGCAAGTCACTGGTGACGAACGGGAACTCCGGCAACATCCCGCTCTGGCGGCGGCAGATGGATCAACTGCTCGGCCCTGGCAAGTACAAGATCACCAAGATCGTGCAGCCGGCCGGGCCCGCGGGTCCGCTGATGGGCGGCGGGCGGCTGTGGCACGGCTTCATGATCAGCGCCGAGGCCCGCAAGCACCCGAACTTCGTCGCCATGCTGCAGTTCGTCGACTGGCTCTGCTACGACAAGGCGGCGAAGGAGTTCGTCAAGTGGGGTGTCGAGGGTGTCACCTACACGAAGGATGCCGCGCGTAAGCGGAAGCTCGCGGACGGGATCGGCTACCTGAGTCTGAACCCAGGCGCCAAGAAGGATCTGGAGCGCGACTACGGCTTCGCCCTGAACGCGCTGCAGGACGGTCTGACGACCGAACTGGAACGCTCGATGCAGTCGGACGAGGAAGTGGCGTTCCAGCAGGCCACGCTGTCGAGTCGCAAGCCGGCGCCCGAGAGTCCACCTGCACCGCTCTCGGACGCCGAACGCGAGCAGGTCACGCTGCTCACGACGCCGCTGAAGGACACTGTCGATCGCCGCACGCTCGAGTTCATCCTTGGGCGGAAGCCTCTCACCGAGTGGGACGCCTTCCAGCAGGAGCTCGAGGCCAAGGGATCGAAGCGTTACTTGGAGCTCGTCAACACGGCCCGCCAACGCTACAAGGACAAGCACGGATAAGCACCCGCCCCTCGCTTCGCTCGGGGCGGGTGAGGTTCTTCGCTCGGGGCGGGGTGAGGTCCTTCGCTCGGGGTGGGAGTGAGAGGAGCGCACCCTTCACTCGCTTGGCTTGCTGGACGACGGCGTCAAGCGAGGTCGTTGGTGAAGTCGGCTGTGTTCCAGTGGGTTGGCTTCATGATGTAGACGAGGTCGGTGGCTGCGGCACCGGCTTCCTCCCAGCCTTTCGCGTACGCGCGGCCGCCTTCTTCGCCGAGGTAGCGGACGGCCAGCGGGAGCAGGTCCTTCTCGGTGTCGGGACGCCGTACTTCGGACAGCGGGCCCTCGACGGTCACATAGCGGTACGGGAGCGTCTCGGACTGCACGACGAGAACGAACCGCTGGGCGGCCTCGAGCGCCACACCCTTGCGCGAACTCGCGTTCATCATGATCGTGACGACGCCGGTCCCGGCGCTGTAGTCGTACCACACGGGCGCACTGATCGGCGCCCGGTCGGGCCGGTCCGACGCGACGCTGAGGACGCCGACCCGGACGTCGGACAGGAACGCCTCGCGCTCGGCGACGGTCATGCGGTCTGGCATGGAGGTTCCCTTCATCGGTTCATTTCTAGGTCAATGACCCATACTAGGTCATTGACCTAGAGCGGTAGACTGCCTGTCCATGAGCAGCTCGCTGAGCCAGCGCGGCCAGACCCGGCGCGACGCGGTACTGGCGACCGCGCGTGACCTGCTGGTCGAGGAGGGGTTCGACCAGTTCGTGCTGCGCCGGGTCGCGGCCAAGGCGGAGATGAAACTCGGGAACCTGCAGTACTACTTCGCCACCCGCGACGATCTGCTCGAGGCGGTCATCCGGGCCGAGTTCGACCACGACCTCGAGGCTGTCCGGCAGGCGACGACCGTCGAGTCGGCCGAAGGCCTGAAGACCGCCGCCCGCGCGCTCGTCCGGAACTGGACCACCGGCGCCGGCAGCATCTTCGGAACCATGTCGTTGCTCGCCTACCACCACGAGCGATTCCGCGAGCTCAACCGCGAGATCTACGAGACCTTCTACCGCGAGCTCGGCGTCCTGGTCCGCCGGGTCTCCCCCGGGTTGCGTGACGCGGAGGTCGCCGCCCGGGCCCGGCTGATCACCTCGGTCCTCGACGGCGTCGCCCTGCAGATCCACGCCGGCGCAACCAGCCGCCGCGAGCTCACCAACCGGGCCGCGGACCTGGTGGTGACGGTCGCGAGCGGCGCTTAGCCGGTAGCGTCAGCCCATGGATCTTTCGTTGTTGCGACAGGCCATCGAGTTGGCGCGGGTGAACGGGGCCGAAGGACAGTTACCGTTTGGTGCGGTGATCGCGAACGGCGCGGACGTCGTCGCGACCGGAGTGAACACGTCCTTGGCGGACAACGACCCCACCGCCCACGGCGAGGTGGTCGCCGTACGGGCTGCGTGCCGGGAGCTCGGGACGATCACGCTGACCGGTACGACGCTCTACACGAGCTGCGAGCCGTGCCCGATCTGCCACACGGTCGCGATCGCGGCCGAGATCGACCGGATCGTCTATGCGGCCCCGAAGGAATGGGTGCCGGATCTCGGGACGCCGTTCGCACCCGTGCTGTTCGACATCCAGGCAGCCGCCCGCCAACTCGATCCCGGCCGGATCGAGCAGATCGAGCTGGCCGAAGCACGCGAGCCGTTCACCGCCTTCCTGGAGAGCCGACGGTGAAGCTCGGGCTGAACCTGCTCAACTACGGTCCCGGCACCACGCCGGAGTCGTTGCTCGGCTGGGCGCGGTTCGCCGAGGATTCCGGGTTCGCACTGGCGATGATCTCCGACCACCTCGCCCTCGCGCCCGAGGTGCAGGCCCTCTACCCGGTCCCGTTCTACGACCCGCTCACCACGATCACCTGGCTCGCGGCGCACACCACGCGACTCGAGTTCGGCACATCGGTCATGGTCCTCCCCTACCGTCACCCGCTACAGACCGCCCGGGTCGGCGCGAACCTGGCCCACTTCAGCAACGGCCGGTTCGTGCTCGGTGTCGGGTCGGGCTGGTCCGAGCAGGAGTACGCCGCACTCGGCGTACCGTTCGACCGTCGCGGAGCCATCACCGACGAGTACCTGGCCGCGATCGTGGCTGCCTGGAGCAACGACGTCACCTCGTCGCCCGGACCCTATGCGCCGTACGACGAGATCCACACCGGACCGCGGCCGGACCGAAGCCCGCCGGTGTGGGTCGGCGGGGCCGGGCGGGCCGCGATCCGGCGGGCGATCCAGCACGGTGACGCCTGGCATCCGATCAACCCGCATCCACACTGGCTGCGCGACAAGGGAATGCCGATGTTGCGAGCCGCCGCGGCTGAAGCGGGCGCTACGGCACCGGCCCTTGCCCGCGGATCCGGGCCCATCCCACGAGTGAACTGGCCGACGACGACCGAGTGCTCGGCGAGGGATCACTCGACCAGATCCGGGCAGACCTGGCCGGCCTCGCCGAGCTGGGCGCGGAGTACGTCGTACTGGACACCTACATCAGCCCGGACGTACGCCGTACCGCGGAAGAGGACTGGCGCATCCTCGAGCAGATCGCAGCCCTCAAGCCCTAGCCCCGTCGCCGGGCCGCCTGCTCGGCCTGGTCGGTCAGGGCTCGACGGAGCAGCAGCGGTACGTCGAGATCGACGGCGCGGGCCAGAAAGGCGTCGGTGATGCCGACCGTCGGGAACGCGTACAGCACCGCCCGTTGAGCGGCCGGCCAACCGGCCTGCTCGCCGAAGGCCGGCAGCCGATCCAGGAAACGCATCGGGAAGCCCGCCAGTACGGCGCTCTGACGCGGTTGCCAGAACGCTTGGCCGAAGCTCCGCAACGCCGACACCGGGACGCCGGGCGCGGTGAGCATGAGGTCAAGTGCTGCGCGCTTCGCTTCCGGTGTCGGAGCCGCCGCCCGGGCCGCGGCGGCGTGCCACTGCGCATCCGGATCATGGTCGCGGGCCAGCTCGGCGGCGGTGTCATCGGCAAGCCCGAGCGCGACCCGCCGGGTGATCAGCCGCCACCGGATCGTCTGGGGCAGGTCGTCGGCGAGGAGCGAGTCCAGCAACGGCAACTCATCGGCGAAGTCGGCGAGGCCTTCGACAAGGACCAGCCAGTGGTCGCCCGTTGCGGCTTCGAGTGCTTCGAGGCAGGCACCGGCGAGTCGTCGTTCGAGCGACTCGCGCTGGGCGGGCGGCGCGGACGGCCCCGCGGCGTCGGCGCCCAGGGTGGTGAGTGCCTTCAACTGGGTCAGGTCCTTCTCGGTGACCAGCGATCGGGCCACGTACTCGACGACATCCGCGGCCGGGATGGTCGCGTCGCGCAGAAGCCCTCGGACGGTACGCCGGGCCACCGAGCGCGCGACCAGGTCGGTCAACGTGTGGGCCGTCTTGATCAACGTGTGCGCATCGTCGGGCCGCAGTAGCGCGTACGTCGCATCGGTCGCGTCGAGCAACAGCAAGTCGGCCGTGGGCTTTCCGACCAGCGCCGGTATGTCGGTCCGTGCTCCAGTGATCTCGACGAGGTGATCGCCGATCGAGAGCTTGTGACGCCGTGGTGGGTCCGACTGGACCAGGACCGCGGAGGTGTAGTGCCCGTCCTCGCTGGTGGTTCGCAGGGAGAGCGTGTTGATACCGCTCGATTCCAGCCATTCGCGGGACCACGCGGCCAGGTCGATCGCGGCGAACGGCTGGAGCGCGGCGAGCAGCGCGGCCAGACTGCCGTTGCCTCCAGCATGCAGTCGGAAGTAGTCCCGCAGCCCGGTGAGGAAGGCCTCCTCGCCGACCTGCTCGACCAACTGGCGCAGCATGCACGCACCCTTGGCATAGGTGATCGCGTCGAAGTTCGCCTCCGCCGCGGCCAGGTCCGGCACCGGTCGGCTGACCGGATGCGTCGACGACAACTGGTCCGCGTCCGTGGCTCGTTCCTTCTCCAGTGCCATCGCCACCGACCAGCGGCTGTCGAGTACTCCGAGCTCAGCACCCGCCCACACCGCGGCCCAGTCCGCGAAGGACTCGCTGAGCCACAACCCGTCCCACCATCGCGGGGTGACCAGGTTGCCGAACCACATGTGCGCCATCTCGTGAAACAACACCAGCGCCCGCCGACGCCGCTGTTCGGCGGTCGGTTCGGACCGGTAGATCACCTGGTCGTTCCACGTCACGCACCCGTGATTCTCCATCGCACCGGCCTGGTCCGGCAGGAACACGTGGTCGTAGGAGTCACCGTCGTACGCCAGGCCGAAGGTCTGCTCGAACAGCTCGAGCCCGCGTCGGCTCAACGCGAACAGCTCGGCCGCGTTGCGCTCGAGCGGCGCGGCCAGCGATCGCCTTGCGTACAAGGCCATTCCGGCCGACCGGACGACGTGGAACGGCCCGGCGCACACAGCCGTCGCGTACGTCGGCAGCGGGACCGTCGGCGGGAACGTCCAGATCGCCGCGTCGCCGTCCTCGATCACCGACGACTCGACCCGATTGCTCACACACGACCACTCCAGCGGCGCCCGGACGGTGCACGCGAACGTCGCCTTCAGGTCCGGCTGGTCGAAACACGCGAACATCCGCCGCGCGTCGAACGGCTGGAACTGCGTCCACACGTAGACATCCTGATTGTCGACACTCCGCGACAACCCACGTCCGGGTACGTCGGTCCGCTGCCGGGCGACCACGTCCAGCCGATGCCGTCCACCCAGCGGACCGATGCGAATCCGGTTGCCCCGGACAACCTCGTCCGGATCCAGCGTCGTACCGTCCAGCTCGACGGCCACGACCTCGGCGGCGACCAGGTCGACCCAGGTCATCCCGGGTCCGCCGACGCCGTCGTACTCGAACTCGATCACCGTACGCGAACTGAACACGTCGGTCTCGAGCAGCTCGGTCAGGTCCAGTGAGACCTGATAGGCCCGCACCGAGACGACAGCGGATCGCGCTGCCGCCTCGGCCGCGGTCAAGCCGCCGGTGGTGGTCTCAGGATCGGCCAGCATGGATCTCCCCCAATGGATAGTGACAGGCCACACCACGCTGCAGAGCCGGATCATCGACCGAGCAACGGTCCTGCACCTGCCAACAGCGGGTCCGGAAATGACAGCCGGACGGTGGATTCAGCGGGCTCGGCGGCTCACCCTGCAGGACCAGTTCCAGCGGTCGGTGCCGAGCCGACCGATCCGGCTGCGGTACGGCGGCCAGCAACGCCTTGGTGTACGGATGACGCGGCTGCTCGTACACCTGCTCGTAGCCGCCCTCCTCCACGAAGCGGCCGAGGTACATCACCGCGACCCGGTCCGCGATGTGCTGCACCACCGCGAGATCGTGCGCGATGAAGACGTACGCCAGCCCCAGCTCACGTTGCAGCCGCTCCAGCAGGTTGATGATCTGCGCCTGCACCGACACGTCGAGCGCCGACACCGGCTCGTCACACACCAGCACCTTCGGCCGCAACGCCAACGCCCGGGCGATCCCGACTCGTTGCCGTTGGCCACCGGAGAACTGGTGCGGCAACCGCTCCAGATGATCCGGGTTCAGCCCGACCATCTCCAGCAACTCGGCGACCGCCGTACGACGCTTGGCTCGCGGCACCACGTCCGGATGGATCTCCAGCGGCTCCTGGACGATCGCACCGATCGTCATCCGCGGATTCAGCGACGTGTACGGGTCCTGGTGGACCAACTGGATGTCCCGCCGCGCCTGCCGCAGGCGACGACCGCGCATCAGGTGCAGTGGCTCCCCCAGCAGGTCGATCGTGCCGTCGGTCGGACGTTCCATCCCGACGAGCAGCTGCGCCAGCGTCGACTTCCCGGAGCCGGACTCGCCGACGATGCCGAGGGTCTCCCCCGCCTGCAACTCCAGGTTCACCCCATCGACCGCGCGCACCAGCCCTCGGCTCAACGGGCCGCCGATGCGATAGGTCCGTCGTACGCCGGAAGCCCGCAGGACGGTGGTCATCAGGCACCTCCCGCGACATGACATCTACCGAAGTGATCGTGTGACACCTGCATGACGGGTGGACTTGTCTTACAGAGTTCGACCGCCTGCGGGCAGCGGGTGCGGAAGGCACAGCCGGACGGCAGATTGCCCAGGTCCGGTGGCTGACCGCTGATCACGCGGAGCGGTTTGCCCTTCTGCTCGGGCGTGCAGATCGAGTCCAGTAACGCCCGCGTGTACGGATGCGCCGGCGCGTCGAACACCTTGTCCGCCGGGCCCTGCTCGACGACGCGACCGGCGTACATGACCAGGATGTCGTCGGCCATCCCGGCGACCACGCCCATGTCGTGGGTGATCAGCATCAGGCTCATCTGCCGATCGGCCTGGAGTTTCGCCAGCAACTGCAGGATCTGCGCCTGCACGGTGACGTCGAGGGCGGTCGTCGGTTCGTCGGCGATCAGGATCTCCGGGTCGGCGGCCAGCGCGGTCGCGATCATCACCCGCTGCCGCATCCCGCCGGAGAACTGATGCGGGTAGTCGTTCACCCGCCGCCGCGCGTCCGGAATGCCGACCAGCTCGAGCAGCTCGATCGCCCGCTGCCGCGCCGCGCGTCGGGACATCCCTAGGTGCACCCGGCAGCCCTCGCCGATCTGGTAGCCGACCGGCAGCACCGGGTTCAGCGCGGACAACGCGTCCTGGAACACCATGCCGACCTGCGCGCCACGGACAGTACGACGTTCCTCCGCGGGCAACTGCAGGATGTCGCGACCGTGCAGAACGACCTGCCCGCGACTGACCCGCCCGACCTGGGCCGGCAGCACGCCCATGATCGCTCGTGCGGTCGCGCTCTTCCCCGATCCGGACTCACCGAGTACGGCCAAGGTCCGGCCTGGGCGCAAGGAGAGATCAACGCCATCGACAGCAACGCCCCAGCCGCGAGCGGTCCGGAACTCCACGCTCAGGTCCGAGACCTCGAGCACCGGAGCGGCGAGCTGCGCGTCGGGTAGGGAGTCCATTGTCTTCATCGCGACCTCGGATCGAAGGCATCCCGCAGGGCGTCGCCCAGCATCACGAACGCCAGCACGGTGACGGACAGGAACAACGACGGGAACAGCAGCAGGTGCGGGTGCTCGCTGAACGAGTCCTGCGCCTGGTTGAGCTGAACACCCCACGAGATCGACGGCGCCCGCAACCCGACCCCGAGGAACGTCAGCGCCGACTCCGCGGTGATCATCCCGCCGATGCCGAGGCTGGCAACCGCCAGGATCGGCGCGAACGAGTTCGGCAGCACGTGCCGCACGATCACCCGAACCGGCCCGGCGCCGAGCCCGCGCGCCGCCTTCACGAAGTCCAGGTCGACGGTCGCCAGCGCGGCCGATCGCATCAGCCGCGTCATCGCCGGCCAGGCGAACAGGATCAGCACCGCGGACACCACCACGACGTTGCGCTGATGCAACGTGCTGAGGATGACCACCTGCCCGACCAGCGCCGGGAATCCGAAGAAGATGTCCATCGTGCGGCTCACGACCGTGTCCACGAAGCCCCGGTAGTAGGCCGCCAGACACCCGAGCACCAACGCGATCAGCACACAGCCCGCCGTCACGGTGAACCCGATCGTCACCGACGAACGGGTGCCGTGGACAACGTTGCTGTACAGGTCGCAGCCCTGGATGTCGAAGCCGAACGGGTGCCCGGCGACCGGCCCGAGCCCACTGTTGTTGAGATCGCACGCCCGCGGATCGGTCTGGGTGAACAGCCCCGGGACGGCGGCCACCAGCAGGACCATCAGCACCACGCCCGCCGGAATCGCGATCCTGGGTTTGCGCAGCAGCCGGCGACGCCGGACCGGGACGGTGGCGACGGTCGGGGTCTCAACGGCGGCCGGCAAGGCTGATCCTCGGGTCGAGTAGCCCGTAGACGATGTCCACGAGCAGGTTGATGAACAGGTAGACGAGCACCAGCAGACTGCAGACGCCGACCACGACCGGCCCGTTCTGCTGCGAGATCCCGTTGAAGACGACGTACCCGAGGCCCGGGATGTTGAAGATGCCCTCGATCAGCACCGTGCCGCTGACCATGTAGCCGAGGCTCAGCCCGAGCACCGACACCACCGGGACCAGCGAGTTCCGCAGGATGTGCCGGACCACGATCATCCGATGCGGCAGACCTTTCGCGACCGCGGTGTCGACGTAGTCGGCGTACCGGTTCTCGACGATGCTGGCCCGGGTCAGCCGGACCAGCTCCGGGATGCCGAACAGCGCGAGAACCGTGGCCGGCATCAAATAACTGGCCGGCCAGCCTTCGCGTACCCCGGACGTCGGGAACCAGCCGAGGTTGACGCCGAGCACGATCTGGGCGACGTACGCGATCACGAAGTACGGCAGCCCGACGACCACGGTGGTCGCGGTGAGCACCACCCAGTCGACCGCGCCGCCCTGCCGCATCCCGGCGTACGTGCCGAGCGAGATGCCGACGATCGCCATGATCGCCCACGCCGTCAGCCCGAGTTGCAGGGTGTACGGCCAGGCCCGGGCGACCAGCGCGGAGACCTCGTGACCCTGCAGGTCGATGCCCAGGTCGCCGCGGACCAGGCCGCTCAGGTAGTGCCCGTACTGCGCCCAGAGCGGCTGATCGAGATGGAACCGCTCCCGCAACGCATCCTCGACCGATGGCGACAACACCCTTCCCGGTCCGGCCAGCGCCTTGATCGGATCACCCGGCAAGGCGTAGACCGCGGCGAAGATGAGCAGCGTCGTACCGATCACGACCGGGACCATTCCGGCCAGCCGCCGGAGCACGTAGCCGGTCATCGTCAGCCCGCCTTGACGACCGCCAGCCGGGCACCGCCAAGGACCTCCGGTACCACGTCGCTCAGCCGCTCGGAATGAACCAGACCACCCATCGGCCAGTAGAGCGGAGCCACCGGTACGTCGGTCAGCGCCTGCTCAGCCGCCTGCTTGGCCAACGCGGTCGTGTCCTTACTCGATGCGGCCTGACCGAGCAGTCCGGTGAACGACTTCGAGTCGTAGCCGGTCACGTTCAGCGGTGCGCCGGTGGAGAACATCTGGTCGGCCATCGCGTAGATGTGCGGGTACGGCGAACCGGAGTACAGCAGGCTCGGGCCCTTGACCGCCTTGCCGGCGAAGCCTTCGTACAGCTGCGCGATCGGCTGCGCCTCGAAGGTGACGTTGGCGATGCCGAGGTTCGTCCTGAGCTGGTTGGCGATCGCATGCAGGACCTTCTCGTTGGTCGGGTCCTGGTAGGTGTAGAGCACCATCGGGCCGTTCCAGCCGCCGGCCGCCTGCAGCGTCGCCTTCGCCTTCTGCGGGTCGTAGGTGCAGCTCTCGCACTTCGCCTCACCGCCGCCGGTCAGCGTGGGCGGTGCGAGTCCGGTCGCGGCCTTGGCGTTGCCGGCCAGCAGCGACTTCACGATCGCTTCGCGGTCGATCGCCATCGAGATCGCCTTGCGCAGTTCGGGGTTGGCGAACCTGCTGTCGTACAAGGGGAAACTCAGGTAGACGATCGCCGGGTACTGGACGTCGACGACCTGGTCGGGGGTGTCCTTCTTGGCCTTGGACAGGTCCGCGCCGTCGAGCAGCGCGAGGTCGATCGTGCCGGCCTGGAAGTCGGTGTAGATCGCGCCGGTCTGCTGGTACACGCGCACGTCGACGCCGGCCGCGGCTGCCTTCGTACCGGCGTAGCCGTCGTACCGCTCGAGCTTGATCTCCTGGGCCCCGGCCTCCCAGCCACTGGTCTTGAACGGACCGTTCCCGATCGGGTGCGTGCCGAACGCCTTCAGGTCCTTGGTTGCGCTCTCCGGCAGCGGCGCGAATGCGGTCGCGGACAGGACGTACGGGAGTAGCGCGTTGGGCTTGTTCAGCGTGAGCTCGAGCGTCGAGTCGTCGACGACCTGGACGCCGGACAGCGTCTTCGCTGGCGCCGTGCCCTTCGGCGGGTTCATCGCGGTGTAGCCCTGGAAGATCGCCATACTCGCGTTGCCGGTGAGGGCGTTCGCGCCGAGCGCGGTCGCGTTCCAGGAGTCGGCGAACGACTTGGCGGTGACCGGGCTGCCGTCGTGGAAGGTCCAGCCGCTCTTCAGCTTCACCGTCCAGGTGACGTTGTCGGTCGACTCGATCGAGTCGGCGACCAGCATCTCCAGCTCGCCGCTCTGACCGTCGACCCGGGTCAGCGGCGACCAGATCGCGTAGTCGACGTAGCTGCTGCCGGAGCTGCCTGGCGTCAGGTTCTGGACGAAGAACGTCGGTACGCCGACCGAGAACGTGCCACTGTCGTCGGTGGCGGAGCTCTCACCCGCGCACCCCGCCAGCACCAGGCCGAGCACGGCGAGGGCGGCCGTCAGGCGTCTACGTGGATTCTTCATGTGGTTCGTGCCTCCCATGGCTCGGTCGGCAACATCCTCCGCGTGGCCGGGAACAACCAGCCTTATCGGAGAGATCAGAAAGGCTTCGCCGATGTTGTCGTCATCGACAGCCCACTCGGACGGCGACTCGGCCACGATGACTCGATGCAGACGGCAATCGTGGGTGGAACGGTGGTTCCGGTCGAGGGATCACCTGTTGTCGGTGGCACTGTGCTGATCCAGAACGGACGGATCACGGCTGTCGGCGCGGAGGTCGCCGTACCGCCTGGTGCCGAAGTGGTTGATGCGCGGGGGCGGTGGGTGCTGCCGGGGTTCGTCGACGCGCACACGCACATGGGCACGCTCGAGGAGGGCGAGGGCTTGGCGGGTGACGACCACGACGAGGCGACCGCGCCGGTCACGGCGCAGCTGCGGGCGCTCGACGCGATCAACCATCTGGACCACGGGTTTCGGGACGCGATCGGCGGTGGAGTGCTGGCGGTCGGGGTGAATCCCGGCTCGTGCAATCCGATCGCGGGCGAGACGGTCGCGATCCGGTGCGCGGGACGGTCCGTCGACGAGATGGTGCTGCGGTCGCCGGCCGGGATGAAGTCGGCGCTCGGCGAGAACCCCAAGAAGCATTACGGCGACGCGGGACGGCTGCCGTCGACCCGGATGGGTATCGCCGCGGTGATCCGGCAGGCGCTGGCCGAGGCACGTGAGTACGACGAGGCCCGCCGTACGGCGTCTCGTCCGGCGATCGATCTGGGGAAGGAAGCGCTGGCGCGGGTGTTGCGGCGGGAGATCCCGTGGCGGCAGCACTGTCATCGGGCGGACGACATTCTCACGGCGGTGCGACTGGCCGACGAGTTCGGGTACGACCTCGTGGTGGATCACGGCACCGAGGCACATCTCGTCGCCGACGTACTCGTCGAGCATGGCATCCCGGTGCTGCTCGGCCCGCTGATCGTCGGCCGCGGCAAGGTCGAGCTCCGCAACCGCGCCTTCCGCAACGCCCGCCTCCTCGCCGAGGCCGGCATCGAACTGTCCCTGGTCACCGACCACCCGGTGATCCCCGCCAACCTCCTCCACGTCCAGGCCGCGTACGCCGTCCGCGAAGGCCTGGACCGTGACGTCGCGTTCCGCGCGATCACCCTCAACCCCGCCCGCGTCCTCGGCGTAGCGGACCGCATCGGCTCACTCGTCCCCGGCAAGGACGCCGACCTCTGCATCTGGTCCGGCGACCCCTTGGACCCGATGCAACGAGCAGAACAAGCCTTCATTCGCGGCCAGGAAGTCTTCCGCTGGAACAACACCCACCGGACCGGATTCATCAACGGCACCGAGTGGTGGACTTAGGAAACCAGCACGGTGTCGATCAGCGGCATCTCGGCGAAGTCCGGGTGCTCCACAGCGAGCGAGCCTACGTGTGGAACCGGCCTACCAGAGCACAGTCGTCAGAGCGGGGGCGGAGCGGTTGCCGGCTGGGTCGACTGCTCTGACTGCGGCGACGAAGAAGCCGGAGACTTGTGTGCCTGTGACGGCGTAGCGCACCGTGAACAGGTCGCCGGCCCAGCTCTGCAGCATGTCGTAGGTGAGGCTCGACGACGGATCGGTCGCGTCTGTGGACGCGGTCCAGGTCGTCAGCTCATCGCCTTCCTCGGGGAGGAAGATCGTCGGGTTGCCCGGAGCGCTCGGCGCGGTCACATCGGTACTTCTGGGTGGCACCGTCACCGTCACCGAGGTGCTCGGCGGCGAGACGTCCTGGTTCGAGTGCATCGCCTTGACGGTGAACGTGTGGGTGCCTCCGGTGAGGCGCTGCATCGTCACCGTTTCGGTCTTCGCGGCTGCCTCGGGCCGGCCGGAGTCGTAGATCAGGTACCGATACGGGTCCATGTTCGCCGGCCGGTTCCACGCGAGGCTGACGGTACCGCCGGCGCTGCTCGTCACCCGAAGTCCGGTCGGCGAGGGCCATGCTGTGGTGGTGAACGTGACCGGCGCGCTCGGCACTGACACGTTGCCTGCCTTGTCGACCGCGACCACCGTGAGGGAGTAGCTCGTGTTCGACAGAAGTCCGCCGACCTGGGTCGAGCTCGGTGAGGTCGTGGCCTGCTCGCGGCCACCGACCCGTACGACGTACCACTTCAGCCCGACGTTGTCGGTCGAGCCGGTGAACGAGATCGTCACGGTGCTGGGGCCGGTGGCGAGCACCCGAACGTTGGAGGGTGACGTGGGCGGCACGGTGTCGGCGGCGTTGGCCGCGGGCGCCGAGACCACCCCAGCGATGAGGCAGGTGACGAACGCTACGACCATGCGCGAAGTGATCCGCATCGGTGACGCTCCTTCGGTGGGCGACGGCTCAGAGGTCCCTCACTAACCTGAACGGGGTAGTGCCGGCTGAAGTTCAACGCCAAGGGCTGCCATAAGCCCACTGAAGCTCGGTGGGTAGTTCGGCCAGCCAGCAAGTGAGGTCATGGCCGCCGTTGTACTCGCGGTACAGCACGTCCTCGGCGTACGGCGTCAGTGCTGCAGCCAACCGCTTGGTCTGGGGAATCATCCAGTCGCCTTCCTGCAACCCGACGTCCAGACAGAACCGCACCGGCAACTCGCTGTCGACCTGACGCAGTAGCCACTCCGGCGACTCACCCGGTGGAGCCCACCAGAACGAACCCGACTGTGCGATCACGTTCCCGAACACATCAGGCCGACGCAGTCCGGCGAACACCGAGGCCAATCCGCCGTAGCTCTTCCCGGCGATCACCGTACGCCGCGGGTCGTCCGTCGCGCCGGTCAGCTTCCTTGCCCACGGCACCAACTCGTCCGCCAGGAACTCCGCGAACCCTTCATTACAAGGCAGTTCCCGAGCTCGGGTCGCAAAGTCAACACTGTCCGGCAAGACCGCGACCAACGGCGGAAGCAACCCCTCGGCCACCAGGTTGTCGAGCGTCGGGAAGATCGGCAGGGCCTCCGTCCAGTCCCTGCCGTCCAGGAGGATCAGGAGTGCGGGATCCTCCACCCGCGGGACCGACTGCCACCACCAGATGCGTCGTTCGTCGAGCGTTGTGTCGGTCACCGTGCCGCGCGGCACCTCGGGGCGCGGCGCGGCCCACGCACGCGGTGTTGCCTGGTCGAGAGCGAAAGTGGAGAAGTGTTGGGCAGGGCTCACGGAGTCGCCCGGGATCTCGGGAAGGGTGAAGGGCGCGCGGTTGAAGGGGTCCGGGACGAAGGTGGCGTTTCGGGTGACGGCGGCGGTGGTGCCGGCTGTTTCCAACGGTTTGAGGGAGTCGTTCGGTGAGAGGACGTATCTGCCGCGGAGGTCGGCCCGGGTGACGTAGCTGCGAAACCAGACGTCGGTGCCAGGAATGTGCTCCAGCTGGTTGTCAGGAATCTCCCACCACAGCGCCGGGCCGCCGATCACCACGACGGTGTCGATCGGCGCCTCCTCCTTCCACAGGAAGGTGACCAGGCGGTGCTCCGCGTCGTACGGCTCGACCAGCGGCGTGCCGACCAGAGCGACCTCGGCCCAGAAGCGAGCCAGGACACCGTCCACAGGACCGGCGGCGAGCTCCTCACGGAGTTGCTGGATCCTCATCGCCGCAAGTACTCGGCGGTGGCGATCAGAGCGGCGTACTGCGTCGCGACCAGAGAACGGATCGGGATCGGTTCGGCGCTGCCGGCGGCCTTGTCCTCGGCAACCCACGCGTCGTACTGCGCCGCCAGCCGGGTCCGCGCGGTCCGGATCGCCGGAGTCGCGTTGCCGATGCCGACCTCGGCGTCGAGCGCTCGCAACAGCATCCCGGCGTACCGCAGGCGGAACATGTGCACGGAGTCCTGCAGCGACGCGAGCTCGGCGACGGTGGCCGGGCGTTGCGACTCCGGCTCCGCGGCCCGCTTCTCCATGCTGTCCGGCGAGGGCGCCATGATCCGCGCGAAGAACCGGCTCGCCCGCACGAACGCCGACCCACTGCTCAAGTCCGCATCGGTCGCCGCGAGGATCTCCTCCATCCACCCGACCAGGTCCCGGAATCCGGCCGCCTGCTCGCGCAACGCATCCGCGTACGACGTGGCCGACGGCGAAGCGTCACTCACCCGGGCGTCGTCCCAGTACGGCAACTCGCTGAGCAACGTGAGCGTCCCGTACGGCCGCGCGTACGAGTGACTGCTGTTCCCGCCGAACGACTCCGGCAACGGATCGCCGTGCTCGACGTAGTAGTCGTAGATCGTCTCGATGTCCGGCATCTTGAAGATCCCGTCGGCGTACTGCGCGATCGACGGCGACTCCGGCTCACCGCGGTCCAGGCTCAGCCCGAGCCGCGACGGGATCTCCTGCAGTACGCCGTGCAGTCCCGGCTCCGGCCTGGACAGGTAGTAGTACACGCCGCCCAGCTCGGTGTTGTGCAGCGAGCACATCAACGTCGGCCGCAGCTGATCGATCAGCCGCATCAGCGCCGCGGTCTCCGGCAGGACGTCGTCGAAGTACGCCGTCTTGTAGTCGAGCGGGAAGGTCCATTCGATCTGCTCGTCGCCGGCCGGCCGGTAGAAGTTCCGCGCGTAGTGCTCGCGGGTGAGCGGGCCCTTGAGCCAGCCCTCGTTCAGCCGGAGCCCGTCCGGATCGATGCACGCGATCACGTGCCAGCGGTGCCCGAGTCGGTCCCGCAGCTCGGCGTCCTCGCACAGCCGGCGGGCCAGGTGCAGCGCGCTCAGGCCGCCGATCGGCTCGTTCGGGTGCGGCAACCCGAAGACCAGGGCATTCTGCGACGCGTTGCCGATGGTCAGGCAGAGCAACGGGTCGCCGAGCCCCGAGGTCCCGACCCGGCGCAGGGACGTGACGCCGGGGTGGCGCTCGGCCAGCGCGCGGAGCCCTTCGACCAGCTCGTCGGCGGTGCTGAACACCTCGATCTCGGGTACCGATTCCAGTTCGGCTTCCAGCCACGCGGGCAGCACGTTGTCGACTCCTCGGGTCGTCCGGACGGGGGTTCTCATCGTCGCCGGGGCGACCACGGGCGGCCTCGGTGGGATCCACCAGCTGAAGCGGCCGCTTTGTCGGATTCGACAAAGCATCTCGGTGCGACGGGCCTATTCTCGATGTATGCACGGTTCGGTCAGCCCCGCGGAGTCAATTCCGTCGGCCACCTTTGTGGTGCCCGTCGAACCACCCACGGATGCCGCCGACCGGACGTTGAGCGGGATCCTGGACACACTCGGCCGGCACGCCCTGCACCTGGTCGCCGACGCCGGCCGCCTGGGCGAGCAGCTCGGCGAGGTCGTCGTCCACGGTCCTGGCGAGCCGGTGCCACCCGCGGACGACGGCGTACTGCTGCTGACCGGGAGCCGTGCCGCCCACCCGCAGACCCTCGACACCATCCGCAGCGCTGGAACGGCGGGTTATCGCGCAGTCGTCGTGAAGGCCTTCGGTGACGACCTGATCGGGCTGGCCCACGTGGCCGACGAGGCCGGGATCGCGTTGCTGAGTACGCCGGACGAGATGGCCTGGCGGCACCTGGACGCGCTGATCACGTCGAGCAAGGCGCCCGCGTTCTCCGACGACACCGACCGGTTCACCTCGATCGGGGTCGGAGACCTGTTCGCGCTGGCGAATGCGATCGCGTCTTCGATCGGCGGCGCGATCACCATCGAGGACCCGACCGGCCGGGTGATCGCGTACTCGAACCTGCCGCACCAGGAGATCGACGAGATCCGCCGACTCGGCATCCTCGGCCGCCAGACACCGGAACGGCCGACGAACTACGAGGAGTATCAGGCCGTACTGCGGTCCGAGAGCCCGGTGTACTTCGAGAGCCCGACCCCCGAGTACGCGAGCCGGCTGGCGTGCGCGGTCCGGGCCGGCACCGAGGCGCTCGGCCTGATCTGGGTGCTGACCGACCGTCCCCCGATCGTGGCCCGGGCCGAACTCGTCCTCGCCGATGCGGCCAAGGCGACCGCACTGCATCTGCTCCGCGCCCGCGGTCAACGCGATCCCGAACGGGCCCAGCGCACCGAGGCGCTCCGGCTGCTGCTCGACGGCGCGATCGCTCCCCGGAGTGCCGCGGCCCAGCTGGGGGTGAAGGCCGAGACGCCGAGCGTCGTACTGGTCATCGCACCCACCGGCGACGACGTCGAGCCGATCCTGGCGGCGGCGAGGATCGTCGACCTGGTCACGCTGTACTGCGAGGCCTGGCACTCGAGCGCGTTGTGCGTGACGGACTCCGGCGTCGTCTATGCCTTCCTTCCCACGCGGACGACGGACGAGCCGTCACCCCGGCTGCTGAAGCTGGCCGAGGATCTGGCCGCGACAATCGAGCGGTCCGGGCGACTCAACGTGCTGGTCGGGATCGGGACGTGTGCATCCGGGCTGGCCGAGGTCGCCGAGTCGCGAGCGATGGCGGATCGGGTGCTGGCCGTGCTGACCGGGCGGGGTGATGCGTCGACGAGGGTGGCCAGTGTCGAGCAGGTCCGGACCGAGGTCGTGTTGCGGACGGTGGCTGAGCAGGGTGCCGCGGACCAGAGTCAGCTGCTCGGTCCGGTGCGAGCGATCCTGGAGCACGATGCCGCCCACGGGACGGTGTACGCCGAGAGCCTGCTGGTCTATCTGAGTTCGTTCGGGGATGTCGTCCGGGCCGCCGAGAAGCTCAACATCCACGAGAACACCATGCGCTACCGCATCCGCCGGGTGGAGGCACTCTTCGACCTGGCCCTCGACGACGGCGATCAGGTCCTCGCGATCTGGCTCCAGCTCCGGCTCCTGCGTCTCCTGGGCTGACTGTCGAGGACGACAACCGGCCGTGCCGTTTCGTTGGCTGACGACGATGTCCGGGCCGGGCCGGCTGCCTACCGTTCTCGGCATGCAGCCCATCACCTTCCAGCAGGTTCGGCTCGGCAGCGGTGGACCGATCACCGACGTCCGCATCGACGGCGGTCGCGTGGTCGAGATCGGCGATCTTCGACCGGGATCCGGCGATGACGTCCTTCACCACCCGGGCGCCACCCTCATGCCCGGCCTGGTCGACGGCCACGTGCACAGCGCGCAGTGGGCCGAACGCCGGCGCCGGATCGACGTACAGCGTGCTCACTCCCCCGCCGAGACGGTCGAGCTCATCGCTACGGCTCTCCGCGGGCGGTCGGCGCCGGTGAACGGTGAGGTCGTGATGGCCCACGGGTTCCGGGACGGGTTGTGGAGTACGCCGCCACACAAGGACCTGCTGGAATCCGCGATGCCCGGCGTCCAGGTGGCGGTGATCAGCCAGGATCTGCATGCGATCTGGCTCAGCCCCGCGTTGCTGTCCCGGCTCGGTCGGGACCACGAGACCGGCGTACTGCGGGAACAGGATTGCATCGACCTCAACTACGAACTCTCCCGCGACGTCGCGCCCGAGCTGGTGGACCGATGGGTGCTCGAGGCAACCGCAGCCGCGGCGGCGCGCGGGATCACCTCGATCGTCGATTTCGAGTACGCCGACAATCGGACCGACTGGATGCGCCGCGCCGAGCAAGGCGCCGTACCGCTGCGGGTGAAGGCGTCGGTGTGGAAACCGTGGCTGGACGAGACCATCGAGCGCGGGTTGCACACCGGCGACGTACTCCGGGATCTGATCGAGGTCGGGCCGTTCAAGCTGGTCGCAGATGGTTCGCTCAACACTCGGACTGCGTACTGTCACGACCCTTATCCGGAGGCCGTTGCCGGGGAGAAGCACGGGTTGCTGCTGATCGACGAGGAGGAACTGGTCCGGTTGATGACCGTTGCCTCCCGCAACGGGCTGGCGCCGGCCGTGCACGCGATCGGCGACCATGCCAACACGATCGCCCTGAACGCCTTCGAACGCGTCGCCTGCACCGGCCGGATCGAACACGCCCAGCTCGTCCGGCCCGAGGACGCACCCCGGTTCGCCCGGCCCGGTCTGGTCACCTCGGTCCAACCCCAGCATGCGATGAGCGACCGTGACGTCGCCGACCGGCACTGGCCCGGCCGGACCGCGACCGCCTTCCCCTACGGCTCACTCCTCCGCGCCGGCGCGACCCTGGAGTTCGGTTCCGACGCCCCGGTCTCGGAACCAGATCCCTGGCACGCCATCGCCGACGCCGTCCACCGCACCGACGACGACCGCGCACCCTGGCACGTCGAACAGGGGATCCCGCTGAACGCCGCCCTCGAAGCAGCCACCGCCGGCCGTACGACGATCAGCGTCGGAGACCCGGCCGACCTCGTCCTGCTCCCCGACGACCCGATCCACCTCTCCAATCCCGACCTGCGCACCCTCCCGGTCCTGGCGACACTGGTCGCCGGCAGGTTCAGTCACCGGGCCGAGGACTAGAGAGCTGAGGGCTAGAGGGCTAGGGGCTAGAGGGCGCCGTCGAGGTAGCCGATCTCGGGGTGCCACCGGTTGCCCGCGTGGCGGTTGAGAGCTGCGGTGAGGTCGGCGTGCTGGTCCTCGGTCAGCGGGCCGAGGACGCACAGCGGGATGCTGCCGTCCGGCCGGACAAGGGGGAACTGCGAGTGGCTCCAGCCCGCGGGCCGGAAGCGGCCGGAGAACGGCGCGTCCTGGGTGAAGCGAATGTGGACCCCGGACGGGCGGTTCAGCATCTTCACCCGGATCTCCTCCAGCGTGACCATCTTGACGTGGTTCCACGTGAACGTCCGGCGACCGGACGGCCCGGTCGCAGCGGTCGCGCCGCTCGCGTCGGTCGTGGTGATGCCGTCCGGGCCGACCCGCAGCGACCACGGCTGGGTCACGCGCGGCCGGCCGGCCAGCCTCGTCACCACCAGGGCGAGGATCAGGCTGCCGATGATGCCGACGACCGAGATCTGGCGTCCATCGGCCGGCGAATGCAGCAGGAAGTCGATCCAGGCACCCGGCTTCCAGTCGACGCTGCCGTAGATCGACGGCATCACGTACGACATGATCACGAAGAACAGCAAGAGCAGCCAGCAGAACCAGACAGCCACGGTGAGCCACACGCTGCGGCCGCCGGAGCGCGCGTCCTCGCCCCACCCGATCTCGAACGAACCGTCGTTCCCCGGCATGCGCCTGGTGGGCTGGACGAAGTCGGGGCCCTTGGCAACGACAGTGGTCGCGTCGGACAGGTCCAGTACGTCGAGAGCGGTGCGAAGTCGGGCGATCCGCTCAAGGACCTCGGCGGCCTTCTGCGGGCGCTGGTCCGGGTCACGTCGCAACAGGTCGTCGACCAGATGCACCACTGCCGGCGGGAGGTCCGGCCGCAGCGAGGCGACCGAAAGAGCCGGCTCAGTCAGCTTGCGCTGTACGACGGCGAAGCCGTTCGGACCGGTGAACGGCGGCTGGGCGGTCAGCAGCGTGAACAGCACGCCGCCCAACGCGTACAGGTCGGAGCGTTCGTCGCCGCGCTCGGTGCCGAACTGCTCGGGGGCGCCGTACTCCGGCGTGCCCGCGGTCGGGAGATCGGCCGAGCGCGCGACCGTGAAGGTGGTCTGCACGAACCCGGCGATGCCGAAGTCGACCACCTTGACCCGGTCGTCCGCGGTGAGCATCACGTTGAGCGGCTTGATGTCGTAGTGGATGACGTGCGCCTTGTGCGCGGCGACCAACGCGGCACAGATCTCCTGCGCGATCTCCAGGGCCCGTCCGGGCGCCAACGGGCCGGACGAGCGGAGGTGCGCGGCGAGCGTCGCACCCTCGACTCGCTCCATCACCAGATAGAGGTGGTCCTTGTCGACGCCGCGGTCGTGGAGAGCGACCACGTTCGGGTGGTTGATCTGCGCGGCGGCGACGGCTTCCCGGTCGAAGCGCTGTACGAGGTCGGGGGTGACGGCGTCGTCCAGGGCCAGGAACTTGACGGCCACATCCCGGCGGAGCTCACGATCCCGGCAGGTCCAGACCTCGCCCATACCGCCCCGGCAGAGCCTTGCGACCAGCTCGTAACGCCCAGCGATCAAGTCACCACGATGCACACCTCAGCCTACTGTTCGCCGAGGGTCCAGGGTTCACCTGCCCGTGATGTCGGCGCACAATCGAAGCAGGGGGAAGGAGCGGATGATGTGGCAGCCGGATGGGTGGGACGTTCGGGTTCGGCTCGGGGTGCTGACACCGCACGGTGATGTCGGGCCGGAGTCCGAGTTGCAGGCGATGGCTCCGGAGGGGGTGCGCGTGCACGCGGCGCGGGTTCCGTTCGGGGCGATGACGACCGGCGGAGTGATGGATCCGACCATCCCGCTGGCGCCGGTCCAGGCATTCGTCGAGCCGCCGTACATCGACGAAGCCGTGTCCCTGCTGGCGGCCGCACCACTGGCTGCCATCGGCATCGGGTTCACCAGTTCGGCGTACGTCGTCGGCGCGGATGGTGAGCAGAAGGCGCTCGACCGGCTGATGCAGCACAGCGCGGGTATCCCGGTCGTCGCGACGTGCGCGTCGGCCGTGGCCGGGCTCAAGAAGCTGAATGCCCGCCGGATCGCGCTCTACGATCCACCCTGGTTCGATGCCGAGCTCAACCGTCTCGGGGCCGACTACTTCATCTCGCAGGGGTTGGACGTCGTCGTCCACGCACCCTGCGGTCTACCGAGCAGCCAGCGCAGCATCAACCCGTCCGAACTGTTCGCCTGGATCACGAAGCACACACCGGACGAGGCCGACGCCGTCTTCATCGGCGGCAACGGCTTCCGCAGCGTCGGCATCATCTCCGCCCTCGAACAGGACCTCCGCCGCCCGGTCCTCACTGCCAATTCCTCACTTCTCTGGGGCCTGCTGCAGGCAGCCGGTTCGGCAGCAACTCCCACCCACTACGGCGAACTCTTCGCCCCAGAGCGGGTTTAGGTTCGGAAGGGCCCGCGGTCTGGCAGACTGGCCGCCCTGTCGCGTGGGAGGTGCTGGGGTGGTTGCGGATCTGCCGGGGCAACTTGTCCGGACCAAGCGGTTCAGGGCCGGTGTGCCCAGTCACCTGGAGGTCGTCGGGGCGGGGCGGTTCGTCGTGTTCCTACGAGACGACGCACTTTGGGCGTACGACGTTCAGTCGAAGCGTGAGCGGCGAGTCGGACCGGCCACGTCGTACCACGCGAGTGAGTCGATCCTGGTCGTGTTGCGGGAGCGGGACGCGTTCGTGGCGGACCTCGTCGGTGAGCTGTTCGATCAGCTGCCGATCGAGGAGGTGGCCGCGGCTCGGATCGATCCGACCGGGAAGACCGTCGCTTTCGTCCGGGACCGGGCGCTGCGGGTTATCGGTGTCGACGGGAGCGGCGAGCGGGTGCTTGCCGAGGACGACGACGAGAACGTGTTCTGGGGGCTGGCCGAGTTCAGTGCCTGGATGTCGATGGGACGCGGCGAGGGTCTGTGGTGGTCACCTGACGGGCAGCGGATCCTGGCCGCGCGGGTGGACGAGAGCCAGGTCCAGTTGCGGTATCTCGCGGATCCGGCCGATCCGACGTCGGAGGCGCGGCCGTTCCGCTACCCGGCCGCCGGGACGCCGAACGCGGACGTCCGGTTGTTCGTACTCGACCTCGACGGTGCACAGCGTGAGGTGCAGTGGGATCGGCAACGGTTCGAGTACATGGTCCGCGCCGGGTGGACGGTCGAGCGGCCGCTGATCGTCGTACAGACAAGGGATCAGCGGTGTGTGCAGGTGCTCGAGGTGGATCCCGGATCGGGCCGGACCACGCTGGTGCGCGAGGTGACGGATCCGCAGTTCGTCGCCGTACCGGAGCAGACGCCGGCGCAGACCGCGTCCGGCCGGCTGGTGTGGATCGAGCGGGATCAGGCCTGTGACACGTACCGGCTGGTGATCGGCGACGAAGTGGTGACGCCACCGGGCCTGCAGGTCGACGAGCTCCGCGAGGTCAGCGGTGAGACGGTGACGTTCCTGGCCCAGACCGATCCGACCGAGGTCCACCTGTATGTCTGGGACGGCGCCGTCCGGCGGCTCACCGAGGAGCCCGGCGTCCACAGCGGATTGGTTGCCGACGGCACGATTGTGATCGACTCGCGGACCCTGGCCGGCCGGCGGATCACGGTGAACGGGCAGGCGCTGGAGTCGTTCGAGGAAGAGCCGGTGCTGGCCCTGCGGGTCGAGTTCGTCAGGTCGGGGCCGAAGGAGTTGCTGACCGCGGTGTTCCGGCCGTCCTGGCACGAGCCGGGATCGTCGAAGCTTCCGGTCCTGCTGACGCCGTACGGCGGTCCAGGAGTACAGATGGCGCTGAAGTACCGGCCGCCGCAGCACCTGGTCTCGCAGTGGTTCGCCGAGCACGGGTTCATCGTCCTCAGCACCGACGGCCGCGGCACCCCGGGGCGCGGCCCGGCCTTCGACCGGGCGACCGTCGGCGACATCCTCGAGCCGGTGCTCGACGACCAGATCGAGGCCCTGCGCTCTCTTGCGGAGAGGTACGGCGACCTGGACCTCGATCGGGTCGCGATCCGTGGCTGGAGCTACGGCGGGTACCTGTCGATCGGCGCGGTCCTGCATCGGCCGGACGTCTTCCACGCCGCGATCGGCGGAGCCGCCCTCACTGACCAGCGCGGCTACGACACCTACTGGAAGGAGCGGTACCTCGGCCACCCGGACAGCAACGCCGAGGTGTACCGCCGTACGTCGCATCTCCCCTATGCCGCCAACCTCGACCGCCCACTCCTGATGATCCAGGGTCTGGCCGACACCAACGTCTGGGCCACCCACGCGATCCGCTTCTCCGGCGCACTCAACGCTCTCGGCAAACCCCACGAACTGGTCCTCCTCCCAGGCGAAGGACACGGCCTCACCAACCCCAGCACCATCGAAAACCTCCTCCACCGCGAGCTAGCCTTCCTCCAACAACACCTCACCTGAGCACCCCTCGCAGCCTGCTCCGCGCGCTCCTCCGTCGCGTGCTACGCCCGCAGCCCCACCCACCCATTTTGCGCTCGCAATGCTCGCTGGGTGTGCTCGCGCTGCTCGCGGAATGACTGCGGGTGGTGCCGGGTGGCGTGGATGCCGGAGTGGGCTGCGGTGACGCCGGGTCGATCAGCCGAGGCGGTCGAGTGACTCGATCAACTGCTGACTGATCTCGTCGCGGTCTGCCATCCAGCGGGGTGGCGGGATGCGGTCGAGCAGGACCAGGATGCGTTCGAAGATGCCTTGTAGTTGGTTGCGGACGACGCTGAGGTTCAGGTCGTTGCCGGCCCAGGTGATGTCGCCGCCGGCCGCGACGTACGCGTCGAGCGTCTTGGTGCCGAACATGTGAGCCATCCGACCCGCCTCCAGCGCAGCGCTGTCGGACCGCACACTGTCCCAGTCGATCAGCACCGGGCCGCTCGCCGTCATTAGTAGGTTGTGGGACTTGACATCGCCATGCGTCATCACGACGTCCGGCGCGGTCTCGCACACCTCCTCGATCCGGGCGGTCAACTCGAGGATCCGCGGCAACCGTTCCCAGGCCCGCACCGACCACGGCTCACTCCGCTGTCGCGCCTCGGTGAACCACTCCTCCCAGTCGGATCGCGGCCTGATCGCCGCACGCCACCACTCCGGCAGACCGACCTGATCCAGTGGCTGCAACTGGTGGACCATCGCCAGCGTCCGGCCGAGCCATTCGGCGATGTCGTCCTCGGGTCGGATCGCCCGACTCTCGATCCACCGATGCACGCGGAACAGCCGATCCTCGATCCGCGTCACCCAGCCGAGCACCGGATCGACCGGCGGCACCGGCTCGGCCAGGGCGATACCGGCCGACAGCGCGCGCTGCTCGAAAGACATCGCCACTGCGAGCTGGTCGAGCAGACCGCCGGAGGTGAACTGACCGCCCGTGGACGGCCAGTAGCCCTTCACGAAATAGCTGCCCGACCCCGTCTCCAAGCGCCAGGTATCCGTATCGCCCCGACGGACCAGCACGAGCTCGCCGGCCGGCGCACCGAGATCGAAGGCGGCGGCGATCACGTCCGCTGTCGGTAGGTACACGAACGCTCTCCGTCATCCGGGACCGGGCCACCCAACCTAGCAAGTAAGCTGCAATTGGGTTGCTGCTCGGGGGACGCACAACTGCAGGGGGGAACTGCACATGAGTGACTTTGGCGTGCCACGCTGTCACCGGACCGGACCGGAGTCCCGCCCATGACGGCGATCCGCCGGATGCTGGTGTGGATCTCGGGAGCTTCAGCCGGTCTCGGTGCCGCGCTCGCGGCGACGCTGATCGGCGACGCGGAGATCGTCGACCTCTCCCGCCGCGGCGGTACGCCGGGAACACAGCACGTCGCGGTCGACCTCGCCGACCCGGCGTGCTGGCCGGTCGTCGAGGCGGACTTCCGCCGCCGGCTGGCCGGCTTCGACGGCGACACGGTGGTCTTCATCCACAACGCCGCCACGCTGACACCGTTGGGTCCCGCCGGTACGACCGACACCGCGGAGTACACGCGGAACGTGCTGCTCAATTCGGCGGCCGCGCAGGTCCTCGGACACTCGTTCCTGCGCGCGGTCGCCGGCCACGACTACGAGCAGCACCTCATCATGGTGTCATCGGGTGCGAGCCAACGACCGCACGAGGGCGAGTCCAGCTACGGAGCCGGCAAGGCGGCGATCGACCAGTGGGTCCGAGCGGTCGGCCTGGAACAGCAACGCCGGCATCCGGGGTGCCGGGTCCTCTCGGTCGCACCGGGTGCGATCGACACCTCGATGCAGGCCGAGCTCCGGGAGTCCAGTGACGAACAGTTCCCGGAGGCTTATCGCTTCCGCGATCTGGAGGCACACGGCGGACTGGCGAAACCGGAGGATGTCGCCCGGACGATTTGGTCGTTGCTCGACCGCGACGTCCCCAACGGCACCGTCCTGCACATCAAGGACCTCAGCTGACGGGCCGCCTCCGCGGGCAGTGGCTGCTTCCGGCCGATCGCGACGTTATTCCGTGTCGTCCGTGGATCGCACCGAACGCGCCAGCCGGTGCACCTGAGGACGCGTCGCCGGGTACAGCTCGGTGAAGGTCCGGAACAGTGTCGAGTACGCGGTCGCCGTGGACGGATCCGGTCCGACCGTGTGATCCAGCCGGGCCCAGTCGGTCTCCGGCGGGACGAGACCGACTCCGATCGCCGCGAGCAAAGCATCGCCGTACGACGCTCCGATCGTCTGCGCCGGCACCTGCTGCTCCAGCCCGCACACATCACTCACGATCTGCGTCCAAAGCCCGCCCTGCGTACCGCCGCCGACCGCCACGATACGTGTCGGCTGCCCGGCCGCCTCCTCGAACGCACCGACGATCTGCCTTACCCCACAGGCGATTCCCTCGTACGCCGCTCGCAGCAGATGACCACGTCGATGCCGCAGAGTCAGTCCGGCGATGACGCCACGCGCCAGCGGATCGTAGATCGGTGTCCGCTCCCCACTGAAGTACGGGAGCATCACCAACCCCTCACTACCCGCCGGAACCGCAGCAGCCTCAGCGACGAGCGTCTCGAACGGCACACCACCGGTCAGATCCTGCAGCCAGGTGGCGATGGTGCCGGACGTCGCCATACCTGCTGCCAGCGTGTGCGACGACGGCTCGACGCCCGACGTGGTCCACAGCCCGCGCACACTCGTCGGCGCTGTCAACACCTGCACGAAGAACATGGTGGAGCCGTACATCAGCATCAGATCGCCAGGACGCCGTACGCCGACGCTGAACGCCTCGGCCCATGCGTCGACCGTGCCCGCCACGACCGGCGTACCCTCAGCCAACCCGGTCGCGGCGGCTGCCTCGCTCTGCACGACCCCGACCTGCTGCGAAGGCCACACCAGTCTTGGAAGTGCCAGACCGGGCAGCACCTCCCCGACCCAGTCCGTCGCCCACTCCTGCTTGCGGATGTCGTAGAAGGGGTCGCACTGACTGGCCGTGTGGTGGTCGAGCACCCACTCACCCGTCAGCCGCGCGACGACGTACGTGTGCGCACTGAACCACCGGTCCGTCGGTTGCCACTCGCTGCCGGCCTCCCGGCGCAACCAGGCCAGCTTGGGCCCGATCGCCTGACTGGACAGGTCTTTCCCACACCGCTCGAGGATCGCGTCGGCTCCGAGTTGCTCAGTGATCTCGGTGATCTCCCGTGTCGCCCGCGTGTCGACGCCATACAGGATGGCCGGTCGCCGCGGTCGCAGGTCGTCGTCGGCCTGTACGACGCACGGCCCGAGCCCTGAGACGCAGACAGCCAGGATCCGGTCACCCGCCGAGGTCAGCTCCTGCAGTACGTCGGCGACGTCGCCCCACCAGTCGCGCTCGGCGTCCATCTCCGCCCAGCCCGGCTGCGGGAGGCTCGGCGCGTGATCCCGGCGCGCAGCCGCCTTCACCGTGCCGTCGAGGGTGGTCAAGACAGCCTTGGTACTCCCCGTGCCGATGTCCACTCCGATGACGTAGTTCATGCGGCCAGCCTTCCGTCCGGGGAGCAGTGCGGATAAGGTAGCCCTCGCAGCCTGCTACGCGCGCTCCTAATGAGTGCTGCGCCGGGAGCCCCACCCGCCCTTTCGCGCTCGCGCTGCTTCGCTGAGTGCGCTCGCGCTACTCGCTGGGGTGCGCTCGCGGTGCTCGCTCAATCGACCACGGGTGATCGCAGGCCGGCGTGGTGCCCGGAGCCGACTGTGTTGCGGGTCACCGATCGACTGCAGATGTGCACTGGTCAGGAGCCGCAACGACCACGCCAGCCGCCTTGAATCAGTTGAGCTTCCAGGGCTTCGGCACCACGTTCTCACTCGCTCAAGATCGTCTGAGCCCGCCCTTGAGTTCGCCGATGACGACGTCGAGGCCGAGGTGCTCTTGCAGCATGTGCTTGAGGTGGGTGCCTTCGATCAACTGAATCCGGCCGTGTTCGGTGGCGAACTCGTGGGACTGCTTGCCGAACCACGAAGTGGTGACCAGAACTCCCCGGCTCGCCTTCAACTGACCCATCACGCCCGCGAGAGCTCGAACAGCCTCGGTAGAGACGACCCCGCGGTATCGCTTGGCCTGGATGACACAGACACCGCCCATGATCGGATCCTCGTTCACGGCGACGCCGTCCACTCCATCGTCACGGGAAGCCTGGGTCACCCACGACTTCAGTCCCATCGCCTCGAACAACTGCCGAACGAGGTGCTCGAACTCGGTGGGGTCGAGGTCGAGAAGGACGCGTCGACTGTCCAGACCGGACGCGGCATCATGTGCATCGACGAACTTGTACCGGGACAGGTCCGGATCGAAGACCGGGCGAACGGCCTCGAGATCCCAAGGATGCTTGGAGACCAAAGCGTTCAGATGGCGGAGACACTGGCCTGGATCCAGGTCCGTCAGCACCAGATCGCCGAACTGTTCGCGGGTTGTGATCAGGCTGATCAGGCAGGGTTGCTCGGGTTTGCCGGTGGCCCGATTCCGGGTGGAGACATGCGCGCTGACAGCAACCTCGCTGACGAGATCCTTGCTTGCGACATCGAACACGTCCCGCATGGTGCGGAGCACCAGTTGGGCGACCAGATCGCTGTAGCGCTGGTTGATCTCTCGTGCCGGCCGGGGCTTCGCAGCGATCTCATCCTTCGCCCGAACGTAGCGATGCTCAATCTCCGGCGGGATGACGTCGACGCCCGGAAGCTCCATCACCACAAGGAGCCGATGAATGTCCGGCTGATAGGCAACCTCCACATCAGCAGGAACACCGGTCGGGAGCGTCCGCGATTCGAGCGTCAACTCCAAGTAGTCGTTCACCGCTTCCGGCTGCCGCTTCTTGTAGGCCTGTTCGAACGCGTCGACCTTCGCGTTGGCCTCATCAGCCCGGCGCCGGGCGGCGGCAACTTCAGCCATGTGTCGCTGCTCAGCTTGTCTGAGACGCTGCTGCCGGTTGACCTCATCGGCCTGATGCCGTGCCTGGGCCTGTTCGAACCTGGCTCGCGCCTCCAACGCGGCACGCTCGAGCTGTTGCTTCTTGAACATCCGCTGCACGGCGCCCGCCAGCGTAGGAGCGAACTGTTCCCAGATCGGCGGCGGTATCGGTGTGGCCAGCGGACCGGGCTCGAAGCGAGGAAGCTCCGGAGTCCTCCGGAGCGCGGCGAAGGGGACTCGAGCCGACCGGTGAAGGCTGCTGACGAGAACCGACTCAAGCTCGCCGATGCGTGCGGTCAGGTCACTGTTCAATGCGTTGACCTCGGCCTGCCTTGCCTGGAGGTACCTTGCCGCCGCCTCCCTGGCAGCCTGCTTGTCGGCCCGTTCCGCCTCCCGGGCCAGGCGCTCTCCCTCCCGGCGCGCTTGGGCCACGAGGCGCTCACGTTCCTTCTGCTCGCGGGCGGCCTGCCGCTGCTGCAGGTTTCGCTGATGTTCCAGCTCGGCGAAGAAACCTCTGCGACGCCCCATCGCTCCCCCTGAATCAAACGTTCGGTGACTCAGCTAGTCCGCAATCTCACTGTAGGTGTCGACTCTCTGCCAACGCAGAAGTCCCGGCGCGTCTCCGTGTGCCGGGGTTTGGAGCAATTCCGGTCAAGCGCGGACGGCGGTCACCTTGGCACGATGGGGTGATGGGGATCGACGCGTTCGACGCTTTTCTCGGCGTGGTGGCCGGGGCGCTGGACGACGCCGATGTTGACGGAGAGGAGCTGGCGCGGCGGGTCGGGTTGTCGCGGTTTCATTTGGATCGGGTGGTGGCGGCTGCGGCGGGTGAGTCGCCGGGGCGGTTGCGGCGGCGGGTGCTGTTGGAGCGGGCGGCGTACCGGTTGCTGACGACAACGTCGTCGATCCTCGATGTTGCTGTTGAGGCTGGGTATGGGACGCACGAGTCGTTCACTCGCGCCTTCACCCGGACCTACGGGGTCGCGCCGGCTGCGTGGCGGCGGCAGCCGACGCGGTTGCAGGTCGGGGCGCCGAGCGGCGTCCACTTCCATCCACCGGCCGGGATTCGCGTACCGGCCAGGAAGAAGGTGAGTTCGATGGACATCCTGACCCGGATGGTCGAGCACCACGTGTGGTTCGTGGGCGAGCTGATGACGCGGGCCGCGACACTGCCCGCCGAAAGGCTCGACGCACCGATCGAGCTGTCCGTCGAAGGCGTCGACGACGATCCGACGGTACGGCGACTGCTCGCGCGACTGGTGACGCAGTTGGAGATGTGGAGCGCGGCGATCGCCGGTCGACCCTACGAGTTCGGCGCCGAGGAGCAGCCATCGATTGCCGAGCTGCGCAGTCAGCTGGCCGTGGCTGGTCCCGAGTTCCTGGAACAGGTGCGCTCGGTCTGCGACGAAGGGCGGCTGGATGAACTGATCGTCTGCCCGGGTGAGACGGTCGAGATCTACACGTTCGGGGCGGTGATCGGACATGTGCTCACGTTCGCGGCCCATCGCCGCATTTTGGTCGCCGGCGCCTTGGCCGACGAGGGTTTCACCGACCTCGACAGCGGTGACCCGATCCGGTGGATGAGCAACCGTTAGTTGTCGGAGGGAGCAGCTCTCGCAGCCTGCTACGCGCGCTCCTCGTCGCGTGCTTCGCCTGCAGCCCACCCAGCATCGAGGAGACGCGAGTTGAGGCGCATGGGCCGGCCGCGGTTCTGCTATTGACGTACGAAGCGCAGGCTGCCGACTGTTCGGACTCGCCCGAGGCCCCGTTGCATCGACAGCGGGCGCAACCGGGCCACAGATCTCAGAACCGCGCGTCGCAGGCTCGATTGGGGCACCGATGTGATGACTCAAGACACAGGCGACAGCTGAACCCTACGATTCGTCGCGAAGCCGGTGCTCACACTGCGGAAGGCCGAGCCGACATCGTCGCGATCTGGTGGGTGCGAGCCACGCCGGACCCACTGGCCCGACTTCGCAAGCTTCCTGACACCGCTTAGTATGTCGGGCCAAGCCATGCAGTGCGAGAATCCGGCTGAGTCCTACCGCTCGGCACGGAGAGTCCGAGGCATCCTCCTGGTCAGGGCTAGTTGCGCTGGGTGCAGCTGTCCTCGTGCGATTTGAGTTCTCACGAGGACCTGTTATCAATGCTCTCAGCAGCTGCTGCGAATTTTCTGAGGTATGGCGCGACGGGCCCTTCGGACTTCTTGTCCCAATAATCTAGGAATCCACAGATCTGCGCGGAGCGGCGAGCACGTGATGCTGCAGGACCCCAAAGCAAGAGAGAGTCATGGCGCGGCACATACCGACGTTCGTAGAGGAACCCAAGAACGTTGAGCGTCGACAGAGCGTGATTGACACAGTCACGCGACGATTCATCCAGACTCTCATATGAAGTTCCAGACTCCGCCAGTTCATATACCAGACGTCTTCCGCGTTGCTGTTCGGTCTCCAGGAGCTTGTCGTAGATCGTGAGCAGTAACTGACGTCGTCGACTGATCAGCTCAAAGACGAACGCGCTCAGGCTCACCGCAAGGGCAACAATCGCAACGATCAGGGCCGCGGTTTCCATGAGTCATCCTCTCGCGGGCCTCGGTCCCGGTCTAGGTGGAGTACGGACGCCTCCAGCGCGCTTCATGTGGGCCGTGGTGGCTGTACGACAGGCGCCGCGGGCGACGGGCTAGCCAGCGGTTATGCGCCAGACACTCGGTCATCGGTAGTTGGATTGAGTGGCCGGCGAAGTGTCGTGTTGGTGGGATCCGGCGTGGACAGTGCCGAGCGCCGCCCGCAGTCCGGGTCCGCGCCGGCCTTGATCTGCAGCACACGCCATATCCGGGGCGTTGTCATCGTCGCCAAGTGACCTTCCGAAAGCCCCCGCAGAAGCTCGGGCGTTGAGAGACAATGCCTGAAGGGGAGGCATCTCTCACAAGGGCGGGGCCCGGGGGTCGGAAGCTATGGCGAAGGCGACGAAGGCTCATACAAAGAGACGGCACCTGGAGAGCTGGCAGGCGTTGTTGGCCGCGGCGGTCGCCGCGCTTGCGAGCATCGCGGTTGCCTTCATCGGGCTCGCAGGTCAAGGCGGCACACAGCCAAGTGCGGTGGAACCGTCCGAATCCACATCGAGCAAGTCGGCCCCGGACGGGCCCGAGATCGCCATTACCTCCTGGTCCGAAAGGCCATTGCCGCCTCCGCCAGGCCGGCGCTACGAGTTCACAGGCACCGCACGGAACATGCCTAGGAAGGCTTCATGGATCTTCGTCGTTGCCCGGCGGCCACCGCCTGACTCCGATGCGACCCCCCGATTGGCTGGCGACGCGTGGTTGGTGTCCCCAACCACCACAGCGAGGACCGACGGGACATGGACGATCCACTGGGACGTCCCAAATCCTCCTGCCGAGGCGCAGTGGATCGCCGTAGTGTGGCTCGATCAGCCGAGTTCATGCCCGTCGAACCTCAAATGCGCTCCATCTTTCCTCGCTGAACTTCGATCCCGAGGGCCGGAGGCCTCAGGCGTGCTGGCCGTCGCCACTGCTGCACCTGACGCCCGCCGAGCAGCGTGATCGGTGGCGCGAAATTCCACTCAGCGCAATGCGCGCGCCTCAGCCCCACGGGCCAGCGGAATTTCGCACATTCTCGGCCTCCTATGCAGGTCAAGCGTGGTGCTATTCGTGGTGCGTAACTGAGGGGACTGGCGATGTTAGAAGGCGGATCTCGAAGCTGCGCAGGCTCAAGTCGACCAGTGGTGGCTTGACCAAGGCTCTAGAGGGCGGGCGGGGCTGCCGGCGAAGCACGCGACGGAGGAGCGCGCGAAGCAGGCTGCGAGGGCTACTCGTCAGACAGCCGAGTCAGCAGGCGCAGCAACTCGGCCTGCTCGCCGGCTTCGAGCCGTTCGACCAGGGAGACCATGGCGTCGCGCCGGAGGCGCCGGATGGTGGCAAGGACTTTCGCCCCAGCCGGCGTGAGGTCGACCAGCGTCGCGCGCCGGTCGTCCGGGTCGGGTTTGCGGGCGACCAGGCCGGCCGCTTCCAGGTCGTCAACCACCGAGGTCGCCGATCGCGGGACGATGCCGAGTTGGTTGGCGAGCTCGCTGAGCCGGAGGGCGCGGTCGGCGTTGTCGAGGGTGCGCAGGACCCGCAGCTGTCCGTGGGTGACGTCGAGGTCCGCCTTCGATGCGCGGCGCTGGCGGCGGACGAGGCCGTCGAGGAGCGCTGCGATCTGTTCAGCGGTGTCTTCCGGTGCGGGCACGAGCAGAGCCTAGTCGGTAGTCATCTTGTGAGTTTAGCTCATAGTGAGCTAACCTCAGTATATCTGCTCCCCGAGCGAAAGGCTCCTATGTCACAGATCTCAGGGCTCCCGGGCGGAGGAGGCGGCGGTGGTCGCGCGATGCGATCGCTGCTGAAGGACTCCTCGGTCCGCAACCGCAAACTGTCCGCCGGCACCTTGCGCCGGATCCTCAAGTTCGCCGTCCCCTACCGCCGCTATCTGGCCGTCTTCCTGGTCCTGGTCGCGATCGACGCGGCCAGCGGCGCCGCCACCCCGCTGCTGTTCCGCGAGATCATCGACCGCGGCATCGTCCCCGGCGACACCCAGGTGGTCGTCTGGCTGTCACTCGTCGTCGCACTGCTGGCGGTCTTCGCCGGCACGATCACGCTGGCCGAGCGCTGGTTCTCCGCGCGGATCGGCGAAGGTCTCGTGTACGACCTGCGCACCCAGGTGTTCGACCACGTCCAGCAGTTGCCGGTCGCGTTCTTCAGCCGGACCCAGACCGGCGCGCTGATCCAGCGCCTGAACGGTGACGTCCTCGGCGCCCAGCAGGCCTTCACCTCGACCCTGTCGAACGTGGTCAGCAACCTGCTCAGCGTCGCCCTCGTCCTCGCCGCCATGTTCGTGATGTCGTGGCAGATCACCCTGCTCGCGCTGGTCCTGCTGCCGCTGTTCATCCTGCCCGCAAGACTGATCGCCGGCCGGTTGCGTGAGGCAACCGCCGAGACGTACCGCCTGAACGCGACGATGGCCCAGACGATGACCGAGCGGTTCAACGTCGCCGGCGCCGTACTGGCGAAGGTGTTCGGGCGGACCGAGGACTCGTCGAAGGATTTCGCCGGCAAGGCGTCGCGGGTCCGCGACATCGGCGTCACCACCGCAATGTACGCCGGGATCTTCCGCGTCTCGCTCACCCTCGTCGCCGCGCTCGCCGTGGCTCTCGTGTACGGCGTCGGCGGTGTGTTCGCCGTCCAGGGCGCACTCGGGATCGGTACGGTCGTCGCACTGACCGCCTACCTCAACCGGCTCTACGGCCCGCTCACCGCACTGTCCAACATCCAGGTCGACGTGATGACGACGCTGGTCAGCTTCGAGCGCGTGCTCGAGGTGCTCGACCTCCCGCCGATGGTTGCCGACCGCAAGGACGCGAAGGAGCTCCCGGCAACGGTCGAGCCGTCGATCGAGTTCGAGCACGTGTCCTTCCACTACCCGTCGGCCGCGGACGTGTCCCTCGCCTCGCTCGAGTCCGTCGCGACCCTGTCCGCCGAGACCGGCGAGGAAGTGCTCAAGGACGTCAGCTTCACCGTCGAGCCCGGTCAACTGGTCGCCGTCGTCGGCCCGTCCGGCGCCGGCAAGACGACCCTCGCGTCGCTGGTCTCCCGGATGTACGACGTGACCGGCGGAGCCTTGCTGGTCGGCGGCCACGACGTCCGCGAGGTCACCCAGCGCTCACTGCGATCCGTGATCGGCGTAGTGACGCAGGATTCGCACATGTACCACGACACGATCCGCTCCAACCTGTTGCTGGCCCGCCCGGACGCCACCGAGGCCGACCTCCGCGCAGCATTGGAAGCGGCCCAGATCGCGCCGCTGATCAACAGCCTGCCCGACGGCCTCGACACAGTGGTCGGCGACCGCGGCTACCGGTTGTCCGGCGGCGAACGGCAGCGGCTCGCGATCGCCCGGCTGCTGCTCAAGGCGCCGTCGATCGTGATCCTCGACGAGGCCACCGCGCACCTCGACTCGGAGTCGGAGGCCGCCGTTCAGGCCGCGCTCGCGAACGCCCTGACCGGGCGTACGTCGCTGGTCATCGCCCACCGATTGTCGACAATCCGCAACGCGGACACGATCCTCGTCCTGGACGACGGCCGGATCCGCGAACGCGGCACCCACGACGAACTGCTCGCCGCCGGCGGCCTGTACGCCGAGCTCTACACCACCCAGTTCGAGAAGGCCGCCTAAGCCTTGGCCTTGGCCTTGACGCCGGCCTTCGCGTTGGCGGGTGCGCGCAGCCGGCGGCGGGTGCCCGGCGCGCTCGCCGGACTGGCCAGCCCCAGCGCACCCAGGAACTGCTCCAGCGTGAACGTCGCCATCCCGAGCGCCACCGCGTTGCCCGGGACGCGCGACGCCTCGACAGTCAGCCCCGGCAGCGAGCCCGGCAGCACATGCTCAGGCAGTTCATCCCGTACGGCGGGAAGCAGCCACTGAGCCAGTGCCTTGGTGGTCCACCCGGTGAGGGTCACATGCGAGATGTTCAGCAGATTGACCAGGTCACCGAGCGACGCCGCCAGGTAGTGCGACGTACGACGGGCTAGCTCCAGCAACGCCGGGTCGTCACTGGCGAGTCCTTCGGCCACGGCGTCGACGAACCCGCGCTGCAACGGCTGCCGGAGCGCCGGATGATCCGGATCGATCTCCGCCAGCGACATCTCCAGGCCGTGGACCCCGAGATAGGCCTCGACGCAGCCGCGTCGGCCGCACCGGCACTGCCGGCCGTCCAACTGCAGCAGGGTGTGACCCCACTCGCCCGCGTTGTTGGCTGCCCCGCGCAGCAGCGAACCGTCGATCGCGATCCCCGCGCCGACACCGGTGCCGAGGTTGACCACGGCCATCGTCTTCGTCTCCCGGCCGACCCCGAACCACATCTCCGACAGTGCGACCGCCTTCAGCGGGTTGTCGACGTACACCGGCATGCCGAGGCGTTCCTCGAGCAGTTCCTCGATCTTGACGTCGTGCCAGTCCCAGTTCGGCGCGAACACCGAGACCCCGGCGTCCGGGCGGACCTGGCCGGGCATGCTCACGCCGGCGCCGATGATGTGGTCGCGCCGGGTGTCGCTGGCCTCGACCGCCGCCTTGATCGCGCGGACGATGCCGTCGACGACGTACGCCGGGTCGTTCTCGTGCTCGTCCAGGGCGACCTCGCTCTGGCCGAGCGGGCCGAGGGTGACGTCGTACACGGTCGCGTCGACGTACGTCTCGGCCACGTCGATCCCGATGATGCGGCCGCGGTCGGGATCGATGCTGAGCCGCTCGTACGGGCGGCCGACCGTGTTCTGCTCGACCGTCGCGATCCGCAGCACGCCCTCGGCCAGGAACTGGGTCACCAGGGTGGCGACGGTCGCCGTACTCAGCCCCGTGTGCTTCGCGATCTCCTGCCGGGTCGACGGACCGAGCGAGAACAGCGCATGCAGGACCTCGAACCGGCTCTCGTTGCGCAGATCACGAGACGTCTGCCTCGGCAACCTTGCCCCCTCAATCAACTCGCAGCGTGCGTAGCTCCGGAGTGCCCGGACCGTCGACGCCCCTGACCAGCAGCGTCAGTCCCGACCATCCCGGCGGAATCCACAGTACGTCGGGATCACCACCGGAGAAGGCCGGACGCTCGCCGGTCCAGACCCGCCCGATGCACTCCCCCGAAGCCCAGCCGGTGACGCGCACCTGCGTGCCCTCGGGCCGGACAACCGATCCATTCTGCAACGTTGGAAGCTGTACGTCGAGCCAGACCTCCTCCCCCGGCTCGAGAGTCAGCGGCAGCTCGACCTCAACCCCAGGACCTCGCTGCTGAGCGAAGGCGGTCAGCAGTTCGTCATCCTGTACGGCGCACGTCCAGTCGGTCACCGGCTGCACAGTGAGCAGCTCGGCGCGGAGACCGCCACCACTCGGGTGGTGCGGCACGGTCACCGAGACCTGCTTGGTCCCGGCGGGCAACAGCACCCACGGGTTCTCGGTGTGGACCGTCACCGGCTCGCCGTCGCCGACCGTCACGCTGACCGGCTCGCGGACGCCCTTCAGGTGGAGCGCGGTCGACGACGAGGAGTCGACGCGGCGGGTGTACGTGATCGGCGTACCGACGCGGGTGCTGCTCCAGCCGGTGAGGCCGCGCAGCGGTGCCGGCTCGCCCGCCCAGTGACCCTCCACCGTCCACAACGCGGAGAAATCCTCGGTGTCGACAATCGTCCACAGCGAGCCGAGGCCCCGCAGAGCGCCGAGCTTGAGCGATGGCAGGCGCGCGTCGTCGAAGTTCGCGTGCCCCCAGATCTCCACCGTCGCGTGAATGTCGCCGGTGAGCTCACGGACGTCGATCCGTTCCGTGGCACCGAAACCAGCAAGCGTTTGAACCCGCCCACCGACCGACAGATCCACAATGTCGGACGCCCCGACGAGGAGCAGTTCGTCGACACCGGTCAGATCGGCCGTCGCCGTGTAGGTCCCGCGGCCTCGATAGACCCCGAGCGACTCCAACGTCGGCGGAAGCTCATGCGTACCGGCCGGCTTGCCCGGAGCCTGAGCCTCCCGTCGCCGGACAGCAGTCACGTCGCGCGGAGCCGTCTGCTCCGGCGGCACGACGTCCGCCGGCGCCTCCACGCTGACCGGCACCCCGTCCACGACCAGGCTGCCGCCGACAGCGATCTCCACCGGTGTGTTGCCGATGACAACAGTGACCGGAACCTTGGACGAGAAGGTCAACCCGTCGTCCGACAGCTCGACCAGATCGGCGGAGGCCAGCGTCAACGTCTTGTCCCGCAGCGGCAAGCCGACCAGCATCAACGGACACGAGTCCGCCGCGACCGCGACGGAGACACCATTGACGATCGCCCGGCCATCCGTCGTACCGAGGTTCGGTACGGCGACCAGCTGCCCGCCACCGTCGAGGTCGAGCACCGACGGCGACGAGGTGGTCGGGAAGTCGGCCCGGATCTCGACGGACCCGGCCGACGTCGCGAGCGCCAACCGCGATCCCAGCGCATCCAGGACACGCGCCAACACCTGCGCCTCGGCGTACTCGGGCCGCTCGGTCCCCGTCGACGACACGTAACCACCGAAGTCGTATCCGTGGCTCATGAAGTTGCCGGGCTGACCCCAGTTGCCGCTCGACGGCGTGTAGCCGAAGTTCCACCCCGACGCCTGCAGGTACGGCGCGATCAGCGACGCACCACTGGCCAGCAACCGTCGCAGCGTCCGGTGCCGCCGGTTCGTCTCGGTGATCAGCAACGGCAACCCGCGATCCGCGAGCAGTTCGGCATACCGCCGTACCTCTGCCTCAATGTGCGGCGAGTCGTCGTTCGGGTAGAAGTTGCACGCGGGTACGACGTCCTGCACGTTGCCGGTGGCACCGAACAGATCACCCTGACCGGCGCAGGCGATCAACGGCACCGTGATGCCGTGGGCAACGGCCTGGTCGCGCAGCGCGGTGATGTAGCCGGTGCGGTCCTCGCAGTCGAAGAAATCGAGCTCGTTCTCCAGCTGGACCATGACGATCGCGCCACCGGCGCCGTACTGACGGGCCGCGAGGATCGGCAGCACCTGGTCGAACCATTCCGACACCCCCGCGAGGAAGCGGGGTTCGTTCTGGCGCACCTGCAACGAGGGATCGAGACCGAGCCAGGCCGGCAACGCACCGCCGTCCCACTCCGAACAGATGTACGGACCGGGCCGGGCGATGACGTGCAACCCGGCCTCGTGTGCGAGATCGAGGAACGCGGCCACGTCGCGCCGGCCGTCGAACGACCAGCGGCCCGGCGCCAACTCGTGGAAGTTCCACGGCAGGTACACGTCCACACACGTGTAGCCCGACGCCTTGACCTGGTCGAGCCGTGCCCGCCACTGCTCCCGGGGCAACCGGAAGTAGAACAGCGACGCACACAGCACGACCTGTGGCTGCCCATCGATCCGGATGCCGCGAGCATCCATTGACACTGCCGTTGACACTGCGTTCACTTGACCCCCGCGCTGCCGCCGCTGATGTCCATCTCGTACAGGTACCGCTGTCCCAGGTAGTAGACCAGGATCATCGGCAGGGTGAGCAGGATCGACCCGACCATGACCAGGTTCCACGGTGGTGCTTGCAGTGCCGCCGACGTACTGGTGATGTACTGCACGCCCAGTGCGAGCGGCATCTTGGTCTCGTCGTTGAGGTAGATCAACGGACCCATGAAGTCGCCCCAGGTCGCGGTCAGCGTGAAGATGCCGATCGCGATCAGCACCGGGCTGAGCATCGGCAGCATGATCCGGCGGTAGATGCCGAAGAAGCCGAGGCCGTCCACCATCGCGGCCTCGTCGATCTCACTCGGCAGCCGGGACACGAACTGCCGGACCAGGAAGACGTTGAACGCGTTGGAGAAGAAGTTCGGCACGATCAGCGGCAGGTAGGTGTTCACCCAGCCGAGCTCCTTGAACAGGATGAACTGCGGGATCATCGTGATCTGGGCCGGGATCATCATGGTCGCCAGCACGATGATGAACAGGGCGTTCTTGCCCGGGGCCCGCAACCGCGCGAACGCGTAGCCGACCAGGCCGCTGGACAGCACCTGCCCGATCACCGCACCGGTCGAGATGATGACCGAGTTCAGCAGGAATCGCTGCATCGGCAGGTCGGTGCTGAACACCCGGGTGAAGTTCTCCCAGTGGAACTCGCGCGGGAGGATCGTGAAGGTGTTCGCGTTCACGGTCTGGTCGCTGGACAGCGCGATCGACACCACGAACACCAGCGGTACGGACAGCACCGCGGACACGATGATCAAGGTGGCATAGCTGAACGGCGTCGCCCGGAACACCCTGAGGATCCGTTCCTTGCCCGGGGTCCGCTCCGGCTCGGGGTGCGGCTCCTGCTGCGGCGGTGCGGCAGCGGAGATGACGGTGGCCATCACTTCACCTCGGTCTCGTAGAACACCCAGCGCCGGGCGGTGCGGAAGGCGAGCAGCGTGAACACCAGGATGACGGCGAACAACAGCCACGACAGCGCCGACGCGTACCCCATGTGGTAGAAGGAGAACGCCTCGTCGAACAGCATCGGGACCATCATCTGGCTGGCGTTGTTCGGCCCGCCCTTGGTCAGGATGTAGACCTGGGAGAACACCTGGAACGCCCCGATCAGCCCCATGATCAGGTTGAAGAAGATGATCGGGGTCAACTGCGGGAAGGTGATGCTCCAGAACTGCCGGAACGGTCCCGCGCCGTCCACCTCGGCCGCCTCGTAGAGCTCCCGCGGGATGCCCTTCATGGCCGCGAGCAACAGTACGGTCGCCCCGCCGGCACCCCACACGGACAGCAGGATCAGCGCCGGTTTCACCCAGATCGCTTCCAGCAGCCACGACGGGCCCGGGATGCCGAACACCCCGAGCACGTCGTTCACCGGACCCGACGGCGCGAGCACCATCTTGAAGATCATCGCCGTCGCGACCAGCGGTACCAGCGTCGGCAGGTAGATCAGCGTCCGGAACACCTTGCGGAGGCGAACCTGCTTGTTCAGCAGGTTCGCCAGCCACAGGCCGATCCCGAGCCCGAGCGGGACCGAGATCGCGGCGTAGTAGAACGTGTTCCACAACGCCTTCCAGAACACCGGGTCCTCGGTCAGCAGCCGGGTGTAGTTCTCCAGCCCGACGAACTTCGGCGGGGTGAACGAGTCCCAGTCGGTCAGCGAGAAGTAGATCGAGGCGATCATCGGTCCGAGCAGGAACACGACGAAGCCGATGATCCACGGCGACGCGAACAGGTAGAACCACAACGCCTCGCGGCGGCGCAACCTCGACATCAGCCCGGCTTGACGATGGTCTCGAGCCGCTTCTGGATCGCGGTCAGCGCGGTCCGCGCGTCCTGCTTGCCCAGCCAGAAGTCGGCCAGCCCGTCGTCGAACGCCTTCTGCATCTCGTTCCAGGCCGGGATGAACGGCGCCCGGTAGACGAAGTCACTGGACTCGCCGAACACGTCCATGTTCACCGGCTTGGTCATCCAGGCCGGCTTCAGGAACGCCTCGCTCTTCTGCACCTCGATGTTGGCCGGCACGTCCTGGCCGGTGGCGATGATCTGCTGCTGTGCCTCCGGCGAGGTGAGGAAGTCGATCGCCTTCAAGGCCGCCTCGGGGTTCTTCGCGGTCCGGGAGACGGCCAGGCCGCTGCCGAACGCGGTCACCGCCTGCTCCTTGCCCTTCCACAGCGGGGCGATGTCCCACTCGATCTTGGACTTGGTCAGGCCGCTGATCCCCCAGAACCCGGTGGTGTTGACCGCCACCTTGCCGTTGGCGAACGCCGCGTCCCCGCCGACGTCGGCGCCCATGTCGGCGTACTGCTTCTGGGTGGGTACGACGCCGTGCTTGAAGATCAGGTCACCGGCCCACTGGAGCGCCTCGATCACCTCGTCGCTGGCGACCGCGGGCTTGCCGCTGTCGTCGATGATCTTGCCGCCGTTCTGGTACACGAAGCTCCACCACTGCGCCCACCAGCCGGAACCTGCGTAACCCCACTGCTTGCCCGGAACGGTCAGCTCCTTGAACGCGCTGAGCGCGTCGTCCCAGGTCCAGTCCGCACTCGGCGCCTTGATGCCCTTGGCATCGAACAGCGTCTTGTTGTAGAAGACGATCATCGCGCCGGAGCGGTCCGGGATCGCGTAGACCTTGTCCTGGTACGAGTACAGCTTGCCGATCGAGCCGAACCGCTTCTCCAGGTCGATCCCGGCCTTCGAGGCCAGCTCGTCCAGCGGCTGGATCTGGTTCTTGCTCGAGTAGACGTTGACGCTCTCGGCCACCTGCATGATGTCCGGGCCCTTGCCCCCGGCAATCATCGTCTGGACCTTCTGCGCGTACCCGTCGTTCGGGATCAGCTGCAGCGTCACCTTCAGTTCGGGGAACTTCTTGACCAGCAGGTCGATCCGCTTCTGGTACGTCGTCTTGTCGTTCTCCCCGCCCCACACCGTCATCACCAGGTTGGCGGCGGTGGCGTTACCCGACGTAGAACCCTTGTCGTCACTGTCCGATCCGCACGCGGTCAGCGTGATGACGCCCGCGGCCAGACCCATTCCGAGAAAACCCCGACGCGAAAGCTGCGTCCCGTCCATCGTGTTCCTCCAAGCCTTGCGAACCCGGCGGCAGGGCGACTCTGGCGGCACCCTTGGGTTCAAGTGGCGGTTAAACTAACCATTGGAATAACCACTGACAAGACCTTGAACCGCAGAAACCCAAACCGTGACCTCCGCCCCGCGGCGTACTGCGGCAGCCGCTCGCGGGCGGGCGCGCGGGCGCGGAAACAGGCATCAGGCGGCGCGACGCGTGGGCGCGGGGGCGGGCTCAGGCGGCGCGACGCGCGGGTGCGGAGGCAGGCGTCAGAGAGCGGGTGGACGGTCGCGGAGGTAGTCCTCGACCGCGAAGAGGTGCGCGGCCATCCGGGCCCGGGCGCGGTCGGCGTCGTGGTCGGCGAGGGCCGCCAGGATGGCGCGGTGTTCGGCGTGGGTTGCCTCGTCGGCACCCGTTTGGCTGATCGAACGCCACAGCCGGCCGCGCACGGTGCGACCGCTGAGCGCCTCGATCAGAGCCTCGAGCACCGGGTTGCCGGACGCCTCGGCGATCAACCGGTGGAAGGCGATGTCGCTGTCGATGATCGCCTCGTGGTCCGGTCCCCCGGCACGCGTGAGCTCGGCCTCGGCGCGATCGAGTGCGGCCTCGGCCGCTTGCAGCGCCTCCGAGGTGATGCGACTGGCGGCCTGCGCGGCCGCCTCGGTCTCGAGCATGCGTCGTACGGCGTGCAGATGGTGAGCGCCGCTGCGGTTCTGCAGGTCGACGACGAAGCCCATCGGGGCCAGCAGCAACGAGGGGTCGAGCGCGGTGACGTACGTACCGTCGCCCTGCCTGGTCTCCAGCACCCCCATGATCGACAAGGCACGGACGGCCTCACGCAGCGGGCCGCGGGAGACGCCGAGCGACTCGCCGAGGACCTTCTCGATCGGCAGTTTGTCGCCGGCCTTCAGGGTGCCGTCCACGATCATCTGTTTGATGCCTTGGACGACCACATCGGTCTGCGAGCCACCGGCTGGACTACTCATTCGCCCATTGTCTCCCGGTGGCGCCGGGGACAACACGCAGACACCGTCGCGGACCTGCCCGAGGGCACCGAGAGCAAGGAGGTTCCTGCCGGTTCCCCGGGGCGGTGGGCTCAATCGACTAGCCTTCGCGGATGCGGAAACTGGGTTGGGTCGGGATCGGCTGTTTCGTGGTGGCGTTCGTGGTGAGTGGGTACTTCGGCGTACAACTGGTCCGCAGCATCCCCGGGGCGCCGACACCGATCGGCAACGGCCCGGTCGCGCTCGACGGGACCGGGTTGACGATCTTCGCGTCGGAACGCGGCGCCGGTCAGACCTGTACGGCGAAGGACGCGAGCGGCACCGCGATCGCACTGGAGGAACCATCGCGGTCCGAGCAGTTCGACGACGCCGGCGACGTGTACTACGTGGTCGCCCACTCGGTCGAGGAGGTGCCCGCGCAGACGGTCGAGGTCAGCTGCACCGACCAGAACGCGACCTACTTCGCCGGTCGCCGCCACACCGCCGGGACCTTCCTCGGCCCGGCCTTCGCGGCGCTCGGCTCGTTCGCCCTGTTCGGTGCCCTCGGCACCGTTCTGATCGTGGTCGACCAGGTCAGGCGCAAGCGGGTGCCGCGCCACTGAGGGCGCGGCGCCGGCTCGGGTCAGCCCGCCTTGCGGAGGTGGGCGACGATGCCGTCGATGTCCTCGGCGAACTTCGGCCCGCGGATCTCGTGGCCGCCCGGCTCCTCGCGCCACTCGTGCGGGATGCCGGCCGCGTCCAGGGCGGCGCGGAACTCGCGGTGCCCGGCCAGCACCTGGTTCTCCTGGCTGTAGTTCATCGGGTCGCCGCCCGGGCTGGTGCCGGCGACCAGGAAGATGCGCTTACCGCCCTAAGTTATGGTACTAACTTAGATACGAGCCGTTACGCGTCGTCGGCCGCCGTCACTCATCAAGGTAGGGTCGTGGCAGGCAGGCCGAAGACCGGTGGCCGGCAGGCGCAGATCACGCTCGAGGACATCGAGGCGCATCTGCTCTCGTTCGCACAGCAGCTCCGCTCGTTCACCCTCGATCACCCCGGGCTGGCGTCGTACATGCAATCGCTGTTCCCGCGGGGTGCTTCCGGCGTACGACTGCAGCGTGAGGCGATCGCGGCCCTCGGCCGGCGCGGGTACAGCCCGGCCGGGGCTGTGGTGATGTCGGCACGGTCGCCTCGCTCGCGATCAAACCTCACCGCCGCGGAGGAACGCCATCGCCCGTACCACGAGGGTCAGCACACCCGTGAGCTCGAGAAGGTCTACGCACTCCTGGCCACGGACGAAGTACTCGCGGCCGCCCACGCTGAGCTCCCCCAGATCAACAGTGCGTACTTCCGCATGGTCATGACCGGCTGCATCCGCGGCCTCACCAGCGCGGCCCCGCCCGGACGACCGGTGGCAGACGTCCTGCAGGACCTCGGCCTGGAGTGAGCCCTATCGCGCCGCGCTGAGATGGGTCAGTACGGCGAGCACGCGGCGATGACCGTCCTCGGACTCGGGGAGCGCGAGCTTGGTGAACACATGCCGGACGTGCGCTTCGACCGTACGTTCACTGAGGAACAGCCGCCGCGCGATCCCGCTGTTCGTGAGACCCTCGGCCATCAACTCGAGCACGTGCCGTTCCCGATCGGTCAACACAGCCAGCGGATCGCTGTCCCCACGCCGAGCGACCAGCCCGGCCACGACCTGCGGATCCAGGGCCGATCCACCACGGGCAACCCGCTCGGCCGACGCCAGGAACTCGCCGACGTCGAGCACCCGATCCTTCAGCAGGTAACCGAATCCGCCCAGCGACACGAGACCAACCACATGCGTCGTCTCGATGTGCTGGGACAACAGCAGTACGCCGACGTCCGGATGCGCACTCTTCACCGCCTCCGCCGCCCGCGCCCCTTCGTCGCTGAACGTCGGCGGCATCCGGATGTCCGCCACCACGAGATCCGGCTGGTACGTCGCCACAGCCGCAAGCAACCCATCGGCGTCACCCAGTGTCGCGACCACCTCGTGCCCGCCGTCGACGAAGAGCATCTTCAACCCTTCGCGCAGCAGCACCTGGTCCTCCGCGATCACGATCCGCATGGCAGCTCCGCGGTGAGCGTCGTCCCGCGACCTGGCTCGCTGTCGATGCGGAAGTCCCCGCCGAGCGCCGCGACCCGATCGGCCAGCCCGCTGAGACCGGTGCTCGCGCCGGCGGACGCACCGCCGACACCGTCGTCCACCACCGTCACCAGCAGGCTGTGCTGTCGCCGGCGGGCGGTGAGATCGACGCGCGTCGCGTTGGCATGCTTGACGGCGTTGGTCAGCCCTTCGCAGCAGATGAAGTACGCCGCCGCCTCGACACCTGAGTCGAATCGCTCCTCGGGTACGTCGACCGACACCGGCAACGGAGCCCGGCGCGCGAGGTCATGGAACGCCGGCGCGAGACCGGCGTCCAGCTGGGTTGGCGGCAGACCGCGAGCCAGCACCCGCAGCTCGCCGATCGCGACACTCACCTCGGCGACCGCTTTGTCGAGCGTCGCGCCGGCGGCAGCGGGTGCCGAGCCCAGCTGGTGCTGGGCGTGCCGCAGCGCCAGGCCGATGGACACGAGCCGCTGCTGGGCGCCGTCGTGCAGGTCGCGTTCGATCCGGCGACGCTCTGCGTGGCCGGCGGCAACGATCCGGGCCCGGGATGCCTTGACCTCGGACAGTTGCAGCCGTAGCTCCGCGCGCAACCGGGCGATCTCGACCGCCAGCCCGCCGCCCTCGACCACGCGCCGGAGCAACTCGGGGCTGAGCTCAGCCGTGCTGTCGTGTACAACGATGCCGATCGGCTGGTCGCCGCGTTCGATCGCGATCCGGTGCCGGTCGTCGGCGGCCTCGTCGCGGGTGTTCCCGGCCAGGTCGACGTACCGCTGGCTCTCCGGCAGGAAGACCAGCAGCTCCAGACCGGGGTCGGCGAGGATCTCGCGGAGGACCGTCTGCACGTCCTCGGGTGGACGCCGGCCGGACCGGACGTCGTCGAGGAAGGCGGCCATCCGGTGCAGGGCGTCGTACCGGGACCGGTTGAAACGGCGGTCGACCGCGTCCTGGATCCGGCCGCGCAACGGGCGGAACAGGATCGCGCACACCACCGTCGCCGCGGCCGTGGCCCAGGCCGAGCCCCGGCCGAACAAGGTGCCGAGGGCAATGATCAGGACGACGTACGCCGCGCCGAGCAACACGGTGAGCGTGGCGTAGGCGACCGTGCGGCTGATGAACAGATCGATGTCGTAGAGGCGATACCGCAGGATCGCCGCGCAGACGGCCAACGGTAGTGCGGAGAGGGCGAGCGCGGCGAGGACGCCGGCGACCGGGGTGACGTACCAGAGCGGGAACACCGTCGGAAGAACCACACCGGCGATCGACGCCGCGAGCACGAACCACTTGAGTTGCTGGCGTTCGACACCGCGCGACCGCCGGAAGCGGACGGCGAGCGAGAGAACGGCGGCCATCAGCGAGCCGAGGAACAATGGCAGCCCGACCGCCACCAGCACGCCGGTCGGCAGCGACTCGACCGCCCACGGGTTGCGACCACCCACGAAGTCCTGGCCGCGATCAGGGCTCAGTGACCAGCCGACCGTGCTCAGGACGAGGCCGACCGCACCGATCCACGGCAGCGGCCGCCAGTTCGGGCCCGGCAGTCTGCCGGTCGGGAAGAGCAGGAACGTGAGCGTCCAGCCGAAGCCGCTCACCAGCCAGCTCATCGTGACGATCCACTCGGCGAACGGACCTGCCGGCCACCCCTCGGCGGCGGCCCGGAGTCCCCAGCCTTGGGCCAGGTCTGCGGTGATCGCGTTGAGCAGGCCGAAGCCACAGAACAGCCAGCCGATCGGATTCTCCGGGTGGCGCTGGGCGATCAGCGCCCCGGCACCCACGGTGGACAGGGCGAAGACGACGTACAGGAGAGTGTCGTACACCGGTTCGAGGCGCCAGGACAGGACGAGCGCCGCGATCTCCGTGATCACCGTCGCCCCGAACAGCACGGCCGGGACCGGCCGTCGGCTCCTCCCACCCACGCCACCATCGTGGCAGCGCCGGGCCGCGCCGCCAACAGTGCTGGTACTTACGCCGGGCCGCGCAGAGCCACTGCGGGAACGATCGTACTGGCGCCGATGTGCGCGGCGGCCACGGATTCCTACCGTCGAAGAACCTTCGAGAGGTGGGGAAACCATGAACGACATTCGCAAGCTTGCCGCCGTCGGACTGGCGGGCGGCACACTGACGGCCGTGTCCGGCCTCTTCGTCGCGGCGGTGATCCAGCCGGCGTCGGACGTCTCCGACGAGATGTGGAGCTACCCGTGGAGCAGTGACGCGCTGGTCCCGGTCTCCATCGTATTCGCCGCCTTCCACCTGCTGGTGTTCCTGGGTATGGTCGCGTTCGCCCGCAGCGTCAGCGGCCGGGGCGCACGGGTCGGCAGCGTGCTCGCCCTGGTGGGGACGTTCATCTTCTTCGTCGCGGAGTTCGCGACGATCCCGTTCGCCGACCAGCGGCTGGACGAGACCGGACCGCAGCTCGTCGGCGCCATGTTCGGTCTCGGCGTCACCCTCACCGCGGTCGGGCTGATCGTCGCCGGCATCTCCGTGCTGCGCTCAGGCAGCTGGCACGGGTGGCGTCGCTACGTCCCGCTCGGCGCCGGCCTCTGGGCCTTGGTGATGATCGGCCTCAGCTTCACCGGGGCGCTGGCCGCAGGCGTCGCCATCTACGGCATCAGCCTCTGCATCCTCTACCTGGCCGTCTACACCCTGCCGACCGACGAGGCCCCGGCCGAGCGCGTCGCCCGCCTCCGGGCCAGGATCGACCACTAGGGTGCGTCTCTCAATTCCCTGCAGTAGCGAGCAGGTGCTCGGCGGAGCGCAGCGCAAGGCGGAGGGCGAGGCTCGGAGTGGGGTTCTCCGTGCCTCGCCCTCCAACGCGGCGATGTGCCCGCCGAGCGCCGCGCAGCACGCAGGGAATTGAGAGACGTGCCCTGGTCAGGCCGCACGGGCGGCTGCGATCTCGTAGAGGAAGCTGTTGACGGGGGTGGGGACACCGGCGCGGTCGCCCAGGCGGACGACCGCGCCGGTCCACGCCTCCAACTCGTTCGGGCGACCCGCGAGGATGTCCCGTTGGAGGGACGTGGTCCCGTCGGCGGGCAGGCTGTCGATCCAGGCAAGGGTCTTGGGTACGACGTCCGCCGGCAGGTTGATGCCGAGGGCAAGGGCGACGTCGCGGATCTCGGTCGTCGCCTGGGTGAGGAGTTCGCGGGTGCCGGGTCGGGAGCGCAGTACGCCGTACCCGGCGCCGGTCGCCGTACCGAGGCCGCCGCTGGGGATGACGGACAGGAACTTGGTCCACAGGCCGGCCCAGATGTCCGCGGAGACGACCGCCTTCAGTCCTCCGTCGACGAAGGCTGTGCGCAACCACTCCGTGCGCGGCGTGGGCTGGTTGTCCCACTCGGCGAACGTCAGTCGGCCCGGTCCGCCGAGGTGGCGGATGATCCCCGGGCTCTCGACGTACGCGATCACCTCCGCGGCACCGGGCAGGACCGCCTCGCGTCCGTACACCGCCGCCACCTGATCCGGCGCCTCGACGCCGTTCTGCACAGTCACGATCGCGGTCTGGCTGCCGACCAGCGGCTCGATCGCGGTGATCGCGTCGGCAAGCTGCCAGGTCTTCACGCAGACGAGGACGTAGTCGGCCGGCCCGATCTCGGCCGCATCCGCGGTCGCCCGCACCGGCGTGACGTCGAAGTCACCGGCCACACTCCGCACCGCCAACCCATCGGCCCGGATCGCCTCCAGGTGCTTGCCTCGCGCAACGAAGCTGACCTCGTGCCCGGCCTGGGCCAGCCGGCCACCGAAGTACCCGCCGACCCCGCCCGCTCCGACCACCGCAACCGTCGTCATCTGCTCCACCCCACTGTTACCGGTTTGTCTGGTAACAGCGATGGTAGCCTGGCCGGCATGACGAGCTTTACCTGGGTCGGCGGCCGCCCGTCGGTGAACTTCACCGCCACCCTCGGCAAACGCCTGCAGGGACCCTTCGAGCGCATCCCGGCGCCGTCGGACCTGTCCCGCTGGTTCCGTGACGCCGGCTTGTCCGACGACCTCGTCGACGTCTCCCCGCGCTCCTACAGCCAGGCCATCGAACTGCGCGAAGCCCTCTACGGCCTCTTCACCGGTACGGCGCTCGACGTGGACGTGGTCAACCGCTGGAGCAGCCGTCCACTCCCCGGCCCTCGGCTGACTCCCGACCTCACTCTGGAGCGTCCGGCGACGGATGCGAGCGGTCTCCTGACCGTTCTCGCCCGCGACGCGATCGAGTTGCTCGCCGGCCCGCTCCGCGAGCGCCTCCACATGTGCGCTGCCGACGACTGCTCGCTGCTGTTCGTCGACGAGAGCCGGGCCGGGCGCCGGCGCTGGTGCTCGATGAACAAGTGCGGCGCCCGCGCGAAAATGAGCCAGTACCGCGATGGATTGAGGACTTCCGTCAATTCAGGCCGGGAGTAGTGCACGGACTGGTTGGCTCGGGGCATGCGTACATCGACGACTTCTCCGGCCGAGGCGGCTCGACTGGTGCGGGCGGATCACCAGCTCTTGCTGGACCGGAGGGACGGATTGAGTGAGGCTGAGCTCCGGGCGCCGTACCAGGTGGTGTCCGGACCGCTCGGGCATTTCTGCGACTCGTTGCACGATCTGACCGCGCACATTCTGATGTGGGACGAGATCACTCTCGCCGTACTGCGTGACGCGGCCGCCGGGCGACTCCACTGGAGTCTCGACCCACGCTGGGAGACGGCGGACGCGGGCAGCGCCCTCAACGTCGGCGGCGTCGAGGCGGGCCGGCACATCCCGTCCGAGCTGCTCCTGCACCGATTCCACAGCGTCGCCGACGCCCTCGTCGCGGAGATCCAGCAGTACGACGAGACGTCGTGGAACGACCCGTCGACCGGCGGCGGGTACGACGGTGGCATCGGAGCGCTGGCCGAATACGCGGCAACACCACCCGACGGCGCGCTGTTCGGCCACGCCGCCCGCCACCTCAACCCGGCGCAGGTCCCGGCATGAGCATCGTGAACCTGCCCGCCTTCAAGGCCGAGACCGACGCCCTGCTCGCCCGCTTCGCGGCCGAGCCGGCAGGATCCGAACTCGATCCCTACCAAGCGCTGCTCCTCGACCGGGAAGAACTCCCCGACCCTGCGCTTGCCGGCCTGTGTGATCCGAACACCCGACCCAAGGACGTCACCATCGGCGGCCTTCAGGCCCGGATCTACCACCCCGCGACCGACGAGCCGAGGCCGGTGCTGCTGTGGCTGCACGGCGGCGGGTTCATCGGCGGTCATCTGCGCGACATCGAGCACGCGACGTCCGGAATCGCTGCCGCAGGCAACGTCATCGTTGTCTCGCTCAACTATCGGCTCGCACCCGAACACCCTTATCCAGCAGGGTTGCACGACGTCCGCGACACCCTCGACTGGATCCGTGACCACCAAGGAGAGCTCAACGGCGACGGCCGGATCGCGGTCGGCGGCCAGAGCGCGGGGGCCGCCCTCGCTGCCGGTGCGTGCTTGCTCGCGCGGGACGAAGGACGGCCGCTCCCCGACCGCCAGATCCTCTGCTATCCCAGCCTCGACGTCGACCGCGACACCGAGTCGTACCGACTCTTCGACGGGACGTTCCTCAGCATTGCCCCCGGCGGCTGGTCGTCAACGCAGTACTTCCCGGCCGGGGAGCTCCCGGCGACCGCCGTACCGCTGCGGGCCGAGACGCTCAAAGGCCTGCCGCCGGCACTGCTCCTCGCCGCGGGTCGCGATCCGCTGCGGGACGACGCCCGGAACTACGCGGCTCGGCTCGAGGCGGACGACGTACCGGTGCGACTGGTCGAGTACGCCGACACCATGCACGCGTTCCTCAACTTCCCGGCGGTGTTGTCTGCGGCGCGGCACGCGATCGAACTGATCGCTTCCGACCTCCGGGAGTCCTTTCCGGGGCAGCCTGCTTGAGCGCTTCGACGAACGCCGCCGTGGCCGGCGGGTCGGGTGGTTCGCCGTACGTCGCGAGGTAGATGTGGCGTGCGGCGCCGACCTTGGTCGCCTTGATCCCTTCCGCGCGGTGCGAGCGCAGGGCCAGCCCTGGCGTCGTGGTGACGCCGAGGCCGTTCGCGACGAAGGCCTGCTTCACCATGATGTCGTCACTCGTGTACGCGATCCGCGGCGTGAAACCGGCCTCGGCGCAGAGCTCGACGAACTCCTGCCGACAATGCACACAGCCCGCGATCCAGTCGGACTCCCGGTGGTCGGTCAGCTTCTCTCCGGTACGACGACTGAGCAGGTACACCGGGTCGTCGAGCAGGTACGTGTACCGAATACCGTCACTCGGCGGCTCGTCGTCGTACCGGAAGATGATCGCCAGATCGAGAACCCCGTCGCGGAGCTGCTGCTGCGCGACGACCGGATGGACATCGGTGAGTTCCAACTCGATGTTGGGATGCCGCCGGCGGAGCTCGGCCGCGGCCGACGGGACCAGCACCGTCAGTGCCGAGGTGAACGCGCCGAGGCGGACCCGGCCGACCTCCAGCCCGATCAGCGCGGCCAACTCGGCGTCGGCCGCGTCGACCCGGCCGATGATCTCGGCCGCGCGGCGCGCGAGCACCTGGCCTTCGGGGGTGAGCCGGATACCACGGCCCACCTTCTGCACCAGCCGCGCGCCGGTCGCCGCCTCCAACCGCGCGAGGTGATGACTGACCGTCGGCTGGGTGTAGTGCAACGCCTGCGCCGCGCCGGTCACGGACCCGTGCGCGGCGACCGCGGCAAGCACGCGAAGCCGGACAAGATCGAGCATGGATCGATGGTATCTATGCGTTCACGCCGACAATGTCATTGGACGCATGTAACCCCAGGACGGCAGGCTGCTGATGAGAAAAGGGGACGGTGCACGCTGGGGGTTGCTGTCGACGGATGAGCGGTGGGACAGGCTAGGTGTCGGCGACAGAGCGCCCGACCAACCTTGTCGCGGCGCGGGCGGCCGGATTCAGGCCCTGGTTGTTCCAGAGTGAGGACACTTCGGCTCACCCGGCTGACGGCTTCGACGCTCCTGTCGCCCGCAGCATGGAGTTGCAGACACAGCTCAGTCCGGGTCGCCGTGATTGGCGCGCGGGCTGAAGAACCGAGCCGGGTTGCCGGCGGCGCGGGGACCGGATTCGAGCCACTGCGCGAACGCGTCCGGGGCGCGGCGTTCGAGTTCGTCGAGATAGGCGTTGCGCGCGGTGATCACGGCGAGGCGCTGCTCGTCCGTCGTACAGCCCTGGAGTTCGGTGAAGCTGCGTCGCCAGGCCAGGCAGAGGTCGTCGTCGCTGAGGTCGGTCACGTTCACCGGCCCGGGTGCCTTCGGTGCTACCGGTTCCGGAGGTGGTGGCGGCTCGGGGTTCGGCAGCTTCTTCGCCTTCCGCTCGGGCTTGGCCTTCCGCTCTGCCCTCGGTTGCCGCTCGGGCTTCGACTTCCGGTCGGGCTGTGGCGTCCGGTCGGGCTTCGGCGTGCGGTCGGGTTTTGGCGTCCGGTCGATCGCCGGGGTGTGGTCCTGCGTCGAGTTCTGGTTCGTCGTCGGGGGCAGGTCTGTCGTTGGGGTCGGGTCGGCACGAGGTTCGCGAGCGGCGTCAGGTCGCCGTACAGGCTTGGGTGCTTGTGGCCAGAGCCAGGTCACCAGGGCCGGTGAGGTGACGGCAATGAGCAGGAGCAGCCAGAGCGTGCCCATCCCGATCGCGGTCGCGTACCCGACGATCGCCACCACGCAGGCACCCGCCCGGGCGGCCCACCGCAGGACGACCCGAATCAGCTCGGACGGCTGCTTCTCCTGCGCCAGCCCGACACTCAGATACACCGAGGCCACCAGCGTCCCGCCCATCAGGAACGCGACCACGTTGGTCGACCATCCGACGAACACGACCGCCGTCACGAGGCCGAGCGACACCAGTATCACCACGGCTGTCCGCCAGCCGCGCCGATACGGTCCCCAACCGCTCTCCGCCATACCCGTCAAATGCCCACCCGCTTCTCCCCCCACCGTCGCTCCGCACCCGACCTCTCGTCAAGACGTCCGCCGCTCCCCGATCTCACAGACCTGGGCTCCACGCCGTTCCATAGGTATGGACAAATTTGCGCGACGGGTGGCGAAGGCGGACTGGGACCAGGTGGCGACCGAGGTGAACGACCTGGGGCGCGCGCTGCTGCCGCAGTTGGTGACCCCGGCCGAGGCGGGTCACATCGCCGGCCTGTACGACGACGCGGAGCGGTTCCGGGCGACCATCAACATGGCCCGGCATCGGTTCGGCGAGGGTGAGTACCGGTACTTCGACGCGCCGTTCCCGGAGGCGGTGGAGTCGCTGCGGCAGGCCCTGTATCCGAGATTGTTGCCAATAGCACGGGACTGGTACGAGAAACTCGGCCGCGACGCCGAGTGGCCGGACACGTTGGACGAATGGCTCGAGATCTGCCACCGCGCCGGCCAGAGCCGCCCGACGCCGATCCTGCTCCGCTACGGCCCCGGCGACTGGAACGCCCTGCACCGGGACCTGTACGGCGACAAGGTCTTCCCCCTACAGGTCGTCATCAACCTCAACGACCCCGGCGTCGACCACACCGGCGGCGAGTTCCTCCTCGTCGAACAACGCCCACGCGCCCAGTCCCGCGGCACCGCCACACTCATCCCCCACGGCCACGGCCTCGTCTTCACCACCCGCGACCGCCCAGTCAAGTCAGCCCGCGGCTGGTCCGCCGCCCCCGTCCGCCACGGCGTCTCCCCCATCCACACCGGCCACCGCCACACCCTCGGCCTGGTCTTCCACGACGCCAAGTGAGGTCGGTCGAGGGAACAGACCAAAGGACACCGCCTTCGGCGGCGGCTGTTCTTTTGGCCGGCTCCGCCGGCGACCCGCCGACCATGACGTGAGCTGGTGTGATCGGTGGGAACCAACGCGGACAGTTGCCAGCGACCGATCGCGCGACGACAGAAGCGCGCTGGTCGGCGACGTTGCATAGACAGGTTCAGCACCGGGTTACCAGCGGCCCATCCACTAACTCCGGTCGCCAACCGAGGCGGTTGCTGACGACTGCGTCCAGAGGTCGCCGAATACGAACGCCGTGCCGGCTGGTCGGGCAGGACACCGGGCCGTTCGGCCCCTCCACACCAGGTAGGTCAGGGTGTCACCGGCCTAACAGGCTCCGGAGGCGCGTACGCGACGAAACCGCCGCGTCTGAGCGCCGTCGTTCGATATCCGACTAATACGCGTCTAGTCCAAAAAGGTCGTCACTCGACGCGCTGGACGCTTGACAATGGGTGGGGGCCCGCGTACGGTCCGAAGCTTTTACAGGAAGGAGAAGATTGTGTCAAGTGACCGTCTCACAGAGAAAGACAAGCTCACGAGGGAAGAGGACCGCAGGCGCTCCTACCAGGCGACGTTCGAGACGCCCAGTGGCCAGTTCACGTTGACACGCTCCTACCAGAGCGACCCCAAGCCTGTTCAAACGCTCGGGCACAGCAAGTAGCGAGCAATCGCCGTTGCATCGACGGCCCGGTCACCAAGGGCCAGTCATCATGGGCCGGCCCTTGGTGCCATCAAGAATGCCGCAGCGTCGCGAAGGCTGCCGCCTGAGATCTCCGACGTGAGTTGCCCGGTGTTGCGCTTGGAGGCTGCAAGCACCATGACTCGAGCAGATGCCCTCGCCCCAGCCGGAGTCACGGCACAAGGGGCCACAGCAGAGACGTTTGAGCTCTCACCACTTTTTCGCGCCGAAAGACGATCGACCGACGGCGGTTGTTTTGCCGTCGCGGCGGGTCAAGGAGCGACTCGACAGATCTACGACATCGACGGCGACGACTCGGGAGGCATCCTCACGTGGCTGCTGTCGGTGTCAGCTGCGCCCCTCGACGACTTGGAGAGATCCGTTGCCCAACAACTCGAAGTAGAGCCGTCAGGCGCACACAAGCTGTGCGAACTCTTGATAGAGGCCCAAGTCCTAGTGAGTGGTGCGGATGCAGCCAAGCTCCGCGAGTCCGGCCGGCAGTGGGAAGCCTGGGGCTGGCGAGATGCGTTCGACTTCCACGCTTCCTTTCACGGCGACAGCTTCATGGCCTACGACACCGAGCAATTCCGCGACCTGATCGATGAACTCGTCGCGGACGCCAGGAACATTGGTCCGCAGCCGTCCCCGTACAAGGAGTACGAGGGACGGGAGACGATTCCGCTGCGCCAGCCCAAGGAACTGTCCGGTCCTCGTGTGACACTCGAAAAGGCGCTTCTGGACAATTGGCCGGTTGCCTACTTCAACCATTCGGGCGTCGAGCTGAACGACGTTGTGCAGCTGCTCGGCGCAGCGTTCGGTGTCCAGCATGAGGTTGATGATGCCTTCCTCGGGCCGCATCTCCTCAAGTCCTATCCATCTGGCGGAGCTCGGCACCCAATCGAGGTCTACCTTGCCGCAAGGGATGTCCACGGGCTCGCGCCGGGGATCTATCACTACAACCCCGGCTCGCATGTTCTGGTTCCCGTCAACGGCGCCTCTGCACTTGATCCCATGAACGACGCCTGTTTCCAGAAGCCAGGCATCGAGACGGCGTCAGCAGTTCTCTTCATGACGGTGCGCTGGTTCCGCCACAACTGGAAGTACCGCTACCCTCGCTCGTACCGCATGGTGCTGATCGAGGTCGGCCACGCGATCCAGACCGCCTGCCTCACCGGAGCTTTGACGAATGCGCAGGTCTATTCGTCGTACGCGATCAACGACGCCGCGGTCTCCGACATGCTGGCACTGTCCGACGATTGCGACGAGCTTCCGGTGATGGCCTTGGCTCTCGGGATGGGAGGTGTTGTCTGATGGTTACCGCAGTCGAGGAGTCCGTCCGTTTCGATGAGCTGGCTGAGCTCTGGCTGGTCGTAGATCCCGGGTTGCTCGTCCGGCCATCGCTCGAGGCGCCTGGGAACCTGCAGCTTGTCTGGGGTGAGGGTTCCCTACGCGAGGAGTTCGTGACCGATTCGCCGACGCTCGCACAATGGGTCATGACCTTGCCATCTCCGATCCAAGGCGCAACGTTCGTTGCGAACGCGACTGAGAGGCTGGCGCTGACTCCGCACGATGCGAGTCACCTGCTCGACGTCTTCGTCCGTTATGGCCTGCTGTCGCCGCAGCACCGAACGCCAACGGCAGCGGAGGAAACCTGGCGACGGCTCGGCTGGGGAGATGCGCTGACCTTCCATCGCGCAACACGCGGTTTGCGGTGGCGACACGTGTATCCAGAAGGGGCAGAGGTCTACACCTTCTACCACGTCGACAAGCTCGTCGTACCGGACGAACCACGGCCGAGCGTCGATGATCCGGAGCATCCGCAGGAGGTAGCCTTGCCGGCTCCCGCACAGCAGTTCAGTGCCCCAGACCTCCGCGACGTGCTGCGGGCGCGGAGAACCTGCCGCAACTTCGCGCGCACGTCGATCGACCTCGACGAGCTGTCAACGATCCTCCATTGGTCGTTCCGTCGAATCGCAGTCGTGGACTCAGCGCGGTACTACGCAACGCGCGTCGCGTCTGAATCGGGCAAGGTCGGCGACGCCTATCCGTTCCTGACCGTGCACGTGGTCTTCGATCCAGTACAAGCATCGGCAGCAGGAATGGGTGGTCGATGGCTTTTCCGGTACAGCCCTCATCGTCATGCACTGGTATCAGTGGGGCAACCCGAATATCCATTGAAGGCCGTGTCCGAGCTCCTGTGGGGCGTCGACTTTGCCGACGGGGCGCCGGCTGTGTTGATCCTGTCCATCAACTGGGCTCAGTACATGTGGAAGTATCGGACGTCGCACTTCTATCGCATGGCTCACTACGATGTCGGAGGGTTCGCACAAACCGCACTCCTCGTCGCGACCGGCATGGGACTGCGATCCTTCGTCACGCCGGCCATCGACGACGACCGTCTCGTTGACCTCCTTCACGTGAAACCTGGCGAGCAGGATCCTACGTACCTGATTGCCGTCGGAGGTTCCAGGTCACGGCACCGCGAGCCGGACCCTGAGCCAGCGGGTCACGAACCTGAGGAACTCCCATGACCTTGTTGACCGAAGAAACACAACTAGACTCAGTACTGCGAAGTTTCGCTGAGGATGATGAGTTTGGCTACTCGCCGTCGATCGTTTCACGAGCCCTCGCAGTCCTGGCCTCCGGCGCACAGTCGCTAAGCAGATACCTCGACCCTCCATTGCAGGATCGAGTTTCCAGGCTCCCGTTGGATTGGTTGTGCATCCTCGAGCGAGACCCGGTCATCAGAAGCGCAACGGAGCAAGCCCTCTCGGATGAGGCTCACGCCGGCACGGTTGCCCCGGACTGCGCACTCGCTGAACTTCTCACCGAAGTTCTCGATTCACTTGCAGGTGGGTCAGACCAGTACTCAACGGGCGAGGCCATGCCGCAGCTTCCCATCGTCGCGGCGATGACCGGGACGTGGCGGATTGGTCCGCCCGCTATCTCCGATACTGTGCATGTTCTCAGCCCGAATGTGATGGATTCGTCTGTGTCCTCGGCCTTCTGGCGCATGTTCCGTGAGTTCATTCACGACAGCGAGCATCCTGAGGACAATGTGCTAAGCCCCACCCCTCAGCATATGGACGCGCTGCAGGCGGCATTGACCACGCTCTGCGCGGTCGTCCCTGAACTCGCGTCCGGTGTGTTCGCCCACGCGCCCACGTTGTGCATCGTGACAGACGATTGCACGTTCAAGAGTATGAGCCACCGACAGTTTCCTGGAACGATCTTCCTGTCTGAGCGGTCGCTCGACTCCATGTGGACGACCGCGGATGCGCTGCTGCACGAGGCACTGCACCACAAACTCCTCGATCTCCACCTCATCTCCTCGATGGTGCGCGCCGAGATCGCCGGCGACGACTTCCCGATGGTTGCCTCACCCTGGAACGCCCCGCCCAATGAATGGATTCTGGGGCGAGCGCTCTTTGCCTTCCATGTTTACGCTCACCTCACAGCATTTGCCGCAAGTGCCCGAGTCCGCAGGTCTGGCAACAGCCACCCGATGACCGAGCTGGCTCAGATGCAGTCTGTGTCGGGCAGGCGAGCGCACTACCTCGGCTTGCGTGTAGTGGAAGTCGGTGAGCCGATGCTCAGCCCACGAGGCCGTCGACTGTGTCAATGGTTGATGCACCAAACGATGGCACTCGACGACGGAACCTTCGCACTCGGTCCGATCTGATTCTGAACTGAGTCAGGCTCTACTCCGCACCAAAGGAGGTGTGCACGTGGAAGTTTCGGCGGACAGAACCGAGACGGCGCCGGCCTCGATAACCCAGACGACTGACGACCGCTGGTGCCAATGGTGGACACATGACCGCCTCGGCGGCGACCAGACCGCCGAGCGACGCAGCTCTGCTGCACTGGCACCAATCCGGGACCGTCTTCTCGATCGTGCACGCCTCCGGCCCGACGATGTGGTGTTGGACATCGGCACTGGCACCGGTTTCGTCGGCTTCGGAGCACTGGAGCGACTCGGTGAGGGAGGCCGGGTCATATTCAACGACTTGTCCTCCGGGCTCATCGACGAGTGCGTACGGCGAAGCGAGCAGCTCGGAGTAGCGGACAGGTGTTCCTTTGCCGTCGCCGACGCTCAAGACCTCGCGGGTGTGGAGAGCGAGTCCGCGAATGCCGCGACCGCACGGTCGGTGCTTTGCTACATCGCAGACCCCGCCGCTGCATTCGCCGCCATTGCTCGCGTCCTGCGACCAGGTGGACGGCTATCTCTCTTCGAGACGATTCACGTGCGGCAACTCGCGGATGGCGCACCGACAATATTCGGCTACGTCGTTCCGGACCTCGACAAGGCGGCAGCCGACATTGAGGCGTGGTTGCGAACCTGGACAGAGGTAGGCTCCGACCAATCGGCATTCGACGAGATCGATCTCCTGGTCTGGGCCGACATGGCCGGCTTGGCCGACGCCAGTGTCGACGTCGACCTTCGATTCACGACCAACGCCGGTGTGTTGACGGACTGGTCCGCGTTCCTCGCGTCGCGGCCGCGCCCTTGGGGGCCAACGATCGGCGAAACCATCTCTGGCGCACTCGATGCCGAAGACATGACGACCGTCGAGGACCGACTCCGGCCGATGGTCGAGCGTGGCGACGTGCCGAGGCGGATTCGATCGTTTGCCTACCTCACGGCAGTAAAGGCAGCGTGAGCGCGGCAGATTGATGCCGCGGCCATGGAGGCTGAGACAGTGCCGACGCCACAAACCACGAGACGCAGGGCTCGCCGTCTGCTGAGCCGGTGGTGGAGGCCGACAGCAGCCACGAGCCTGACAACGCTGCTTCGCCGGCGCGAGTTCCGACTCCTCTTCAATGCGAGACTGATCTCCTACATCGGTGACTCGGTGTCGCCGATCGCGGTCGCCTTCGCAGTTCTGGAGGCTGGCGGATCGTCCGCGGACGTCGGTTTTGCCCTGACGGCTCGGGTCATCCCTCTTATCCTGTTGGTACTCCTCGGAGGCATTCTCGCCGATCGAGTGTCTCCCACCTCAGTGCTGATGTTCTCTGACCTCGTCCAGGGCGCGGCTCAGGCCGGACTTGCTGCGCTGCTGCTGACGCAGCACGCCTCGATCGGCTTGATTGTGGCCAGCCAGATCCTGTACGGCGTCGGATCCGCCTTCCAGATGCCGTCGCTTGACGCGCTTGTCCCCAGGACCGTCGAGAAAGACCAGCTACAAGCCGCGAACTCGGCTCTGTTCCTCGCACTCGGTATTGCGTTCATCGGCGCTCCTGCAGCCGGCGGATACGCCATCGCGAGCTTCGGAGCCGGCATCGTCGTCGCCATCGATGCCGCGACGTTCGTCGTCAGCTTTGCCTTCCTCTGGTCACTGCACAGGGTTCTACCGATCAGTCGTGAACCTGCCGAGCCTGGCCTGCTGCACAGCTTCAGAGGTGGCTGGGCTGAACTCCGATCTCGCCCATCGATTGGGATCGGCATCATCTTTGGCGGGATGTATGGCGCTGTATTCGTCGCCTGCATCTCCGTCGTCGGGCCTGTCAGCGCCGTCGAGTGGCTCGGCGGAAGCGCGGCATGGGGCCTCGTCATGTCCTGCGTCGGCCTAGGACTGATTGGCGGCGCGGCGATCGCCATGAAACTGGAGTTCGTCCATCCGCTGCGTGGCGGGTTCTTGATCCTCGTGCTCTCAACTCCCCTCGTGTTCACGATCGGCTTGCGCGCCCCGCAATGGCTCGTCCTCGCTGCCGCAGTCATCGCCGGCGCATCCATACAGTGGTTCAACGCTCTGTGGAACACCGTGCTCCAGTCCGCCGTGCTGCCCGACTTCCGTGCCCGAGTCAGCTCATACGACTCGCTGGTCTCCTGGTCGCTCCGCACTGTTCTCTACTCGATAGCCGGCCCGATAGCACTCGTGGCCGGCCTTCGCGCGACCTGGATCTACGTCGGCGCACTACTCATCGCCCTGTGCCTGCTACCGCTGCTCTCGCTCGAGGTGCGAAACCTGCGGATCTCAGCTGAGGAGCGACCACGGTCGACAACAACCGAATGAGTCCAACGCCCGCAGATCGCGCCGACGTCGAGCCGCCGACTCTTGCCTGGAACCAGTGACTTCACCGGCGTATGGGCTCAGAGTGAGTTTGACGTGCTGTCGTCAGTAGATGCTTGATATCTGTCGAGGTTGGCGCCAGCGGTGACGTGGAGGCGGGTCATGTATTTGGTGCTCGGCGGACCCGGCCAGCCCGTCAAGATCGACCGCGCAATGAACGAGGACGGCGTGGTCACCATCGGCTAGCCAGCCATCTCGTGTGCGGCCGCCCTTGCTCCGATGCAGCGACACGACCGTGGGGGGCAGCAATCGAGTGACCCACCGCGGCATTCCGGCGGAGACGGCGCAGCGGTGGACTTCGATGTCCGAGTGTCTCCCGACGGGATGCGCAGATCCGGTCGGGACTTCATCCGGCCGCATTCCCGCAAAGGTCACCACGCAATTTGCACACTTCTGGCGGTGTCCAGAGTTCCTTGCTGCCGGCCGCACATCCCCGTCGCCGATCAGCTTCGGCCGGATGGTGGTCGGGCGTGCCGCCGAAGGCGCCAAAGAACAGCCGCCGCCGAAGGCGGTGACCTTTGGGCGGTTATTCGGTCGTGGTTAGGGATTCGCAGATGTCCCAGGCGGACTGGCGGAGGAGGGCCGCGGTGTCCGCATCCAGGCCCTTTACCGGCACGTTGATCCCGACCGGATCCTCCTGCAGGAGCGCGATGAGAAACACGCAGGCGGCGAGATAGCTGCCCGCCAACGCCGGGTGGCTGTTGTCCTTGTCGTGCAGCACCGGCTGGTCGTGCGTGCTGAGGAAGCGTTCCCAGACCGGGCCGACCGGGATGAGCGTGGCGCCGAGCTCTGCCGCACTACCGGCGTACGCGGAGGTCAAAGCCTGCTGGGATTCGGGGGCGTTCCGCCGGGCCCACGTCAGGTAGAGCGCGGTCCGCGCGCCTGCTTCCTTGATCGCGGCGTCGAAGTCGCGCGCGCCCTCCCGGAACCGCGCCGGACTCTTGATCGGCAACGTGCTCTGCTCCTGCAGTACGACGACCTCGAACCCGCCGGTCGCGATCGCGTCGAGCGCCTTCCCGGCATTCAGGTGCTGTCGCAGTGACGCACCGCCGGCCTGGATCAGCTTGTGCTCGACCTCGATCCCCCGCGCCCCAGCCAACCCGGTGAGCAGCCCGGGCAGGTTGTTCCGGGCCGTAAAGCTGTTCCCCACAAACAGGATGCGCACGACACGGACGCTACTAGACTCGAGCGGTGACTGAGCTGCGGATCGTGCCGGTGAGCGATGCGACGTTGCTGGACTGGCAGCGAGTGCACAACGAGATCATTCCGACGGCGCCGTTGTCCGTCGACGACATCCGGGAGCGCGTCGAGCGCCACGTGCTCGAGGTCGCGTACGCCGGTGATGTCCTGATCGGATGCTCAACCGTCCGCCCGCCATCGGACGAGACCACCGCCGCGACTGTGATCGCCCGCGTCCTGCCGGACCACCGGCGGCAGGGCTACGGCTCGGCGATCTACGAGCGCAGCCTCGCCCGCGGTCGCGAACTCAGCAGCGACGGCATCGAGACCCACATCCTCGCAACCAACGAGGACGGCCTACGGTTCGCCAAGTCCCACGGCTTCACCGAGGTCGAGACCTATCTGCTACCGGGCGACACCATCCCGTTCATCGAGTTGCGCCTAGCGCCTCAACCCGGGTAACCCGATTGCTGGTGTCGGCGTGAGAGGGGAGGATGCGAGAGTGCGCTTCTCGATCAATATTCCCAACTTCGGGGACTTCGCGGATGCTCGGACCGTTGCGCGGGTTGCTCAGGCGGCCGAGGAGGCGGGGTGGGACGGGCTGTTCGTCTGGGACCACGTCGTCCACAGCAAGCAGCAGCGGCAGGGGCAGGCGTTCGGGGATCCGTGGATGCTGCTGACGGCGGCTGCGCTGGCGACGTCGCGGATCAAGCTCGGGCCCCTGGTGACGCCGGTGGCCCGGCGGCGGCCGGAGCAGCTCGCGCGGCAGGTCGCAACGCTGGACGCGATGAGCGGCGGTCGGGTCATCTTCGGTGCGGGCCTGGGTGGTCCGATCGACGACGAGTTCGGCAGTTTCGGCGACGAGACCGATCCGAAGGTGCTGGCCGAGCGACTCGACGAAGGACTCGACCTGCTGGCGCGCTACTGGTCGGGAGACCAGGTGAACCACGACGGTCGTCACTACCGCGTCGACGACGTGACGTTGCTTCCGGCAACGGTGCAGCGTCCGCGTCCGCCGGTCTGGATCGCCGGCTACTGGCCGCGCAAGACCCCGATGCGACGGGCCGCGCGCTGGGACGGCGCCGTACCGCTGTTCCTGAGCGCGAACCACGGTGTCGCCCCGCCGGTCGAGGAGCTCCGCGACCTGATGAGCTACCTGCGTGAGCTCCGCGGCGAGGAGGCCGCCGACACGCCGTACGACGTCATCGTCGGCGGCATCACCGACCCGGCCGACCACCGCTCCGTCATCGAGCCGCTGGCCGAAGCCGGCGCCACCTGGTGGGACGAGCGCCAACTCATCCGAGGCAACGACTTCTACCAACTGGACCCGGTCCTCCGCCGGATCGAGCAGGGCCCACCGACTTTGTGACGTTGTTTGAGATCCTGGGTCCATGAGTGAGGAACAGCCGTCCTGCTGCGCGCCGTCGCGGCCGGTGGTGGGGATCGGGTCGACCCCGCCGCCTGCTCCGGCCGCCGCGACCGGGGGGCACGATGTCGAGCAGATCGTGCTGGACGGTGGCGTGTTCGCGATGGGTGACGGCTATGGCGACGGCAATCCCGGCGACGGTGAGGTGCCGATCCACCAGGTGCGAATCCAGCCGTTCAGCATCGACGCGACGTCAGTGACGAACCGTGACTTCGCGCGCTTCACCCACGACACAGGGTATCGGACCGAGGCGGAGACCTTCGGCTTCTCCGCTGTGTTCCACCTGGCGTTGCAGACAGATCCGGGCGACCTGATGGGGCCTGCGGCCGGGACGCCGTGGTGGGCCGGAGTGCGCGGTGCCGACTGGCGGCATCCGGGCGGCGGCAGGTCCGATCTCGACGGGCTCGAGGACCATCCCGTCGTCCACGTGAGCTGGAACGACGCAGTCGCGTACTGCTCGTGGGCCGGCCGGCGCCTGCCGACGGAGGCCGAGTGGGAGTTCGCATCCCGCGGCGGGCTCGAGGGCGCGCGGTATCCCTGGGGCGACGAGTTGATCGGCGACGACGGCGAGTGGCGCTGCAATATCTGGCAGGGCGTGTTCCCGGAGCGCAACAACCTGGACGACGGCTTCCTCACCACCGCGCCGGTGCGGACCTTCGAGCCGAACGGCTACGGCCTGTGGCAGACGGTCGGCAACGTGTGGGAGTGGTGTGCCGACTGGTTCGGCCCGCGGTACTACAAGTTCTCCCCGGACGAGGACCCGCGCGGCCCGTCCCTCGGCGCGGGCCGGGTGATGCGCGGCGGTTCCTACCTCTGCCACGACTCGTACTGCAACCGCTATCGCAACGCCGCCCGCTCGTCGAACACCCCGGAGTCCTCGATGGGCAACGCCGGCTTCCGCACTGTGGCCTGATCGGCTCAGGCTGCGGTGGTGCGGTCGCGAGTCGTGGCAGTGCGGAGACCTGGGGTGGTCGCAGCGACCGCGGCCACGGCAGCGATGCAGAGGAACGCGCCTGAGGCGAGGGCGATCACGGGCGAGCTTGCTTGGGCCACGAGGCCGCCGCGGAGGTTGCCGAGGTCGGGGCCGGCCTGGCCGACGATCTGTTCGGCGGCGCTGACGCGGCCGAGGAGTTCGTTGGGGGTGTGAAGCTGGACGATCGTGCTGCGGGAGACGACCGAGACGGTGTCCGCGGCGCCGGCCAGCGCGAGGAAGGCGAGCGCGACCCACGGTGTGGGCGAGAACGCGAAGAGCGCAAGAGCGATCCCCCATCCCATCGAGCCGACCAGCATCACCACCCCTGGTCGCGGCAGCCGGGTGAACGAACCGGACAGGACGGACGTCGTCACACCGCCGACCGCGATCGCGGTCAGGAACAACCCCAGCGTCCGCGGATCATTGCCGAACCGCTCGGCGTTGATCACCGGGAACAGGCTGATCGGCATCGCCATCACCGTCGCCGCGAGGTCCGTGATCAGTGCACCCCGGATCACCGGCGTCGACACCACGAACGCCAACCCGTCCCGCACCCCGCGCAGACCCGGGCGGGCAACGGCCTCGACGTGCATCTTCGGCAGACCGAGCACGCCGTAGAGCGCGGCGAGGAAACTCAGACAGTCGATCAGGTAGCAGACCCCGACACCCCACGCGTTCACGATCAGTCCGCCGAGGGCCGGCCCGATCAGCATCGCACCCTGGAACGCGATCCGGTTGAGCGCGATCCCGCCGGCGAGCAACTCGCGCGGCAGCAACTGCGGAATCACAGTCCGCGCCACCGGCCCGCCTGCGGCCCCGAACGCGGCCTGCGCCGCGACGAGCCCCAGCAGTACGCCGACCGGCACCAGCCCGATCACCAACTGGCTCGCCATCAACGCCGAGACGACCACCTGCCCGCTGATCGTGATCAGGTAGAACCGCCGCCGCTCGACCCGATCGACCGCCGCACCCGCGAACAACCCGAGCACGATCAACGGCAACGCCTGCGACAACCCGACCGCACCGGTCCACGCCGCACTCGACGTCTGATCCCACACCTGGAACATCACCGCAACGAACGCGAGCTGTCCACCGAACGTCGACAGCACCTGCCCCGCCCACAGCCGCCGGAACGGGCGCGATGCCCGCAACGGCTCCAGATCGATCAGCGCATGCCGGGCCTTCATCTGTGCTGCTGCTCGAGCTTCTCGGCGATGCGGTCGTGGAAGCTCTTGCGCGCCAGGGCTTCCTCGACGTCGCGGACCACTTGGGTCATCGGATACGGGAGCTCGGCCTCGAGCTCGGTGATCGCCGCCTCGGTCGCTCGCCACTCGGCCGCCAACAGCTCGATGATGCCCTTGGCCTTCGCGGTCAGAGCGACCTTCTTGCTGCGGGCATCCGCACCCTGCACGGTCCGGACCAGGCCGGCGGTGCGCATCGCGGAGACCTTCTGGCTCAGGGCCGAGTGGGTGCGGCCCACCGACTCGGCCAACTCGGTGATCGTCATCGGGCCCTTGGCGTGCAGCCGGAGCAGCTCCATCACGAAGCTCGGCTTCAGTCCCTTGACCTGCCGCTCGGTGTAGATACTCCCGATCTCGGCATCCATCCGCGCCAGCAGCTGATGCAGGCTGCGCCACTGACTCTGCTCACTCGGATCGTCCATGACCGCATCGTAACAGCACTTATATAAGTTCTGTCACTTTGCTCCGCGGACCCGCCACAGGGCCGTGAGGCGCGGCCCGGCGGTCAGCGGTCGACCGGCGGATCCAGACGGCGGCCAGGATTGCGGCGGCGAGGCTGATCGCGACCAGGGTCGCGAAGCCGTAGCGGGTGTCGGTGCGACCGGTGACGACCGACGCGATCAGCATGACCACGACGGTGGCCGCGAGCCCGTACCCGTTGGCGACACCGAACGCATGGCCGACCCGGGACTCGTCGACCGACGTCATCAGCAACGACCGGGTCGCGATCCGCGCCTGACCGAAGACGAGCGCACCGACCAGGACGAGCCCCATCAACACACTGACGCCGAACAACGGCTGCAGCACCAGCAAGGCATTACCGGCAACGAACCCGGCCAGCGCCACCCGCAGATCTCCGAACCGTACGGCGACACGCCGATAGACCATCGCGGCCAGCAGGAACCCGGCACCACCCAGCGCATCGACGACCCCGACGACCGCCGCACCACGATGCCATTCACCGACGACCAGAACCGGCAACAACGCATTGAAGACCGTCACCACCACAAGCCCCTGGCCGTAGAGCAACGCGAGCGCACCAAGAGGCAGCTCGTGGCGGTTCGGCGTGATTGCCGGACGCAACTCCTCGACGGGTGCGGTGGTACGACGAGCGCCACGTCCGACCGCGAGGACGAGCAGGCCCGAGGCAACGAACGTGATCGCGTTGAACACGAACAGCGGCGTGGAGCCGAAGTACTGCAGGGCGAATCCGCCGATCGATGCCGACAGCAACATGCCGCACTGCAACGCGATCTCGTACTGCGCGTTGAACCGGCGCAGCTCCGGTGCGGGCACCCGCTCCCGCACCAAAGCGGCGCTCGCCGGCACGAACAACGCCGCGACGACCGCGAGCGCGAAGTTGCTGGCGTAGACGAGGGTCTGCTGGGGCGCTCCGACCGCCAGCCCGATCGGCAGGCAGAGCGCGGCGACGGCACTCACCACATCACACCCCACCCACAGCCGACGCCGATCGAACCGGTCCGCGAGGCGACCGAAGTACGGCGACAACACCGCCTGCGGCACCGCCACCGCGATGAACAGCCAGCCGACATCCAGCATCGAGCCACGCGCCTGCACGAGCAGCAACGCGGCGCCGATCAACTGGATGTTGTTCCCGAGAGACGTGATGAAGGCGGCCGGCAACAGCAGCCGATGAGATCCGAGCACCGGACCAGCCTCGCAACCAACACTGCCAAGCCATGTCAGTGTTTCAAGCGAGGATTTCGCTACCGCGGTTGCGTAAATCAGCGGCGCGGGTTACTGTCTTTTCGATACTGCGGTAGCGGAATGAGGGGCGATGGTGGGACGTGGGCGGCCTCGGGATGTCGGGGTGGAGGGGCGGGTGCTGGAGGCCGCCATGGCCGAGATGCGGTTGCGTGGGTACGACGGGATGTCGGTCGACCGGGTCGCGGAGCGGGCCGGGGTCGCCAAGACCACGATCTACCGGCGCTGGCCGAGCAAGGCCGAACTGGTCATCGCGATGATCGCCGGCCTGCGTGCCGCCGTACCGTTCGAGCCGAGCGGCGATCCACGGCACGACCTCACCGATCTCGTCACCACGATCGCTTCGACGCTGACCGCCGTACCGACGACTCTGATCGCCGACCTGGCCGCCGCGGCCGCGCGCGAACCGCGGGTCAGCGAGAGCGTCCGCGCCCTGTGGGGCGAGCGGCACGCCGCTGTCACCGCGGTCGTCGCACAAGCCCAGCAGGACGGGCTTGTCAACGGGCACGCCTCCCCCGCCGTACTGGTCGACCAGCTCGTCGGGCCGCTGTACTACCGGCTTCTCATCACCGGGGAGCCGATCACTTCCGCCTACGTGAGGGAGCTGGTGCTCAGCACCCTCGGACCCGATCTGGAGCACTCATGAAGAAGCTGTTGGTTGCCCTCGGCACCATCGTCGTACTGGTGGCCGGCTACACCGTCTACACGATCGTCCGGCCGTTCGTGCTGCACACCGAGCTCGAGGTGGACGCGACTCCGGAGCGGGTCTGGAAGGTGCTCACCGACCGGGAGGCGTACCCGGAGTGGAACCCGTTCATCATCTCGTCGACCGGTGAGCTGACGGCCGGCGCCACGATCACCAACGTGCTCCGCGACACCGAGGGCAAGGAGACCACGTTCACCCCCGAGCTCCTCGCGGTCGAGCCGAACAAGGAACTGCGCTGGATCGGCAAGATCGCGTTCGGCGGGATCTTCGACGGTGAGCACGCGTTCCGGCTGGAGGAACTGCCCGGCGGCCGGACCCGGCTGATCCACGAGGAGACGTTCCGCGGCGCGGCGATCCCGTTCACCAGGTCCATGCTGACGGACACCATCAAGCCCCAGTTCGTCGCGATGAACCAGGCTCTGGCCGCCCGCGCCGCGGGCTGACCACTTTGTCGGCGGCATGCCGGAGGCTGGGCTCATGAGTGGACTGCTGCGGACGGTGGATGCAGTAACCGTGCGGGTGCCGGACCTGGACAGTGGGCTGGCGTTCTACCGCGACCAACTCGGGCACGAATTGCTGTGGCGGAACGACGAGATCGGGCAGGCAGGACTGCGGTTACCCGACAGCGAGACGGAGCTCGTGCTGGCGACCGAGCTCGACTACGCGCCGAGCTGGCTGGTGGACTCGGCCGACCAGGCCGCTGAACAGATCGCGAGCCGAGGTGGGCGGCTGGTCATGGCACCCTTCGACATCCCGGTCGGGCGATGTGCTGTGGTCGAGGACCCGTTCGGCAACGCTCTGGTGCTCCTGGATCTGTCCAAGGGTCTTTACACCACTGACGACCGTGGGACGGTCACCGGTGTGAACCAGGCAGATTGATGCGCGCCATGCATCAACTATGCGGAAAAGATTCATTGGACGGATGGGGTGCCCGCTGGTTGGGTTGAAGTATGGAGAAACGTGTATTGGGACGAGTTGGGATCGAGGTCAGCCCGGTGGGGTTCGGGTGCTGGGCCATCGGTGGGCCGTTCGCGAATCCGGCCGGCGAGCCGCTGGGGTGGGGTGAGGTCGACGACGACGAGTCGGTGCGGGCGATCCGCCGGGCCGTCGAGCTCGGTGTGACGTTCTTCGACACAGCCGACGTGTACGGCGCCGGGCACAGCGAAAGGGTGCTGGGCAAGGCGCTCGAGGGCATCCGGGACCAGGTGGTCATCGCGACCAAGTGGGGTAACACCTTCGATGAGTCGACCGCGGTCATGCACCACCAGGACAAGTCGGCGGAGTACGTGCACAAGGCTGTCCGGGCGTCACTCGAGCGGCTCGGGACCGACTACATCGACGTCTATCAGTTGCACTTCGACACGACCAACGAGGTGGCGCAGCCGCTGCGTGAGGCGTGTGAGGAGCTCGTCCGCGAAGGACTGATCCGCAGCTACGCCTGGAGCACGGACACCGTGAGCAGCGCGGAGTTCTTTGCTGAGGGCAAGCACTGCTCGGCGGTGCAGCACGAGGCCAGTGTCCTGCACGATGCGCCGGAGTTCTTCGCACTCTGCGAGCGCGCCGACCTGGCCAGCATCAACCGAACGCCTTTGGGTATGGGCCTCCTCGGGCGCCGCGACGCGAACCGGCCGGCCACCGGTGCGGACATCCGCACCCTGCCGCCGTCCTGGCTCCGGTACTTCGGCAAGGGCGGCGTACCCACACCGGAATGGTGGGACAAGGTCTCCGCGATCCGCGACGTACTCGAGAGCGACGGCCGGACGCTGGCGCAGGGTGCGCTCGCGTGGCTGTGGGCTCGTAGCCCGCGGACGGTTCCGATCCCGGGCTTCCGCACTGTCGCCCAGGCCGAGGAGAACGCGCGGGCGATGGAGTTCGGGCCGCTGCGTGAGGACCAGATGACGGAGATCGCCACGCTGCTCGGGCGGTGACGCATCCCCTTCGCCGGAATGGGTACCCGGTCGGTGAGCGACCATCGAGAGGGTGAGACACGATGCGACTGATCGTCGACCGCAGTACCCGGCGCCGCGGTATCGCGGTGCAGGATCACGGGCGTCCGTTCCTCAAGACCGCTGGGCTGACCGTTGCCGGCGTCTGCGCCGGGATGGTGACCGAGTACCTGATGGACCCGGAGCGAGGCCGCGCACGGCGAGCCAAACTGCGGGACAAGTCCGCACACGCCGCGCAAGGCATGAACGGCATGTCGAGCCGCGGCCGAGGTATGGCAATGGCTGCCCGGGACCGGATGACCGGCCGCTCGGGTGAGCCCACCATGAGCAGCTGACAGCACCCCAAAGACCAGCCCGGCGTTCTCGCCCAACAGGCGGCGGCGCCGGGCTGAGCCACGCCTGAATCGGCCCGATCCCGGCGCCGGATCAGGCCGGATCCACCCCGGCGCCCGGCCCCGATCCAGCACGCCCGGCCGGAAACTCGCTGCGGTCAACCTCTTGCCGACTGGTTAGGTTTATCGATATACCTCTGAGGAACACCCCACCCCCGGGAGTCCTGATGAGGTCTGTTGTGCGGTCAGCCGGCCGGTGTGGTCGTGCCGCGCTGGACCAGTTGGGCGGGCACGATCAGTTCCTTCGGATCGCCGGTCGGCCCACCGTTGATCTGGGCGATGAGCAGCGACGTGATCGTGTCGGCCATCTCCTCGTGGCCCGGGTTGACCGTGGACAGCGACGGGACCAGGTACGACGCCTCGTCGATGTCGTCGAAGCCGACCACCTGGACGTCGTCCGGGATCCGCAGCCCGGCATCGGCCAGGGCGCGAAGGGCGCCCATGGCAACCACATCGGTCAGCGCGAACACGGCGTCGAAGCGGATCCCGCGATCGAGCAGCGACCGGATCGCGTCGTACCCGTCCTGCAGCCGGAAGTTGCACCGGACGGTCAGCTCCGGGTCCATCGGTACGCCGGCCTCGGTGTGCGCGGCCGCGTAGCCCTCGGCCCGCAGGGCCGGCATGTTCGCCGTCCAGTCGGGGTTGCCGCCGAGCATCGCGACGCGCCGGGCCCCGGCGGCGAGCAGATGCGCGGTCGCCTGCCGGGCGCCGTCGACGTTGTCCATCATCACGTGGTCGAACCGCGACGGCAGCGCCCGTTCGCCGATCATCACCACCGGTGCGTCGGTGCGGATCTGGGTCAGCTCGGCCGGGTCGATGTCGACCACGCTGAGGATCAAGCCGTCGTACATCCGCAGCCGGGAGAAGGCGACCGCGTCCAGTTCGCCCTCGCGGCTGGCGCCGGTGCGCTCCATCACGATCCGCAGTCCGTGCGCCTCGAACCGGTCGGCGAGCCGGCCGGCCAGCTGGGCGAAGTACGGGCGTTCGAGTTCCGGAACCGCGAGGCCGATCACCCCGGTACGGCCCGCGCGCAGGTGCCGGGCGGCCAGGTTCACCTGGTACCCGAGGTCGCTGATCGCAGCCAGCACCCGTTCCCGGGTCGCCGCGCCCACGCGCGGCCGGCCATTGATCACGTTCGAAACGGTCATCGTGGACACCCCCGCGGACCGCGCCACATCGGCCATCGTCACCACGGTGGATGCCTTCTTCATGATCCATACCTTAAACACCTTCTGGAGTTGCGATGAGAAAGCGCCGCACCCTGGCCGCACTCGCGGCCGTCGCACTCGCCCTTCCGATCGCCGCCTGTGGCGGCACGCCGGGGAGCGGTGGTGACGACAACAAGAAGCTGACGTTCTTCTCCTGGGACGGCGAAGAGACGATGAAGCCGGTGATCGCGAAGTTCGAGGAGCAGAACCCCGGCGTCAAGGTCGAGTTCTCCAACGCCCCGCCGGTGGCGGAGTACATCTCCACCCTGCAGTCGCGGATTCTCGCCGGTACGGCGGCCGACGTGTTCGCCATCGCCGCGGAGAACAAGACCAACCTGATCAACGGCAAGCATGTCGTCGATCTGAAGGACAAGCCGTTCCTGAAGAACGTGCCGAAGTTCAACCAGACCACGTATTCCGGCCCGGACGGCGCCGTGTACGGGATGTCGGTCGCGTCCTGGGGTGCCGGGGTGCTCTACAACAAGGACCTGCTGGCGAAGGCCGGAGCGACCACGATCCCGCAGACCTGGGACGAGTTCCTTGCCCTGTGCCACAAGTTGAAGGACGCCGGCGTCACGCCGTACCTGGAGTCCGTGCAGGCCATGTCGACACCGTTGTCGGCCTTCCTCGGTGCCCAGAACGCGTCCACCGGCGACACGATGGACACGAAGATCTTCGACGGTTCCGCGAAGTTCAAGGACTACTGGGTCGAACCGCTGACGCAGTGGTCGCGGCTGTGGACCGAAGGGCTCGTCACCCGCGGCGCGGTCGGCCTGACTGGTGACCAGGTCCGGACCGAGTTCGCCACCGGCAAGGTCGCCATGATGGTCGCGGGTCCGTGGGACGTGCCCGGCGTCCGGAAGGCGGCGCCGAAGCTGAACATCGAGATGGCGCCGATCCCCGGGATCAGCGGCGGCAAGCCGTACCTGGCCGGCGCGGCCAGCCCGGGCTACGCGATCAACTCCAAGGCGAAGAACCCCGAGGCGGCGGAGAAGTTCCTCGCCTTCCTGGACACGCCTGAGGCGATGGCGCTGTACCAGAAGGCAACCGGCGCGATCACCGTCACCACCGACTTCGAGCCGAAGCTCGACCCGGCGCTGAGCCCGATCGTCAAGGACGTCCGGGCCGGCAACGTGTACCTGCCGCAGATCGCCTGGAAGCGGGCCGAGGACATCCTCAACGTCGAGGCGACCGCGCAACTGCAGTTGCTGGTCCAGGGCAAGGCGTCGCCTGAACAGGTCGCGAACGCCCTCGACACGAAGCTTGCGAGTACGTCGTGACCGCTGGCCTGATCGCTCCGGCCGAGACCTCCACCGAGGTCCCGGCCGGGGCCGGCCGGCCACCGCGGTTCAGCTTGTCGCGGGCCCGCGAGACCTCCGCGAACCAGCTGTTCCTGGTCCCGGTCGCGCTGGTCTTCGTGGTGCTCCTGGTGGTGCCGCTGACGCAGACGTTCTACTGGAGTTTCACCGACTTCACCGGCTACTCGGCCGACGTGAAGTTCGTCGGGTTGTCGAACTACGGCAAGGTGCTGACCGATCCGTCCATGCTGGCCGGGCTCGGCTTCACCCTGGCCTTCACCATCGGTACGGCGGTCCTGATCACGGTGGTCGCGATCCCGCTGGCCGTCGTACTGAACAAGAAGTTCTTCGCCCGGAACTTCGTCCGGTCGGTGTTCTTCTTCCCGGCGATCCCGAGTATCGCGATCCTCGGCCTGGTCTGGGGCTACATCCTGTCGCCGCTGGGCTCCGGCGTGCTGAACTCGGTGCTGGACAGTCTGTTCAACGCCGGGCCGTACCCGTTCCTGTCGGATGCGACGCTGGCCCGGGTCTCGGTGATCGTGGTCGCCGTCTGGGGCGGCGCCGGCTGGCACGCGGTGCTCTATCTCGCGTATCTGCAGTCGATCCCGGCGGACTACTACGAGGTGGCCACCATCGACGGCGCGTCGGCCAGGCAGCAGTTCTTCCACATCACGCTGCCGTTGCTCACCCCGGCCATTGTCATCAGCAACTTCCTGCTGATGACCGGCGGGCTCAAGGTCTACGACCTGCCGTACACCCTGACCAAGGGCGGTCCGGGCTATGCGACGTACACGATCACGCAGTCGATCATCACCAGCGGTGTCGCGCAGGGGCGGTACGGGCTGGCCTCGGCCTTGGCGGTGCTGTTCACCATCGCGGTCGGCCTGGTCGCCGTCGCGCAACTGTGGGTCTCCCGCCGCATCGAACGGAGGGTGCTGTGAAGCAACGACGGTCTCCGATCACCAGTGTGGTGATGATCGGGTTGGCGTGTCTGGTCGGCGTACCGCTGTACTACATCGTCGTCAACACGCTGAAGACGCAGGAGGAGATGACCCAGTCGCCGTTGGCGCTGCCGGGCAAGCTGTTCCTGGGCAACTACCAGCAGATCTTCGAGACGGTGCCGCTCGGGCGGAGTTTCGTGAACACGCTGATCGTCACGGTCGCCTCGATCGTGGTGATGCTGTTCATCGGTTCGACCGCGGCGTACGCGATGGCGATGCGGGCCAGCCGGTTCAACCGGTTCTTCGGCGCATTGCTGCTGCTCGGGTTCATCGTGCCGGGGCAGTCGACGCTGATCCCGCTCTACCGGATGCTGGTCGACGTCGAACTGGTCGACACCTTGCGCGGGCTGGTGGTGATCTACACCGGTGGCGCGATCTTCTGCTACTTCCTGATCCAGGGGTACATCAGCCGGCTGCCGTTCGAGATCATCGAGGCGGCCCGGATCGACGGCGCCGGGCCGTTCCAGATCTACTGGCGGATCGTGCTGCCGCTGATCCGGCCGATCCTGGCCACCGTCGGCGTCTTCCAGACGATGTGGATCTGGAACGACTTCATCACGCCGAGCGTGTTCCTCAGCTCACCGGAGAACGCCACCCTGGTGCTGCAGGTCTACCGGTCGGTCGGCGAGTTCTCGACGGACTGGCCGGGGTTCATGACCATGAGCGTGCTGGTCCTGGTCCCGATGGTGGTGTTCTTCATCCTCACCCAGCGCCACATCGTCGACGGTCTGCTGGCGGGAAGCGTGAAATCGTGACGGTGCTTTTGGCCGGGCCTCCGGCGCCGGCGTGGTCATGGGGCTTTGACTCCCGGCCTTCCCTCGTCGCTCCGGTCGCTTCGCTCCCTACACTCCTCAGTCCAGGCCGGGAGGCCCCATGACCCTGGCCCCCTCGCCTTTGTACTCCGATCCGGTGCACCTGGCGCCGACCGATCCGGCCGTGATCGCCGGGGCGGACGGATCGTGGTGGATGTTCTACACCCAGCGCCGGGCCCGCGAACCCGACGGCGGCAGCCGCTGGGTGCACGGCACCGACATCGGCGTGGCCCGGTCCGTCGACGGCGGTCTGACCTGGACGTACGACGGGGTCGCGGCCGGTCTCGATCCCCATCCCGGCCGCAACACGCTGTGGGCGCCGGAGGTGATCCGCGCCGGCGATCGCTATCACATGTTCACCAGCTACATCCCCGGCGTACCGGACCGTTGGGAGGGTCATCCGCGATCGATCCTGCATCACACGTCGACCGACCTGATCGACTGGCGGTACGACAGTGTGCTGCCGCTCTCGTCGGACCGGGTCATCGACGCGTGCGCCCATGAGTTGCCCGGTGGTGGTTGGCGACTCTGGTACAAGGACGAGGCGCACGGATCGACCACCTGGTCGGTGGACTCGCCGGACCTCAGCGAGTGGTCGACTCCGGTCCAGGTGATCAGTGGGGCTCCGCACGAAGGGCCGAACGTCTTCCGGCTCGGTGACTTCTACTGGATGATCACCGACGAGTGGCGCGGTCAGGCCGTGTACCGGTCGCGCGATCTGACCACCTGGGAGCGGGCCGGCCAGATCCTCGACGATCGGTCGGCCGACCGTGGCGTCGGTCATCACGCGGATGTCGTGGTGGGCCGGGACGAGAACGGACTCGAGGTCGGCTGGATCTTCTACTTCACCCACCGAACCGCCGGAACTGTCGACAGCGTGGTCGACCCGCACCGGCTGACCGACGTCCACGTCGCGGTGCTCCGCGCCGAGGGTGACCGGCTCAGCTGTGACCGCGACGCGCCGGTCGCATTGGACCTGCGTCGTACAGTCTGAAACACCAAGAAAACAAGGAGACTCAGTTTGTCCAAGGCATCGTCGTCGCGGGTCGTGATCGATCTGGACGTTTCCGGTCCGACCATCAGCCGGCACCTGTACGGCCATTTCGCCGAGCACCTGGGACGCTGCATCTACGGCGGTTTCTACGTCGGGGAGGACTCCGGCCTGCCGAACGAGGGCGGTATCCGGCTCGACGTGGTCGAGGCCTTGAAGGCGCTGAACATCCCCAACCTGCGCTGGCCGGGTGGCTGCTTCGCGGACGAGTACCACTGGAAGGACGGGATCGGCCCCAAGGCCGAGCGCCCGTCGATGATCAACACCCACTGGGGCAACGTCGAGGAGAACAACCACTTCGGCACCCACGAGTTCATGGCACTGTGCGAACTGCTCGGCGCCGACCCGTACGTGAACGGCAACGTCGGCAGCGGGACCGTCCAGGAGATGAGCGAATGGGTCGAGTACCTGACCCGTGACGGTGACAGCCCGATGGTCCGGCTGCGCAAGGCGAACGGCCGCGACGAGCCGTGGAAGGTGCCGTTCTGGGGTGTCGGCAACGAGACCTGGGGGTGCGGCGGCAACATGCGGGCCGAGGCGTACGCCGACCTGGCCCGGCGCTACGCCACCTTCTGCCGGGACCACGGGGACAACAAGCTCTACCGGATCGCGGCGGGGGCGTCGGACGACGACCTGAACTGGACCGAGGCGCTGATGAAGGCGATCAGCTGTCTGGGCTGCGGTCGCGACCCGAAGAACATCTTCCAGGCGATCTCGTTCCACTACTACACGATCGCCGGGACCTGGGCGAGCAAGGGCCGGGCCACCGAGTTCGACCTGGACGACTACTACCGGACCATCATCAAGGCGCAGGACATCGAGCGGGTGATCCGCGGTCACTCGGCGGTGATGGACGCGTACGACCCCGACCGCAAGGTCGGCCTGGTGCTGGACGAGTGGGGCACCTGGTGGGACGTCGAGCCGGGGACGAACCCCGGGTTCCTGTTCCAGCAGAACGCGATGCGCGACGCGCTGGTCGCGAGCCTGCACTTCGACGTGTTCCACCGGCACGCGGAGCGGCTGGTGATGGCGAACATCGCGCAGACCGTCAACGTGCTGCAGGCGATGCTGCTCACCGACGACGACGGTGGTCTCGTGCTCACCCCGACGTACCACGTGTTCGAGATGAACAAGGGGCACCACGAGGCGACGGCGGTTCCGGTGCACCTGGTCGAGCAGCCGGAGCCGTACGAGCTGGACGGCAAGACGATGGAGCTGCTGTCCGCGTCGGCGAGTGTGAAGGACGGCAAGGCGCTGATCTCGGTCAGCAACCTGGACCCGGGCTCGCCGGCCGATGTGATCCTGGATCTGCGCGGTGCGGAGATCCGCAACCCGGCCGGACGGTTGCTGACGGCATCGAAGCCGCAGTCGTACAACACGACCACCGACACCGTGGTGGCTCCGGTGCCGCTGACCGCGCTGGAAGCGGACCCGCGTGGTCTGCGGGTCACGCTTCCGCCGCACTCCTTCGCGACCGTCAGTCTGGATTTGTGACCAGGATCTGGAACTCGTGCACCCAGTTGGCGGGGTTCTCCGGGTCGAACTGCAGAGTGACCTCGCGGGCGTACCCGTGACTGCGGTAGCCGTTGTCCTCGATCCAGCGGGCCAGCGTCTGCATGCTGCGATCGGCCTCCATCATGTCGCCCTGGTGCACGATGGTCGCGGCCTGGGCGAGTTCGGGTAGTTCGTGCACGTCGACGTCGGCGATCGTGCCGGCGTCGACGGGTACGGCGGCGTGGACGAGGATCTGGTCGTCGTCGGCATCCTCGTAGTACGCGAGCGGGGAGCCGGCCGGCATCACGCCGGCGGCACCGAGCCGCTCCATCAGCTGGCCGAACAGCGGCTGGATGACCGGGCCGATGTCCTCGCCGTCGTAACTCTTGGAGATCGCGCTCAGTTCGGCGACCCTGGCCGGGGCGATGCGTTTCAGGACGACGTCTTCGGTGGGCATGTGACCTTCCTTCTCGATCAGCCGGAGCCTCGCCTCGACACTGACCAACCGGGATGCGCTCCGGGCCAGCTCGTCCTCGAGCTGGGCGTGCCGCAGCCGCAGCATGCCGCGCAGTTCCTCGGCGCTCAGCTTGGCGTCGACGATCTCGTGCACCTGCTGCAGGCTGAAGCCGAGATCCTTCAGCGCGATGATCCGGTTCAGCCGGCTGAGCTGGTCCGCCGAGTAGTAGCGGTACCCGCTCGCCTCGTCGACGACCGCCGGCCGGAGCAACCCGATCGCGTCATAGTGCCGGAGCATCCGGGCAGACACCTGCCCGAACGCCGCGAAGTCCCCGATGGTGAACATGCGACCACCTTCCGGCTTGACACAGTGTGAAGGTCAACACTGTGCCCCGGACCGGGTCAGGAGGGAACGCGGGTGCGGCGGTCGCGGATCGCGGCGACGGCGAAGCCGGTGAGGATCAGGGCGAATCCGCTGGTACCGAAGCCGATGACCAGGTTGCCGCGGCTCTCCAGGCGTGAGTCGCACTGCATCGGCGTGATGCCCTTCTCCGACTGGAAGACCGAACCGCAGTCCCGGCCGTCGACCATGACCGGCCGGACGGCGAACACCACCCCGGCGATCAGCAGGATCACACCCACCGCGCCGAGAACCTTGCTCAGCACTGCCCGTCTCGCTGCATTGTGGGCCGGAGGGCCTCGGGAACGGCAGCCGCAAGGACCGACCATGCGTGCCTGGTCAGACCTCGCATATGGCGTTCACACTCCCTGGTAGGCCGGTGAGATTTGATCAAATCTAACGCAGCTAGTCCTCACCCCTGAAGTCCGGACCCGACCCCGGATTGAATCTTCACCCAGTTCTAACGATTAAGTCGCCCGAAGCGTTCAAGCGGGCCTGAGCGGGGTGGTGGGCGGGGAAGGCGTTCACCGCACGGCAACGAGTGAACCCGCCGCGCGTCCGTGCGCCAGGTCCGACAGCGCCCGGTCCACCTCCTCGAACGGGACAACGGTCGTGTGCGCACTGACCGGCAGCCGCTCGACGAGCCGGAAGAGCTCCTCGCCGTCGCGGCGGGTGTTCGAGGTGACGCTGCGCAGATCCCGCTCACGGAACAGGTGCCGCTCGTAATTGAGCACCGGTATGTCGCTCAGATGGATCCCCGCCACCGACACAGTGCCGCCGGGTCTGACCGCCTCCAGGGCGTACAGCACGACCTCGCCGGCCGGGGCGAACACGATGGCCGAGTCCAGCGGGACGGGCGGCCGGTCTGCCGTCTCACCGACGTACGCAGCGCCGAGTGAGCGGGCCAGCTCCCGATTCCGCTCGCCGCGGGTCATCACGAACAACTCGGCACCTTGCGCGGTCGCCAGTTGCGCCGTCAGGTGGGCGCTCGAACCGAAGCCGTAGATCCCCAGCCGCCCGCCCGGCGGCAGATTCGCCCGCAGCAACGACCGGTAGCCGATGATCCCGGCGCACAGGAACGGCGCCAGTTCGACGGCCGAGCGATCGGTCGGCAGCGCGTACGCGTAGTCCTGCGGCACGACGGCGTACTCGGCGAAACCGCCGTCCGCGTCCCAGCCCGTGTACGACGACCGCGGGCACAGGTTCTCGGATCCCGCGCGGCAGAACTCGCACACCCCACAGGTCCCCCGCAGCCACGCGATCCCGACCCGATCCCCCGCCGCGAACCGCTCAGCCCCGCCACCGACGACCAACCCGACGGCCTGATGCCCCGGAACCACACCCGGCCGCCGCGGCTCCAGATCGCCCTCACACAGATGCAGATCGGTCCGGCAGATCCCACACGCCTCCACCTTGACCAGCACTTCTCCCGGCTCCGGTTCCGGCACAGTACGACGTACGCGCCGCAACGGCCCGCCGTCGATCGGGCCCGGCCGCTCCACCGCCCACACGTCCATCTGGTCGCCCATCTACTGACCATCTCAGAACCTCTGGGCGGTGGTCATCCGCCGGTCTCCCGGCGCCACCACGGCTCCTCCTCGTCCGGCTCCGGGTGGTCAGGGTGCTGGGTGCGCTCGTCCGGGGAGCGGACGGGCTCACGAGCCCTTTCACAACGCTTTCACCGGTCAGGCGACCCGCTGCAGCGCCCGTTCCCGCCGCTCGGCGACCTTGGAGCCGGACTCCCGCCGGGCCATCCGGCGCAGTACGACGGGTGCGACCGCCAGCCCGATCACCGCCCAGACCCCGAGGACCGCAGCCGTCTCCAGATGCCGCCAGGAGGCGCCGATCTCAACCACGACCGCACCGTCGGGCAGCAGCGCCGAGCGCATGCCGAGGCCCATCCAGTAGATCGGGCTGAGCTGGCCGATCCACTCCAGCCAGCTCGGCAGCGCCGTGATCGGGTAGAAGATGCCGGAGATCGCGATCAGGCCTAGGACCGGCAGCTGGATCAGCCCCTGCGATCGGGCGGTGGTGAAGACCGAGCCCAGGATCGCGCCGAGCGGCAACGTCGCGACCATCCCGAGCAGCAGCACCCAGACCAGCGTGAGCCAGCCGCCGGCCGAACCGAGCGCAAGCCCGTCCACGATGAGCAGGCCAGGGATCAGCAGGATGGCCAGGTCGGCGAGCAGCCCGCCGGCCACCGAGACGACCTTGCCGACGAGGAAGCCGAGCATTCCGTTCGGGGTTGCCTTGGCGCGCAGCAACGTGCCGTCCTCGCGATCCGCGGTCAGCTGCTGGCTCATACTGACCATGCCCATCGCCGCGTTCATTCCCAGGATGCTCGGCAACGCGAACGCACCGAGCAGGAACCCGGTCGAGCCGAAGTCCCGGTCCCGCAGGAAGAACAGCGCGACCAGCATCAGCACCGGCCAGAGGAAGTGGCTGAGCAGCTCCGGCCCGTTCGTGAAGGACTGGCGCAGTTCGATCAGGCCGCGGCGCCAGCCGGCCCGGATGGCAACGGCTCTCATGCCGCCTGCTCCCTTCCACTGGCAAGGCTGTCGCGTACCAGCGCGAGATAGGTGTCTTCAAGGGAGGCACGGCGTACTTCGAGTTCGCGGACGGCAGCGCCGTACTGCGTGAAGAGGCCGCGGACGAACTCGGTCGAGTCGGCGGTGGACTTGCGGAAGTGTTGGCCGTCGATGCTCCAGCGGACCTCGTCCTCGCCGGCGATCAGTGTGGTGAGCTCGCCGGGTGAACCGGCCGCGACGATCCGGCCGTCGGTGAGGATCAGGATGCGATCCGCGAGTTTGCTGGCCTCGTCGAGGTCGTGAGTAGTCAGCAGGATCGTGGTCTGGTACTCGGCGGCGAGGCGTCGTACCAGGTCATGGAACTCGTGCCGGGCCTGCGGATCGAAGCCGGTCGTCGGCTCGTCCAGGAACAGCAACTCGGGCCGGCCGACGATCCCGATCGCGACATCCAGGCGACGCCGTTGGCCGCCGGACAGCGTCTTGACCTTCTGGTCCGCGTGCTCGGTGAGACCGGCGGCGGCCAGCAGCTCGCCGGTCTCCCAGGGCCGGTCGATCGTGCTGGTGGAGTACGGCGCGTAATACGTGCCGAGGTGGTGCAACAGCTCGCGCACCCGCCAGTTGCCGTGGTCGCGCCACGACTGCAGCACGATGCCGAGTCTCGATCGCCACCGCTCGTCGCCCTGGGCCGGATCGACCCCGAGCACCTCGACCGTCCCGGCCGAGCGCAGCCGGAACCCCTCGAGAATCTCGATGGTCGTGCTCTTGCCCGCGCCGTTCGGGCCGAGCAGTGCGACGACCTCGCCGTGCCGGGCCTGAAACGAGACGTCGTGCAGGATCTCCGTACTGCCGTAGCGCATCCGCAGGCCGTCGACCGCCAGCACCATGGGCAGCTCCCTTCTGTCGTTCACGAATGTCTGAAAGCTACGTTGCGTTCAATCGACCGGCAATCCAAAGCGACGCTGAACCGCTGTATTTCCAGCGAAAATCTGGCAAGCTGTGCAATGACGATGAGACTGAACGCAACCGAGGTTGACAACGTTGCAATGAGCTGATGCTGAACGCACCGAGGAGGGATCGATGCCGGGAGGCAGGCTGACGCACGATGACCGGCGCGAGATCGCGACCGGGCTGGCGGCCGGCCTCGGGTACGCCGAGATCGCCCGGCAACTGGAGCGGCCGACCTCGACCATCAGCCGCGAAGTCACCCGCAACGGCGGCGCGCACGGCTACCGGGCCGACCACGCGCACTACGCGACCACCTCGCGGGCCCGGCGCCGGCGTACCAGTGACACCGAACCGCTGTCAGGACTCGACCAGCAGGTGCGGGAGTTCGTGGAGCGGTTCGCGACGATGATGGTGGACGGCGGGCTGCCACGGATGGCATCGCGAGTCCTGGCCTTGTTGTACACAACGGATTCCCGCAGCCTCACCGCAGCCGATCTCGTCCGGGAGCTCCGCGTCTCCCCTGCGTCGATCTCCAAGGCCGTCGGCTACCTCGAACACGTCGGCATGGTGTACCGCGAACCCGATCCGCGGCGCCGGCTCCAGCACTACATCGTCGCCGAGGACGTCTGGACGCAGGCTTGGAAGGTAAGCGCCCGCACCAACCTGAACTGGGCCGAGACCGCCGCCGAGGGCGCGAGTCTGCTCGGGCCGGACACCCCGGCCGGGGTTCGCCTGACCGCGATGGCCGACTTCTTCCACCGCCTCGGCGAAGACATGGCCGGCGGTCCCGGCTTCGAGGTCATCGACGACGCCTTCACCGCACTCGCAGCGCTCCTGCACGCGGCCCGCCCACTCACCGCGGCCGAGCTCGCCACCGCCCTCGACTGGCCGCCCACACGCATCACGGACGCCCTCGCCAACGCGACGAAGTACGCCGAGTACACCGACCCGATCGTCCTCCATCAGCCGACGCCGGACACCTACACCGCGATCCCGACGCCGACCCGGCTCACCCCGGACCAACTGGCCCGGCTCAGCTAGGCCCTGGGTAAGGATGCAGGCCGGCCGGAAACTCGTTGCCATGGGCCACCAGCCAGCCGGCCGAGTCGACGATCAGTGCGGCGGTGATGTCGAACGCGTTCAGACTGTCGCCGTCGCCCGCCGCCAGATTGGCCACATGCCCGCCGGCGAACAGCAGGATCTCGCGTCCACCGACCCGATGACTCGTCACTGCCGGAACTACATCCTGACCATTGCCCAGGGCATCAAGGTCGATCTCTTCGGCGGAGTGCCCGGCGTTGACCAGCAAGCACCCGTCCTTCAAGCCGGCGATCACCTCGGCTGAGACGGTCCCGGTCCGGCCAGTCGCGGTGACGACGATGTCGGCCCGGTCCCCGATCCGGTCCACCACCTCGAACCCGTCGTACGACGCGACCAGCGCGCGACCCGGATCCAGCTCGGCGACCTGCACGATCGCCCCGAGGCTGCGCGCCGTACGGGCGAGTCCCCCGCCGACTTCGCCGTACCCGACGACCAGAACGGCGAGGCCGTGCAACGAGAGCTGGGTGCGCGCGAGCACGGTGTGCCAGGTGCTCGAGCCGACTGCGAACCGGTTGTGCAACTGGTTCTTCACCGGTACGGCGTCCAGGTCGAACACCGGATGGGTCAACGCCAGCCCGGCGACCCGGTTGAGCCCGGTCCGGGTCATCTCGATGCCCGCGACCACGCCGTCGTACCCGCGCGCCGTCGCCTCGACCACCACGTCGCCACCCATCTCGACGGTGTGCGTCGGACCCCACTCGACACAGGCAGCCGGACTGGTGACCTCGATCCCCCAAGTCTCGACCAGACGGCGTACGTCGTCCCGTGTGGTCGCCGGGTCGGCCGGATGCAGGATCACCTCGGCCCGGGCGATCCGGAACGCCCGGAGGAACAGCGCCGACTTCAGATCGATGTGCGCGGTGACGGCCAGTCGCACCGCGGAAAGGTCCGGCAGCCGCTCGGCCGCTGCTGCGGTCCGCTGCATCCACCGCCGCGCCCAAGCAAGCCGCTGCTCGAGCTCAACCCCTTGCCATGCCGTCTTCGGAAGCTCCACCCGCCCACGATGTCACAGGCGGCGCGCGCGGTTCCTGAGGTAGCGCTGCTCAGGGGTGTTGGTGGTGAGCTTGGCCGCCTCGAGGTAGAGCTCCGCGGCCGCGGCGGCGTCCCCCTGGAGCTCCAGGAGATGCGCCCGTACGGCGGGATAGCGATGTGACCGGGTGACGCGCTCGTCGTCCCGCAAGATGTCGAGCAAGGCCAGACCGGCGGACGGCCCGTGGACCTTGGCGGTCGCGACGGCGCGATTGAGGGTGACGACCGGGCTGTCGAGGTGGGCTTCGAGCAGGTTGTAGAGGCCGAGGATCTGCGGCCAGTCGGTGTCAGCCGCCGTGGTCGCCTCGCTGTGGACGGCGGCGATTGCCGCCTGGAGCTGATACGGCCCGAGCTGGGTCGTCGACATCGCCCGGGTGATCAGCTCGGTCCCTTCGGCGATGGCGGCCTGATCCCATTGCGTGCGGTCCTGCTCATCCAGCGGTACGAGTCGACCGTCCGGGGTCGTCCGGGCCGCACGCCGCGCGTCCGTGAGCAGCATCAGCGCGAGGAGGCCGGCGACCTCACCGTCGTCCGGCAGTAGTGCGTGCAGCATCCGGGTCAGCCTGATCGCCTCGTCCGCGAGTTCGACCCGCTCGAGCCGCTCCCCCGCCGTACCGGTGTAGCCCTCGTTGAAGATCAGGTACAGCACCTGCAGTACGGCGGCCAGGCGCTCGTCGTACTCCGCCGGCAGCCGGAACGGCGTACCGCGAACCGTCTTCTTGGCTCGGCTGATGCGCTGACCCATGGTCGGCTCGGGCGTCAGCAACGCACCGGCGATCTCGGTCGTGGTCAGACCGCCGACCGCGCGCAACGTGAGCGCGATCTGCGACGCCGTGGACAGCTCGGGATGACAGCAGAGGAACAGCAGGGTGAGCGAATCGTCCGCGGCCGCTGCCGGCTCCGGAGCCAGATCCGGAGTCCGTACGGCGTCCTCCCGGTGCCGGCGGGCCTCCTCGTTCCGGAGGATGTCGATCAGCCGCCGGGAGGCAACCCGGATGAGCCAACTCCTCGGCTCGACCGGGATGCCTTCCCTCGGCCACTGCTCGGCGGCGACCAGCAGCGCCTCCTGGACCGCGTCCTCACACGACTCGAAGTGCCCGTACCGCCGGACCAGCGCACCCAGCACCTGAGGGGTGAGATCCCGCCAGACATGCTCGGTCGTGACTGGCCCGGTCATGAGGGCTCGGGCGGACCTTCCATGATCGGGCGGACCTCCACCGTGTCGCCGACCGCGTCACTGATGCGGGAGGCGATGGACATCGCCCGGTCGTGGCTGTCGCAGTCGACGATCGCGAAGCTCGCCAGCACTTCCTTGGACTCCGCGAACGGGCCCTCACTGGCGACCGGCCCGTCCGGGCCCTTGCGCACTGTGCGGGACAAGGCCGGATGCGCCAGTCCCTCGGTGCTCACCAGCTCGCCGGTCCCGGTCAGCTCGGCGGCCAGATCCTCGTAGAACTTGCACGCGGCGAGGAACTCCGGGCTGGTCACGTCCACCGTGTCCCAGCCCTCCTGGCCGGTGTAGGCGAGCAGCAGATACTTCATGAGGCCCTCCGCACCAACGTTGCCTGGTAACCGCCGCCGCCAGGGTAGACCCAGTCCCCGGCCAGCCGGTCGCCGTCCGTGCTGAACGTGCCGCGGAAGTAGGCCGGCGAGCCCTTGAACCCGCCCCAGATCGTCAGCACGTCGCCCTCGAGCTCGTAGACGTAGTCGAGCGTGTTGCCCTCGGCGTCGTACACCCGGGACTGGATGTCGGTGCCCGGCTCCTCGCCGAACTTGTGCTCGTGGCCGATCATCTCGGTGAAGCGCACCTGGTGTCCGTGCTGTTCGAGCAACCCACGCTGGATCAGGAAGTGACCACCGTCCATCCACTCGTAGGTGGTCGTACCGATCGCACCGCCGGAGACCTCCCAGGTCCCCACCAGACGGTCCAGTCGCTTCAGTTCGTCGCTCATCGTTCCGGTCCCTTCAGTAGCCGGTTTCACTTGCTTGCACCGCTACCTCGAAGCTCTCGGGACCGTTTCGACATCGTCCGCAGAATCTTTTTCTACGAACTGACAAGCGCTCGCAGGAGGCGCCGGGTGATCAGTCCGTCGGCCAGGCCCAGCTCGACCAGGTCGTCGAAGATCGCCTGGTCGGCCGCGGCGGCGCGGATACCCGCGTCGAGGATGCGGCCGGAGCGGGTGAGCTGTGCGGTGAGCGCGGTGTGCCGGAGGTGCTTGCCGAGCAGCCGGTTCGTCTGCCGGCGGTACGACGTACCGGCATCCGTACTGTCCTTGTGCAGAGCCTCGGCGACCGCACGGCCGGCCAGGAGACCGGTCGCGACGGCGTAGTAGATGCCCTCACCGGTCATCGGGTTGATCAGCCCGGCCGCGTCACCGGCCAGCATCACCGGCCCCGGCTGCGGATGCCAGAACCAGGTCGACAACGGCAGGTGATGACCCCACCAGGACTTCCCGCCATCGGTCGCCCCCGGCAGCAGCGCCTCGAGATTTGCGAGCAAGTCCGCCCGGGTCGGGCGGCCGGTCGTGAGCTGTTCGCCGTACCCGACGTTCGACCAGCCGTCGCCGCGATCGAAGGACCACGCGTACGACGGCTGCCGCCCCGGACCGTACGCGACCACCTGACTCGCGGCGCGCCCCGGCGGCGTCGGCGCGTACCCACGGATCGCGAGCGCCACCGGCCCCGCCTTCACCCCGAGATCCCGCCGTACGACGGAGTGCGCGCCATCCGCACCGACGACGAACCGGGCCTCGAGGTCGCCGTCAACGGTGATGGACCGTTTCGCGAGCTGGATGCCGCGGATCCGTCGGCGGATGAGGTCGGCACCCGCCGCCTGAGCCGCGTCCGCGAGGCGCTGGTCGAACACGGTCCGCGGCACCACCCAGTTCGGCCGGGCCATGTCCCGGTCGACCCCGACCTCACCGCGGGTCAGCGCGAACCGTCGTACCGGTGTCCAATCATCGACGATCCCGGTGACACCGACCTCGGCCAGCAGGTCGAACACGTGCGGCGCGATCCCGTCCCCACACGCCTTGTCCCGTGGGAAGTCGTGCCGATCCAGCATCAGCACCGACAAGGTGGGATCGACCGCCAACGCCCCGAGCGCCGCGGAGGCCCCGGCAGGTCCGGCCCCGATCACCACCAGATCCCACACAACGTCCAGTGTCGCAGCCGGATGGGTAGCGCGGACGCGACCTCAGGGCGGGTCTCAGAGGCACTGTGCCGGGGCATGCGAATCCCTAGCGTCGGTGGTGACTTCGAGGGAGGACCGATGAAACTGCTGCTGGTGTTGGCGCTGCTGTCGGGTACGACGGCCGCCGCGGAAGAGCCACCCACCATTCGATGGCACCACTGTCAGCTCAACCCGGCCGACGCCGAGGGCGCCGAGCTGGATCGCGCCGGGGCGGAGTGCGGTGAGCTGAAGGTGCCGCTGGACTACAGCCGGCCTGACGGGCCGAAGATCACCATCGCGATGTCGCGACTGAAGGCGACCGGCGACCGGATCGGCGCGATGGTGCTCAACGACGGCGGACCGGGCGGCCCGGGACTGAGCATGCCGTTGCGACTGCGGGTCACGATGAAGGAGGCCGGGTCGCGGTACGACCTGATCGGGCTGGACCCACGGTTCGTCGGCCGCAGTACGCCGGTGGACTGCAAGCTGCCGGTCGCGGGCTGGCCGTGGTCTGGCGGCAGCGACAAGACGTCGTTCCGGCGCGCGACGACGTTGCAGGCCGACATCGCCGCGCGGTGTGCGGACAACGCGGGATCGGTGCTGCAGTACGTCAACACCCGAAACACCGCCCGGGACATCGACCAGGTCCGGATCGCACTCGGCGAGCACAAGATCTCGTACCTCGGCTACTCGTACGGCACCTATCTCGGCTCGGTCTACCTGCAGCTGTTCCCGGGCCGGACCGATCGCGTCGTGCTGGACGGGCCGATGGATCCGGCGACGTACGGGCCGCGGCTCCTCCGCGGCATGGGTCCGGCGAACGAGGCCGCGCTCCGCGACTGGGCGTCCTGGGCAGCCGCGCGGAACACGACGTACCAGTTGGGTACGTCGACCGCGCAGGTGCTGGCGAAGGTCGACCGGATCTATCGAGCGGCGGCCGGCAAGGGACTGCGGATCGGCAAGCACACCCTCGACGACGGCTCCGTGCCGATGGTGTTGTTCGGACCGCTGGCCGATGACCGCGATCCGGCCCGGGCGGTCTACACGACGTTCGTACAAACGTTGCTGAAGGCCACCAACGCACCAGTGGAGCCCGGTGCCGAACTCGGGCAGTTCCTCGACGCCTTGCTGACACCGGCGCTGTCGCAGCTCGTGAGTGGGCAGGCCGCGATCGCGTGCGGCGATGTGGCAGTGCCACGCGACCCACAGGTGTACTGGCGCGACATCCAGAAGCACCGGCGCGAGGAGCCGTACTTCGGTTCGCTCACCCGGATGATCTCGCCGTGCGCCTTCTGGCCGGTGCGGCCACAGGAGCCGCCAACCCGGATCGCGAACACCGAACCAGCCCTGATCGTCGCGGCCGACGGCGACCCGCGCGCGATCTACGCGAACGCCGCCCAACTGCAGAAGGGCTTGACCGCGGCGCGCCTGCTGACCCTGAAGAACGCCCGCAAGCACGGCATCTTCGGTGAATACGGCAACGATTGCGTCGACGACCGGGTGGTCGCGTATCTCGTCAGCGGCCGGCTCCCGGCCACCGACCTCACCTGCTAGGTCCCCGGACGCTTACCAGGCTTGTGCGCACGACGGGACGACGTACGACGCGGACGCGGAACCAGCCGGTCGGCGTGGCCGGTGGACTCCGACCACGAGGTGACCGGACGGGCCTCGTCGAGATCCACGATCTTCGGCGGCGGCGGAACGAAGATGTGGATGGTCTCCTCGTCGTCCGGCGGTGGCGGTGGTGGCGCCTGGGCCGGCGCGGGCTTGGCGCGGGCGGCCGACTCCTTGCTCACTCGCGGCGCGGGTGCCGCCAACGCCACCGCGGCGACCGGGACGCGGACCCGGCGGCGCGGCAGCTTGGTGCGGAGCTCGAGGCCGAGCGCGTCGATCAGCTTGCGACAGGCAACGATCGCGACCGCGACCGCCAGGACTGTGAATCCGGCGAACAGCACCGCCTGACCGCCGGCCGACCAGTTCGACGGATCGGTCCGGCGCATCGCGGCGATCATCGCGACCACCACCGCATTGGTGATGCCGAAGGCAACTGCCACGCCGACCGTGCGGAGCAGCACCGGGCGCTCCAGGCCGACATCGTCGGCCGCCGCGACCAGACCGGCGATCAGCCCGGCCAGCACCGGCACGGTGTAGACCAGCGCGAGCGTGAGTCCGGGGCTGGCCGCCAGATAGAACACGTCGAAGACCAGGGCGGTCCCGGTCAACGCGGCCGCGAAACACACCACCATCGGCGGATACGACCGCACGATGGCAACCGCGTCCGCGGGCACCGTCCTGATCATCCGGAACGCCAGAACCACCGATCCATCCCCTCGCTCTCTCCCAATTGTGCAGGTACTCCGCACCGAGAGTGACATCCGGGCGTCCGCGAGTCTCCGGTTGACCGGAGCAACGAGAGCCGGCCGGGCCCGGGTGGGGTGGTGGCCACCCGGGCGACAGGGCCTACGCGGCGGCCGGGAGACGGGTGAGTCTGGCGCGAAGGTCGTCCAGGATCTTGCGCAGAACGCGGGAGACCTGCATCTGGCTGACACCGATGTCGCGGCCGATCTCGGACTGGGTCCAGCCCTCGATGAACCGCAACTGCAGGATGCGCCGCTCGCGCGGGCCGAGCTCCTCGAGCACCGGCTGCAGCATCTCCACCGTCTCCAGCTGGTCGATGGTGACGTCCTCGACGTCGGCGACGACATCGGCCAGCGTCAGCTCGGCGTCGACATCGGACGGCCGGTCCAGCGACAGCACGTTGAAACAGCCCTTCGCAGCCAGCGCCTGCTCGACCTCGGAGACCTCGACGTCGAGGTGCTCGGCGATCTCGGCCGGGGTCGGCTCGCGGTTCAGCTGCTGCTCGAGCAGCGGCAGCTTGGTCGCGATGGTGCCCTGCATCTCCTGCAGCCGGCGCGGGATCCGGACAGTCCACGCGCAGTCGCGGAAGTAGCGTTTCACCTCGCCCCGGATGGTCGGGATGGCGAACCCGATGAACGGCGTGTCGGCGTCGAGCCGGTAATGGTGAGCGGCTTTCACCAGGCCCAGATACGCGACCTGCTCGAGGTCATCGGCCTCGGCGCCACGGCCGCGAAAGCGGCGTGCGATCCCCCGGGCCATCTCGATGTTGAGCTCGACCACCTCTTCGAGCAGCTGTTGCCGCTCGGCTTCGTCGCTGCTCGCAGCCCTGCGTTCCATCAGTTGGCGAGTGGCTGCTTCCCTCGCAGCCCGATCGGCTGCGGTCGAACAATGAACGGGAACTTCAGTAGGACTGGTAACCATTGGTATGACCTCGCGACTGTCTGTCACGGCGTGGCACGTATCTGGACCACGGTCATGCCTGCGACAGCTCTGTACCCACAACTCCACACTTCATGCGCCCAGGCGCTGAGGCGAGCGTGATCTACGCCACCAGGCTCGCAGCTGCGCCGTGCCGGGCGTTCGCCGACGACGGGCGTGTCTCGCCGGGTGCCGGGTCGAGGAGGCGGATCGCGGTACCGGTGCGGTCGGCGAAGACGGCGTACCGGCCGAGTGGGCTGTCGGCCGGGCTGAGCAGCCAGTCGAGCGCGCGATGATGCTCGAAGAAGGTGTCGATGTCTCCGACGTCGTACACGCCGCCGGTGCCGAGCGCGCCCTCGGCGGGATCCCTGACCAGGGCGATGGTCGACTGCTGACCGCGCGGCCCGAGCAGGGCGGTGTCGTCACTCGGCCAGGCGATCGGCTCCAGACCGAGCTCCCGGTAGTAGTCCACGCTGGCTTCCAGGTGTTCGACCGGACGAAGTTCGAAGAGCAGTCTCATCAGTCAACTCCCTTTCAGCGGTGCTGGCGGTTCTGTCCTGATTGGCGGGCCTCGTCGGTGCGGGCCCCGACCTCCGAGATGCGGCCGGCCAGCGCCGGGTGGTCCTTCGTGAGCTGCTCGCCCGCGGCGGCCAGCGGTTCGAGCAGTGCAGCTGAGTCGTTGTTGCCGAGGGCATCGTGAACGGCGTCGACACTCGCCTGTGCCTGACCGTCGAGTCCGTCGAGTGCCGCGACCTGCCCGGCCAGCCGGCGAAGATCGGCCGCGTTGTCCTGGGCCCAGACCGCGACCGCTCGATCGCCGGCCCGCTGGTCCCGTGCGGCCTGCACCCGCTGCTCACGGTTCAGCTCTGGTTGAGACGCGTGGGGATTGAGCCGCAGATAGCGCCGTTCGGCCGCCTGCCTACTGGTGACCCCGAGCGCGGGCGCCAGTTGGATCCAACTGATGCCCGCGGCCCGGGCCGCCTCGATCAACCGCGGCTCCCAGCCGCTCAGCTGCTCGCGCAACTCACGCAGCCGCACCAGCGCTTCCAGCAACTCGTCCGCGGCGGGAGGAGCCTCCGCCTCGGGGACGTTCGAGGCGGAAGGCAGCCTCCCCAGCGCGTCCACCAGGTACTCGAGAGCCGCGGCCGGAGTGCGGGCATCGGCGTCAGGCTGCGGCATCTGACCTCCTGGAGTCAGGCGTCGATCTGTCTGGTGTCGCCGACCGTCTCACCGGTCACGGTCCGGCCGCCGGACTCGCCGCCGGCGATGGCGATCTTGCGCGGCTTGGCCTGCGCCGCGACCGGGATCTTCACGGTCAGGACGCCGTTCTCGTACGACGCGCTGATCCGCTCGGCGTCGAGGGTGTCGCCGAGGAACAGTTGCCGGGAGAAGACCCCGAGCGGCCGCTCGGCCACCTGCATCTCGACGCCCTCGTCCAGGGCCCCCGGACGACGCTCGGCCTTCACCGTCAGCACGTTCCGCTCGACGTCGAGGTCGATCGCGTCCTGGCTCACCCCGGGCAGATCGAACACGATCACGAACTCGTCACCCGACCGGTAGGCGTCCATCGGCATCGGGCTCGGTCGCGACCACGTGCCCGGCGTCACCGCGCCGGTCAACTGCTGGGCCAACCGGTCGAACTCCCGGAACGGGTCAGTGCGCATCAACATCGTCTCCACCTCCAGGTCCATTGACAGTCCGTCTGTCAACACGCACTGACTTATCTAGCATGTCATCGTTCCGTTGACAAGTACTCTGTCATCGAGCCATTGACACCGCATCCGCGTGGGTACCGGTTCACCATGGCGGAAAACGAGTGGTTGATCCGGGCGCCGGTGGCCGAGGTGTTCGCGATCCTGACGGATGGCTGGACCTACGCCGCCTGGGTGGCCGGGGCGTCCCGGGTGCGCGCTGTCGAGGAGGGGTTCCCGCAGCCCGGGTACAGCCTGCACCACTCGGTCGGCGTCTGGCCGCTGGTGATCGACGACAGCACGACGGTCCTGCAGTACGAACCGCTGCGCTTTCTGCAGTTACGCGTCCGCGCCTGGCCGACCGGCGAGGGCCAGGTCGAGTTCGTCGCCACCGACCGCGGCGGCGACTGCCACCTGGTGATGCGGGAGCAAGCCGTGAAGGGACCAGCGGCCGCCGTCCCCCAGAGCCTGATCGACCCGATCCTGCGGATTCGCAACCACGAGACCCTCCGCCGGCTGGCTCTGCTGGCCGAGAAGAACCATTGAGATCGGGGCAGGCGGGTACCGGAAACGCATGACGACGCAAGGTTCCGTGTGGCTGGCGACCGCAACGATCCCGGAGTACGACGGGATCCGGGCTGACAAGCACGCCGACGTCGTGGTGGTCGGCGGTGGCGTGATCGGACTGACCACCGCGCTGTACCTCCAGCAGGAGGGCGCGGACGTCGTCGTGCTGGAAGCCGGTCGCGTCGGCGGGCGGACGAGCGGCAACACCACCGGCAAGGTCACCTCGCAGCACGGCGCGATCTACGCGAACCTGCTCGACCGGCACGGTCCCGGCAAGGCCGGCGAGTACGCGGCCGCGAACCAGGCCGCCGTCGAAGAGGTCGCCGCCCTGGTGCACCGGCACGGTATCGACTGCGAACTCGCCCGTACGCCGGCCTTCGTCTACTCCGCCGTCCCCGATTCACCGCTGCGTCGCGAGGCCGATGTCGCGGCCGCGCTCGGACTCCCGGCCCGCTTCGTCGACCCGGAGGAAGTCGGCCTGCCCGTGAAGATCGCCGAGGCGGTCCGTTTCGACGATCAGCTCCAACTGCATCCGGCCCGCTACCTGGCCGGTCTCGCGACGGCATTCACCCAGGCCGGCGGCCGGATCTTCGAGAACAGCCGGGTGAACGAGCTCAACACCGACCACGACATCCAGGCAGTGACCGCCCAAGGACCGTTGGTCCGTGCCAACCACGCCGTCATCGCGACCCTGCTGCCGATCGGGCTCACCGGCGGGTACTTCGCCCGGACCCGGCCGAGCCGGTCCTCCGGCATCGCCGTACGGCTGCCGGTCGAAGCACCGCCCGGTATGGCGATCTCCGTCGACTCACCGGTGCGGTCGACCCGCCCGTGGCCCGGCGGCGGCCCGAACGGGCTGATCGTTGTCGGTAGCAACGAAGAGAGCGACCCCGAGTCGACCTATCAAGGTCTGATCGACTGGGTCGGAGCGGCGTGGGGCTACGACGCCGTCCCCGATTACCGCTGGTCCGCCCACGACTACGGCACACCCGACCTGCTCCCCTTCGTCGGCAAGGCGCCGGGGACGCCGATGCTGGTCGCCACCGGTATGCACAAGTGGGGACTGAGCAACGGAACCGTCGCCGCCGGCATCCTCCGCGACCTCATCCTCGACCGCCACAACCCTTCGGCCAAGCTGTACGACGCCGGCCGCATCGGCGACGTCCAGGCCGTGGCCAAACTGGTGAAGGACAACCTCCACGTCGGCAAGGAGTTCGCGACCGGCCACCTGGACCGACTGAAGGGCGGCCTCGACCACCTCGAGGTCGGGCAAGGCGGTCTGCTCACCCTCGACGAGGGCGGTACCGTCGGCGCCTACCGCGACCACGACGGCAAGCTCCACACCGTCCGCCCGGTCTGCACCCATCTCGGCTGTCCGCTGCATTGGAACCCGGCCGACACCACCTGGGACTGCAACTGCCACGGCTCCCGCTTCACCTACACCGGCGCGGTCCTCGACGGCCCGACCACGAAACCACTCGACATCCCGAGCTGACACGCGCAAGGCGCGCGTCCCGGAGTGGGACGCGCGCCTTCGTGGTCGCTGAGGTGGTCAGCGTGATCGCTGAAGCGGTCAGCCCTTCTTGGCGATACCCGCCATCAGGATCCGCTGGTACGGCTGCAGGTCCTCCACCGCCGGGATGTCGGCGTCGGGGTCCTCCGGGAACCAGCGGGCCAGGAAGTCCAGGCCCGGCGGGACCAGCGGCATGCCGAGGAAGTGCTGCTCGATCCGCTCCGGGGTCCGGATCCACCCGTTGCCGAGGCTCTCCAGGCCGGCCCGCTCCATCCCCTTCTGCAGCGGCTCACCGGTGTCGACGAAGTCGGTGATGAACAGGTAGCTGCCCGGGACGAGCGCGTTCATCAGCGTCCGGACCCACTCGTCCGGCTTCTCGTCGTCGTGGAAGTGCATGTGAATCCCGACGACCATCAGCGCGATCGGACGGCTGAAGTCCAGGTGGTTCTTGATCTCCTCGTTGTCGAGGATCTCCTGCGGCCGGCGCAGGTCCGAGGTGACCACGATGGTGCTGTTGTTGGTCGCCAGCAGCGCCCGGCCGTGCGCCAGCACGATCGGGTCGTTGTCGACGTAGGCGACCTTGGCGTTCGGATTGATCTCCTGCGCCGCCTCGTGGGTGTTCTTCTGCGTCGGCAGACCGCTGCCGATGTCGAGGAACTGGTCGATACCGGCCGTGCGGGCCAGGTAGTGAACACCCTTGACCAGGGCCTCCCGGTTCTCGATCGCACAGCGACCGGCGTCCGGGACGTACTTCAGGTAGAGCGCCGCGCCTTCCCGGTCGGCGGCGAAGTTGTCCTTGCCACCAAGCAGGGCGTCGTAGACGCGAGCGATGGTCGGTTGGGAAGTGTCGAACTCCGGGTTGGGATCCGGAGCGTCGGAAGTCGCCATCGGCGCAGCCTTCGTGTCGGGGAATCTTGGAAGTAAGAGTAGGGCAGTTGCGGACCTGTTGGAGCACTGGTTCGGCACTGCGCGTGTGTTGGTCCGAATGTCGGCCGAACTACCTGATTCGTCAAGCAGGGAAGCCTTTTCGGATCACCCGAAGGTCCTGACAAATCAGTCGCTTGCAGGAACTTCACCGACAACCTTCCCCCTCCGCGCGCCGCCCAATCGCCGGCAGTCCTACCGGCCCCGCAGTAGTACAGCGTCAGTACTACTCCTCCGGCCGCCTCTCGGCCACCTCTCACCGGCATCCCGAGTGCTGTGTCTTCCGGCGCTCTCGAGTACTGCGTCCCGGCCCGGCTCACGACTCCTCCGGCTTTGGGCGTCGTACCGGCGGAAAACGGTCACGAGCGGCGACCAGGCAGGGGGCGACACGGCGTGTTCAACCACGCGGCGTAACGGGGCGGACACATCGGCGCCAAACGTGTACGATGCAAATGCAAGGCCAAATGCACGTGCATATGCCAAAGACGTACGGAAGGTGCAGCTGATGACTGCTGTCTACAACGGCATGCCCGGCGACGCGATGAGCGGGCTGATCTGGCGGAAGAGTCAGCGGAGTGGGCCGAACGGCAACTGCGTAGAGGTCGCGAAGCTTCCGGGCGGCGGTGTGGCGATGCGGAACTCGCGTCACACCGACGGACCGGCGCTGGTGTTCACCAAAGCCGAGATCGAGGCGTTCCTCGGCGGCGTTCACGACGGGGAGTTCGAGTACCTCGTCTGACCAAACCGGAAAGCAAGAGGCCCCTTCGCCAGGCGAGTGACGAAGGGGCCTCTTCCTGTCTGCGGTTCTTCAGGAGGGCGGCACACCGCTGTGTACGGCCATCGCCGCGGACTCCGGCGTGGGTCGCCGCCGCGACCGATCGAGCGCCGTACCAAGTGCCTGAGAACGACGAAGGCCGACCCTCCGGCGAGGGTCGGCCTTGGTGTTACCCGGGGCGGGTGCGGACTACTGGACGGTGAGCGGCCAGAGCTGCTCACTCGGCAGCTCGGACGCCGTACCGCCGGCCGAATTGTCAACGGTGATTCGCAAACCGGTGAACTTCGGCGTCATCACCCGCTGGTACCGCGAGGCACGGTCGGGCTCGGCGACATACTCGGCGATCAGGTGGTCTCCCAGCCAGATCCGCACCATTTTTCTGCCTCCTGCTGCTCTGTCGGTGGTCATGGGGCCAGGCTCACGATCGGGTCGCCGTCGAGGTGACGCACGCCGCGCAACCAGCCCTCGAAGGCCCAACGCTGTTGCTCAGGGCAACGCGCAACCAGTTCCTGGATCTCCCGCTCGGTCAGCTCGTCGGGCGCGCGTCCGCTCACGTCGGCGGTGCGCTCGGCTGCCTCACTGTCGTCGTCGTTCATCGACTCGGGTTCCCCAACCAGTCGTGCCGGCGCTTGCGCCACCAGCGGTCTGTAGGACCGGCCTGCCGGATCACGCGATGTCACGTTTCGCGAGATTCAGCTCACCTTCTGTGCATGAATCAATCATGGCGTCGGCACGCTACGAATGCAAGCGCCCGATGCACGTGCATCCGCACGTTTTCCAGTTCGTGACCCGAAAACCTCGTTTTCCGCCTGCGGACGGTCCCCCCAAGGCCCGTCGAACAGTGTTCGGCGGAGGTTGAGCCGGTCGATTTGTCCTAACAAAATGGCGTTGGTGGACTCGTTCGGCACTACACTCCGTGACCAGGTTGCGAGCGGTGCGCGGCGATATGTAAGAACTTCGGCAGATTGCCGTTCGTCCATGCGATGATGTCTCCCTGCGGGCGATGTCGCCGCTGATCTGAGCTGCTGGGGGCCGTGGGAGGTGGGTGTGACCGAGTCGGGCGCGCAGAGCGGGCCGACTGCGCTTCGGATCATCCTCGGAGCGCATCTGCGGAGGATGCGGGATGCGGCGGGGATCAGCCGCTCCGACGCAGGCTGGGAGATCCGTTCGTCGGAGTCCAAGGTCAGCCGGATGGAGCTCGGCCGTGTCGGCTTCAAGGAGCGCGACGTCAGCGACCTCCTCACTCTCTACGGTCTGGACGACGGCGAGGAGCGCGACCGGCTGCTGGCGCTGGCCCGCGACGCGAACAACCCCGGCTGGTGGCACCGCTTCGGCGACGTACTGCCCAGCTGGTTCCACTCCTATCTGGACCTCGAGTCAGCCGCCCAGCTGATCCGTACCTATGAGCTGCAGTTCGTCCCGGGTCTGCTGCAGACGCCGGAGTACGTGCGCGCCGTCGTCCAGCTCGGCCGCGGTCTGATCCCGGCCGAGGAGGTCGAGCGCCGCGTCGCGCTGCGGGTGAACCGGCAGGAGATCCTCCGCCGGCCTGACCCGGTGCGGCTGTGGGCGGTCGTCGACGAGTCGGTGCTGCGCCGGCCGATCGGCGGGGTGAAGGCGATGCGCCTGCAGCTGGAGCACCTGCTCGAGGCCACCCACCTGCCGAACCTGACGCTCCAGGTGATGGAGTTCGACGGTGGCGGTCACGCCGCGACCGGCGGTGCGTACAGCATTCTGCGTTTCCCCGAGCAGGACCTGCCGGACATCGTCTACATCGAGCACCTCACCAGTGCGCTGTACCTGGACAAGCTCGAGGACCTCGACCGGTACACGGCCACCATGGAAGCTCTGTGCGTCGCGGCCCCGCCGCCGAACAAGACGCGCGACATCCTGGCCCGGATCCTGCGCGACTACGACGACTGACGTCAGCTGTTGTCGATCAGCCAGGTGACCAGTGGCTTGGTCGCCTGCCAATCGGCGCGGACCAGCTGCGCGAGCTCCGGCGTGTGGATCACCGGCTCGAAGCCGTAGGACTTCGCGACCGTCAGGGATTTGTGCCGGAGCAGCTCGATCCGCGGGTGGTCGGGGTCGTAGCCGCGCGGACTCGTCTTCAGCCGGTCGCCACCGACCTCCCAGCCGGCCGCGGTGAGGTCGGCCAGCAGGCGCTCGAGCTGCTTGCCGCGGCGGTCGTCGTCGATCGCCGCCCGGACCCGGCCGAGCCGCTCCGAGCTCGCCTCGTAGAAACCGGCCGCGACCCGGACGCCCGGCGCGGAGATCTGCACGTACCAGCCGGTGGCCGGCGCGACGTCGATGAACGCACCCTGGTGGGTCTTGTACGGCGTCTTGTCCTTGGCGAACCGGACGTCGCGGTACGGCCGGAACAGCTTCGCCGGACCGAACTCCTCCTCGAGCTCCGCCAGCAGCGCCGCCATCGGGACGCGGACCGACTCCTCGTAGACGTGCTTGTTGGCCGTCCAGAACGTCTTGGTGTTGTCCATCTCGAGGTCGTCGTAGAAATCCAGCGCAGCGGCCGGGAATCCGGTGAAGCTCATGCCGCCACGATAGATCGGCCTGATTGCGTCCGCGCCGCGTGGGGTACCGGGAGGGTCTGCCAACCGATCAGGTGCGCCGGCAACAACCTGGCGCATGCCGGCGCACCGCTCACCTCAGGCTGCGGAAGAAGGCTCGGATGTCCTCGGCCAGGAGCTGAGGCTGCTCGAGGGCGGCGAAGTGGCCGCCGTGCGGGTGACTGGTCCAGCGAACGATGTTGTCGGTGCCGGCGACACGGTGGCGCAGCGGGATGAAGTTGTCGTGGGCGAGATCCAGGAGCGCGGTCGGGGTGCTCGACGGCTCAGGCGGTTGGCCCCAGTACGGCGCGTGCGCGCGTTCGTAGTAGATGCGTCCCGCCGATCCCGCCGTCCGGGTGAGCCAATAGAGCATCACGTTGGTGAGCAGCAGGTCGCGGTCGACCGTGCTCGCCGGATCCGTCCATTCCTCGAACTTCTCGGCGATCCACGCCAGCTGGCCGACCGGTGAGTCGGTGAGGGCGTAGGCCACGGTCTGCGGTCGCGTCGACTGCAGGTCGGCGTACCCCTGCCGCTCCTTCAACCACTCCGACTGCCGCCGCCATGACGCCCAGGTGCGTTCACGCTCGGCCGGGTCGAGCGGTTCCAACTCCTCCGGTGTCGGTTCGGAGGTCGCTCCGGCGCCGGGGATGAGATTGAGGTGTACGCCGATCACCCGGGCGGCGTCGATCCGCCCGACTTCCCGTGAGATCCCGGCACCCCAGTCGCCACCTTGTACGCCGTACCGGTCGTAGCCCAAGCGGGTCATCAGTTCGGACCAGGCCCGGGCGACGCGCATGAACTCCCAGCCGGTCTCGCGGGTCGGCCCGGACAGGGCGAAGCCGGGGATGCTCGGGATCACCAGGTGGAAGGCGTCGGCCGGATCGCCGCCGTACGCGCGAGGATCGGACAGCGGACCGGCGATGTCGGTGAACTCGACGATCGACCCCGGCCAGCCGTGGGTGAGGATCAGCGGTGTCGCGTCCGGGTCGGGCGAACGGATGTGGGCGAAGTGCACGTTCGCGCCGTCGATGGTGGTCGTGTACTGCGGCCACTCGTTCAACCGCTTCTCGGCCTTGCGCCAGTCGTAGTCGTGACGCCAGTACGCGACGAGTTCCTGGAGATAGTCCTTCGGTACGCCGTACGCCCAGCCGACGCCAGGCAGTTCGTCCGGCCAGCGGGTCAGGTCCAGCCGTGCGCGCAGGTCCGCCAGGTCGCTCTCCGGCACGTCCAGCCGGAACGGTTCGATACTCACCTCAGCAGCCTGACGCGGCGGCCGCCGTACCGCACCTGAATTCAGGCGCGGACCTTGTCGCGGACCACCTTCACGGCCGCCGCGGCGATCAGGCAGAGCACGCCCGCACTGATCACGATGGTCACCAGCGTGCCGGCCCCGTTCAGGGCGTTGTCGCACGCCATCGGGGTGATCCCCGCGGCCGGCTGGAACGCGGAACCGCAGTCGGTGCCGCCGGCCGAGACCGACCGGAAGCCGAGCGCCACTCCGCCGAGCAGGAGAACCACTCCGGCGATGGCGAGAATCTTGTTCAGCGTCGTCACGGCGATCCAGGCACCGCTGATCGTGGGCATGCCGACGGCACGCCCCGTGAGCCCCGTTGCACTTCGTTCACTCCTGACCCTCGACTGACCACCCTGATCGAACTTACGGTCCGGCGCCGGATCCTCCACACCCGAGCAGGCAGTCAGCACTGATTCTTCACACAGTCCTTACTCAGGACATGACCGGTGGTGACGATCGTCTCAGCGCGCGCTGTGACCCCGATCACGCACCCCTTCGTAGCCGGACCTCCGCGGCTACTTCTGACGGATCGCATCCAGCAGCAGATCGAGGTGACCGCGGTGCTGCGCGGTCTCCTCGATCATGTGCAGGTAGATCCACCGCAGACTCACCAACTGGTCCCCGAACGAAGCCCGAGCCGCCAGTACGTCGAGCGACTCGACCCGGGCGGTGATCTGCCGACTGGCCTCGCACGCGGTGAGATAGAGCTCCCGGATTTCGGCCACCGAGTCGTCGGCCGCCGAGTGGAACTCCCAGTCCGGATCCTGGTCGAACCGCGCCGACCGCCACGGCTCCGCGCTCGGGGCGTCGAGCAACTTGTGGCTGAACCACAGGTCCTCCATCGCCGCCAGATGCTTCACGATCCCGCCGACGGTCAACTCAGTAGCCGGCAACATCTGGCTGGCCGCCTCCTGGTCCGTCACTCCCTCCAGCGCCCGCACCACCTCCGCCCGGTGAAAGTCCAGGAACTGCTCCAGCGTCGTGCGCTCGTCGGCGGCCACCTGCGGGTAGTCGGTCATGAGCACAGTGTCCCGGGGCCGCTTGGCGTGTCGCGACCGGATGGCCTAGGCTCGACGTATGAAGAGTTCTGCAGATGTGCAGAGTGTGGATGCTTGCAACGTGAAGCTCGTGGATCCGGATCGGGTGGCGAGCGTCAATGCCAGGATGCCCGCCGAGGACGACGTGGTCGACACGGCTGATGTGTTCAGCCTGCTCGGCGACCCGCGGCGGCTGAAGTTGCTGGTCGCGCTGCTCGACGGGGAGCTCTGCGTCTGCGATCTCGCGGCTGTCACCGGGATGAGCGAGTCCGCGACGTCACACGCGCTGCGGCTGCTCCGCGCGCACCGGGTGGTCGCCGTACGGAGGGATGGCCGGATGGCGTACTACCGCCTGGACGACGCGCACGTCCGGATGCTCGTCGACCTCGCCGTCGCGCACACGGAGCACACCGACGCCATTCACCCCGAGCGGTCGGACGCATGACGGTGCTTTTGGCCGGGCCTCCGGCGCCGGCAGGGTCATGGGGCTGTTGCTCCCGGCCTTCCCTCGTCGCTCCAGTCGCTGTGCATATTGGCACGCCTCCGGCGCGCCGGGTCATGGGGCCTTGGTTCCCGGCCTTCCCTCGTCGCTCCGGTCGCTGCGCTCCCTCCGTTCCTCAGTCCAGGCCGGGGGCCCCATGACCGGGCTCCCTCCACTCCTCAGTCCAGGCCGGGAGGCCCCATGACCGCCGAAGCAGGGCACGGACACGGTCATGGGCACGGGGTGAGCTCCGAGGCGGACCGGAAGCTGCTGAGCGGCGCCCTCGCGCTGATCGTCGGGTTCATGGCGGCCGAGGTGGTCGTCGGTATCGCGGCCGGCTCGCTGGCGCTGATCACCGACGCGGCGCACATGCTCACCGACGCGATCGCGATCGTGCTGGCCCTGATCGCGATCCGGCTGGCGGCCCGTCCGCCGGCCGGTGGGTTCACGTACGGCCTGAAGCGGGTCGAGATCCTGTCCGCGCAGGCCAACGGCATCACGTTGCTGCTGCTCGCGGCGTACTTCGTCTACGAGGCGATCGTCCGGATGATCGATCCGCCCGAGGTGAAGGGTGGCCTGGTGCTGATCACCGGTGTGGTCGGCATCGTGGTGAACCTGTTCGCCACCTGGCTGATCAGCAAGGCGAACCGCAGCAGCCTGAACGTCGAGGGTGCGTTCCAGCACATCCTGAACGATCTGTTCGCGTTCATCGCCACCGCGATCGCGGGTCTCGTCGTCCTGGTCACCGGCTTCGCCCGCGCCGACGCGATCGCCGCGCTGGTGGTCGCCGCGCTGATGCTGAAGGCCGGCGTCTCGCTGGTCCGCGACTCCGGCCGGATCTTCCTCGAGGCCGCACCGGTCAACCTCGACCCGCAGGCCCTCGGCGCCGAGCTGTGCGCGGTCGAAGGTGTGGTCGAGGTCCACGATCTGCACGTCTGGGAGATCACCTCCGGCGAACCGGCCGCGTCGGCCCACATCCTGGTCGCGGAAGGGCTCGACTGCCACCAGATCCGGGTCCAGATCGAGGCGCTACTGGCCGAACGGCACCAGCTGACCCACTCGACCCTGCAGGTCGATCACGCCACCGGCGACGAGGTCGACGCGCACTGCAGCGATGCCCACGGCACTGTGCACCGCTCCGTCACAGCCGCTGGAAGAGGATCTGACCCGGCCATTCCGAATCATTGACCGGTACGGCGAACTCCGCCTCCCGGGTGAAGCCCTGCTTCTCGTAGTACCGGACCAGCGCACCGTCGCCGCCCGCGAAACAGTCCACCCGCAGCAGCCCGACGCCGGCGGCGCGCGCCAGCTCTCGCGCATGGTCCAGCAACAGCGCGCCGATGCCCTGACCGGCCGACGCCCGATCGGTCACCAATAGGCGCACGTACAGCTCCGGCTCGTCCGCGGCCGGCACGTACGGCAACGCCGTACCCACGGCGAGGGCACCAACCACCCGCCCGTCGGCCTCGGCCAGCCACAACCCGCCGTCGGCGGCGAAGTCGGTGATCTGCGCGATCCGCCGCGGATTCGTCGAATGCGGCTCGATGCCCCACTGATCGGTCCGCCCCTGAGCCACCAGCCACTCGGTCGCCCCGTCCAGCAGAGCCAGTACGTCAGGGACGGCGGAGTGCCCCGCCTGGCGGATCTCGATCACCGGTCAACAATAGATGTCGAAAACCGCTGATCGGTCTCTACCTAGTAGGTGACGGCACCATCCGAGAGGAGCTCACCATGACCAAGAAGACCGGAAAGCTGGACAAGACGTTCACCGCACCGCTGCTGAAGAGCGACGCGAAGGGCGGCTGGACCTACCTGCAGATGCCGGGTTCGGCCGCGTACTTCGGCACCCGCGGCCTGGTCAAGGTCCGCGGCACCATGGACGGCCACCCGTTCGAGAGCTCGTTCATGGCGCTCGGCGACGGCACCCACAAACTCCCGGTGAAAGGCACGCTGCGGGACCTGATCGGCAAGGAGCCCGGCGACGAGATCACCGTGCACCTCGAGGAGCGCCTCGGCTGACGCGCCAGTCAGCCGAGGCGGTCCGGGCTACGCGAGTGAGACCAAGTCCAGGTAGTCGTCGGTCCAGAGGTCCTCGGTGGCGTCCGGCAGGATCAGCACCCGGTCGGGGCGGAGGGCCTCGATGGCGCCCTCGTCGTGGGTGACCATGACGATCGCGCCGGGGTAGCTGCCGACCGCGCCGAGGACCTCGTCGCGGGACGCCGGGTCCAGGTTGTTGGTCGGCTCGTCCAGGAGCAGGACGTTGGCGCCGGAGTGGACCAACCCGGCCAGTGCCAGGCGGGTCTTCTCGCCGCCGGACAGCACGTGGGCCGGCTTCTCCGCGTCGTCGCCGCTGAACAGGAACGAGCCGAGCACGTTCCGGACCTCACCGTCGGTCAGGCCGGGCGCGACCGACGCCAGGTTCTGCCGGACGGTGCCGGCCAGATCCAGGGTGTCGTGCTCCTGGGCGAAGTACCCGAGCCGCAGCCCGTGACCCGGCACGACCTTGCCGCCGTCCGGCTCCTCACGACCGGCGAGCAACCGGAGCAGCGTGGTCTTGCCGGCGCCGTTCAGCCCGAGGATGACGACGCGACTCCCCCGGTCCACGGCCAGGTCGACCCCGTCCAGCACCTGGAGGCCGCCGTACGCCTTCTTCAGACCGGTGGCGCTGAGCGGTGTCTTCCCGGACGGCGCCGGTTCGGGCAGCCGGATCCGTGCCACCCGGGCGGCACGTCGTACCGGCTCGAGCTCGGAGAGCAGCTTGTCCGCCCGCCGCGCCATGTTGCGCGCGGCAACGGCCGTGTTGGCACCGGCCTGCATCTTCGCCGCCTGGGCGTGCAGGACCGCCGCCTTGCGTTCCGCCGTGTTGCGTTCGCGGGTACGGCGGCGCTCGTCGAGCTCCAGCTGTTCGAGGTACTTCGCCCAGCCGGTGTTGTGGACGTCGATCGTGGTCCGCTGCGGATCCAGGTGGAAGACCCGGTTGACCGTTGCCGCGAGCAACTCACGGTCGTGGCTGATGACGACCAGGCCGCCCGGGTAGCCGAGCAGGAACTGGCGCAACCACAGCACCGAGTCGGCGTCCAGGTGGTTGGTCGGCTCGTCGAGCAGCAACGTGTCGTGCTGCGCGAACAGGATCCGGGCCAGCTCGACCCGGCGCCGCTGACCGCCGGACAGTTCGCCGACCGGCTGCTCGAGGGCGCGGTTGGGCAGGCCGACGCCGGCCGCGAGCCGGGCCGCCTCCGCCTCGGCCGCGTAACCACCGCCGGCCTGGAACTGCGCCTCGGCCCGGGCGTACGCCGCCATCGCGCGCTCCTGGGCTTCGCCGACCGCGGTGCTCATCGCGGCTTCTGCCTTGCGGAGGTTGCGTACGGCGACGTCGAGCCCGCGGGCCGACAGGATCCGGGCCGTGACGGTGAGGTCGGGGTCAGCGGCGCGCGGGTCCTGCGGCAGGTAGCCGACGGAGCCGGCCACGCTGATGGAACCGGACGCCGGACGGTCTTCGCCGGCCAGGGTCTTCATCAGGGTGGTCTTGCCGGCACCGTTACGGCCGACGAGCCCGACGCGGTCGCCGGGGCTGAGGTGGAACGAGAGGTCGGACAGCAGCAGGTGGGCGCCGACGCGAATATCTACACCGCGAACGGTGATCATGGTTACTCTCCGTGATAGCTAGTGGACGCACTTCAGGTGTGGAAGCGAGTCCGCAGCTAGACACAGAGGCAAGTAGCCATACGCCCAGAGTAAAACGACCCCGGAGAGCCGCCAACTGATTAACCAGGCCCCGGAGCAGCTCCACCCCCGGAGGGGCTGCTCCGGGGTGCGCTCCCCCGGGAACGGTGGTTAGTGGAGGCGGACTCTGGGGTCCAGGGTGGCGTAGGCGATGTCTACCAGGATGTTGGCTACAACTACGGCGGCTGAGGCGAACAGGACGATGCCGATGATGACGGGCAGGTCTTGCTGATTGATGGCGGTGACTGCGGTCTGGCCCAGGCCGGGGAGGCTGAAGACGGTTTCGATGACGACGACACCGCCGATCAGCTGGCCGAGGTCGATGCCGAACTGGGTGACCACCGGCGTCATCGCACTGCGCAGACCGTGGCGGACGATGACGCGGCTCTCGCGGATACCTTTCGACCGCGCCGTACGGATGTAGTCCTCACCCAGTACGTCGAGCATCGAACCGCGGGTCAACCGCGTATATGTGGCCGCCAGCAACAAAGCCAGCGCGATCCACGGCAGGAACAGATGCTGGAACCACGGCCCGATCCCCGCACCCAGCGCCGAGTACCCGCCGGCTGGGAACCAGTGGAACCCTGCCAGGGTGAGCCGGAAGTACAGGAAGTACAGCAGCAGCAACCCGAGCAGGAACGACGGGAACGAGTAGAAGAACAACGAGAACAACGTCAGCCCGCGATCCGCCAGTGACCGGGGATGCACCGCCGAGATCACCCCGTTGAAGACCCCGAGCAGCAACCACAGTACGGCGGCGCCGAGCGCGAGCGACACCGTGATCGGCAACGCCTGCCCGATGATCGTGGTCACCGGCACCTGGTGGTAGTAGTCGTACCCGAGATTGCCCTGCACCGCGTTCTCGAGGAAGTGCAGGTACTGCTTCCAGACCGGCAGGTCCAGCCCGAGCCGGTGCTTCACCAACGCGATCGTCTCCGGCGTCGCCTGCCGCCCGGCCAGTGTCTGCGCAACGTTGCTCGGAGCAACGAAGAACAGCGCGAACACGGCCACCGTGATGAGCCAGAGAACCAGGATCCCGTGGCCGATCCGGCGGATCAGAAAAAGAGCCATCGCCGCCTCCTCGCATCACCGTTGGAGCTGTCCATCCAGTAGTTGCCCCAGCCGAACAACGCCATCACTAGCTCCGATCCGCGCGGGGGTCGAAGGCGTCCCGGACGCCGTCACCGAACAGGTTGAAGGCCAGCGTGGTGATCAGCAGCGCCAGACCGGGGAAGAGGATGAACCACCACGCGGTCGTGTAGTAGTTCTGCGACGCGCTGATCATCCCGCCCCAGTCCGCGGTCGGCGGCGGCAGGCCGAGCCCGAGGAACGACAGCGTCGCCTGGGTCACGATCACCACCGGGATCAGCAGCGTGGTGTAGACGATCACCGGCGCCAGCACGTTCGGCAGGATGTCGACGAACATGATCCGGCTGTCCCCCGCACCCAGCGAACGTGCCGCTTCGACGAACTCCCGTTCCCGCAGCGACAGCACCTGACCGCGCACGATCCGGGCCACCGACGCCCAACTGAAGAACCCGATCACCATCACCGTCACCGTCAGGCTCGGGCCGGTGACCGACACCAACGCGATCGCCACCAGCAGGAACGGCACCGACAGCACCACGTCGATCAGCCGCGCCAGCACGGTGTCGACCAGTCCACCGAGGAACCCCGCCGCCAGCCCGAGGACGACGCCGACCACCACGGTGATCGCGGTCGCGAAGACTCCGACCAGCAGGGACACGCGAGCGCCGTACGCGATCCGCACCAGGATGTCGCGGCCGAGGTCGTCGGTCCCCAGCCAGAACGTCCCGTTCGGCCCGCGCGGCAACCCGTCCGGTGTCAACCCGATGTCGCGGTACTGCTCGTTCGGCGGATGCCCGGTGACGGCCGCGAACACCGGCGCGAAGACCGCCATCAGCACGATCAGCGCGATCACGACGAGCGAGATCATCGCCACCTTGTCCTTGCGCAACCGCCGCAAGGCCAGCACAAACGGACTACGCCCCTCGATCGCCGGCGCCTCCGCGGTGGTGTCGACCAGGTTGATCGCCGTGGTCATGGGGCCTCCCGGCCTGGACTGAGGAGCGGAGGGAGCGAAGCGACTGGAGTGACGAGGGAAGGCCGGGAGCCAGGGCCCCATGACCCCGCCGGCGCCGGAGGCCCGGCCAAAAGCACAGTCATGATGCCTTCAGGTCCGGTACGGCGGTGGACAGGTCCTCGCCGATCGTCAACGGGTGGATGCACGCGGTCCGATGCTCGACGGCATCGTCCAGTACGGCGACCAGCGGCGGCTCCCCTGCGGCGCAGTCGGCCCGGGCCTTCGGGCACCGCGTGTGGAACCTGCACCCCTCCGGCGGGTTCGTCGCGGCCGGGATGTCACCACCGAGGATGATCTGCTCGCGACTGTCGGCCGTGTCCGGATCCGCCACCGGCAGCGCGGACAACAATGCCCGGGTGTAGGGATGCCGGGTCTGGCCGAACAACTCCCTGGTCGGTGCGAGCTCGGCGATCTTGCCCAGGTACATCACCGCGATCCGGTCGCTGACGTGCCGGACCACGGACAGGTCGTGCGAGATGAACACGTAGGTCAGATCGAACTCCCGCTGCAGATCCGCCAGCAGGTTGATGATCTGTGCCTGGATCGACACGTCCAGCGCCGACACCGGTTCGTCGCAGATCACCAGTTTCGGCCGCAGCGCCAGCGCCCGGGCGACCCCGATCCGCTGCCGCTGCCCACCGGAGAACTCGGCCGGGAACCTGTTGTAGTGCTCGGGATTCAGCCCGACCAGCTCCATCAACTCCTGGACCTTCTTCTTCCGTTCCGCACCCGACGCGATGCCGTGGATGCTGAACGGGTCGCCGATGATCGAGCCGACCCGGCGGCGCGGGTTCAGCGAGCCGTACGGGTCCTGGAAGATCACCTGGATCTCCCGGCGGACCGGCCGCATCGCCTTCCGCGACAACGTGCTGATCTCGGTACCGTCGAACCACACCGAGCCGGACGTCACGTCGTACAGATGAGCCATGCAGCGGGCCAGCGTCGACTTGCCGCAGCCGGTCTCACCGACCAGCCCGAGAGTCTCGCCCTTGCGAACCTCGAGGGAGACACCGTCGACCGCCCGGACCACCTCCCGGGAATGAGTGGGGAACTCCTTCCGGACGTCCTCCACCCGCAGCAGTACGTCGTTCATCTCCTACCCTTCGGGTTTTGTCGGTTGCGTCGGATAGCGTCCTCAGTGGTTGCGATAGCCAAGCAACCGACACTTGCAGGACCAGCGACAACCGCGGCCGGGCGGGCCGTGGCAGCGCGGGGAGCCTTCTTGCGCAGTAGGGCAAAGCTGAGAACCGCGAACCTCAACCCAAACGGGTTGAAATCCCCTGCCTTCGGGCGGTGGGAGGACGTCAAGACGCAATCGCCTCGCTTACATCGTGAGGGAGCCAGCACGCCGACTGGTGCCGGGGGTCACCGCCGACATCAGTCAGCGGCGGCGTCTCCACGCACTTGTCGAAGACGTGCGGGCAGCGGGACGCGAACGGGCACCCGGCGGGCAGGCTGATCGGGCTCGGCGGACTACCCGGGATCGGAGTCAGCCGGTCCTCGCTGCGCGCTGGCAGGGAGGCCAGCAGCCCTTGCGTATATGGGTGATGGTTGCGGTAGAAGATGTCGCGGCGCGGTGCCCGTTCCATCACCGCGCCGGCGTACATCACCACCACGTCGTCGGCCATCTCGGCCACCACGCCGAGATCGTGGGTGATCAGGATGATCGCCGTACCGAACTGGTCCTGCAGCCGGCGCATCACGTTCAGCACCTGGGCCTGCACGGTCACGTCCAGCGCGGTGGTCGGCTCGTCGGCGATCAGCAGCGCCGGGTCGAGCGCCATCGCCATCGCGATCATCACCCGTTGCCGCATCCCGCCGGAGAACTGGTGCGGATAGTCGTCGATCCGCTCCGCCGCCCGCGGTATGCCGACCAGGGTGAGCAGGTCGGCGGCCCGCTGCCGGGCCGCCGACTTGCTGATCATCCGGTCGTGCGCGCGGATCATCTCCACGATCTGCCAGCCGATCCGGTAGTGCGGGTGCAGGCTGGACAGCGGGTCCTGGAAGATCATCCCGATCTGGTCCCCACGCAGCCGGCGCAACGTCGCCTGATCGGCACTGATCAGGTCGGTTCCGTCGAAGTACGCCGTACCGGAGACCTGGGCGCCGCGGGTCAGACCGGTGATGGTCTGGGTGGCGACGCTCTTGCCCGAGCCGGACTCGCCCACCACCGCCAGGGTCTGTCCGGCCTCGACGTCGAACGACAGGCCCCGGACGGCGCGGACGGTGCCGTCCGGGGTGTCGAAGGAGACCCTGAGGTCCCTTACTTCAAGCAGGGTCATGGGGCCTCCCGGCCTGGACTGAGGAGTGGAGGGAGCCCGGTCATGGGGCCCCCGGCCTGGACTGAGGAGCGGAGGGAGCGCAGCGACCGGAGTGACGAGGGAAGGCCGGGAACCAAGGCCCCATGACCCGGCGCGCCGGAGGCGTGCCAATATGCACAGCGACTGGAATGACGAGGGAAGGCCGGGAGCCAAGGCCCCATGACCACGCCGGCGCCGAAGGCCCGGCCAAAAGCACTGTCAGCCGCCCTGCTTGTCCTTGTCGAGCCATACGTTGGTCGGGTCGTAGTTCTGCATCGACGGGACGTAGACGGCGTTGTGGACATGGGCGGCGTGGTAGTTCGCCTGCTTGTTGTTGGTCAGCGGGTAGAAGGCGGCTTGGTCCATCACCCTGGCGTCGGCCTTCGCCCAGAGCTCGGCGGCCGCGTCCTGCGTCGGCGCGGAGGCCGCCTGCTTGATCAGCGCGTTGGTCTCCGGGTCGTTGTAGAGACCGAAGTTGCTGCCGACCGGCGGGAACGACGGCTCACCCGAGAACAGCGGGTTGAAGAACGAGAGTGCCGCGTTGCCGTACCAGTCCGCACCCCAGCCGGCCAGCGACAGGTCCCAGACACCGCGCTGGGCCACACTCGGCACCTGCAGGTACTTCACGTAGAAGTCCGCGTTCGGCGACGGCACGCCGGTGACGGTGATGCCGGCCTTGGACAGGTCCTGCTGGACCGTCTGGAACGTCTTGCTGCTGCCCTCGGTCGCGTTCCGGTACAGGAACTTCAGCGTCAGGTGGGGATAGCCGGCCTCGGCGAGCAACTGCTTGGCCTTGTCCGGGTCGTACGGGTACGGATCGTTGGGCTTGGAGCCGATGATCACGTCCGGCAGGACGTGGGTCAGCGGTGGGTTGAGGGTCTTGCCGCCGAGCACCTGCAGGATGTGGTCGCGGTTGATCGCGTAGCTGATCGCCTGCCGCACCTTGGGGTTCTCCAGCGCCTTGTTGTTGTTCGGCGAGACGGTGTTGTAGATGACGTACGGGTTCGAGCTTGCGGTGTCGCCGATCGTCAGGTTCGGGTCCTTCTTGGCCTGCAGCGCGGGCAGCTGGGACGGCGGCGGCGCGACGTCGAACTCCATGTCGGCGGTCTGGGTGCCGGTTTGCAGCTGCTGCTGGACGGAGTCCTGGGTGACCGTCTCGTTCACCACGATCTTGTCGACGTACGCCTTGCGGACCGGATCGGTGGACGGGTCCCAGGCGGGGTTGCGGGAGTACGTGATCGACTTGGTCGGCACCCACGAGTCGACCTTGTACGGGCCGTCGGACGGGAAGTTGTTGCCCAGCTCCGTGCTGGCGGGGAGGTACTTGAGCGCCTCGACCGGGGCCGGCGAGAAGGCCGGCAGGGTCAGCATGTCGACGAAGTACGACGCCGGCTGGTTCAGCGTGAAGACGACCGTCGTGTCGTCCTTGGCGACCACTCCGGGAAGCGGCGTCTTGTCGATGTAGGCCTGGATCGCGGCCGGGGTCTTCGCCACCTTGGTGAAGCCGTCCGCGAACGCCTTGTACCCGACGATCAGGTCGGCGAAGTCCGGGATGCCACCGAACGGCTGCACCGGGTTCGCGGTCCGCTTGACGCCGCGGACCAGATCGGCGGCGGTCACCTGGCGGGCCGGAGTCGTGTTCCACTTCGCCCCGGGCCGGATCTTGATCGTGTACGTCTTGCCGTCCGCGCTGATCCCGCCGTTCGCGGCGGTCGGGAGCTCGGTGGCGAGGTCCGCGACCGGGCTGGTGTTCTTGCCACCGGGGTCGGCCGGGTAGGTGAACAGTTGCCTGCTCCACATCCGCAGGTTGAGGTAGCCGACCGAATAGTAGCTGAGGTTCGGATCCATGTAGTCGACATCGCCGGCCCCGAGCATGTTCAGGGTTCCGCCGGTGACCGGCGTGGCTGCGGTACTGCCGGATCCGGACGGTGATCCGCCACCACTGTTGCATGCGGCGAGCATGAGCGTCGCCACGGCGGCAAGGGATACTGCCGCCAGCCGTCTTCGAGTGTGCTGAGTCGAACGTTCGTGCTGCAGCTCCGGCGTCCAGGTAGGTGCATCGCAAGGCGGAGAAGCTGCCTCGATGCGGGGTTCATCGTGGCTGCTTCTCCAACGCCGCGAGGTGCCTGCCTGGGCGTCGGAGATGCGCGCGAACGTTCGACTCAGCACACTTGCCATTGGTCCTCCTCCAGGACTCGATAGCGCCGAAGTTAGGACTCGCGGCGCCGCCTGGAGGCGCGGTCACAGAACCGTCAAGGCCTTGTCACCCCGGGCCCGCGCCAAGATGACGAAGTCATGACAGAAGTCACCGTTGTGTGGGCCTTCCGTAGGCCACACTGGACCGGTGGCACACAGCCTGCTGTTGGTCGACGACGAACCGCGCATCCGGCGGGTACTGCGGCTCGCCCTGGAGGACGAGGGATACCAGGTCGCCGAGGCGGCCAACGGGTACGACGCTCTCGCCGCGCTGCGCCGCGAGCCGCCGGACGTGGTGCTGCTGGACCTGATGCTGCCGGACCGCGACGGATTCACGGTCTGCCGCGAGATCCGCCGTACCAGTGACGTGCCGGTCATCATGGTGACCGCGCGGACCGACAGTCACGACGTGGTCGCCGGGCTGGAGGCGGGTGCGGACGACTACGTCACCAAGCCGCTGGTGGCCAAGGAGTTGTCGGCCCGGATCCGGGCGTTGCTGCGGCGGGTCGAGCCGGCCAACGCGCGGCAGTCGGACCTGCTGGTGGTCGGCGATCTTCGGATCGACGTGGCCGGCGCCGAGGTCTCGCGCGGCGACACGGTGCTGCCGTTGACCCGGACCGAGTTCAAGCTGCTGGCCGAGCTGGCCGGCGCCGAGGGCAAGGTGCTGAGCCGGGAGCAGTTGCTGTCCAAGGTGTGGGGTTACGGGTACTTCGGGGACAGCCGGATCGTCGACGTGCACATCCGCCGGCTGCGGCTGAAGATCGAGCACGACCCGGCCAGCCCGAAGCATCTGGTCACCGCCCGCGGCCTGGGCTACCGACTGGTGAGCTGACCGTGCGGCGGAGGTTCAGCCTGCGGGGGCGGGTGATGGTGGCCTACGGCCTGCTCGCGCTCGGCCTGTCCTCGGTGCTCGCGCTCGTCACCTGGAGTGTGCTCTCGGAGTACCTCACCGAGCAGCGCCAGTCCTCCGCGATGGTGACGACGTCCGACAACGCGGCGGCCTTCCAGTACGGCCTGTTCGGCCCACCGCTGCCCTGCCGGTCCGGCCAGGAGCGCGTCGAGTGCGGCGACCCGACGCTCAAGCCGGATGTCAGTGTGATCGACCTGCTGAACAGCCTGCCGTCCACCGACTCGGCGTCCTCGATGGTGTACTACGACGGCCGCTGGTACTCACTGACCGGGAAGCCGTCCGACCTGCCCGCGGATCTGATCGACACGGTCCGCAACGGCACCGCGGCGCACCGCCGGATCACCGTCAGCGGTCAGCAGGTGCTCGCGGTCGGCGTACCGATGCGAGGGCCTGGGGAGGCGTTCTTCGAGTGGCATCCACTCGAGAGCCTCGACAACACACTGCAGACGTTGAAGATCACGCTGGTTTCGGCGGCGGTCGTTGCGGCGTTGATCGGCCTGGCCGTCGGACGGCTCGCGAGCACCGTGGCGCTGCGACCACTGGCCGCGCTGACGCGGGTGGCAGACGCCGTGGCGCGCGGGCAGTTGGATGCGCGGTTGCACGTCGAGAACGACCGCGACCTGGGTGGTCTGGCGCGATCGTTCAACCAGACCGCGGCGAACCTGGAGCGACGCGTGGCGGCGGACGCGCGGTTCGCCGGGGACGTGAGTCACGAGCTCCGAACGCCGTTGATGACGATGCTGAACTCGATGCAGCTGATCCAGAACCACCGGGCCGAGCTGCCGGGCCCGGTCCGTGAGCCGGTCGAGTTGCTCGGTGACGATCTCGACCGGTTCCGCCGGCTGGTGATCGACCTGCTCGAGATCTCCCGGGACGACGGCGGTGACCAGGGCAGCCGGGAGATCGTCCGGATCGCCGATCTCGTCCGCGCCGCGGCGAACGCGACCGCCGGCCGGGACGTGACGACCGTCGAGCCGGACGCCGAAAGCCTCACCTTGCAGGCGGACAAGCGTCGGCTCGAGCGAGTCATCGCCAACCTGGTCGAGAACGCCGAGGACCACGCCGGCGGTTGCAAGGGCGTCGGCGTCGAAGCCGGCGGCCTGGGGGTCGTGATCACCGTCGACGACGCCGGTCCAGGCATCCCCGTCGATGACCGCGACCGGATCTTCGAACGCTTCGGCCGCGGCGAGACCAGCAACCGCAGCCGCGGCGTCGGCCTCGGTCTGGCCATCGTCGCCCGTCACGTCCAATGGCACCACGGCACGATCCAGGTCACCGACCGGCCCGGCGGCGGCGCCCGCTTCGTCGTCGAACTCCCCGCCAAGACGACTTAGATTGCTTCGAGTAGTGCGGCGTATACCCGGCCGGGACCTGGGCGAAGAAGTCGCCCGCGACGAGCTCGACCCGATCGGTCATCCCCTCGCCGGCCAGCAGGGTGGTTGCCTCCGGCAACACCGACTCCAGCTCGAACAACACCCCGCGCATCGCCGGGTTGTCTGACCCTGACGGTCAGGTAGCCTGACCCTCATGTCAACGCCGCGCTACTTCGGTCTGCTCCGCCTCGCGTTCGACCAGGCGCTGGCCGCCGTACTGGCTCAGGTCGGGCCGCGCCATCCGGAGCTGCGGCCGGCGCACCTGCAGCTGTTCCGGTTCGGCGGGATCGACGGGTCACACACCGCCGAGCTGGCCGTGCACGCGGGGATGACGAAGCAGTCGATGCACGAGTTGGTCACCCATCTCGAGCGGCACGGATACCTGGTCCGCGAGGCCGATCCGGCCGATCCACGAGCCAAGCGGGTGCGACTGACCCCGGCCGGCCGGAAGCTGGAGCGGCAGATCCACGACGCCATCGCCGACCTGCTCGACGAGTGGGAGGCGAAGCTCGGTCACGAGCGGTTCGAGGACTTGTGGACCATGCTCGGGGAACTGACCGGCCAGACGGGTGCACTACCCGATCGCACGGCGATTCGGTCCGACAATTCTTGAGGAGGGCGTGCGAATGGCGATCGTGGTGTACGGCGCGGGTGGGATCGGGTGCTATGTCGGCGGGCGGCTGGCGGCGACCGGGACTCCGGTGACCTTCGTCGGGCGGCAGCGGATGGCGGACGAGGTGGCCGAGCACGGGCTGCGGCTGACGGACTATCTCGGCGCGGACCTTCGGGTTCCCGACGTCCGGTACGAGACGTCGCCGGATGCGGCCGCCGAGGCTGATCTGGTGTTGGTGACGGTGAAGTCAGCTGCGACGGAGAGCGCGGCCGGTGAGCTGGCCGAGGTACTGAAGCCTGGCGCGATGGTTGTCAGTTTCCAGAACGGCGTACGCAACGCGGAACTGCTGCGGAAACGGTTGACGGACCAGGTCGTGGTGACCGGGATGGTTCCGTTCAACGTGCTGAATCGTGGTGGCGGCGTGTTCCACCAGGGCACCGAGGGCGCGCTCGACATCCAGCGTCATCCTGGGCTGGCGCCGTACGTCGACGCGTTCGCCAAGGCCGGACTGCCGCTCACGCAGCACGACGACATCCTGCCGGTGCAATGGGCGAAACTCCTGCTGAACTTGAACAATCCGATCAACGCGCTGTCCGATCTGCCGTTGCGGGACGAGTTGTCGCAGCGTTCCTATCGCCGGTGTCTGGCTGCCGCTCAGGCCGAGACCCTCGCACTGCTCGACACCGGCGGCATCACGCCGGCTAAGCTGCTGCCGGTCCCGATGCACCGCTTCCCGGCGATCCTGCGCCTGCCCGACTTCCTCTTCCGCCGCCTCGCCGCCAAGATGCTGGCCATCGATCCGCTGGCCCGTACGTCGATGTGGGAAGACCTCGAGGCCGGTCGCACCACCGAGATCGACTACCTCAACGGCGAAGTCGTCCGCCTGGCCGAGTCCCTCAACCGCTCCGCCCCGGTCAACGCCAAACTCGTCGCGCTGATCCGCGCCGCCGAACTCGACCGCCACCCGTGGTCAGGCCCGGATCTCCTGCGGGAGTTGCAGGGGTAGTTCTGCGCGTCTCGCTTTATGAGACGAGTATTCTCGGATAATGAACGGATATGACGTAGCCGTGGTCGGCGGAAGTGTGGCGGGACTTCAGGCCGCACTGACACTCGCGCGAGCGCAGCTCCGCGTGGTGCTCTTCGACGACGACCACGCCCGCAACCGCACCGCTTCGCATGTGCACAACTATCTCGGCGCGGAAGATCCGTCACCGGCTGAACTGCTCGCGGCCGGTCGTCGGCAGGCCCGCGCGTACGGCGCCGAGGTGAAGGCCGCTCGAGTCGGCGACATCACCGTCGACGACGGCTTCGTGGTCGGCACGGTCGACGGTCAGCGTGTGCGGGCGCGGGCGGTTGTGCTCGCGACCGGGTTGCGCGACGAACTGCCGGACGTGCCCGGTGTCGCGGCGGCGTGGGGGCGGTTGGTGGTCGCCTGCCCGCACTGTCACGGCTGGGAGGTCCGTGACCAACCGTTGGTACAGCTCGGCATGCGCGGAATGCCGGACCGATCGGTCACCCGCGCATTGCTGCTCAGCCGCTGGAGCAACGACGTTGTGCTGTGCACCGATGGTGACGAGCTCACCGGCGATCATCTGGCTCGTCTGGGCAAGGCCGGGGTGACGATCCGGACCGAGAAGGTCGAAGCTGTGCAACCACGACAGGCTGACGTGCGCGTCGTACTGAGTGGGGGCGAGGCGCTGCTTCCCCGGGCATTGTTCGTGGTCGTTCGCCAGCATCAACAGAGCGAACTGGCTGCCCGGCTAGGCTGCCGGCTCGTCGACGGCGCAGTGGTGGTCGACGAAGGTGGGCGGACCACCGTGCCAGGTGTTTATGCCGTCGGAACGACTGCCGTGCCCAGCCTGTTCGCGATCGGCGCGGCGGGTCAAGCGAGCACGACTGCCGTCGCACTGCACGCGGATCTGCTCGAGCGCGACCTCAGCTCATAGCCGCGCGGCCGGTGGGAGGGTGGCCGGATCCGCGATCGGCCAGTCGCGTGGGCTTCGGCCGAGCTTGGCGAGTTCGTCGAGTTGCAGGACGCACCACGGAGACAGATCCGGGAAGTCCAGGGGCCAGGAGATCCAGCGGTACGACGCCACTTCGTCGGGATTGAGCGTGGGTTCACCGGTCCAGTTGACGCGGTAGACGGGACAGAGCTCGTTCTCGACCACGCCGGTCGGCATCTCGGCGCGGTAGCGGAACTCGGGCAGCACCAGGTCGATCCGGTCCGCGACGATCCCGAGTTCGTCGACGAGGCGCCGTCGTACCGCATCCACCACCGGCTCACCGGGAAGTGGATGCCCACAGCAACTGTTCGTCCAGGCGCCGGGCCAGGTCGGCTTGCCGAACGCCCGTTGGGTGATCAGCACCCGGCCGGCCTCGTCGACCACATAGCTGGAGAAGGCCAGGTGCAGCGGGGTCGCCGCGTGGTGGACCGTTGCCTTGGCCTCCGTCCCGATCGCCCGGCCGGCCTGGTCCAGCAGCACTACCCGCTCCTCCGTCACACCTGGAGCCTAACCCGATGCCCGCAGCGGCTCCGGCCTGTTAGCCTGTCCTCGTGATCAAGCGATTGGTGGCGTATCGACCGGCTCTGGGAGGGGCCGGCATTCGGTAGTCCCCACAACTCGCTCCACCCAGAGCCTCCGAGGCAGGAACCGTCCGGTTCCTGCCTTTTCCGTCGCCGGAGGCGTTCTGCGCGGGTGCCTCCTGTCCTGAGAGGAACCCATGATCGAACCAAGCGCGGTGGTCGACCGGTTACGTCGTACCACCGAAACCATCGTCGGTGAGGCCGAGTTGCTCGAACGGCTCGCGTCCGGGCGGCCGCTGCGGATCAAGTACGGCGTCGACTGCACCGCACCCGATCTCCACCTCGGGCACGCGGTCAACCTGTGGATGATGCGGCAACTGCAGGACCTCGGCCATCAGGTCGTGTTCCTGCTCGGCGACCTCACCACCCGCGTCGGCGACCCGACCGGGCGATCCGAGACCAGGCCGGTGCTGACGCCGGAGGAGATCGAGGCGAACGCGCAGTCGTTTGTCGAGCAGGTGTCGATCGTCCTGCGGACCGATCCGTCGGCGTTCGAGGTCCGACGCAATTCCGAGTGGTACGACGGGATGCGGGTGGCGGAGCTGTTGAGTCTGTTCGGGCAGGTCACCCAGGCTCAGTTGATGGCTCGGGACATGTTCCGCGAGCGGGTCGCGGCGGGGCGGGAGATCGCGGTGCACGAACTGGTGTACCCGGTGCTGCAGGGGTACGACAGCTTCGCGATGCAGAGCGATCTCACCATCGTCGGGTCGGACCAACTGTTCAACGAGCAACTCGGCCGGCATTTTCAGCAACGCCTCGGTGCGCCGCCTCAGGTGGTGATCACGACGACGATCACACCGGGGATCGACGGCCGGGCGAAACAGTCGAAGTCGCTGCAGAACTACGTCGCGCTCACGGACACCCCGCGGGACAAGTTCGGCAAGCTGATGAGCATTCCCGACTCGCTGGTGGAGGACTATGCCCGCGTCTACACCGAACTCTCCCTCGACACCGTCGCCGCCCTCGGATCGGCCGCGGCGACCGGCGGCCCACCCGCCCGCGACGCAAAACTCCGCCTCGCCGCGGCTGTCGTCACCCGCTACCACGGCGCCGGCACCGCCCGGACCGAACTCGAGTCCTTCACCCGGACCTTCTCCGAAGGCCACCAACCGACCGACATCCCGGAGGTGACGATCACGAGTCCGGCCCCGACAACCCTCGAGTTGCTCGAGGCCGCCCGCCCGACCGACAGCAGATCCGAACTCCGCCGCCTGATCCGCCAGGGCGCCGTCACCATCAACGGGACCCGCGTGGACGACCCCGACCAGACCGTCTCGTTGGCGTCCGACGTACTCCTCAAATCAGGCCGCCGCACCTGGCATCGCCTCCGCAAGGCGTGAAAACCGGGAGACGAGGGGTGGGTGGGTGGTCAGACTGAGCGGGTGGAGACGAAGTGGGTTGAGGCGTTGGTGAGTGTGGGGGCCCGGTTCGTGGGGCGCGCGCCGGGGTTCGAGGTGGAGCCGGCTTGGTGGTCGGAGGTGGAGGGGGTTACCCGGCGGCTCGACGAGTTGCTCGGGGTGCGGACCGTCGTACTGCGGTTGGTGCACGCGGACGAGGCCGAGATCGGTCGTGGTGGGCGGATCGTGTACCACGTGCAGGCGATGGGCGAACCGCGATCCGGGGTGCTCGACGAGACGCCGTACGACGGGTGGGACGCGATCGTCGCACCACATCCGCTCCGGTCGACCTGGGCCGAGGTGGACGGGCCGGAGCGGATCGTCGAGTGGGCGCGATCGTTCCTCGGACCGGTCGAGCCGGTGCAGGTGAAGACGTGGAATCTGTCCTGCCTGCTGCGCTTCCCGGGCGCGTGGGCCAAGGCGACGAGCCGGTTCGCGAGTGTGGACGCGGACATCATCGAGCACGTCCAGCGGTACGACGAGACACTTGCGCCGACCGTGCTCGGAAAGTCGATGGAGCACCGCTGGTCGCTACTCGCTCACGCACCGGGAAACGACTGCTGGGAACCGGACGAGGCAACGGTTGAGAACGTGGTCAACCGCTGGGTCGCGGTCCAAACTCAACTCACCGCCGAGGTCGGCGAACTGAGCGCGCCGCGACTGCTGCCGGGTGAGCTGGCGGCCGAGGTCGAACGCCTGCTGTCAGTCGTGCCACTGTCCGCGCGGCTTCGATCGGAGGTCGAGCATCTGCTCAGCAAGCTCCCGTCGATCATCGCCGAGTTGGACACAGCCGGGTTGCCGATCACGTTGGTTCACGGCGACTTCCATCCGGGCAACTGGCGCTCGGACGGGACGGCCCGGGCGATCGTCGACTGGGCCGACACCTTCATCGGCCACCCTGCGACGGACATCCAGCGCCTGACCGGCTGGCTGCCGGAGGCCAAGCGTGTCCACGCTCTGGAGGTCTGGACCACCGCCTGGAAAGACCACGTACCGGACGCCGATCCCGAGCGCGCCCTGCCGCCGACGGCCGTCCTGGTTCATCTGCTCTACGCGATCATGTACCAGCGCTTCCTCGACAACATCGAACCCGCCGAACGCATCTACCACGAAGACGACCCGCGCACGGAGCTCCAAGCGGCTGTCGAGGCTTACGGTCTCCGCGAGAGGAGTGTGACTGGATGACGGTTCTGGTGACGGGTGCGAGCGGGAATGCGAGTGGCGCGGTCGTGCAGGCGCTGGCTGCCTCGGGGATCGCCGGGCGGGCGCTGGTGCGCAAGGAGATCGCGCTGCCGGGTGGGATCGAGGCGGTGTACGGCGATCTGAATCGACCGGAGTCGTTCGTCGACGCACTGTCCGGTGTGTCGGGGATATTCCTGCTGAGTGGGTACGACCGGGTCGAGGAGTTGCTGGACAACGCCGTACGGGCGGGAGTTCGCAAGGTCGTCCTGTTGTCGAGCAGTTCGCTGGACAGCGCGGACACCTCGAACGCGATCGCCGCGTACCACCACGCTGCCGAGGAAGCGGTTACGGCGTCCGGGCTCGAGTGGACGTTCCTGCGGCCGAACTCCTTCATGTCCAACACACTGCGCTGGCTGGACCAACTGCGTGCGGGCGATGTGGTCCGGGTGCAGTTTCCCGACGTGCCGATCTCGACAATCCATCCACTCGACATCGCCGACGTCGCGGTCTGCTCGTTCGCCGAGGACCACGCCGGCACCATCCATCGCCTCACCGGCCCGGTCGCCCTCACTCCCCCGGAGCAGGTCGACATCCTGGCCCAAGCGATCGGCCGCCCGCTCACGTCGTACCCGATGACCCGGGCGGAAACCCACGACGACCTGCAGGCCTCGATGCCCCCGCAGTACGCCGCCGCCATCGAATCCTTCTTCGCCGACGCCCTCATCGACGAAACCACCGTCAACAACACCGTCGAAGAAGTCACCGGCCACCCACCCCGCACCCTGCAGACCTGGACCCGCGAGAACGCCGCGCTGTTCGGGGAGGTCCGATCAGGCGGACGGGCTTAGCGCGGCGACGTACTCGGTGCCGGAGCAGACCGTGCCGAGCCTGGGGAAGACGGTGGATACGGCGAATTCGTGCGCATGACCGTCGAGCCCGGTCATCGCATCCGCGATGTAGAGCGTGTCGTAGCCGAGGTCGTCCGCGGCCCGCCCGGTCGACTCGACACCGAAGTTGGTCGCGATCCCGGCCAGCGCGACGGTCTCGATCCCGCGGGTCTGCAACTCGTGGTCCAGCGTGGTCCGCCCGAACGCGCCGATCGTCCGCTTGACGATCTCCAGATCCCCCGGCTCCGGCTGCGCCCCGTCCGCGAACCCACTGCCCTCCGGCTGCAGCTCGACCCCGGGCCGTTCCACCCGCACGTTCACGACCAACCCGCCGACGGACCGTGTCGCCTTCGCCAGCGCCACGCACCGCTTGAGCACCTCAGGCCCGGTCAGTGGCGCTGTCTCGAGCGCCACGATCCGCGGCATCAGGTCGATCAGAACCAACGCGGTACTCCGAGGGTCCAGCTTGAGCTCGGTCATACCCCGACCCTAGTTCAGGCCGGCTGCCAAGCTCTCGGCGAAGGTGATGTCCCGCTCGGTGCCGGAGAAACCGAGTCGCCAACGGCCACCGTCGTACGCACCCGGTGGGAGCGGCCGCCCGCCCGGTTGCCAGAGCGGTTGCCAGGCGACCCCGCCGTTCGACGAGTCGTACCAGTGGTTGTCCGCGGACCAGGCCGAGCCCGCCCGGTACGCCGTCACGACACTGAGACCGGGACCTGTCGCCATCGACCACCGCGGTAGGCCGGCAACATCGCCCGTCCGCCCGAAGCCTCCGGGGTCACCCTGGTCAGCCAACGCCGAGTCGACGTTCAGCGCAACCTCCCAGACCGGTGCGTTCGTGGCACCGTGCACGGTCCAGTCGAGCCGGGTGTCGAACGTGGTCGGGCCGAAGTCGAACGACCAGTCCGCCGAGACCGGCTCGTCGCCGAAGGAGATGCCGCGCAGTTTCAACGACGAGCGGCCGGCATCCACCCGGGCGGCGGGGCCGCTGAGGTCGGTGGCGCCGAAGTTCCCGACCGCCAGGTACGGCGCGGTGGAGCGTCCGGTCGAGTCCAGGGCCGGACGGTAGTCACCGCGGCCGGCCGGGTCGACCTCGAGACTGGTGAGGGCCGCACGCGGGCTGGTCTCGATCGTCGCCCGGTAATGCGCCGTACTCACCACGCGCCCCTTCGTCACCTGCACCTTGGCGAAGTCGAGCGGCGCGACGAACAGACCGCCCTTACCCCACCCGGCTCCGGTGACGTACCACTCCTGACCGTCCTGCACGACCTCGGCCGCATGCGCCGGGATCGTCCCGACCAGCTGATCGATGGTGAAGTGCAGCGGATCCTTGCTCTTGTAGACCTTGGTCGACTCGTAGCCACCGTCACAACAGACGAACAGGTACCAGTCGGAGCCGCGCTGGACGACGAACGGCGACTCCGTCGGACCGCCGAACGTGCCGGTCGCCGGGTGCTCGAAGGCAGTACGGCGGTCGCTCCAGTGCCTCAGGTCGGTACTGGTGCGGTAGGCAACGATGTGGTTCCCGCCGGCCGGTGTCGAGTTGGCCGTGTAATACATCACCCACTGGTCGCCGACCTTGTGCACCATCGGGTCCCGCCCGTCGAAGCCGTCGGTGAACAGCGGGTTGGCCGCCGCATCCCGGGTCCAATGCACGAGATCGGTCGACGTCGCCAGGTGCATCCGGTACGCCGTGTGGTCCGGCGTGCCCGCGGCGTAGAACATGTAGTAGGTGCCCGCGTCGTACAGCACGTACGGGGCCCAGATGTGGCTCTCACCCGCGGCCGGATCGGCGATCAACGCCGGCGGCTGCTTCGTCCACGGACCGTTCGGCGTCGGTGCGGTGGCGTGGCCGAAGCTCTTCTCGTCGAGCGGGTTGGCCGGCTCCGCGTGCGTGATCGCGTACACGTGCCAGGTGCCGGTAGCCCGGTCCTGTACCAGGGTGTGGTCGTTGTAGTACCACGGCTCGGTCTCCCCCACGCCCGGGTCGTAGACCTTGGCGAACGGGCCGGCGACAACCACCTTGTCGACCTTCACGTACGGCGTGATCCGGACCCGCGCGGGTGACGCCGAAGCCTGCAGTGGCGCAGCGAGGACAGCAAGGCCGGCCACTGCGGCGAGAAGTTTGCGGATCATGAGTTCAGCACCAGGTCGAGGAGGTCGAGTCCGACGAGATAGCCGGTCGCGGCTGGATTCTTGCCGGTCAGTGTGAGGCTCACCTGGTGGTTACCGGCAGTAAGTTGCGCGGTGCCGAGGTCGACCTCGTGCGTGCTGACACCGGATGCCACGTAGCCGTCGAAGCTGACCGGGGCACGGTCATCGATCTGAATGTCGACAATCCCGTAGTCGGCAGCCTTCGTCAGGACGGTCGACACGTCGTAGGAGCCCGTCGTCGGAACGGCGAACCCGAAGACGGCCTTGTCTCCGGCCTTGGTGCCGTGGATCCAGGCCTGCGTGCCGTTCGACCACTCCACCCCACAGCAGTTGCCCTGGGGGTCGACCGGAACGGTCGACGAGATCGGCGGCAGCATCGACTCGCCCTCAACCCGTGAGGTGTTGCCGGTGGTCGCCTGCGCGGCAGCAGACTTCCGGCCGATGTTGCCGGCGAGATCGACGGCGGCGACTCGATACGTCCAGGTCTCGTGCAGCCCGAGGTCGCGGTGGACGAAACCCGGCAGCGGGCTGGTCCCGATCAGTTTCTCGGGGCTACCTGCCTTCGCCCCATAGACGTTGTACCGCGCGATCCCGCTCTCGTCGGCCGTGTCAGCCCAACTGACGTCGATCGCGTTGTTCGTCCGCCCGGTCGCGGTGACCGCAGCAACCGGGCCGGGCGCGCGCTTGTCGTCGTACGGGAGGACGAGGGACTGTACGACGTACGCCGACGCCGTCCAGCTGGGTCCGGTCGGCCGGAGTTCGATGTCGAGCTTGGTCCGGCCGAAAGTGAGAGCCGGGGGCAACTGGTAGTTGTCGTCCAGCCAGCGTTGCCGATCGTTGCCGAGCGGCTGCAACCAGGTCCCCGCGTCATTGCCGTTGACAATCACCTTGGCGGACTGGCCGGGCGCGTTCTGATCGCTGGTCCTGCGCAACGTCACGCCGCGGTTGGCCGGGTCGATGGTTGTGCTGAAGCGGATCGGTTGTGCGGTGGCCCGGACCTGGTCGGTCAGGATCGTGTCGTCGTGTTCACCTTCGTACACCGACGTCACGTCGTACGTCTGCGCCGAGCTGTCGACGTACCCGTGCTGCTGCCGGCTCGCCGCCGAGCCGGTGTCGATTCGATCGGTCTCGCGGGCACCGAACTTCGCCGCGGTGTAGAGGAACGCGGTCGAGCCGTAGATCGCCGGGTGGTCGTCCTGCTGGCCGTGCTCGATGGTGAAGTCGAGGTGGTTCTGGAACCCGATCGAGTCGGTGATGTGCAATCGCCACGCGCCGTCGCACTCGTAGGTGCAGAACCCGGCCTTGACCTCGTGCGCCGAGTTGCCGTGGAACGGGGTCGAGTAGGTGCCGGCGTTGAAGTACCAGCCCGACTCGTAGTAGTCCTCCGTCCCGGTGCCGTGGATCGCCGGGGTGCGCTCGCCGTCGACGGACACCCGCTCGTCACCCTCGAGGTAGCCGCGAGTGTTGCCATCGGCAAGCAACCCTTCCATCGTCTGGGAGACGCCGACGAACTTCCCGCGCCCGGTGACGTCCGCGAACGTCCAGTCGCGGCCCTGTGTGGTCTCGCCGCGCGCCGAGATCGCGGTGAAGTATCCGGTCTTGCCGGTCAGCAGGTCCACGGCCTTGCGCGCGTCTCGCGCCGTGGTGACCTCGGCCTGCCCGGTCAGCCGGTACGACGATGCGTTCACCAGGGTGACCGTGGCGCGGCCGGCGTACGGCATCGGCCACCAGGCGGAGTACCAGCCGTCGGGGTCCATCGCGAAGAACAGCGACCGGACCGGGTTCTCGCCGAGGCCGGAGCCGAAGAACTCGCCGATCGGGGCGTCGACCCGCTTCTGGCCGTCGATCGTCACCTGCACGCGGACGCCGGCCAGCAGTGAGTCGGACGGCTTGACCCGGGCCGCGTCCTCCTCGGTCGCGGCGTACGCCATCGCGTGCGACCCGCTCCAGTTCTGCTGGGTGATCACGTAGCCGTGGGCCTGCTCGTCGGCGACGTGGTTCGGTCCGAGGTCGAGGGTGTCGGTGCGCTTCGCCGCACCGCCGACGATCGAGTCGGCCCAGTAGGTGAACTCGTTGAAGTCGAGGTCGGACGAAATGAACTCGTTGGTGATGGTGAGCTGCGACTTACCGGCAGTAAGTTCGGCCGGCAGGTCGACGACCTGGTCGTGCCACTGCGCACCTTCCGCCTTCAGCGGAGCCCACTCGCCGGCCTCGGCGCCGTCGACCAGCACCTTCGCCCGCTGGTTGCCGATCCGCAGGTCCATCCGGCGGATCAGCTTCACACCGGTGTTGGCCGGGTCGATCTTCACCGTGAACTTGCTGCCGCCGGTGAACGCCCGGCCGTCGTCGGCGAAGGACTGGAGATCCAGGCCGACGACCTCGGGCAGCTTGAGCCTGAGTGCGCTGAGCTCACCCGGTCCGTTGGCGTCGGCCAGCGTGACGCGTTTGCCGGGGGCAACGTTCAGGTCGGTGGCCTTGCTCTGTGCGCCGGGTTGCGCAGGCTTGGGGTCCTTGGTGCCGGCCGCCTTGAGCAGGGCGATGACGTCCTCGGCCTTGTCGGCCGGGTCGAAGGTGCGGAGACCGGTCGCGTCCGGGAACTCGCGGTAGCCGACGTGGTAGAAGTACGGGTTGCTCTGGGTGGTGATACGCATCGAGCGCTGGTACGGCATCGGCACCCGGATGTAGACGCCGCCGCTGGTCTCCTTGGCGTTCGCGACCAGCGGGAAGACGAACGGCGCGCCGAGCTTGCCGTCGACCAGGTCCTGCAGCGACGTGTGGATCACCTGCTGGCCGTCGAGCTCGATCGTGATCGTGCCCGTCTTGGTGACGTTGCCGTCGTCCCGGGTGAACCAGATCGTGCCGACCTCGCCGGGTCCTTCGTCCTCGGCGATGACACAACCGGCGGCGCTGGTCCGCAGGCAGGAGTACTTACCGTCGAAGCCGTCGTTGTTGGTGCCGTCCCGGCCGAAACTGGAGAACTGCTTGGTCCGTACGCCGGTCTGCAGCTCGGGCAACCGGTCGAGGTTCCGGTACACGTCCCAGCCGACCGGACCGTTGGCCGTGGCCGGCGCGGCGGATGCCGTACCTGGGGTTGTCACAACAGGGAGGACAAGCAACGCACTGAGGGCGAGCGTGGCAACACGACGGAGCATTGGGCGGCCTTCCGACTTCGTGGGAAATCGATTTCTGAGATGTTTACCACCGCTGTCGGGTGGTTGAGAAGACCTCGTGCGCAATTACCTGACCGTCCCACTGGCCGGGCCCGCCGGATCACGCGGTTGCCGGTCGGGACAGACTGGGACCCGACACCACACTGACCAGCGGGAGATTCGATGAGTTCTGCTCCAGCCCAGATCGCCGTCACCGGCCTCGCGGTGATGGGCCGCAACCTGGCCCGGAACCTGGCGCGCAACGGGTTCCGTGTCGCCGTCCACAACCGGTCGCAGTCCCGGACGGACGCCCTGATCAAGGAGTTCGGCCACGAGGGCGAGTTCGTCCCCGCCGCCGACCTGCCCGCGCTGGTCGAGTCGCTGGAGCAGCCGCGGAAGATCATCATCATGGTCAAGGCCGGCGAGCCCACCGACGCGGTCATCGACGAACTGGTGCCGCTGCTGGACGAGGGCGACATCGTCGTCGACGCCGGCAACGCGCACTTCGCCGACACCCGGCGCCGCGAGACCGCGCTGCGCGAGAAGGGCCTGCACTTCGTCGGCAGCGGCGTGTCCGGCGGCGAGGAGGGCGCGCTGAACGGCCCGAGCATCATGCCGGGCGGCTCGCCGGAGTCGTACGCCGCACTCGAGCCGATGCTGACCAAGATCTCCGCACACGTGAACGGCGAGCCCTGCTGCGTGCACGTCGGCCCGGACGGCGCCGGCCACTTCGTGAAGATGCTGCACAACGGCATCGAGTACGCCGACATGCAGCTGATCGCCGAGGCGTACGACCTGCTCCGGCACGTGCTCGGACTGTCCCCGGCCGAGCTGGCCGACGTGTTCCGGGACTGGAACAGCGGCGACCTCGAGTCGTTCCTGATCGAGATCACCGCGGAGGTCCTCAGCCAGGTCGACCCGACCACCGGTGGGCCGTTCGTGGACGTCGTACTGGACCAGGCCGAACAGAAGGGCACCGGCCGGTGGACCGTGCAGTCCGCACTCGACCTCGGTATCCCGGTGAGCGGCATGGCCGAGGCCGTGTTCGCCCGGTCCCTGTCGGGTGACGTCGTACGGCGGTCTGCTGCGGCCGGCGTGCTGCCGGGGCCGGCCGAAGCGAAGGCGGATGTGGATCGGGACGCGTTCATCGACGACGTGCGGCATGCGCTGTACGCGTCGAAGCTGGTCGCGTACGCGCAGGGGTTCGATGCGATCCGGGCGGCGAGCGACCAGTACGGCTGGAACATCGACCTCGGTGCGATGGCGACGATCTGGCGCGGCGGGTGCATCATTCGGGCCCGTTTCCTGGACCGCATCAAGGAGGCGTACGACCGGAACGCGGATCTGCCGTCGCTGCTCGTCGACGACTACTTCAAGGAAGCCATCTCGGGTGGTCAGGAGGCTTGGCGGCGAGTGGTCGCGACTGCGGCCTCGGTCGGCGTGCCGGCACCTGGGTTCTCGGCATCGCTCTCGTACTACGACGGACTGCGCGCGGAGCGGCTGCCGGCCGCCCTCATCCAGGGTCTGCGGGACCTCTTCGGCGCTCACACGTACCGCCGTACGGACCGCGAAGGCACGTTCCACCTCGAATGGTCCGGCGACCGGTCCGAGTCGCAAGCCTGAGGTAGCACTGAGCCGGGCCTGGCAGGTGCCGGGCCCGGCTCTTGTGTTGCTGGTGGGCCACCACTTGTTGCTGGTGGGGCTGGATTGGCTTGAGTGTCGAACATATGTTCTAATAGACGCTCAGCGCCAGCCCGCTCACGGCGGGCGATGTTCAGAAGGAGATCGCCGCAACGATGACCGTAGACACTCTGGCAGTAGAAGCGCCGTCCGACGCCCTCGACACTCCCGAAGCACCCGCCCCGACCTCGGCACCCGACGCCGGCCCGGTCGCGGACGCTGCTGTCGAGGCCGAGAAGCCGAAGAAGGCCCCGGCCAAGAAGGCGGCCGGCAAGAAGACCAAGACCCTCGAGCTGACGCTGACCGTCACCGGCACCGCCGACGGCGAGTGGCACGCCGAGCTCAAGCAGGGCAGCACCTACCTGGCCCGCGGCCTCGCCGTCGCGGCCGCCGCGGTGTCCCGCGCCGCCAAGGAGCTCCACGAAGACCTCTCCACCCCGATCGACGAGGTCATCGAAGCCGCCCGCGAGCAGCAGGCCGCAAAGGTCGCCGCCCTCGAAGCGGAACTCGAAGCAGCCCGCAAGGCCCTGGCGGACCTCGCCGACTAGCCTCCGCCGGCCTGCTTCATAGCTGCTGTCGTTTGGTGCTTTCCACCCGTTCGCTGCGACGGATCTCGTGCGCTCCTCCCGCACGAGGGTGGAGAGCACCAAACGACAGCTCCCCGCACCCGACAACGATGACAGCGGCAGCGGCACCTCCCAGACCTGAAGAAATGTGACGAACCCGCCGCGCCGGATGTCTGGGCGAGGGGGTGAAGGAAGCCTTACCGTGATTGCCTGGGCCGTTCCTGCTGGGCCCTGGCCACTCCGGATGAAGGGGTCAGATGAGCGCTTTCCAGGACATGGGATCGCTGCTGCTGGTGCGTGGCGCCGACGAGCTCGAGCACGCGGGCGGCAGCCTGTACGTCCACCTCCACCGCGTCGCCAAGCGCCTGACCACTCTCGGCGCCTCCGACACCCTGGTCCTGGCCGGCCTCGCGCACGCGGCGTACGGAACCGATGGGTTCCCCACCCACCTGTTCGACTGGCAGCAGGAACGCCCGGTCCTGGAGGCCGTGATCGGTCCCGAGGCCGAGCTGATCGTCTACCGCTACGGCTCCTGCGAACGCGAGACCACCTGGCGCGACCTCGCCGAGCACCACACCGTCACCGACCGCTTCACCGGCACGTCCGAGGAACTCTCCGGCGCCGACCTCCGCGACTTCGTCGACCTCACCATCGTGAACGAGCTCGACGTCCTCGAGCACGCCCCCGCCCTGGCGCCCAAGCTCCGGCCGTTCCTCCAGGACCAGATCCCCCGCTGGCAGTCCCTCGCCTCCCCCGCGGTCCTGGCCGACGCGAACCGCCTCCTCCAGCTCTGACGTCGTACCGGCAGCTAGCTGCCACCCCGCGTTCCTGGAAAATGAGTTCGCGCCGACGGATGATCGAACCATGGCCAGGTATGAAGTGGTTGCGCGCGCAAGGACCGATGGTCGACTGTCCGACACCGACTTCCTGGCGCTTGCGTTCAGGTCTCATGCCCTCGACAAGGGGATGCGTTTCCAGCGGGTCGAGCCTCTGCCCGACGGGGCGATCGCCGTCGTCCTGCAGCACAAGCTCTCCCCACGCAAGCACGACTTCGCCTGCACCATGGCGAACCGGAGTCTCGCGCAGCTAGGCATTCCGGCGAGCCAGATCCAGCAGATCGACCTGCATCGCCTCTCCCGCAAGGGCAGGACGTTGGTGCGTTCCTGGCACACCCCACCGCCAGGCGACCCCTCCGGCGACCGCGAACCCCGCCGCCCGGCTCCCAACCCACCCCACCTCAACGCAGCCCTCGACCTTCCCAAGGACTGAACGCAGTTCGCGCGTGAGGCGCCGCTCGGTCCTGGGCCGAGCGGCGGCGCCTGAGGCTCGTCGGGCGGAGCTGTTACGGGGTGAAGACCTCGAAGGGGGCGGCGAATTTGGTGCCCAGGCGGGTGCCCGTGGTGCGGCTGATGCCTTCCAGGAACTCGGCCGGGTCGAAGTCGGGCCAGTTGAGGCCTTCGATGTAGGCCTTGTGAGCGCGGAGGGACTCGACGCCGATGTCGAACGTGTCGGTGGTGTCGGCGGCGTGGCGGGAGTTGGGTGAGCCGGAGGCCCAGACCTGGCGTACGCCGTTCCAGCGCTCGCCGGTGTCGGGGAAGATCCAGCGGTTGGCCGCGTCGCGGACCGCGTCGAGGGTGGCGCGGCCGGTGTTCATGTGGTCGGCCTGGTTGAGCAGTACGTCGCCGTCCCAGGTGTCGCGGAGGTTGTTGGTGATCACGATCTCGGGCTGGTGACGCCGGATCACCGCGGTGATCACCCGGCGGAGCGCGACGCCGTACTCGATCGTGCCGTCCGGCTGCCCGAGGAACTCGACGGCCGACACCCCCACGATCCGCGAGGACTCGATCTGCTCGGCCTCGCGCAGCGGTCCGCACTCGTCCGGGGCGACGCCGTCGATCCCCGCCTCACCCGAGGTGAGCAGGCAGTAGACGACCTCCTTGCCCTGCCGGGTCCATCGCGCGACCGCCGCCGCCGACCCGAACTCCAGATCGTCCGGATGCGCGACAATCGCCAGCGCCTTGTGCCAGTCCTCCGCCACCGGTTCCAGCTTCTCCACATTCATCCCCGCAGGCTAGCCGCTCGCCACCCTTCCGTGAACGGCATTACCCGAAGACTTGGCGGGTGTAGGGGTTGCTGAATGTCCCGTTCGGGTCGAGGCGGTCTCGGATCGCGAGGAAGTCGTTGTAGCGGGGGTAGCGGGTGCGGAGGTCCGGGGTGGTCAGGGTGTGGAGTTTGCCCCAGTGCGGGCGGGCGTTGTAGCCGGCGACGATGCGTTCGAAGGCGCGGAAGTAGGCGTCGTGGGCCAGGCGGTGGTACTGGTGGATGGCGATGTAGGCGGTGTCGCGGCCGTAGGCGGTGGACAGCCAGATGTCGTCCGCGGCGGCGACCCGGACCTCGATCGGGAACGGGATGTGTGAGCCCGAGGCATCGATCCAGTCGCGGAGGCGGCGGATGACCTCGACCACGTGCTCGCGGGGTACGGCGTACTCGGACTCGCGGAACACCACGTTGCGTTCGGAGCAGAAGACCTTGTACGACGCGTCGACGTACTCGCGGGCCGACAACGCGCGCGACGCGACCCGGTTGATCCGGGGAACCAGACCGGGCCGCCGGGCCGCGAGCCGGTTGGTCAGCTCGAACACCTTGTTGGACAGCAGTTCGTCGTCGACCCAGCCGCGGATCCGGCCGACCGGGGACGGGCCGACGCCGGCCGCGACCCGGTTGTTCCGCTTGGTCAGCGCGATGTCGGTGTGCGGGAACCAGTAGAACTCGAAGTGGTCGTTGCCGTCGGCAAGATCGTCGAAGCCGGACAGGACCTCGGACAGCGGCAGCGGCATCTCCTGCGCACGCAGCAGGAACGCCGGCACGCACTGCAGGGTGAGCGAGGTGATCACACCGAGCGCGCCGACCGAGACGCGGGCCGCGTCGAAGACGTCCGCGTTCTCCTCCGCGGAGCAGTGCAGCATCGAGCCGTCAGCGGTGACCAGATCGAGCGCGACGACCTGGGTCGCGAGACCGCCGAGGCGCGCGCCGGTGCCGTGGGTGCCGGTGGAGATCGCACCGGAGATGGTCTGTTTGTCGATGTCGCCGAGGTTCCCCATCGCCAGGTCGAAGGCGGCCAGGCCGGCATTGAGCTTGTGCAGGCTGGTCCCGGCGCCGACCGTGACGCGGCCGGACTCCTTGTCGGCGTTGGTGATCGAGGACAGGCCGTCCAGCCGGATCATCACCTGTTCGGGCACCGAGCAGCCGGTGAACGAGTGGCCCGAGCCGACCGCTTTGAGCTTCTTGCCCTGCTCGGCGGCCGACTTCACCGCGGCCGCGAGCTCGTCGGCCGAGGTCGGGCGGAGCAGCTCCACGCCGGTCGCCGACTCGGTGCCCGACCAGTTCCGCCAGGTGCTCATCCGAAGTTCTTCCCCTCACCCCGGTACGTCGCGAGCTCGGTCAGCCCGGCACCGTCGATCGCGTACACGACATCGAACCGCTCCAGCATCTCGCCCGCCTTCGCATAGCGCATCCAGACCCGGTCTCCAAGATGCAGCCCGTCGACGGAACTCCCAAGGACCGGAGTCTGCACTTCTCCGGCACCTTCGGTGCCCAGCAGCTTCAGTCCGGCCGGCCACGTCGGCAACGGCAGCCGCGACTTCTTCGCCGGCCCGGAGGCCACATAGCCGCCGCCGAAGAGGGTGGCGATGCGCGGAGCAGGACGCCGTACGACGTCGAGCGCGTAGGCGACCGCGGGCGCCGGCTGGAAGACGTCGTACTTGTCGAAGAGGGTCGGGCCGTAGAGACCGGAGCCGGCGGTGACCTCGGTGACGACGGGGTCGGCGCTGCTGATCTCGAGGCTGCCGGTGCCGCCGCTGTTGACGAGTCGCATCGGCGCGAACTGCTTGAGCGCGTCGACGACGGCGCCGCGCCGGTCGGCGAGCTCGGCGGCCGAGCGGCGCTTGACCCAGCGGACGGCCGGCGAGGTGTCGGGGAGTCCGGCGATCTGGGCCTCGTAGAACATCACGCCGACCAACTCGAAGGCGTCGTCGGCGACCACCTTGCGGGCGAGTCCGGCGACGTCGTCCGGAGTCCGGAGCGGCGAACGACGTACGCCGAGATGCTGCCCGAACACGTGCAACGAGGCGTCCACATCGAGGCACACCCGGATCCGGGCGCCGCCGGCGGTGACGGACTTGATGAAGGCCAAGTGCTCGGGTGAGTCGATCATCAGCGTGATCCGGGCGGCGGCCTCGGGGTCCTCGGCCAGAGAGCGCAGGGCGGTCCGGTGGGTGGTCGGATAGCCGAGCAGGATGTCGTCGACGCCGTTGCGGGCCAGCCAGAGCGCCTCGGGCAGGGCGTAGCTCATCACGCCGTGGAACCCGGGCCGCTCGAGTGCTGCGGCGATGAGCGCGCGGCAGCGGACCGACTTGGACGCGATCCGGATCGGCGTCCCCGCGGCCCGGCGGACCAGGTCGTCCGCGTTTCGCCGGAAGGCGGCCAGGTCGACCACCGCGAACGGCGCGTCGAGGTCCGCGGTCAGGCGGGCATACCGGTCGAAGTCACCCATAACGGGAGTGTAGGACAAGAAATACTGAAAGGTAATACAACTTCTCTACGGGGAGTCGATCACAGCATCCAGAGCCTGTACGACGCCGTGCGCCCAGTCGGACTGGCTGTCAGCCTGGGCGGAAGCCGCAGCGAGCAGTGCGACCGTAGACCCCCGCACCACCGACACATCGACGTACTGCTCGGCCTCGTCACCCGCATAGCGTCGTACTGCGGCTGCTGCGGCGTCCTCCGTCCACAACTGCTTCACACTGAGGTCACCGCCCTCGCCGCACGCTGCCATCCGCGCCTGGTAGCCGGTGCGGTACGCCGACGCCTTGGCAGCGTCTGTGAAACGCAGGAGCAGCGCAGTGCCGGGCTTGGCGTCCGCAGTGCGGTAGGCGCCTTGCAGCGCGTACTGCGGGACCGGCAAGGAGCCGGACGGGAGTTGGCCGGCGCAACCGAGCGGCAACGCCTCATAAGCGGCCTGATGCGGCTCACGCCGCCGGGTCCACGTCTGGTTGCCCAGGAACCCCTCCTCGGCACCACCCGGGTCCACGTACGCCTTCCAGCCCGCACCCAGCTTGTCGGGCGCAGGCAGGTTGCGCGCACTGAGCGGCCCAGCGGTCGCCGGAGGCGGCGCAGTGGCCTCCTCCGGCAGCTCAGGCGGCACCGCAGCGTCCGTCGGCTTGGCGGTGCTCAGGGTGTTGGTAGGCACCGGCACGGTCCCACCGACCGTCTCGGGGATGGTCGGCCCCGGAGTCGTGGCCGCCTGCGGACTCTTGTCGGAGCTGCACCCCACCAGCAGCACCGACAACAGCGCAGCAGCAGCTACGGCTTTCATCGCGGTTGGAAGTGCTGGTAGTCGGGTTTGCTCCAGCCGGCGCCCCAGAAGTAGCCCTGGGCAATCAGAGCCTTCGTGGCGGTGCTGCTCGAGAAGAGCATGCCGGGTCGGGACACGGAGCGGTTGCGGTAAGCCAGGCCGTTGGACGGGTACCAGACGCCGTTCGCAGCCAGGTACGGGTTCTCGACGGTGTTGATGTCGATGGCCCAGCCGTACGAGTGCGGCGACAGCGCATACGGGTTGCCGGTGACCCGACGGCAGTTGAAGACGGAGGTGTTGTCGGCCGCCATCGACTTGATGTCGCTACCGCCGAACCGGTCCACCCGCCGCATCTGCCGGATCGGGAACTTGGCCGCGAACGTCGACGTCCAGACCGTGATCATCTTCTGCACGGCGGCATCCCGCACGATCAACTCACCCCGGTGGACCTTGCCGTCGAAACCCCAGTAGTTCAGCTGGAGCAACCGCAGTGACGACGGCTTGACCGGGCAACCGGCCCGGTACGTGTACGGGACCATCGCGGCCGTAACGGCGTACACCTTGGGGTTCAGGGCGGCCTTGACCACGATGGTGGCGAGGCCGGAGTACTCCATCAGGGGCTGGGTCACCCAGCGGGTCACCACGCGCACGGTCCGGGTCGCCGGGACGTCGTCCGGGACCCGCAGCCGGAAGTTGCCTGCAGCATCCATTGTGCCGATCGCGAGCAGCCGCCACTTGCCGCTGCCGAGGTAGTCCTGCAGCGCGAGTTCCTTACCCGGCTCGGCCGGCGTCATCCGGCCGGTGACGGAGGCGCCGGTCAGCGTCGCGTACCACGGCGCCGGGGTGTTGAGCACGATCTTGCGGTCCTGGATGTTCGACAACTGGTAGTCCGAGATCGCCAGCGCGGTCTCCGCCTTGACACCGATCATGGTCCGGAAGGCCCACGTGCCCGGCGTGGCCGACACGTAGGTGAACTTGTAGACACCGCCGGTCGTGGTCCGAGTCGAGGCGCGCAGCACCCAGGCGCCCGGGACCCGCTGCCAGAGCGTGATGTACGAGCCCGTGATCGGCTGGCTGATCTTGCCGGTGAACACCGTCGGCCGGTCCTCCCACGACGCGGCCGGCTTGTCCAGCGTGATCGACCAGTCCGCGGCGGCCGTCCTCGTCGGAGTTGGCGTCGGCGTCGGCGTTGGGGTCGGCGTCGGTGTGGGGGTTGGAGTCGGCGTCGGAGTCGGCTCCTCGGCCGCCGTTGTCGGCGGTGTCTCGGTCAGCTCCTTCGACGTCGAAGGAGCTGAGGTCGAAGGAGTGGACGGCGTCGGATCCGCCGCGGCGCCGGGCACGTGCAACCCGGCCGCCAGCAGCATCGCCGTCATCCCCACCCCGAAGGCTCGCCACATCATCCGCACGTCCCTTTCCCCTCACCGGGACCAGCCAGGTCCCCCCACCGCTACTTACCCATTAAAGAAGCAGTCGAAGAGAAAGACGTCACACAACAACCGGAAGTTCTGTTATTCCTGCAATCTTTTCACCGCGGCGTCGATGCGCTCGTCGGTGCCGGTGAGGGCCACGCGGATGTGCCGCTCCCCCGCCGTGCCGTAGAAAGCTCCCGGTGCGACCAGGATGCCGCGGTCCGCGAGCGCGCCCACCGAGCCGTAGGAGTCGAAGTCGGGGTGCTCGGCCCACAGGTACAGGCTGCCGTTGGACAGGGTGATGACCCAGCCGGCGTCCGTCAGGGCGTCACGCAGTACCGACCGGCGCCGCAGGTAGCGCTCACGCTGCTCCTCGACGTGCGCATCATCGGAGAACCCGGCCGCCATCGCGGCCTGGATCGGCGACGGCACCATCAGACCGGCGTGCTTGCGGACCGCGAGCAGCTCGGCGACGACCGTCTCGTCACCGGCCACGAAGCCGCCGCGGTACCCAGCGAGGTTGGACCGCTTGGACAGCGAGTGCACCGCCAGCAGGTTGTCGAAGCTGCCACCCGACACGTCCGGGTGCAGCACCGACACCGGCCGCGCGTCCCAGCCGAACTCGGTGTAGCACTCGTCGCTGACCAGCAGTACGTCGTTCGCCCGGGCCCACTCGACGGCGCGGCGCAGGTCCTCCGGCGGGGTGATCTCACCGGACGGGTTCCGCGGCGAGTTGAGGTACGCGACCCGGACTGGACCGTCGTACGTCGTCGGATCGGCGATCGGCACACTCGTTGCCCGGGCCAATGCCGCGCCGGCCTCGTACGTCGGGTACGCGAGGTCCGGGATGAGCAGGGTGTCGCCGGCGCCGATCCCGAGCAGCGTCGGCAGCAGCATGATCAGCTCCTTGGTGCCGATCACGGGCAGTACGCCGGTCTGCGGGTCCACCCCGGATACGTCGAGACGCCGCGCCAGCCAGTCCACGGCCGCCTGCCGCACGGCCGACGTACCGATGGTGGTCGGGTACGCCGGCGCCTCGGCCGCGTCCGCGAGCGCCTTCTTGATCAGGTCCGGCACCGGGTCGACCGGGCTACCGATGGACAGGTCCACGATCCCGTCAGGATGCGCGGCCGCCTTCTGCTTGTACGGCGCGAGCTTGTCCCACGGAAAATCCGGCAACCGGCTGGAGGTCTCGAAGATCACCCCCGCATTCTCTCCTGCCGGCCGGATCGCCGGGCGGCGGGCGCCCGCTCCGCGAGAAACACGACGGCCTTCTTCACCAGGTCGGGGTCGCGGAGCACCCGGCGGTGACCCAGGCCCTCGCTGGTTTCGAGGCGGGCACCCGGCCAGCGATCGGCGACCTCGACACTGCCCTGGTACGACGTCTCGGTGTCGGAGCGATCGTGGACCAGCAGCAGCGGAGGCAGCGGGCGACGAGCGGCGGCAGCGGGAATCACCGCGTCCATCCGGAACGAGTCCATCGGACCGAAGCGGGCCGCGAACCGGCGCAGGAACCCGGCCCGGATCCGCGGCCCGAAGCCGAGGAACGCCTCCATCTGGTCGAGCGTCTCGGTGAAGTCGGTCGCCGTCGCGATGAAGACGACCCGCTCCACGTCGAGCCCGTCGCGCATCGCGAGGGCCGTCGCCGGCGCACCGAGCGAGTGCGCGACCACGCCGTACGCCGGTCCCTGTGCGGCGACCACCGCCTTCAGTGCGTCGGCGAGCTCGAGGAGGGTGGACGTGCCCTTGCCCTCGCGCCCCGGAGCAGAGTCGCCGTGGCTTGGCGCGTCGTACGCGATCACCCGGAAGCCCGCGTCGACGAGCGGCTGGATGTGCGCCGCGAGCTGGAGGCCCCAGCCACCCCAACCGTGGACGAGGTAGATCGCCGGCCCGTCGCCGTACGACTGACCGCGGATGGCCGCGACCTCGAACGGGGTCGGTGTCGGGAGCTCGCCGCGCGGACGGCGCACCTTCGCCGGAACGACGGGGACGCGGAACCAGAGCCGGCTGAGCATCCGGGTGCCGACCGCGGGGGCGATGCGTTCGAGCAGGCCGAATGCGAGGATCAAGGACCGAACGTTCGTGCTTTTCTTGGCCGCCATGAGGTCTTCTCCAGATCGTTCAGCAGGGGTTCAGATGCGGGCCGCCCGGAGGAGCGCCTCGAAGGCGGTGCGCGCTCGATCCTCGGCCTTGGGGTCGGCCAGCAGCCGGCTGGCGTGGTGGTACGACAGCAGCACGCCTCTGATGTCGAAGGCGTACTGCTCGGGATCGGCGTCGGGGCGGAAATGGCCTTCGCTGATGCCGGTCCGGAACACGTTGGCGAGCAGGTCGGCGTAGTCGCGCTCGGCGCTCACCACGCGGTCGCGGACCGGGCTCGGGGGTGCGTCGTCGAGCTCGGCGGAGACGCTGGCGAAGAAGCATCCGCCGGGGAGAGCGAGGTCGCCGTTGTCCCAGCGGAGCTTGCGGTCGAAGAGCTCACGCAGGCGCGGTTCACCGCGTGGAGTCTGGAGGGCCGGCCGGACGACCCGCTCGGCGAACAACTCGGACGCCCGCTCGACCACCGCGACCTGAAGCTGCTCCTTGGACCGGAAGTGGGCGAAGAGCCCGCTCTTCGACAGCTGCATCCGGTCGGCCAGCAGCCCGATGGTGAGCCCGTTCAACCCGGTCGCACTCACCACCCGTGCTGCCTCATCCAGCGCAGCAGCCCGAGTCTCCTCGCCCTTACTCACCTCATGATAAAAGCACGAACGTTCGCTCCAGGGCAAGCGGTTAGCAGGACTTGCCCGGATCGACCTTGGTGAGGATCTGGTCGGCGATGGTCTTCAGTTGCGCGAGCTGCTCGGGCGTCAGGGCGTCGATGACGTACTCGCGAACGGTCGCCACATGGCCGGGAGCGGCGGCCACCAGGACTTCGTAGCCGGTGTCGGTGATGGTGGCGACGGTGATGCGGCCGTCGTCGTCGGCGGGACGGCGTTCGACGAAGCCGCGTTGCTCGAGGCGCTTGACCACATGGGACAGCCGCGACAGCGAGCCGTTCGCGAAGCCGGCCAGGTCACTCATCCGGCGCGAGCGACCGGGCGACTCGGACAGCCCGGCGAGCACCAGGTACTCGAAGTGACTCAGCTCCGAGTCACGCTGGAGTTGGTAGTCGAGCACGCCCGGCAGCTTGAACAGGAGGGCGGCCAGCGCCATCCAGGTCGCGAGCTCATCCTCTTCCAGCCACCGCACCCCGTCTTCCATGACCGCATTTTACGGCATTAGTTGACGCTTCAAGTCATCCGGGTCTAGCTTTGGGTTGAAACGTCAACCAATGACTGCGAGTGGACAATGAACGTCTTTCTGTGGATCATCGCGGGTCTGCTGGCAGCGCTGTTCCTGGCCGCGGGCGCGACCAAGCTGACCCAGCCCCGGCGGAGCCTGATGGCCAACCCGAACATGAAGTGGACCGAGGACTTCTCCGCCCCGGCGATCAAGCTGATCGGCGCCGCCGAGGTGCTCGGCGCCCTCGGCCTGATCCTGCCCGCCGTCCTCGACATCGCCCCGATCCTGGTCCCGCTCGCCGCCACCGGTCTCGCCGTCCTGATGCTCGGCGCGGCCATCACCCACGCCCGCCGCAAGGAGCCGCAGCCGGTCGTCATCAACGCCGTCCTGCTGATCCTCGCGGTGATCGTCGCCGTCTTCAGGTTCGGCCCCAACAGCTTCTAGCCCCCGATGTTGTCGCGATCCACGAAGTCGAGCCGGGCCGGCTCGCGGATACTCGGTGCGTCAAGCAACCGAACGGAGCGCGCGCATGTACGTCGACCCGGACTATGCCGAACCCGACCTCGACGAGGTGGCCCGGCTGATCGAGGCGCAGCCGTTCGCCACCCTGGTGACGGACCAGCCTGAGCTGCGGATCGCGCACGTCCCGGTCCAGGTACGGCAGGACGGCGGACTCCAGATCGTGGCGCACGTGGCCGGTCGCGACCCGTTCGCCGAGTCGATCCGGCAGCGGGCCCGGATCCTGATCAGCGTGCTCGGCCCGTCGGTGTACGTGAGCCCGGCCTGGTACGCGAGCCGTGGGCTGCCGACGTACAACTTCGTCGCGATCGAGCTGCGCGGGCAGGCGGAGCCGCTCGACGATCCGGACGCCGTCCGGGCGCATCTGATGCGGCTGGTCCAGGACCACGAGCAGGCGCTGAACCCGGGTGATCAGAAGGCGCGGTGGCGCGTGGACGAATGGGCCCGGGACCAGACGACCGAGTTGCTGCCGGAGCTGCAGGCGTTCACCTTGCGGGTCGAGCAGGTGACCGCGAAGGTGAAGATGGGTCAGAACCGGACCGAAGGCGATCGGGTCGGGACGATGGCCGCCCTGCACGACTCGCCGCGCACGGACCACCAAATGGTCGAAGGCTTGATGAAGGCTCGGTACGACGATGAAGGCCGGGTGAGGGGTGAGCGATGACCTACGACGTGGCAGTGGTCGGCGCGGGGGCGATGGGGTCGGCGGCTGCACGGGCGTTGGCGGCCGCCGGGCGTGAGGTCGTCGTCCTCGAGCAGTACGAGTTGGGCCATGTCCGGGGTGGATCGCACGGCGGGACCCGGCTGTTCCGGCCGGCCGCGGACAACGCCGAGGTCGCCCGGCTGACCGAGCAGGCTCGCGGGTTGTGGCGAGAGCTCGAGGACGAGTCCGGCGAGACGCTGTTCGAGGTGACCGGCGGGATCGATCACGGCATCGATGACGCGACCATCGAGACATTCAAAGAGCTCCACAGCGCCGACGGCCAGGTGCTCAGCCCGGAAGAGGCGGCCGAGCGCTGGCCCGGCATACGGTTCGAAGGCCCGGTGTTGTACCAGCCTGGTTCGGGACGTCTGTACGCCGAGCGCACTGTCAGCGCACTGCAGCGAGTGGCGAATGCCGAGTTCCGGGACCAGTCACCAGTGCAGGGGCTGAAGATTCACGATGACCTGGTCGAGCTCGACGTACCTGGTGGGGCGGTGCAGGCTCGGCAGGTCGTGGTGACCGCAGGCGCGTGGGCTCCGAAACTGCTGACCGGGTTGGTGCAGTTGCCGCCGTTCAAGGTGACGCAGGAGCAGCCGCGGTTCTTCGCGCCGGTGTCGGACGACCTGGACTGGCCGAGTTTCGTGCACTGGCGCGCCGGAGCCGAAGTTCCCAAGGTGAGCTACGGGCTGTTCGAGGCGGGATCCGGTGTGAAGGTCGGCCTGCACGCCACCGGGCCGGTCGTCGATCCGGACACGCGGGACTTCGCAGTGGAGCCGAAGTTGGATGCCGAGCTGCTGCGGTACGTCGAGGAGTGGTTCCCCGGCCTGGACGCCAGTCGGTCGACGGCGATCAGCTGTCTGTACGACAACACACCGACCGACAACTTCGTCATCGACCGGGTCGGGCCGATCACTGTCGCTGTCGGGTTCTGCGGCCAGGGGTTCAAATTCGTGCCGCTGATCGGCGAGTATGTCCGTGGCCTGGTCACCGGCGAGGGAACGGTGCCGTCCCGCTTCCGGCTCAGCAGCCATGTGGGCGAGTAGCAATGCTCGGCGACCACATCGCAAGCCTGTCGCTGGTGGATCATCACGTCCACGGCGCCATCAAAGGACCGCTGGACCGGGCCGGTTTCGAGCAGCTGATCACCGAGTCGGACCGGCCGGTCCCACCGTGGATGTCGACGTTCGACTCTCAACTGGGCTTGGCGATCCGGCGGTACTGCGCACCACTGCTAGGACTGGCTCCGCACGCTTCAGCGGACGACTACCTGGCTGCGCGGTCCCAGCTGGGTGCGGAGGCGGTGAATCGACTCTTCCTCGGTGCTGCCGGTGTGAGCGACTACCTGGTCGATACCGGTTATCTGGGTGATGCAGTGACCGATGTCGACGAGCTGGCCAAGCTGAGTGGCTCCCGCGCGCACGAGGTGGTGCGACTGGAGTCCGAGCTGGAGTACGTCGCTTCACAGGAGTCCTCGGTGACCGCCGTACCTGATGCGCTGGTACGGCGACTCGAGGAGCGGACTGCCGGGGCTGTCGGGCTGAAGAGCATCGTGGCGTATCGGCACGGGTTCGACTTCGATCCGGCTGAGCCGAGTGCTGCGGACGTACTGACTGCTCTGGATCGCTGGTACGCGTCGGGCGCTGCACGTGTCACTGACCCGGTGCTGCTGCGCTGGCTACTGTGGACGGGTGCGCGACGTGGGCTGCCGCTACAGCTGCACGTCGGCTTCGGTGACCCGGACCTGCAGTTGCGGAAGGCTGACCCGTTGCTGCTGACCGAGTGGCTCCGTCTGGTCGAGCCACTCGGCGCACAGGTGGTGTTGCTGCACTGCTACCCCTTCCACCGTGAGGCCGGGTACCTCGCACACGCCTTCCCCCACGTCAGTTTCGACCTAGGCCTCACCACCATGTACGTCGGGGCGCGGGCGGCGGCCGTACTCGCGGAAGGGCTGGAGCTCGCGCCGTTCGCGAAGGTGCTCTACTCCTCCGACGCGTGGGGACCGGCGGAGCTGCACTACCTCGGAGCCGCGGTGTGGCGGCGTGCGGTCACATCTGTGCTCGGTGGCTTCGTGGAGCACGGTGACTGGTCTGCCAAGGACGCTCTACGCGTGGCGACACTGTGGGGTCGCGAGAACGCCCAGCGGCTGTACCGGATCGGGTGAGGCCTAGAGGTAGAGGCCGGTCTGGCCGTCCTCGAGGCGGCCGGCCGCGACCGCGTGCAGGTCGCGCTCGCGCAGCAGGATGTAGTCGTCGCCGCGGACCTCGACCTCGGCCCGATCCTCCGGGTCGAACAGGACCCGGTCGTCCACCTCGACCGTGCGCACGTTGGCGCCGATCGCGACCACCTTCGCCCAGGCGAGCCGGCGGCCCATCTGCGCGGTGGCCGGGATCAGGATGCCGGCCGAGGACTTCCGCTCCCCCTCCGCCTCGAGGGAGACCAGTACCCGGTCGTGCAGCATCCGGATCGGCAGTTTGTCGTCGGACAGCCGCTTGCGAGGAGTCACCGGCGACCCACCAGCCGGCGGATCAGCAGCAGGACGGCGAGCACGCCGACCGCGGCACCGCCGACCGCGACGATCTTCTGCGTCCGCAGCTGGCCGCGCTCGTCGAACACCTGCGCCTTCGCCTGCTCGACCTGCCGCTTCGCCACGTTCTTCGGGTGCGCACGGTCGACCAGTTCGTCCACGGTCGAGGCCAGTCGCGCGCGGGTGGCGGCGATGTCCGCCTCGATCTGCTCGGGGGTCCGAGCCTGCGTGTCCGACACCTGTCGACGCTCCCTTCGTTCCTGGGGGCTGCCCCGGGATGGCCGGGCCTGCCCTGCTGACTCCATCCTCGCAGGTCATGCCTGTAAGTCGACGACCACCTTGATGTCATCCGGTTCCCGGACCAGAGCGCCGGGCCAGTCGGACAGCGGTACGGTCCGGGTGATCAGCCGCTCCAGCCAGCTCTTGTCGGCCGCCTGGAGGATGTCGACCGCGTCCGCGTAGTGCCGTTTGGCCGCGTTCACAGTGCCCACCAGCGCGGCGTTGCGGACGACCAGTTGGCGGGTCAGAGCATCCAGCTGTACGTCGATCGTCGCGGGGCCGGGCGAGATGCCGGTCAGGCACATGACCCCGGCCGGTCCGAGCAGCGAGGCGCAGTCGAACACGACCTGGCCGGACCCGGTCGCCTCGATCACCACGTCCGGCGTGACAGTCAGGTCTGCCAGGTCGGTGAGATACGTCCCACCGAGTGCTTGCACCAACTCAGGCTTCGGCCCGTCCTTGACCCGGTCCAGGACGTGTACGGCGTACCCGCGCTGTGTCGCGATCAGAGCGGCGAGCAGACCGATCGGACCGGCCCCGGTGACGAGCACGTGCTCCGGCCCGAACCACGACCGCGAGGCGACCCGGTCCACCTGCTCCCAGGCCTTCGCGAGAATGCTGGCGGGCTCCACGAGTACGCCGAGGTGGCCGAGCTGCTGCGGGACCGGTGCGGCGAAGTACGGATCAACTCGCCAGCGCTCGGCGCCATACCCGTCCATCTCCTTGATGCCGCGCTCGGTGTACCGGCCGTTGCGGCAGAAATCCCACTCACCGCGTGCACAGGCCGGACAGGGCTCAGGGTCCGGTCTGCGGACCACACCGGCCACCAGGTCACCCGGGCTGAAGCCGGAGCCGTCCGGCGCCTCCAGGACCCGTCCGAGCGACTCATGGCCGATCACGAGTTTGTCTGAGCCCGGTCTGCCGCTTCCGAACGCTCCGGAGACCAGCTCGACATCCGTGCCACAGATCCCAGTGAGCAGTCCCTCGACCAGAACCGAACCATCCGTCGCCGGTGGCTCGCCGACCTCCCCTACCGCGGCTGAGTCAGCTTTCCCCGTCGTCACTGTCATCGCCCGCATACGGTCAGGCTAACCGTGTCATGTCGACCGTCACCTCGATAGCAGTCGCCGCGCCGCCCGAGTAGATGCCCTTCAGCGGAGAGACGTCGCCGTAGTCGCGGCCGGTGGCCACCCAGACGTGCCGGTGACCGATCGGGAGGTCGTTGGTCGGGTCGAAACCCCACCAGTCGCCGGTCCAGGCCTCTACCCAGGCGTGGCTCTCTCCCACGACCGTCTCGCCCACCGCGGCGTCGGGCTCGGTGTGGAGGTAGCCGGAGACGTATCGGGCGGGTACGCCGACCGCACGCAGCATGGCGAGCGTGAGGTGCGCGTAGTCCTGGCACACGCCCTCCCCCGCCTGCCACGCGTCGATGGCGGACGAGTGCACTCCCGTGGTGCCACGCTGGTACTTCAGCGTGCCGTGCACCCACTTGGACACTGCCAGCACGGTCTCCTGCGGGGTCAGGCCCTTGCGCAACGACCGGGCTACCGCGGCCAGCTCACGGTTCTTCGGCACGTAGGTGGTCCACTCGAGGTACTCGGCGTACCTGTCGAGGGACTCCGCCGAGCGGACCTGGGACCAGGTCGCCTCGACTGCTGGGGGCGGTTGCTCGGTCGTCTCCACCACAGACGCCGCCACGACCTTCAGCTCGGTGTGTGGGGTGTGCAGGTCGAAGGCGTTGACCTCGGTGCCCCAGTAGTCCACGTACTTGTAGGCCCTGGTGGCCGGCAGTGTCTCGAGCCGGGCGACCATGAGGTTCTGCCGGTCGTCGCTGCGCGGTGTGAGCCGGGCTTCGTTGTAAGACTGTGTAACTGCCGTCGCGTAACGGTAGCCGGTGGTGTGAACCACCCGAAGTCTCCAGTTCACAGGTTCACCTCCGCGTTGTTCCACTCGATCCACGGCACGGCGTGGAAGTACTGCCGCGACACGGCCTCGCCCACCTCGCGCACTGTGGTCTGCAACGTCTGCAGCCGGCCAGTGAGGTCGTCCAGCAGCTCAGCCGGTCGCAGGAACTCCAGCTCGCTCCTCGCCTTCCCCAGCAGCCGTGAGGCCTCCGCACCGGCGCCGATCCTGGCAGACGGGCCATGGTCGAGTGCTTCCAGGCAGGACTCGGCTTGCATCAGTGCATGGAAGGCAGAACGCGGGAACAGCCTGTCCAGCAGCAGGAACTGCACGACGCGCGAGGCGTCCAGTGCACCGCGATACGTCCGCAGATACGTGTCATGAGCACCCGCAGAGCGCAGTACGGTCACCCAGCCGGGCGACGTCGGCTTGTCACCCACACGGGACATCAGGAGCCGGACGATCATGTCCACCCGCTCCACCGACCGCCCCAGCACCAGGAACCGCCAGCCGTCGTCCCGGCTCATGGTGGAGTCCGCCAGCCCGGCGAACATCGCGGCCCGGTCCTCCACGAAGGTGAAGAACTCGTGCGGCCCCACTCGACGCGCAGCACGCTGCCGCTCGGGTACGGCGTTCCACATCGCGTTGATGCACTGCCACAGCTCGCTGGACACCACCTCACGCGCCACCCGGGTGTTCTCCCGGGCACTCTCGATCGAGGACACGATCGAACCGGACTCCGGCGACATCGCCACCAGTTCGGTCAGCCCCCAGACGTCCAACGGGGTGCCGTCGGGCGGAGTGATGCCGAGGACCGACAGCAGCGTGCGGCTCGCACTGTCGGCGTCGACTGTCGCGTCCTCGAGCAGTTGGTGCACCGACACGTCGAGGATCCGCGCGGTGTCGTCCGCACGTTCGACGTACCGGCCGATCCAGTACAGCGACTCGGCGTTGCGTGCGAGCATCGTCAGCACCTCCCCATCACTGTTGCTGCTGCTGTTGGGCGACGTTCAGTTCAGGACCGCGCTCCGGTGTCGAGGCCTCGTCGGACTTGATGCCTGCCGCACCCAGCCCACGGCCACGCAGTTCGGCGTCATCGGAGGCTCTGGGCGCCAGCACCCAGGTGTCCTTGGACCCACCGCCCTGAGACGAGTTCACGATCAGACTGCCCTCGGGAATCGCCACCCGGGTCAGTCCACCCGGCAGCACGAACACGTCCTCGCCGTCGTTCACCGCGAACGGCCGCAGGTCCACATGCCTCGGCTGCAACCGCTCACCGACCTTGGTAGGCACAGTGGACAGCTGTACGACGGGCTGCGCGATCCAGCCCCGTGGATTGGTCCGGATCCGGCGGCGCTGGGCCTGGAGCTCCTTGGGCGAGGCATCCGGTCCGAAGACGATGCCGTAGCCACCAGAGCCCTCGACAGGCTTCGTCACGAGCTCGTCCAACCGGTCCAGCACCTCCGCCTGCTCAGTGGGCAACCAGCAGCGGAAGGTGTCCACGTTCGGCAGCAGTGGGGTCTCACCCAGGTAGTACTTGAGGATCTCCGGGAGGTACGTGTAGATCAGCTTGTCGTCACCGACGCCGTTGCCGATCGCGTTGGCGATCACCACGTTGCCCGCCCGCGCCGCGTTCACCAGGCCCGCGACACCGAGCACGGAGTCCGGTACGAACTGCACCGGGTCCAGGAACTCGTCATCTATCCGCCGGTAGATCACATCCACCCGCTGCTCGCCCTCAGTGGTCCGCAGGTAGATCACGTTGTTGCGGGCGAACAGGTCACGCCCCTCGACCAGCTCCACCCCCATCTGCCGCGCCAGCAGCGAGTGCTCGAAGTACGCCGAGTTGTAGACGCCCGGTGTGAGTACGACGACGTTCGGGTCGGTCGCACTCGCTGGAGCCGCGGCTCTCAACGCTCTGAGCAGGTGGACCGCGTAGTCGCCCACCGCACGGACCCGGTGCTTGGCGAACAGGTCCGGGAACACCCGTGTCATCGTCCGGCGGTTCTCCATCACGTACGACACCCCGGACGGGCTGCGCAGGTTGTCCTCCAGCACCCGGAAGTCGCCCTGCTCGTCGCGGACCACGTCGATGCCGGCCACATGGATCCGGACGCCGTTCGGCGGGGCGATGCCGGCCGCCTGCCGGTGGAAGTGCTCGCACGAGGTGATGAGCCGCCGCGGCAGTACGCCGTCCGCCACGATCTGCTGTGGCCCGTAGATGTCGGCCAGAAACGCCTCCAGCGCCCTGACCCGCTGCACGATGCCTCGCTCCAGCCGCGACCACTCCGAGGCCGTGATCACCCGTGGCACCAGGTCCAGCGGGAACGGCCGCTCCTCACCGGACAGGCTGAAGGTGATGCCCTGGTCGACCAGAGCCCGGTCCAGCGCCTCGGCCCTGGTGGTCAGGTCCCCTGGCTGCAGTGGCTTGAGCGAGTCGTGCAGCCGCTTGTACGCCGTACGGACTCCGTCCACCGGGTCGAACATCTCGTCGTACGCACCGGCGTGCGGGCGCCGCGGGTCGAGATACCCGTCGAACAACTGTGGGCCCGCGGGGCGGGAAGATGCGCGGCTCATCTGCGCATCTTGACCCACGAACGCCACGCTCGCACCCGGAACGCCTGGCAGTTTTCCCGCACGTAACATTGCCGACAGTCAATCGATTCGTGGAGGGGCCTGATGAGCGAACGTCTGTCCGTCGGTGACAACGCACCTGAATTCACTCTTCCCGATGCCGACGGCAACGAGGTCGCGCTGAAGGACCTGCGCGGCAAGAACGTGATCGTCTACTTCTACCCGGCCGCGATGACGCCGGGCTGCACCAAGCAGGCGTGCGACTTCCGCGACTCGCTCGACTCCCTCCAGGCCGCCGGGTACGCCGTGCTGGGCATCTCACCGGACAAGCCGGCGAAGCTGGCCAAGTTCCGCGACCGCGACGGGGTGACCTTCCCGCTGCTGAGCGACCCCGACAAAGAGGTGCTGACGGCGTACGGCGCGTTCGGCGAGAAGACGATGTACGGCAAGAAGGTCACCGGCGTGATCCGGTCCACCTTCGTCGTCGACCCGGCCGGCAAGATCGCCGTCGCCCAGTACAACGTCAAGGCCACCGGCCACGTCGCCAAGCTCCGCCGCGATCTCGGCCTCTAAGCCGCGGCCGCCCGCGTCAGCCGTCCGCGGCGGTGAAAAGACAACCTTGTCAGCACCGTCCCCGGAGGGAAACCTTCGACCGTTTCATGGGCACGGTCCATGGAACGGTCGTTTGAGCGATCAATACGATGTGATTTGGGTCACACCAAGATCTCACCGGATCGGAGTGGCAGGACTACCGTCGGTGAATTTTCCAGCGTTCCTGTGAAAGACCGGTACTCCCAGGAGCGTCGGCGTTCGGTTGCGGTCCACCGGCAGCTGTGTCCAGGAACACTGCGACCTTGGCCCTGACCAGCCGAAACCGGGTAATCTGCGCGCGCAGTCAGCCTCTGGGAGGGAGGGACCTGCCGCGATGGGAAAACATTCCTCTGCGGTGACGCGAAGTAACAACAACCGCCGTTCGGTGTACATCACCGCGGTCGGGCTTCTGGTGATCTCGCTGGGCGCCGTGTTCGTCGTCCGGTCCTTCGGGTCCGAGGCGGGAGCCGACGGCTTCCTCGGCGGCGGCAGCCAGTCGTGCGACGACCCCACCCAGGTGTCGCTCAGCACCACGCCCGAACTGCAGTCGTCACTGGAGTCGGCGGCCAAGTCGCTGGCCACCAAGGGCGGCGACGACGGAACTCCGTGTCTGCAGTTCACCATCAGCGCGGCTCCCTCGGCGAAGGTCGCCCAGGATCTCGCGGCCAACAGCGACAACCGTCCCGACCTGTGGATCCCGGACTCCTCACTCTGGGTCGCCCAGGCCGACGACGGTCAGAGCGTGCCGACCGTCGCCGTACCGTCGGTCGCGTCCTCACCGCTGGTGCTGGTCGGACGGAGCACCAACTTCGCCGACACCTCGTCCTGGCTGCGCGCCTTCAACCTTCCCAGCGAGCCGGCCCTGCTGGACCCGCTGAGCACGTCCCCGGGTGCGCTCGCGCTGCTCGCGGTCCAGTCGGAGCGGCAGCGGACGTCGGCGTCCGACACCCAGGTCGCCTCGGTGGTCGTGCCGCTGGCGCAGCGGCTCGGCTCGATGGCCAAGCCGTTCACCGACCCGAACGCCCTGTTCGGCCGCGCCGATCAAGACGGCAGCAAGGTCGTCGTACCGGCGTCGGAGCAGAGCTTCGTGAAGTACCAGGACGACCACCCGGACGCCCAGCTCCGGGCGATCGTGCCGGGCACCGGCACGCTGTCGCTGGACTACCCGGTCGTGGTCACGGCCAAGTCGGACACCGAGCAGGCCACCGACGCCGCCAAGGCGCTCGCGGCCGAACTGCTCTCCGACAGCTCCAGCCAGGCCCGCGACACCGCCGGCTTCCGGGACGCGCAGTCGAGCCCGCTCAGCGGCGGGCGCGGCGTCGGCGACATCACCCAGCTGGCCAAGCCGAACGGCGAGACGGTCGACAAGACGCTGCTCAACTGGACCCGGCTGTCGCTGTCGACCCACTCGCTCGCGGTGATCGACATCTCCGGCTCGATGGCGGAGGTGGTCGGCAAGAAGACCCGGATGCAGCTGACCATCGAGGCGGCCGGCGGCGGCCTGTCGCTGTTCCCGAACAGCGCGTCGCTCGGCCTGTGGACCTTCTCGACCAAGATCGGTCCGGACGATGCCGACTACAAGGAACTCGTCCCGATCGCGCCGCTGTCGGACCGGCAGCGCAAGAAGATCCTGGACAACCTGAAGATCCAGCGCCCGATCCCGAACGGCAGCACCGGCCTGTACGACACCGCGATCGCCGCGGTCCGTGCGGTCCGGCAGCAGTACGACTCGAGCGCGGTCAACTCGATCCTGCTGTTCACCGACGGCAAGAACGACGACCCCGGCAGCCCGACGCTGGAGCAGACCGTGCAGACCCTCAAGGGCCTGCGCGACCCGGCCCGCCCGGTCCGGATCATCGCTCTCGGCATGGGTCCGGAGGCGAACGCCGAGGAACTCCGCGCCCTCGCCGCGGCCACCGGTGGCCAGAGCTACGTCGCGCGCAACCCGTCGGACCTGCGCCAGGTCTTCATCGACGCCCTCCAGAGCCGCTGACCCGAGTCGCCTCCCCTAGGATGTCTCCGCAAGGGGAGGCGACTCCCACAGCCAGAGTGGTGGAACGGCAGACACGCCGGCTTTAGGTGCCGGTGCCCTCGGGCGTGCGGGTTCAAATCCCGCCTCTGGCACCCCGCTTCACCGGCGACTTCAGCCGGCGCCGACGGTCGCATCGTCGGTGCGAAGAGGTGTGTCGCCGGGCCGGAGGTTGAAGGCCTGGGCGGCGGAGGCGCCGCGGATGACCAGTTCCAGGTAGCCGGTGCCGGAGCTGCCGGGGATCAGGCCTGGGGCGTTCCGCGGGACGGCGGTCAGGTGCGGGTAGCAGGTGACGTCGGTGTGGGTGATGGTGCCGTCGGCGGTGCGATGGGCGATCGCGAATGACGCGCCGAGGGTGAAGCCCACGGCGGCGGGGTGGCAGTTGAGTTTGCAGTTGCCGAAGTTGTCGATGACGCTGACGGTCGGCGGCTCGTCCCGGGTGAGTGGTACGACGGTCGGCGTCGACGGGACCGGGCGGTCGTCGGCGATCCACTTGGCGAGCAGCGGGAGATACCAGAGGCTGCGGAACTGGGTGTCCGCGATCCTGTCCACTTCAGCCGGCGTGAGGTTCGTCCAGGACGCTGAGGCCAGCACCTCGCGAATATCGGTGACGAACACCTTCTGGACGTCGAGTTCCCGGCGTACCAGCTCCAAGGCGCGGGCGTTGAAGGTGCTGGCGACGAGGTGTTCGCCGTACCAGAAGTAGCAGAACGGGACGCCGTTGGGCCAAGCGCCGTCGCGAGGCGCGATGTTGAGCAACGTAATGGTCGGATGACCGTCCTCGCCCAAGGATTCCGTGGATCTCAGACAGTCCAGCAGAGTGAGGGCCGCGAAGGCCTCCGGATCAGGGCCGTCGGCGGCCACGATGGTCGGCGACTGACCGAACAGGGCACCGATACGGGTGCTGAGCCGGGCCCGGGCGTTCCCGTCGGAACAGTCGGTGATGTAGGTGATCGGGTACATGCGTGCTCCTGGAGATGTTTGCAGCTGGGACGAAAAAGAGAGGCCCCCGACACCGGGGGCCTCTCTCGCTGCAAGCGTCAGTGTGCGCGCGCCGCTAGAGTCCTCCGCATCGAGGGCTCAGCATTCGCATAGCGGCGTACCAGGTCACGATCGGGATGGTAGCACCCTCACCGGGCCTGGCCGTTCTCGAAGTAGGTGACCAGGGCCGGGTCCATCGGCGGGATGTCGATCGGGGTGCCGTTGTCGCGCAGGGACGTCGTCGCGGCGTAGCCGGCGGCCACCGCGGCGCGCGCCGCGACCGGCGACGTCAGCGTCGCACCACCCTCGCGGACGAACCGGATGTACTCGTCGACCAGCCGCGGATCCGCGCCGGCGTGACCGCCGTCGGCGTCCGGGATGTCGACCACCAGATCGGCGTCCTCGCGGTACCCGGACCGCTTGCTGTTCCACACCTTCACCACACCACCCGGGCTGTCGCCGAAGTTCTCCAGCCGCCCCTCGGTGCCGATCACCGTGTAGTTGCGCCAGTAGTCCGGCGTGTAGTGGCACTGCTGGTAGGTGACGTAGATCCCGTTGTCCAGCAGGAGATTCGCCATCGAGATGTCCTCGACGTCCATCACCGGCGCCATCCCCTGCTGCGACAGCGGCGGCCAGTTGTCCTGGGACACGAAGTCACCGAAGCGCTGCTCGGAACGGTCGAGCCGGTCCTCGATCCCGCCGTACAGGGTGAGCGCGCCCATCGCGTTCACGCGGGTGGTGTACCCGCCGGCCAGCCAGTGCATCACATCGATGTCATGGGCACCCTTCTGCAACAGCAGGCCGGTGGTACGACGCCGATCGGCGTGCCAGTCCTTGAAGTAGTAGTCGCCGCCGTGACCGACGAAGTGCCGGCACCAGATCGCCTTCACCTCGCCGATCGCGCCGGCCTGGATGAGTTCGCGCATCGTCAGCACGACGGGCATGTGCCGCATGTTGTGGCCGACGTACAACCGTGCACCGCTGTCGTACGCCGCCTGCAGCACGCGGTCGCAACCGGAGGTGGTGATCGCGAGCGGCTTCTCGACGAACACCGACACACCGGCCCGGAGGAAGTCGATCGCCGGGTCCTCGTGCAGGTCGTCCGGCGTGGTCAGGAAGACTCCGTCGAGTTTCTGGTCGAGCAGCTCGGTGTGGTCGGCGTGGGTGGTGGCGTCCGGGTACAGCACCTGTGCCGCGTCCCGCGAGGCGGCGGCCGGGTCGGCGAGCGCGACAACCTCGGAACCTTCGCCGGGCCGGTGGGCGTACTGCGCGATGCGGCTCCGGGCACCGAGACCCACCACACCGAACCGAAGATCAGTCATTCCAGGCATCTCCTGCACATAGTTGTTTGTATCACCCTAACTCCGCGCACTTCCGTCCTTCAATCACCCGTCCTCCAGCTGGAATTGCCCCACTCGTCATCCGGGCAACACCGGCGGCTCGTCCAGTGACGTCACCATGACGGAATGTGAGCCTCCACTATGTGGCACTGGGGGACTCGACCACCGTGGGTGTCGGGGACCCGATGAACGGCAGCAGTACGACCGACCTCTCCGGTGCCGGCGCGCGCCCGGGCGAAGGGTGGCGGGGCTGGGCCTCGCTGCTCGCCGACTCCCTGGCCAGTTCCCACCGTGTGACGTTCTCCAACTTCGCGACCAGCGGCGCCACCGCCCCCGCTGTGGCGACCGAGCAACTGCCCGACGCCGTGTCGACCGGTCCGATCGACATCGCCTCACTCATCGTCGGGGTCAACGACACCCTGCGCTCCACCTTCGACTCCGGCCGGATCCGCGACTGCCTGCAACTCTGTGCCGAACAGCTGACCGCCCGCGGCGCGCTGCTGCTCACCGTGCGGTTCCACGACCACGGCCAGGTGTTCGGCCTGCCCTCGTGGCTGCGCCGCCCGCTGTGGCAGCGGATCGAGCAGGTCAATCTCGCGTACGACGACCTGCACACGAAGTACGGCGGGATCCGGCTGGACATGGCCGACTACCCGGAGGTGTACCGCCGGGACTTCTGGAGCGTCGACCGGCTGCACCCGGGTGAGCGTGGTCACCGGCGGCTGGCCCGCGGGTTCGCCGACGAACTGGCTCGGCGCGGGCTGCGGATCGACGTACCACCCGAGCTGGACTGTGCGTCCACGCCACCGAGTAAGTGGGCGGACACGGTCTGGCTGGTCCGCGAGGGCGTCCCGTGGCTCGGCCGGCGGGCCGGAGACCTGACGCCGTGGGCCGCCCGGATGGCGGTCAGTCAGCTCCGGCCGCCGACCAATGCGGAGGTCCAGCGCCTGGAGGCATAGGGTCTGAGGCATGGCGCGTATCGATGGACGGACGTCGGATCAGCTTCGACCGGTGACCCTGACCCGGAAGTGGCTCGACCATGCCGAGGGCTCGGTGCTGGTCGAGTTCGGCCGCACCCGGGTGCTGTGTGCGGCGAGTGTGACCGAGGGCGTGCCGCGGTGGCGGAAGGGCTCCGGGCTCGGCTGGGTCAGCGCGGAGTACGCGATGCTGCCGCGGTCGACGAACACCCGCTCGGACCGCGAGTCGGTGAAGGGCCGGATCGGCGGCCGGACGCACGAGATCTCCCGGCTGATCGGGCGGTCGCTGCGGGCCGTGATCGACTACAAAGCGCTCGGCGAGAACACCATCCTGCTCGACTGCGACGTACTGCAGGCCGACGGTGGCACCCGGACCGCCGCGATCACCGGCGCCTACGTCGCTCTCGCGGACGCGGTGTCGTACCTGCGCGACCGCAAGCTGCTGAAGAGCGAGCCGCTGACCGGCTCGGTCGCCGCGGTCTCGGTCGGCATCATCGACGGCAGCCCGATGCTCGACCTCTGCTACGAGGAGGACGTCCGGGCCGAGACCGACATGAATCTGGTGATGACCGGCGACGGCCGGTTCATCGAGGTGCAGGGCACCGCCGAGGGCGCGCCGTTCGACCGCGCCGAGCTGGACAGCCTGCTGGAGATCGGTACTGCGGGCTGCGCGGAGCTGACCAAGCTGCAGCAGGAGGCCCTCGCGTGACTGTGTTCGATGCCGCGCTGCCGCGCGGCGGGTCATGGGGCTTTGACTCCCGGCCTTCCCTCGTCGCTCCAGTCGCTTCGCTCCCTCCACTCCTCAGTCCAGGCCGGGAGGCCCCATGACCAGGGTCCTTCTCGCGTCGAACAACAAGAAGAAGCTCGAGGAACTGCGGCGCATCCTGACCCCGATCGTGCCCGGTATCGAGGTGCTCGGCCTGGGCGACGTACCGCCGTACCAGGAGCCGGCCGAGACCGAGCCGACGTTCGAGGGCAACGCGCTGCTGAAGGCGCACGCGGCGATGGTGGCGACCGGACTGCCGTCGATCGCGGACGACAGCGGGATCTGTGTGGACGCGCTGAACGGGATGCCCGGTGTGCTGTCGGCGCGCTGGTCCGGGCCGGCGAAGGACAACCACGCGAACAACCTGCTGCTGCTCGGGCAGCTGGAAGACGTACCGGACGAGCGGCGCGGCGCGTCGTTCATCGCGGCCGTCGCCTTCGTCCGGCCCGATGCCGAGGACGAGATCGTGATCGGCGAGATGCGCGGCTCGGTGATCCGGGAACTGCGCGGCACCGGCGGTTTCGGGTACGACGTCCTGTTCGCCGCCGAGGGCTACGACCGGACGACGGCGGAACTGTCGATCGAGGAGAAGGACGCGATCAGTCACCGGGGCAAGGCGTTGCGCGCGCTCGCCCCGATCGTCGCGAAGGCACTGGGAGAGTAACCATGTTGTTCGCCGGATCGGATCGGGACGGGGTCGAGGCAGGCAGGATCACCACGGCGTACCGGCGGTGGGCCGAGGCGCGGGTGGTCGAGGGGCGGATCTACCGCACCAACGCCGGCCGGATCGAGATCGACAGCGTCCGTGAGGTCAACCCGGACCTGATCGCCGACAACGACGCCGATGTCGCGGCCGCGGACCGGCGCAACGCCAAGGACGTCCGCCGGCGCCTGCGCGGCAACGAGGACTGGCCCACCTTCCTGATCAAGTTCCACCTGGTCGAGGGCCCGGACCCGCGCGAACAACTGGCCGCGCAGTCCACCCTGTCGCCCGAGGATCTCGACGACCTGATGGCGCGGTTGGCGAAGTTCGACGAGCTCAGCAACCACGGTGCCTGGACCGCCGACACTCTCCGGCTGATCCAGTCGAAGCCTGCGACCCGGGCCGCCGACCTCGCCACCGAGCTGGGCCGCGAGACCGCCCCCTTCAAACTGGACGTCCGCAAACTCAAGAACCTCGGCCTCACCCACAGCCTCGAAGTCGGCTACGAGCTGAGCCCGCGCGGCACGGCGTACCTGGACTCCCTCGGCTGATCCGGCCCCGGACCCGCGCCCGGATCTGAGGGGTTCTGGGCGGTTTCTGAGGGGTTGACTCCGATGTGGCCGGGTGGCCTGCGGGCCGACTGTGAGATGGAAGCGGCGATCCCGCCGCAACGGTCTCACTGGAGGAATCATGAACCGCAGGTGGTCAGCCCTCGCACTGTCCGCAGTTGCCATGGGTGCACTCGCCGTTACCGCGACCGAGGCGTCGGCCGACCCGAAGGACCCGCGGCCAGGCGTCTCGGCCGAGCTGAACGCCTGGCCGGACGAAGGCTCCGGCTACCCGGGCGCAGCGACCGGGACCGGGTCGACGACCTGGCCGGACGAAGGCTCCGGCTACCCGGGTGCCGCGACCGGGTCCGGATCGACGACCTGGCCGGATGAAGGTGCCGGCTATCCAGGTGCCGCAACCCAGGACGTGCGGCGGAACTACGACTCGAGGTACGGCGTGACCCCCGTGCAGCCCGTGCAGGCAGCCTCGGCGGCGAGCACGTCGGACAACGATGACGCGACGGCCGCGGTCCTGCAGGCCGGCGCATCCGCCCTCGGTGGTGCCGGAGTCGCCTTCGGCGCGATGTGGGTGTTCCGGCGTCACCAGCGGCTGGCCAGCTAACCGCACTCCCCCACAGGAGGTATCCGCTGTCCGGCGCGGTCACGCACGCCGGACAGCGGGTACAGACAGTCCGGGGTTGCCGACGGCAGACTGGGCGGTGTGGGAGGGGGAGCAGCCACCGGCGCTCCCGGTATCGCCGGTCGGGTCGAGGAACGCGAAGTCCTCGGTGCGGCGGTTCGGGCAGCGGCCGAAGGACGACCGTGTGCGGTGTTCGTGCACGGAGAGGCCGGTGTGGGCAAGACCCGCCTGGTCGGAGCCGTCTGTGACGAGGCCGCGGAACTGGGCGTTGCCGTCTTGTGGGGCCGATGCGTTCGCTTCGGCGCGGTGGATTCGCCGTACGGTCCGCTGGTCGGTGCGCTGGAGGGTTGGACCGAGTCGGCCGAGCCTGATGAGCTGGCCGAGGTGCTCGAAGCCGTCCCGGCCGCGGCCGAGCTGTTGCCCGCGCTGGGCGGGTACGCGTTCGACCACGGGGTCCGGCTCTTGTCGGTGGTCGACGCGCTGGTGATGGCGATCGCCAGGCACCGGCCGACGGTGCTGGTCGTGGACGATGTGCAGTGGGCCGATCCGGCGTCACGCGACGCCCTCGCCTACCTGGTGGCCGGTTTCCGCAGGCAGCGGCTGGCGATTCTGACCACCTTCCGGGACGAGGAGCTCTTCACCGGTCACCCGATGCACAGCTGGCTGGCGGATCTCCGCCGGCTTCCGTCCGTGAGTGACGTCAGGCTGGACCGGCTGAGCCGGGACGAGACCGAGCAGCAGGTCGCGATGCTGCTGGGTGGCCGTCCTCGCCGTGGGCTCGTGGACGACGTCGTACGGCGATCCGACGGCAACCCCTATCTCAGCGAACTGCTCCTCGAGGGAGTCACCGTGACCGCCGACGCGTTGCCCGCCGGTCTGCCGGCCGAGCTGACGGGGGCATTGCTCGCCGCCTGGCATCGGCTCCCGGCGCCGGCGCGGGACGTGATGCGGCTGCTGGCGGTCGCCGGGCGGCCTACGTCGATCGACGACCTGACTGAGGTCGCCGCAGCGTGTGGGATCGGGCCCGGCGCGGTGACCAGCGCGCTGGCCGCGGCGACGAACACCGGGATCAGTGTGGCGCGGGATGCCGAGACCTGCTGGTTCCGGCACCCGTTGCTGGCCGAGGTCCTGTATGCCACCTTCGTCCCCGGCGAGGCGGGACCGATGCACGCCGCGTGGGCCAAGGCGATCGAATCCCGTCCGGCGACGGGCCTCGACGAGGTCCAGCGACAGGGCGACCTGGCGCTGCACTACGAGGCCGCCCACGACCTGGATTCCTGTCTCGAAGCGTCGCTGCGGGCGGCTGACCTCGCCGGCGGGATCCACGCTCGGCGTGAGGAGGCGGTGCATCTGCGCCGCGCCGCGCGCCTGTGGCCGACCGTCCACGGTGGTGAGAGCGACCGGGTGGTCGAGGAGGTAGGCCTGCTGGAGCGGGTCGCGCGGGCCAACGACCTGGTCGGCGACGGCGAGGCGAGCTTCCGCACCTGGAGCCGTGCGCTCGAACTCGTCGACGAGCGCACGGATCCGCTGCGGGCCGGCCGGATGCTGAGGCGATGGGCCGACGCGGCCTGGGCAACGGGTCGAACCAACGGGCGACCGGTCGCCGAGGCACAGCACGCGGTCGAGCTGAGCCGGAGGTTTCCGGACAGCGAGGAGTACGCCGAAGCCCTGGCCTACCTCAGTTGGTGTCAGTGGTGGAACAACGAGCTCGAGCTGTCCAGGCGGTACGCCGAGGAGGCGGTGCAGGCCGCTCAACGGTCCGGGTCCAAGGCAGCGCTCAGCCTCGCGTATGCAGCCCGTGGCAACGCGGACGTCCACGGCGAACGCTCCGATCAGGACACCGCCACCGGCCTGCGTTTCGCCGAGCAGACCGGCGAGCCGGATCTGATCTGGCGGATGCTCGCGATCCGGCAGAACTACCTGAGCCGGCGCGGCCGGCTGCTGGAATGCCTCGAGCCGTGCCGGAGGTTCCTCGCGTTCGCCCTCGACGAAGGAGCCCTGTCGGTCGCGGCCTTCGCCGCCGGGCTGCTGTCCCATCACCTCCTGATGTTCGGACGCCTGCCGGAGAGCACCGACGTCATTCGCGACGGCCTTTCCCTGGCCGGCCTGCCGAACGCCGGTGCCATGGTCCGGCTGAGCGCGGCCTCGTTGTCGGTACGCACCGGAAGTCCGAACCCGGCGGGGATGCATGTGCAGCGCGCCAAGGAGCTGATGCCGGAGCTGGAGAACCGGGCGGGCTTGTACGCGCAGCCTGTCCTGGCCGAGTACCTGCTGGCCACCGGCCGACCCGAACAGGCCCTCGACCTGTTGACGCGAACGATCGGCACGCAGTACGCCGATACCCGCGACGCCGACGAGATGCTGGTGTGGGGAGCGCGCGTGGCGGCCGATCTGATGGAAGCCGCGAGGGACCAGGGTGACAGCGACGCCGTGCGAACGACGCAAGCAGCCTTCGACGAACTGCTCACCGCGCGCCGCGGGATGCAGCCTTCGGCCTTCAAGGCCGGCGGTCCGACCGACCTGATCCAACCTGCGATGCAGGCTCTGTTCACGGCCGAGAGCGCAAGGTACGCAGCTGAGTCGCCCACCTCGGCCGAGTGGGAGGAAGCGGTACGCCGGTGCGACGCCGCGGGACTGCGGTGGGACGAAGCCGTCGCGTCGTGGCGGTGGGCGCAGGCCCTGCACGGCGAGGGCGCGTCTCGGAACGTCGTCGCCGAACCGCTGAGGTCCGCGCACCGGTTCGCGGCCGAGGTCGGCGCGATTCCGTTACGGGACCAGGTGGAGGCGCTGGCCGCTCTCGGCGGCATCCCTCTCCAGGAGCCGGCTGAGCTGCCCGACGTACCGGCCCGCCTCAGTTCGCTGACGAAGCGGGAGCAGGAGGTGCTCTCCCATTTGGTCGCCGGCCGAACGTACGCCGAGATCGCGAAAGCGCTGTTCATCAGTGAGAAGACGGTCAGCGTGCATGTCTCGAACCTGCTGCACAAGACCGGGACCTCGTCCCGCCGCGAGGTGGCCGCCCTCGCCATCCGGCTCGGCCGATCGGCGGCGGACTAACCGTCCAGCCGGCCGAGCGCGCGGCGGCCGGTGCGGTCTGCGGACGACGGGCTACCGACGGCGGTGCCGTACAGAACGATCTCGGACTCGAGGTCGAGGTGAAGCAACCCGGACAGTTCGTTGTCGAGGAAGCCGCCGAGATTGACGGCCCCCAGGTCGAGCCCGGTCGCCGCGAGGACGAGGTTCTGCGCCACGTGCCCCGCTTCCAGCAACAGGTAGCGGTAGCCGCGATCGCCGTACTTGAGCAGGCTGCGCGCACAGACGGCGGACAGCACCAGGACGACGGCGGCCTCGGCCGCCCACGGCTGGCCAAGGAACAGGTGGGTGACCAGTGACCCCGGTACCGCACCGTCGCTGACCCGCTCCAGACCATCGGCGAGCGGAACATAGTGATAGATCCCGGCGGGCAGGCCGTCCACCGACCGCACCACCACACTGAGTTCGAGCGGGTACAGCCCCCCGCCGGACGGCACGGCTCGGTCGACCACGTAGAGCGGACCATCGTCGGTCACTCCGGTGGTGCCGTACCCGATCCGCAACAGGGTGGCGAACTCCGGGAGACTGATCGGCCGGTCCTGAAATGCGCGGCACGACACCCGGTCGCGGACCAACCCGTCCAACGGCGTGTCGATCGGTACGCCGGGGGGCAAGGGGACCCACGGTGCGGTCGGGTCCTCTCGACCGGGCTGCGGTGACGAGACCGTGTCGGGGGCGGTGAGCGGTCGGCCCGCCGTACCTCGGTGGTAGGTCCAGGCCAGCGGCTGATCGGTGCGGAAGGTGTCGGACATCGGCTGTCCTTACGCCAGCGGGTGTGGGGTGAGGTTCAGCTCGTCCACCCGTGTCGGTCGGGGTCGCAGGCCGATTCGGGCCGGCATCTCCAGCAGCCGGGATCCGCCGAGCCGGGCCTGGTCGGCACCGAACCAGATCGGTACGAAGCCCGGTACCAGACCGCGTACCACCCGGACTCCGAGGTCGGCCACATCGGGCGGGGTGACGTCGACGGCAAGCACGTCCGGCGCCACCGCGGCCAGCGACCGGACCAAGGACTGGAGGTTGTCGTTGCTCTGGGCATCCATCGGGTCGCGCCCGGCTGGGCGGGTGCCGACGGCCGGCCACGGCGTCCGCGGGCTCTCACGGAGGAAGCGCATCCCGGTCGCGGCGGCACCCGGGTCGGCGTACACCAGATCGTGGTCGTCGAGCGTCGCGACCCTGGCCGGTGCGGCGGCCAGCTCGGCCATCCGGGTCCGGACAGCGGGCAACCGGAGCCGGCTGCGCAGCAGCGGCCGCACCTGCGCGACCTCCAGTACGGCGGCCCGGGCGGCGGCGACCGGCTCCAGCGCGGCGGCGACGCCGATCACGGCGGCCGGTGCCCGTTCGGACCACGCGACGGCCAGGACGACCGCGGCGGCTGTGTCGGTCGGGAGCAGGTGCACGACCAGCTCGACACCACGGCGTGCGTGGGTCGCCGCGATCGCGCGGACCTGTTCGTCCGGGACGTCGGCTGCGGCCACGCAACGACCGGGCAATCGATGCGACCAGGCGATCGCGAAGGCATCCCGCTCGATCACTTCCAGCAACGCCCGCAGGGTTGCGCCGGCCAGGTCCAGGCCGGCCGCGAACCCGTTCGACGTTGCGGGGAACAGGGCGGCCGTGGCCGGCGGCCGGTAGCCCAGATGCGTTGCCAGCAAGGGGATCCAGACCTCCTGGCCGGTCACCAACGACTGCGCCGGCACCCACTCGAGTTCGGTCTCCGGTCGCCACGGTTGGAACGGCACCGCGTCGTACTGGTGGTCGGCGAACAACACCAGGTCCCGCGGATGCACGCCGGGCCGATCCAGGCCGTCGTACGTCGAACTGATCCTGCGCTCGGGTCGCCACGTCATCGCGGCGTACCGTTCGAGGGCCTCGCCGAGCGCGCTGTCGCGAGCTTCCTCGCGAGTCCAGCCCTTACCCGAGCAGGACACGAAGGCATCGCGTCCGGTGCGGAAGTGAGCGTTCGCCAGTTCGGCCCGGACGACGAACGGTCGCTCGGGCTCGTCGACGTCTTTTGGTATCACCTCCACCACGCGGACGACACCGCAGAGCCGATCGACCGCCCGCTGGTCGGCTCCGTTGAGGTCGGTGGCTCGATCAGCCACGGCAGGAGGTCGGCGGTCCTTCGCACACGCCGGGCAGTCCGGACGTGGTAGCACCGGATGCAGCTGCTCGGTGCCGCGTAGCGCGTCGAGCGTCAGCACGCCGGCGGCAAGCCGCGGTGCCACGGACAGCTCCGTCAGCAGCGCGTCCGTGATCATCGGCAGCAGTGCCGGCAGCACGGGTCGTGTAGCGGCGTCCGGCAACCGGCGTGCAGCGAGTTCCTCCTCGAGCGCCATCGCCTTGGCGAAGTCGTCCTCGCACGCCAGCGCGCGCATCCGCCAGCACAGGTAGCACGGGCCCTCGCCCGGCAGCACCAGCGGACCGATCGTTGCCCGGGCACCCCGTACGGCGGCATGCACGGCCGGCACACCCGACCGCAGTCCGACCGTGTTGACCCACGAGTGCAGGACCGGTAGCGCGCCGTCGTCGGCGGCGACGACGAGCTCCGCACCCGCCATCACCGCCGGCAGGTCGTCACGCTGCCGCGGGTACGGCGCCCGTACCACGCGGTCGGACGGCCCGGCCAGCGCCGTACCGACCGCCTCGGTGACCTCCGCACGCCCGATCAGGACGACGCGCAAGGTCATTCGCCGAGGTTTGCGAACCGCTGGACCGCGCCTGCGTCGTACTCGCCGAAGGTGCCCGAATCCCCGGACGTCTCGAAGATGCCCAGCATCGCGCACCGCACCACGCGCGCGAGCGGATCATCGGGTCCGAGCCCCGGGTCGAGCGCCAGCATGTCGCGGACTTTGACGTAGGCCCGCCACTCGTCGTCCGTCACCGTGTCCAACTGCTGCCGCAGCTCGTGGATCCGGCTCTTGAGGTCATCCAACTCCGGAACAGCCATAGCTCCCCCTCCCATCAACCGGGCAGCCAGGCGATCCCCCTGTGTTCTCCACCCCAACACGAACCGTCGGCCCCGGACCGATTCACTTCGAGTATCAGCCGGTGCGTCGAGACATCACAAGGCGCCGGAGGGCAGAACCACGCCCCGGAGCAGACCACGCACCACTTCGGGTTGCTCGCGCCACGGTGAGTGTCCGGCGTTGTGCACCAAGTGGAAGGTGTGGTGCGGCGTGTGCGCAGCCAGCTCTTGTACGGCGGAAGCCGGCCGCGGATCCCCGTCGCCGTGGAGGTAGGTCACGTGCATCGGCAGCGACGCCGCGAGGCCGGCAACGTGATCAGCGGGCCACGACTTGATCTCCGCACCGAGCGCGCTGTTCGCCGCGAAGTTGATCGGAAGATCGACCGAAGCACTCTCCAGCGCCCAGGCCATCGCCATCGACTGGTCCGCATGATCGGTGAACCACGAGAGGACGCGGAACTCGATCTCCTCCGCCGCGGTGCGATCCGCCCCGGACAACGCGTCCAGGCGATCACGTTGGGCCGGCGTCGTCCGGCGGCGGTGTTCCTCGTGGTACGCCGTCCGCCAGTCACCGATGCCGACGCCGTCGAGGTAGACGACGCCCGCGACGTGATCCGGGTACGACGCCGCGTACACCAGCGCGAGTGTCGCACCGAAGGAATGGCCGACGACCATGATCCGCTCGTGTCGCCAATGAGAGCGCAGTTCGTCGATGTCCTGAGCCAAGCGCTGCATCGTCTGCAGGTCCGACGGATCCGAACGTCCGCACCCTCGCTGGTCGAAGCGGTGGACGACGGTCAGGTCGTCGATCATCTCCGCGAGGACCGCGTGGTCGTCCCACAGGCCGGGGCCGCCGTGCAGGATCACGACCGGTACGGCGGAGGTCGCCGTGCCGGTGGTTGCGGTCCACAACCGCACGCCGTCAGATGTCGAAAACGGCATGCGGGGTGGCGAGCTCGACCGGGCCGGAGTAGGTCTTGCGGGCGTTCTCGGCTTGGGTCTCGCGGTCGTACCAGGGCGGGACGTGGGTGATGACGAGGCGTTTCACGCCGGCCTTCTTGGCCTGTTCGCCGGCATCGGCGGGCGTGAGGTGGAGGTCGGTCGGGTTGTGCGGATCGTTGTCCGGCAAGGCCGCTTCGGACAGCAGCAGGTCGGCGCCGCGGGCGAGCTCGACCAGGGCCTCGTTCGGGCCGGTGTCGCCGGTGTAGACGAGCGATTTGTTGCCGTGCTCAACACGAATCGCGTACGCCGGTACCGGATGCACCATCGGCGCGGTCCGGACGGTGAAGGGCCCGATCTGCTGAACATCGTGCCAGGTATGGAATTCCAGCTCCTCCTCCATCCCCGGATCGAGCGGCAGGTCGTACGCCAGCGCCATCCGGTACGCCGTCCCGGGTGGACCGTGGACGGGGATCCGCGGAATCGGTGCCCCGGGCGCGTACTTGGCCGAGACGTACAGACCGCACAGGTCCATACAGTGGTCAGGATGCAGGTGGGACAGGCCGATCGCACCGATCTCCGTGACGGCGAGATGCCGCTGGAGCGAGCCGAGCGCGCCACTGCCGAGGTCGAGGATCAGGTTGAACCCCTCGGCGGTGACCAGATAGCTCGAGGCGGCCGAGTCCGGCCCGGGGACGGACCCGGAGCAGCCGAGCACGGTGAGCTTCATAGCTGGAACATTACCGGCGGGTTGCCCCGTTCGCAGGGAAGCCGGTGGCGTACGCAACGTCACCGAAGCGCTGATCCAGTTGCCTGGCAGTGATTTCACGCACAGCACGACCGGATCTGGTGCCGCGGACAACACCCCGGTGCGATACCCGTCACACCGGCTCCAGCCCGCGACAAGGCGTGGCTCAGCGGATCCAGGCGAACTGGTCGACGCCGGACAGGACCGGGCCGAGGAAGCGGGAACCGATGGCGGCGAACTCGGCCGGGCTGCCGGTGGTGACGAAGCGGTGCCGCGGCTCGGGCAGGTGGTCCGGGCGGAGCAGGCCGGTCTTGGTCAGCACGCCGTACACGTCCTTGGCGCACTCCTCGGCGCTGCTGACCAGGGTGACGTTGTCGCCCATCACGTAGGAGATCACGCCGGTCAGCAACGGGTAGTGGGTGCAGCCGAGGATGAGGGTGTCGACGCCGGCCTCGACCAGGGGGTCCAGGTACTCGTGGGCGGCCTCGAGGAGCTCCGGTCCGGACGTCACGCCGGACTCGACGAAGTCGACGAACTTCGGGCAGGCCTGGGTGAACAGCTCGATCTGCGGCGCGGCGGCGAAGCCGTCCTCGTACGCCAATGAGGCTGCGGTCGCCCGGGTGCAGATGACACCGACGCGCTGGTTCCGGGTCGCGGCGACGGCGCGACGGGCGGCCGGCAGGATCACTTCGACGACCGGTACGTCGTACCGCTCTCGAGCGTCCCGGAGCATCGCGGCACTGGCCGAGTTGCACGCGATCACCAGCATCTTCACGCCCGCCTCGACCAGGTGGTCGAGACACTCCAGTGCGTACTCACGGACCTCGGCGATCGGCTTGGGACCGTACGGCTGCCGGGCGGTGTCGCCCAGGTAGAGGATCGGCTCGTGCGGCAGCTGGTCGAGCACCGCCCGGGCGACTGTGAGTCCCCCGAAGCCTGAATCGAAGATCCCCACCGGTGCGTCTGCCACGGCTGCAGCTTATCCGGAAGGCCACCGGCTCCCACCGGGCGGCTGTGGACAGGTCCGGCAGCGGGCAGTCCTGAAGCGAGGCTTACCTAAGATGCGCAACCGACACGCCGGACTTATCCACATCTTTACTCTCCGGAATTGCCTTTTCGCGTGATGCGCGCCACTCTGGAGCGATGTTTGTTCGACCGCCCCTCGTGATGCCATGAACCTGGCGCACCACATCGCGGTGGTGCTGAGCACCACCACCGCACCGAATCCGCAACCGGACAACGCCACGGCCGCGGGGCAGGCCGCTGGTCAGGCTGCGGACACCAACAGCACGTGGGCAGATATCGCGGCGTCCCTCGGGCCGACCGGGATGATGCTCGTGCTGGCCATGGCGGCGTTCGCTCTGTACGTCGTCTCGCTGTCCCTGCACCCGAACGCCAAATGCAACCGTTGCAAAGGCGCCGGACGGCACCGCGGCGCGCTGTTCAGCTACGCGCAGCGCCCGTGCAACAGCTGCAAGGGCCGTGGGGTTCACCCACGACTCGGGCGCAAGATCCTCTTCAAGCAACCGTAGGCGGCAATGACGTAATCCAGCATCAGGTGCCGACAGCAACAAAGGCACCCAGGCCGGGCCGGGCCCTCCGCCAGCCCACCCGGTGACCTCACCCCGACGGCTCGCCCCCGCCGGGCTCAGCAGTCCGACGGCTCACTCGCCGCCGGATTCAGGCCTGCGCGGTGTCATGTCGGGTCACCCAGACCCGCGGCATCCCGGGCAGGTTCAGATCGACGACGACCACGTCCGGCGCGAGCCGCTCCACCACCTCCACCGCTTCCGGCCCCGAACCTGCCTCGCCGACGACGGTCAGGTCCGGCTCCAGTTCGATCCGGGTCCGCAGCGGCGGTGCGCTGGTCTTCGTGGTGGACATGGTCCCCTCCCAGGGTCGAAACGGAATGTTTCGACCTTGGGCGTCCCAGCGTCCCGGCCACCAGGGACGAACCGTCCCAGGGAGGTGGGAATCAGGCCCAGAGCTGACCTTCGAGGCGGTCCTCGGCCTCGTCGATGGTGCCCTCGTAGGCGCCGGTGGACAGGTACTTCCAGCCGCCGTCGGCGACCACGAACGCGATATCCGCGGACTCGCCGTCGCGCACGCACTTGGCCGCCTGGCCGAGCGCGGCGTGCAGGATCGCGCCGGTCGAGATGCCGGCGAAGATGCCCTCGTTGTCGAGCAGTTCACGCACCCGCCGGACGGCATCCCGCGGCCCGACCGAGAACCGGGCGTCGATCAGCGTCTCGTCGTACAACTCGGGGACGAAACCCTCGTCGAGGTTGCGCAGCCCGTAGACGAGCTCGCCGTACCGGGGCTCGGCCGCGACGATCCGCACCTCGGGCTTGTGCTCGCGGAAGAACCGGCCGGCGCCCATCAGCGTGCCGGTGGTCCCGAGGCCGGCCACGAAATGGGTGACGGACGGGAGGTCGGCGAAGATCTCCCGCGCGGTGCCGTCGTAGTGCGCGGCCGCGTTCGACGGGTTGCCGTACTGGTAGAGCATCACCCAGTCCGGGTGCTCCTCGGCGACCTGCTTGGCCACCCGGACCGCTTCGTTCGAACCGCCCGCGGCCGGGGAGGAGATGATCTCGACACCCCACATCCGCAGGATCTGCCGGCGCTCCTCGGAGGTGTTCTCCGGCATCACGCAGACCATCCGGTAGCCGCGCAGCTTGGCCGCCATCGCCAGCGAGATCCCGGTGTTGCCGGACGTCGGCTCCAGGATCGTGTTGCCCGGCCGGAGCCGGCCGTCCTTCTCGGCGTCGAGCAGCATCCGCAGCGCGGCCCGGTCCTTGATCGAGCCGGTCGGGTTGTGGTCCTCCAGCTTGGCCCAGAGCCGGACATCGGCCGAGGGTGAGAGCTTGGGCAGCCCGACCAGCGGCGTACCCCCGACCGAGTCCAGCAGGCTGTCGAAGCGCATGACCTGTCCTTTGTGGTCAGCCGCCGGCGACGGCGGGCAGTACGACGACCACGTCGCCGTCCTTGACACCGGTCTGCAGGCCGCCGGTGAAGCGGACGTCCTCGTCGTTCACGTACACGTTGACGAACCGGCGCAGTTCCTCCGGCTCACCCTCGACGATGCGCTCCTTCAGGCCCGGGTGGGTGCCGTTCACGTCGTCGATGAACTCGGCCAGCGTGGCGCCGGCGCCGTTCACCGCCTTCTCACCACCGGTGTAGGTGCGCAGAATCGTTGGTACGCGCAGTTCGATCGCCATCTCTATTTCTCTCCTTTGACCTCTTCAAAAGACACAGCTTCATAAGAACCAACCACGCGCACTTCTTCTTCCACGACCTCACCGTCGATGATCCGGTACGACCGGAACTCGACCGGGCCGTCGTACGCCGGGGACTCCGCACCGTCACGGGTCGACACCAGCACGTAGTGGGCGCCGGGCTCCTGGGCCAGCTTGATGTCGGTGCGGGACGGGTACGCCTCGGTCGCGGTGTGTGAGTGGTAGATCACCACCGGCTCCTCGTCCCGCTCGTCCATCTCCTTGTACAACCGGAGCAGGTCGCCCGAGTCGAACTCGTAGAACGTCGGCGACATCGCCGCGTTGAGCATCGGAATGAACCGCGTCGCCCGGTCGGAGCCGGCCGGCCCGGCCACCACCCCGCACGCCTCGTCCGGGTGGTCCCGGCGGGCGTGCGCGACGATCGCGTCGTACGTCGCACTCTCGATGATCAGCACGACTCAACGGTACGGGGGCGGCCGGACCGGTCCCGCCAACCCGGGTCTCGGTCCACTATGCGGACAGAGCGCTACCAGCGACCGTGGATCTGCGGGCGGATCAGGTCGTCGTACGTCTGCTGTACGGCGGCCAACTGGTCCGTTGAGAGTGGGGAGAGTTCGGCGGCGGCCAGGTTGCCGGCGACCTGGCCGGGGTTGCGGGCGCCGGGGATGACAACGGTGACGCCGGACTGGTCGAGGATCCAGCGGAGGGCGAACTGGGCCATCGTCGCGCCGGCCGGGAGCCAGGGCATCAGCCGGCGGACGGCCTCCAGGCCGGTGCCGAAGTCGACACCGGAGAAGGTCTCACCGACGTCGAACGACTCGCCGTGCCGGTTGTAGGTGCGGTGATCATCGGCTCCGAACACAGTGTTCTCGTCGTACTTGCCGGAGAGCAGACCGCTCGCCAGCGGCACCCGCGCGATGATGCCGACGCCCGCTTCACGGGCCGCGGGCAGCACCTCGTCGAGCGGCTTCAGCCGGAAGGCGTTCAGGATGATCTGGACCGACGCGACGTTCGGCCGCGCGATCGCGGTGAGCGCCTCGGCGCAGGTCTCGACGCTCACGCCGTACGACGCGATGCGGCCTTCCGCGACCAGCTCGTCGAGCGCGTCGAACACCGCATCGGTCGAGTACACCGGCGTCGGCGGGCAGTGCAGCTGGACCAGATCGATCGTGTCGACCCCGAGATTGGCCCGCGACCGGTCGTTCCAGGCCCGGAACGCCTCGAGGTTGTAGTTCGCCGGGACCTGCTCGACCCGGCGGCCCATCTTGGTCGCCACGGTCAGGGCATCGTGCTCCTTGAGCACCTGCCCGACCAGGCGCTCGCTACGCCCGTCGCCGTACACGTCCGCGGTGTCGATGAAGGTGACCCCACCCTCGACCGCCGTGCGCAGCACAGCGAGTGCGTCGCTCTCGTCCACCGAGCCCCAGTCGGCGCCCAGCTGCCAGGCACCGAGCCCGACCACACCCACATCCCGACCGGTCCGACCAAGCCTGCGCGTCTCCATGGCGCCCACCCTAGGCAGTCACGCTGACCAGCAGTTCAGGACCCTCCTCGAGGTCGACTTCGAGAGCCAGCGTCTCGCCCATGATCAGCTCGCGATGAGCCTCGACGGCGGCGAGCACGGCCGCGTCCGCGGTCAACCGCAGCCGCATCCGGTCGGTCACCTCCAGCCCGGCATCGCGCCGGGCCTGCTGGACCGCCCGGATCACATCCCGCGCAACACCTTCGGCCGCCAACTCCGGCGTCACCCTCGTGTCCAGTACGACGAATCCGCCGCCGCTCAGCAGGCCGCTCGCCGTACCGCCCTCGGCCAACGTGGTCTCCAGCGTGTACTCGCCGTCCACCAACTCGATGCCACCGGCAACGACGACACCCTCGGCAGAGACCGACCAGTCACCGCTCTTGGACGCCTTGATCACCGATTGGACCTCGCGTCCGAGCCGCGGACCGGCCGCCCGCGCGTTCACCGTCAGCCGCTGCGACACCGGCGCGTCGACCGCATCCGCCGACGCCAGTACGACGTCGCGCACGTTGACTTCGGCCTGGATCAGCGGCACCAACGACGTCAACGCCCCGGCGTCAGCCGTTGCCACCGTCAACGACTGCAACGGCTGCCGGCCGCGGATCCCTTCGGACTTGCGGATCGACGACGCCACCGAGCAGATCTCGCGCACCCGATCCATCCGCGCGACCAGGTCCGGGTCGTCGGGCAGTTCGTCGACCGAAGGCCAGTCGGTGAGATGTACCGATCGGCCGCCGGTGAGTCCCCGCCAGATCTCCTCGGTCGTCAGCGGCAGCAGTGGGGCGACGGTCCGGGTCAGCACCTCGAGCGTGGTGTAGAGGGTGTCGATCGCCTCGGGTGAGCCGGCCCAGAAGCGGTCCCGCGACCGCCGGATGTACCAGTTCGTCAGCACCTCGACATAGCCGACGACGGACTCACAGGCGGCCGCGACCTCGTACCGGTCCAGCCGGGCCTGCACGTCGTCGACGAACACCCGCAACTTGGCCAGCAGGTACCGGTCCAGTAGGTCCGGCGAGTCCGTCGACGTGGAGCCCGAGGCGCCGCCGGCGTTCGCGTACAAGGCGAAGAAGTACCACGCGTTCCACAGCGGGATCATCACCTGGCGCACCCCGTCGCGGATGCCCTCCTCGGTGACGACCAGGTTGCCGCCGCGCAGGATCGGGCTCGACATCAGGAACCAGCGCATCGCGTCCGCGCCGTCGCGGTCGAACACCTCGGACACGTCCGGGTAGTTGCGCAGCGACTTGCTCATCTTCTGCCCGTCGCTGCCCAGCACGATGCCGTGGCTCAGGCAGGACGAGAAGGCCGGCCGGTCGAACAGCGCGGTGGACAGGATGTGCATCGTGTAGAACCAGCCGCGGGTCTGCCCGATGTACTCGACGATGAAGTCGCCCGGGAAGTGATGCTCGAACCACGAGGTGTTCTCGAACGGGTAGTGCACCTGCGCGAAACTCATCGACCCCGAGTCGAACCACACGTCCAGGACGTCCGGCACCCGGCGCATCGTCGACTTCCCGGTCGGATCGTCCGGGTTCGGCCGGGTCAGCTGGTCGACGTACGGGCGGTGCAGATCGGGCACCGGGACGCCGAAGTCGCGCTCGAGCTCCTCGATCGACCCGTACACGTCGATCCGCGGGTACGCCGGGTCGTCCGAGCGCCAGACCGGGATCGGGCTGCCCCAGAACCGGTTCCGGCTGATCGACCAGTCCCGCGCGTTCGACAGCCACTTGCCGAACTGACCGTGTTTGACGTGCTCGGGGACCCAGGTGATCTGCTCGTTCAGCTCGACCATCCGGTCCCGGATCCGGGTCACCTCGACGAACCAGCTCGACACCGCCTTGTAGATCAGCGGGTTCCGGCACCGCCAGCAGTGCGGGTAGCTGTGCACGTAGCTGTCCTCGCGCACCAGCGACCCGGCCGCGCGCAGATCGCGGATGATCTGCCGGTTCGCGTCGAAGACATGCATCCCCTGGTACGGCGGTACGACGCTGGTGAACCGCGCCCCGTCGTCGACGGTCAGCAGGGTCGGGATCCCGACCGCCTCACAGGCGATCTGGTCCTCCTCGCCGTACGCGGGCGCCAGGTGGACGACGCCCGTACCGTCGTCGGTGGTGACGTGCTGGGCCGCGATCACCTGGAACGCCTTCTGGGTCCCCCACCGCTCGGTGTCGGCGAGGAAGCCGAACAGCGGCGTGTAGCGCAGCCCGAGCAGCTCCGACCCCTTCAGCCGGCGGAGCACCTCGGTCCCGAGGCCGGCGAAGTCGCCGTGCACCCCGGCGTACGCCGCGAGCCGCGCCTCGGCCAGGATCGTCGGGCGGCCCTCGGCGTCGTTCACGACCACGTAGTCGACATCCGGGCCGACCGCCATCGCCAGGTTGCTCGGCAGGGTCCACGGGGTGGTCGTCCAGGCGAGCAGGCGTTCGCCGGTCTCCAGCTCGACCGCGATCGTGATCGACGGGTCCTGGCGCGGCTGGTAGACGTCGTCGTCCATCCGCAGCTCGTGGTTGGACAGCGGGGTCTCGTCGTTCCAGCAGTACGGCAGGACGCGCAGGCCCTCGTAGACCAGGCCCTTGTCGTAGAGCGTCTTGAACGCCCAGATCACCGACTCCATGTAGTCGCGGTTGAGCGTCTTGTAGTCGTTCTCGAAGTCGACCCAGCGGGCCTGCCGGGTGACGTAGCTGCGCCACTCACCGGTGTACTTGAGCACCGACGCGCGGCACGCCTCGTTGAACTTCTCGATCCCGAGCTCGAGGATGTCGGCCTTCGTCTTCAGCCCGAGCACCCGCTGCGCCTCCAGCTCGGCCGGCAGCCCGTGCGTGTCCCACCCGAACCGCCGCTCCACCCGGCGCCCACGCATCGTCTGGTACCGCGGGACGACGTCCTTCACGTACCCGGTGAGCAGATGCCCGTAGTGCGGCAACCCGTTCGCGAACGGCGGCCCGTCGTAGAAGACGAACTCGTTCGCCCCGTCCTCCCCCGCCGCCCGCCCCTCCACCGACGCCTGGAACGTCCCGTCCCCGTCCCAGTACTCGAGCACCCCCCGCTCAATCCCCGGAAAGCTCGGACTAGCAGTCAGGCGGCCTCGGCCGGTCTTCGGATAGCTCACTCAACGCATGTTATGCAGCAGAGCTGATTGGAGGTATCCGAGCCAGTCGTAGAGGTCGTAGGTGAGGCGGCGGGGGTCGTCGTCGGGGAGTTTCTCCCAGGTGGCGTAGTCGTCCTCTTCCTTGATGTCCAGGCGGGTGCCGATGGCCAGGCGGAGGTCGTTGAGGGCGCGGAGCCAGGACAGTTGCTCGTCGGGTTCGAGGGCGATCTCGTCGGCGCCGGACTCCTCCAGCGCGGACAGGACCCGCTTGGCGTCGGTGATCTTGCCGTCGCGCAGGCCGCGCTCGGTGAAGCGGCGGAACTCCGCGGACGCCATGTCGTCCTGCTTGTAGGCGTCCGGCAGCAGCCGCTGCAGTACGACGTCCTCCGGCGGCGAGGTCGGCCCGTCGCTGTCCAGCAGCGCGGCCAGCGGGTCACTGGACTCGGTCGCACGCGGTGGCAGCCCGTCGTACAGGAGCTCGACCAGGTTGCGGAGCAGGTTCGCCAGGATGTCGGCCTCGTGCTCGGCGAAACTGACGACGACGGTCTTGCGGCGCTTGCGGAACCGCGTCACGACTTCTCGCAGGTGGCCCACAGGCCGTAAGAGTGCATCGCCTCGACGTCGCGTTCCATCGCCTCGCGGTTGCCGTTGGAGACCGCCGACTTCCCGTCGGTGTGGACCTGCATCATCAACTTCTCGGCCTTCTGCTTGGAGTAGCCGAAATAGGTCTGGAAGACAAAGGTGACGTAGTCCATCAGGTTGACCGGATCGTTCCAGACGATCGTCACCCACGGTGGGCTCAGCTCGATCGCCTCGTCGACCTCGGGGCTCTCGAGTTCGCTTGGTGCGGTGCTCACCTGTCCATTCTCTCCATCATCGGTTCTCGGTTCGCAATAGGCTGCCCTTGTGACTCACGCAGGGACGGACTCGACCGCTCTTCTCACAGACCACTACGAGCTGACCATGCTGCAGGCCAGTCTGGCCGACGGCACGGCGCATCGCCGATCGGTCTTCGAGCTGTTCGCCCGCCGGTTGCCGGACGGCCGCCGGTACGGCGTGGTGGCCGGCGTGAACCGGCTGCTCGACGCGCTCGACCGGTTCCGCTTCGACGAGCAAACGATCGCGTTCCTGGCCGACCGGGGTGTCGTGGACCAGGCTACCCGGGATTGGCTGGCGGACTACCGGTTCACCGGTGACGTCTCCGGCTACGCCGACGGGGAGATCTATTTCCCCGGCTCACCGGTGCTGGTGGTGGAGTCCAGTTTCGCCGAGGCGGTGCTGCTGGAAACCGTTTTCTTGTCCATCCTGAACCACGATTCCGCGGTCGCCTCGGCCGCCTCCCGGATGACCTGGTGGGCCGGCGGCCGGCCGTGTATCGAGATGGGTTCGCGCCGGACCCACGAGGAGTCCGCGGTCGCGGCCGCGCTGGCGGCCTACATCGGCGGTTTCAGCGCCACGTCGAACCTGGAGGCGGCCCGCCGGCACGGCATCCCCAGCACCGGTACGGCGGCGCACTCGTTCACCCTGTTGCACGACCGGGAGCGGGACGCGTTCACCTCCCAGGTCGATGCCCTCGGCAAGGGAACCACGCTGCTGGTGGACACCTACGACGTGGCCGAGGCGGTCCGGACCGCGATCGGCATCACCGGGCCGGAGCTGGGCGCGGTCCGGCTCGACTCCGGCGACCTGCCGTCGCTGGCCGGCCAGGTCCGCGAGCAGCTCGACTCGCTCGGCGCGACCAAGACCCGGATCATCGTGACCAGCGACCTGGACGAGTTCCAGATCGCCGCGCTCGCCCCGGCGCCGGTCGACGGGTACGGCGTGGGGACCTCGCTGGTGACCGGGAGCGGCTACCCGACCAGCGGGTTCGTCTACAAGCTGGTCGCCCGCGAGGACGCGGACGGCAAGCTGCTCCCGGTGGCGAAGAGGAGCCCGGACAAGATCTCCATCGGCGGCCGCAAGTGGGCGCTGCGCCGGCGCTCGGCGACCGGCGTGGCCGAGGTCGAGCTGATCGGCGTCGGCGAGCCGCCGACCGACGACGGCGACGACCGCGAGCTGCTGAAGCCGCTGGTCGAGGGTGGCAAGATCGTCGGCCGCAGTACCCCGGAGGAGGCGCAGGCCCACCACCTGAAGGTCCGCGACGAGCTCCCCCGCTACGCCAGTCAGCTGAGCCGCGGCGAGCCCGCGATCCCGACCGAGTACATCGGCGACTACGACGCGCGGAACCCGTTCCTGCCCCGGAGTCACGCGTGAGCACCGAGGCCAAGGCCGACCCGGGCGGCGGGACGGGGACGGAGTCAGCATGGCCGGCCGACGCGCCGGCCAGCGAGGCGGATGTACTGATCGCGCTGCGGTTCGCGGACCGGGCGGCCCGGAAGGCAGTCAGTGAGGAGCTGGCCGGCACCGGCCTGCACACCGGGCAGGAGTTGGTGCTGGCCAAGCTCCTGCACCACGGATCGCTCCCGGTCGCGCAGCTCGCGAAGGTGCTGGACGTCGAGGTCCCGACCGCGACCAAGACCACCCAGCGGATGGAGGCCGCCGGCCTGGTCCGCCGGGTGAAGAACTCGACGGATGCCCGGCAGGTCAGCATCGAGCTCACCGACCGCGGCGTGGAGCTCGCCCACACGGTCAACGAGGTCTACGCGCAGGCCGGCCGGCGAGCGCTGGCCAAGCTCACGCCCGAGGAACGCCGAGTGCTCCGCAACCTGCTCTGGACCATCACCACGACCCTCGAGCCGATCTCACACGAGTAGCTCGTCGGATTCTTCGGCAGGCTCGACCGCAGCGTCCTCCTGCGGTGGTGCTCCGGCCTTCCGCCAGCGGTAGAAGCCGATCAGCAGATCGATCACTACGAACGCAGCCAGGCTGATGCCGAGCAACGGCAGGAACAACCCCACCCCCACCGCCAGGGCAAGCAGCGCAACCACCGCGAGCACCGGGATCTCCCGCCACGCACCACGCCGGGCCGGGCGACCGAATCGCAGTACATGACCTCGCGTCGGCCGGCGCAGCCACCACATCCGGTAGCCCCAGATCACCATCGCCACGATCGTCCCGGCGACGATCAGCAGCAGGGCCTGGTTGACCAGGCCGAACAGCATGCCCATGTGCGCGTCGATCCCCCACCGCGACAGCTTCGCCGCGATCGGGTAGTCGGCGAACCGGACCACGTCGACCACCTTCCCCGACATCGGATCGACCGCGACCGCGTCGGCCTGGGTCGGCCACGCCTTCCCGATCTCCTGGACGACGAACGACGTACCGGCCTTCTTCGGCGCCGCGATCTCCACCGGACCGTCCAACTGGGCCGAGCGGGCGGACTGCAGCGTCTGGTCCCACTCCTCGGCCGCCGGGTCGACGTCGCCGCCGGGGAACGTGTGTCCTTCGTGACCAGCGTGGTCGGCGTCGGTGAGCGCCGTACTGACCGTGGGCGTCTTCCAGTCCAGCGAGGCTCGCAGCTCCGACACGTTCTCCCCGGCGAACCGTGACCAGGTGAGGCCGGTCGCCGACAGGAACAGCATCCCCAGGATCACCCACGTCCCGAGGACCCCGTGCCAGGACAACGTTCTGCGCCGGGCGCTCCCGGACCGCTCCACCCGCCACCGAGATCCGGTACGACGACCTGTCCACCACAGCACCAATCCCGCCAGGGCGACCAGCCACAACCACGACGCGGCCAGCTCGCTGTAGATGCGACCGGGCTCGCCGAGGTGCATGCTCCGATGCAGATGCGACAACCAGGTGCGGAACGGCAACGCGCCACTGGAGCCATAGGCAACCAGTTCGCCGGTGACCGCGGCGTTGCCCGGATTCACGAACACCGCAAGGCGTTCCGACTCACCGAGACCGGGCACGTCGAAGAGCACCCGCGTCGTGTCTCCCGGCCCGGCAGCCGGTCGGACGGCGACCAGCGTGCCCTCCGGCTGGCGCTCGCGGGCGGCCGTCACCTGCTGGCTGACCGGCACCGTCGTACCGGAGCTCTCGACGAACATCGTGTCCCGGTACAGCGCGTTCTCGAGCTGCGGAGCCAGCGCGTAGAGGAACCCGGTCAGCGCCGTCAGGAGGAGGAACGGGCCGACCAGGATCCCCGCATAGAAGTGCAATCGCACAAGCAGCGGCCTGTATCGAGACAGAGTGTCAGCGATCCGAAGCATGGAGTCACTGTGACGGCCACGTGTTGCCACCGACAACCACTCCGGTTGCTGTCACGTTTCTCTTTGCTCTCCCTTACCCCCGCGAGCTGAGAGGCAGGTACTTGTCCAGATAGGGATTGCGGAACGTCCCGTCCGGGTCGTACTTCGCCGCCAGTTCGATGAAGTCGGCAACCTTCGGGTAGGCGAAACGCAGGTAGGCGGCGTCTGCCGCGAACACCTTGCCCCAGTGCGGCCGGGCACCCAGCGGGTTGATGGCGTCCTCGAGGGCGGTCACGACCGGGAGTACGGCGGCCTCGTCCTGGATCCAGGTGAAGTGCAGGGCGACGGTGTCGCGGCCCTGGCTCGGGCTCAGCCAGAGCTCGTCGGCGGCGATCGTACGTACCTCGGACACCTGGATGACCGGCGCAATCTGGTTGCCCAGGGCGCGCAGTACCTCGAAGGCCTCGGCCGCCTTCTCGCGCGGTACGAAGTACTCCGACTGCAGCTCGTCGCCGTTGCTCGGGGTGAACTCCAGGCGGAAGTGTGGCAGCCGCTCGTTCCACGGCCCCGGTACGCCGCCCTGCTGGGTCGCGTAGTCGGCCGGCATCCCCTTGATCGGGTGCCGGGGTCCGTCGGCGACGTGCGCACCGAGCCAGTCGGTCTCGATCGGTGCACCGGCACGCTGCTTGCGCCACACCATCACGTCCGGGTCGACCCAGTCGGTGAACGCACTGACGCTGTACGCAATGCTCATCACCTCGGCGAAGTCGCTTCCGAGCCGGTCCACCGGCAGGCCGTCGTACACGACCTGGCTGATCTCGTACGACGGTTGCACGTCGAGCGTGAGGCTGACCGTCACGCCGAGCGCGCCGAGGGAGACGATCGAGCCGGCGAAGTCGGCGTCATCGCGGGTCAGCGTGACGAGCTCGCCGGCCGCGTTGACGAAGGTGATCGCGTTGACCGCGTCGGCGAGCGGGCCGTTGGTGTCACCGGAGCCGTGCGTACCGGTCGAGCACGCCCCCGCGACCGAGATGTGCGGCAGCGAGCCGAGGTTGTGCAGCGCGAGTCCCTGCGACTGCAGCGCCGCCGTGATCTCGCCGTACCGGAGCCCGGCCGAGACCGTGACCCCGCCGTCGCCGACCTCGATCACCTGCGGCAGGTCCGCGACGGTGACCAGGGTGCCGGTGCTGTCGGCGATCGGGTTGAACGAGTGCCCGGTACCGAGGACGCGAACCTTCTCGCTGCCGGCGACGAGTTCCTGCAACTCGGGCACAGACTTCGGCCGCTCGAGCGGACTCCCGAAGCTGATGTTCCCGGCCCAGTTGGTGAGCTGCGTCATCGCCGGCTCCTTCTCTCGTACGGCGCTCCGGCCCCGACTCTCGCACATCGCGCGGAGCCGGGCCGCTGGGTCTTATCCCTTGGAGAGCAGCGAAAGGTTTCGGGCGGCGGGGAGCAGTTTGCCGGTGAAATCGAAGAGTGCCTGGTTCTCCCAGGCGTTGCCGGAGGACGGATCCGCGGGGTCCCAGCCGGCGCCGGCAACCGACGTCCAGGCCGGCTCCCAGTAGACAGTGCCGATCCCGCGGCCGCCTTCGGCCGCGGCGACCGCGTCCTGCACCGCCCGGTACGCCGCCGACTGGCCGGCCGGCGTCGCGGGATACCCGGGGACGAGCTGACCAGGATCCCGAATGATGTTCTCGAAGGCAGGCGTGTCGTCGGCCAACGTGAACGGGTACGCCGTCTCGACGTTCAGTACGTCGCGGTCGTACCGGCTCGACAACGTGGTGATCGCCTCCTGCAGGTCGGCCAGGCTGCCGTGCCAGTAGCCGTAGTACGACAGCCCGATCAGGTCGAACGGGACGTTCCGGGCGACCACCTCGTCGAACCACCAGGTCAGGCTGTCGATGCCGTTGTTGATGTTGGTCAGATGCACCAGCACCTTCGTCGACCGATCGACCGCCTTCACCGCCCGTGCGCCGGCGGTCAGGAACGACGCCAGGTTGTCCCACTGGGCGCCCACGACCTCGTCGGACGGATCGACGTCCCAGGTCTGTCCCCACGGCCAGAGCATGCCGGGGTTGATCTCGTTGCCGACCTGAACGTAGTCCGCGGTCGCGCCGGCCTTCTTCAAGGCGTGCAGTACGTCGCGGGTGTGCGCAGCCACCGCGTCCGCCAACTGCGTCGGCGTCAAGTCGCGCCAGGCAGCCGGGATGCCCTGGCCGTCGGCCGGGTCGACCCAGACCTTCAACCGGCCGAGGTTGATCCCGGCCCCGGCCAGGATCCTCACCGCGTCCCCGGGCCGGCCCTGTGCATCGGAGTACGTCGCCCCGAAGGCCTCGTTCTTCGCCAGGCCGCGGACGGCAGGTCCACCTGACCTCCCCGGAGAATACGGTGGTGACGGCAACTAATTCCGTTCGAGAGGAACACATGTCGCGCGTCACCTTCTCCCGCCGCCGGGTCTTCACCGCCCTCGGCCTGGCGGGTGTCCTGGCCACCGGCACCGCGATCACGGTCGCGGTCAACGGCCCCGAGTCCTCCCAGGCCGCCACCACCTCCGCGGCCACCGCTGCGTCCGACGTATCGGCGACCCGCGCGATCAGCTGCGACACCAAGGCGGGCAGCAAGGACTTCTACGACGGGCCGTCGGCCTCGAACAAGTACGACACCCGGTTCAGCAACAGCGCCTCGCTGCCCCGGCTCGGGTCCTACATCCCGCAGGGCATCGGCACCTGGTGGAACTGGTCCGGCAAGAAGAACCTGCTGCTGGTGACGATGTACCACCCCGGCAGGAAGTCGATCATCGTCGGTATCGACCCGGCCACCAACAAGGTCGTCGGCGACGTCGAGATCGCGGAGACGCACGGCGGCGGGATCACCACCGCGTACGGCTGGGCCTTCGTCCAGGGCAGCACCAACGGCATCCGCAAGTACAAGCTGTCCACGCTGGCGGCCAAGATGAAGGAGTCCGGCACTCCGTTCGTGAGCGCGGTCGGCTCCGAGCGCAAGGTGTACGGCGCGTCGTTCCTGACCAGCTACGGCGACTCGCTGTGGGCCGGGAAGTTCAACGACAAGGGCCGGGACAAGATGTACGAGTACAAGATCAAGTCCAACGGCACCCTCGTCACGGTCAACCGCGCCTGGGAGGTCCCGACCAAGACGCAGGGCCTGCTCGTCACCAAGGGCCACTTCATCTACAGCACGTCGTTCGGCCGGGACAAGCTGAGCAACCTGTACGTCGTCAAGCGCGGCCAGCCGGACCTGGACAAGGCGAAGCTGTCCTGCTTCCGGGCGCCGAGCATGTCCGAGGGCCTGACCGAGTTCGGCGGTCGCGCCTACCTGGTGTTCGAGTCGGGTGCCTACAAGTACCGTTCCGACCCGAAGACCAAGAACGTGATCACCCGCCTGCACAAGGCCTCGATCTCGTCGCTGACCGGCCTGGTCTGAGTCTGTTCCCGACAACGGCGCCGCGCCCCTTCGGTGCGGCGCCGTTGCGCTGTCCCCATGCTTTGATGTCTCCCGATGATGTTCTCCTTCGGGGTTGCCGGGTTCTGGTTCCTGATCTTCGCCGTCAGCTTCTGGCGGGACCGGCGGCTGTTCCGCAACGGCATCTTCCTGGTGCTGACGCTGATGTTCGCCGGCCTCGGCGTGATCTTCGCGCTCGAGTCCGTCTCGGACACCGCCGCCCGGCTGCTCGTGGTCGCGATCCTGGTCGCGATCCCGCTGGCCATCGCGGTCCTCGCCGTGTTCCTGGTGATCAACGGTGTCACCATGCTCCGCCGCGAGGGCCGCCGCCCGGCGAACCTGCTCTCCCTCGCCGCGGGTCTCGGCATCATCGGCTTCATCATCTTCGGCCTGGCCGTGCAGAAGATCGGCTGGGAGCCGCTCGCGGCGGTTCGGTCGATCCTGATCGGCGTCCTGACCTACATCTCGTTCCTGTTCGTCTGCTTCCTCGCGTACGCGTTCGTCTACAGCCGGGTCCGTTCCTCGCGGAAGGTCGACTTCATCGTCGTGCTCGGCTCCGGGCTGCGCGGCTCCCGGGTCCCGCCGCTGCTGGCGAGCCGACTGGACCGCGCGAAGCAGGTGTACGACCGGGCGCTGCGCAAGGGCCGGTCACCGATGATCATCACCTCGGGCGGTCAGGGCGCGGACGAGGACCTCCCCGAGTCGCATGCGATGGCGTCGTACCTGATCGAACGCGGTGTCCCGGCGGAGCGGGTACTGCGCGAGGACCGGTCGACGAGCACGTGGGAGAACCTGACGTTCAGCCGCGAACTCATGGTCGCCGAGCGGCCGAAGTACCGCTGCCTGATCGTGACGAACAACTTCCACGCCTTCCGGGCCGCCCTCACCGCGCGCAAGGCCAAGGTCAACGGCCAGGTCATCGGCTCCCCCACCGCCGCGTACTATTGGCCGACGGCAACCATCCGTGAGTTCGTCGCCATCCTCTACACCCACCGCTACCTGAACGGCGTCATCTGCCTGGTGATCGCAGCCGCCGCCCTCACCCAGCACCTCTGACGGATCAGGACCAGAGCTCGAACGGCTCGTCGATCTCCTCGCCCGCCAGGAAGCGGGTCAGCAGGCCCGGCACGTTGCGCGGGTAGAAGGCCTCCTGGCTGGCCACGACCTCGGCGATCGGCCACCAGCGGAAGTCGAAGTAGTCCTCTTTCTCGTCGTCGAACCGCCCGGCCTCGTCGACGTCCGGCCCCGGTACGTCGAGCCGCACCTCGCAGACCACCTCGTGCTGGAGATGCCGCGCGTCGCGATGACGGAAAGCCGCCGTACGTCGCCAGGTCGGCGTGCCCACCTGCTCCGGGGTCACGATGATCCCGGTCTCCTCGTGCAGTTCCCGCACCGCGGCGTCCAGGTAGGTCTCGCCCTCGTCGATGCCGCCACCGGGCAGCTCCCACCACACGCCCAGCTCCGGCGCGGACAGCTCACGGGTGTGGAACAGCAGGATCCGGTCCTGGCTGTCCCGGACGACGAGCCGGACCACGTCCCGCTCGACGATCGGCAGATCGTTCGGCAGCGCGGTCATCGAACTCCTCCCCAGCAGAAGACGTCTGAGCATAACGCGGCACTAGCGCAGCATCAGGACCGCGGCGGTGATACCGGCCAGGACGATGAGGACGCGGAGCAGCGTGGCCGGCAGGCGGCGGCCGATGTGCGAGCCGACATAGCCGCCGACGACGGAGCCGACGGCGAGGAGGCCGGCCACGGTCAGGTCGAGGTCGGCGACGAAGACGAAGATCAGACCGGCGACGAGGTTCGCGGCCAGCAGGGCGAGAGTCTTGAGCGCGTTGACGATCCGCAGGTCGAGATCCAAGCCGAGACCGAGCACGGCCATCATCATCACGCCCGCGCCGGCGCCGAAGTACCCGCCGTACACACCGGTCAGCGCCGCGAAGAACGTGGTCGCCGGAGTCATCGTCGTCCGCTCGCCCTGCGGCTCCTCGTGCCGCGACCGGAGCCACTTCGTGATCCACGGCTGGACGCCGACGATCAGGCAGGTCAACAGGATCAGCCACGGCGCGACCGCCGCGAACACTCCCGGTGGCAGGGCCAGCAGCAGCGCCGCACCACCGATCGCCCCGATGGCACAGGTCAGGATGACCGCGAGCGTCGTGGGCCGGCGTACCTCGCGCAACTCGCGGCGATACCCGAACGAACCGCTCATCGCGGCCGGCAGCAGGCCGAGCGTGTTCGACGCGTTCGCGACGACCGGCGGGATCCCGAGCGCGATCAGCACCGGGAAGCTGAGCAGCGATGCCACCCCGACCGTCGACGTCAGTACGCCGGCGCCGAGCCCCGCAGCAATGACAGCCACATGCTCAGGACCCGTCACGGCTGCTCACGAAGGAGCGCGACGTCCGACACGAGCATGACGTGCTCGTGCATCGCCTGAGTGGCGGCGTCCGGATCACCGGCGGCGATCGCGTCCGCCACTCGCTGGTGACCGGCCAACGACTCGCGCGGCCGGCCCGGCTGCGACAACGACTCCAACCGGGTCTCCCGGATCAGGTCGTGGATCGCCGCCATCATCTGCGTGAGCAACTCCGAACGCGCCGCCGCGGTGATCGCGCCGTGGAACTGCTCGTCCGCCTCCACCCCGCGCCCGCCGGCCTCGATCTCGCGTTCCATCTGCTCGAGTGCCGCCCGGATCGCGGCCAGATCGGCGTCGGTACGGCGTACCGCCGCCAGCGCGGCCAGCTTCGACTCGAGCGCGTCGCGGGCCTCGATGATCTCCGGCAACCGGTCGGCGTGCGCCCGGATCGCCTCGATCACCGGGCCGGTCCGGGCCCGCTCGGTCAGCACCGTCCCGTCACCGTGCCGGACCACCACCACACCGATCACCTCGAGTGCCACCAGCGCCTGGCTCAGCGTCGCCCGGCTCACCCCGAGCCGCTGGGCCAGTTCCCGCTCCGGCGGCAGCCGGTCACCCGGCAGCAGACCGTTCTCCTTGATCCAGGCGGAGATCTGATCGGCCACCTGCTCATACAGGCGTGACCGCAACACCGGACGGGGCGGTACCAGTCGGTTAGAGGGCGGCGAGTCCATAGGTCCCACCTTATTGACAACTGGCTCATTGGGCTATTGGCTAGGCCATTGAGCCAAATACTATAACCAGAGCATCACCTTACGTTTCCGCCGCTGGTCAGATCCCGACCCAGTGGACGATTCGGCTGGCGATCGGCGACGCCGACGGCTCCCGCGACACGTTCGAATACGTGGCGAGTGGTGCGAGCGGCGACAAGGATCACCTCTATCTGGCCTCCGCCCTCGAAGGCCTGTCCGACCACGCCGCCGCCACCGGCGATCGCCGGAAGGCCGTCGATACCTCGAACAAGCCCTGGCCATCACCGACGAGTTCGCGCCGCCTCGCTCAGCCACCCTCCGCACCCGCCTCGCCGAACTCACCGAGTGACGCCGGCGAACCGGACGATCTCCGCGACCACCTGATCGAGTGGCGCGGCCCCGTCGAGCTCGAGATCCGCGGTGGCTCGGAGCAGTGGCTCAACCGTCTCCTTGAACTCGAGGCTTCGGGCGAGCTCCTCCGGGTGTTTCCCGTAGCTGTTGGTGGTCCGGTGAGCGAGCCGTTCGGCCATTACATCGGCCTGCACACTCAGCAGTACGACGCCGTCGAAGCGGTCCCGGAACACGCCAAGGTTCGGCGCGCAGCCGCTGACGAACAGCACACCGTGGCCGTTCTCGGCCAGCAACTCCCGCACCCGGTCCACCCGCCACACCCAGTCCTTTCCCGGCTGCAGCGGTGACGGACCTACCCCGTCCGGGCTGTCCACCCACTCCGACCATTCGGGCGAATCGAGATCGACCGCCCGATAGCCCTGCCCGGCCAGCCGTTCCACAGCCGTCGACTTGCCTACGCCTGATACGCCCGTCACCAGGATTCGCCTCATCGCGTCAGGCTATGACCCAGCCGTGCCAACGGGGACAAGCTCAGCGACAGCGGGGAGAGGAAGAGGCCGACGATGGTGACGATCAGGGCGGTGCGGATGCCTAGCAGGCCGGCTGCTGTGCCGCCCAACAGAGCACCTACTGGGGTCAGGCCCATGCCGAGGAAGTTGATGGTGGCCACCACTCGGCCCTGGAGGGGTAACGGGGTGATGGCTTGCCGGATGGCCGTGATGGCGACGTCGACGGTCTGGCTGAAGACGCCGTACAGGAAGTTGATCGCGATCAGGGCGGCGATAGTGGCGGCGCTGGAGCCGTGGAGGACCGACGTACAGAGCATCGCCAGGTCGGAGATGAGGGCGGCGAAGACGACGACGCGGCCGTAGCCGAACCAGCGGGGCATCCAGCCCGAGAGCAGTGAGCCGACCAGCGCGCCCGGCCCGAACGCGGCCAGGACCACCCCCATGGCCGCGCCCGGCAACTCCAGTGAGCGGGAGAGGAACAGGAGGTACACGGTCATCAGGGCGGTGAAGAAGAACTGATAGACACACGTCGCCACCGCCACCGCACGGAGCGAGCCGTCTCCCAGCACCATCCGCAGCCCGTCCCGGATGCCACCGGACGGGCTCGAGGGAACCGCGTCGAGGTCGCGGATACGCCAGATCGACAGGAACGAGATGACGAAGAAGAAGGCACTTGCCAGGACAGCGAAAGGTGCTGTCAGCAACGACACCAGGCCGCCGCCGACGGCGGGCCCGGAGATCTGCGCCACCGACTTGCTGCTCTCCAGGATGCTGTTGCCCTGGGCAAGCTGATCGCGCTGGACCAGTCGCGGGAACGACGCCTGGCACGCGACGTCGAAGCAGACGCTGAACACTCCGCCGACGAAGGCGACGACGTACAGGAACGGCAGTCCGAGCGTCCACGCGATCGGGACCAGACCGAGCAGGACGGCTCGGCCGAAGTCGGCGTACACCATCATGGTGCGGGCTCGCCAACGGTCGACCAGGACGCCGACGAACAGGGAGAACAGCAGGATCGGCACCTGCTGCGCGGCCCGGAGCCCACCGAGCTGCGCGGCACTGGCACCGAGCGACACGACCGCGACCAGCGGCAGCGTCACCTGGCCGGCATGAACGGCGAACAACGAGGCGCTCTGGCCGATCCAGAGCTTGCGGAAATCACGATCAGCCCACAGGCTGGGCGCGCGCGACGGCAGCGACACGAGGAGTCCTTCGAGTGAGCCCGAATCCGGGCAGGAGAAAACCGTGCCGCTCTACCGAAAGCAGCACGCGATGACAGCTAGGTCAGCGCGTGCCCGGTTGCCCGACCATGCCCAACTCCTCGAAGATCTCGACTCCCCTGCACCCTAACCAGCCTGGCCGACCCGGCCAACTGGATTACGGCGTTCGCGGTAGGTGCGGGTCTTGTTACGGTTGCCGCAGCGTTGGGGGGAGCACCAGCGGGCTCGGGCGGGGCGGGACTGGTCGTAGAAGATCCAGTGACAGTCGTCGGCCGGGCACATTTTCAGGCGGGGCCAGAGGCCGCGGGCGGTCAGGTCGGCGGCGGTGATGAGGATCCTGGTGAGGGCCGCGTCGACAGCGGTGCCTGACGGGGTGAGGGTGACGCCGGTGCCTTGTTGGACCGAGACGGCGAGTCCGACGTCGGTCAGGCGGGTTGGAGTGCCTGACGTCTGCCTGGTGCTGTCGCGGAGGGAGGTTCGGAGGCGGAGCGCCCGATCGAGGTCGGTCCTGATGACTCGTCCGCGTTCGAGGAGGCCGTGGTCGCGCAACCATTCGCCGAGTGCGCCCGGGGTGTCCAGCGCGTCATGACTGCGAAGTCGCGCGCCGTGGAGGCGGAACTCGCGCAGGTCGAGCGTGTTGACGAAGCCGTGGATCAGCTCGACGTCGGCCGGCAGGGCGGTCATAGTTTCGCTTCGAACGTCGCCTCGAGGTAGGCGTCCATGTCCGGGCCGTCCGGGTTGGCGAGGACGTGTTGGAGCCAGGCTCGGCGCTCGAAGTCGGTGACGGCGAGCTCCCAGACGCAGCCGATCGCGGCGCTCGGATGCGGGGCGAGCTCGTCGGGTACGTCGCCCGGCGCCGAGAGCAACCGCTGGTGGATCTCGTTCTGCGCGGCCCACCAGTCGACCAGCACGTAGGACCGTGCGCCGGCCTCATGGACGATGCAGAAACCGACGCCGTACGACTCGTCGTCATCGAGGTACGTCGGCAGTTGCTCCACCGCTCGTTCCGCGGCCGAGACCAGAGCCGCACCAGGCCGCCCGCCGTCCCTGGCGATGCCGTAGTACTTCATCCGCCAGCCGTTCTCCTTGCGCAGACCGAGGTAGCTGATGGTGCGCGGCTGGTGCGGTCCCTTGATCATCCCGCGACACTAGTAAAGCTATTTAACAGGTGTCAACGAAATTCAGCAGCGCATCTCGAGAGGCGTAGGCCTGCGCCAGGAAGCCGCCGTACGAGCGAGAGTGGTTTGAGCATGCCGCCGACGCTGGCGCGGATCAGCGCGGCGCGCATCGGACGGCGGGCCGACAGACCTGGGTCCGATGTGACGAGGTGCCCGGTCGGTTAGGTTCGGTGGGTGACGGAGTCCGCGTTGACCCGGCGGCAACAGATCGCCGCCGACTGCCTCGTAGCTGTCGTGTACGCCGGTCTGCTCGTGTTCATGACCCCTGCCGACCCACCGCCGTGGACCGTCCTCCTGACGGTGGCCCTCGCCGTACCGGTCGCAGTACGACGGATCTGGCCGATGCCCGCCCTCGCGGCCGTACTCATCCTCTCAGTGCTGGCCGTCGCCACCCACGCACTCCGCGACCCGCTCCTTGCTGCCTCATACGTCCTGTACGTCGTCGGCCTCACGCGCTCGCCAACACGTCCCCCGGCAACCAGTCGCCTGATCAGCACGGCCGGCGCGACCGGTCTCGTCGTACTCCTCTTCGCCGTCACCACCGGAGGCTCGCCACAGGGTTCGACGGATGTCGTGCTGGTGCTGTCCGGCCTGGCCGGAATGTACGGCGCGTGGATGCTCGGCCGCGTGGTGAGGGACCGGCGAGCGGCCGCGATCCAGGCCGCGCGCGCCCTGGCCGAGCAGGCCGTGTCGGACGAACGGCTGCGGATCGCGCGGGAACTCCACGACGTCGTTGCCCACAGCATGGGTCTGATCGCGGTCAAGGCCGGCGTCGCCAACCACGTCCTGCACGTCCGGCCGGACGAGGTCTCCGACGCCTTGTCGGTGATCGAGACCACGAGCCGCGACGCACTGGTCGAACTGCGCCACATGCTCAGCCTCCTGCGGACGACGGACGAGCCGCCGACCGCCGGACTGTCCGCCCTCCCGGACATGGCCGCGCTGGTCGAGTCCACCGGCGTACAGGTCGACCTCGTCGTCGAAGTGACCGAGCCGCTGCCCGAGGCGGTGGAGTTGGCGGTCCACCGCATCGTCCAGGAGTGTCTGACCAACGTGACCCGACACGCTCGAGCCAGTCGTTGCCGAGTGCACGTTTCCGGCGACGCCTACGCCGTCCACGTGGCAGTGACCGACGACGGCGTGGGCGGGACCGTCACGGAAGGACATGGGCTGATCGGGATCAGGGAGAGGGTGAGCATGTACGACGGTTCGTTCCGGGCCGGACCGCGATCGGGTCGCGGGTTCGAGGTCGTCGTACGACTGCCCTGTCAGCGGGCCGGAGTGAGGGCGTGAGCGACATCCGCGTCCTGGTGGCGGACGACCAGGCGTTGTTGCGCGGGAGCTTCCGGGTGCTGATCGACACGACTCCCGGCCTCGTCACGGTCGGCGAGGCCGCGGACGGGGTGGAGGCAGTCGAACTCGCGCGGCGGGACCGGCCGGACGTCGTACTGATGGATGTCCGGATGCCGCGATTGGACGGGATCGAGGCGACCCGGCAGCTCTGCGCGTCGGCCGAGACGGCCGGGGTACGCGTGCTGATCCTGACGATGTTCGACCTGGACGATTCCGTGTACGCCGCTCTGCGGGCCGGCGCGAGTGGATTCCTGCTGAAGGACGTCCCGCCAACTGAGTTGCTCCAGGCAATCAAAGTCGTCGCGGCCGGCGAAGGACTGCTCGCCCCGTCGATCACCCGCCGCCTGATCGCGGAGTTCGCCCGACTGGCCGAGCCCGGACAGTCACCACTGCACGGGCTCGACGGCGTCACCGACCGCGAACGCGAGGTCCTCGCCCTGATCGCCCGCGGCCTGTCCAACAAGGAGATCTGCGACCACCTGCACGTCGGCCACGGCACCGTGAAGACCCACATCGGCCACCTGCTCGCCAAACTCCAGGCCCGCGACCGCGCCCAACTGGTCATCGCCGCCTACGAATCAGGCCTGGTGCAACCACGCCGCCGGTAGTCACTTGCCTGGAAGTAGTTAGACGGCTAAGTTTTGTGATTAGCCGACTAACTACATGAAGGGTATGTCATGGAACTCGGGTTGAGGGATGCGGCCGTACTGGTGACCGGCGGGTCGTCGGGGATCGGCCGGGAGGCCGCGATCGAGTACGGCCGGGAGGGCGCGAAGGTCGCGATCACGTACAACTCACAGAAGGACGTCGCCGAGGGAGTGGCCGAGGAGATCGAGGCCGCCGGCGGTACGGCGTACGTCGTACCGATGGATCTGAACGAGCCGGAGGCGATCGCGGCCGCCGTGAACGCCACGATCAGCCGGTGGGGCGGGCTGGATGTGGTGGTGGCGAACGCGGTGAACTGGGGCAACGCCGGGTTCCACGAGCGGCCGGAGCGGATCGAGGACGGGGAACCCGAGTGGTGGGTGCCGGTGATGCGCGCCAACCTCGAGGGCAACTATCACCTGGTGCAGCAGGTGGCGCCGGCGTTGCGACGGTCGGAGCATGGCCGGCTCGTGCTGATCTCGACCGACTTGGCCGAGCGCGGCCTGCCCGGGGCCTGGCCGTACGGCGCCGCGAAGGCCGGACTGCACGGCCTGGTCGCGAGTGTCCAGCACGATCTGGGCAAGGACGGCGTACTGGTCAACATCGTGATGCCTGGGATCACGCTGGAGAACGGCGAGCACCGGGTGATCCCGAAGCCCGCGCTCGATCAGCTCGCGTCGACGTTCAGCGCCCGCAAACTGCCGGACACGACCGATGTCGCGAACGCCATCCTCTTCCTGACCTCACCCCGGACCACCGCGATCCAGGGCGAGATCCTCCACGTCACCGGCGGTCAACTGATCCCCGGCTAGCGGATCCTGACCGCGGCGGTCGCACTCTTCCTGACGTTGCGGCCATCGGTCACCTCGACGCGATAGGCGACCGACTGGCCGCTCGTCAGGCCGGAGTCGGCGAACGTCGTGACGGTCGGCTTCGTCCAGGAGTAGGAGTAGCGGTTCCAGGAGCCGACCTTCGTCTTGCCGCGGTACAGCGTGTAGGTCAACGAGATGTTGTCGACGTCGACCACCGTGGGGAAGCTGACCGTCGCCCGGTGGACCCGGGTGCTGGACACCTTCGGAGCCGCCGGCAGACCCGGCCGGGCACCGCCGGGCGCGTTGGTGAACCGGGTCAAACCTTGCTGCGGTACGCCGTTCACCTCGGTGAAGTCACCGCCCGCCCACAGGTCGTTGCCGCCGGACGCGAACGCCAGCGGTCCGACCAGGGTCTCGCCGCCTGCGTCGGTGTTCGGGTACCACGGGCCGAGTTTGCCGTTGAGTGCGCTGTGGACCAGCAGATGGTGCATACCGGTCTTGTCGGGGAAGCCACCGTCCCTGCTGCAGTCGTGGGCATGCGAACCCTTGTAGACCCAGTTGCCCATCGCCTTGACCGCCTCGGTCGCGCCCAGGCACTTGCTCTGCCACAACAGCTTGCCGGTCGTCGCATCGGCGGCGATCACGCCGTCGTAGCAGCCGGGACCGGCGCCCGCGTTCCCGGCGAAGACCTTGTTGCCGAGAGTGTCGATGTCCTTGACCCGGCTGTCGCAGTCAGGTGTCTTCACCGGGATGACCGCGGCGGCCGGCATCGCGTACGCGGCGCCGGTCGTGGTGTTCAGCATCGCGAGTGCGTGGTGCGGCTCGCCCTGCAGGGTCTCGAAACCACCGCCGACGAAGACGCGCTTGCTGTCGTCCGACAGGTCGATGGCGTGCACGTCGTCGTCCGCGTCCGGGTTCCAGGGCAGCAGGGCGCCGGTGTTCAGAGTGACCGCGGCCAGGCGATTGCGGACCGCCTTGTCCACCTTGCCGAACGAGCCGCCCAGGTAGACGCTGTTGCCGGCGACCGCCAGCGCCGCGACCCGGAAGTTGACCGCCGGATCCCAGCCGGCCACCAGGCCGCCGGTGGCAACACTGAACATGGCGATGCGCTTGCGCGACTGCCCGTTCACGCTGGTGAAGTCTCCGCCGATCACGACCCACTTGCCGTCCGGACTGGTGGCGATACTCCAGACGGGGCCGTTGAGCTTCGGTGCGAACCTGGTCGGTGCCCCGGTGCTGCGGTTGAACGCCGCAATGTAGGTCCGGGCCGCGTCGCCCTGACCCACCGCCTTGCCGGGCGGCCGGATCCGGGTGAACAGCCCGCCGGCGAACACGGTGGTACCGGCGACCGCGAGCGCGTTCACGCTGTCGTTGGTCTGCCACGACACCTGTTTGACCGCGGACACGGCCGAGCCGAATCCCGGCGTCGCCGCCTCGACCGGACGGCCGGACGGGACCAGGGCCGCTGCGACCACGGCTGCCGCCGTGACCACGGCCAGTACTGCCTTCTTCATCAAGAATCCCCCGGGACTCGCCACCCGTGACATCGAGCGCTGTGACTATGTGCCACCACACGATAACTGTCAGCTCAGGCCGAGTCGAAAGCGCACCCACGGCGTGCGCTGGGCGTGCCCCAGGAGTCACGCTTGTACCGTGGGCACAGGACACCCTGGAGAAGGAGCGTCGCGATGGGCCGGGCACTGATTGTGGTTGACGTGCAGAACGACTTCTGCGAGGGCGGGAGCCTGGCCGTCAGCGGTGGAGCGGACGTTGCGTTCCGGATCGGCGAACTGCTGCACAAGTGGTACGAGGCCGAGCCGGCGGACAAGCAGTACGAGTACGTCGTGGCCACCCGGGACCACCACATCGACCCGGGCGACCACTTCTCCGTCGAGCCCGACTTCGTTCACTCCTGGCCGCGGCACTGCGTGGCCGGCACCGACGGCGTCAGCTTCCACCCGAACATGGACCCGCAGCCGTTCGACGCGATCTTCGACAAGGGCGAGTACGCGGCCGCCTACTCGGGTTTCGAGGGCAAGTCCCACGGGGACGGCCGCGCGCTCGCCGACTGGCTACGCGACAAGGGCGTCACCGACGTCGACGTGTGCGGTATCGCCACCGACTACTGCGTCCGCGCGACCGCCCTCGACGCCCGGCAGGCAGGCTTCAGTACGACGGTCCTGACCGAGCTGACCGCGGGCGTCGCCCCGGGCACCACCGAGCAGGCGCTGTCCGAGCTCCGCGCCGCCGGCGTCACCCTCACCTGACCGGAGCCCCCGGGCCGAGCGGGATGCCCAGCGCCCACCAGGCAAGGAACAGCAGCGTCCAGGCGATCGTCATCGAGACCGCCAACGGGACCGTGTACGAGTCCAGCGTCCCCACGCCGGCGTCCTTCCGGTAACGCTGCAGGGACCCGAGCGCCATCACGAAGTACGGGCTCATCGGCGTGATCGCGGTCGAGCCCGAGTCGGCGATCCGGAACAACGCCTGGGTGGTCTCGGCCGGCACGTTCAGCAACAGCATCATCGGCACCAGGATCGGCGCGGTCAGCGACCACATCGCCGACCCGCTCGTCACCAGCACGTTGATCAGTGTCAGCAGCGCCACGATGCCGAGGAAGATCACGATCGTCGGCGCCCCGAGGTCGCCGAGCACCCGGGCCGACTCCGCCGAGAGCAGGTCCCCGATCCGGCTCCAGGAGAAGTAGGCCAGGAACTGCGCGATCGCGAAGAACAGCACCAGGACCGGCGCCATCTGCCTGATCCCTTCGGCCATCAGCTTCGGTACGTCGGCCGCCTGCTCGATCGCCTTCACGGTCACGCCGTACGCGATCCCGACCAGCCCGAACAGCACGGCGACCACCATTGCGATCCCGTCCAGGAACGGGGACTCGACGATGCTGCCGTTCTCGCCGCGCAGCGGTGAGCTCTGCGGCACCAGTACGGCGACTATCGCGGCGGCCGCGAGCAGGAACACGATCCCGGCCCGGCGCAGACCGGTCCGCTCGGCCGCCGACAGGTTCAACTGGTCCGGATCGTCACCAGGCGCGTCCGGGTCGGCGTCGAGGTCGGTCCGTTTGCTCAGCACCAGCCGGGTCACCAGCGTGATCACCAGCGCCAGCAGCACCGACGAGGCGATGTTGAAGAACCAGTTCGACAGCGGCGAGATGTAGGCGTCCGGGTCGACCGGCCGACCGCGCGGAAGGCGAGCCCGCCGAGCGGCACCAGGATGATGTACGCCGCGGCCGACGCGACATGCGCCATCGTGCCGGCGAACGCGACCGCGAACACCACCATCGAATGCGGTACCCGGGACACGCTGACCCGCATCACCGCCTGCAGGAACCCGGTCCGCTCGGCCAGCGCGACCCCCATGATCACGACCACGATCGTCACCATCGGCGGGAACTCGGCGAAGTTCGAGATCGCCGTCGACACCGCCATCTGCAGACCGTCACCGGACAGCAGGTTCTGCACCGCGACCGTCTTGCCGTCCTTCGGCACAGCATCAGCCGACGGCACGGACACGTCCAGCGCGGCCAGGATCGCGCTCACCACGGCGAGGATCGCGGACAGGATCCAGAACAACCAGAACGGATGCGGCTGCGCGTTGCCGACCCGCTCGATCACCGCCATCGCCCGGACCAGGCGTGGCAGCTCCTTCACGTCGGTGGTCGTCGCCATGTCATGACCTCAGCTTGTGTGCCTTGAAGAACGCACCGATCAGCTCATGCGCCTCGAACGTCTGGGTCACGTATCCCGGCCCGGACGACGCATCAGACCCGGGCCACGAGTGTCCGCCATCAGTCACAGCAACGTGTACGACGTCCGCCGCGCAACCCCTGTAGGTGTACTTCAGTACATCGTCACCCTGCTGCGAGACCCGTGGATCCGGGTCGCAGTGGTTGCGGACCGACCAGTCGCGGACCCAGGTCTGCACACTCGGCAGGTCGCGCTGACGTCTCCGCCGGACGGGATCGTGGTGTCGCCGGTGCCGTGGATATCGAGTACCGGGACCGGCCGGCTCGGCGCGCATCGCTTGCCCGGCTGGTAGAACGCACCCGCCACCGGAGCGATCGCGGCGATCCGGTCGGCCAGCTCGCAGGCGAGGATCGCGGTGAACCCGGCGCCGTTCGACTTGCCGGCCGCGTAGACGGCATCCGTGTCGACACAGAGCTCACCTTCCAGCTTGTCCAGCAGGTCGGCGGTGAACTTGACGTCGTCGACACCGGCAGCCGAGTACGGCGCTCCCTGCCACGCCTGCTTGTTCTCGTCACCGACGGCGGTGTACTTCTCCGGGACGTGCAGCCGGTAGGTGCGAGTGATACCACCGCTCACCACCTCGTAGTCGCCGGTGGACATTGCTTGCTTGCCGCAACCGGTACTGCGAGCAGCCGAAGCGACCGCGGTTGCCGAGGGCAACCCGATCGTCAACAGGCCGGCCGCGATCAGCAGCGCCGAGGGTTCGAGGGCGTGCGAGGTTCATCAGGGTGCCTCCTCAGGGGCAGGCGGCCTGCGGGCGGGCAGGCTCGCGCCTGGATCGGGCGGGATCCAGTGTGAAGGGGATTTGTGTCAGGCCGAGAGCAGGTCGTCGGCGAAGGCGGCTATGCGGTCGGCGGCCGTCTCGACCAGGAGTCGGCCGTCCTCGGCAGTGGCACGGCGGGGATCTCCCAGCACGCCACGCTTGTGATACGCGTCGAACCCGACGGACATGCGCGGCCCACGCGCCTGCCGGGACAGCCGGGCCGGTGTGGTCAGTTCGTCGAGCCTGGTGGCGCCGGGCTCCAGGCGGTCGGCCTGGACGAGTTCCGGGGCGAGGTACAGCAGTTGCGCGGTCTCGGCCTCGCCGGCGTGACCGTGGACCTCACTGACGTCCACGATCAGGTCGGACACCACAGAGGTGATCGGCGTCCAGGCGAAGGTGAGATCCTCGCGCACGTACTCCTGCGCGAGCACGGACAGCGCGGCGTTGTTGCCGCCGTGTCCGGTGACGACCAGGAACTGCCACCAGCCGTGTCCCCGCAGGCCGGCGATCACGTCCCGCATCACGTTCATGAAAGTTGCCGGGGACAACGTCACAGTCCCGGCGAAGGCCATGTGGTGCGGCGAGACGCCGTACGGGACGACCGGTGCGACGACGGCGCGACCGGCCAGCCGCTCGGCCACCAGTTCGGCGACGCCGACCGCCCGCACGGAGTCGGTGGCCATCGCCATCCCGCCGCCGTGCTGCTCCTGCGCCCCGACCGGGATGATCACCAGCGGCGAGCGCCGTACGGCCTCGGCCGCCTCGTCGGTCGTCATATCCGCCAGCCTCATGACAACTCCGGAAAGTCAGCAGCCTCGACAGCCTGGCGAATGTTGTCCAGATGCTCGCGGGTGAGGCGCTCGGCCCGCTCGGTGTCCTGCGCCCGGACCGCCGCCACGATCGCCTGGTGCTCGGTGTGATCGCGCTCGCGGTTGTCGTACAGCGCACGGATCTGCTGCTGCTCGCGGACCCGCACCTTCAGGAGGGAAGCCAAGACCTCCTGCAGCAGCGGGTTGCCGGACGCGGCCGCCAGCTCGACGTGGAAGTTCAAGGCGAACGGCGGACCGCCCGGCGGGATGAGCGCATTGGTGACCGCGGCCTCGAGCCGCTCCAGGTTCTCCGGCTGCCGAGCGGTGGCGGACTGGGCGGCGATGGCCGGCTCGATCACCAGGCGAGCGCTGATCAGCTGCAGCACCGACGCCTTGGTGATCGGCGGGCGGTGCGGGTTCGCCAGGACGACGTTGTTGATCGTCGGCCCGACGTACGTCCCGGAACCGTGCCGGAACTCCACCGCCCCGGTCGCCTCCAGCTTCCGCAGCGCCTCGCGGACCGTCGGCGTCGTGATCGCGAACCGCTTGGCCAACTCCCGGGCCGACGGAATCGCGTCCCCAGGACCCAGCCCGCCCGCCCGGATGATGTCGAGAATGGACTCGGTCAACCGGTCGGACAGGCTGGGTGGCGCCTCGCCAATTGAGTAACTCACAAACTGTCTAAATCACTTAGCCTTTCTGTTGGTCAAGGCCTCGTGCGAGTAGTTCTGCTCAGGCGGGTGGACCGCAGCGGCCCATAACGTGCTGCCGTGAAGCAACGCAGTCAGTCGGCCGCGGCCGCCCTCAGTGTCGTCAGCGCCCTCGGAATCGGACTCGGGGCCGGTGTGGTCACCGGAGTGGTCGTGGGGAAGGTGTCGTCACGGGGGTGCTCGTTCGACGAGGAGTGTCTGGCCTTCCTGGAAGGCGTGGCGTACGGCGTCTTCGCCGGTGGGGGTGTCGCGGCGATCGCCGTCGTCGTCCTCTCGATCCGCCTGCGGGCCGGAGCGATCTTCGGTGTCGGCGCCGCGGCAGCGCTCCTGTTGCTGCTGCGGGCGGTGTGGGGGCTCACGCTCGGGCAGGCTCACCTGTTCCTCTTCCTCGCCGCCGTCGTGTTCGCCGGCGCCGCCGTGGTCAACAGCTGCTACCGGTCCCAGCGTGACCAGCCGGTTGGAGGCGAACACCGGCAGTGGAGCCGGCCGACGCTCACGTCGGTCCTGATCGCGATCCTCTGTGTGGTGTTCGCCGGCCTTCCCGCCGGTGCGAAGCTGTTCAGTGTGCGGTCGGAGCAGGAGCGGATCGAATCCGTCGTCGAACGACCCCTGCAGACCGACCTGGACGGCACCTGGCCGTACAGCGTGGGCTACTCCAGCACCGGCATCGACTACTTGGTGTTCGAGCCGGTCTCCGATGGTTCCCGGATCGCGGACATCGAGGTCAGCATCCGCACCCTCGCCCCCGACCAGCGCCCGTGCACCGGCTTCGACGATCTGAGAGACGGTGCCGTCACGCAGTGCGCGGAGCTCGAACCGAACCTGTGGCAGGCCCGTGGTGCGCAGGGCGAGACCCGGTACTTCGTCCACGCGGAGGAACGCCAGTGGGCCTACGTCAGGTCCGGGACGTACGGCGGCGACGTCCAGCGGTGGCACGACGCCAGAGCCGAGCAGATCGCGCGCTCCCTGGAGCCGCGATCCGCCTGGCCACTGGCCGCGGACTCCGCCGACTGCGGCTTCTGCGAATGGCTCACCTGAGCCGGTCCAGGCGACGGGCTCAGGTGAGGTCAGCTCGGTGTCAGCGTTTGGGGGGTGCGGCGAACAGGACGACCTGCTTCGAATTCAGCGCGAAGGCCCCACCGACGATCCAGGTCGGCGGGACGGCCATCCGGGTCTCGGTCTGCCGGCCGGTGGTGACGCGGTACTCCGGGACCGTGTAGCCGCGCTGCTCGAGGATCTTCACCACCGCGCCGACCGTCATCCCGCCGTACTTCACGCCCTGCAGCGGCTCACCCTTGCCGTCGATCTGACCGGCGAGGGTGTACTTCTCCCCCGGCTTCGCGGCGCGGCCGATCGCCAGCTCGGCCTGGCCCTTGTAGTCGAGCGGGATGGTGAACTCGGGGACGCACGGATAGGTCGGCGGGGCGTCGCAACCGGCCGGATAAAGGGTTGTCTCGATGTTCTTCGCGCCCGGGCTGAAGACGGCCGCGAGGTGCCGGCCGACGGCGGACGGGGACGACGGGACCAGCCTGAGCTTGATGTCCAGGCCGTGGTCCTTGAACTCCTGGTTGAAGCGGGCCGAGTCCGCCTCGGGATCGACGATGCGGACCTTCAGGAACTTTCCTTCGGTGGTGAAGGACAGAGCCGGCCCGAGCGCCTCCTGCCGGGAGTCGCCCGGCAGCTGGACGACGGTGACCGCGACGGCCGCGATGACAGCGGCGGCAGCCAGCACCGGCACAAGCCGGCGGACCACCGGTCGGGACCGTCGAGTCCGAGCGCGGGCGGGAAAGGGGTCGGAGGCGGTGATGCTGCTGAGCAGCTCGGTGCGCGTCGTCTCGCTGACCGCACCGGCCGGATCGTCACCGGAGGTCGGGTCGAGCTGCCGGAGCAGGTCGAGAGTGTCTGGCTTGCTCATGCTTGTTCTCCTCGCGCGGGAACGGCCGTCGCGCGGCCGGAAGTGGAGTGGTCGATCAGCCGTTCGAGGCGGCGGCGAGCGCGGTGCAGGCGTACGGCGGCCGTGCCGCGGGAACACCCGAGGGCCGCGGCGATCTGAGCTGTGTCGAGCCCCTCCCACGCGACCAGCGACAGCAGTTCCCGGTCGGCGTCGGACAGTTGCCGGAACGCCTCGGCGGCGTACTGCAGCTCGAAGCTCGGCTCGGACACCGCCGTCATCGCCCGCAGGTCGTCACGCAGCTTGTCCGCCAAGCCGTGCCGCCGCGTCTCGCCCCGGCGGTGATTGGCCAGCACCCGCCGCGCGACGCCGTACAGCCACGGCAAAGCCTGGCCCTCCGGTACGTCGTCCAGTCGCCGCCAGGCGATCAGGAACGTCTCGGCCACCAGATCGGCCGCGTCGTCGCGGAGGTCGAGGCGGCGTACGACGTACCGCAGGACGGCGTCGTGGTGACAGGTGAACAGGTCCTCGAAGCGGACCAGGCGGAGGTCCGGGGGAGACTCGGACATCGGTCTGACCTCCCCAGACCCCAGCCGGGTCATCGTGAGTGATCGCGTCATACCCCGGTTTGTGTCCGGGTACGGCGGTTGATTACATCAACGGTTGACGATGATGGGGGCACCGCCGGAGACCAGCGACCAGTCGCCGGTGTGGAACGCGGACGGATCGACCGTCCCGGTGGCGATCACGTAGTCGATCATCAGCTGCCGGATCTCGACCTGCCGGTTGTACACGACCGGGGCCGTCTTGATGTGCGGGAAGTTGCCGCCGCCGGACTGGCGATAGTTGTTGACGGCCACGATGAACTGCTGGTCCGCCGCCACCGCGTCCCCGTCGTAGGTGAGATCGGTGATCCGCGAGCCGACCGGCTTGGCGATGTCGATCTTGTACGCGAGCGGCTTCGTCAGCCCGCCGAGGATGTCGTAGTTGTAGTCCGGCGTCCCGATCGGCGCGGTCGGCGTCGGCGCGTTGGTGACCTGGTCGGACGTGAACGGCCCGGTCCCGCTGATCAGCTTGAAGTACTGCGCGGAGAACTCCAGGTACTCGCGGACCTGCGTCCCCGTCATCGTCACGCCGAGCAGCGTGTTGTCGAAGACGTACAGCCCGGCGACGTCGCGGATCGAGACGTCACCGGCCGGGATCGCGGCCGCCCGGTTGAAGGGCGCCGCGATCGCCAGCACCGGCAGCGAGGCCTGCGGCGTGCCCACCAGGGCCTTCGCGACCGCGTCGGCCTGGATGAAGTTGACGAAGTCCAGCGCGGCGGTGTCCTCCCACGGAGCCGTCGCGGCCGACATCGCCTCCGTGCAGGTGCCGATCTTGGAGTTGACGTACTCGATCACCGTGTCGTGGTCCTGCTGCAGTGCGGCGACCACCTTCGGGTCGGCGTCGACGGTGTTCGCGTTCAGCACCTGGGCATGCCGGCCGACGACCTTCCACCGGCCGCGCTCCTTGCGCAGGTCGAGGTCGATCAGCGAGAGCCGCATCCCCCACTTGAGCGGCTCGGTCAGTACCGCCTGCTCGCCGGTCTCCTTGTTCGTGACCAGCCGCTCGGGGATCTCCTGGTGCGCGTGCCCGACCAGGACGGCGTCGATGCCGGGGACGGTCTCGACCATCAGGGCCGCGGCGTTCTCGGGCACCGGCAGGGCGTCGCCGTACGACGAGGACAGGTCCATCCCGGAGTGCACGGCGACGATCACCACGTCGGCACCGGCCTTGCGGACCCGCGGCACCCAGACCAACGCCTGCTCGACGACGCCGCCGAACTTGATCTTGTCCTCGACCACGGCCTTGTCCCAGATCGCGATCCCCGGGTTGGTCAGGCCGAGGATGCCGACGGTGATCGGCTTCTCGCCCGGCACGTGCACCCGCTTCAGCACGTACGGCGGGAAGACCGGCAGACCGGTGGTCCAGTCCTGGGCGTTCGCGCCGAGCAGCGGGAAGCCCAGTTGCCGCTGGAACTTCCGGATGATGTCGAGGCCGTAGTTGAACTCGTGGTTGCCCAGGGCCGCGGCGTCGTACCCGATCTCGTTCATCGCGGCGGCCATCGGGTGCAGGTGGCCGCCGGTGATGGGCTCGATCCTGGCGAAGTAGTACGACAGCGGGGTGCCCTGGATGGTGTCGCCGGCGTCCAGCAACAGGGGGCTGGGTGCGCGCCGGTCGGCGGCGACCCGGTCCCGGACCGCGGTGACCAGGGTGGAGACCTTGGCCAACCCGATGTCGTTGTGGGCGGAGTCGTCGTACTCGGCGTTCTTGAAGTAGTCCCAGTTGAAGACGTTGCCGTGCAGGTCGGTCGTCCCCATCACCGTCAGCCGGATGGTCTTCTCGTGTCCGGCGTACGCGGGAACCGTCTGGAATCCGGCCGCGGCCAGGGCGGCCGCGCCGCCGATCACTGTTCGTCTCGTCATCGTCGTCCGCTCACCGCTCATCCGTCCGCGTCACCGTGTCGGGTCGGGCCGGGATCGCCGGCCTGGACCGCACACGATACGGGCGACACGCGCCGACCCGATGCCCAGGTTGAACCGGGCGACACGAGAAGATGCCCGTCATGACCAGGCCGCCCGCCAAGTTTCTGCCGTTGGTCGCCGCCCTCCTCTGCGGTGCCGTTCTCGCCCAGGCCGCCGAACCGGCCGATGACCCGATCACCAGCGCTGCCCCTGTCGTCAAGGCATCGGCCCATGCGCCGCTGGCCATCCCGGCCGTCCGTCAGCCGGCCCCGGCCGGGCCGCGCAAGCAGCAACAACAGCGCCCGCGGCAGCAGCGCCGTACGTCGACCACGGCCACGCCGGACGACTGGAACCTGACCAAACACGGCAAGGTCCTCTACCTGACCTTCGACGACGGTCCGCAGCAGGAGTGGACGCCGAAGGTCCTGCAGGTACTGGCGAAACACCAGGCCAACGCGACGTTCTTCGTCCTCGGCCGGGAGGCGGCAGCGCATCCCGACCTGGTCGCGCTCACCCGGGCCGCCGGTCACCGGATCGGCAACCACACCTGGGACCACCCGATGCTGACCAAGCTCCCGGCGGCCAAGATGCGCCAGGAGATCCTGACCGGGGTGAGGTCGAAATGCTTCCGGCCGCCGTTCCGGGACACGAACGCGCACGTCGCGGCGGTCGCGGCGTCGTACCACCAGCGCGAGGTGCTCTGGGACGTCGACACCCTGGACTGGTCGAAGCCCGGTACGGCGAAGATCGAGCGAGCCATCCTGCAGGGAGCCCGGCCGGGCGCGATCATCCTGATGCACGACGGCGGCGGCAACCGCTCCGAAACCGTCGCCGCCCTGGACAGCGCGCTGACCAAGCTCACCCGCCAGGGTTACCGGTACGTCGCCCTGCCCTGCTAGCGAACTGCCTGCCCGTCAACTGACGCCGGCGCGGCCGCCGGAGAAGTGCTTCAGGGCTTGGTCGATGACGTGGACCGGTTGGTCGAGCGCCTTCACCAGGAACAGTCCGGTCGGACGGAGAAGCGGGTTCGGCTTGACCACAGTGCGGACCGCCGGCTGGTCCAGTCCGCGTACGCCGGCGGTCGTCGCACCCACGCCTGGAGCCAACTCGAGCTCCAGCGCGTACTGGCCGAAGAGCTTCTCCTGGCGGAACCCCTTCACCGTCGGCCACGGCAGGACGACCGGGTACGCCGCTCCCTCGCAGGCCAACTCGAGTGCCTTCGGGGACATCCGCATGGCGACCGGTTGCAGTTGGTTGGTGTCGTACCAGCGTTGCCGCTCGGCCTGGAGCCGGAGGACGAGGACCGTGCTGATGACCAGCGGAGCCATCGCCGCGATCAGCAGCAACGCGAACGGCCACAGACCCGCGCCCTGGAAGGCGATCAGCGCGTAGAGGGCGGCAATGATGCCGACTGCACCGATCGCCAGCGTCACCCACGCACCGCGCCGTTGCACCTTCCGGACGATCTCCCGCCGCCGCAGCAGCGCCTCACGGTCGATGCCCACGACAAATGACCCGTCCTCACTCACCGCCCCAGAATCCCACAGGATCCCGTCCAGCGTCGGGTCAGTCGCGGCGGCGGCCGGCCCAGGTCCAGGCGTAGACGCCGTCGTCGACCGCCGTACCACCCTCGCCGAGTTCCAGCGGGCGGAACGTGTCGACCATCACCGCGAGCTCCTCGAACCGCTCGGCACCGAGGGAGGCCTCGATCGCGGACGGCTGCGGACCGTGCGCGTAACCGCCCGGGTGCAGCGAGATCGAGCCGAGGCCGATACCCGAGCCCTTGCGCGCCTCGTAGTCGCCGCCGCAGTAGAACATCACCTCGTCGGAGTCGACGTTCGAGTGGTAGTACGGCACCGGCACCGACAGCGGGTGGTAGTCGACCTTCCGCGGTACGAAGTTGCAGACGACGAAGTTGTGCCCCTCGAACACCTGGTGCACCGGCGGCGGCTGGTGGATCCGCCCGGTGATCGGCTCGTAGTCGCTCACGTTGAACGTGTACGGGTACAGACACCCGTCCCACCCGACCACGTCGAACGGATGTGTCGCGTACGTCATCCGGCTGCCGACGATGCCACCGGGACCACTACCACGGTGCTTCACCAGCACCTCGACGTCATTGCCCTCCACAACCAACGGCTCGGCGGCCGCGTGCAGGTCCCGTTCGCAGTACGGCGCGTGCTCCAGGAACTGCCCGTACCGGGACAGATACCGCTTCGGCGGAGCGATGTGCGAGTTCGCCTCGATGCAGTAGGCGTGGACACCGTTCTCCCCCGGTAGCCAGCGATGCGTGGTCGCCCGCGGGATGATCACGTAGTCGCCCTCGACCGCGTTCAGTACGCCGAACACGGTCTCGACGGTGGCTGTGCCCTTCTCGACGTACACACACTCGTCACCGATGGCGTTGCGGTAGTACGGCGACGGCTGCTCGGCGACGACGTACGAGATCCGGACGTCACCGTTGCCGAGCACCAGCCGGCGGTCCTCCACCGCGTTGCTCTTCGATGTGTCGGCGAAGAGGTCATGCAGTTTCAGGTGCCGCGGCGTGAGCGGGTGGTTCGCGACGGTGGCGAGGTCGGGCAGCGCCCACACCTGCGAATCGACGATCGCGGACGGTACGCCGGCGTGGTAGAGCAGCGACGAGTCCGATGAGAACCCCTCCTCCCCCATCAGCTCCTCGTAGTACAGCCCGCCGTCCGGTTTCCGGAACTGTGTGTGCCGCTTCGGCGGAACCTGCCCGACCTGCCGGTAGAACGTCATTGCTCCTGCTCCAGGGTGTACGATAGTCGAACGCTTGCGTCCGCTTACCGAAAGCATCCGTTAGGCTCGGACCCATGTCAACCGTCCCTGCCCTGTTCCGGCACCTGGTCGACGACGCCGCGATGTTCCCGCCCGGGGATCTGCCCCTGACCGAGGCGGTCGCCGCGCACCGGGTGCATCGTCAGTCGGCGTACGCCGACCTGGTCGGATCGTTCGTCTGCACCGACGAGGACCTGATGAAGGTCGCCGCGGAGGCCGCCCGCACCGGCCCCGGCCCGCTCGAGGTCATGGTCGTCATCACCGGCGGCGCCGGCGGGATCGAGCCCGCGGTCCGGTACGGCGACCGATCCACCCACATCGAGGTGAAAGCGGTCGAGGTCCGGCTGCGGAACGAGGACGACCTGTCCCGCAACGCACTCCGGGTGGTCAGGGCCTGTGACGACTGCCTGGACGAGGAGAACGCGTTCGTCGAGGTCGGCCTGGACGGTGCCTGGGAGCGCGCTCTCGACGTGGTCGCCGACGCCGGGTACGCCGCCAAACTGCGGACCGGCGGGCTCGATGCGTCGTTGTTCCCGACGGAGGGCCAGGTCGCGGCGTTCATCACCGCGTGCCTGGACCGCGAGGTCGCCTTCAAGTGCACGGCCGGTCTGCACAACGCCGTCCGGCACACGGCGTCGGACACCGGTTTCGAGCATCACGGGTTCCTCAACGTGCTGCTCGCCACCCGGGCGTCCCTCGACGGCGCCTCGCTGGACGAGGTGGCCGCCGTACTGGCCTCGCGAGACGGAGACGCACTCGCCGCACGGGCCGGCGAGCTGACCGAGGACCAGGCGGCCGGCACCCGCCGGTGGTTCACCTCGTTCGGCTCCTGCAGCATCGAAGAACCCCGCCACGACCTCACCACGCTAAGGCTTCTGGAGACCGTGTGAGCAGCGCAGTGACCTGGATAGATCTGCCCGCGAACTCCCCGTTCGGGCCGGACAACCTGCCGCTCGGCGTGTTCCGGCTCGGCGACGAGGAGCCGCGGGTGGGCGCCGCGATCGGCGACCACATCATCGATCTCGCCCCGGTCGCGTCCGCGCAGATGCTGGACGGCTCGCAACTGTTCGCCCGGCCGTCGCTGAACGACTTCCTCGCCCACGGCCGCCCGGCCTGGCGCGCCACCCGGGACTGGCTGCTCGACCTGGTCCGCAACCCGAACGATCGGGACGCGGTCGAACCGCACCTGATCCCGCAGTCCGCGGTGACCATGCAACTCCCGTTCGCGGTCGGCGACTACGTCGACTTCTACGCCTCCGAGCACCACGCGACCAACCTCGGCCGGCTGTTCCGCCCCGACTCCGAACCGCTGCTGCCGAACTGGAAACACCTCCCGGTCGGCTACCACGGCCGCTCCGGCACGATCGTTGCCAGCGGCACCGATATCGTCCGCCCGTCGGGTCAGCGCAAGGCGCCGGACGCGACCGCTCCGACGTACGGTCCGTCACAGCGGCTCGACATCGAGGTCGAGCTCGGGTACGTCGTCGGTACGCCGTCGCAGTTGGGCAAGCCGATCCCGGTCGACGCGTTCGAGGAGCACGTGTACGGCGTGGTGCTGGTGAACGACTGGTCCGCCCGCGATCTGCAGGCCTGGGAGTACGTCCCGCTCGGGCCGTTCCTCGGCAAGTCGTTCGCCACCTCGATCTCACCCTGGGTGGTGTCGCTGGACGCGCTCGCGGCGTCCGCCGTACCGCTGCCGCCTCAGGACCCGCCGGTTCTGCCCTATCTGGCCGGCCAGAAGCTGCAGAACTACGACATCACCTTCGAGGTGCTGCTGAACGGTCATCGGGTGAGCTGCCCGCAGTACAAGGAGACCTACTGGTCGCCCGCCCAGATGCTCGCCCACATGACCGTCAACGGCGCGTCCGTCCGCACCGGCGACCTCTACGCCTCCGGCACCATCAGCGGCCCCGGGAAGGACCAGCGCGGCTCCTTCATCGAGCTCACCTGGGGCGGCCGCGAACCTCTCCTCCTCGACGGCAAGGAACACACCTTCCTCGAGGACGGCGACCAGGTCACCATCACCGCTTGGGCAACAGCCACCGACGGCACCCGCCTGGGCCTCGGGGAGGTCTCCGGAAAGATCATCCCCGGCTAACGCCACCCGCCCATCGAGGGCGCGGCCGCCCCCACCCCGCCGAGCCGAAGGCGAGGCTGATCTTGTTCATAACTGTTCGTTTCTCTTGACGAGTTAGCGGTTACGTGCGAACTTTCTGCGCATGAAACGTTCAGTGGGGTATGGGGTACTGGCTGTAGCGCTGGCTGCCGGTTTGCTGAGTGTGCCCGTGGGAGCGCACGCCGCCGGTGAGCTGACCCTGCGGTCGAACGACTTGACGGTCACCGTGGGAGCCGAATTCCCCCGCGTGATCCAGTACGTCGACAACGCGTCCGGCCAGTCGCTCGGCGGCCAACCGGACGCCATCTCGACCGTCACCATCGACGGCGTCGCGCGGACGGCTCACCTGGCCGCGCCGGCCACGGTCAGCGGCGGCACCGCGTCGTACAAACTGGCCTTCGACGCGCTCCCGGGAGTCGAACTCGACGCGAGTCTGAGCGTCGCCGGCCGGGTGACGACGTTCACGATCGACGCCGTCCGCGACACCGAAGCATCCCGGGTGCACACGATCGACATCCCCGACCATGACCTCGTCTCGGTCGCCAGCGGCAACGCCGGGGCGACCACCGCGTTCACCACGCTGGACCCTGACTCGACGCGAACCGCGGACAAGATCACGCCGATCACCTCGGCGACACCGGCCGAGCCCTCGGCGACCGGAGCGGCGTACGCGTTCGTGAACACCAGCGGGCTCGCGGCCGGGATCGAGTCGAACTCGGTCTACGACAAGCCGTCCGGCCAGTCCGTCGACGACGGCGCCCGGTTCTGGCACCGCGCCCGCAAGGCCGCCGACGGCAGTACGCGCGTCGGCGTCTGGAGCGGCCAATGGACCTACCGGGCCGACACGTCGCCGTACACGGAGCCTCTCCCCTGGGCGAAGGTGGTCGTCACCCCGGACGCGAACAAGGACAAGACCGTCGACTGGCAGGACGGCGCGATCGCGTTCCGCTCGATCATGACCGAGCCGAAGGGTGGCGACCAGGTCAAGGACCGCGTCGTCACGCACATCCCGTTCAACTTCGCCAGCCAGGCCACGCACCCGTTCCTGCGCACCCTCGACGACGTGAAGCGGATCTCGCTGGCCACCGACGGCCTCGGCCAGATGGCGGTGCTCAAGGGCTACGGCAGCGAGGGCCACGACTCGGCCCACCCGGACTACGGCGGCAACTACAACACCCGCGCCGGCGGACTCGCCGACCTCAACACCCTGCTGACGAAGGGCAAGAGCTGGAACGCCGCATTCGGTGTGCACGTGAACGCGACCGAGTCGTACCCGGAGGCGAATGCCTTCAGCGAGGTCTTGGTCGACAAGAACGCCAAGGGCTGGAACTGGCTCAACCAGAGCTACTACATCAAGCAGCGCCCTGATCTCGCCTCCGGCAACATCGTCAAGCGGTTCCAGCAGCTCCGCGACGAGACGGACAAGAACCTGCAGGAGCTGTACATCGACGTGTACTACCAGTCCGGCTGGCTCGCCGACGGCCTGACCCGGCAGCTCGCCGACCAGGGCTGGCAGATCGCGACCGAGTGGGCCGACCGGCACGAGCGCACCTCCCTGTGGTCGCACTGGGCCAACGACCTCGACTACGGCGGCGCGACCAACAAGGGCCTGAACAGCACCATCATCCGGTTCGTCCGCAACCACGAGAAGGACGTCTGGAACAACGACCCGATCCTCGGCCAGACCAGCCTGGTCGAGTTCGAGGGCTGGACCGGCGAGACCGACTGGAACGCCTTCTACGCCAACATCTGGCGGAAGAACCTGCCGGCCAAGTTCCTCCAGCAGCAGCAGATCACCGACTGGAACAGCACCGACATCAGCTTCACCGGCGGCGTCCGCGGCACGGTCGAGAACGGCAGTCGGACCGTGTACGTCGGCACCGCGAAGGTGCTCGACGGCGACAGGTACCTGCTGCCGTGGGACAACGACAAGAAGCTCTACCACTACAACCCGGCCGGCGGCGCCACCACCTGGCAGGTCCCGTCCTCCCTGTCCGGTGCCTCCAAGTTCGCGGTGTACAAGCTGACTGACACCGGCCGAGTCAAGGTCGCGACCGCACCCGTCCGCCATGGCGCCATCACGCTCGACGCGGCAGCCGGTCAGCCCTACGTCCTCTACCCCGACGCGGCGCCGGCGCCGAAACCTGCCGCGTGGGGCGAAGGCACTCACCTGCAGGACCCCGGCTTCAACGCCGGCAACCTCAACGCCTGGAACGTCAGCGGCTCCGCGAAGATCGACACCCTGGAGAACGGCCAGCACGTCGCGTCGCTGGGCACGCAGGCGTCCGCCCTCCGCCAGCGCATCACCGGTCTCACGCCGGGTCGCACCTACAGCGCCTCCGCGTGGATCGAGATCGAGCCCGGCAAGTCCCGCAAGACCACGGTGTCCGTCGACGGCGTGAGCAACACGATCACCCGGTCGACCGCGCAGAACATGGTTGCCTCGGACGACAAACACGACGCCTACTACCAGCGTGTCCGTGCCGTCTTCAATGCCAAGGGCAACAGCGCGAACCTTGTCATCGGAGCAGCCGCGGGGAACGTCAAGGTCCGGATCGACGACGTTCGCGTGGTCGAGACCGAGCGCCCGGCGGCCGGTCTGGTCGAGGACTTCGAGAATGTGGACCAAGGCTGGGGCCCGTTCGTGAAGGGGGATTCCGGTGGTGTCACCGACCCGCGGACCAGCCTGGCGAAGAAGCACGCGCCGTACACGCAGGCCGGCTGGAACGGGAAGCTGGTCGACGACGTACTCGACGGCGACTGGTCGCTGAAGTCCCACGAGGAGAACGAGGGCCTCGTCTACCGCACCGCGCCGTGGACGGTGAACTTCCAGCCGGGCCACAAGTACAAGGTCAGCTTCGACTACGCGAGTGGTCGTGCCGGGCAGTACGCCTGGGTGCAAGGCGTCGACCGGCCGGAGTCGGTGCAGGTGCCATCCTCAATTGAAGTCCGGGCGACACCGATCGGTGAGCACCGGACCAAGGCGACGTTCAGCCAGGAGTTCGTCGCCGGTTGCGGCGGCGACTACTGGGTCGGCCTGAGCAAGCTGTCCGGTGGCGGTGACCAGGCCGACTTCATCATGGACGACTTCGCCGTCACCGACCTCGGTCCGTCGTCCGAGGCGGCCGACTGCACGTCGATCGCGGTCTCCGGGGTGAACGGGCTGGTCTCCGGCGAAGCGAACACCCTCGTCACCACCTTCACCAACAACGATGTCGTTGCCGTCAACAACATCACGATGGCACTGGCCGCACCGGACGGCTGGACTGTCGCGGCGACGACACCGGCCACTCACGCAACGGTTGCCCCAGGCGCCAGTGTGACGACAAGCTGGGACGTGACACCGCCGGCCGGGACACCGGAGGGCAAGTACGTGCTGACGGCAACGGGTGGTCAGGCGACGATCACCACGGAGGCGACCGTCCTGCCGCCGGGGATCGTGCCGCAATCCCGGATCACGGTGGCCGACGTGAGCAGTGAGGACGTCGCCACCGGTGGTGCCGCGACCGAGGCACTGGACGGAAACCCCAGCACACTCTGGCATTCCGCCTGGTCCCAGGTCTCGCCACCGGCCGGATTCCCGCACCACATCACGCTCGACCTCGGATCGACGTACCAGGTCGACGGGTTCAGCTACCTGCCGCGGCAGAGTGGGACGAACGGGATGTTCAAGGGTTACGAGATCTACGTCAGCGCCGACGGGCAGACGTGGGGTACGCCGGTGGCGACCGGTGAGTTCCCGAACTCGACGGCCACCCAACGGGTGAGCTTCACCACCAAACCCGGGCGCTTCGTGAAGTTCGTCGGAACAAGTTCACTGAACGGCGCGGTCTTCGGATCGGCTGCCGAGCTGAACGTCTACGGCACTCGCTAGCCGGTGAAACGGCGCCACTTCCCGCCCCTTGGGAAGTGGCGCCGTTCGCTTGTCCTACTTGGTGATGGGCCGCGTTGGCCTGCAGGGGCGCCGGCGAACCCGACGTGAGGGAAGACGCGACCAGTCAACGAATAGTTGTGTTAGGACTCCGTCTCAGGTCCGGACGGGAGGACCAGACGGGCAAGGGCGCCGCCCCCGGGTGCTTCCCCGAAGGTCAGTTCGGCGCCGAGCACCTTCGCGTGACCGGCCGCGATGGTCAGGCCGAGACCGTGGCCGACACCGCGCTCGGCCATCCCGGACCGGAACCGACGTGGGCCCTCGGCAATCAACTCCTCCGGATAACCGTTGCCATAGTCAACCACCTCGACAGTCCGGCCGGAGACCGTGACCTCGATCGGAGGTTTGCCGTGCCGCAACCCGTTGACGATCAGGTTGGCCAGGATCCGCTCGATCCGGCGCGAGTCGGTCGACACCGTCACGTCCGGGCCGATCTGGTGGACCACCACACTGTCCGGGTCGAGCGACTGCTGCATCCGCAACCGACCGACAGCCGAGCCGACGAAGGCACCCAGCCCGACCAGCTCGAGATCCGCCTGCTCCACACCTGAGTCGAACCGCGCGATCTCGAGCAGGTCCTCGACCAGCCGCCGCAGCACCTTGGCCCGGTCCCGGACCAGCTCGCTCGGGCGGCCGGGTGGCAGCAACTCGGCGGCGGTGGTCAGCCCGGTCACCGGCGTCCGCAGGTCATGCGCGACGTCCGCGGTGAACCGGCGCTCGGCTTCCAGTTGGCCGCGCAGCGAACTGGCCATCGTGTCCAGGGCGTTCGCGAGCGACTGCACCTCGTCCTTGCCCTTGCCGATCGCCTCGGCCGCCGACGCGTCCAGGTCCCCGGCCGCGATCCGGCGCGCCGTACCCGCGACCGCGACGATCCGCTTCGAGAGGCTGCCGGCCAGGATCACGCTGACCAGGGCGACCAGGCCGACGGTGCCGATCCCGCCCAGGATGAGCGCCTTCCGGAGCGCGTTCATCGAGTCGTCGCTGGTGTCGTAGTCCTGCACGATCGACAGGATCTTGCCGTCCTTGACCCCGACCGCGGCCCACATCTTCGCGTTCGGCGACCCGGTCTTGAACGTCGCCCGCTTGCCCTGCAGCACCGCGTCCCGCAACTGCGGCGGCAGGTCCGGGTCGTCCAGCTTCGACCCGAACACCGGTACGCCGTCGCGGTCGTAGGCCGACGCGGCCAGCTGGATCCGCTCGTCGGCGAAACTCCGCGTCCGGTCCAGCCGGGCCGACTGGGCCTGGGTGTAGACGGCGACGCAGAGCACCAGGATCGCGAGCGAGGACACCAGCAGGAAGATCAGACCGAGCTTCCCGCGCAGTCCCACGTCAGTGCCCTCCGTCAGTCGATGTGCTTGCGTCGGAGGACACTATGCCCGCAGCTTGTACCCGAATCCGCGGACCGTCTCGATCCGGTCCGCGCCGATCTTGGTCCGCAACCGCTGCAGGTGGACGTCGACGAGCCGGCCGTCGCCGCCCCACTCGTAGTCCCAGACCCGCTGCAGCAGGGTGGACCGGCTGAGTACGACACCAGGGTTGTTGGCGAACTCGATCAGCAGCTTGAGCTCGGTCGGCGTGAGCTGGACGGTCGCACCACCCCGTCGTACCTCCAGCGCCTCCCGGTCCAGCTCCAGATCGCCGAACGACTCCACGCCCGATCCGGCCGCGGGAGCCGGTCGCTCCGGGTCGGCCACCGCACGCCGCATCACCGCGCGCAGCCGGGCCACCAGGACCTGGGTGTCGAAGGGTTTGGTCACATAGTCGTCGGCGCCCGCCTCCAGTCCGAGGACGACGTCGAGCGCGTCACCGCGGGCCGACACCATCACGATCGGGACCGTGCTGGTCTCGCGGATCCGGCGGCACACCGAGATCCCGTCCAGTCCGGGCAGCATGATGTCGAGCATCACCACATCCGGATGGATCTTCTCGAAACGCTCGATCGCCTCCAGGCCGTCTTCGGCCGTGGTCACGTCGTAGCCGTGCCGCTCGAGGGTCAACTGGGTTGCCTCACGGATCACCGCGTCGTCCTCGACCATGAGGATGCGCGCTGCCGGTTCTTCCGGTACCACCGAACTTCAGTCTCCCTTTTGGTCCGTCGAGCTCACCTTGGTCATCTGCCGGCCGTTCCAACGGTAGACCTCGGCCCGCCGACCTGACGGGCAGCAGACCTTGTCGTCGAGAGCGTAGACCTTCGACTCGACCACCAGATCGCCCTGCGGGCTGGCGTTGATCGTCGGCTGATCGACCTTCAAACTCCAAATCGGCCGCGGACCGGCCGGTTCGAGCGCGATCAGGAAGAAGCCGAAGACGTAGCCTTCCAAGGTGTGGATCAAGACGATCTGCTGAGGTGTTCCGTTGTGCATAACATCAACGGACTTACCCCTGCTCAGGCAACGCGAAATCACCGAGCATTTCACCAGCACGCGTCGGGAGATGTCCGGCAGGTGCTTGTCGGCGAGCAGTTTGAGCCGCACCTGGGCCAGGTCGACGGCCACCTCGGGCGTCCGTTTCGGCTCCGGCGCGACCCCTTCGGTGGTACCCATCACCGAAGGCGGGGAGGTCTCGGTGGCAGTGCTCGGCGCCGGGTCGGCGCCCTCGACCCGCAGGCCGCCGCCGTTCGCGCAGGCGGACAGGCCGACCAGTGCGATCAGCGTGACCAGGGCGGGGAGCATGGCACGACGTACCGCGGCAGGGGAGGCGGATCGCCACATGCGCATAGGGCGCCTCCTACCCTGCCTCATCGATTCCCCCGGGAGATTCAGACAACTACCTTCCATAGTGCTGGCCGGACGTCACATTCGACGGCCATGGACGTCGAATGGCCTCGGCAGTTCCGTTGCGGTTGGATCACAGCGCCCGATCGCCGCCGCCGTCGTTCCTCACTCCGCAACCACCTTGCCCGGATTCAGGATGTTGCCCGGATCCAGCGCGGCCTTGATCGCGCGGTGGACGTCGATCGCGACCGGGCCGATCTCCTCGGCCAGCCAGGCCCGCTTCAGTACGCCGACACCGTGCTCACCGGTGATCGTGCCGCCGAGCTCGAGACCGATCTCCATGATCCGGTCGAACGCCTGCTGCGCCCGCTCGGCCTGGCCGGGGTCGGAGGCGTCGAACACCACGGTCGGGTGCATGTTGCCGTCGCCGGCGTGCCCGAGCACACCGACGGTGATGTCGAGCTCGGTCGCGCACGCCTCGGTCATCCCGATGAACTCCGCCAGCCGGGAGCGGGGCACACAGACGTCGTCGATCATCGTCGTACCGAGCTGGTCGAGCGCGATCAGCGCCGCCCGCCGGGCCTCCAGCAGCAGCTCGCCCTCGGCCGGGTCGTCCGCCTCGATGCACTCGATCGCGCCGTGGTCGCGGCACAGCTTGGCCACCGCCGCGACATCGGCCGCGCCGGCCTCACCGCCCGCGTCCGACTGGGCCAGCAGCATCGCGGCCGCCTCGGTCGGCAGGTCCATCCGCTTGTACTGGTTCACCGCGGCGATCGTGGTCCGGTCCATGATCTCCAGCAGACTCAACGACACGCCGCTGCGGATGATCTCGGTGATCGCCTGACCGGCGGCGACACTCGTGTCGAACAGCGCCGCCATCGTCCGCGGCCGGGCCGCCTGCGGGCGCAGCGCCAGCGTCGCCTCGGTGATGATGCCGAGCGTGCCCTCGCTGCCGACGATCAGCTTGGTCAGGTCGTAACCCGCGACACCCTTGACGGTACGACGGCCGGTCCGCAGCACCCGTCCGTCGGCCAGGACCACTTCGAGCCCGAGCACGTAGTCCGTCGTCACGCCGTACTTCACGCAGCACAGGCCGCCGGAGTTCGTGGACAGGTTGCCGCCGATCGAGCAGAACTCCCAGCTGGACGGGTCCGGTGGGTAGAACAGTCCCTGCACGGCGACCGCGCGGGACAGGACGGCGTTGAACACCCCGGGCTGGGTGACGACGTACCGGTCGACCGGCTCGATCGCCAGGATCCGGTCCATCTTCTCCAGCGAGATCACGATGCAGCCGTCGAGCGCGTTCGCGGCCCCGGACAGCCCCGACCGGGCTCCCTGCGGTACGACGGGCACGCCCGCGCCGGCCGCGATCCGCACCGCGGCCTGCACGTGGGCCGTCTCCCGGGCCAGGACGACGGCGAGCGGCATCCCGGCCGGGCAGAACATCGCCCGGTCGTACCGGAAACTCTCCATCCGATCCGGGTCCGTCACCAACGCTTCCGGCGGCAACGCCTGCCGTAGCTGCTCGACAACGTCACTCATACGGTCGAGCCTAATGATTACCGAGCGGTTGTGCGCACGGCTGGGTGTCCGGATCAGGACAGGGTCGTCAGCGGGTGCGGGAGGTGGAGTTCTCCGAGATCTCCTCGTAGCCGCCGCCGTAGTTGTGGAACTCGCGGCCGATCGCGACGAAGGTGATACTGCCCGCGGTCGCCCTCACCTTCGGTGTCCGGCAGGTCCGCTGGCCCTTCACCACCGAGCCGTTGCCGCCGCTGCTGTCACAGCTGAGCACCCGCCCGTTGTTGGCCCCGCCGTACTGGACCAGGTAGGCGTTCGCCTTCGCGTTGGCCGGCATCGGCGACGCCATCGTGACCTCGGCCCAGTACTGGTAACAGTTGTCCCGGACGAGGCGGACCGTGCCCCAGCTGGGTGGTTTGTGGTCGCGCAGCATCGGTGCCGACGAGATGGACTTCGCACCCGAGCAGGCGGCGGCTTCGGCCGCCTGGGCCGGCGTCGCGGCGAGGGCGAACGCGCCCACCCCGGCCAGGCCCGCGGTGCTGAGCAGAATGCCCAGTGTCTTCATGACGAAACCCTTCCTGAATGTACGCCCCGACGCACATTCACCGGGCACACTACGCGAACAGCCCCTGCCCCAACAGTCATTCCGGTAATCGGACGGCGACACGCCGTATGCAGTTGCTCCCGGCAAGGTTTGCCCTGGGGGTAACCGCTTAACCGGCCACAGGCTGCTCAGGAGGTGCCGGGACACCTCCTGAGCAGCCGAAGGACTAAAGGTTGCCGCGGCGCTCTTGTTCGCGCTCGATGGCCTCGAACAGGGCCTTGAAGTTGCCCTTGCCGAAGCCGAGCGAGCCGTGCCGCTCGATCAGTTCGTAGAACACCGTCGGCCGGTCGCCGATCGGCTTGGTGAAGATCTGCAGCAGGTAGCCGTCCTCGTCGCGGTCGACGAGGATGCCGCGCGTCTTCAGCTCCTCGATCGACACCCGCACCTGGCCGATCCGGGCCCGCAGCTCCGGGTCGTCGTAGTACGAGTCCGGCGTGTTGAGGAACTCGACGCCGTTGGCCCGCATGATGTCGACGGTGCGCAGGATGTCGTTGGTCGCCAGTGCGATGTGCTGGGCGCCGGCGCCGTCGTAGAACTCCAGGAACTCATCGATCTGCGACTTCTTCTTCGCGATGGCCGGCTCGTTCAGCGGGAACTTGACCCGGTGATTGCCGTTGGCCACCACCTTGCTCATCAGCGCCGAGTAGTCGGTGGCGATGTCGTCGCCGATGAACTCCGCCATGTTCACGAAGCCCATCACCTTGTTGTAGAACCCGACCCACTCGTCCATCTTGCCGAGCTCGACGTTGCCGACCACGTGGTCGACCGCCTGGAACAGCCGCTTCGGGTGACCCTCGGGCCGGGTCACCTGGGTGGTCGCGGCAACGAACCCGGGCAGGTACGGACCGTTGTACCTGCTCCGGTCGATCAAGGTGTGCCGGGTGTCGCCGTACGCCGCGATCGCGGCCCGCCGGATGGTGCCGTGCTCGTCGGTGACGTCGTTCGGCTCCTCGAGGACGACGGCGCCCTGCGTGCGGGCGTGCTCGATGCACTTGTCCACGTCCGGGACCTCGAGCGCGAGGTCGGCCACGCCGTCGCCGTGCCGGCGGTGGTGGTCGAGCAGCGGGCTCTTCGGGCTGACCCCGCCGGTGATGACGAAGCGGGCCGAACCTGCCTTGAGCACGAACACCTTGTTGTCCTTGTTGCCCGTCTCGGGGCCGGAGTACGCGACCAGGTCCATCCCGAAGGCGAGCTGGTAGTACTTCGCGGTCTGGGTGGCGTTGCCGACCACGAAGACCACCGCGTCCATCGCGGTGACCGGGAACGGGTCGGTGCTCTCGTCGTACGGCACCAGGCCGACGAGCTGCTTCAACTGGTCGAGGTCGAGATCGGCGTCGAGCTCTGCGGGGGTGAGGTCGGTGCTGGTCATCGTGGTCCTCCCGATTCGGGTTCGTGCCGCTGAGCCTGTCGGAGGGGGGCAGATTGCGCAACAGTTCCATATTTCAGTGGGCAGGTTGTGCAGTATTGTGGGGTCGTTGCTGGACCATTTGGTCAGGCTGACCACCTCAGGAGGCTTGGTATGGCGGTGGATGCGCTGGACGCCCGGATCCTGGGGCTGTTCGCGGCCGAGCCGCGGGTCGGCGTGCTGGAGGCGTCGCGGCGACTGGGGGTCGCGCGCGGGACGGTGCAGGCGCGGCTGGACCGGTTGCAGCGCGACGGGGTGGTGCGCGGGTGGGGGCCGGATATCGACACCACGGCGATCGGATACCCGGTGACGGCGTTCGCGACGCTGCAGATCGAGCAGGGCTCAGGTCACACGACCGTCGCCGAGGCGCTCGCCCGCATCCCCGAGGTCCTCGAGGTCCACACCATCACCGGTGCCGAAGACCTCTGGTGCCGCATCGTGGCCCGCTCGAACGCCGATCTCCAACGCGTCATCGACCAGGTGGTCATCGTCCAGGGCATCCAGCGCGCCTCCACGGTGATCGCGCTCGCCGAGCAGATCCAGCACAGAGTGCTTCCCCTGGTCGAGGCAGCCACCAAGGGTTAGGCGAGACGTTTGGCGACTTCCACCGCGGCGCGGGCTACTCGGGGGCCGACGAAGTCGCGGTCCAGTTTCCCGAGAACCACGACGCCGATGGACGCCTCGACGCCGGGGACGCCGAGGACCGGGGAGGAGACGCCTTGGGCGCCGGCCTGGAGTTCGCCGGAGGTGACGACGAACGGCCGGCCGGCCGGGTCGGGTTTGCGGCGGCCGGCCAGGATCGCCTTGCCGGCGGCACCCTGGTCGAGCGCGTGCCGCGACCCCATCCGGTACGACACGTGGAAGTCGGTCCAGCTCGGCTCGATGACCGCGATGGCCAGGGCTTCGTCACCATCCGCGACCGTGAGGTGGGCGGTGGCACCGGTGTCCTCCGCGAGCGAGCGCAGTACCGGCAACGCAGCGTCACGAAGCGTGGGCTGAACGCGGCGGCTGTAGTGCAGGACGGCGAGACCGAGGCGAGCCCGGCCCTCACTGTCGCGCCGGACCAGCCGATGCAGTTCCAGCGTGTTCACCAGGCGATAGACCACAGTGCGGCTGACCCCCAGGGCGGCGGCCAGCTCCGTGATCGACAGGCCGTCCGGGGCGTCCGCGAGCAACTCGAGGACGGTGAGTCCCCGGTCGAGGGTCTGGGACGTCTCTGCGGGCACCTCCGAAGCGTATCCGTTTTTCGGGCACGGCCCGATGGCCCCGTATCTTGCTGCCGTGCGAAATTACTGGGCGCTCCTCCCCGCCATCGCCGTCATCATCGGGCTGATCCTGCTCTACGCGATCCCGACGCTGATCAATCCGCAGTGGACCAGCTCGATCCTGGCGCTGTTCCGGCAGTTCCCCGAGGACCAGGAAACGGCCCCGAACGAAGCGCAGAATCAGGCCCAGAATCAAGCGCAGAGTCAGCAACCGGGTGAGCACGCCCAGCGACCGGCCGGCATCCTCGGCCCGCAGCAGATCAAGTCGCGGCGGATGCTCGCCGCCACCCTGGTGGCCGCCGCTGTCGCCCTGTTCGGTTTCAACGTCTCCCTCAACCGGGAGGCGAACGCCTGCTACCAGGCAGCCAAGGCGTGGGGTGCGAACGACGGCAAGCCGGCCGAGGACCCGTGTATCAACATGATCTACGGCAGCTTCTTCGGCGACGGCCAGGGCACGACGGTCGAGGACACGCAGCAGCCGGTCAAGGCGTACCAGGTGGTGCACAAGAAGAAGCCGACGTACCTGCGCTGGATCCAGAACGCACCCGAGTACGACGAGGCCGACCTGCTGGTCGGGACCGGCCTGAGCTGCAACCTCGACCTGCGGATCACGGAGGAGGACGACAAGGTCGTGGTCCTGGTCGACGCCAACCAGCCGTGCCCGAACGAGGACAACATCTCGCTCACGGCGTTCAAGCTGAAGAAGCCGCTCGGCGACCGGAAGGTGGTCACCGTCGACGACCAGCCGATGGAGCGGATCAACCCGGATGTGGACTCCTGGCCGACCGTGGTGAAGAAGCTCGTCACCGGCGGCTGAGCAGGTCGCGTCCGGTGGTCCCGCGACCTAGCTGAGCGCGCGGGTCCTCGAGTCGTACTCCCGGAACGGCCGGTTCCGGGCGAGAAGCAGCAGCAGTCCGGCGATGCAGACGGCCGCGCCGCCGAGGAGCGCGATCGTCGGGGTGGTGAGGGATGCCGTCGTACCCGCGACGAAGTCACCCAGGCGTGGCCCGCCGGCCACGACCACGATGAAGACACCCTGGAGCCGGCCGCGCATCGCGTCCGGTGCGGCCGACTGCAGGACCGTGTTCCGGTACGCCGAGCTGACCATGTCGGCCGCCCCCGACAACGCGAGCAGCGCGACCCCCAGCCAGATCGTCCGGGACAGCCCGAACAGTCCGACCGCCGCGGCGTAGACCGTGATCGCCACCACGATGGCCACGCCTTGACGTCGTACCCGGCTCACCCAGCCGGAGAAGAGCACGCCGACCAGCGCCCCGATCGCCGGAGCCGCCTGGAGCAGGCCGACCGTCTTGACTCCCCCACCGAAGAACGCGCCCGCGACCGCCGGGAACAGCGCCCGCGGCTGGGCGAACACCATCGCCAGGATGTCCGCCAGGAACGTCGCCAGCAGCGCCGGCGCCGCCCGCAGGAAGGTGAACCCTTCGAGCACCGACCGCAGCCCGGCCCGGCGGACGTCACCCGTCGGCGGCACCGACGGCAGCCGGAACAACGCGTAGAGCGCCGCCGTGAAGGTCAGTACGTCGATCAGGTACGCCGCCGCGAACCCGTGCCAGGCGATCACCGCCGCGCCCAGCAGCGGCCCGGCGGTGAAGCCCAGGTTGAACGCGGCCTGGCTGAGCGTGTTCGCGGCCGGCAGCAACGCCGGCCGGATCAGCCGCGGGATGATCGCCGACCGGGCCGGGTTGTTCACCGCGAAGCACGCCGACTGGCAGGCGACCACGGCGTACAGGACCCACACCTGGTTCCAGTGCAATTGGGACTGCAGCACCAGGACCATCGACAGCAGCCAGAGCCCGGCCGACGAGGCGAGAGCGAGGGTACGACGGTCGATCGCGTCGGCCATCGCCCCGCCGTACAGCCCGAACACGATCAGCGGAACCAGTGAGCACAGCCCGACCAACCCGACCGCGAAGGTGGAATTGGTCAGTGCGTACACCTGGATCGACACCGTCACCGCGGTCATCTGCTGGCCGAGCTGCGACACCGTCGATCCGACCCACAACCGGCGGAAGTCGGCAGACTCGCGCAGCGGCCGGATGTCAGTGAGCAGACGCACCCTGACAACTTATGTCACGGTGTGAAAATACTCAGACCCGAGGGAACAGCTCGTGGTCGAGCGGTTCACCGACGGTCAGCCCGAGCCCGTCGGTGACGACATGGCCGGCTCCCGTGTACGTCGTCTCGGCGTCGATGTAGATCGCCACGTGCGCGATCCGCGGGTCGTCGGTCAGGTTCGGCGTCGCGGAGTGCGCCAGGTACGCGTTGTGGAAGGTGCAGTCACCGGCCCGCAGCGGGATCGTCAAGCGCTCCTCCCAGCGCAGGTCGGGCGAGGCCCGGAACAGGTCGTCGGAGTCGGACAGATCCTGCCGGCGCAGATCCTGGTGGTCGTGCGACCCCGGGATGAAGGTCATGCACCCCCGCTCCACCGGTACGTCGACCAGCGCCACCCACGCCGACAACGAGTGCCGCGAACCACCGTGCGGCCAGTACGGCGCATCCTGGTGGAACTCGGTCGCCGCGCCGTTGTGCGGAGGCTTGATCAGCAACTGGTCGTGCCACAGCCGCAGCGGCACCCCGGCCAGCGCGGTTGCCGCGGCGGCGAGCCGTGTGTCCAGGGTGAGTTCGCGGAGTACGTCGTCCTGTCGCCAGATGTTGACGTACTGGTTGAAGATCGCCGAGCCGGTGAAGTTGTCCTCAGCGGTCCTGGTCGCCGCCGTGGCCGCGTCCCGGAACCGGGCCGCCTCGTCGGCGCTGATGATGTTCCGGATCCGGACGACGCCGTCGCGGCGATAGGCCGAAATGGTCTCGTCGTCCAGGGTGACGGCTGTCGTAGGGTCGGTGGTGGTCATCGATCGGCTCCTCGGAATCCGTGGCCAGGTTGGTCGTTCCAGCCTCGCCCGGATCGGTTCGAGGCGACAGGCAACCGTTGACCGATACTTGACTGATCTTGACCTGACGGAGTGATCGACGTGCACGAGGTCCTCAGCAGCGAGGTCTTCCCCGACCAGCGTCTGCCGGTCGCCGGTGAGCGGCTCGAGCTCGTGGCCGACGTGGCACCGCACAGTCACGCGTTCTTCGAGATCGCCGTCGTCCTGGCCGGGCGGGGCATCCACCTCTCGGCCGCCGGCGAGGTGCCGCTCCAGCGCGACTCGGTCGTCGTGCTCCGGCCAGGTGAGTGGCACGGATACACCGACTGCGACGGCCTGGTGGTGCGCAACGCCTATCTCGGGGCGGACATCTTCGCCTTCCTGTCCGGAGCCCTCATCCCGGGCGACAAGGCGCCGTACCCGGCGCACCCGGCCGTCCAGCACGCGATGAGGTTGCTGGAGGCAAGTATCGACGAACCGTGGACGCTGGACCGGCTGGCCGCGGCGGTGAACCTCGCGCCCAGCTACCTGATCCGCCTGTTCGGCCGGACCGCCGGGATCTCGCCGATGGCCTACCTGAACCGGATCCGCGCCGAGCGTGCCGCCGGCCTGCTGATCGAGACCGACCTGCCGATCGCGACCATCGGCGCGACGGTCGGCTGGCACGACCCCAGTCATGCCAGCCGACGCTTCCACGCCGTCTTCGGCCTCAGCCCGTCCCGCTACCGCGCGACCTTCCGCCCGTAGCACCGGCGGCGACGCGCGGACGCAGGGCTGGACGAGCGGGCGCTCGGGGCGGTGGGCAAAGATGTCACCATGAGTTCCCTTCGCACCCCTGACCCGAACCCCGGTTGGCTGTCCGAGTTCGCGCTCGAAGAGACCCGTTCACGGGTGCCGATCCTGTACGTCGAGGCCGTCCCGACCCGCGTCGATGCCGCCGGGCAGATCGAGCACGTCGGGGTGCTGCTGCGCGGATCGGCCGCGACCGGCCAGATCACCCGGACGCTGGTGTCGGGACGGGTCTTCCACGGAGAGTCGATCCGCGACGCCCTGCAGCGCAACATCGAGAAGGATCTCGGCCCGGCCGCGTTCCCCCGGCTGCCGGTCAGCCCGGTCCCGTTCACCGTCGCCGAATACTTCCCGCTACCCGGTGTCACCCCGTTGCACGACCCGCGTCAGCACGCCGTCGCCCTCGTCTACGTCGTACCGGTGACCGGCGAGTGCAACCCGCGTCAGGACGCGCTCGAACTGACCTGGCTGACTCCGAAGGAAGCCCTCGAGCCGAGCCTGCTGGCCGACCTCGAAGGTGGCCGCGGCCAACTCCTCAAGCAGGCCCTCGCCTGGTCCGGCGCCCTGGTCTGAGGACCCCGCTCACCAGGGCAACCGTCCCTCCTCGGCGTGCACCTCGCCGGTCGGCCCGTCGGCGCCGAGCGTCGCGAACCGCACCGCAACAGCCGCACCCTGTTGTGGTGTGCGTGGCGCGTCCCAGCCACCCATGTCGGTGGCGCAGTTGCCGGGATCGGCCGCGTTCACCAGGATCCCGGTGCCGCGCAGCTCGTTGGCCAGCATCACGGTCACCATGTTCACCGCCGCCTTGGACGCGTTGTAGCCCAAGGTCAGGATCGTCGACATCCGCGACTCCGGATCGCCGACCAGCTCGAACGACGCCAGCGAGGTCGACAGGTTCACGATCCGCGCCTGCTCCGCCGTCCGCAGCAACGGCAGCATCGCCTGGGTCACGCCGACCAGCCCGATCACATTCGTCGCGAACGCCTCCCGCAGTACGTCGCCCGGCACCCGCGACACCGCGTCGTCGCCGGCCGGGATGACGGCCGCGTTGTTCACCAGGACGTCGAGCCGCCCGTACGTCTCCTCGATCCAGCCGGCCGCTGCCCGCACCGAGCTGTCGTCGGTCACCTCCAGTTGAACCGCTACCGCTTCGTAGCCCTCGGCAACCAGCTCCTTCGCGGCGACCTCACCGCGGGTGAGGTCCCGGGATCCGGCCAGCACGGTGAACCCGGCCGCCCCGAGCTGACGTGCGATCTCCTTGCCGATGCCTTTGTTGGCGCCCGTGACGAGCGCGATCTTGTTCGTGTCCATGCGGTCCAGGCTGCGGGCGATCGCCGTACTCAGGCAGAGTGAGCTGAACCTGGGACTGACAGTCCCTGGTTGGGGTTTGCGGCGGCTGGAATCCTTGGGTCATGGATCGGGGACAGCTCGCGGAGTTCTTACGAGTACGGCGGGAGGCGTTGAAGCCCGCCGATGTCGGCCTGCCCGCCGGCCTGCGGCGGCGGACGCCCGGGCTGCGCCGGGAGGAGGTCGCGAGCCTGGCCACCATGTCGACCGACTACTACACCCGGCTCGAGCAGGGTCGCGGTCCACGCCCGTCCCGCCCGGTGCTCACCGGGCTCGCCCGGGCGCTGCGGCTGAGCGACGACGAGCGCGACCACCTGTTCCGCCTCGCCGGTGAACAGCCCGGCCCGCCGCCCGGCCCGCCGAGTGACGTGCGGGTCGGCATCCTGCGGATGCTGTCGCGGCTCGACGTGCCGGCCCTGGTCCTCGACGCGAAGTACGACGTACTCGCGTGGAACCCGATGTCCGCCGCGCTGATCACGGACTTCTCCGCTCTGCCGGTGAAGGAGCGCAACCTGCTCCGGCTGCGGTTCCTGCACGGCGATCGGCAGGCCGAGCGGTTCGGCGAGCGGGCGACCCACGACTTCGCCTTCGAGACCGCGGCGGACCTGCGGGCGGCGACCGGCAGGTATCCGAACGACCCGGCGATCGCAGAATTGATCGCGGACCTGTGCGCGGGCAGCGCGGAGTTCGCCAAGATCTGGTCGTTCCACGACGTGTCCAGGCAGCAGAGCCTGTGCCAGATGATCTATCACCCCGTGGTCGGCCGGATCGACGTGATCTGCGAGGTCCTGGTCGTCCCCGACCGCGACCAGCGCGTCGTCCTCTACACCGCGGAGCCGGGCTCACCCTCCGACCACGCCATGCGCCTCCTCGGCGTCATCGGCACCCAGACGATGTCCGTCCCGTAAGCACCCGCCGTGGCCGGATCCGCCGGCGTAACAGAGCGTCAGGAACGGGCGAGCCCGCACTCGAAAGGGGTGAGCCCCCGCACCATGGACGGGGTGCGGGGGCTCGGGAAGCCACCGAGCCGGGGCTGCCGGCCGGTGACGTTGCCGGAGGTGCCGGTCGGTGAAGGTGCCGGAGTTGCTGGTCGGTGACGGCGCCGGGGCTACTGGCCGGTGAAGGTGAAGGTGGAGCCGGGTTCCTTGACGATGTCGCCGTCGCGGGAGTTCGTGACGGTGACGTTGCTGAGCACCGCGTTGCCGCGCGCGCCGCCCATCGCGAGGATGCCGGAGCCGTTGTTCGACTTGTCGATCCGGACATTGGTGAGCGCCACGTTCGGCATCTCACCGCCGCCGGTCTTGAACTGGATCCCGTCGTACGTCGAATCGTGGATCTCGGTGTCGCGGATCGTCACGCCGGGGATCGGCAGGTTCGCCGGGAACAGCGTGATCGCACCGAACTCCTGGTCCTCGTTCCAGAACACCCCGCCACAGCGGTAGAGCGCGTTGTTGGCGATCAGCGTCGTCCCCGAGAACGGCAGCGGGTCGTGATCGGTCGCCAGCATGATGCCGGGGTAGTTCATCGTGTCGTAGATCAGGTTGTTCTCGATCCTGTTGCCGTAACCGCCGTAGATCGCGATGCCGTTGGCCCGCCACGGCAGCTGGATCGTGTTGTTCGTGAACGCGTTGTCGTGGCCGATGTCGACCGACTGGTCCTTGACGTACTTGCTCGCCCAGACCGCCAGCGCGTCGTCGCCGGTGGTCCGGAAGGACGAGTTGAACACCGTGGAGTTGCGGGTGCCGTTGGCGAAGTTGATGCCGTCGGCGTAGGTGTCGCGGATCCGCATCCCGCTGAACTCGAGTCCGTCGCCCGGACCCCACAGCTCCTGGATGTTGTCGTAATCGCGGCCGACCCAGACCCCGACGTTCGCGTGCTCGATCCAGACGTTGCTGATCTTCGTCCCGGTCCCGAACCGGCCGTTCAGCCCGACGCCGCCCTCGGCGTTCCCGTCACCGCCACGGATCCGGCCGGAGCCGAAGATCGCGATGTCGGACAGCTGCACGTTCTTGTCGATGTCGAACCCGAAGTTGCCCTCGTGCGGATGGTTGATACCGCCGGCGTTCTGCGGCTCGATGGTCGAGTAGAGCTGGGAGTGCCACATCCCCGCGCCGCGGATGGTGGCGTTGCTGATCCCGACCTGGTTGTACTGGCCGCGGTTCAACGGGTCGTCGGTGAGGATCTTCTTCTCCTGCCGCCACTGACCGGCCGGGATCCAGACACAGCCGATCACGCCGTTCTGGTCGTCGGTCACAGCCCGCTGGATCGCGTCCGCGTCGTCGATCCCGTCGTTCGGCACCGCGCCGTACTGGGTGATCGACGTACAGCCGGACGGCTGGCTGAGTGCCGGGGCGACCTGCTCGAGGTCGATCGTGTCGATGATGTAGAACCCGGCGGTGTCGCCGGAGTCGCGCTGCAACTTGAACTTGGTGCCGACCGGGTACGACGTACCGAGCAGCGCGTGCGACTCGTCGAAGAGGCGGCGCGCGTCACCGCCGGGGGTGTTGGTCAGCGACTCCGGCCCGTCGCTGTTGCCGTAGAGCCAGCTGTGCCGCGATGACAGGTTCAGCTTCTGCTTGTAGACGCCGTTGACGTACAGACTGATGGTGGCCTCGAGGCCCTGCCCGTTGGCCGAGTCGGGGATCGAGTTGCGGACCACGATCGAGTTGGTCGGCACGGTCGAGGTGAACTCGACGAACTGGCCGGTCGAGTTCAGCCGGACCGACTGCCGGCCGGACGACTCGGTGGCGAAGTTGGTGTGCCCGAAGGTCCGCAGCGCATCCGCGGTGAGCAACGTGCCGTTGTAGTCGGCGGCTTCCGCCTCGTACGACGTGTACGGCAGCGCGGCCCCGCGGCCGACCACGATCGACCGGCTGAGCGAGTTGTTGGTTTCGTTGGTCTCGGCAACGGCGTTGGTCGCGTCGGCGATCGCGGTCAGGGTGGCGCCGCCGTGGGTCGCCGTCCAGGTCCCGGTCATCGCGACGGTCACGCTCGCACCTGCCGCGATCGAGGCGGTGTTCGTGTTCAGCGTGGTGGTGCCGACGGTGAGCCGGGTGACGCTGGTCGCCCCGGAGGCCGCCGTACCGCGGTTGTTCACGGCCACGGTGAACGAGACCTGGGCGCCGGGTGCCGGGTTGGCCGGGTTGGAGGTGATCCCGGTGACCTGGAGGTCCGGGCCGGCTGCCTGACCGACGGTCAGCTGGGTCGGTGACTCGAGCGTGTTGTTGCTGTCGCTCTGCTCGACGACCGCGTTGGTGGGATCGGCCACCGCGGCGACCGTGTAGTTGCCTTGGGCACGGGTCCCGGCGTTGGCGGTGACGGTGGCCGAGGCGCCGGCCGCGAGTGCGCCGACGGAGGCCGTGCCGGCGACCGAGCCGCCGAGGAGGAAGTTCAGACTGCTCGCCGGCGCGGCCGCGGTGCCGGAGTTCTTGACCGTGGCCGACAAGGTGACCGGCGTGGTCTCGGTCGGGTTGGCCGGGCTCCAGGTGACCGAGGTGACCACGAGGTCCGGGTTCGGCGCCGCCGTACCGAAGACCTGGAAGTCGGCGACCTGGCCGCCGGGCGCGCCGGTGTTGCTGAAGAACTGCAGCCGGATGTCGGCGTACCGGCCGGTGGCCGGGATGGTGATCGAGTTCTGGTTGCCGGACGGGCTGAACTGGTAGTCGGTCCGCGCGACCAGCGAGGTGAAGCCGGTGGCGGACTGCTCCCGGCCGAGCACCTGGATGCTCTGCGTCCGCGGCCCCCAGATCGGGTCCGGGTTGAGCTTCACCACGACCGAGCTGAGGTCGGCGTTCGCGCCGAGCTTGACGGTCAGCGTGGCCGGGTAGCCGTTGGACTCCCAATAGGTACTGATACTGCTGTCGTTCGCGTTGGTGGCGACGAAGTCGAACGCGGACGACGATGCCTCGATCGGCTTGCCCGCCGCGAGATTCGTACCGGTCGGAGGCTCGACCGGCCCGCCACCAGGCCCGGCCAGGTCGAACTCCGACAGTTGGGCGGCCGGCCAGCCGGTGTTCGCCGTAACGGTCAGCCGGACGTAGCGGGCCGACGTGGTGGCGAAGTCGATGGTGACCGTGTTGTTCGCAGCCGGCGCGAAGTTGTACGCCGTACTGCCGACGACGGTGCTGAACGACGTCCCGTTTGTGCTGCCCTGGACGGTGAGGGTCTGGGTTCGGGCACCCCAGGAGGCGGGCAGCTTCAGGGTGACCTGGTTGACGTCGGTGACGGCACCGAGGTCGGCCTGGATCCACTGCGGGAGGGCGCTGTTGGCGCTCTCCCAGTACGAGTTCTGGTTGCCGTCGGCGGCGTTGCCGCTCGGGTACGCACCGAGCGAACTGCCGGCCGACAGGGTCTTGGCGAGATTGGCGGTGACAGCTGCTGTTGCGGATCCGGGCAGTAGTCCGGCCGCGATGAGCGCGGCCGCGAGCAAACCGACCAGGAGCCGCCAGGCGGGCTGGTTCTTCCGAGGCATGCGGTGGTCCTCCGTCGTTCGGGCGGGGGGACGGACGGGTGCCACACCGACAAGAGGTCTATTGAAATTGCAGGATCTTGCTAACTTCTTGCGGGGCGGTAGTCAGAGATTGCACTGCCCCGATCGGTTCGTCAACACTTCGCCGCGACCGTAGACGAAACATCCCACCCTCGAGGGTGGGGTGTTACCGGCCGGAGCGTCAGGCCCGGCGCTGGCTGGCCCAGTCGCGGATGAGCTCGATGCGTTCCTTGAGCTGGGTGGAGGACGCATGGGCCGCGGCAGGGCCGCCGAGCTTGCGGCGCAGGTCGTTGTGGATGACGCCGTGCGGCTGGCCGGTGCGGTGGTGCCAGGCGGCGACCAGACCGTTCAGCTCCCGTCTCAGCAGCGCGATCTGCTCGTGCGTCGCCAGCTCGGTCGGCGTCGGGTCCTCACGGTCCGACCCGCGCTGGGACCGCTTCTGCGCCGCGATCGACTTCGCCTGCCGCTTGCGGAGCAAGTCGCGGACCTGGTCCGGCTCCAGCAGGCCCGGCAACCCGAGGAAGTCCAGCTCCTCGTCGGAGGCCTGGTCGCCGCCGGTCCCGTAGTCGCCGCCGTCGAACACCACCCGGTCGAAACTCGCGTCCGAGCCGAGCGCCTCGAACTTGGCCTCCAACTCGTCGCTGGCGCCCTCGGTCTGGTTCGCCTTCGCGAGCAGGTCGTCCTCGAGCGCGAAGATGTCGCCGTCCTCGTTCGAGTTCTTCCGGCCGAGCACGTGGTCGCGCTCGACCTCCATCTCGGCGGCGAAGCTCAGCAGCCGGGTCACCGACGGCACGAACACCGACGCCGTCTCACCCCGCTTCCGGGCCCGCACGAACCGGCCGACCGCCTGCGCGAAGAACAGCGGCGTCGACGTCGGCGTCGCGTACACACCGACCGCGAGCCGCGGCACGTCCACGCCCTCACTCACCATCCGGACCGCGACCATCCACCGCGAGTCGCCCTCGGAGAACTTCGCGATCTTCTTGCTGGCCGACTTCTCGTCGGACAGGACGACGGTCGGCGCCTCGCCGGTCAGCTCGCGCAGCGTCTTCGCGTACGCGCGGGCCGTGTTCTGGTCGCCGGAGATGACCAGAGCACCGGCGTCCGGCATGTGCCGCCGTACCTCGGTCAGCCGCTTGTCCGCGGCCGCCAGCACGGCCGGCATCCACTCGCCGGCCGGGTCGAGCGCCGTACGCAGAGCCTGGGCGGTCAGATCCTTGGTCAGCGGCTCACCCAGCCGCGCCGCGACCTCGTCACCGGCCTTGGTCCGCCACCGCATCTCGCCGGAGTACGACATGAAGATCACCGGGCGTACGACGTGATCGCGCAGCGCGTGACCGTAGCCGTAGGTGTAGTCCGCCTTGCTCCGCGCGGCACCGTCCGGGCCGTGCTCGTAGGTGACGAACGGGATCGGGTTGTCGTCGCTGCGGAACGGCGTACCGGTCAGGCACAGCCGCCGCGCGGCAGGCTCGAACGCCTCCCGGACGCCGTCACCCCAGCTCAGCGCGTCGCCGCCGTGGTGCACCTCGTCCAGGATCACCAGCGTCTTGAACCGCTCGGTCCGGACCCGGAAGGCCAGCGGGTTCACCGCGATTCCCGCGTAGGTCACCGCGACGCCCTGGAAGTCCTTGTTGGTCTTCCCGCGCCGGCCGGCGAACGCCGGGTCAATCGCGATCCCGGCCCGGTCGGCCGCCTCGGCCCACTGGACCTTGAGGTGCTCGGTCGGCGTCACCACGGTGATCCGCTCGATCACCCGCCGGTGCAGCAGCTCGGCGGCCACCGTGAGCGCGAACGTGGTCTTGCCGGCTCCCGGTGTCGCCACCGCGAGGAAGTCCCTGGGCTGGCTGTCGAGATAGAGCTTGAGTGCCTCCGCCTGCCAGGCCCGCAGCTTGCTCGCGGTACCCCACGCAGCGCGGTCCGGGTAGGCCGGAGGTAGCACGGCTGGTGTCACTGGCGCGTGCGAATCCACGGACGGCATACTCCCCCGATAGTCGACTGTCGGCCGGGCAGGAACGTTACCTGACTTCTCCGACAAGATCAGAGCGGCGTGTCGGAGAGCGGGCAGCCACAGGAGAAAGTTCGGGGGATCCCGGGCGTGGCGGCCTACACTCGGGGGCATGAGTACGCAGCTGACCCCCGGGGCCGAGACGGTCGTCGACGAGCGGACGCAGCCGGCGCCGGCAGAGCCCGGCGATCACGAGCGGTTCTCGCACTATGTGCCGAAGGACAAGCTGACCGAGGCGATGGTGATGGGTACGCCGGTGGTCGCGCTGTGCGGCAAGGTGTGGGTGCCGAGCCGGGATCCGCAACGGTTCCCGGTCTGCCCGGAGTGCAAGGAGATCTGGGAGTCGCTGAACCCGGGTGACGACAAGGGCGGCGACGACGAGTAGCGTCCCGGCCGGTGGACGGCCGGGCGGATCCCCGCCCGGTCAGTTCTGGGTCGGGTCGTCCGGGTACGTCGCCAGATACGCCATCTGATCGTTCTGGCGGCGCAGCACCCGGCGCCACAGCCCGTCCGGGTGCAGGCTGAACACGTCGTCGGGTTCGGACTCGACGACGTACCAGGCACCCTCGGTGATCTCACCCTCGAGTTGCCCGCTGGACCAGCCGGCGTACCCGGCGAAGATGCGCATCCGCTGGATCGCGCCCTCCAGCAGCGCCGGCGGTACGTCGAGATCGATCAGCCCGATCCGGCCGAAGCACTCCCGCCACCCCGGTGGGTCGGCCGACTCGATCACCTCGGCGACGGCGAGTGCGCTGTCGGTGCCGACCGGACCGCCCATGAAGAGCACCCCGGGTTCGTTCACGGTGGTGGACCAGTCCGGGAGCACCCGGTCGACGGCCAGATCGGCCGCGCGGTTCACCACCACCCCGAGAGCGCCGTCGTCGTCGTGATCGAGCAGCAGGATCACCGACCGGCGGAAGGGCGGCTCGTCGAGTAGCGGTGTCGCCACCAGCAGCGAACCGGTCAGGGTCGAGGCCGTCATCCCCCCATCATGGCGTACGACGGATCACACGGAAGGCCAGCCAAGCACCAATGGCCACCCCGGCGAGGTCCGCAAGGACATCGAACGGGTCTCCGTCGCGTTGCGGCAGCACCCAGTACTGCACCAGTTCGCTGACGATCGCGTTCGCGACCAGTGCGCCGAGCAACCAGCGCGCCGGGATCCGCACCATCAGCCCGAGGAACGCGACCGACCCGAACAGGAAGAGGTGCGCGACCTTGTCGATGCCAGGGATCCCGACATGCGGACCGGCCTCCCTCGGCGCGTAGACGCCGTACAACTGCAGCGCCACGGCCGCGACGAAGCCGATCCGCCACAGCCAGATCTTCCTCCGCGAGCCGGTCGCCCCCGCCACCGTGACAGTCATTACAGGCTCGGTGTGTCGTCCGGGTAGGTCTCGTGCGCCGGGGCCTTGCCGCCCGCGGCGTCCCGGACCGCGTGCGCCACCATGTTGTGCACCTCGGGGTGGAAGACGCTCGGCACGATGTAGGTCGCGTTCAGCTCGTCGTCGGTGACGACGCCGGCCAGCGCCTTCGCGGCGGCCAGCTCCATCTCGATCGACACCTTCGACGACTGGGCGTCCAGCAGACCCCGGAACACACCCGGGAAGACCAGTACGTTGTTGATCTGGTTCGGGAAGTCGCTCCGGCCGGTGGCCACCACTGCCGCGTGCTCGCCGGCCTCCGACGGGTCGACCTCCGGCACCGGGTTGGCCAGCGCGAACACGATCGAGTCGTCGTTCATGGTGGCGATGTCCGCACCGGTCAGGATGTTCGGTGCCGACACCCCGATGAACACGTCCGCCCCGGCCAGCGCGCCCTTCAGGTCGCCGCTGTACCTCGCCGCGTTGGTGTTCTCCGCGATCCAGCGCAGCTCCGGCGAGAGGCCTTCGCGGTCCAGGTGGATGACACCTGCGACGTCGGCCACGATCGTGTCCTTCACCCCGGCCGCGAGCAGCAGCTTCAGGATCGCCGTACCGGCCGCGCCCGCACCGGACAGCACCACCCGCACGTTGCTGATGTCCTTGCTGACCACCCGCAGCGCGTTGTAGAGCGCGCCGAGGACGACGACCGCCGTCCCGTGCTGGTCGTCGTGGAAGACCGGGATGTCCAGCTCCTCGCGCAACCTGGCCTCGATCTCGAAGCAGCGCGGCGCGGAGATGTCCTCCAGGTTGATCCCCGCGAAACCGGGGGCGATGGCCTTGACGATCTGGACGATCTCGTCCGGGTCCTGGGTGTCCAGGCACAGCGGCCAGGCGTCGATCCCGGCGAACCGCTTGAACAGCGCCGCCTTGCCCTCCATCACCGGCAGCGCGGCCTTCGGGCCGATGTTGCCCAGCCCGAGAACGGCGGAACCGTCAGTGACGACCGCGACACTGTTGCGCTTTATGGTCAGCCGGCGCGCGTCGTCGGGGTTGGCCGCGATCGCCAGGCAGACCCGCGCGACACCGGGCGTGTAGATCATCGACAGGTCGTCACGGTTGCGGATCGGGTGCTTGGCCTCCATCGAGATCTTGCCGCCGAGGTGCATCAGGAAGGTCCGGTCCGACACCCGGGCGATCTCGACACCCGGTACGGCGCGCATCGCCTCGACCAGCCGGCCGGCGTGCTCGGTGTCGGCGGCGGCGCAGGTGACGTCGATCCGCAGCCGCTCGTGACCGGACGCGGTCACGTCGAGTGCGGTGACCAGACCGCCGGCCTGCTCGACCGCGGTCGTCAGCTTGCTCACCGTCGAGCCACCCGCGGGCACCTCGAGGCGAACGGTGATGGAGTACGAAACACTCGGCAAGGCAGTCACGCGGGTGATCCTCTCACGCCACTGGTAACACCCGAAGGTTGTGTTCGTAAAGTGCACGGCAGATTGCTGGGTAATCCATTACTCAGAAGTTAGTGTTCCCTCAGCGAAGGGAGGAGTCGTGGCGACGATCAGCGACGTGGCGGCGCGGGCCGGGGTGTCCACGGCGACCGTCTCCCGGGCGCTGAACGGGAAGTCGACGGTCGACCGCGACCTGGTCGCCCGGGTCCGGAAGGCCGCGGACGAGCTCGGTTACCAGCCGAACGGCCCGGCGCGGAACCTGCGCCGCCAGGAAGCCGCCGTCGTCGCGCTGATCATCTCCGACGTGGAGAACCCGTTCTTCACCGCGATCGCCCGCGGCGTCGAGGACGTGGCCCACGAGGTCGGCTACTCGGTCGTGCTGTGCAACTCCGACGAGAACGCGGAGAAGGAGAACCGCTACATCGACATCGCCATCCAGGAGCGCGTCGCCGGGGTGATCCTGTCCCCCAGCGGTACGACGACCAGCGTGGCGAAACTGGCCGGCCGCGGGACGGCGTACGTCGCGGTGGACCGGCCGCTGCCCGGACAGGACAGCGATGTGGTCCTGGTCGACACCCGGCTCGCGGCCCGGCAGGCCACCACGCATTTGGTTGCCCAAGGCTACGAACGGATCGGGTGCATCACCGGGCCGTCCGGCGTACGCACGGCCGACGACCGCCTGGCCGGCTACCGGGACGCGCTCAGGGCGGCCAAGCACCGGGGCAGTCCTCGACTGGTACGGCGTACCGAGTACAAGGCAGCGGGCGCACGTCGAGCCGCACTCGAGCTCCTGCGCCAGTCCGAGCCCCCGAACGCATTGCTGATCGCCAACAGCGCGATGGCGGTCGGCGTGCTGCAGGCCCTCCAGGAGCTGCAGATCCGCCCCGGCCGCGACGTGGGTCTGGTCGCCTTCGACGACGCGCCCTGGGCCGAGCTGGTGGACCCGCCCCTGTCCGTCGTAGCCCAACCCGCCTACGAGATCGGAGCAGTGGCCGCCCGCCTCCTGCTGGCAAGGATCGCCGACAACACCCGGCCACCGACCACCACAACCCTAGGAGCCCGCCTCCAGGAACGAGCCAGCTCCCACCGGAAGTAAGTGGTGGGGTGGAGGCCTGGCGCTCCCCCACCCCACGTCATCCGGCTCGCGCCGGGTGGTGGGCGGCGCTCCACTCACCACCCACCTGCTGCACCCAGCCTCAACCGGTCGGGTTCTCCTCGGCGTAGATCTTGCCGGCGTTCTCCTTGTCGATCAGGCGGGTGGGGAGGATCTGGGACTTCTCGATCGTGCCGCAGTCGACCAGGAGCTTCTTCGCGGCGGCGATCGCTTCCTTGCCGTTGGTCGGGTAAGTGAAGGTCGCGCTCAGCCGGCCCTGTTCGACCGCCTTGATGCCACCGGACGGAATCGGCAGCGCGTCGATGCCGAGGAACTTCATCTCCTTCTCCCGGCCGACCGCCTTCGCCGCCAGGTACGCCCCCTCGGCCATCGGGTCGTTGTGCGCGTAGACCACGTCGATCTTCGGGTTGGCCTTCAGCAGCGCGTCCATCTGCGCCTGGCCCTTCTCCCGCAACCAGTCGCCGCTGGCGTCGGCGACGATCTTGATCTTCGGGTTCGCCTTGATCGCGTCCACGAAGCCCTGGTGCCGCTCGGCCTGCGGGGTCGCACCGGCCAGACCCTTCAGCTCCACGATGTTCCCGCCCTGCGGCAGCAGTTTCTCGGCGACGTACTTGCCCGCCTCGGAGCCGATCTGCACGTTGTCGCCGCCGATGAAGCCGGTGTACGCGTCACCCTCGACCTTGCGGTCCAGCACGATCACCGGGATGCCCTTGTCGAACGCCTTCTTCACCACCGCGGTCAGCGGTTTGGCCTCGTTCGGGCTGATGATCAGCAGGTCGATCTGCTGGGTGATGTAGTTCTCCACGTCCGCGACCTGTTTGGCGTTGTCCTGCGCGGCGTCGGCGAACTTCACGTCGAACTGCGGCACGGCCGCAGCGCTGGATTCGATGTCGTCGTCCATCCGCTGCCGGTACGGCTCGGCCACGTTCGCCTGGCTCATCCCGATCGTGTACTTGCCGTCGGCACCCTTACAGGACTTGGACGCCCCGTCGGACGGCGCGTCGGCGGTCCGTTCGCTGGTCGTCCCACAGCCGGCGAGCACCAGGGCGGCAACGGCCGCGGCGGCGAGGGGAATCTTGAGAGAGCGCATCGGGAACCTTCCTCACGAGGCGGGACGGAGTCGCTGCAGCGCGGCCGCGGCAACGATCACGAGTCCCTTGATCAGCAGCTGGATGTTGGAGTCGATGTTGTTCAGGGCAAGGATGTTGTTCAGTACGCCGAGCAGCAGCGCACCCGCGACCGTGCCGGCCACCGAGCCGCGGCCGCCGGCCAGGCTGGTCCCGCCGATCACCACGGCGGCGATCGCGTCGAGCTCGTAGCCGATCCCGTCGTTCGGGCTGCCCTGGTTCAGCTGGACGGCGTGCACCACGCCGGCCAGCGACGCAAGCAGTCCGCAGATGGCGAAGACCGCGATCTTCACCCGCACCACCGGTACGCCGGACAGCCGGGCCGCCTTCTCGTTGCCGCCGACGGCGTACAGATGCCGGGAGAACGCACTGACCCGCAGGAACACGACGGCCGCGATCGCGACCACGGCGAAGATCAGCACCGGGATCGGGACCAGTCCGCCGAAGGTGCGTTCGCCGAGGATCGCGAACGACTCCGGTGCCTCGTTCGGCCCGTCGCCGTACGAGATCGCGACGCCCTGCCCGCCGGACCAGATCCGGGCCAGGCCACGGGCTATCTGCAGGCCGGCCAGGGTCACGATGAACGACTGGATGCCGATCATCGCGGTCGCGACACCTTGCAGCGCACCGAAGACCAGGCCGATCGCGAGCACCAGCAGGACCGACGGCAGGAAACCCCAGTCGTTCTCGACCATGAGGACGGCGGATCCGACCGCGGCCAGTCCGAGCACCGCGCCGACCGACAGGTCGATCCCGCCGATCAGGATCACGAACGTCATCCCGACCGCGATGATGCCGATCTCGGACACCGCCCGGACCACGTTGGCCAGGTTGTCCGCACTGATGAACAGGATCTCGCCGTCCTTGCGCGGCGAGAAGATGATCGCCGCGACGAAGACCGCCAGCAGCCCGAACACACTCTGGAACCGGAACAGCGTCGCGACCACGCCACCCGCGGACTTCTCCACCGGTGTCGCCGCGGCCGGCTTGTCCTGTAGGTCGGTCACTGCGCCCCTCCGACTTCCTCGGCTGTCAACAATTTCTCGAAGGTCGCGCCTTCTCCCATCGCGGCGGCGAGCAGATCCCCCTCGCCGGAGTCCGCCGTACTGAACGACGCGACGTCGCGCCCGTCCCGCAGGACGACGACCCGATCGCAGACGCCGATCAGCTCCGGCAGCTCGGACGAGGCGAGCAGGACGCCGAGGCCCTGGCCGGCGAGCTCACCGAGCAGCCGGTAGATCTCGGCCTTGGCGCCGACGTCGACACCCCGCGTGGGTTCGTCGAGCAGCAGGAGCTTCGGCTCGGTCAGCAGCATCCGGCCGAACACGACCTTCTGCTGGTTGCCGCCGGACAGCGTGCCGACGTCGTCCTGCAATCGCCCGAACTTCAGCCGCAGCCGGTCGGCCATCCTGACGGATGCGGCGCGTTCCATCCGGCGCGCGATCACGCCCAGCCGACCGTACGACGGCAGGCTCGAGACGACCGTGTTCGCGAGGATCGAGTGGAACAGGACGAGCCCCGACGTACGACGATCTTCGGGGACAAACCCGATGCCATGAGCCAGTGCCTGGCGTGGTCGTCTAGGTCGGATCTCCTTGCCCTGCAGGACGATCCGGCCGGACTGGGCGCCTGCGGGTGCGACGCCGTACAGGGTCTCGAGGAGTTCGGTGCGCCCGGCGCCGAGCAGGCCGGCCAGGCCGACGATTTCGCCGGAGCGGACGGTCAGCGAGATGCCTTCGGGGTCGCGGCGGCCGGGTCGCGGGCGGCGGGCCTTCAAGGCGAGGTTGTCGACCCGGAGGAGTTCGTCGCCGGTGTCGGCGTCGGGGGTGGTGAACATGGTCTGCACCGGGCGTCCGACCATCGCCTCGACCACCTCGGCGGTGCTCAGCTTGCGCGGGTCGAAGCTGGTCACGATCTGGCCGTTGCGCAGTACGGTCGCGCGGTCGGCGACCTTGGCGATCTCCTCCATCCGGTGCGAGATGTAGACGATGCCGACCCCGGACCTGCGGAGCTCGCGGATGACGTCGAAGAGGCGCTCGACCTCCGAGGTGGTGAGGGCAGAGGTCGGCTCGTCCATGATCAGGACGCGGGCGTCGAGGGAGATCGCCTTCGCGATGGTGACGAGTTGCTGCTCGCCGACTCGCAACTCACCGACCGGCCGGCGCGGGTCGAGCCGGACGCCGCTGCGTTCGAGGAGGGCGCGGGACTCACGGTCCATCCGGCGGCGGTCGACGGTGTGGAGCTTCGTACGGAGTTCGCGGCCGAGGAAGATGTTGTCGGCGACGGACAAGCCGGGGACCAGGTCGAGCTCCTGGTGGATCATCGCGATGCCGGCCGCCTGCGCATCGGTGGGTCCGCCGAAGTGGACGGGGTCGCCGTTGATCTCGATCGTGCCGTCGTAGTCGGTGACGTCACCGGACAGGATCTTCATCAACGTGCTCTTGCCGGCGCCGTTCTCCCCCAGCAACGCGTGTACCTCGCCCGCGCCGAGGGTGAAGTCGACCTCCCGGCACGCCTGCACCCCGCCGTACCGCTTCCCGATCCCGGACATCCGGACCAGGCCGACGCCCCCGGCCATAACACCTCCGCACACCCCGAGTAATCGATTTCCCGGACGTTAGAACCTTCTCCAGCGTGCGTCAACCCCTAACCACTCCTCCACCCCGAGCCGTGACTATTCGACGTGGATGGAAAAGCACCGCCGCCCGTCGCCCTGGGGGCGACGAGCGGCGGGAAATGAACGCGCGGACCAGCGCGGTGTGCGTGGTGCGCGGTGTGTCGTGTGCGCTGGAGCGCGGGGAGCCGGGGGAGCCCGCGCACCGCGCGGGGGTCAGCTGCCGGAGACGGTGACCTTTGTGAACAGGGGGCGGCCGCTGGGGGGCATGAGGAAGTTTTGGACTCTGGAGCGGACGGCGGAGTTGGAGGCTAGGTCGGCGGGGAAGATGCCTACTGCGTCGGACCAGAGGATCTGGCCGGCTTCCTGGTAGAGCTTGGGGCGCTCGGCCTGGTCTACCGACGAGCGGGCCTGTAGCAGCAGGTTGTCCAGGGCCGGGTTGCAGTAGCCGTTGCGTTTGGCGGTGCAGACGTACAGGCGGGCCAGCGTGTAGTCGGCGTCGCCGGTGCCGGTGACGTTGGTCTGCAGGTTCATGTCCCAGTTGAGCTTGCCGAAGTCCTCCAGCCACTGGGCGCGTTCCTTCTCCAGCGGCTTCACGGTGACGCCGATCTTGGCCCAGTCCGAGATCATCGCCTGCGCCAGCGCCCGGATGTTCGGACCACCCTCCAGCGGCCACTGCATCGACGTACTGAACCCGTTCGGGTACCCCGCCTCGGTGAGCAACTGCTTCGCCTTCGCCGGGTCGTAGGTGTACGGCGTGAGCTTCGGCGCACCGATCACCCCCTGCGCGAGCGGCGCCTGCGCCGGCGTGGCGAGATCGCCGAACAGATCCTTGACCGTGTTCTCCAGGTTCAGCGCGTGCCACATCGCCTGCCGGACCCGCTTGTCGTCGAACGGCTTCCGGTTCGAGTTGAACCAGTCGAAGTAGTACGTCCAACTCGGCGTCGTCGAGTAACTGATCCCATCGCTGCTCTTGACCGATCCGACCTGGTCCGGCGGGATCTGCGTGAGTACGTCGACCTCGCCGTTCTCCAGCGCGGTGATCCGCCCGGCGACCTCCGGGATGTTCACGAACTCCAGCTTGCTCAGTTGCGGCGCACCGTCCCAGTACGACGAGTTGGCCGCGAGCTCGAGCTTCTCGTCGGGCTGGAACGACGTGACCTGGAACGGCCCGGTCCCGATCGGCTTGTTGAAGAACCCGTCGGCGTTGATCTTGTCGGCCGGCCCGATGAACAGCAGCGTCAGCGAACTCAGCAGCGTGCCGAGCGGCTTGCTCGTCTTCACTGTCACGGTCTGGTCGTCGGTCGCGGCGAACGACGTCACGGTCGCGTAGAGCGGGACGAGCGGGCCGTCGAGCTTCTTGTGCCGTTCGTACGACGCCACCACGTCCTTCGCGGCGAACGGCGTACCGTCGGAGAACTTCGCCCCGGTGCGCAGCTTGAACACCCACGTGGTCGGGTCGGGGTTCTCCCAGGAGGTGGCCAGCACCGGGACGATCTTGCCGTCGTCGACCCGGACCAGCGGCTCCATGATCTGCTGGATCGCGGTCTGCACCGCCTCCTCACCGGCGAACTTGTGGGTGTCGAGCGACACCGGGAACATCGCCGGTGCGTACCGCAGGACCTGCTCACCACTGCTCGGTTCACTCGCCGGCGAACAGGCACTCAGCCCGGCCGCCACGGTGGTCAGGACGGCCAGCGCCCCGACGATTCGCTTCCTCAACACAGGGGTTCTCCTTTGCAGGGCAGGGCTCTCACGTAAACGTGTAGGTGGCGGCGACCGGGTAGTGGTCGGAGGGGGCGCGGCCGTCGTGGAAGAACTCGACGACCTCGCTGGTCCGGGCGGCGAGCGGGCCGCGGGCGAAGATCCAGTCGATCGCCTTCGGTGGTGAGGCGAGCGGTGACAGGCGGGTCCCGATCGGACCGGTCGCCACCGTCGGCACCACCGGGTGGGTCACCGGGGAGTGCCGGCCGAGTGCGGTGAAACTGTCCAGGAACCCGGCATTGCCGAGTTCCCACTGCGGTGGGCCGATGTCGTTGATGTCGACGGTGAACAGGCACGCACCGTTGCCCGCCAACCGTTCCAGGGCCTCCGCGACAGCCCGGGCCTGACCGACCCGGCGGTTGCCGAGATCGGCCCGCTCGTCCGGATGCCCGGGCCAGGTCAGGTGCGCCGTACTGAACGTCAGTTCGTGGCCGTCGGCCGAGCGCAGCCGGACCCAGAACAGGCGCGCGTCGGGCGAGAGAATGCCGACATCCTCGGCACCGGACTCGATCGGCGTGAACAGATCGCGCCGCCACCACAGGTTGCTCTGGGTCTCCCAGCCCGCCGTTCCGTCCACGCGATCGTGGTCCGGCAGCGCGTCGTCGAGCAGCTTGCGGGTGCTCGGACGGAGTTCCTGTACGGCGAGCAGATCCGGCGGACGGGTCGTGAACAGCGCCGTCAACGCGTCCCGCCGGTTGTCGAGGTGGAACTCGGACCACAGGTTGTAGGTCATGGCCACGAAACTGAAGTTGCTCAAGGCAATCGTCATGGGGCGTCTCCGGATCCGGCGCCGGTCGACGTCGGCGCGTTGTAGGCGGTCAGCGTTGTTACCGCGAGTAAGTCGTCGACCTGGACAGTCGTCAGCGAGCAGTTCACCGGTGGGTCCAGCGACACCTCGCCGCCCGGAGGCAGCCGCAACGTCGAGGCGGTCGCGACCCGGATCGGCCCGCCGTGCGTCACGACGAGCACCCGGTGAGCGCCGGCCTCGGCGATGTCGCGGATCGCGTCCCACACCCGTTCTCTCAACTGGGCAAAGGTTTCGCCACCACCCCGCGCGACATCTTCGCCGCGGGCGAAGGCCTTGACGACCTCGGGCTCCTCGGCCAGGACGTCGGCGAACGTCCGCCCACCCCAGGTCCCGACGTCGATCTCGCGCCACCGTTTGTCGATGCGCACCTGCGGTTGGTCCTGGCTGTCCAGGTAGGGCTGCAGGGTCTCGCCCACCCGTTGCAGATCACTCGCGACGATCTGATCAAACGGCCCGGTGGTCAGCAAGTACTCCGCCGCCAGCTTCGCCTGGTGGTGTCCGAGTGGACTCAGGCCTGTGCCCTGCTGGCCCTGGTATCTGTCCTCGGCGTTCCACAACGACTCGCCATGCCGGAGCAGCACAAGTTCGGTCATCGGCCCGCCCCCGCAAGCTCGGCGGCGAAGTGGCACGCGGCCGGATGCAGGTCCAGTCGCGTCTCCAGTGATGGCTCGTCGCGGGCGCAGACGTCGTCGGCCTTCCAGCAGCGAGTGCGGAAGCGGCAGCCGGATGGCGGATCCGCCGGTGAAGGCACATCGCCACCGATGATGATCGGCTCGCGAGCCGGCCTGTCCCACGGTTTCGGATCCGGTACGGCGGACAACAGCGCCTGCGTGTACGGATGCAACGGCCGGTTGAACAACTCGTCTTGAGTCGCCGTCTCCACCACCCGGCCGAGATACATCACCGCGACTTGATCAGAGATATGACGGACGACGGACAGGTCGTGCGCGATGAACAGGTACGCGAGGCCCAGATCGCGGCGCAGATCCGCGAGCAGGTTGAGCACCTGTGCCTGCACGGACACGTCGAGCGCCGACACCGCCTCGTCGCAGATCACCAGCTTCGGCCGCAACGCCAGCGCCCGGGCGATCCCGATCCGCTGCCGTTGACCGCCGGAGAACTGGTGTGGGTACCGCTGCGCATGGTCCGGGTTCAGGCCGACCCGTTCGAGTAGTTCACGCACCTCGACCCGGAAGCGGTTGCGCGGTACGACGTCCGGGTGGATCTCCCAGGCCTCGCTGATGATCTGCTCGACGGTCGCGCGCGGGTTCAACGACGCGTAGGGATCCTGGAAGATCATCTGCAACTGCCGGCGGACCCGCCGCATGGAGGCCTTGGGCAACGAGGTCAGCTCCTCGCCCTCGAACAGGATGCTGCCCGAGCGGGCCTTCTCCAGCCCGATGATGGTCCGCGCCACGGTCGACTTGCCCGACCCGGACTCCCCGACCAGGCCGAGCGTCCCACCGGCCGGGATGTCGAAGGACACACCCGCGACCGCTTGGATCTGTCCGACCGTACGGCGAAGCACCGCAGACCGCAGTGGAAAGGAGGTGTGCAGATCGCGCACGGAAAGGAGAGGTGTCTCGCCTGGCACGGAAGCGGCGGTCGGCAGCGGTGTCTCAGCGGACATCGGTCAGGACTCCTTCCGGGTGGTGGCAGGCCGCGCGATGGTTGTCGGGGCGACCGGAGAGGGTCAGCAGCACGGGCTCCTGCTCCGCGCATAGCCCGTCTGCGTAGCGGCAGCGCGGGCGGAACGAGCAACCGGACGGCAGATCGAGTAGGTCCGGCGGCGCCCCCTGAATGGGCGTCAAGCGTTCGCGGGGACCGTCGAGGATCGGGACCGAGCCCATCAGGCCGGCGGTGTACGGATGACCGCTGTGTTCGTAGACCTCGCGGATCGGGCCGATCTCGACGACGCGACCGGCGTACATCAGTACGACGCGGTCGGCCACGTCCGCGACCACGCCGAGGTCGTGCGTGATCAGCACGAGCGACATGCCCTCCTCGGCCTGCAACCGGGTGAGCAGGTCCATGATCTGTGCCTGCACGGTGACGTCGAGCGCGGTCGTCGGCTCGTCCGCGATCAGCAGCCGCGGCGACAACGCCAGCGCCATCGCGATCATCACCCGCTGCCGCATCCCGCCGGAGAACTGATGCGGATAGTCGTCCAGCCGCTTCGACGCCGCCGGAATCCCGACGCGCTTCATCAGGTCCAACGCGGCCGCCCGGGCGTCCCGACGAGACGCGCCCCGGTGGCGGCGGAACATCTCCCCGATCTGCGCACCGACCCGGAACACCGGGTTCAGCGAGCTCAACGGGTCCTGGAACACCATCGCGATCTCACGCCCGCGCAGGCCCTTCGCCGTACCGGGTGCCAGCAGGTCGCGGCCGTCGTACTCGATGGACCCGCTGGTGATCCGGCCCGCCGGTTTGGGCACGATGCCCATCACGGCCTGGGCGGTGACACTCTTCCCGCTGCCCGATTCGCCCAGCAGCGCAACGGTTTCACCGGCACCGACCTCGAAGGACGCGCCGTCGACCGCAGTCACCGTGCCACCGGACGTGGCGAACTCGACCCGCAGGTCGCGGACTCTCAAGAGGACACTCATTCACAGACTCCTCAGCCGCGGGTCGTAGCGGTCGCGCAACGCGTCACCGAGGACGCCGAGCGAGACCACCAGGAAGGCCAGCGCGATCCCCGGCACGGTCGAGATCCACCACGCGTCGGCGAGGTAGTTGCGCCCGTTCGCGATCGTCACACCCCAGCTCGGCGTACTGGCCGGCGTACCCAACCCGAGGAAGCTCAGCGACGCCTCGGCCAGAATGACGTGCCCGATCTCCACCGTCGCCACCACCAGCACCGGCGCCACACAGGCCGGCAACACACAGCGCGAGATCAACCGCCACGTGCCCGCGCCCAGCGTCCGGGACGCGTCGACGAACTCACGCCGCCGCGTGGCCAAGGCCTGACCGCGCGCGACCCGGGCGAACGTGACCCAGTTCGACACCGCCAGCACGATCACCACGTTCACCACCGAGGGACCGAGCAGCGCGGCGATGAAGATCGCCAGCAGGATCGAGGGAAACGCCAGCTGGATGTCGGCCACGCGCATCAGTACGCCGTCCAGCCAGCCGCCGAAGTACCCGGCGGCCAGTCCGATCGTGATCCCGATCGTGCCGGCCAGCACCAGGGTCGCCAGCCCGACCGCGATCGAGATCCTCGCCCCCTGCAACATCTGGGCGAGCAGATCCTGGCCGACCTGGTCGGTGCCGAAGATCGCGAACGACCCGTCGGACAGCCGGCTGAACGGCGGCCGCAGCCGGTCCGCGGTCCGGGTGTCGACCGGGTTGTACCGGACCAGCCACGGTCCGAAGATCGCGGCCACGACGTACACGGAGATCACCGCGAAGCCGAATCGGATCCGGGCCGAGCCGGCCCGCCCCCGGCGCCGGCTGCGCACGACCGGGAGGGCTGTTGTTCTCACGTCGACTGCCACTTCAGTCACCAGCCAGGCGGACCCGCGGGTCCAGGAAGCCGTAGAGCAGGTCCACGAGCAGATTGATGAAGACGAAGATGGTTGCCACCAGCAAGATCGAGGCCTGGACCACGCCGTAGTCGCGGCGGCCGATCGAGTCGATCAGCAACCGGCCGACACCCGGCCAGGCGAACACGGTCTCGACGATCACGGTGCCGCCGAGCAACGCGCCGAACTGCAGGCCGACCACGGTGACGATCGGGATCAGCGCGTTCCGCAGCGCGTGGACGAGGACCACGATCCCCTCGCCGAGACCCTTCGCCCGGGCCGTCTGCACGTATCCCTCGTGCACGACCTCGAGCAGACCGCTGCGGGTGACCCGCACCAGGATCGCCAGGAACGGCAGGGCGAGGGTGATCGTCGGCAGGACGAGATGCGCCCACGTCCCGGAGCCGGCGCTCGGCAACACCTGCAGACCACGCGCGAACACCAAGATCAGCACGATCCCGAGCCAGAACGACGGTGTCGACTGACCCATCAGCGAGAACACCGAGATGCTCCGATCCACCCAGCTGTTCGCCCGCAGCGCCGCGATCACCCCGAGCGGCAGCCCGATCAGCAACGACAGCAGCAGCGCGGTCGAGGCGAGCTGGATCGTAGCCGGAACCCGTTGCAGGACAAGGCTCATCGAGTCCGCGTTCAGCCGGAACGACTGCCCGAAGTCCAGGTGGACGACGTTCGCCAGGTACGTCGCGTACTGCTGGATCAGCGAGTGGTCGAGCCCGAGCTGCGCTCGCAGTGCGTCGACCTGGGCCTGGTCCGCGTCGGGCCCGAGCATGATGTACGCCGGGTCGCCGGGCACCAAGCGCAGTACGACGAATATGATCGTCACCGCGCCCCACAGCACGAACAGCGAGAAGAACAACCGCCGGACGACGTACGCCCCCATCAGACGCCGCTCCGCAATACCGACACCACGCGCCGTACCTCCTCGATCGAACCGGCCTGGATCAGCTCCGCACCGAGCGCCCCCGCACACCGCCCGGCGTTGTCCAACACCGGTACGGCGACCATCCGCGGCAGCGACGCCACCGGCTTGGAGTTGTGCGCGAAGCCGCTCACCCGGACACGCTGCAACGCGTCGAGCAGATCTGGAGTGCCGGTCACCTGGTCGGTAGGAAGCGCGGACAAGTAGGCGCGACCGAGGGCGCTCCGTCGGAGCGACACCGCGTGCCCCGGTTGGACGGGGAGAATACCGGGCGACCCGCCGGCGCCGCCGAGCCGGTCGCCGTGCGAGCCACCGGCGCCTGCGACGGCGGCGACCTGCAGCACCGTCCCGGCGCTCTTCGGCAGCGGCTTCGCGAGTACGACCAGCCGGCCGAGGCGGCCGCCCAGGTCTGCCAACGATGATCCGGTGCGGCGTTCCGCGGTACGTCGCAACGCCGCAAGCCCGTCGACGGCGGTGTACCGGTGGTCGTCGACCCGATCCGCCAGGCCGTGCTCGCAGAACGTCGCGAGGATGCGGTGCACGGTGCTCTTGTGCAGGCCGACGGTGACGGCCAGCTCGGTCACGCCGTACGCCCGGTCTTCGCGGTTCAGCTCGGCCAGCACGGTGAGGGCACGGCTCAGCGACTGCATGTCTGGGCGACCTCTTTCGAGCAGAAAGTAGAGCGGATCGCACCGTGAACGTTAACGGTAGCGTTAATGCACCGTAGAAGCGTGATATTTGAGTGTCAATAGACCAGCGTTGCTCAGGGCGAAACAACCGATTGACGGCCAATTCCCGTGAACGTTAACGTCACCAACCATCCACCTGATCCGCCTTGGGAGGCTTTGCGTGACGACATCCGATGTGCGCGCCGCGCTGCTGGCCGCCGATCCGCGTCTGTCCAAGTTCTCGCCGCTGCCGCGCATCCTGGCGTTCGACGAGTTCGACAGCGGGACGCACGGCTGGTGCGAGTTGCTCGGCAACTACAACGGCCGCGGCGACCTCAGCACGGTCGACGACCACATGCGCGACTTCCGGCCGCCACAGCTGTCGGCCTGCAATTTCTTCGACATCGGCACCCACGGTGCCCTCAGCGGTACCTATGCGCTCAAACTCGCCACCCGGCCGTACAAGGGCCACACCGCGGTGGCCATCCGCCGGCTCACGATGAGCGGCCGCGGCCTGGTCCAACTGGAGACGTACTTCGCCTTCAAGTCCGAGGCGACCCTGGGCGGCGGCGCGGAGCTGGACAGCTTCGGCGACGTGCGGTGGGACGGCAACACCCACCCGTCCGAGGCGCAGTTCGGCGCGTTCACCGTCGCCACCGACCTGTGCGGTGACGGCGGACTGCGCTACCACACGGTCGCTCGGTACCAGAACACCGATCTGGACAACCGCTTCACCCGCCGCTGGATGGCCCCGACCGTGCCTGAGCCGACCCCGCGCGAGCACTTCGAGGGCAAGGTCAAACTCGAGTACGCCGCCGACTTCACCGCCCCGAACCCGGAGGACTGGCAGGCCTTCGGCGAACCGCAGGAGCTCTGCTACAACGAGGTCCCGACCAAGGTGAACTGGCACTACCTGCGCTGGCTGGTCGACACCGACGCGCGCAAGAACGTCGAGCTGCAGGTCAACGACCGGGTGATGGACATGCGCGACGTACCGGTTCCGCCGTACCAGGAACGCTACGAGACGCTGGAGAACCTGCTGAACTTCTACTTCTCGGTCCGCACCCACAGCAGCGTCCGGAACTTCCTCTTCCTCGACTCCGTCCTCATCTCGGTTGATTGGTAGGCCCATGCGACAGTCCATGACCGCGGTGCTGGAACGCGACACCACGTTCGACGCCCGCTTCGCCACCGAGCCGTACGAGGTCGCCTGGGCCGGTGAGGCGCGCTGGTTCGTCCAGCACGTCGGCGGCGACGGTACGGCGACCTATGTCACCCAGGTCTCACCGGACGGCATCACCTGGTGCGACCTCGACGGAACCGAGCACGTCGTCGACCCCGGAAAACTGATCAGCTGGCCGGTCACCGCGTTCGGCCACTGGCTGCGGCTACGCGCTACTGTCGAGGGCTCCGTCCAGGTGCGGATCCACCTGGCCGTGAAGGCTTAAGCTGCTCGAGGGGGTTCAAGATGACGGAGGCGCGGCGCGCGACGTTGCGCGACATCGCGACAGCGCTCGGGCTGTCGGTGAACACGGTGTCGCGGGCGCTCGGCGACAAGGACAGTGTGAGTCCGAAGACGCGTGCGGCCGTGCAGGCCGAGGCGGCCCGGATCGGCTACGTGCCGAACACGCTGGCGCGGTCGCTCGTGCTCGGCTCGGCGATGACGCTGGGCCTCGTCATCACCAACCCGTCCAACCCGTTCTACGCCCAGCTGATCAGCAGCATCGAGCTCCGGGTCCGCGCCCAGGGGTACTCGCTGCTGCTGCTCGTCACCGACGAGAGCGCGGAGAACGAGCAGCGCGCCACCGAGGCGCTGCTGCGGTCCGCGGTCGACGGCGCCGTGGTCGTACCGGTGCAAGCCGAGTGGGACCACTGGCGCCGGGTCCGCGACGCCGGCATCCCGCTGGTGTTCGTCAACCGTGACGTGCCCGAGCTCGACTGCGACATGGTCGGGGTCGACAACGAACGCGGCAGCTACGAGGCGACCAGCCACCTGATCGCCGGCGGCGCTCGTCGTCTGCTGGTGCTCGAAGAAGACCTGCCGATCACGACCACGGCCGACCGGGTGGCCGGCTTCCGCCGCGCGATGTCGGACGCCGGCCTCAAGGTCTCCGAGGACACAATCCGCGCGGTGCCGACCAAGCGCTACGACTCCCTCGCGCTGCCCTGGCAGCCCGAAGAGGCCTACCGCTTCGCCCAGACCCTCCTGACCGATGGCCATCCGGACGCCATCGTGACGGGAAACGACTACTTCGCTCTGGGCCTCCTGCGTCTGCTCGCCGAGCAAGGTCTCGCCGTTCCCGACGATGTGGCGATCACCGGGTACGGCGACCACCCCTACGCCGGCTACTTGCAGACGCCCCTCACCACTGTCCGCCTCCCGGCAGCCGAGGTGGGCACGACGGCCGTCGACCTGCTGCTGCAGCGCCTCCGGAGCAGCACGTCCGAGCGTCCGCGCAAGACGTTGATCCGCCCGGAGCTCGTGGTCCGCGCGTCTACTCTGAGTCCAGCCAGGCTCTGATCGACTCGTTGTGCTCGCCGAGTCGCGGCGGTGCCAGGTTGGTCTCGCGCGCACCGGCGTACGGCTGGTCGTCGAAGCGCAGTGGCGGACCGGGCAGCTGGATCTTGCCGAGCGTCGGGTGCTCGACGTCGATCAACAGTCCCTGGGACAGGGTCTGCTCCCACTCGTAGACCTGCTGGAAGTCGCGTACCTTCCCGGCCGGAATCCCCTTGTCCGCAAGCCTTTCCAGCCACACGTCGGCCTTGTGTTGCGCAAAGGCGGCTTCGATGGCGGCCGTGAGGGCCGGCCGATGCGCCACCCGGGCCGAGTTCACCGCGAACCGTTCGTCGGCCGGATCCAGTCCGACGATCGGCGCGAAAGTCCGCCACTGGCCTTCACTCCCGACCGCGACCTGCACGATGTCGTCCTGCGTCCGATACAGCCCGTACGGCGCGATCTGCGCATGGTGGTTGCCGACGCGCTCGGGCAACTCGCCCGCGACCGTCCACTTCGTCCCATGGAACGCGTGCACGCCGACCACCGACGCGAGCAGGCTCGTCCGGACGACGCGGCCCTTCCCGGTGATCGATCGCTCGTGCAGAGCGGCCACCGCTCCATAGGCGCCGTACATCCCGGCCAGGAGATCGGCGATCGGTACGCCGACCTTGGTCGGCTCGACCGCGCCGGTGATGCTCATCAGACCACCCTCGCCCTGCGCGATCTGGTCGTACCCGGCCCGTCCGCCGTCCGGTCCGTCGTGCCCGAATCCGGTGATCGACAGGATCACCAGGCCCGGATTGAGCTCGTGCAGCCGCCCCGTGGAGAACCCGAGCCGGTCCAGCACACCGGGCCGGAAGTTCTCGATCAGTACGTCGGCCCGTCGGACCAACTTCGTCAGGAAGGCGCGACCGTCCTCCGACTTCAGGTCAGCCGTCACCGACTCCTTGTTCCGATTGGCCGACAGGTAGTACGTCGACTCACCCTCGACGAACGGCGGACCCCAGCCCCGGCTGTCGTCCCCGCCCTCGGGTGTCTCCACCTTGATCACCCGCGCGCCGAGATCCCCGAGCATCATGGCGGCATGGGGACCGGCCAGCGCCCGGGTCAGGTCGACGACGACAACATCCGAAAGCAGGTTCTGCACCCCGTCACCCTAGGCGAGATCGCTCGTCCCAGCCGTGACGCGATTCTCAGCCGCGGACCTTGCGGGCCAGCGAGGCGAGGCGATGCGTCACATCTCGGGGGCGCTCCTGCATGAGCATGTGACCGGCGCCCGGGTACATCCAGAGGCGGGCGGAGGGGAGCTCCGCGGCCATCCGGTTCGCGTGGCGGGGTGGGAGGAGGCGGTCGCGGGTGCCGTGCATGATCTCGACCGGAAGCTGGTCGAGGACCTTCAGCGCGTGACCGCGGTCGTGCTGCAGGATCGCCTCGAAGAAGCCGCCGTACGACGGGCCCGGCACGACCGCGAGGTCTTCCAGGAAGAGGTCCACCTCGGCGGGGTCCACCTTCTTCCCGAACACGACCTGGCGCAGCGCCGGCCGCTGCAGGCGGGCAGCAGCCAGCCCAAGTCCCCGTCGTCCGGTGAGTGCAGCGCGCTGGGCTTTGCGCTCGATCCGCGCACCCACGAGGTTCACCGCCCGCGGCGCAAAGGCCACTGCCGCTGAGTCGAACCGGTTGGGGATACCGAACGCACCTGAGCTGGCCTGGCCGGACGTCGTACTGACCAAGGCCGCCGCGGCGATCCGCGAGCCGAACAGCTCCGGTCGCTCGTCCGCGAGCGCCATCAAGGTCATCCCGCCCATCGAATGACCGGCGTACACGATCGGACCGTCGCCGCCGACCGCGTCCAGGACCGTGACCAGGTCATCGGCCAACTGCTCGATCCGCTGCGACCCCGAGGGCCCGGCACCCGACCGGCCGTGACCGCGGTGGTCGTAGGTGACGACGCGTACGGCGTTCTGCCCGAGGATCTGCGGCAGCGCCTCGACCTGGTTGTGCCACGACCGCGTCGAGCAGGTCCACCCGTGCACGAGCAGCACGGTCACGGGCGCATTGTCAGGCCCGATGGTCTCCACATTCAGACGTACGCCGTCGGTCGTGGTCACCTCCGACCGTTCCGCCTGGATCGTCACGCAGTCTCCCGTTCACGCTCACCGGCCGCCAGGTGGGCGGCCCGCAGACGCCCACCGCGGGCGCCGCGTCCGACCAGCCAGGTGATCCCGGCGATCTCCAGCAGGCCGACCACGCCGAGCAGGGCGTAGCCGCCGTTCCACATCCATCGTGGCACGTCCGTCCGCTCCTCGCGCCGCAGCACCTGCTGTTCGTCGATGAACTCGACCGTCTGCCCGTCCGACACCTGCACGGCAGGCTTCGCGATCGCGGCGTCCTCCGGCGCGTACACCCACATCGACACCAGGTCCCGCTGACCGGTGTGCAACCGGATCATCGACTTCCACTTGCCGAACATCGGCAGCGCGTCCGCCGACCGGTAGGTGCCGTCAGCAACCTTCACCATCCGGTGGGTCAGGAACCCGCCACCCTGCCAGGCCATCGCCTCGAACCACCGCGCACCCTCGGCCGCGTCGTCCGGCTGCAGCTTGACCGTCACGTACGCCGTCTGCTCGGCCCCCGTGGCCACCCGCTCCAACGACACCGTCGCGGACACACCCGGCTCGGCTGACCGCGGCACACAGAAGAACACCGTCCCGAGTACGACGGCCAGACCCACGGCCCCGAGTTGATGCGTACGGCGGACCGCCACCGGACGCGCCTGCCGAATGCCCGTCGCCCGCTCGTCACCGGCGACCTCGGCATAACGGGTCGCGAGCCAGGCACCAACCATCCCGGCTCCGATCCCGGTCACGACGCCGTACCCGAGTGCCGACGGGAGCGTCGACGACGGCCACGGGATCGGCATCCAGATCTGGCTCCAGGCGTACTCCGCGATCACGCCGACCGTGCCGATCAGCGCGCCGGCGACGATCCCGAGGCGGAAGCGGTTCTTGTTGCCCAGGGCAAACGCGACCCCCTCGACCAGGACCGCCTCGACGATCAGCAGCGGGAAGTGACCGAGGATCCCACCGAGCGGCTGGTCCACCGCCCAGGCGATCCCGGCACGGATCACCAGGTAGACGGCCAGCGCGGCGAACGTCGTACCCGGACCACGCCGGGCGCGCAGGACGGTGAAGGCCAGCGCGGCGCCGAACGCGATCAGGATCGGGTGCAGGACCAGCGGGAACTGCGGTACGCCGTAGTTGAACTCGGTGCTGAACAGGTCCCACGCGATCAGCAACGCGCCGACCGCGACGATCTCCTGGAACAGGCGGCGCTTGTTGATGCCGAGGAGTTGCTCCACCTCGGCGAGCGCCAGCAAGCGCGCGAAGATCGAGAACACCACCCCGCCGATCATCAGCAGGTGGGTCGGCCCCCACAGCGTGACGTCCTCACCGAAGAGGCGGTGCCACACGTCGTCCAACGGGAAGCCGACCAGCGCGAACGTGCCGCAGACCGTGACGAGGGCGGCGCTGCACGGGATCCGCCACCCCTTCGTCAGCTTGATCGTGCGGGCGGGAAGCGGCTTGCGGGCGAGTGCGATCGGCAGGACGCCGGACACGATCACGCCGAGGATGCCGAAGAAGATCGGGTAGTGCGCCGGCGTCCCGAACGGGCCGGTGTCGCGGCCGCGGGCGATGTGCACCGCGATGTCCCACCAGACGCCGAAGGCGCAGGCCAGCAGTGAGACCGCGTGCAGGTACGGCGTCAGCGCGGCCCATCGGGGGACTCCGTCCAGTCTCCCAATGGTGTCCGCAAGTCGTCCTACCAGCGTGACGCGCCCGGTCCGCTCCCGCCACAGGAGCACGGCGAGGGCGAGGTACAGCAGCGAGACGAGCCCGGTGACGATCGCGATCTGGTCGAACGTCGCCGTACCGGTGGTTGCCAACGGGACCGCCATCTGTGGTGCTCCTTCGCGACCATAGGTTCAGGACATCACGCATGCGCCATGGCTGATGTTACATCTTCTATGTAACGTGGAGTCTGGAAGACTGTCAAGCGTGGAAGCACAGATGCCGGACGAGCTCACCGTCGATCAGCTCGCCGCCAAGGTGGGCATGACGGTCCGCAACGTGCGCGCGTACGCCGGGCGCGGCCTGATCCCGCCGCCGCGGCTGGTCGGCCGGACCGGGTACTACGGCGCCGACCACGTGGCGAGGCTCACGCTGGTCCAGGAGCTGCTCGGCAAGGGCTACACGCTGGCCGCGGTCGAGCGAATGATGAGCGAGCTCCCGGACGGCGCGATGGCGCTCGGCGTCTTCGAGACCCTGGTGAACCCGTGGACGCCGTCCGAGCCGGAGGTCCTGGACGAGTACCAGCTGGCCGAGCGGGCCGGCGTACCGCACGACCCGACGGTGATCGCCCGGCTGGTCGAGCTCGGGATCGCCGAGCGGCAGGAGGACGGCAAGCTGCGAATCCCCAACCCCGACCTGCTCCGCACCGGTCTCGAGGTGATCAAACTCGGCGTCCCGATGCAGGCGATCTTCGAGATGCTGCCCAAGCTCTTCACCCAGGCCGACGCGGTCGCCAAGATCTACGTCGAACTGTTCCGCAGCACCGTCTGGCGCGAGTTCGCCGACGCCGGCCTGCCCGCCGACGGCTGGCCCGAGATCCAGCGCACCCTCGAGAACATCATCCCGCTGGCCGGCCAGGCCCTGGTCGCCGCCTTCCGCGAAGCCATGGCCCGGGAGATCGAAGTCGTCGCCTACGAAGAGCTGGGTCTGGACCCCAAGACGCTGCCCTCCACCGGATAGAGCGGTATTCTCGAAGTGCTTGAGGGGTGTGGGCGGTATGGGGGAACTTCGGGTTTCAGACGTGATGGATCGCACCGTGGTGGCGGTTCGGCGGGAGACCGCGTTCAGGGACACTGTCTGCGCCTTGCTGGCGGCTGACGCGGGTGCGGTCCCGGTCGTGGACGAAGCGGAGCGGCCGGTCGGCATCGTGCCGAGTGAGGCCTTGTTGACGAACCTGGAGTTCCACGGCGGTCATGATCCGCGTCCGATCCTGGGTGGGTCCAAGGCGCGGGCCCGGTGGCGTCAGTCGGCGGCCCGGACCGCGGGCGAGCTGATGACCGGACCACCCGAGACGGTGTACGGCGATGCGCACCTCGACCGCGCGGCGGCACGGCTGGCCGGGTCGTCGCAGCCACTGCTGTGCGTCGTCGACCCGGCGATGCGGCTGATCGGCGTACTCACAGCGCACCACCTGCTGAGCGTCTACCAACGGTCCGACGGCAGCATCGCCGCCGAGGTCCGCGCCCTGATCGATCGTCCCCCGGACACCGTCACCGTGCACGTCGACCACGGCGTCGTCACCCTCAACGGCACCCTCACCTTCCGCAGCCGGACCGAACACGCCTCGTACGCCGTCGCCCGCATTCCCGGCGTCGTTGCCGTCCACAACAACCTGACCTACGACCTGGACGATCTCGCCATCACCGGCTTCTGAGATCGCCGTATTCAATCGATTGCAGTCGACTATCGTGATGGATCCGCCCCTGGAGAGGATCCGCCATGATCGCAGCCGCGCTGACCACGCCGTTCGACCGTTCCGCGGAGGTGGATCTCGGCGGAGTGCGGGCGCTGGTCGAGCACGTGATCGATGGTGGGGTCCCGGCGGTGTTCGTCGCCGGGACCAACGGCGAGTTCCCGGCGCTCGACGACGGCGAGCGGCTCGACGTGATCTCGACCGCGCTCGACACGGCCGGACCTGCGCGGGTGATCGCTCATGTCGGCGCTGCGACGACCCGGCAGGCCGTCCGGTTGACGGCGGAGGCCCGGCGGCGCGGTGCCGAGCGGCTGGCCGTCATCACGCCGTACTTCGTCCCGGCCGGGCCTCAGCGCGTTGTCGAACACTTCGAGCGTTGTGCCGCGGCCGCGGACGGCGCGGCGGTCTACGTGTACGTGTTCACCGCGCTCGCCGGCACCGTCGTACCGCCGTCGCTGCTGGGCAAGCTCGCCACCATCGACGGCATCGTCGGGGTGAAAGTCAGCGGTGCCGGGACGGACGTCGTCCGCGCGTACGCCGACGGGACCCCACCAGACTTCGAGGTCTGGTCCGGTAACGACGCCGAGCTCCCCGACGTGATGATTGCCGGCGGCACCGGAATCGTCTCCGGCAACGCCGGTGCCCTGCCCGGGCTTTTCGCCCAACTCCTCAGCGGCTACAGCGCGCAGCCGACGGTCGAGTCAGCGGTGGAGACGGTCCAGGGCAGCATCGCCAACATCAAGCACCTACTGGATCTCCAGGGCCTCCCTGGCGGCCGCTGCCGAATGGCGATCGACCCACCGGTTGCCGAGCGCCGCGCAGCCTTGGCCAGGCTGCTCTGAGCTGTGACCATCACACTACTGGCTGCGATCCCGACTAAGGACCCTCCCCTGACCCTCAGTGCGGCCCGAGGGGTACCTAAGGGCTGCGTAGGTATCGATATCGGTAGTTTTCCGCATGTGCGCGAACCAAAGACTTGGGATGTTGTTCTAACCAACCACAGGGCGAAACCGCCTCCCGCACAGGCAGGACCGGAACGATGAGCCGACAGATCCAGCTTCGCCGCAGACCACTGCGTACGCGCCGCACCACGAAGACCATTGATCTTCGCACCCCGTCAGGCCGGCCGCTGCCGTTCTGATCCTGCCCACCCGCCCAAAGTCCCCCGAGAAACCAGCACGACCATGAAGCTCAGACTGCACGTCCACCGCGCCTTCACCGGCGGCTGGTGCGCCGACATCGACGACGACAACGACCGCCAGCCCGACAACCCGTACTGGTGTGTCGACCAGTGGCCGACCCTCCACGACGCCATCACCGCCGGCTGCACCCAACTCGCCGAGTTCGCCACCAGCCAGCACCTGGCCCGCGTTGACGAGCAGTACACCCTCCTGGCCGCTTGAGAGTCAGTGACAGCGGCCGGCCGGTGCCGTCAGCCGGCCAGGTAGACCGACTGGAGGTCGAGTCGTGGGTGCCGCGGTGGATCAGACCTCGGCGCGTTTCTCGGTCTGCGGGTCGCGGGTGGGGAGGTCGCCCAGGTCGGCGTCCCAGTCGTCGTACTCGTCGTACTCGTCGTCGGGGAGTGTGGCCTCGTTGCGGCGGGCGATGCGGATGAAGGCGACGATCAACAGGATCGGGCCGAGCACCATCGCGGTCTCGGGGATGCCGCCCAGGTGCAGGGCGATCATGATGCCGTCACCAACGCGATCCCGCCGGCCGTGAAGGCGACCATCGCGGCGAGCATCGGGTACTGCGCCCGCCGCAACTGCCGGCGCCGGAACAGCTCGGCAGCACGATCATGCGCGGACACGACCCCAAGTACGTGTCCGAGCACGATCGCACCGATCTGGACCCCCGCGATCACACCGGTGCCGAGGAACGCGTAGTCGATCCGCGTCCCACCGATCCCGAGCAAGTCCCAGCCGCGCCCGAACGGATCGGTCGCGAGCAGCACGCCTTCCTGGCCTTGGAACATCGCGAACGAGAAGTAGTGCGCCACGGCGTACCCGATCGCGATCGGCACCAGCGAATGCATGAACGCCCCCGGCAACCCGGCCCGCCCGACCGCGCCGGGCCGCACTCGTGCCATCCCGGTCGTCCGTGCCGCGAGCACGAACAGCACCGACACAATCGCCACCGCTGTGATCAGACCGAGCGTGTGTACGACGATGTGCTGCGTCCTACTGAGGTCGCCGGTCAGCTGCGTCCACGCCGACCAGCGGGAGATCCCGTCGAAGGCCGTTGATCCGAGCAACAAACACAGCAGGCCGACGATTCCTGGTTCCTGCGGCAGCGTCGCCAGGCCGGCCAGCGGGTTCCGCAGTACCAGGCGACCGTCGGCGCCACGGCCCAGCGGACTGAGTCGCGCGAGGACCTCGGCGTACACCTCGAAGCTGTCGCCGATCCGGAACCAGGCCGGTCCATAGACGATGCCTGCGGCAACATTCACCATCGCGTAGCCGGTCACGAAGATCGCGACGACGAGCGGTTCGGAGCCCGCCGGATACGCGAGCTCCAGCCAGAGGAAGCCGGCCAGCCCGGCGACCGCCGGCCAGTAGGCGATCCCGTCGGGAAATTTCCGGTACGACGCCCCGCGCAGGTACGGCGTCCTCCGCACAAGTCCCGCGATCGTGCGGAACGGGTTCGCGAGTCGCCAGATCGGGCCGCACAGCAGCGAGAGCGGGATGATGCCGACCCAGATCCACACGTAGAGCCAGGTCGGTGCCGGGTTGAGCGCCGGTGAGCTACTGCCGAACCACGCGGCGCCGAGCATCAAGGCGAGCGCCGCCACCCCGGTCAGCTTGAGCAGCGATCGGGTGAGTCGATTGTCGACAATCCGAGTCAGCCGGTTCAGCGACTTACCAGCAGTAACTTCGAACCGCGGCCGGGACCAGAACGCGGCCAGCGCGAAGAACGAGACGGCCACCGCGGCACCGGCGGAGTAGATCGCCAGCCACAGCGGAACCGGCAGGTCGCCGCGGCCACCGAGCCCGTGCAGCGGAATCAGCAGTTCCACCACGGCACCGCTCCGATCAGCCGGCTATCTGACTGATCGAATGTAACACGAGCGATGTCACATAGCGAGAGTCTGATACTCGCCCGCGTCGAACCGCCTGGTCAACTGCCGGAACCGGAAGGTGAACGACGGCCAGAGGGTGGTGTTGCGGCCCTCCGAGTCCAGGTACCAACTCGTGCAGCCGCCGCGGGTCCAGACCGTGTTCCGCATCGAGGACCGGACACCGTCGACGAACGCGCACTGCACCTCCGGCCGGACCTCGACCTGCCGCAGCCCTTCGGCGTCCATCACCTTCAGCGCGTCCAGGATGTAGGCGATCTGCGACTCGATCATGAACACCATCGAGCTGTGCCCGAGCCCGGTGTTCGGGCCGATCAGCAGGAAGAAGTTCGGGAAGCCGGCGACCGCCGTACCGAGATGGGCCTCCATCCCGTCCGACCAGGCCTCGCGCAGGGAGACGCCGTCCCGGCCGTGCACCAGGTCCATCACCGGCAGATCGGTGACCCGGAACCCGGTGCCGTAGATGATCGTGTCGACCTCGTGCTTCACGCCGTCCCCGGTGACGATCCCGGTCGGGGTCACCTCCGCGATCTGATCAGTGATCACCTCGACGTTGGGCTGCACGATCGCCGGGTAGTAGTCGTCGGAGATCAGCACACGCTTGCAGCCGAGGGTGAAGTCCGGCGTCAGCTTGGCCCGCAGCAGCGGGTCGCGGACCTGCCGCTCGAGGTGCTTCTCGGCGACCTTCTGCGCCTGCTTCATGATCGCCGGCAGCTTGGCGAAGCCGAGCACCATCGACTCGCGGCCCCAGTAGACAGCGGCCCGCATCGCCTTCTGGGCCAGGGGAAAGCGGCGGAAGACGGCCTTCTCCACGGCGGTGATCTTGCGGTCCGGCCGCGGCATCACCCACGGCGGAGTGCGCTGGAACAGGTGCAGTTCCTCGACCTCGGGCTGGATCGCCGGCACGAACTGGATCGCCGACGCCCCGGTCCCGATCACCGCCACCTTGCGACCGCTGAAGTCGAGGTCGTGGTCCCACTGCGCCGAGTGGAAGACCTCCCCCTCGAACGACTCGATCCCTTGCAACTTCGGGTACGACGGTTCCGCGAGCGGGCCCATCCCGGACAGGAGGAGCTGGGCGGTGAACTCACCCTGGCTGGTGCGGATCCGCCACTGACCGTCCTCCCAGTCCGCCTTCTCGACCGCGTGGCCGAAGCGGATGTGCGGGCGGATCCCGAACCGGTCGGTGACGTTGCGGAGGTAGTCCTCGATCTCGGGTTGCGGCGAGAACGTCGACGACCACTCCGGGTTCGGCGCGAAGGAGAACGAGTACAGATGCGACGGCACATCACACCGGCAGCCCGGGTAGGTGTTGTCCCGCCAGGTCCCGCCGACGTCCTGGGCCCGCTCCAGCACCACGAAGTCGTCATACCCGGCCTGCTTCAACCGAACAGCCATCCCGATCCCCGCAAAGCCGGTCCCCACCACAACGATCCGGTGGTGCGCACTGTCCTGCCCCATCGCGATCCTCCAGCCTGCCGACCCGAACTTACTCCGAGTAAGTTACTCGGAGTCAGTTAGACTCGCAAGGTGACCTCCCCCACCCACAACGCACCCCCAACCCAGGAATCCGCCCCTCCAACCCCAACCCCAGAAGCCCCCGAAAAGCCCGGCGCCTCCCCTGAAACACACGCGGTTGGCGCGGGCGAGGGTACGCAGGTAGGCGCCGCGCCAGTGAAGCGGCGGCGGGATCGGCGGGCTCGGGAGCGGGAGATCCTGGAGGCGGCGGAGCGGATTTTCGGGGAGCGGGGTTATCAGGGCACGTCGATGGACGACGTGGCTGCTGAGGTCGGGGTGTCGAAGCCCCTGATCTACCAGTACTACGGCTCCAAGGACGGACTGTTCCTCGCCTGCCTGGCCCGGCTCCGCATCCAGTTGCTCGACACCGTGTCCGACGCGGTGATGGCCGCCCCGGACGCGGAGGACGCGCTGTACGCCGGCTTCGTCGCCTGGTTCGAGTTCCTCGACGACCACCCCCAGGCGTGGTCGGTCCTCATCGACGAGGGAATGCTCGGAATGAGCCCAGCCGCCGGCCCCGCCGGCGCGGCCACCGACGAGGTCCGCGCCGCCTTCATCGAACTCATCGCCGCCATGGTCCGGATGAACCTCCCACCCGGCCGCACCGCCGACGAGGACGAGATCCAGATCGTCGCCCAATCCATCTCCGGCGCCACCGAACGCCTCGCCATCTGGCGCAGCCGCATCCCCGCCCCACCCTCCCCCGAAAAGGTCGCCCGAACCCTCCAAGACCTCCTCTGGCAAGGCCTCCAAACCCTTCGCGCCACCTGACCCACGCGCCCCGGCTACCACTCGCAACCTCGAGATCGACAACGATTCAGTGAATTTGTATATCCAGCTCTGTGGGCGTATATATACCCGAAGATATCGTCGAGACATGAAGACGGTGATCGACGTGGATGACGAGGCATTGGCGTTGGCGGCGAGGGAGCTGGGGACTGTGACGAAGAAGGACACGGTGAACGCCGCCCTCGAGTTCGTGGCCAGACGGCGCCAACGGATCGAGGCACTGCTGGACGACCCGTACGCGTTCGGCGTCGGTCCGGACATCGGCAATGTCGAGGTCATGCGCGAGGCCGATCGTTGAGCCCGTCCGGTACAGGCAAGCTCTACCTCATCGATACTTCGGTGGCTGTTCGGAGCGGGCTCCCGTCGGTGCAGAGGCTGATCGCTGGTCTCATCGCGGACCGCGCTGCCGCCACCTGCGTCACCCTCGACCTGCGGGCTGGATATTCAGGCCGAAACCAAGCAGACCTGAAGGCCATCGCCGAGCGACGCCGATCTCTCTATGTGACGCTGCCGCTCACGGAGCCCGTAGCTGAGCGGGCTCGCGACATCCAAACTCGCATGGCCGCTCGCAACATGCACAGAGCTGCCCGTGCTCTGAACGTACTAACCGCCGCCGTCGCCGAACAGCACGGCGCGGTGGTGCTGCACTACGACGCCGACTTCGAGCACATCGCCGCCGTCACCGGGCAGCCCCACCTGTGGGTGGCGCCCCGGGGTTCGCTGGACTAGGTGTTGGTTGCCTGCCCGGACGACAGGAGTTTGCCGAGTTGGTTGATGGCGGTTTCGGCCTGGGTCAGCATGTTGGTGGCGAAGTCGGGGGAGCGTTGGGCGGTTGCGCCGAGGAACATGGCGTTGTTGACGGCGGTTGCCCAGGTTCACCCTGCAGCCCGGCCGCCACAACCACCGAAACAGCCATCACCCCGCCACCCTGCACTAAGTTCAAGTCCAGACCATACCGACGCTTGAACCAAGTGCAAGACGCTCAGAACTCGAGCGCGCAGAGCACGGCCCGATGGTCGGACGGCGTGACGCCGTCGACCGCATCACCGGGTGCCGAGGTTTCGGTGACCGTGACAGGGCGGTTGAACATCCCAGGGCGGAAGTACACGTGGTCGATCCGTTGCCCCAGCAGTTCCGGACCGGCTTCGGCAGGCGCCGTCACCACAGCCGGATCACCATTCCCGGCCACCCACGCATCAGTCAGTACGTCGGCCAGCGGCCGCAGCAACGGGCTGCCCGCCGGCGCGTTCAGATCGCCCGCGACGACAACCGGCAGCGGACCGTCCAACGCCGGATCCGTCGCAAGCTCAGCCAGCAACGCCGCCTGCGCCAACCGATCGTCGTTGTACGCCGGGTCGTACTCGAGGCACCCCACCACGACATGCAACGGCGCAACCGGATGCGCAATCGTCGCGACAACGGCCACCGGATCGAACGCGCGATGCCGAGCAGGCATCCGCACCACGCGCCAGCCGGTGATCTCCCACCGACTCAGCAGCCCGATGCCTACCTCGACTCCGGCGTCCCGCGGGTCCCGCGCCACGTCCGTGGCCGGCGGGTACGACGGACCGGCGTACGCACCGTGCAGCCCGAGCTCCGCACCGAGCGCGGCCACCTGATTCGTTGCCCTGGTCCCCCAAACCTCCTGCAACGCGATGACATCGGAGTTCGCCAGAAGCAAGGTCTGCGCAATCGCCTCGTGCCGCGCAACCCACATCGACCCGAACCGCCACCACACATTCCACGTCATCACCCGCAGCACACTCATACCCCCGCCGTTCCCACCCCACCCCACCCACAACCCCCCATCCCCAACAGAACAACCGAGTTCTGCCTGTCGCCACAATGGTTCCCCGGGATCCCTCGCTCTCGGTCCCCGCCCGGTCAACCCCGCAGACACCTCCTCCACAGCGCCTGACGCCAACCACACCCACCCCTGACCCCACCCCACGCCCACCGCCGAAGGCGGCAACCAACACAGCCGCCGCGTAGCGGTGTCCTTTCGCGTGTTCTCGTCCCCCGGGGAGAACCCCTGAGGACCGACCCCGAAAGCCGGCTGACGGATGTCATGGGTACGTCGTGACGGCCGATCCAGGGGTGGGACGCCGGACCCGGCGAACCTTTTCGGTATGACGACACAGACTGCGGTCAGCCTGAAGGGCGTGACCAAGAAGTATGGGGCGGTGCAGGCGGTCGCCGGGGTGGATCTGAGCATCCGGACCGGCGAGGTGGTGGCGTTGCTGGGTCCGAACGGGGCCGGCAAGTCGACCACGATCGAGATGCTGCTCGGCCTGGTCCGGCCGGACCAGGGCACCGTCCAGGTGTACGGCGGTACGCCCGTCGACGCGATCGGACAGGGTCAGGTCGGGGTGATGCTGCAGAGCGGCGGCATCATCGAGGACGCCAAGGTCGGCGAGCTGGTGAACCTGGTCGCCGGGCTGCACAAGGACCCGATGCCGGTGGCCGAGGCACTCGACCGGGCCGGGATCGGCGACCTGGCGGACCGGAAGATGAAGGGCCTGTCCGGCGGGCAGAAGCAGCGGGTGCGGTTCGCGATGGCGATCATCCCGCAGCCCGACCTGATCGTGCTGGACGAGCCGACCACCGGGATGGACGTCGAGGCCCGGCGCGACTTCTGGGCGTCGATGCACGCCGAGACCGCGCGCGGCCGGACCGTCCTGTTCGCCACCCACTACCTGGAGGAGGCCGACGCGTACGCCGATCGCGTCGTGCTGATGCGCAACGGCAAGGTCGTTGCCGACGGCACCGCCGCGCAGATCAAGGCGAGTGTGTCCGGCCGGACGATCCGGGCGACCGTCCCCGGCGCCGACCTGGCGAATCTGGCGTCCCTGCCCGGCGTACGGAACGTCGAGACCCGCGGTGACGTGGTGCTGCTGCAGTGCGCCGACTCGGACGACACCCTGCGCTACCTGCTCGGCAACACCCGGGCGCACGACATCGAAGTGACTTCCGCCGACCTCGAGGACGCCGTCCTGGCGATCGGTGCCGAACAGGAGACCCTGGCATGAACCGCGACTATCTGATCTTTGATATCCGTCGCACCCTGCGGAACCGGCGGGTGCTGATCTTCTCGATCCTGATGCCCCTGGTGCTGTTCGTGATCTTCGGCGTGACGCTGCCGAAGGACGCCAGCGAGGGCGGGATCTCGGCGGTCGCCTACGTAATGGTGAGTATGGCGATGTTCGGCTCGATGTCCGCGGCGATGAGCAGCGGCGGTGTGATCGCGGCCGAACGCGACGGCGGCTGGAACCGCACGCTGCGGCTCACTCCGCTGAAGCCGCAGGCCTACGTGACCACGAAGGTGATCCTGTCGCTGCTGCTCGCATTGCCGCCGCTGCTGGTGGTGTTCGTGTCCGGGATGGTCTTCGGCCACGTGCACCTGAGCGCCGGCCAGTGGGCTTCCGTCGCGCTGGTGTCCTGGCTCGGCGCGCTCCCGTTCGCCGCTCTCGGCCTCGTCATCGGGTACCTCGCCAAGCCGGACAGTGTGCAGCCGATCACCGGTCTGTCCACGATGCTGATCGCGGCCTTCGGCGGACTCTGGCTGCCGGTGGACCAGATGCCGTCCTTGATGAAGCACATCGCCCAGCTGACCCCGGCGTACTGGACCGGTCAGACCTCCCGCAGTGCGCTGACGCAGAGCGGTCTGGACACCCACGCGCTGATGGTGCTGCTCGGGTGGACCGTCGTACTCGGCATCATCGGCCTGCGCCGGTTCCGGGCCGACACCGCCCGCGCCTGAAGTCTGTGCATTAGCGTGACCAGCGTGACGAGGACACCGACGCTGTTCGACGGCCTGGCGGAGCGTGACTCCGCCGGGCCGCGCCGGTGGGGTTGGCTGGCGGCCGGGATCTGGTTGTTCTACCTGGTCAACGTGTTCCAGGCGATCCTCGAGCACGGCACCGGGATCGCCCAGATGGTCGGCTTCGCCGCGCTGTTCCTGTTCGCGATCAGCTATCTCGGCTTCTTCGGCTGGATCCGCTGGGCCGGCATGCAGGCCGGCGGACAGCCGACCTGGCAGCGCCTGATCTACCTGGCCGGGATGCTCGGCCTGATGTTCCTGATGTTCCCGTCGGCCGGGCAGCAGGCGCTGACCTGCCTGGTGTACATCGCGGCGGTCGCGATGATGTACCTGGACCTCAAGCTGGCCTTGGCGATCGCGGCCGCGCTACTCGCCGGAGCCGAGTTGTCGATGCGGGTGGTGCCGGGCTGGACGACGGACAACAGCTACGGGTTCGCAATCTTCCTCGGCACGCTGGCCGTGTTCGGGATGCGGCGGGCGATCCAGCGCAGCATCGAGCTCGCCAAGACGCGGGCGGACATGGCCGAGCTGGCCGTCCAGGAGGAGCGGAACCGGTTCGCCCGGGACCTGCACGACATCCTCGGGCACTCGCTGACCGTCATCACGGTCAAGGCCGAGTTGGCCGGTCGCCTGATCGCTGCCAACCCCGAGCGGGCGAGCGCAGAGGTCGCCGATGTGGAGAGTCTGGCCCGGGCGGCGCTGGCCGACGTACGGGCTGCCGTCGCGGGGTATCGCGAGCTGAGCCTCGCCGGCGAGCTGGTGTCGGCGCGGGCCGCGTTGAAGGCGGCGGAGATCAAGGCCGACCTGCCGACCACGATGGACGAGGTGCCGGAGGAGAACCGTGAGCTGTTCGCCTGGGTGGTGCGAGAGGGCGTGACGAACGTCGTACGGCATTCGGGCGCGAAGCGGTGCACGATCCGGCTGAGCGCTACGCAGATCGAAGTACTGGACGACGGCAAAGGACCAACGCCCGGTGGCGGTGCGTCCGGTCATGGGCTGATGGGGTTGCGGGAACGGGCGGACCAGGCCGGCGCGAGCGTGCAGGTCGGGCAGGCCCCTGAGGGCGGTTTCCGCCTGGCTGTCAGGGTGGGACCGTGAGCATTCGACTGCTGATCGCAGATGATCAGGCACTGGTTCGTGGGGCGCTGGCCGCGCTGCTGGACCTCGAGCCCGATCTCGAAGTGGTGGCCGAGGTCGGTCGCGGTGACGAGGTGATCGCGGCCGCTCAGGCGTCCAAGCCCGACGTCGCCCTCCTCGACGTCGAGATGCCGGGGCTGGATGGGATCGAGGCGGCCGCCGCGCTGCGGGCCGCCGTACCCGGTGTGCGGATCCTGATGGTCACCACCTTCGGCCGGCCCGGCTACTTGCGGCGAGCGATGGAGGCGGGTGCGGCCGGTTTCGTCGTCAAGGACACGCCTGCGGCCCAGCTGGCAGACGCCGTACGACGGGTGCATCAGGGACTCCGGGTGGTCGACCCCTCGCTGGCCGCCGAGACGCTCGTCGCCGGTACGAGCCCGCTCACGGCCCGGGAGTCCGACGTACTGCGGGCGGCCCGCGAGGGCGGGACCGTCGCCGACATCGCCAAGGAGCTCCACCTTTCCGAGGGCACCGTCCGCAACCACCTCTCCGCCGCCATCGGCAAGACCGGCGCCCGCACTCGCGCCGAGGCCGCCCGGATTGCCCTGGACAACGGCTGGCTCTAGGTCGTGTCCGGACGGCCGGACACGACCTAGCAGTGTCCTCAAGCCCGCTGGCCCACTAGGGTTGGACGAGGGGAGGGGATCACGATGTCGATCGAGCAATTCAGCGTGCGGGGGCGATTGGCTGACACCGGTGAGGGGATCACCGGTGACGAGCTGCAGCTGGCGGCACGGAATCACGGGATGCCGCTGGAGGGGCTGCGGTACGACGTGACGCCGCCGGGACTGCACTACGTCCTGGTGCACTACGACATTCCGGCGACGAACGCGGCCAACTGGCGGCTCACGATCGACGGATGCGTCGAGCAACCGTTGTCGTTCGGACTGACCGAGTTGCGGGCGATGGGCCGTCGGACCGTGCGCGTCACCTTGGAGTGCGCGGGCAACGGACGAGCCGCGTTGCAGCCGCGACCGATCAGCCAGCCATGGCTGAACGAAGCCGTCGGCACGGCGGAATGGACCGGGGTGCTGCTGTCGGATCTGTTGCGGTCGGCGGGGATTCGCGAGGACGCGGTGGACGTCGTGTTCACCGGCGCGGACCACGGCGTCGAGCGCGGTGTCGAGCAGGACTACCAGCGCGGGCTGTCGGTGACCGAGGCGATCGACTCCGGTGCGATCGTCGCCTGGGAGATGAACGGTCAGCCGTTGCCGCCGCAACACGGTTATCCGCTGCGCCTCGTCGTCCCCGGGTGGTACGGGATGGCGAGTGTGAAGTGGTTGCGGTCGATCGAGCTGATCGACCGCGAATTCAACGGGTTCCAGAACGCGGTGGCGTACCGGATCCGCAAGACCCCCGAGGACAACCCCGGTGAGCCGGTGACCCGGATCGAGCCGCGGGCGCTGCTGATCCCGCCCGGCTTCCCGGACTTCATGAGCCGTCACCGTTTCGTTGCCTCCGGCACCGTCACGCTGCAGGGCCGGGCCTGGTCCGGCTGGGCACCGATCGAGCGGGTCGAGATCAGCGTCGACGCCGGCGTCAGCTGGCATCTCGCCAAACTAGATGCTGCTGGCAACGACGAGCTCGCCTGGCGGGCCTTCAGCTATGACTGGGACGCCACTCCCGGCGAGCATGTCCTCACCGTCCGCGCGCACGACGCGAGTGGTCGCGAGCAACCGATCGAGGCGGAGTGGAACCGCGGCGGCTTCGCCAACAACACCGCCCAGCGGATCACCGTCCTGGTCACCTGAACCAACCGCGTGTCGTTCGCCCGATCCGCGGGTACGCCGTTTCATTCTGGAGACGTACACGGTCTCACTCCAGGAGTGGTGCGGTGAACGAGCTGGGCACTGAGGTGCATCTGCACGCACGGGTGTTCCGTACGGCGGACGAGTGGTACGCCGACGTCGACGACGAACTCGATCCACAGCCGGACAACCCCTTCTGGTGCGGTTCCTACGAGTCCCAGCGCGCCGCGATCGACGCGGCCTGCGCGCGGATCGCGGCACTGCACCTGGCCCACATGACCCGACTCGAGGAGCAAGCGTCCTAGGCCTTCACTCCGGCTCGTTGTGCGACGGTCCGCCGATGCGGTACGGCGTACTGACACCCTCGTACATCAGGTGCGTCATCAGCCCCTCCGACGCGTGCGGGAGGTTGTGACAGTGGTCCATCCAGAGACCGGGATTGTCGGCCAGGAAGGCGATCTCGTACGTCTCGTCGTTGCCGACCTCGAGGGTGTCGACCCACCAGCGTGACCCGGTCGCGGCGACACCGTTGCGCGACAGCACGACCGCGTGATGCCCGTGCAGATGCATCGGATGCGCCTGGCCGCTGGTGTTGGAGATCTTCATCCGTACGACGTCGCCCTCGGCAACCATGTACATCGGTACGTCGGGGAACTTGTGCCCGTTGATCGTCCACCACAACCCCGGCACACCGTCGAGGAACCCGGGCCGCCGGCCGATCCGGTACTCGAAGTTGCGGTCCGCCTTCGCCGGGTCGAAGCTCAGCGCGGTCGGAGTTCCGTACGACAGCAGATCAACCGTCTCCAGCGGCAGCTCCCCCGTCGGCGGGTTCGCACCGATCCCCAGCGACACGGTCGCGGCACCGGCCACGAGCCGCAACCCGTTCGCCGGGACGACCGCCTCCAGATCCACCCGTGCCCCGGCCGCCAACGGGAACGCCGCGGTCACCGGCGTCGGCCCGTTCACATCCCGCCCGTCGACCGCCACCACCTTGTACGGCGTTCCGATCAGCCCGACCCGCAGGATCGCATTGTCAGTGTTGATCACTCGCACCCAAGCCGTCGTACCCGCGGCCATCTCCACTTGCTGGGTGCCCGTCCGCCCGTTGATCGTGCGCTTCCCGTCGTACGTGTGAATCGCCGCGATGACCTCACCGGGCTGTTCGGGTGCGATCACGATCGTGCCGAAGAGGCCGCCCCTCACCTGTTCGCTGGACACCTGATGCGAGTGGTACCAGTACGTGCCCGCCTGGTCGGCCATGAAGCGGTAGACGTGCTTCCCACCGATCGGTACGGAGTCCTGGGTCACGCCGGCGACACCGTCCTCGGCGTTCGGTACGTCGATGCCGTGCCAGTGCAGCGTCGCCCCGTCCGGCACGTTGTCGTTCACCAGCGTCACCTGGACCAGGTCGCCCAGCTTCGCGCGGATGAGCGGCCCCGGCGAGGTCCCGTTGAGGGTGTACCCGTCGACGGTCTCACCGCTGGCGAGTTGGTACTTCGTCTTCCGGGCGGTCAACGTGACGTCGACATCCGGTGTCCCGGTCTTCGGCCCGGTGAGATCGGCGACGCTCGTCCGACCGTGATGCGCGTGCCCACCCGAGTGCCCGCCCGACATCGGTCCGCCGCCGTAGTCGGCGTACCCCATCTCCGCGGCCGAGTAGTCGTTGGGCACCAGGCTGGTCGCCCAGAGGTACCCCAGCGGTGCCAGCACCGCCAGGGTCACCCCCAGGGCGATCAGTCGCCCGCGCAGCCGCTTCTTGTCAGACATTGGCCGTCTGCTGCGCCGGTGTTTCGGTCGATCGACGGGCCGCGGCTCCCGCAACGCCGGCGATGGCCAGGCCGTTGATGCCGTGCAGGACGCCCAGCGCCGGGATGCCGAACGACACCACCGCGAGGGCGAACTGGACCGCGACCAGGCCGACGATGATCCCGGCCAGCGACCGGCCGCGCGGGACGTCGGTCAGGAAGGACACGATCAGCAGGATCAGCGCGACCAGCCCGATCGCCGTACCGGCGATGCTGTGGTAGCTCTGGCCGAAGTTGCTGTAGTCCGCCCCGATCGTGACCCCGTCACCGGCGTCCTTCGACACGGTGAACCCGGCCAGCGCGATCGCCGCGACCTGGAGTACGACGGCGATCGCGATGGCCAGGCTGAGGACCCGGTAGGCCGCCCTCATGCCCGACGCTCCTGCCGGCGCTTACGCGCGATGACCACCGCGGCCACGATCAGCAGTAGCGGCAGGACAGGCGGGTGCCCGCCACCCACCACGCAGCCGATCGAGGCGATCAGCGCGATCGCGGCCAACGCGGTCAGCAGCGGAAACGGGATCTTCCCGAACGGACTCCGCGCCGCCCACGCCGGCCGGTCGAACCCGAAAGCCGCATCAGGTCGATCGGCATGTGGCTTCTCCTGTCCCGACGTACTCGGGAGGTCCGAGAACAGTGCGGCCAGGTCGGCGTCGGTCTTGGCTTCCAGCGCGCGGCCGATCCGCTCGGTGTGCTCCTCGGCGGTGAGCCGGCCGGCTTCGTAGTGCTCGCCCAGACGCTTGACCGCGTCCTCGCGTTCCTTGTCGCCGATGCGGATCGGTCCGCCCGGCTTCTCCTCGGTCATGACACTCCTCGGTGTGGTCGCAGTTTTCGACTGCACCGATCGTGTCGTCCGGACCCCCCTCACCGCGTCGCCTCGGCGGCGACACCTCACCTACCCCCGGGGGAGCACTCTGCGCCCTCGGACGCAGTACGACGTACTCCCCCGGGCGTAGACGGGCCCCGGGGAAACCCTCAGGCGTTCGCCGAGAGAATCTGGTTCACATCGTCGTTGGCCTTGGCCAGTGACGCCGGTTCGGCCTCGAAGGACATCACCGCGTCCATCGCCGGCGTCATCACCGCGGTCACGTCCGCCGCGTTCGGGTTGGCCGGGTACGGGAAGACGTCACCCGCCTCGACCGGTTCCAGGAACGGCGTGACGTCCCAGCCGCCCTTGGCGAACGCCGCCTTCGCCGCCGGCATGCTCGCAGCGACCGCCGGGAACACCACTCCCGCCTTGGCGACGATGTCCTGCGCGGTCTGCGAGCCGAGGAACTTCACCCAGGCCCAGGACGCCTCCCGCCGGGTCGTCCCGGCCCAGATGGTGTCCGCGAGGCCGTTCATCATCGACATCCGCTTCCCGATCGGGCCGATCGGCAGCCGGGCCAGTTTGGTCTTCACCTGCTTCAGCCCGCCGTACGTCCCGAGCATCCAGGAACCGTTCGGGGTCATCCCGTACTTGCCCGCACCGAAGCTCGTGGTGACGTCCACCCCGGACTTCGCCTGCGCGTACGTCGGCATGTACCCCTTGGTGATGAGGCCGCGCCACCAGCCGATCGTGTCGGTGAACTTCGGGTCGCCGTAGAAGAACTTCGTCCCCCACGGCTCGCCCTCGGAGTACTTCCAGCCGTTGATCGCGGCGTACCAGCTCCAGCTGGTCTGACCGTCGCCCCCGCCGGCGTCGGCGTACCCGAGTCCGTAGACCTTGACGTCGTCCTTGTCGAACCCGGGCTGGTCGCCGCGGCGGCCCTTGGAGTCCACCGTCAGCCGGCGGACGATCTCCTCGAAGGTGCCGCCGTCCTGCGGGTTCCAGGTCATCGAGTTCAGCTGCTCGGTGCTGATCCCGGCCGCCTCGGTGAACGCGCTGTTGTAGAAGTAGACCTCGGTGTCCCAGTCCTTCGGCAGCCCGTACCGCTTGCCGTCGGCCCCGATCCACCGATCCGCCAGACCCTTCTGGTAGATGCTCAGGTCGACGTTGTCCTTGGCGACGAAGTCGTCGATCGGCAGCACCTGGCCCTTGTCCGCGAACAGCGGGTACTTCGACGAGTGCCCGGTGAACACGTCCGGCGCGGTGTCGGAGATGAACCCGGTCACCAGCTTGGACCAGTAGTCGTTCCAGCCGTACTGCTCGATCTTCACGGAGTACTGCGGGTTCTGCTCGTGGAACACCTTCGCGCACTCGGTGTACATCGGCAGCTGGGCAGAGTCCCACAGCCAGTAGATGACCTCGCCTTCGCCGCGAGCCGCGGCGCCGTTGTTGCATCCGGCAACCGCCGAGGCAGCCAGACCGGCCAGTCCTGCCTTCAGCAGGGTGCGTCTCGTCATGCTCATCGGGGGCACCTCACTTGATCCCGGAGAAACCGATGGAGTTGGTGATCTTCTTGGCGAACAGGCAGAACAAGATGATCATCGGCAGCGCCGCGATCAGGGCGGCGGCCATCAACCCGGCCCAGTCCGGCCCGCCCTGCGGCGTCTGCGAGCGGAACACGCCGAGGGCGACCGTCAGCACCCGGACGTTCTCCTGCTGGCCGACCAGCAACGGCCAGAAGTAGTCGTTCCAGGAGTTGATGTAGGTCAGGATCGCCAGCGTGGCGATCGGCGCCCCACTCATCGGGATGATCAGCCCGAAGAAGATCTTCCGGTGCCCGGCGCCGTCGATCATCGCCGCCTCCTCCAGTTCCCGGTTGATGCCGAGGAAGAACTGGCGCAGGAAGAAGATCGCGAACGGCGTCATGAACGCTCCCGGCAGGATGATGCCGGCGAAGCTGTTCAGCAGCCCGAGGTTCTTGATCAGCGCGAAGTTCGGCAGCGTGGTGAAGATCGGCGGCACCATCAGCGCGGCCAGGAACAGCGCGAACACCTTGTCCCGGCCGGGCCAGCGCAGCCGGGCGAACGCGTACGCCGCCATCGCGCTGAAGAACACCTGGCAGATCGTCGTGACCGTTGCCACGATCAACGAGTTGCGCAGGTACAGCCAGAAGTTGACGGCCGCGCCGGAGCCGCCCTGGGCCTGCGCCTCCTCGATCGTCGACAGTCCGAGCACTCGCTTGAACGCGCCCAGGGTGGTCTCCACCGGGAGCAATGAATTCGGGTGGCCGGGGAGCTGGGTGTTGTCGGACAGTGCCGTCCGCAACATCCAGTAGAACGGGAAGATCGTGACCAGCATCAGCACGATCAGGCAGGCCCACGCGACCGTGCGGCCGACGTTGAATTCCTTTCTCATGCCAGGTCACTCTCCTTCGCCCGCAGCAGCCGCAACTGCACCAGCGAGACCACCGCGAGGATCGCGAACAGCACCATCGCCATCGCGGAGGCGTAGCCGAAGTCGAACCGGGTGAACGCCCGCTCGTAGATGTAGTAGTAGATGACCCGGGTCGCGTTGATCGGACCGCCCTGCGTGGTCACGGCGACCGTGTCGAAGATCTGGAACGAACCGATCATGGTGACCACCAGGACCATCACCAGAACGGGCCGCAGCAGCGGCAGCGTGATCCGCCAGAACGTCTTCCACTCCGTCGATCCGTCCACCTCGGCGGCCTCGTAGACGTACTTCGGGATCATCTGCAAGCCGGCGAACACCAGCAGCGCGGTGTAGCCCATGTGCCGCCAGACGTTGATGCCGGCGATGGTCGGGATCGCCCACTGGGACTCGCCGAAGAAGGCGACCGGGTCGATCCCGACGTACGTCAGCCCCTGGTTCACGATGCCGACCTGGAAGTCGAGCATCCAGTACCAGACCAGCGCGACCACCACGTTCGCGATCAGGTACGGCAGCAGCACCACCGCCCGGACCGTGATCGACTGGGTCAGCCGGTACATCAGCATCGCGATGCCCACCGCCAGGACCGTCTGGACCCCGATGTTGATCACGACGTACTCGACCGTGACCACCAGCGCGTTCCAGAAGAAGCTGTCCTGAATCATCCGTTCGTAGTTCGCCAGGCCGTTGAAGTTCGGCGCGGACAGCAGGCTGTACTCGGTGAAGCTCAGGTAGGCACCGCGCAACGTCGGCCAGATGTAGAACACGACGAAACCGAGGGTCGCCGGAGCCAGGAAGATCATCGCGACCTTCAGGTCCCCGAGGCTTCGCCGCCTGGTGGGCGGCGAAGCAACCTCCCCGTGACTTCGTCTCTTGTCGGGCGGTGCGTTGGTGGTCACGGTCACGGGGATCTCCTTCTCGGTCGGCGATCCGGCTAGCTCCTGGACGGCTAGTCGATCGCAGTCACATCCAGCAAGATCGCGTGCTCGGGCCACTGGGCCGGGATCTGCACCCCGACCGTGGCGAGTGCTGCGCCGTTCAGCTCCACCTGACCGCCGTCGGTCCACCAGGACACCGCGCGCGACTCCGGTCCGGGTGTCGCCGTCTTGTTCACCCGGTAGGTCCGGTTCGGGTCGAGACCGGGCAGCCGGACCCGGCCGACGGCCGAGGTGATCGACTGGGTCAGTTGTACGGCGGCGTACACCGCGCGCGAGCCGTCCTGCGCGACGACGCCGTGCAGCAGGAAGTCGTTCGGACCGCGGTCAGCGCGGACCACGCGGCCGGTGTGCAGCAGCGGCCGGAGTTCCTTGTGCAGGGCAACCCAGCCGGCCAGTTCCTCGCGCTCCTCGCTACTCGCGGACGCGATGTCCCACTCGATGCCGAAGTGGCCGAACAGCGCGGTGATCGCGCGGAACGAGAGCGCCTGGGTGCGGCCGGTGGTGTGCGCCCGCGGCGGGCCGACGTGGCAGCCGATCAACTCCGGCGGCAGCAGCAGTTGGGTGTAGCGCTGGATCTTCTGGCGCTCGAGCGCGTCGTTGCTGTCGCTGCCCCAGACCCGGTCGGTGCGCTCCAGGATGCCGAGGTCGACGCGGGCGCCGCCGGACGAGCAGGACTCGATCTCCAGCCCCGGGTGCCGCAGTTTCAGCTCGTCGATCAGCCGGTACACCGCGAGCGTCTGCGCGTGGATGCCGGCCGTCCCGGTCAGCTGGTTGCCGCCGTCGACGAAGTCGCGGTTGTGGTCCCACTTCAGGTACGCGATGTCGTACTCGTTCAGCAGCGCGTCGAGCCGCTCGAGGATGTAGTCGTACGCCCCCGGGACACCGAGGTTGAGGCCCTGCTGGTGCCGCGCGGTCGGCGGCATCCGGTTGCCGGTGGCAAGAATCCAGTCGGGGTGCTCCCGGGCCAGGTCGGAGTCCGGGTTCACCATCTCCGGCTCGACCCAGAGGCCGAACTGCAGGCCGAGGCCCGTCACGTGGTCGACCAGCGGGTGCAGACCCTTGGGCCAGATCTCCTCGTCGACGTACCAGTCGCCGAGCCCGGCGTGGTCGTCCCGCCGGCCGCGGAACCACCCGTCGTCCAGCACGAACCGCTCGGCGCCGACCTCGGCGGCCGCGTCCGCGAGCGCCTTCAGCTTGTCCAGGTCGAGGTCGAAGTAGACCGCTTCCCAGGTGTTCAGTACGACGGGACGCTCGATCTGCGGGTGGTTGTCCCGGGCCCGCAGGAACTCGTGGAAGCGGGCCGACAGCCGGTCGAGGCCGACGCCGTACGAGCCGTAGATCCACGGCGTGCTGTAGGTGCCCTGTGCTTCCAGCCGTCCTTCGCCGGGCAGCAGCAGTTCGCCGCCGCCGACCACGCCGTACCCGCTCATGCCGCGCTCGGCGTAGGACCGGTGGTTGCCGCTCCAGGCGGTGTGCACGGCCCAGATCTCGCCGGTGCCGAAGTCGAAGCCCGGCGTACCGGCGATCAGCAGCAGGGTGGCGTCGGCGCCGGTGCGGCCGCGGCGATTGTCCCGGATGTGCGCGCCCTGGGTGAACTCGTGCCGCTGCGGGTGCCGCTCACCGATGTGCCGGCCGGTCATGTCGAGCAGTTCGGTCGCCTCGGTCGGGACCGGCAGCGCGAGCACCAGCCCGTCCACCGTGTACGGCGACTCGCCCGCGTTGGTCAGATCCGCCTTGGCCCGGACCAGGCCGGAGTCGGTCAGCTCGATGGTGAGGCGGATCGTCAGCGCGGCCTCGGGGTCCTCGGCGTCCACCTGCACGGTGTTGCCGGTCTGCGCGACGCTGGTCAGCCGGAAGCTCGCCGAGAAGTCCCGGCCGTCGCGGTGGCCGCTCAGGCCCGGCAGGCCGAACCAGCCGGCCGCGTACTCCGGCACGATCGCGACCGGAAGGTTGTCGTCGAGGCCGTTGCCGGTCTGCACCGCACCGGCCCCACGCCTCAGTTCCAGCAGAGCTTTCCCGGTCAGCTCGCCGAGATCCGCGCCCCAGTGCAGGACGGACGGAAGGGCGGGACCAGAGCAGTCCAGCACCAGACTGACCCCGGCAGCCCGGAGCTGCAGCACCTCGATGTTCGACACTGTTGATTCACTCTGCTTTCTGATTGATTTCAGGACGGAACTATTTACCCCGCCAGCCCGGATGTCAATGCTTCACGAAGTTAAGTAAGTAGCCTAAGCCTGTCCGCGCATCGTGCAACCGTTATCCACGGCTCAGACGGAGAGGCGGGGCTATTGACAAATTTTCCTGTCAAGTGGAATCTGAAGGCGTGCTGCGCTATATGGAGGAGCCGGAGAAGGTTCGGATGGCGCTGTCGCCGATCCGGCGGCAGCTGCTCGACCTGCTCCGGGAACCCTCGTCGGCGACCCAGCTCGCGGCCGCGCTCGAGCTGCCCCGGCAGCGGGTGAACTACCACCTCCGCGAGCTGGAGAAGGCCGGTCTGATCGAGCTGGTCGAGGAGCGGCAGCGGCGCGGGTTCACCGAGCGGATCCTGCGCGCGTCCGCCGCGACCCTGGTGGTCGACCCGGCGGTGATGGGCCGCGCGTTCAGCACGATCCAGGACCAGTACGCCGCCGAGCACCTGGTCGACGTTGCCGCCGGCACCGTTCGGGACGTGGCCCGGATGCAGAGCAAAGCCGATGCCGCGGGCAAGCGACTGCTCACCTTCACCCTCGAGGCGGAGGTGCGGTTCGGCGAGCCGGGCGACGTGCACCGGTTCACCGACGCGCTGACGGAGGCGATCCGGCGGACCGTCGAGGAGTTCGACACCGAGGACGGTCGCCCCTACCGGCTGATCGCGGGCGGCCATCCGGCGGCCCGCCGTACCGAGGACACGGGAGAGAACGCATGAGTGAGGACGGACCGCGGATCGTGGTGACCGTGGCCGCGCCGGTCGAGGCGGTGTGGGACGCGATGCGAAACAAGGACAAGATCCGGCACTGGCACGGCTGGGAGTACGAGGGCACCGAGGGCGGTCCGGGCCTGGAGGAGGAGATCGACCTGATCTACTTCACCCAGGTCACGGCCGACGCGGCGAGTGGGATCCTCACCCTCGGTAACGGCGACGAGTTCGTGGTCGAGGCGGTCGAGGGCGGATCGCGGATCGCCCTGACCAGGGCGCCGTACGGCGCGAATCCCGAGTGGGACGCGTACTACGACGACGTCACCGAGGGCTGGATCACGTTCCTGCACCAACTGCGGTTCGCGATGGAGTTTCACCCGGGCGAGCCGCGGCGGACGCTGTTCTACTCGGGCGCCGGCGCCCGCTCCCCGATCGCCGAACTGGGGGTCGATCCGCAGCCGGACGATACGCCGTACGAGCTGGATCTGATCGGTGAGCCGGCCAAGGGACAGGTGTGGTTCACCTCCGAGCACCAGGTCGGCCTGACCGTCGACGGCTGGGGCAACGGGCTACTCGTTCTCAGCCACATCCCGCCGTCGGAGAAGAAGCCGGACGGCGCCTCGATGGCGATCCTGAGCATGTACGGCGACGTCGACCGCGACTCTCTCGACGCCCGGTGGAAGGCATGGTGGGAGGAGCGTTACCCGACCCCACTCGACCTCGGCGGGTGACGGCGAGCCGGGAGTACTGGCTCGCCCCCTGATACCGCCCGCTGACACCGCCCGCTGACACCGCGGTGACAGGGCGCAAAGGTGCCAGTACTCTCGGTCTACCTTTGGGTGATTACTCGGGAGTACATTCTCGCCACGGTGACCGGCACGGGGGTCCGGGCGGTCACCGACCTCTGGTGAGAGAGGCCTTCCGGTGAAGATTCCGCCCCGCTCTTTTTCGGTATCCGCGGTTCTCGTGCTCTCCATGGCTGGGCTCGGCCTGGTCGCAACCCCGGCGCAGGCCGATGGCCCCGGGTCCGGTACGCCGTACGTCGTGACCGTCGGCGACTCGTACATCTCGGGTGAGGCCGGTCGCTGGGCCGGCAGCTCGAACAACTCCGAAGCCCCGGCCGACGCGCTCGGCGCGCACGCGTACCACGACAACGCGAGCGGTACCGCCGAGCTGATCCCGAGGTGCCACCGCAGCCGCTCGGCCGAGGCATACATCGGTGGCGGCGTCGGCGGGCTGAACCTGGCCTGCTCAGGTGCCCGCACCACGACCAGCACCGGCGACTACTTCAAGCCGGGGATCGACTTCTACGACGACGGGGCCGGGCGCCTCGGCCAGGCCAAGATGCTGCAGCAGTTCGCCGCGAACCACAACGTGAAACAGGTGGTCGTGTCGATCGGCGGCAACGACTTCAACTTCGCCTCGATCGTGACCCAATGCGTGACCGACTTCCTGCTGTCGCCGTCCTGGAACCCGGACTACTGCAAGGACGACTCCTCGGTGGTCGCGAACTTCACCGCCGCCAACGTGACCGCCGTCCGAGGCCGGATCGCGGCCGCGTTCCAGAACGTCCGTACCGCCATGCAGAACGCCGGCTACTCCGACAGTGGGTGGACGCTGCTCGTGCAGACCTATCCGTCGCCGCTTCCGCCCGGCAGCGGGATCCGGTACAGCCAGAGCGGTTACAGCCGGCAGAGCGTCGGCGGCTGCGGCTTCTGGAACGCGGACGCCGACTGGGCGAACAGCACCGCGCTCACCACCATCAACAACACGGTCCGGGCGGCGATCGGCCAGTCGGGGGTGACCAACGCGCGAGTACTCGAACTGCAGTCAGCGTTCAACGGCAGGCGGCTGTGTGAGAAGACGGTCGGCCTGTACGAAGAGGTCGGCCTGAGCTCCTGGACCCAATCGACCGCGGTCGACAGGACCGAGTGGATCAACCAGATCCGCACGGTGACCACGGTCGGCTCCAACTACTACCTCCAGGAATCCCTCCACCCCAACTACTGGGCCCAACTGGCCACCCGCTCCTGCGTGCGCCAGGCCTACACCCAGAACCGTGGCGGCACCTGCACCATCTCCGGCACGGGTCTGCTGAACGGCGAGCCGCGCATGACCCTCAACTGACAACTGACGCCTACGGCGGCTCGTCCGCGGGCCGCCGTAGGCGTGAACGGGTGTGACGAGGCTCATGGGGGCGGGGCGGTCTGGACCCGGGGTGGGTCGGGCAGGCACAATCGCGCAGACGGGTTGGCTGCGTGGTGGGGTGTTAGTTGGAAACCGAATTCGCGGTGTCGCTCGGTTCGCAGCGCTGGACGCTGCCTGCCGACAGCGACACGATCACCATCGGCCGCGGCTCGAACGCCGACATCAGGCTGCCGTCGGACGACCAGATCTCCCGCATCCACGCCCGGCTGAACCGCTCCGGTACGACGTGGACCCTCGTCGACGAGTCCCGCAACGGCACCGCCCTCAACGGCCGCCGCCTCGCCGCCCCCACCCCCCTCACCGAGGGCGACCGCATCCAGATCGGCCGCTCTGCCCTCACCTTCCACGAACCCACCGAGGCAACCCCCGCCCCCGACCAGCACCACCCTCCCGCGGCCCCGCCCCCTTCCAGCCAGCCCAACGGCGCTCCGTCCAGCCCCGCAGGCGCGGCAGGCGCGGCGGACTCGGCAGGCGCAGCAGGCCTGGCAGCCGGCACCGGCGCGGGCGCAGCAGGCCTGGCGGCCGGCGCTCCGAGTCCTGCTGCTGGCGGTGCAGCCTCCCCTCCACTCCCGCCAAGCCGAGCGGACCACTCCACCCCAGACCCCGCGCACGCCACCGGTGCCGCAGCGGGCCTCGCGGCTGGTACAGCGGCGGGCGGTGCCCAGGGTCCTGCTACTGGCGATGCAGCCTCCGCTCCACTCCCGCCAAGCCGGTCGGATCGCTCCACCCCGAACCCCGCATCCGCGCCCGGCGCTACAGCGGGCCTGGCCGCTGGCGCAGCGGCTGGCACTCCGGGTCCTGTTGCTGACGGCGCAGCTTCCCCTCCACCCCCTCCACCCCACGCAGACAGATCCGCTCCGAACCCGCCAGACTCCGGCGGCGCCGCGTCCGGGCCGGGTCTTGCAGCCGGTGGCCCGTCTTCCGCACCACCTCCTTCACCCGCGCCGCGCCGCACAGAGCCAGCGGACGCCCCCGGAGCTCCGGGGGCTGCGGCTGGCGGTGCACCTGCCGTTCCACCGGCGCCGAGCCGGGCAGACCGCTCCGGTCCGAGCCCCGCGAACGCCGGCGCACCGTCGGAAGCAGGCTTTGCAGCCAGCAGCCCGTCACCGACAACTCACCCCGCGCAGAACCAGCCCACCGCTCGCCCGGCTCAGGCCGGAGCAGCCAGCGCCGCCGGCTCGCCGGATCAGGCTGCGCCAGGCACCCCCGACGGTGGGCAAGGCGAGTGGGCCGACACTCCCGAGGCCGGTCGGAGCGCTGGCGCCGAGGGCGAGCGCGCCGGGTGGGCCAACAACCCCGATGACAGCCGAGCCGCTGCGCGCGAGGAGTGGGCTGACGGCCCCGACGCCGGCCGGAGCGCTGGCGCCGAGGGTGGCCACGAGGAGTGGGCCGATGGCCCCGACGCCGGCCCGGGTGCTGGACCCGAGGGTGGGCGGGTGGAGTGGGCCTACGACGGTCGGGATGCTGGTGGGCCTGATGAGGTTTGGATTGGGGTGTCTGAGGGGGCGGAGTGGGATGGCGGCCCGGGGGCCGGTCAGCTTGCCGGTGGCGAGGGTGTAGGCGGGGAGTGGGTTGGTGGGGCCCGGGTTGGGTGGGTTGATGAGGATGGCGGATCGGCGGGTGGGGCGGCTTGGGCTGCTTATCCGTCGGCGGACAATCCGGAGCCGGCGCGGTCACCTTGGTCGACAACGAAGCGGCCCGCTCTGACGCAGCCGGAAGGCGGTCAGGCGAACTGGGCCGAGTCGGCCGGCTGGCCTGATTCAGCCTTCGAGCAACAGGAGCAAGCGAGTCCGCCTACCCGTCAGCCAGAGCCGCCCGTACGGCGGAAGCCGGCAACTGAGCCGGCACCACCGGGCTACGTCCGGCTGGTTCGCGTCCTGCTGGTCGCGGCCGCCGTACTGGGCCTCGGCTTGCTGATCAACCTGGTCGCGACGTTCTTCGCCGACGGCGCCGGTGGCCCCCTGCGGTGGCTGGTACCGCCGGCGATCGCGCTGATCGCCGCGATGGTTGTCGCCCTCATCGACGGGTTCTCCTCCGAGAACCGGCCGGCCGGCGGTCGGCTCGACGTACCGGTGATCGTCGCGATCGTCGTCGTACTGCTCGGCGTCGGTGTCGGCGGGTTCGCGCTCACCGCGGGAGTCGAGTACTTCGCCGGCTACATCACCGGCAAGGAATCGGGCCAGGATCGTTTGATCAAACCCGTCGCCAAGACCACCGCCGGCCTCACCGTCACCGTCGAGAACGTCACGTACACCAGCCACTTCACCCGGGTCGAGGTCGCGGTGAGCAACGGCGGCGACCAGACACTGTCCCTCCCGCTCGAGGGCCAGGCCGCCTTCACCGGCGAGGACGGGAACTCGCTGAAGCCCGACGGGTTCCGCAGTCAGTGGACCGACTCGATCGCCGCCGGCAGTGTCGAGCGCGGCACGATCACCTTCACCGGCCACCTGCCCGAAGGCCTCACCGTCGCCACCCTCACGCTGAAATCAGGCGACGCACCGATCGCTGTCCCCGGCCTGGCCCTCAGCAACTAACGCACTACCTACGTGCCGCGGCAGGACCACCAGCTACCGGGTTACATCGAAAATTGATATAGTCCTCCGGGTGGCGCTGGATGTGGATCGGCTGACGACGGTGATCGAGGACTTCACCACGATCTTCATCCGGTTGCCGTCGGTGCGGAGGTTCAACTTCTCGACGCTGTCGGTGCTGCACACGCTGTCGCGCGGCGGGCCGATGCGGTTGACGGACCTGCTCAAGACCGAGCAGCTCAAACAGCCCGCATTGACCAGCCTGGTCGCCAAACTCGAGCAGGACGGTCTGATCGAGCGTCGCCCGGACCCGACCGACGGCCGCGCGATGTTGCTGTCGCTCACCCGCGAGGGCCGCCAGATCGTCCACTCCCGGCACGCGAACCGCGTCGCGAGGCTGACCGACCTGGTCGACCAGCTGACCGACGACGAGCGCGCCGTCCTCGCCTCCTCGATGCACGTCCTGACCCGCCTGACCGAGATCGCCGCCGAAGATGCCTGAGGCAACTATGAAGAACCTGGAACAGACCCCGATCCACGTGCCGGACGAGGTGCTCGACGACCTGCGACGCCGGCTGACCATGACCAAGTGGCCGCTCGACGCCGGTAACGAGGACGGCTTCTACGGCGTACGTCGTACCGACCTGCAGGAGCTCGTCGAGTACTGGGCCGACGGGTTCGACTGGCGCAAGGCCGAGCGGGCGATGAACGAGTACGAGCAGTACCGCGTCGACGTCGGCGGCGTTCCGGTGCACTTCATGCGCAAGGCCGGGGTCGGTCCGGATCCGACCCCGCTGATCCTGAGTCACGGCTGGCCGTGGACGTTCTGGCACTGGTCGAAGGTGATCGATCCGCTCGCCGACCCCGCGTCGTACGGCGGTGATCCGGTCGACGCGTTCGACGTGATCGTGCCGTCGCTGCCCGGGTTCGGGTTCTCCACGCCGCTGACGAACCAGCCGGACATGAACTTCTGGAAGATCGCCGACATCTGGCACGAGCTGATGACCGGCGTCCTCGGCTTCCCCAAGTACGCCGCCGGTGGCTGTGACGTCGGCGCGCTCGTCACCGGACAGCTCGGCCACAAGTACGCCGACGAGCTGTACGGGATCCACATCGGTTCGGGGCTGAAGCTCTCGTTCTTCACCGGCGACCGGGCCTGGGACTTCAGCGGCGGTCACCCGATCCCGGAGAACCTGCCGCCGATTGTCCACAATCGGATCGTCGAACTGGACCGACGTTTCGCGTCCCACCTGGCGACCCACGTGCTCGACCCGAGCACACTCGGCTTCGGTCTGGCCGACTCACCCGCCGGGATGCTCGCGTGGATGCTGGAGCGGTGGGCGAAGTGGACGGACGGAGATGTGTTCAGCAAGGACGACGTACTCACGCACGCCACGATCTACTGGGCCGGCAACGCGATCGACACCTCGATCCGCACGTACGCCAACAACAATCGCTACCCCTGGACGCCGTCGCACGACCGCCAACCGGTCATCGAGGCGCCGACCGGCATCACCTTCGTCGGCTACGAGAACCCACCCGGCGTCACCACGCCCGAGCAACGTATCGAGCACTTCCTGTCCAGCGACCGCGCCCCCTGGTACAACCACGTCAACCTGACCGCGCACCCCGCCGGCGGTCACTTCATCCCTTGGGAGCTCCCGACCGAGTGGACCGAAGACCTCCGCCGGACCTTCCGGAACCGCTCAGCCGAGGCCTGATGGCAGGTCGCGACCGGCTCGCGCCGCGGTTGCCGCGAGGGCCTTGGCCAGTGGATCGATCCGCTCGGCCGGGAACCGGACGGTCGGCGCGCTGATGGTCATGGCCGCGATCGCCACGCCGTCGCTGTCCCGGACCACCCGGCCGATCGCGCAGATCCCGGCCTCCGTCGCCTCAAGGTTGAGGGCGTAACCGCACCGCCGCGTCTGAGCGACATCGCGGGTGAGCCGGCCGAACTCGGCCTCCCCGAGCACCGGCTCCGGCCCTCGCAGATACAGCTCGGCGAGGTGGTCGTCCGGAAGCTCGGCGAGCAGCGCCTTACCGCCGGACGATTCGTGGGCCGGCAGCACCGTTCCCTGCCGATCGCCGACGTGCAGCACCTGCCGGGCCTCCACTGTGGCGAGGAACCGGGTGTGGGTGCCGACCCGCACCATCAGGTTCACCGACTCGTCGACCTGATGGCAGAGCCGCTCCAGGTGCGGCATCAGCAGCCGCCGGAGTTCCTGGTTCCGCGTCTGCCCGTTCAACGGCCCGGCCGACAGCGCGGCTCCGGGCAGGTAGGTCCGACTCGTCTCGTCCTGTACGGCGAAGTCGCGGTACACAAGCATCGACAGCAGCCGGTGGGCCGTGGACCGCCCGACTCCGAGCTCGTCGGCGGCGTCGCTCAGGCGCAGCTCGCCCTCGTCGCGCAGCATGTGGATCAGCCGCAACGCGTTGTCGACGGAGGACAGCGGATACGGCGGCTTGTTCTTCATAGCAGAAAACCATACCGCTGTGCAGAACCGGCTTCTAGATTCGTGGCACCCGACCAGGGAGGCAACGAGATGGACAACCAGTCCGAGGTAGTAGTCGTCGGTGGCGGTATCGGCGGTCTCGCGGTCGCGAACGGCTTGGCCCGCAACGGTTTCGGCGTCCGGCTGCTGGAGCGCGCCGACCGTTTCGGCGAGGTGGGTGCGGGGCTGCAACTGGGTCCCAACGCGACCCGCCTGCTGCGCGACTGGGGTCTGCTCGACGACATCATCGACCGCGGCGTTCTGCCGGAGCAGCTCATCCTGCGCGATGCGGTGGACGGGCGGGTGCTCACCAGTCTGGACCTCGGTGCGGAGTTCCGCCGCCGCTACCAGGCGCCGTACGTCGTCGTGCATCGGAGCGATCTGCACGACGTACTGCTGACCGCCTGCAAGGAGGCAGGGGTCGATCTCCTGACCGGTCACGAGGTGGCCGATGTCCACCTGGACGCCGATCGTGCGCAGACCGTGTGTACCAACGGCACCACCTTCGGCAGCGAGGTCGTGCTCGGACTCGACGGTGTGGACTCCGGGCTGCGGAGCACGATCGTCGGTGACGAGAAGATCGACTCCGGCTTCGTCGCGTACCGGGGCACGATGCCGGCCGACGAGGCACCCGAATCCGTGGACCAGCGCAGTGTCGTCGCCTGGCTGGGTCCCGACTGCCACCTGGTGCAGTACCCACTGCGCCGCGGCGACCTGATCAACCAGGTCGCCGTCTTCCGGACCAAGGGCAGGCCGGCTGGGCTGGACCAGGCCTTCGCGGACTGCTGCGAGGCGGTCCGCGCGGGACTCGGATCGTTGTGGCGGGACCGCAACTGGCCGATGACCGATCGGTTGCCGACGGCAACCTGGTCACACGGCCGGATCGGCCTCCTCGGCGACGCCGCGCATCCGATGCTGCAGTACCTGGCCCAGGGAGCCTGCCAGGCCTTGGAGGACGCGCAGGTCCTGACCGACCAGGCGGTCAAACACCGGCGGGACCACGACTGGCCCGCCGTCCTCGAGGAAACCCAGAACATCCGCGCCCCACGCACCGCGCGGACCCAGCGCACCGCCCGGATCTGGGGCGAGATCTGGCACGTCGAGGGTACCGCCCGACTGCTGCGCAACGAGCTGATGCGCACCCGCGATCGCTCCGACCATTCCCCCATCGACTGGCTGTACGGCGTCTGACCGGAGGTTCATCCCATGAGCGCACCACCCCGCAACGCCCGTAAACCTCTCCTCGGCGCGCAGGTCGGCCTCTACGTCGACATGTTCGACGTATACCTGCCGATCGTCGCGCTGGCTCCGGCCGCGGTGTACTTCGCACCCGACGACATCTCCCCCGCGGCCAACCGGATCCTGACCGCCGTGGTGTTCGCGGCCACCCTGCTCGGCCGCCCGCTGGGCGCCCTGATCTTCGGCCGCCTCAGCGACAAGTCCGGCCGGAAGCGGACGACCCAGACGTCGCTGATCGGCTTCGGCCTGACCACGCTGGCGATCGCCGCGCTGCCCGGGTACCAGCAGGTCGGCATGATCGCGATCATCGCGCTGATCCTGCTGCGATTCACCGACGGCATCTTCCTCGGCGGCCAGTACACCGCGGCTGCGCCACTGGCCTTGGAGCACTCACCCGCCCGCAAGCGCGGCTTGTACGGCGCCATCATCATGACCGGATTCCCGGCGGCCTACTGCTCGATCGCGCTGATCACCGTCGTACTGCTCGAACTCGTCCCGGCCGGCGGTCTCGGTACGCCGTACGTGACCTGGGGCTGGCGGATCCCGTTCGTGATCGGCGGGCTACTGGCACTCGCCTGGGCACTCTGGTACCACCGAAATGTGGACGAGTCGCCGGTGTGGAAGAACCGGAAGAGCGAAGCGCAGCACCCGCTGCGAGAGCTGTTCCAGGGCCCGAACCTGCGCGGGTTCCTGCAGGTGTTCACGCTGATGTCCGGCGTCTGGCTGGCGTTCAACATGGTCGGCGCGGTGCTGCCCGGCGTACTGCGAACGAAGCTGCCGGTCAGCACGGTCACTCTCATCCTCGTCGTCGCATACGCCGTCCTGATCGGCACGTACCTGCTCGCCGGATCGCTGTCACAGCTGATCGGCCGGCGTCCGTTCTTCCTCCTGCAGGGTGCCGCCACCACCGTGCTCTCGCCGCTGCTGTTCTGGTTGATTGCCCGAGGCAAGGTTTCCGGTGGCGTCGCGATCGCGCTGGTGACGATCGCGCTGGTCGTCGTGGTGGTGTCGACGTTCGCGGTCGTGACGACCTACATCATCGAGCGGTTCCACACCGGGATCCGTTCCAGTGGCTACGGTCTCGGGTACACCACCGCGGTGATCGTGCCGGCGTTCTACGCCTTCTACCAGGAAGGCCTGGCGACCGTGATGCCGTACGAACTGACACCGCTGGTGTTCCTCGCCGGCGGCGGGCTGCTGATCGCGCTCGGCGCCTACGTCGGGCCCGAGACCCGCGAGGTCGATCTCGGTGCTCCGGCGGCGAAACAGGACGCCGATCTGCTGTCCGGCTCGATGGTCGGCCTGCCCCTGTCCGGCCGCCCGCGCTCACTCGAAGGAGAAGGAAGTGCCCGTGATCACTGATGACATGCGGATGATCGTCGAGCAGGCGATGCTGTCCTTCGTCGCGACGGTCTGCCCGGACGGCTCGCCGAACCTGTCGCCGAAGGGATCGCTGCGGGTGTACGACGACGACCACCTGATCTTCATGGACATCGCCTCGCCGAACACGATGCGCAACCTGGCCGCCGACCCGCGGATCGAGGTGAACACGATCGACGTGTTCCGCCGGCGCGGCTACCGGTTCAAGGGAACCGCGACGATCGTGCCGCCGGGCGAGCCGTCGTACGAGGAACTGAACGCCTGGCTGCTCTCGATCAACGGGCCCGGATACCCCGCGAACCAGGCCGTGCTCATCCGGGTCGAGCGGGCGCTGCCGATCCTTTCCCCGGCGTACACGTTCGGCGGCGCCGACGAGGCCGAGCTCACGAAGGCCTGGATCGCGCGGTACGACGCGGTGCGCGGAGCCGGCCGATGACGGACACGATGCGGACGGCGTACATCACGGCGCACGGATCGCCCGATGTCATCCAGTACGGCGAACTCCCGGTGCCGTCGCCGGGTCCGACCGACGTACTGGTGAAGGTCGAGGTCGTCGCGGTCAACCACGTCGACACGTTCGTCCGGTCGGGGGCGTATGCGACCAGTACGCCGTTCCCGTTCGTGATCGGGCGGGATCTGGTGGGGACGGTGGTCAGGTCCTCGGTCGAGGAGTTTGCGACCGGGGATCGGGTGTGGTGCAACAGTCTCGGTCATGACGGACGGCAGGGGTCGTTCGCGGAGTTCGCCGTCGTACCGCGTGATCGGCTGTATCGCTTACCGGACGGAGTCAACGCTTCGGAGGCTGTCCCGGTGCTGCATACGGCGGCGACGGCGTACCTGGGGCTGTTCCGCAATGGGTCGCTGGCGCCTGGTGAGACTGTTCTCGTGCTGGGTGCGGGTGGCGGTGTCGGAAGTGCATTGGTCCAGTTGGCCGCCGCGGCCGGGGCTCGGGTTGTTGCTTCGTGTTCACCGGATGACTTCGACTGGTGTTTGAGTTGCGGGGCCGATCAGGTCTTCGACTATCACGACGACGTACCCGCTGCTGCGTACGACCTGTGGATCGACAACTCGGGTCGGCACGACCTGGAGACCGCCGTACCACTGCTGGCGCAGGGAGGACGCATCATCGCGCTGGCCGGAATGGCGGCGCGGCCGGTGCTGCCGATGGGTGCGCTCTACACCCGCGACGCCAGCATCCGGGGGTTCGTGATCAGCAACGCGTCGACCGGCGACCTCGCGGAGGCGGCCAAGTTGATCAATGATCAGCTGGCGGTGAAACGCCTGCGCGCCCGGACGCGGCCGTCACTTCCGTTGTCGGCGGCTGCCGAAGCGCACCGTCAGATGGAGGCCGGCGTCCGCGGCCGCATCCTGCTCACCGTTTGAAGAACTCAGCCGTCTCGGTGTCGGCGGGGAGATAGGTCTCGACCGCGATCTCTTCGAGGGTGATGTCGAACGGGGTGCCGAAGGTGGTGATGGCGTTGATGAAGCAGAGGTCGGTGCCGCGGTGGCGGATGCGGATCGGGAGGGCGATGTCGGCGGGGTCGGGTGGCGGGTCGTCGTGATCAGGGCCGTAGGCAATCAGTTCGTCGTACAGGCTGTGCAGCTCGGCGTCGCGGGTGTTCGCGGCCTGGCGGGCCAGGCGCGGTAGCAGGTAACCGCGGACCTGGGCGAGGTTGCGGATCCGCTTCGCGAACCCGTCGGGATGCAGGCCGAGGCGCATCATGTGGATCGGCGGTTTCAGCAGCTCGGGGTCGACCCCGTCGAGGAAGACGTCGAGTGCGTTGTTGGCAAGGATGAGACATGACGGGTGGATACGTCGGCCTGGATCGCGAGGTCGAGCTGGCTCAGCTTCCTGCGGTGGCGCCACTCTCTGAGCAGTACGCCGACCGGCCTGTCGTGGGACATGCCGTCGAGTATCTCCGGCGTACGATCGGCCTCGCGATTACCACCCTTGTAATCGACAGCATGACCCCGCGTCAGAGACTGTCGGTGCCATGAGAGCCATGGAGAACAAGCAACTCGCCCAGCACGCGTTCCAGGAGTTTGCCAACGGCAACATCGAGGTCCTGCGACCGCTCCTCCACGAGGACTTCGTCGAACACAGCCCCGGCAACCCGTCCGGGCGCGACGCCTTCATCGAGTTCATCGCCCGGGCCCCGGTCGCCGGCGCCCAGCTCGACCTGCGTCGGGTCATCGCCGACGACGAGTACGTCGTGATGCATTACCTGATGACCACACCGGACAACCCCGAGGGCGAGGCCGTCGTCGACCTCTGGCGCTTTGTCGACCACCAGATCGTCGAACACTGGGACGTCGTACAACCTGTCACTGAGACGGTTCACGGCATGCTGTGAAGAGGACGTGACCTGTCCTCTACTGTCCGTAGCGTCGTCTCCATGAGACCTTTTCGCATCGACATCCCGCAGGCCTCGTTGGACGACCTGGCCGCCCGGTTGGGGAACACTCGCTGGACCCCGCAGCTCCCCGGCGACGGGTGGAGCCGCGGGGTTCCGGTGAGCAAGCTCCGGGAGCTGGCGAGCTACTGGCAGACCGGGTACGACTGGCGCGCTGCCGAGGCACGGTTGAACGAGTTCCCGCAGTACCTGACCGAGATCGAGGGTCTGGACATCCACTTCCTGCACGTCCGCTCCGGGCGGCCGGATGCCCTGCCGCTGCTCCTCAGCCACGGCTGGCCGAACTCGTTCGTCGAGTTCACCGAGCTGATCGGGCCGCTCACGTCCCGAGGCTTCGACGTGGTGGTGCCGTCCGTTCCCGGGTTCGGATTCTCGGCGGCACCGCGAGACACCGGCTGGAGTGCCGCCCGAGTGGGACAGGTCTGGGCCGAACTGATGCGTCGCCTCGGCTATGAGCGGTACGGCGTACAGGGCGGGGACTTCGGCGCGTACGTCGCACCGGAAGTCGCGAAGGCGGATCCGTCGCATGTGGTCGGCGTGTACATCACGGGCGGCCTGGGTTTTCCGACCGAAGCTGACCTGCCCGAGCTGAACGAGGAGGAGCAGGCCGCGTTCGCTGAGCTGATGAACGCGGACTGGATGCACGGCGTCGACCACCACGCGCTGTTGAGTACGGCGCCGCAGACCTTCGCCTACGGGTGGAACGACTCACCGGTCGCCGCGCTCGCGTGGATGACGCAGAAGTTCCACGAGTTCAACGCCAGCGGCGAACCGCTCGAGAAGGCGATCGACCGCGATCTGTTCCTGACGAACCTGAGTGTGTACTGGTTCACCGCAACGTTCGGATCCTCGGCACTCCCGTACTACGACGCCACCGGCCCACTGTGGCCCGAAGGTCAGAAACTCGTCCCCACCGGCGTGTACAGCGGCGCACCCGGGATCCGCCGGCTGGCCGCCCGCACCAACACCATCACCCACTGGCCGGAGACCAACCCGGCCGGTCACCACTTCATTGCCATGAGCAACCCAACCAACTACGCCGAGGATCTCCAAGCGTTCTTCACCGGTCTCGCCTGACCGGTCAGGCCTCCTCCGGCAGGGATTTCTCCCAGTCCTCGGCCCAGGACTGCAGGGGGCGCAGGGCGGTGATGAGGTCCTTGCCGAGCGGGGTCAAGTAGTAGCCGTCATCGTCCAGGGAGACGATGGCGGCTCCGGTCAGGGCGGCGAGGCGGGTGCTCAGGACGCTCGACGACATCTGCCCGCAGCGGCGCTGGAGTTCACGGAAACCCAGTGCGTCGGTGCGCAGTTCCCAGATCACCCGCAACGTCCACCGCTGCCCGAGCAGATCGAGCGCCGCCATCAGTGGCCGCCCGGTCGTCGAACCACGAACCGGTACACCCGGACGAGGCTGGTCCGGCATCGCCACCTCCTTGCGCTTCTCTTTCCGAAGCATCATAGTGGTTCGAAATCCGAAGCACTCAGGAGGTGACCATGCCCCGCATCGAACCGCTCACCCCGCCGTACCCGCCGGACGTCGCCGAGGCCCTCCGCAAATGGATGCCACCCGGCGTGACCCAGGAACCCCTCGCCCTGTTCCGCCTGCTCCAGCATCACCCCGACCTGGCGTCCCGCATGCGAGTCCTCGGCGCCGGCCTGCTGGGCCACGGTGAACTCCCCGCCCTGGACCGCGAGATCGTCATCGCCCGCGTCTGCGCCCTGTCCAACTGCCCCTACGAGTGGACCGTCCACGCCACCACCTTCGCCAACCAGGTAGGCCTGACCCCAGCCCAACTCCAAGCCACCGTCACCGGCGACGACGCCCCCTGGTCCCCCCAACACCAAGCCCTACTCCAAGCAATCAACGAACTCCACGCCACCGCCCACCTCACCGACGAGACCTGGCAAGCCCTCAGCAGCCACTACAACACCCAGCAACTACTGGAGATCCTCGTCCTGGCCGGCTGGTACCAATCGATCAGCTACGTCGCCAACGCCGTACACCTGGCCAACGAACCGTGGGCGGCGCAGTACCCCGGCTGACACCTCCTGTTATCGCTGAGAGTGGAGCCAGCGTTACGGCCGGATCAGCGGTGTCGTGACTCCGGTACGGCGACTGTTGCACGAAGGTGCAAAAGTAACGCGGATGTCGGCGATGCCAGGTAGGGTGACCTCCGTCTCGGGCTGACCGAGACTTTCCTTTGCCCTGGAGGGGGACTCCTTGATGAAATTGCAGCGCCTTGCGCTCGCTGCGGCCGGACTCGGTCTGGTCGCCGTGTCCGTGTCGTCTGCTCCGGCCACCGCCGGAACGCCCGAGCCGAGGCCGTCGATGGCGTCGAAGATCGCCGGCGAGCTGATGCCGCAGGCGAAGTCGGCAGCGGCCGCGGGCCCGTGCATCAGCTGGGTCGGCTGGCCCACTGCGGCCGGCACCGTGCAGGACGCGGACGTCACCGCGGCGAAGCCGCCGCGGGCCGTGACGTACGAGCCGTTCAACTACGTCGCCACCCGCACCAACGCGACCTGGTACGGCGCGGTGAACGCCACCGGCACCCAGTACTACATGTACGGCCTGTTCCTGCAGGGCTCGAACCTGTACCGGCACACGACGTACCTGCCGGAGGAGGGTGCCCCGGTGCCGACCTTCAAGAAGGTCGGCACGGGCTGGACGAGCTTCAGGTCCATCGCCACGTCCAACTACAGCGTCGCGCAGCCCCGGCACGCGTACCTGTACGGCCTGAACACCAACGGCAGCCTGTACCGCTACGCGATGATCGGCGCCGGCTTCAAGTCGCTGGGGTCCTTCCCGGGCTTCCGCGGCTTCAAGACGATGACCGTGATCAGCGAGACCGCGACGTACGACACCCTGCTGATGACGACGAACGCCGGCGCGCTCTGGACGGTCCGGATCCCGGTCTCGGCGTCCACCAAGCCGGTCCTGAAGCTGATCCGCAGCTCCGGCTGGGCAGCCTACGAGTCGCTCGTCGTCCAGGGCTGTGGCACTCGCGGCGGCTCGCTCATCGTTGCCGTTGACCACAACACCCAGTCCGGCTACCAGTACGCCATGAGCAAGGCGAACGGCACGGCGACCGCGATCACGGCCTACGGCAAGATCCCGGCCGTCTTCAACGGCGTGAACCACGTCTCGTTCACCACGCACTACGACCAGCTGGTCGGCGAGTAACCGACAGGTTCCAGCCACCTGCTGAGCAGGACCCGTACACCGGGGACGCCGCACCCGCGGCGTCCCCGGTTGTCGTTGGCGACAAATCTCGAGGAATTTCCGCCCGGCTGTCGAGAACGGCCGGGCGGCTCCGATGACGGGGTGAAGTCACACCTCGAGAATCGGAGCGCATCATGACCCACATCGACATCCGGCCGACCGACCGTCCCGCGACCGGCAACCGTTCGGCGCGAGCCCGGAGAGCGGCCGTGCTGGTCATCCAGGTCGCCTTGGCGGCGCAGTTCATCGCCGGTGGTGCGGGCAAACTCCTCGGCATCGAGCAGATGGTCGCGCTGTTCGACGACATCGGAGCGGGGCACTGGCTCCGGCTGCTGGCCGGAGTCCTGGAGATCGCCGGTGGTGTCGGCCTGCTGGTCCCACGGCTGGCAGGACTGGCCGCGACCGGGCTGATCGCCCTGATGGCCGGTGCGGTCGTCACCAACATCTTCGTGCTCGGCATCGCGCCCGCCATGCCATTGATCTTCGCAGCCGTGGCCGGCGTCATGGCCGGCAGCCGCCGGGTGCAGCTCGCCGCCCTCGTCCGTCGCTGACAGCCGTTCACACCTGAGGAGGAACCATGTCCGAACACCGACCCGCCACCGAGAAATCACCGGCTGAGGCCCTGCAGACCCTGGCGCCACTCATCGGTCACTGGACGGTCAGCGGCCCCAGCAGCAGCGGAACCGTCAGCTACGAGTGGTTCGACGGCGGCAACTTCATCGTCCAGCGGATCGACCTCGGCGACGAGGGCCGGGGAATCGAGTACATCGGCCTGGACGCCGACAGCGGTAGACTCCGATCCCATTTCTTCGGTACCAACGGCAAGATCCTGGAGTACACCTACGAACTGATCGGCAGCACGCTCACGATCTGGTTCGGCGACACGGACTCCCCGGCCAGGTTCGTAGGCGAGTTCAACGCCGACTACACAGTCAACACCGGCGCCTGGCAGTGGCCGGGCGGCGGCTACGAGTCGACCATGACGCGCAGGGACGGTGATGACCGGTGAAGTACCGGTGAAGTACATGATCATGACCTTCGGGGACGAGTCGGCCTGGGACACGCTGGGTCTCGGCGGACGCGAGGCCACCTGGTCCCAGGAACAGATCGACGCCCACTTCCAGGCGATGGGTGAGTTCTACGGCGAGTTGGCCGCCAACGGCGAACTGGTCACCGGCTTCGGGCTGGCCGATCCCTCCCACACGATGACGATCGAGATCGTCGACGGCCGCCCGGTCGCCTCCGACGGCCCGTACGCCGAGGCGAAGGAAGTGCTGGCCGGCTTCGGGATCATCGACGTCGAGTCGCACGACCGGGCAGTCGAACTGGCGGCGCGGTTCTCCGCCCTGGTCGAGACCCGAGTTGAGCTGCGGCCGGTGATGGACCAGGGCGGCCAGGAGATGTGAGCGTGGAACCGGACCCGGCCGTCCGTATCGAGGACCTGCTGCGCGAGCACGCGCCGCGGGTCCTCGCTGCGATCACCCGCCGGTTCGGCCGGTTCGACGTCGCCGAGGACGCGGTGCAGGAGGCTTTGCTGGCCGCGGCAACAGGATGGAAGGCCGACGGGATCCCACCGAACCCGCCGGCTTGGCTGACGACTGTCGCGGCCCGCCGGATGACCGACCTGTTGCGGAGTGAGCAGGCCAGACGGCGGCGGGAACACCTGGACGCCACCAGGCAACTGCCTGACGATCTCCTCGGCCCGCCCGCCGACAGCGCCGGCACGGCCGACCAGGACGACACTCTGGTGATCATGTTCCTGTGCTGTCACCCCGACGTACAGCCGGCCAGCCAGCTGACGCTGACCCTGCGCGCGGTCGGCGGCCTGACAACTGCCGAGATCGCCCGCGCCCTGTTGCTTCCCGAGGCCACGGTCGCCCAGCGGATCAGCCGCGCCAAGCAACGGATCCAGCAGTCCGGAGCCAGATTCCGGCTTCCCGAGGGACCGGAACGGCGCAAGCGTCTCGACGTGGTGATGCAGGTGCTCTACCTGATCTTCAACGAGGGCTACGCCGCCTCTTCGGGCCCGGCGCTGCAACGGGTCGAGCTCGCCGCCGAAGCGATCCGGCTGACCCGGCTGCTCTGGGCAAGGCTTGCGTCCGAGTCGGAGGTCGGCGGCCTGCTGGCCCTGATGCTGCTCACCCACGCTCGCCGTACGGCGCGAACCGGGCCGGCCGGCGATCTGATCCCGCTCGCCGAGCAGGACCGAACGCGATGGGACCGGGCCATGATCGCCGAGGGCATCGGCTTGCTCGAGGAGGTCCTGCCGCGGCACCGTCCCGGGCCGTACCAACTGCAGGGCGCCATCGCCGCCGTCCATGCCGAGGCTGACAGCTTCGCGGACACCGACTGGCGGCAAATCGTTGCTCTGTACGACGTTCTGGTCCGGATCTCCGCCGATCCGATGGTCCGGCTGAACTCCGCGGTCGCCGTGGCGATGCTGCACGGACCGGTCGCCGGTCTCCAACTCCTCGACGAGCTGGCCGCGGACCCGAAGATTGCGGACCACCACCGGCTGTCCGCGGTCCGCGCCCATCTGCTCGAGCAGTCGGGTGACCTCGGGGCTGCCCGGCAGGCTTATGCCGACGCCGCGAAACGAACCACGAGTGCCCCGGAGCAGCGGTACCTCCGCAACCGCGCCGCCCAGCTCGGCTGATCATCCGGCCGTCTGGTCAACGTCTTGGTGCTGGTGTATCAACGGGAGATGATTCGCAGACGGGCGGTGCTCGGCGCGGGGGTGGCGTACGGTGTCGCGCTGACCGGGTGTTCGGCGGATACCCCTACGCCGTCACGACAGTTCGATCCGGCTGACTGGGAGTCGGTGCGGGCCCAGTTCGCACTCGACCCGAAGCTGGCGCATTTCGCGTCGTTCCTGTTCGCCTCCCACCCGGCGCCGGTGCGGGAGGCGATCGATCGTCATCGCGCGGGCCTCGACCTCGATCCGGCCGGCTACGTCGAGCACGACATCGAATTCGAGGAGAAGGTGCGCACGGCTGCCGGTGCGTATCTCGGCGCCGATCCCGGGGACATCGCGCTGACCGACAGCACCACGATGGGAACCGGGCTTGTGTGTGCCGGGATCAAGCTCAAGCCCGGCCAGGACGTCGTCACCACCGAGCACGACTTCTTCGGTACCTACGACGCGCTCCAGAAGCTGAGTGCCCGAACCGGCACCCGAGTACGCCGCGTGCGGCTGTACGACGCTCCGGCGACCGCAACCGCGGGTGATGTGGTCGCGAGGCTGAAGGCGGCGATCGGGCCGCAGACCCGGTTCATCGTCATCACCTGGGTTCATTCGTCCACCGGTGTCCGGCTGCCCGTCGCCGACATCACCGCATTGGTGCGCACCGTGAACTCCACCCGCGCACCGGCCGACCGCGCGCTCGTCCTCGTCGACGGAGTGCACGGCTTCGGTGCCGTGGACACGAGAGTGGCCGACCTCGGCTGCGACTTCTTCACCACCGGGACCCACAAGTGGCTGCACGGTCCGCGCGGTACCGGTGTGCTGTGGGCGCGGGCCTGGGACGCGATCTCGCCGGTCATCCCCAGCTTCTCCCGGCCCGATGCCCCTGGCCGACTGGCGACCCCCGGTGGCTATCACACGGCCGAGCACCGCTGGGCACTGGCAGAAGCCTTCGACTTCCATGCCGCGATCGGCAGATCCAGGATCGCGGCACGCATCACCGAGCTCGCCACTCGGCTGAAGGACGGCCTGGCCGGTATCCCCTCGGTCACACTGATCACGCCCAGGCAGGCCGAGATGTCCGCTGGTCTGGTCATGTGCTCGATCGAGGGAGTCGCACCGCACCAGGCAGCGGCCACTCTTCGTCGCGATCACGCCGTCGTCGCCAGCGTGACGCCGTACGACGATCCCCTTCTGCGCTTCGGACCGGGCATCGTCAACACGCCCGACGAGGTCGAGCGTGTCATCAAGGCTGTTGCCTCGATCACCTGAGCCGGCGCGGTTCGAGCTGCTCAGACGTCACGAGACCTTGGCGCCCGCGTGCAAGGCGAGTCCGTCCTGACGGGCCACGTCTGCCCGGAACCAGCCGGAGGAGTCGACCGTGTACGTCGGTCCCGTGCACGAGCCCGGTGAGTAGTCACCGTGAAAGACGTCGCAGTACACGCCGGCCGGCAGGCTCGTGTGGAAGCTCCGGCCGGTCAGCGCCGAGCCTTCGTCGTTCAGGATCAGATAGCCCTTGTCCCCACGTCCGAAGGCGATCGCGTCGTTGCCGTTGTCCCACCAGTCGGTGACCGACGTACCGCGGACGCTGTTGTGGAAGCCGACCATGTTGGCGATCACTCGCCATTGATGCTCGCACCGCCAGCGGTTGGTGAAACAGGTCGTGTCGACCGTCTGCCCAGCACTCGTCGACGGCGGACCCTGATCGTTGGAACTGTATTCGTAGCTCGACATCACCTTCGGCGTCCCGTACGTCCACGCCAGCATGAAGGCGTTCGCCATGGCGTAGCGACCGTTGTCCCGGAACGTCAGGACCCCGCTCCCCCGCTGAGTGTCGTGGTTGTCGGTGAACACGACCGCACGATCCGACGCCAGCGGCGAGGCGAAGGTCCGCAGGTAGGCGAGCCGCTCGGTGTTGAAGATCTTGGCGAGATCCTTCCCGTACCGGAACTCGAGCACATCGCCGTTGCCGACGTACTCCTCCGGAGTGATCGGTTCGCCCGCACCGTGGATGACTTCCTGATACAGGTACGCCGGCCGCGAGAGCCGGGACTTGATCGCGGCGATGTCCTCGGCGGGCATGTGCTTGGAGGCGTCGAGCCGGAAACCGTCCACACCGATCGCGAGCAGATCGTTCAGGTACGCCGCGATCCGGCCGCGCACGTAGTCGCTCCCGGTCGCCAGGTCGGCCAGATCGACGAGTTCGCAGTTCTGCACCTCGTAGCGGTCACCGTAGTTGACGATGTCGTCGTTCCCGTTCCGCCCGCAGTGATGAAAGTCCTGGACCTGATAGGTCCCGGGGTAGTCGTAGTGGCTGTACGACGACCCCGCGCTGCCAGTACCACCGGACGAGCCGCCGGTCATGTGGTTGATCACGGCATCGACGTACACCTTGACGCCGGCAGCGTGACAGCTGTTCGCCATGGCGACGAATTCGCTCCGGGTGCCACGCCGCGTGCTGTCGAGCTTGTAGCTCACCGGTTGGTAGTCCTGCCACCACGGATAACCGGCCGCAGGCAGAACGACGTGTTCCTGCGGCGGCGAGACCTGGACCGCTCCGTACCCCTTCGGGCCGAGCACTTCGCCGCACTCGCGCGCGACTGAGGTCCAGTTCCACTCGAACAGCTGGACGATGACATCACGCTGTCCCGGCGGCGCCGCCGCGGCCGGCGTGGCGACGGGCAGAACCGCCAGCACAGCGAGAGCGGCCAGGACTTTCCGACTGGTTTGCCACCGGAGAATTCTCACGACGCGCATTCAACCAGTTGCACACAGCTAGGCGATGCCCCAGATGTGCAGGGCCGGTAACGCGGCACAGATGTGCACTTCCCGGACGACGGAGAGGCGGACGACCGGGTCCGGCGACGTTCAGGCATGCTGGGAGCGGTATACCAAACTGAGTGGAGTCTCATGAGCGGGAACCTGGAGTCCGAGTCGGAGCGGGTCACACGCCTGCTGCGGGACGAGATCCTCGACGGACTCCGAGCTCCGGGCGACCGACTGGTGGAACGTGACGTGGCCGACGGACTGGGTGTGAGCCGGGTGCCGGTGCGGGACGCGCTCAAGGCGCTCGTCGCCGAAGGGCTGGTGACGTTGCGACCCCGATCCTGGGCCGTGGTTCGTGAGTTCACCGACTCCGACATCGCCGATCTGAACGAGGTGCGCGCGGCGTTCGAACCACTGACGTTCCGGCTGGCCGCCGAGCGGCGTACCCGGGACGGGCTGGATCGGCTCCGCCGAGCCCTGGATGAACACCTTGCGGCGGCGCGCGCGAACGATGCCGTGCTGGCCCGGCGCCGGGCCGCGGACTTCCACGAGATCGTGACGGAACTTGCGTCGAACGAGTTGCTCGTCGAGGTCGAACGTCCGCTGCGCAGCCGGATGCGCTGGCTGCTCGCGCAGCACGACGACCTGATGGCGGTCGCGGATCAGCACGAAGGGTTGTACGCCGCCATCGCGAACCGGGATGGCGCCGAGGTGGAGCGTCTCGTCGGTGAGCATCTGGAGCTCTCGCAGGCGCTGCAGCGCCACACTCGGAGAAACTAGGTATACCAACCGGTTGGAACAGATCATCAAGCGACAGAGGCTGGTGGGGCAAAGCGATTCGGGTTGGGATGGCTTTGGTATACCATTGCTGCATGACCTCCTCGCTTCTTGCCAACGTGCGTCCGTGGGGTGGCGCGCCGGTTGATCTGGTGATCGTCGACGGCGTGATCGCGGACGTCGTCCCGGCCGGCACCGCAGTAGCGGACGGCCAGCACATCGACGGGCGCGGCCTGCTCGCCCTCCCGGGCTTGGTGAACGCGCACGCCCACGTGGACAAGAGCTGGTGAGGGCAGCCGTGGGTCTCGTACGGCGGCGAGCCGACGACCCAGGGCCGGATCGCGCACGAACGGGCCGAGCGAGACAAGTACGGCATCCCGAGCACGGCCGGCACCATCGCGGTGCTCCGCGAGTTCCTCCGGCACGGGACGACCGCGACGCGCACGCACGTCGACGTGGATCTCGGCGTCGGACTGCGCGGTATCGCCAACGTGCGCGAGGCCGCCGCGGCCCTGGGCGATGCGGTGCAGGTGGAGATCGTCGCGTTTCCGCAGGACGGCGTACTCCGGCGACCCGGCGTACTCGAGCTCCTGGACCAGGCCGCGGCCGAAGGAGCGACCAGCATCGGCGGCCTCGACCCGGCGTCCATCGACCGCGACCCGGTCGGCCAGCTGGACGCGCTCTTCGAGATCGCCGGACGGCGTGGGGTCGGGATCGACATCCACTTGCACGACGGCGGTGAGCTCGGCGCGTTCCAGTACGAGCTGATCATCGAGCGAACCCGGGGCACCGGTCTCCAGGGCAAGGTGAACGTGTCGCACGGGTTCGCGCTCGGCGAGCTGACCCCAACGCGGCAGGCCCAACTCGTCGAGCAGCTCGGAGCGGCCGGGATCTCGTGGACGACGGTGTCGCCCGTCCGGTCGGCGCCACTGCCGTGGCGGGCGATGCAGGACGCCGGTGTCGCAGTCGGACTCGGAACCGACGGCATCCGCGACCTGTGGTCGCCGTACGGCGACGGCGACCTCCTGCAGATCGCCCGCGGCTTCGCCCGCCTGCACGGACTACGCACTGACGAGGAACTCGCGTACGCCGTCGAACTCGCAACCACCGCAGCCGCGCCATTCGTCCACCGCGACAGCCACACCCTCACACCCGGCTCACGCGCAGACGTCGTACTCCTCGACGCCGAGAACGCCCCAGACGCCCTGGTCCGCGCTCCCCACCGCGAAACAGTCCTCGCCGGCGGCCGCCTCGTCGTACACAACGGCGAACTTCTCGTGTGAGTCCGCCGCAGTTGGAGGAAGCCCCGGGCGGCTGCGTCGGAAAATGCTGAAGGCCGGTCCCTGGTGGGGCCGGCCTTCTGGCTAGGGGTGGAGGTGGCGGGAATCGAACCCGCGTCCTTCGGCGTTGCTTCAAGGCTTCTCCGGGCGCAGTCTGTTAGTCGTTTTCTCAGCCCCAGCGCTCTCACAGACACGTCGCTGACAGGCTCAGTCACTGTTGATGTCCCACACCAGCCCCGTGACCGGGCTAGTGGAGCAAGCTTCCTAGCTGAGGCCAGGAACCGGGTCGGAAGCATCCCCGGGCTGACCGCTTCTTTAAGTGCTCAGGCCGTCAGGCGGCGAGAGCGAAGCTACTGCGCTTAGCGTTGGCAGTTATTGGTTTCCAGAGATCGTTTACGAGATAACCCTGGATCCTCGGCCCGCTTCCCTTGGAACTAACGTCCAAAGTCGAAACCGTTCACCCCCTGTTGAGTTTTCAAACTCCCACCGGACCCCGAAGGGCGGTGGAAGATCCACACTATCAAGCCCAACAAGCCACCCGCACCTGGGATTCCCCTGTCTCCCCAGGACTCGGCTACCAAGGGTTACTTGATCAGCCGGAGCGTGAACGGGTAGCGGAAGTTGGAGCCGATCGCGGTGGCGAGGCCGCCGATACCGGTGAGGACGAACCAGAGAATGCCGAGCAGCGGGAACAAGAACCCGGTGAACCCCTCCGTCACCCCGGTGATGATCCCCAGCAGCGCGAACGCGCCGAACGCGCTCAGCTGGAAGTTCAACGCCTCGACCGCGTGCTTGCGCACCGCCGGGTTCTTCTGACCGGACGTCGCGACCACGATCGCCGGGCCGACGAAGAAGGTCGGGTACCCGAGCCAGTGGGCCACGGTCCCCATCCCACGACCGTCCCCGGTGTAGCGCTGCACCGGTGCGGGCCGGGTGAAGGCAGCCGGCGCGTACGTCGGAACCGGCCGCGAAACCAGCCCGTTGAACGTGGCGTTCAGCTCGGCCCGGGTGCGGGCCTTGAGCGCCAGTTCCAGCCGGGTGTCGAACTCGCCGTGGTCCAGCCGGCCGTCGGCGTACATTTCTTTGAGGATCTCGACGGCTCGGTCCCGTTGGGCCGGCGTCACCAGCAGGTCTGAAGTGGACATGTCTCCACTCTGCGCGCCGAAGGCCGCTCACCCCATCGGGTGCAGCCCCCACCAGCCCCTGACCCGACCCCAGCCCACCGCCCCGGGAGAAAAGCTCAGCGACCGCCGCGGCGACGGTCGGACAGGGCCCGCTGGGCCTCGCGGCTCGCCTGGCGCTCGGCCAGGGCCTGCCGCTTGTCGTAGTCCTTCTTACCGCGCCCGGTGCCGAGCTCGACCTTCGCGTACCCGTCCTTGAAGTACAGCGACAGCGGGATCACCGACACACCCTGCTGCTCGACGGCGCGGATCAGCTTCTGCAGCTCGTCCTTGTGCAGCAGCAGCTTGCGAGTACGGCGCGGCTCGTGGTTGGTCCAGGTGCCGTGCTTGTACTCGGGGATGTGCATCCCCTGCAGCCACAGCTCGTGACCCCGGACCGCCGCGAACGCGTCGACCAGGGAGGCCCGGCCCTGCCGCAGGGACTTGACCTCGGTCCCGGTCAGCACGAGTCCGGCCTCCACCACGTCCTCGATGTGGTAGTCGTGTCGCGCCTTACGGTTCTGCGCGATCGGTTTCCGGCCGGTCTCTTTCACCATCCGACCAGTATCTCAGACAGTTCAGAGCCACTTCATCGGATTAACCACCCGGCCGTCCTGGTAGACCATGAAGTGCAGGTGGCAGCCGGTGGAGTACCCGGTGGTGCCGACGTACCCGATGATCTCGCCCCGGCTGACGCGCTCGCCGACCCGGGCCTTGTAGCGGGACAGGTGGTTGTAGACGGTGGTGACGGAGGAGCCGTCGATCACCCCGTGCGAGATGAACACCCGGTTCCCGTAGCCGCCGTTGTAGTACCGGTCCGTGACGACCCCGCTGGCCGCCGCGCGGATCGGCGTACCGCAGCCGCCGCCGAAGTCGGTCCCGTCGTGCAGCTTCCAGTAGTGCAGAACCGGGTGGAACCGCATGCCGAACGGTGACGTCACGTAGCTGTTGATCGGGTAGCTCAGCCGCCCGTTGTCATCGGGGGCGTCCGGAACCGGCCGCGGCGGACGGTTCTCCTTCCGGGCCTTCTCCCGCTCGGCCTTCTCCCGAGCCGCCTTCCGGCGGGCCGCGGCGGCCTTCTCGGCGCGGGCGCGGGCGATCAGGAGCTGCTCGACCCGGTTCCGCTCCCGCAGCAGCGCGTTGTACTGCGCCAGCTCGGAGTTCTTCTCCTTCTCGGCGGCCTTGTAGGCGACCAGCCGGGCCTGGGTCACCACAGCGGCCTCGGCCCTGTCCGCGGCCACCTGCTTGGTCAGCTCGGTCACCTGCCGCACCGTCCGCGCGGCCTCGGCCCGGGCCGCCTCGGCGGCCTTCTCGGCCTGCGCGACCTTCGCCCGCTTGCTCACCAGCTGCGCCTGCGCGGTGTTCAGATCATTGATCGCATTGCCCTGGATGCCGAACACGTTGCGCTGGACCTGCATCCCGGTGGCGATGTCCGCCGGCGACGCGCCGCGGAGCGCGATCGACAACCCGACCAGGCTGTTCTGCTGCTGGTACGCCGACCGGACCGCCCGGCCCGCCAGGGCCCGCTTCTCAACGATCAGCTTCTCGCCCGCCTCCACGTCGGCGACCGCCGCCCGCAGGGCCTGTTCAGCGGCCCGGAGCTTGCCCGCGGCAACCGCATCGGCTGCTTTCGCGGCCGCGAGTTTGCCCTGGGCAACGGCGTACCGGACCTGGACGGCCTGGTACTTCGCCTCGGCCACGTTGTAGGCGGCAGCGGACCTGCCGAGCTGGTCGGACGCGGCGGCGAGATCGGCCTTGGACTGGTCGATCTGCGAGTCGAGTTGCTTCTTCTTGGCGGCTGGATCCGGTGGGTCCGCCTGAGCAGGCGACACCACCGCCAGGACTCCGGCGGACAGGGACAGGACAAGGCAGCATGCGGCGACGACCGTCTGCCGGCCCTGCGGTCTCGTGCGTGATCGCGGGCGCGGTGTGGCGGAGGTGCCGGTGCTGTCGTCTCGCTTGATGCTCCCCCGCTGACGCGGGTTCGCACCGGGGAAGTGCGGGACCACAGGTCGACCCCTTGCTCTGGATGAAGTTGTCGTGCGGTACAGGAGTGATTGCTGTTACTCCTGTTACCGCACGATAGATCACCTGGGTCAGACTTTGAGGTATTTCCGCGTTGTCAGGAATGTCGGGACCACGGCGAGCACCAGGCCGACCACGACCATGATGAGCGTGGCGCGGAAGGTCTCGGTGGCGCCGACCCACTGCCAGACCCGGAACGTCTCCTGGGCCCGCTGCATGACGACGAAGTACACCCCGACCCACAAGGTGCCGCAGGCAAGGATCGCGCCGATGAGTGCTGCCAGGACCGCTTCGAGCAGGAACGGCAGCTGGATATAGAAGTTCGACGCGCCCACCAGGCGCATGATGCCTATCTCCCGTCTGCGCGCGTACGCCGCCAGCCGGATCGTGTTCGAGATCTGCATCAGGGCGGCGACCAGCAGGAGACCGGCCGCGACCAAGGCCCCGACCTGCAATCCGTTGAGGGCCTTGAACAACGGATCCAGATACTGTCTGAGGTCCTGGACGGTGTCGACACCCGGCAGGCCGGCCACCGCGCTGACCAGGTTCTGGTAGCGCTGTGGATCCTTCAGCTTGACCCGGAAGGACTCCTGCATCTGGTCCTCGGTGACCGTGCTGACGATCGGCGAGTCCTTGTACAGCTTCTTGAACTGGTCGAACGCTTCCTTCTTCGACTCGCCGAAGACGCCGTCCGGCGCGGTGTCCGGGTTCGACTCGATCACCTGGCGGATCCGGTTCTTCTGCTCCTGGGTCACCTCGGTGCCCGAGCAGCCGCGGCCGCCGGAGTCCTTGGTGCAGAGGAAGACCGAGATCTGGATCTTGTCGTACCAGTTGCCCTTCATCAGCTCGACCTGCTCGCGGGCGAGCAGCGCGCTGCCGAACAGCGACAGCGAGACCCAGATGGTGACGACGACCGCGATCGTCATCGACAGGTTCCGCTTCAGCCCGATCCCGAGGTCGGAGAGGATGTAGTTCAAGCGCATCAGTCAGTAGTCCCTGGTCTCAGTGCTGGTAGCCGTAGACGCCGCGCGACTCGTCGCGGACGACATGACCGTTCTCCAGCTCGATCACGCGCTTGCGCATCTGGTCGACGATCGACACGTCGTGGGTGGCCATCACAACCGTCGTCCCGGTGCGGTTGATCCGGTCCAGCAGCTTCATGATGCCGACCGACGTACCGGGGTCGAGGTTTCCGGTCGGCTCGTCGGCGATCAGGATCATCGGCCGGTTCACGAACGCCCGCGCGATCGCGACCCGCTGCTGCTCACCGCCGGACAGCTCGTCGGGGAGCCGGTCCTCCTTGCCGTCCAGGCCGACCAGCTCCAGCACCTCGGGCACCGTCTTGCGGATGTGCGAGCGGGGCTTGCCGATCACCTGCAGGGCGAACGCCACGTTCTCGGCGACGGTCTTGTTCGGCAGCAGCCGGAAGTCCTGGAAGACGGTGCCGATCTGGCGCCGCATCTGCGGGATCCGCCAGCTGGCCAGCCGATTCAGGTCCTTGCCGGCCACCATGATGTGACCCTTGGACGTCCGGTGCTCACGCAGGACCAGACGAAGGAACGTCGACTTGCCGGACCCGGAGGTGCCGACCAGGAAGACGAACTCGCCCTTCTCGATCTCGACGTTGACGTTCAGCAGAGCGGCCTTGGACTGGCCCTCGTACGTCTTGGACACATTCTCGAAACGGATCACGGGATCATCCGGCCGTGGTCGGGAACAGGGAGCGACGCAACGGTAACCACGAGGAGACCGTACGCCACCGGAGCGGCCGTCGATCAGTGTAGGGGCTCCCGGGCGTGCCGCCGACCAGACGTGCCGCACCGTACGCCCACGTCCGATAGCCGGTCGTACGCCGCACCAGACTCAAACGACCGTACGACGTACTCCGCGGGCCGGAGCTGTCAGGCGAGGAACCTGTCGATGAGTGCCGCCACCTGCCCGGGATGTTCCTCGGCGGGGTAGTGCCCGCAGTCGGAGATGACCGCTGCGGTCACGTCGGTGGCTACTTGGCGAACCGATGCCTCCACGGCTGTGGCCATCGCAGTGTCGCCGGCGATGGTGAGAGTCGGGATGGTCAGCGGGTGAAGGCTGGTCCGGCGGCTCAGTTCGGCGTCGACCGGGGCGGATCGGTAGTAGGCGAGACCCACTCGGAGCGCGCCCGGAGACAGGTACGTCCGCTCATACTCGGCGATGGCATGGGCAGGCATGGGCGTCCTGCCCGCGGTCAGGTTCCAGAACAGGCCGAGGTGCTCGCGCTCCTTGCCGTTGATGAGGATCTCGGGAACGTCCGGAACCGCATGGAACGCGTTGTGCCACCGCGGGTACCGCGAGCTGACCAGATCGGGCGGCACCGGGCAGCCCGCCAGCAGCTCCTCCTCGATGATCAGATGAGTCACCTTGTCCGGGTTGTCCGCGGCCAGGGCGACGGCGACCGAGCCGCCGAAGTCGTGGCCGGCCACCGCGCATCGGTCGACGCCGAGTTGTTCGGTCAGCTCTGCGATGTCCGCAGCGAGGGTCCGCTTGTCGTAGCTGCCGAGTGGCCGGTCGGAGTCGCCGAGTCCGCGAAGATCGGGCGCGATGACGGTGAACCTCCGCGCCAGAATCGGGATCAGGTCTCGCCAGTGATACCAGCTCACGGGCCAGCCGTGCAGCAGCACGATCGCGGGCCCGGCGCCGGCGATGACGGTGTGCAGCGTCGTTCCAGAGGTCTGGACGCGTTCGTGCCGAATCGTCATCGAGTGGTGTCCTTCCTGCGGGCACGGTGGGCCGCGACCTTGGCCCGGTTGCCGCAGTCCTTCATCGAGCACCAGCGCCGGTTGCGAGCCTGCGACTGGTCGAGATAGAGCATTCCGCAGTCCGCGGCCTCACAGGCCCGCAAGCTCTCGGATCGCGGGCCGACGACCAGGTCGATGACATCCTGTGCGATGGCGGCGAAGGCGGTGCCGACGGGATCCGGTGTGTGGATCGGCGTACCGAAAGGGTCGTCGAGGCGGAGCTGAGGAACCACCGCCCCTGCGTCGGCATGGTGGTTGATCAGTTCCACATCGGCTCGTTCGACGGGCGCCTTCGACAGGCGGGCGGTCAGGACGCGGTACATCGCCTCTCGCAGTTCCCGCGATTGCCGGAGTGACTGCTCGGTCACAGAGCTGTCTGTCGCCAGGCCTTCGAGCTCCAACCAGTCCGCCAATCGGGACGCGCTGGTCAGCCGTTCGTGTCCGCCCGCCAGTCGTCGCCCGACGGTAGCGACGAAGTCCGTCGCCAGGCTGCCGGTCGAGAACCGGAACTCATCGACACCCACGACACGAATGTAACTGGCTCAGATAGTTACATCAAGAGACCGCAGCACAGCAGGTGAGCCCGCGTCGACGCACGGTGGGCCGCGTCGCGGCCGTGAGCCGGGTGGGTCAGGCGGGAGCCGGGGCGGTGCCGTTGCCGTTGTCGGGGCGGGCGTCGGCAATGCGGGCGAGGCCTGGTTCGGGTTTGCGGCCGGCTCGGCGGGCGGCCTCGACGTGGAGACGGGCCAACTCGACGACCTGGCGGGAGACCTTCACGGTCTTCTTGTCAGCCATGCTCACCGTCTCCCTCGACGACCTCGGTGTCTGCCTCCGCAATATCAGCATAGGTTGCCTGGCCGACGCGGTCGATCGCGACGGAGGCGGTCAGCGCGGCGACCAGGTCGTAGTCCTCCGGCTGTAACAGTTCCGACCGCATCAGCGAGCGGAGCGTGACGACACCGGCGTCCGTCCCGGCCTCCGTGCCCTCGAGAATCTGCTCCACCGCCCACCGAACCATCCGCATCGTCTCCTCGCGGTGCCGCCAGACATCCAGCTCGCGATCGGACTTACGGGTCAGGTACGCCCCCAGGGCGACACCGCCGAGGGCCAGGAACGGGCTCAGCACGGTCACGACGACACCGACCACCGAGATCCAGGTCGGAATCACGGACACACCCCGGCGCGCATACACGTCCTCCCAATTCCATGGTGATGACCGGTCGAAGATGTTACGAAGGGAAGCATTCCACCCGCCACCGACAGAGCAGCCAGTCTGACAAGGAGCAGTGTCACCGTATGGAGGACGACGGCTACGACGTGTTCGTACAGGGGACCGTGTTCCTCGACATCGTGCTGACCGGACTGGAGTCGGCCCCGGCCACCGGCACCGAGATCTTCGCGGAGGGGATGGGGTCGTGCCCCGGCGGGGTCGCGAACTTCGCCATCGCCGCCAGCAGGCTCGGCCTGAAGACCGGGCTGGCCTCGGTGTTCGGCGACGACGTGTACGCCGACTTCTGCTGGCGGACCCTGGTCGACCAGGAGGGAGTGGACCTGTCCCACTCCCGCCGGATCGGCCACTGGCATTCCCCGGTCACCGTCTCGATGTCACTCGACCGGGACCGGGCGATGGTGACGCACGCGCACGAGGCGCCCGGTGACCCGAGCAAGCTGGTCGGTCCGGGCCTGAAGACCCGTTCCGCGATCGTCCCGGTCGAGGACGAACTGCCCGGCTGGACGCTCGAGGCGATGCAGTCCGGCGCGCTGCTGTTCGGCGACGTCGGCTGGGACCCGACCGACCAGTGGTCACCCGCCGTACTCGACGTACTGGAGGGCTTCCACGCGTTCACGCCGAACGCGAGCGAGGCGATGGCGTACACCCGGACCGACACGCCGAAGGCCGCGCTGCACAAGCTGGCCGAGCGGGTCCCGCTGGCTGTGGTGACCAACGGGGCCGACGGCGTACTGGCGATCGACTCGACCACCGGCGAGGAGGAGCAGGTCCCGGCGCTGCCCGTGCGCTCGTACGACCCGACCGGGGCCGGCGACGTCTTCCTCGCCTCACTGGTCCTGGGCACCCTCCGCGGCTGGCCGCTGGCCCACCGGCTGGCCTTCGGCAACCTGTGCGCGGGCCTGTCCGTGCAGCACTTCGGCGGTTCGCTCGCCGCTCCGGGCTGGGGCGACATCATCGACTGGGTCCGCGACCACAGCCGGCATCGCCCCGGCGGTGTCGACCCAGAGGTGCTCCGCCACTACAGCTTCATCGGCGACGTCCTCCCCGAGGGTCCGGTCCCCATCGTCCGCCGGGCCTCCGCCACCATTGCGCGCCTGTCGGACGCCTGACAGCCCGACTGCCGCGGCAACGAGAGCAAGCAGTACGCCGCCCGCCAGGAACCCGTATGACGGAGTGGTCCGGTCGATCGCCAACCCGGCGAGCGCCGCCCCGGCCGAGCTGCCGAGATTGTTGGCGGTGTTGATCCAGGTGCTCGCCTCGGTGCGCTGGTACGGCGGTGTGACGGTGTCGGCGGCCAAGTAGGACACCACGAACAGCGGCGCCACGGCCACGCCCGCAGCTGCCATCACGACCCCGAGCACGACCAGGTTGGTCGCGAAGGATGCCGCAAGCAGTCCGACAGCCAGTACGGCGATCAGCCCGCTGAGATGAGCCGACCACGGCCGAGTGTGGTTACGCCGAGCCCAGAGCAGCCCGCCGACCACGCTGCCGAGTCCGATCGCGGCTTCGACGTACCCGGCCGCACCGGGACTGCCGGCACCCTGCGCGACTCCGGCCACGCAGAGGTAGGCGACGCTGATCCCAGACGCCGTGACCAGGATGACCAGCAGAATCCGACGCAGGCCGGGGATGACCAGCGGTCCGAGAGGATGGCGAGTCGCAGGTGCCACCGTGGTGTGCTTGGCGACCGGACTGGTCACCATCGCGAGGGTGCCGACGAGCATCAGGCTCGCGGAGCAGACGAGGGCCGCAGGTGCGGACACCACGCTGATCAGTACGCCGACGAGCAGCGGACCACCGAGGAACAGGGACTCCTCGCAGACAGCGTCCAACGCGTAGGCCCGTTCCTTCAGGGCCGACCCTTCGGTGAGCAGCCGCCAGTTCGACCGCATCGACGGTCCCAGCGGTGGCGCGAGAAGTCCCGCCACACCAACCGCTACGAGGTTGCTGGTCCACAAGGCGATGACGAGCAGAGCAACAGAACAGCCGACCGCGAGGACCGGGAGCACGCGCCGCTGACTGAACCGGTCGACGAGCCGGGCCTTGTAGGGCATCGACAGCGATGCCAGGCCGAACAACGCGACCGCCGCACCAGCCGTCGCGAACGAGTCGGTGGACTGCTGAACAGTGAAAAGCAAAGACAACGGGAGCAGACCGTAGGACAGCCGGCCGAGCAGCGCCGGCACGAACGTGCGCAGCGCAGACGGCAACAGCAGCACATCACGGTAGCTCCCGGCACGAACTGTGCCGGACAAGAGAAGGCTCCTAGAGACTCACGACGCCCACACAGGACGCCGCGCAGACGGGAATGGGCTCGGACTGCGCGAAACGCAGGAGCCGTCTCTAGTCACAGGAGCAGAACATGCCCCAGAGGATACGCGATCGACAGCCCAGGGAGTCGTAGGGTCGTCGGTTGGAGTGCGGGCTGTGGGACCGCGCCGGAGTGTGGAGGTACGGCGAGATGTTGGTGGGTTCTGGGGTCACCAGGCGGAAGTTTCTCGCGGTCGGTGGTGGACTGGCGGCGATGGCGGTCGCCGGGTGTGGGTCGAACACCGGACGGGACACCGGCTCCGGCGGGTCGAGTGGAGACAAGCCGGCGTTGTCGCAGTGGTATCACCAGTACGGCGAGGCCGGAACGCAGCAGGCGGTCGAGCGGTACGCGAAGGAGTACGCGGACGCGACCGTGACCGTGCAGTGGTCGCCCGGCGACTACGACAAGAAGACCGCGGCGACACTGCTGACCGACAACGGGCCGGACGTCTTCGAGTACGTCAACGGTCCCACCATCGACATGATCAAGGGCGGCCAGGTGGTCGACCTGACCGACCTGCTCGACGACGCCACCAAGGCCGACTTCACGCCGTCGCTGATCAAGCGGGTGACGTACCAGGACAAGCTGTACGCGATCCCGCAGGTCACCGACATGCAACTGCTCGTCTACCGCAAGAGCCTGCTCAGCGCGGCCGGCGTCCAGCCGCCGCAGACCGTCGACGAGCTGCTCGCGGCCGCGAAGAAGCTGACCACAGACAAGGTGAAGGGCCTGTTCGTCGGCAACGACGGCGGTGTCGGCATCCTCGGCGGCCCCGCGCTCTGGTCGGCCGGGCTGGACTACCTGACCGAGGACAACCAGTTCGGCTTCGACGACCCGGCGGCGGTGGAGTCGCTGCGCAAACTGCGCGAGCTGTTCACCTCGAAGAGTCTGTTGCTCGGGGCACCGACCGACTGGTCCGACCCGTCCGCGTTCACCCAGGGTCTGACCGCGATGCAGTTCACCGGCCTGTGGACCCTCCCGGCGATCGAGAAGACGTACGCAGCCGACTTCGGCGTACTCCCCTGGCCCAAGCTGAACGCCACCACCGGCGCCCCGAGCGTCCCGGTCGGCGCCTACGGGTCGCTCGTGAACGCGAAGTCGAAGAACGTCGACGCGGCGAAGAAGTTCGTCAAGTGGCTGTGGGTCGACCAGACCGACAAGCAGCTCGACTGGGCGCAGTCGTACGGTTTCCACATCCCGGCCCGCAAGACCCTGGCGGCGAAGGCGGACAAGCTGAAGTCCGGTCCGGCCGCCGACGCGGCGAAGTTCGTCAACGAGAACGGGCACGCGCAGACGCCGCTCCTGTGGTCGCCGAAGTCCAGTACGGCGTACTCCGACGCCCTCAACCGAATCATCCGCAGCGGCAGCGACCCAGCGACCGAGATCAAGTCAGTCAAGTCCGTGGTGCAGGCCGAGCTGAAACGCATCGCCGGATGATTGCCGTGCAGCCATTGACCGACGACGACCGGGAGCTGATCGAGCTGGCCCGGCGTACCGTCGACGAGAACACGGACGGACCGGACGGCGTCTACACGATGGCCGCGGTGCGGGGCGTGGACGGACGGATGTACGCCGGGATCAACCTCTACCACTTCACCGGCGGACCGTGCGCGGAGCTCGTCGCCCTCGGCCGCGCCCGGGCCGAAGGCGCCCGCGAGCTGACCACGATCGTGGCCGTGGGCAATGAAGGACGCGGTGTCGTCGGCCCGTGCGGCCGACTCAGCGTGCGTGCGGAATGATGTCTTTCCCGTACGCCTGGAGGGTCTCTTCCTTGGCGTCGTGCTGCAGGTAGACGGCGAACTGGTCGACGCCGAGCGCCTTCAGCTCCGCCAGCCGGGACAGGTGGTTCTCGACCGGGCCGAGGATGCAGAACCGGTCCACCACCTCGTCCGGGACGAAGTCGGTGTGGGTGTTGCCGGCGCGACCGTGCTCGGCGTAGTCGTAGCCCTTGCGGCCCTCGATGTAGTCGGTCAGCGCTTTCGGCACGGCCCCAGAGGCGCCGTACCGGGCGACGATATCGGCCACGTGGTTGCCGACCATGCCACCGAACCATCGGGTCTGCTCGCGCTGGTGGTCCAGATCGTCCCCGACGTACGCCGGTGCCGCGACACAGAACTTGATCGCCGCCGGATCACGGCCGGCCTCCTCGGCGGAACGTCGTACCGCCCCGATCATCCACTCGGCGATATCCGGGTCGGCGAGCTGCAGGATGTACCCGTCGCCGACCTGACCGGTCGCGGCCAGTGCCTTCGGGCCGTACGCCGCAACCCAGACGTCCAGCGCGCCGTTCTCGACCCAGGCGAACTTGAGCTGCTGGCCGCGGTACTCGACCGTCTCGCCGCGGGCCAGCGACCGGACCACGTCGACGCACTGCTTCATCTCATCGATGGTCCCCGGCTTGGCGCCGAGCGTGCGCAGCGCTGAGTCACCGCGGCCGATCCCGCAGATCGTCCGGTTCCCGAACATCTCGTTCAGGGTGGCGAACTGGGACGCGATCACGGTCCAGTCCCGGGTCCCCGGGTTCGTCACCATCGGGCCGACGATCACCCGCTCGGTGGTCGCCAGGATCTGGCTGTAGATGACGAACGGCTCCTGCCAGAGCAGGTGCGAGTCGAACGTCCACACGTAGTCGAACCCCGCGACCTCCGCCTTGCCCGCCAGGTCCACGACCGTGGACGCGGGCGGATCGCACTGGAACACCACTCCGAAGTCCACGGCTGTTTCCCCTTTACATCAAGTACGACGACAGGCCGCGCTTCAGGAACGTCCCCCGGCCCTTCCGGCCATGGTAGTTGCCGTCAGCCACGATCACCTCGCCGCGCGAGATCACGGTGCCCACCCGGCCCTTGATCTCGACCCCTTCGTACGCCGAGTAGTCCATGTTCATGTGATGGGTGTCGACGCTGATCCGGGTGGTCGCGTTCGGGTCGTACACGACCAGGTCGGCATCGGAGCCGGGGGCAACGATCCCCTTCTGCGGATAGAGCCCGAACATCCGGGCCGGCGTGGTCGCGATCGTCTCCACCCAGCGCTCCAGCGACAGCTGGCCGTCCACCACACCTTGGTAGATCAGGTCGACCCGGTGCTCGACGCCACCGATCCCGTTCGGGATCTTGGAGAAGTCGCCGACGCCGAGCTCCTTCTGGTCCTTCATGCAGAACGGGCAGTGGTCGGTCGACACGATCGCCAGATCGTTGCTCCGCAAACCCTTCCACAGGTCCTTCGCGTGCGACTCGTGCTTGCTCCGCAGCGGCGTCGAGCAGACCCATTTCGCGCCCTCGAAGCCGGGTGCGCCGAGCTGGTCCTCGAGCGTCAGGTACAGGTACTGCGGGCAGGTCTCGGCGAACACGTTCCGGCCGGCGTCACGCGCCTCGGCGACGTGCTCCAGCGCCTGACTGGCAGACAGGTGGACGATGTAGAGCGGGCAGTCCTGCGCGACCTCGGCGAGCGCGATCGCCCGGTTGGTCGCCTCCGCCTCGAGCGCGGCCGGCCGGGTGATGCCGTGGTAAATCGGGTCGGTCTCGCCGCGGGCCAGCGCCTGCTGCACCAGGACGTCGATCGCGATGCCGTTCTCGGCGTGCATCATGATCATCGCGCCGTTCTCCCGCGCGGTCTGCATCGCCCGCAGCACCTGGCCGTCGTCGGAGTAGAAGACGCCCGGATAGGCCATGAACAGCTTGAAACTGGTCACACCCTCGTCCGAGACCAGTTGGTCCATCGCCTTCAGCGAGTCGTTGTCGACACCGCCCAGGATCATGTGGAAGGCATAGTCGATGTGACAGTTGCCGTCGGCCTTCGCATGCCAGGCGGCCAGCCCGTCCTGGACCACCTCGCCGGTGCGCTGGACGGCGAAGTCGATGATGGTCGTCGTACCACCCCAGGCCGCGGCCCGGGTCCCGGTGTCGAACGTGTCACTCGCCGCGGTGCCGCCGAACGGCAGCTCCATGTGCGTGTGGGCGTCGATCCCGCCCGGGATCACATACTTGCCGGCGGCATCGATCACCTCGTCCGGCGTGATCGTCTGGCTGAACGACGGATCCAGCAGTGCGACGATCTTCTCGCCCTGGACCAGGACGTCGGCGACCTGCGTCCCGGTCGGCCCGACGACGGTCCCACCCTTGACCAGCAACGACATCTCTGCCACTCCCCTTTGAGCGGTTCGGTCCCTACGGTTTGGTCAGGTCGCCGTACGCGTCCGGGCGGCGGTCGCGGTAGAACTGCCAGCGGTCCCGGACCGTGTCCAGCAGGCTCAGGTCCAGGTCCCGGACGATCAGTTCCGGATCGTGGTCGTGCCCGACCTCACCGACGAACTTGCCCTCGGGGTCGACGAAGTACGACGTACCGTAGAAGTCGTTGTCACCGAAGTCGGACTCGATCCCGACCCGGTTGATCGCGCCGATGAAGTACTCGTTCGCCACCGCACTCGCGGGCTGCTCCAGCTTCCACAGGTACGCCGAGAGCCCGCGGCTGGTCGCGGACGGGTTGAACACGATCTTCGCCCCGGCCAGCCCGAGGGCGCGCCAGCCCTCCGGGAAGTGCCGGTCGTAGCAGATGTAGACCCCGATCCGGCCGACCGCGGTGTCGAAGATCGGATACCCGAGGTTGCCCGGGCGGAAGTAGAACTTCTCCCAGAACCCCTTCACCTGCGGGATGTGGTTCTTCCGGTACTTGCCCAGGTACTTGCCGTCAGCATCGATCACGGCGGCCGTGTTGTACAGCACGCCCGGCTGCTCCTGCTCGTACACCGGGAGCACCATCACCATCCCGAGCTCCTTGGCCAGCGCGGCGAACCGCTCGGTCGTCGGCCCCGGCACGGATTCGGCGTACTCGTAGTACTCGGTGTCCTGGAGCTGGCAGAAATACGGCCCGTAGAACAACTCCTGGAAGCAGATCACCCGCGCACCGGCCGCGGCGGCCTGCCGCGCATACTCCTCGTGCGCCTTGATCATGGACTCCTTGTCCCCAGTCCACGACGTCTGCACCAACGCAGCCCTGACAACCTCCGCCATCAACCCTCCCACCACTAGCCGAGCACCCATGCTCCATCCGACCCCCCACAAAGGTCAACGGATGCCGAAATCCGGGCGCGAACGGGCAGTCAGATCGTGATGGTGCGGGAGGCGGTGGGGACGACCCGGCCGCCGACGCTGGCATGGGTGGGCGGGTGCCAGGTGGTGTGGAGGTGGGAGCCGGCGCCTTGGATGACCAGGAGGTCGCGGGTTAGTTGAGCGGTCAGCTGGGTGACGGCGGAGCCGGTGGCTTCGTCTTCGGTGATGCCCATGGCGGGGGCGAAGGCTCGGGCCCGGATGGTGCCGGCGGGCTCGTCCTGCCAGGCCCAGAGAAAGGTGTGACCGGCTGAGTACGACGTGGGGTCAGCGGTCAGGACGTCGTACGAGGTGTCGAGTTGGCGCCAGTCCCACGTGCTGCCCCAGGTCGTGTCGGCACGGACGGAGACGAGATCGCCGTCGCGGGTGACGGGGATGTCACCGGCGGGGACGCGCAGCATCGGGGTGTCGACGCCCTGCGACTGGAGCCACCACGCGATGCCGACGGTGGGGTGGCCGGCGAAGGCCATCTCGCCGGTGGCGGTGAAGATCCGGATCGTGCCGGTCGTGGCGTCGTCGACGTACACGGTCTCGCTGTAGCCGAGCTCAGCGGCGACGCGCTGCCGATCGGCGGGCGGGACCAGGGCACCGTCGATGATGGCCAGGGGGTTGCCGAAACGGCCGTCGGGGTCGACGAAGACCCGGACGACGTCGACGTGAACCGCGGTCAAAGTCGGTGAACCGCGGTCAGGTCAGAAGACGACGATCGCGGCGACGACGGCGATCAGCACGACGGCTGCGCCGACGAAGGCGAGGACGCGGCCGTTGAGCTTCGGTTCGGTGGTCGCCTCCGCCTGACCCTCGTTGACGAAGGCACGGAACATCTGGGTGTTCGCGCCCGGGTCCTGCTCGTTCTGGACGTTCTGCGGGACGTTCTGCTCAGCCATGGCCCCAGACCCTACCTGGCGCCGCGACCGGGGCCGCCGACCACCCGTGGAACCTCACGAAGACCTGATGTACCATTTGGTACATGCGCTTCGATCACTCCAGCACGATCCAGGCTCCGCCCGAGCGGGTCTGGCAGGTCTTCAGCGACGTCGAGCGGTGGCCCGAGTGGACGCCGACCATCGACTCGGTCGAGCGGCTCGACGAGGGCCGCATCCACCTCGGCGCCCGGACGCGGATCCGCCAGCCGAAGCTCCCGGTCGCGATCTGGGAGGTGACCGAGCTCAAGGAAGGTGAGTACTTCGAATGGGTCTCGAAGGCTCCCGGGATCAAGACGACCGGCGGTCACCGGGTCGTGAGTACGCCGGAAGGCACGGTCGCGACCGCCACGATCATCCAGGAGGGCCCGCTCGGCTGGCTGTTCGGCAAGCTGTACGCCGGTCTCACCCGGCGCTACATCGCCACGGAAACCGAGAAGCTGAAGCAGGTCAGTGAGTCGTGATTCTTTGCTCGGCGATGCCGTCGAGCATTTCGCGAAGAACGGGATCGGTGACGCGAGCCTGCGCAGTATCGCGATGTCGATCGGGACCAGCCACCGGATGCTGATCTACCACTTCGGCTCCCGCGAGGGATTGCTCGCCGAAGTCGTCCGCACGGTCGAACAGCAGCAGCGCGACCTGCTCGCGACGCTCACCCGGACCGACCGGCCGATCGCCGAGCAGGCCGAAGAGTTCTGGCGGCGCGTCACCGAGGCGACACTGATCTACGGCCCGCTGTTCTTCGAACTCTCGGCCCACGCGATGCAGGATCTGCCGCACACCGAGGCGCTCAAGGCGGACCTGATCAACGTCTGGCTCCCCCCGCTGATCGAGCTCTGTATCCGGGCCGGCATCGATCCCGACGCGGCACCGGCGTACGCCCGGCTCGGTCTGGCCGCCTCCCGCGGCCTGCTGTTCGACCTGCTCCTGACCGGCGACCGCGACGCGGTCGACGAGGCGTCCGCGCTGCTCAACCGGCTGTTCAGTCTCCCGGCTCAGTAGGCGTCTCGACCCAGCCGGCCACGACCGGCAGCCGCGATTCCCGCAGTACGGCGACGAACCCGAACGGCCGATCCAACGTCACCTCGAGCCGGCGGGCCTGCTGGGTCGGCATCGAGGTCCGCATCAAGCCCACCGCCGTCACGGCCGCGGCCTCGAACCCGGTCGCGAAGAACCGCGCCAGCACCTTCTGCTTCGCCTGTCCGACGGCGAGCGGCACCGGGCTGATCGCGCTGAAATGACCGTGCCCACCAGGATCCGTCGTCACTGCGCTCAGCCCGAACAGCTCACGCGACGCCAGCAGATCATGCTCGGTCTCAACGTTGAACGACGGCAGCGACAGCTTCAGATCCGGCCGCGGCGCGGTGGTCTGTCCGATCTTCACCCCCGGCGCGACCTCGAAGCCGGGCTCGCCCTGCTCGATCAACCGGGTCCCGGGTACGCCGTCGGTCGGCTGAGCCGCGACCTCGATCAGCGCCGCCAAGACGTCGGCCTGCGGAATCTGAGGCTGACCGATGCCTAGCAGTACGTCGACATCCGCGTCGCCGGGAACTGTGATCGTGGTCAGCCACGCCGCGCCCGGGTGTTCGTGTCGTCGTACGGCGTCGAGGGAGTCGTCGACCCGCTCCAGCCAGTGCCACGAGCCGCCCGACCAGGGGCCGTCGTGGAAGCGCCGGACCAGTTCCTTGAACGGGGTGACCCAGGTCGTCCGCAACGACAGCGCCGACGCGAGCACCAGCATCAGGTCGGGGGTGACCTCGATCGGCATCTCCCGGATCAGGTCGTTGGTGTGCTCAGCGGCCCAGGCATCGAGCTTCGGCTTGTCGACGGACGCGTCACCGGTCAGCCTGCCGACCAGTGGCGCCGGCATCACGCTGTCGAACGACTCCGCGAGCTTCAGCTGCTCACTGACCCAGACGCCCAGCGCCGCGTTCAGATCGTCCGACCCCTCGATCGCCTGGATCAGCGCGAGCGCCTGTCCGGATCCCTGGTCGGCGGCGACCGCGGCCGCCTCCGCGAGCTCGGCACGCCCGGGTTCGTCGGCGGCCGTCGCGAGGATCGCGAGCAGCGGCCACAGGCCGAGCCCGGACACGACGGTGTTGCCGGCCGGCAGGCTGCGAGCCCAGCGGGCGGTGAGTTCGTTGACTGCGCGCACGACGTCGGCATCCATACGTCCACCCTGCCACATCAGTATTCGCCGGAATGACGCTGATTTTCATTTCACGAGTGCGGTGAGTCCTCGTTCAGACGCACTGCGTTGTGTCAGTATGCCGCCCATGACGGCCAATCCGACCGCCCCACCACCTGTCGACTCTCCGCCGCCGGACGCCGAAAAGAAGGAGTCGGCCGGGTCGTCGATCGCGTTCACGGCGACCCTGATCCTGCTGGTCGGGCTGGCGTTGTTCGGGCGGCGGATCTTCGCCGGGGTGTTCTCCGACGACGGGATCCGGACCTGGGCGACGATGTTCGTCGGCGTCACGGTCCAGGCGATGCCGTTCCTGGTCCTCGGCGTCCTGCTGTCGGCCGCGCTCACAGCGTTCATCCCGGCGTCCTTCTTCGCGAAGGCGTTGCCCAAGCACCCGGCCCTCGCCGTACCGGTCGCGAGCACGTCAGGCGTCATCCTGCCCGGCTGCGAATGTGCGTCGGTGCCCGTGTCGGCCGCGTTGATGAACCGCGGCGTCACGCCGGCCGCCGCACTCGCGTTCCTGCTGTCCGCGCCGGCGATCAACCCGGTCGTCCTCGCGTCCACGGCGGTCGCGTTCCCCGGACAGCCGAAGGTGGTGGTCGCACGCGCGGTGACCTCGCTCGGCGTGTCAATGATTCTCGGGTGGTTGTGGTTGGCCACCGGTAAGGGCGGTTCGTGGCTGCGGATGCCGAAGAACCGGCATGCGGAGGGCACAAGCAAGTTCGACGTGTTCCGGTCCTCGATGCTGCACGACTTCCTGCACGCCGGTGGGTTCCTGGTCATCGGCGCAGCCGCGGCGGCCACGCTGAACGTCGTCGTACCGCGCAGTTGGCTCGACCAAGTGGCCGGCAACCTGCTGCTGTCCGTGCTGATCCTCGGGCTGCTCGCCGTACTGCTCGCGATCTGCTCCGAGGCGGACGCGTTCGTGGCGGCCAGCCTGACCCAGTTCTCGCTGACCGCACGGCTCGCGTTCATGGTGGTCGGACCGATCGTGGACGTGAAGCTGATCGCCCTGCAGACCGGCACCTTCGGCCCGAAGTTCGCCATCCGATTCGCACCGGCCACCTTCGTGGTCGCAATCCTGGCCAGTCTCCTCGTCGGATGGTGGTTGCTGTGAGGCGCAACGTTGCTGGGCTGGTGGTTGTGTTTGTCGGGGCAGCGGTGGTGCAGCTCGCGACGTCGAACACTTATCTGCGGTATGTGAAGCCCGGGATGCGGTGGATGCTGCTGGCGGCTGGGCTGATCCTGATCGCGCTTGCGGTGTTCGACGTACTCGCGGACACGCGCAAGAAGCCGGCCACCGAGCATGCTGACGACGGGCATGGGCATCACGGCCTGCCGCGGGCGGCCTGGTTGTTGCTGGTCCCGATCTTCGCGCTGCTCGTCGTCGACCCGCCCGCCCTCGGCGCGGACGCGGCGCAACGGCAGTCCCCGGTCGCGGCCAAACCGGCCGATCCGAAGAGCAACTCCTGGCTGTCCAACAACTCCCAGGGCGACACCCCGGTGGCGCTGGCCGTCCGGGACTACTCCGTCTGGGCGGTCTGGGAGAAGGAGAGCATGAAGGGTCGCGCGTTCCAGCTGACCGGCTTCGTCACCCCGGCCAAGAACGGCACCTGGTACGTGACCCGCATCGGCCTGACCTGCTGCGTCGCCGACGGTACGGCGTTCATGGTCGAGGCCCGCGGCCAGGCCGCGCCACCGAAGAACCAGTGGGTCACCGTCACCGGCCAATGGGCCGAGCCGACCAAACGCGCCGACGGCGACGTCGCCGCGCTCACCGTGGACACGGTCAAGCCGGTCACCGCCCCCGCGAACCCCTACGAGTAGGTCGCTCGGCGTCCCGGTACGCATCGGCCGCAACCCAGCCGGCCACCACGGGAATCCCGGTCGGGCGATGCACGGCGATGAAGGCGAACGGTTGGTCGAGGTCCACGGACAACGCCCGGCCGGGCTCCGGCACCCTCCCGGAGGCAGACATCCCGATCGCCGTGACAGCGGCGGCCTTGAAGCCTCTCGCCGAGAACTCGGCCATCGCGGTTTGTTGCGCGTCCGTCACGCACAACGGCGCCGGGCTCAGCCCGGGGAAGTGTCCGCGGGTGCAGTCGGTCGCCGTCTTCAGACCGAAGATCTCCCGCTGCGACAGCAGATCGTGGCTGGCCCTGACCTCGAAGTAGGGCAGAGAGAGATGCAGGGACGGTTCGGGCCTGCTCGTCTCGACCACCACCACCGCAGGAGACTCCACACCACGCAGCAGTTCCGCAGCCCCGACTCCCTCACCGGTCACTCGGAGAGCAGCAGCCAGTACGGCGTTCCGCGCACGATCAGGCCGGCCGACGAACAGCCGGACGTCGAACTCACCGACGCCACGAACGGTGACAGCGGTCAGCGGGCCGACCGCTGTGTCGAATCGCCGGATCGTCTCCAGGTCGTGGTCCAACCGCGACAGCCACCGTTTGAGCACGTCGCCGACCGGACGCCCTCCTTCCCCGAACGGGAGTCTCCAGGTGGTCTCGAGCGCGAGAGCGGAGGCCAGTAACAGCAGCAGATCGGAGGTGAGTTCGATCGGCATGCGGTTCAACAGACCGCCGGTCTTCTCGGTCACCCAGGCGTCCAGGGTGGCCTGATCGGTGAGAACGCCGCGAACCTCCGGCGGGACAAGGCGGTCCAGATCCGGCTGGAGCGGGATGTCCGGGCGGGTCCAGAGACCGAGGGCGATCCGGAGTTCCGGGGCCTGCAGCAGGCCGGCGTACGGACCACCGGCCGCCTCGGCGAGCTCGGTGCGGGCGGGTTCGTCGGCGACCTCGGCGAGGATCGCGAGCAGCGGCCAGACACCGAGGCCGGAGACAACAGTGCTTCCCTCGCCGGGGAGACTCTCGACCCAGCGAGCGGTCAGGCGACCGACTTGGTCAGCATCCACTCACCCATCGTCGCCCCTTACGAGTAGTTCACCCACCCGGCGACGACAGGAATCCCGGTCGACCGATGGACGGCGATGAAGCCGAACGGCTGGTCCAGCGACACCTTCAGCGCCTCCCACCCGGCATCGGCGCGGACCCGGCCGCCATCGCCATCGCAGTCACCGCGGCCGCCTCGAACCCGGTAGCGGAGAACCGCGCCATCACCGCCTGCTTGGCCTGACTCACCGCAAGCGGGAACGGACTCAGACCAGGAAAGTGCCCACGACTCCGGTCCGTTGCCGACTGCAACCCGAACACCTCGGCATGCTCGAGCAGATCGTGCTCCGCGTCGACCTCGAAGTACGGCATCGACAACACCACCGTCGGCACCGGCGACATCGAATCGATCACCTCGACCGCGGGCGCCGGCCGCTCACTCGAGAACAACCGCTTCCACCGTGAGGACGAGGCACCGGCCAGCAGTTCGGCACCGGTCACCGCGTCGCCACTCAGCTCGAGAGCAGCAGCCAGTACGGCGCCACGCCCACGACCGGGCTCACCCGCGATCAGTCGTACGTCGAACTCCCCGGTCCCGACGACCGTCACCACAGTCAGCGGACCGGCCGGACCGTCGTACACACGCACGCTCTCGAGGTCGTGGTCAGCCCGGCTGAGCCAACGCCGCTCACCGCGCGGGTACTCGTTGAAGGGCAGCGCCCACTTGGTCTGCAGCGCCAGCGCGGACGCGAGCACCAGCAGCACATCGTCGGTCAGGGTGACCGGCATCCGCTTCAGCAGACCGCCCGTCTGCTCGACCACCCAGGCATCGAGGGCCGCCTGATCCGTCAGCTGTCCACGCACTTCCGGCGGCAACAGTCGGTCCACACCGGGTTGCAGCGGGATGTCCGGCCGGGTCCACAGTCCGAGGGCCATCCGAAGTTCGGGAGTCTGCAGCAGTCCGTCGTACGGCCCTCCTGCTGCTTCGGTGAGCTCGGCGCGGGCCGGGCCGTCGGCCAGCTGCGAGAGGAGGGCAAGGAGCGGCCGGACGCCGAGTCCGGAGACGACAGTGCTGTCCTCGCCGGAGAGCTTCTCGATCCAGCGAGCGGTCAGCCGACTGACTTGGTGAGCGTCCACTCACACGTCCTCGCCCATCACCGTTCCACCACCGTGAAGCGAACTGTTGAACCCAAGGTCCTCTATTTCGGTACGCCGGTCGTCCTGATCAGCTCGCGCAATCCGGACGGCAGCACGAACCTCGGCCCGATGTCGTCCGCCTGGTGGCTCGGGTACACCGCGATGCTCGGGATGAGTGCGAGCTCGCAGACGGTCAAGAACCTCACCGAGCGCCCGGAAGCTGTGCTCAACCTGGTCGATCCGGACATGGTGGCCGCACTCGACCGGATCGCCCTGCTCACCGGCTCGACGGAGATGTCGGACGCCAAGCGCACCCGCGGCTACCGGTACGAGCCGGACAAGTTCGGCGCGGCCGGACTGACCCGCGCCGCGAGCGACCTGGTCGACGTGGATGCGGTGCTGGAGAGCCCGATCAACCTCGAGGGCCGGATCGAGGCGATCCACGAGGTGGGCGGTCCGGAGTCGAACCTGCGGGCACTGGAGATGAAGATCGAGCGGGTACATGTCCGCGAGGACCTGCTGATGAGCAACGACCGCTACATCGATCCGCTGCGGTGGGATCCGCTGATCATGAAGTTCACCGAGTACTTCGCCGGCGGCTCACCGGCGTACGCGTCCTCGCTGGCCCGTGGCTGGCAGATGCCGCCGATGCCGCTACCGGCTCGCTAGCTGGGTGGTGATCCGCTCGTCGGACTCCGTCGTTCGCGGGGTCCGGCGAGGGATCACCGTGCAGGCCATCCCACCGATGATCAGGACCGCGGCGACGGCCTGCTGGACACCGATCGCCTCGCCGCGCAGCAGCCAGGCCGTGCCCATGCCGACCACGGGAACCAGCAGCGAGAACGGTGCCACGATGCTGGCGTCGTACTGACGCAGCAGGTATCCCCAGACGCCGAAGCCGAACAGGGTCGCGACGAACGCCAGGTAAGCGAGGGCGCCGACCCCGGTCAGGTCGATCCCGCGCAGTGCATCCAGGTCCGCCCGCGGCCCTTCGGTGAGGAGCGACAGAAGCAGCAGCGGTACGACGGCCACCGCGCTGACCCAGATCATGAAGCGCAACGTGTCTTGGGGCTTCGCGTGCCGGGTCACGGTGTTCGAGACGCCCCAGCACGCACCGGCAACGATGACCAGGGACAGTGCACCGAGCGGTGCCGACAGGCCCCGATCCAGCATGATGAGCACCATCCCGGCGCACGCGACCAGGATCCCGATCACCTGAGTGCTCCGCGGCCGCTCCCGCAGTACGACGATCGCGAACAGGACCGTGAAGATCACCTGACTCTGCAGCACCAGCGACGACAGGCCGGCCGGGACGCCACGGTCCATCGCGATGAACAGCAGGCCGAACTTGGCCACGCCGAGCGCGAGACCGACCGCGATCACGTACCGCCAGGCGACCCGCGGCCGGCCGAGGATGAAAATCGCCGGGACCGCGGCGAAGAAGAACCGCAACGCGGAGAACAGCAGCGGCGGGAAGTTCTCCAGGCCGACCTCGATGACGACGAAGTTCACGCCCCAGGCGACGACGACGGCGAGTGCGAGCAGCAGGTCCCGAGGCTTCATGCGATCCAGTCTCGGCGGGACTACACTTAAGGACCAGCACCGATTTCTACCGCCTTCGATGTAGGAGTGCTAAATGATCGACCTCGGCCGGCTCCGGGCCCTGCACGCCGTGGCGCTCTACGGGTCGGTGAACCGCGCCGCCGAGGTGCTCGGCTACACCCCGTCGGCGGTGTCGCAGCAGCTGGCCAAGCTGGAGCGCGAGACCCGCACGGTCCTGGTCGAGCGGCGTGGCCGTGGGATCGTGCTGACCGACGCCGCGCAGCAGTTGGCAGCGACGGCTTCCCGGGTCCTGGAGCTGGTCGAGGACGCGGAGCTAACCCTGGAAGAGCAGCGCGGCCAGGCGATCGGGACCCTCGCGATCGCAGCCTTTCCGACCGCTGCCCGCGGGCTGCTGCCTGCGGCGTTGTCACGGCTGCTCGACGAGAATCCGGCGCTCGACGTCCGCGTCACCGAAGTCGATCCGTTCGAGGCGGTTGCCGCGGTCAACCGGGGCGAGATCCATGTCGCGGTGGTGCACGACTGGCACAACACACCGCTCAGCCTGCCCGAGAGACTGTCCCGGGTGAAGCTCGGCTCCGATCCGGCCGACGTCCTCGTCCCGGCTACGCATCGGCTGGCGGGCAAGGAGTTCGTCCGCGCCGAGGACCTGGTCGGCGAACGCTGGATCTGCCAGCCGGCCGGCTCGATCTGCCACGAGTGGCTGATCCGGACCATGCGCCGGGCCGGCGTCGAGCCGGACGTCGCCTACTCGGTTGCCGAGTACCAGACCCAGCTGGCGATGCTTGCCCGGGGCATCGGCATCGGCCTGCTCCCCCGGCTCGGCCGTGGACCGGTCCCGGACGAGGTGGTCGTCGTACCGCTGCAACCGGCGCCGAGCCGTCGCCTGTACGCCGTCTGGCGGACGACCACCTCACGCCGTCCGGCGATCGCCGTGACCCTGTCGACACTCAAGTCGGCCTGGCCGGATCGGGACACGGCATGATCGAGTGTGATCACATCGCGCGACCGGTTGACAGCGTTCCGCAGGGTCGCTAAGTTCCGATGAACTAATAGGAAACCTTCCTAACCATCACAGGCAGTCCCCAACTTCGTCCCCGCCCCGACGCAGTAGGAGGCAGTTCATGATCCGCTCCCTGGCGGCCGGCATTCTGCTGGCCGCAGCCACCCTCGTCCCCACCCAGGCGTCCGCGGCCCCGGTCGCGCCGGATGCCACCGCCGCCGACACCCCGGTCTCGATCAATGGGCAGCTGCACGTCTGCGGCACCAAGCTCTGCAACCAGTACAACCAGCCGATCCAGCTGCGCGGTATGAGCACGCACGGCATCCAGTGGTACTCCCAGTGCGTCAAGACCGCCTCGCTCGACGCGCTCGCCTACGACTGGAACGCCGACATCCTGCGCATCTCGCTGTACGTGCAGGAGGGCGGCTACGAGACCGACCCGCGCCGGTTCACCGACCTGGTCCACAACTACATCGAGGAGGCGACCCGGCGCGGCCTGTACGCGCTGGTCGACTGGCACCAGCTCGACCCGGGCGACCCGAACTACAACCTGTCCCGGGCCAAGACGTTCTTCACCGAGATCGCCGACCGGCACAAGGACAAGAAGAACATCATCTACGACATCGCCAACGAGCCGAACAACGTCAACTGGGCCGGGATCAAGTCGTACGCCGAGCAGATGGTGCCGGTGATCCGGGCCAAGGACCCCGACGGCGTCATCTTCGTCGGCACCCACGGCTGGGCCTCCCTCGGCGTCTCCGACGGCCGCAGCGAATCCGACATCGTCAACAACCCGGTCAACGCGTCGAACCTGATGTACACGTTCCACTTCTACGCGGCGTCGCACCAACAGGAGTACTTCGACGCCCTGTCGCGGGCCGCCGACAAGATCCCGCTGTTCGTCACCGAGTTCGGCACCCAGACCTACACCGGTGACGGCGGCAACGACTTCACCTGGTCGCAGAAGTACCTGGACTTCCTGGCCGGCCAGAAGATCGGCTGGACCAACTGGAACTTCTCCGACGACTTCCGCAGCGGCGCGGTGTTCAAGGCGAACGTCTGCGCGGGCAACAACTTCACCGGTACTTCGGTGCTGAAGCCGGCCGGAGTCTGGGTCCGGGACCGGATCCGTACCGCCGACGACTTCCCGACTGACAGCCCCGCGCCGGAGGCGACCATCAATGTCAGTACGGCGGCTCAGCTGAAGTCGGCACTGACCAGCGTCAAACCCGGTGACACGATCAAGCTTGCCGACGGCACCTACACCGGCAACTTCAAGACCACGGTCTCCGGCACCTCGTCCGCACCGATCACGCTGACCGGTTCGGCGAACGGACGGGAGGTCAGAAGGGCATCATGATCGACCGCGCCTCCCGGGTCACGATCGACGGGGTCACGGTGCACGGACTCGACATGGAGGGTGTGCACTTCCGCAACAGCAGCACCTACGGCGTGATCCGCAACTCGCGCATCTACGACACCGGCAACGACGGCCGCGGGATGGGCGAAGGGGTGTACGTCGGCAGCGCGGACGGGTCGCCGGGAACACCTTCGACGGCCGTGGACTCACCGGCGCGAACTACGACGACAGCTGGATCGATGTCAAAGGCAACAACTACGTTATCGAGAACAACACTGGGAAGAACACCACCAACAACGGGTTCGAGACGCACACCCAGCAGTCCGGCTGGGGTTGCGGGACGGTGTTCCGCGGGAACAAGTCCGACCTGAACGGCGCCACCGGGAGTGGCCGGTACGCGTTCGACATCACCAACTACAACGCGTCCAGCTGCAAGGTCACCATCGACCGCAGCAACACCGTCACCGGCGGCCGCGCCCTGACCAACCCGGGGATCCCGGTCAGCTGACCGGGCTTCGACCGAGCAGGCTTCAGCTGACCGCCCTCAGCTGTCGACCCCGACGAGGGCACGGAGCTTCGCCTCCGTGTCCTCGTCGGCGGCTGTGTAGACGTTGGCGCGGAGGTGGCCGAGCTGGGAGAGCCACAGGATGGCGGGCTCGACCCGCAGCAGCCCGGCCTTCGGGTGCTCCAGCAGCTTGATCCGGGTGCTCGGCTCGGCCACCTCGTACCGCTCCCAGAGCTCGGCGAACAGCGGTGAGCCGGCCACCAGCCGCTGGGTCAGGTCCTGCCACTCCGGCTCACCCAGGTGATCCGCCAGCGCGGCCCGATACCCAGCAACCATGTGCACCTTCATCGACAGCGAGTCGACGAAACTGCACCGCCACTCCGTCGACACGAAGCTGAGCCACAGCATGTTGCGCTCCTCGACCGGCACCTCCCGCAGATCCAGGACGACCTTGCAGTAGGCGTCGTTGAACGCCAGTACGTCGTAGCGCGCGTTCACCACCACCGCCGGGTACGGCGAGACGGCGTCGAGCATCTTCTGGATCGACTGGGGCAGGGCCGCGCACTCACCACGCGTCGGGCCGAGCTGGACACCGGCCAGCGTGTACAGGTGGTTGCGCTCGAGGCGGTCGAGCCGCAGCGTGTTCGAGACCGCCTCGAGCACCTGCACCGACACGTTGATGTCCCGCCCCTGCTCGAGCCACGTGTACCAGGTGACGCCCACACCGGCGAGCAGCGCGACCTCCTCCCGCCGCAGCCCCGGCGTCCGCCGCCGCCCGCCCGGCGCGAGCCCGACCTCCTCCGGCCGGATCCGCTCACGCCGGCTCCGCAGGAACACCCCGAGCTCTCGCCGCTGTACCTCCTTGCCCACCTCTGGCACGGTGGCGGAAGTGTCGGTGCTGGGTGGGAGGGTGTTCAAGGTGCTCACCCTTCTATGGTGGACCGACCTGGAGGCTGGTTCCAGGTGCTGTGAATACCAGGATAAGCAGACTCTCACTACCAGCATCCGGGCCGGCGCAGGATGGTTCGCATGACAGAGCTCTCCGCCACTCAGGTCGCCGCCCGGCCACGCGCCACCGCGTCGCCACTGGGACCGGTGGCACTCACGACCCTCCTCTTCGGCGCCTTCCTGCCGATGCTCTCCTTCTTCATCATCAACGTCGCCCTGCCCGCGATCGGCTCGGATCTGCACGCCTCCTCCGGCGAGCTCCAACTCGTCGTCGGCAGCTACGGCATCGCCAACGCCACGCTGCTGGTGGTCGGCGGCCGGCTCGGCGACGGTTTCGGCCGCAAGCGCCTGTTCCTGATCGGGCTGACCGGCTTCACCGTGATGTCCCTGATCTGCGCCATCGCCCCGACCATCGGCGTCCTGCTGGCCGCTCGCGTCGTACAGGGTGCGGCCGCGGCCGCCATGACCCCACAGGTGCTGGCATCCATCACCAGCCTGCTGACCGGCGAACACCGCGCGCGAGCGATGGCCATGTTCGGTGTGGCCGGTGGAGCCGCGGCTGCCCTCGGTCAGATCCTCGGCGGTGTACTGGTCGAAGCTGACGTGTTCGGGCTCAGCTGGCGTGCGGTGTTCCTCGTCAACGTCCCGGTGGGCATCCTGGCCGTGGCTGCCGCGATCCGGCTGCTCCCAGAGACCAAAGCGAACCAGGCACATCGCGTGGACCTCGTCGGCGCCGCACTAATCGCGCTGACGCTTGTGCTGCTGCTCCTGCCCCTCACAGAGGGCCGGCCACTCGGCTGGCCGCTCTGGACGTGGCTCTGCCTCGCTGCAACCATCCCGGCCGTTGCGGTGCTCGGCCTACACCAGCACCGCGCAGAGCAGTCCGGACAGGCGCCACTGATCCCGCCGACGGTACTGCGGCTCCGCGCGATGCGGATCGGTTTGCTGCTCGCGGTCGCGTTCTTCACCACGTTCGGCGGCTTCATGTTCGTGTTCGCCCTCGCCACCCAGGGCGAGGCGCGCATGTCCCCACTGGAAGGCGGTCTGAGCCTGCTGCCGATGGCCGTCGGGTTCCTCATCACCTCGATCTACGGGCCACGGCTGCAGCAGCGGTACGGCGCCGGCCTCATCCTGCGCGGCTGGCTCGTCCAGGCGGTCGGGTACGCCGTACTCGCTCTCGTGGCCCTCACCCTGTGGCCGGACGTGAACCCCTGGAAGCTCGCCGTACCCATGCTGATCGCCGGTTTCGGCAGCGGCCTGGTCATGGTGCCGCTGATGGGTGTCGTGGTCAGCCAGGTCCCGCCGGCTCAAGCCGGACTGGGCAGCGGCATCCTGCTCACCAGCCAGCAGACCTGTCTCGCACTCGGTGCAGCCACTGTCGGTACGGCGTACCTCGCGCTCGCCGGGACGTCCTGGGGACAGGGCGGGGCACTCGCAGCGGTGGCGCTGGCCATCACCGCCGTCTCACTGCTGATGACGCCGGTCACGCACCAGCTGCGCTCACGCCCGTGAGGCCTGGGGCCGTCACCAGTGCGACGGGCGGGTGACGGCTTCCGGCAGCTTCGTCGCGCGATCACCTTGCGCGGCGTTGACTTGAGACTGCGTCAGGAACAACGCTCCGGTCAGGTCTGCGCCGCGCAGATCGGCGTCGCGGAGATCGGCGCCGATGACGTCGGCCTGGCGAAGATCGGCGCCGCGGAGGTCCGCGCCGATCAGGTAGGCGCCGCGGAGGTTGGCCTTCCGCAGGTCGGCACCGCGGAGGCGGGCCCCGATCAGGTCGGCGCCGCGGCGTTCCTTCTTCTTGCTCTGCTTGCCGCGGACGAGCTGGCTGGTCTTGAGCAGCAACTCGTTGACGGCCGCCCGTTCCGCGATCACGTCGACGGTGGTGAGGTCCGCCGTACGACTGACCTCTTCGACCCGATCGGCCGCCTTGCCGAGCTCGGCTCGGATCGGCTGGGAGGCCTTGTTTTCAAGGGCTTCAGCGAGATACCACAGCAGCTCGTGCAACTGCCGCAGGATCGGCAGCGCCGCGAACATCTGCTGCCCCGGCTGCTCGCGCCAGCTCCGACCGGCCCGCCGCGAGATCTCCTGCCCGGCGCCGAAGCAGTCGTACACCGTGCAGCCCTGGAAGCCCGCCGGCCGCAGCTTGCTGTGGATCGAGCAGCGGAAGCTGTCGTCGAGGTTCGGGCACGGCTCACCCGCGGCCTTGTCGATCGCGAAGTCCGCCGACTTACTGAACGTCAGCGCGACACAGCAGAGACCGAAGCAGCTACCGCAGTCGGCGCGGAGATCAGTGCCCCGCATCGGAGCACTAGTTCTGCTCAGCAACCGTTTGGCCGGTGCGGCGCCAGCGGATGCCGGCCTCGATGAAGTCGTCGATCTCACCGTCGAAGACGCCGGAGGTGTTACCGGACTCGTACTGCGTGCGCAGGTCCTTCACCATCTGGTACGGGTGCAGCACGTACGACCGCATCTGGTCACCCCACGAACCCTGCACGTCACCGCGCAGCGCGTCGATCTGGGCCCGCTCCTCGGCCTTCTTCAGCGCCAGCAACTTGGCCTTCAGGATCACCATCGCGGAGGCCTTGTTCTGCAGCTGGGACTTCTCGTTCTGGCAGGACACCACGGTGCCGGTCGGGATGTGCGTGATCCGGACCGCGGAGTCGGTCGTGTTGACGCTCTGACCACCCGGCCCGGACGACCGGTACACGTCGATCCGCAGCTCTTCCTCGGGTACGTCGATCTCGTCGGTCTGCTCCAGCACCGGGACCACCTCGACCGCGGCGAACGAGGTCTGCCGGCGGCCCTGGTTGTCGAACGGCGAGATCCGGACCAACCGGTGCGTCCCCGACTCCACACTCAACGTCCCGTACGCGTACGGCGCCTTGACCCCGAACGTGGTCGACTTGAGCCCGGCCTCCTCGGCGTACGACGTGTCGTACACCTCGGTGGCGTAACCGTGCCGCTCGGCCCAGCGCAGGTACATCCGCTGCAGCATCTCAGCGAAGTCCGCGGCGTCGACACCACCGGCGCCGGAGCGGATCGTGACGAGAGCCTCACGTTCGTCGTACTCACCGGACAGCAGCGTGCGGACCTCGAGCGACTGGATCGCCTTGGCCAGCGAGCCGATCTCCTTCTCCGTCTCGGCCAGGGCGTCCGCGTCGTTCTCTTCCCGGGCGAGCTCGACCAGGACGCCGAGGTCGTCGATCCGGCTACGCAACGCGGTCACCCGGTCCACATCGGCCTGCAGGCTGGACAGCCGCGACGTCACCTTCTGCGCGTTCGCCTGGTCGTCCCACAGGTCGGGCGCGGCGACCTGCTCGCCGAGGTCGGCGATCTCCGAGCGCAGGGCATCGAGATCGAGCACCTTCTCGATCGAGGTCAGCGTCGCGTCGAGCTGCTTGAGCTCGGCGTCAAAATCCAGTCCAGCCACAACCAAGCAGCGTACCCGCTAGTGGGTGGTTGCCGTTAAACCAATTCCCCGCTCAAACCGTGGCGCAGCACGCCGAACACCTGCCCGACCGCCTGCTCCAACGCTGCCTGCACCTGCTTCAGCTGACCCGCCGTCGCTTCGTCCGGCAACAGCCGGATCAGTTCTTCTTCCAGCACTTTCTGGGCGGCCGCGTACTGCGCGGCGATCAACCGGCTCGTCAGGTGGTCAGGATCCCGCTCCGCGAGCGCCTCGGTCAGCAACGTCTCCATCTCCGCGGCATTCAACCGGCGGCGCGCCAGCAGCGCCGGGCTGCCCTCGATCGTGCGGACGAACTGCTTCCAGGTGGCCAGATGCCCCGCCTCCAGCCGCTCGCGGATCTCGCCCAGGTAGTACGCCTCCAGCAGGTCCACCGGATCCGACCCGTCACTCGCCGCGCGGATCGCCCGCGCCGGGCCCTGCCACCAGCCCTGCTCGTCGAAGAACAGGTCCTCCTTGGTCGGGAAGTGGTTGAACACCGTCTGTACGGCGACATCCGCAGCGCGCGCCACCTCCGCGACCGTCACCGCGTCGAACCCGCGCTCCAGGAACAGCGCGGTCGCCACGTCCGAGATCGCCTGCCGCGTCTGCTGCTTCTTCCGCTCCCGCCGGCCTTCCATTCGACAGAGCGTAGAGCAGGATGCTTTACTTCATCCAATCTTGTAGTCACTACACTTTTGGAGTTAGTCAAATGACGATTCTCGTCACCGGTGCTCGCGGCACCATCGCCCGTGCTGTCATCGCCGCACTCACGGCGTCCGGTCAGCCACTCCGCATCGCGAGCCGCGAGCCATCCGCCGTACCGAATGCTGTTGTGTACGACCCAAGCGACCCGGGACCGGCGCTGCAGGACATCAGTCAGGTCTTCCTGTACGCCGACCCGGCCTCAGCGCCGGCGTTCGTCGCGGCAGCCGAGGCCGCCGGGGTGAAGCAGGTCGTACTGCTCTCCTCGATGGCGTCGCACGCCGACCACCCCGGCGACCCGCACGCCGAGACCGAACGCATCATCGGCAGCGGCGCGTACGCCACGACCGTCCTGCAGCCGGGCACGTTCATGAGCAACGCGAGGTTCTGGGCCTACCAGGTCCGCGCGACCGGTCAGATCCGCCTGCCGTACCTCGACGCCGAGGAAGCACCGATCCACGAGCAGGACATCGCCGACGCCGCGCTCCGCGTCCTCCTCGACGGCCCCGGCAACGGCCACGACGGCCGCGCCTACGCCCTCACCGGCCCCGAATCGATGACGCGCCGCCGCCAGATCCAGCTCATCACCGAAGTCACCGGGGACCCCATCCACGCGATCGACCTCACCCCCGACCAGGCTCGCACCGAACTCGCCGCCACCATGCGCAACCCTGCCCAACTCGAACCCTGCTGTCTTACTGGGCCTCCCGCGTCGGCGTCCCCCACCCGATCGAGCCCACCGTCGAACTCCTCACGCGGCACCCGGCCCGCCCCTTCACCACCTGGCTCGAGGACAACCGCACTGTCTTCGCTTGACACGCGCGGCCTGAACTGACGCACCACCCGCGCGCGGGTGCACCCGGCGTACCTCGGTTGGGGTCAGGGGAGGATCGAGTCGATGTAGCCGCCGTCGACCCGGACGGCGCCGCCGGTGGTGGCGGAGGCGTGCTCGGAGCTGAGGTAGACGACCAGGTTGCCGATCTCGGGCGGCTCGATCAGTCGCTGGATCAACGAGTACGGCCGGTGCTCCTTCATGAACCGGCTCTGCGCCTCGTCCCACGGCAGCTCGTCTCCGACCAACTCGTGCACGAAGTCCTCCACGCCCGGAGTGTGCGTAGGCCCGGCCATCACCGAGTTGATCGTCACGCCCGTGCCCGCGGCCGCCTTCGCGTAGCCGCGCGTCACCGCCAGCAGCGCCGTCTTCGTCATCCCGTAGTGCACCATCTCGACCGGCGTCACCACGGCGGAGTCGCTCGCGATGTTCATCACCCGGCCGAACCCGCGATCCATCATCCCCGGCAGGTACATCCGGATCAGCCGCACCGCGGACAGTACGTTCACCTCGAAGTACCGCCGCCATTCGTCGTCGTCGATCTCGAGCACCGGCTTCGCGCCGAAGATCCCCAGATTGTTGACCAGGATGTCCAACTCACCTACCTGATCCCGCAGCGCCTCCGCCCCCTCCGCGGACGCCAGATCCGCCGCCACCGCGAGCACCTCGGCTCCCGGCGCCGCCGTCCTGACCTCATCCGCAGCTGCCTGGGTCTTCTCGTCGCCGCGCCCGTTCACCACCACGGCGGCACCGGCCCGCGCCAACTCCGTCGCGATCGCCAGCCCGATCCCCTGACTGGACCCCGAAACCAGCGCGCGTCGTCCGCTCAGCTCGATCTCCATCTCCCCACAGTGCCCGACCCGCCGGACGTCAACCGGCGGGCGCGCCGGGGTCAGCGGATGGGGACGATGGCGGCGGCTTCGGCGGCGATGTCGGCGGATCCTTGCCAGCCGGGCGGTTCGAACGGCAGGTCGACGGTCGAGGTCAGCCGCACCGTGACCGTCGTACCCGCGACGTCCGCCGACCAGTCCAGCCCGTCAAACCTGTTGCTAGCGGCAACCTGATCCAGGTACTCCGCCGTCAGCCGGCGCGCCTCGTCCGGATCGATCTCCGCGTTCCCGTCCGCCGCGGGCTGCGCGTAGATCGCGGCTAGGCCGTTCGCCGCCGCCAGTACGGCGCCATCCGCAGTCGCATCGAGGTCTCGCCGTACCAGGAACACCCTCGAGATGTCCGTCACCACAACGATCATCAACAACACGATCGCCATGAACCCGATGATCAGCACGGTCATCTGCCCGCGCTCATCGGCGCGGGCAGTCGCCTGTCGGATCTCGTCGGCGCGCCTCCGGCCCCGGCTCCTCGGCGCGCTCATCCGGTGCCTTTGGCTTCGCGGTAGTCGCCGTACGGCTCGGTGTGGGACGCGCTGATGTGGACGGCCGGAGGCTCGCCGCCGAGGGCATCGGGGATGAGTGGCAGCGGGACTTCGGTGTTCAGCGTGACGGTGACCGTCGACCCCGGCTCCAGGCATGCGGGGTTGCAACTGATGCTCAACTGGTCGGAGCTGAGCTCCATCCCTTGGTCCCGCATCGCCAGCCGCGCCGCCTCGAACGCGCGCGCCCGCGCCTCGTCCTCCGACACTCCGGCCGGCACGATCATGAACGCCCGCCCCGCCGCCCGAGTCGCCGCCGTCGCGCCGTACGACGCCCGCTGGACGTCGAACACCGCCAACATCACGTAAACCAACGGCACCATCAACAACAACGCCAGCCAGGAAAACTCCACGACCGCATTCCCCCGCTCACCCCGCCGGGGCCGAAAGATCCACCCCGCCCGACGCACGCGACACGACCACGCACCGCCGGCCGCGAGCGGGCTCATTCGCCGGTCTCCTTGACCGCGTGCCCCTCGACGCTGAACTCGACACCGGGTCCCCACAAACCGAGCGGCGGCATGTGCGCCTTCACCACGACCCGCACACCAGGCTGCCCGGCAACGTCGGTTTCCTCAGCCACCACCGAGTCGATCAACTGGTCGTTCACCACCCCGTCGACCAACTCCCGCGTCCGCGCCTCGCCGTCCGCCGGTCCTCGATTCAGCACCGCCGCGTAATGCGCTCCCTCCGAGGCCGCGGCCACCACGGTGTTCCGCACGTACAGGTACAACCCGACCTGCAGAATCCCCAGAAACAGGGGCACGACGAGCATCGAGACCAGCACGAACTCCACCACTGCCGACCCATGCTCCCCGCGCCGCCTCGCGTGGCCGAGTTGCAGGTGGTGGGTCACTTGTTGGTGACGGAGCTCAGGGCGTCTTGGAGCATCTTGGACAGCTGGGGGCCGGCAATGGCCCAGATGGCGACGACCAGGCCGGCGGTCATCACGGTGATGAGTACCCAGCCGGGGACGTCGCCGCGCTCCTTTCGTGCGGGGCGTGGCGTCAGGACCAGCGCCACGAACAGTTTCGTCAGCAGTAACGGCATGACCTCTCCTCAGTTCATCCGGCGATCAGCCGGATTCCGACAGCGCCTGGATAGAAGGCGAAAGCGATGGTCACCGGCAGCACGAGGAACACCACCGGGATCATCATGGCGACTTCCCGGCGCGCACCGGATTCGATCAACTCACGCCGCCCGGCCTCACGAATGTCACCCGCTTGGGCCCGCAGTACGTCGGCCAGCGGGGTCCCGCGTTCGAGTGCGACCGCCAGCCCGTCCGCGAACCGCGACAACGCCAGCAGACCGGTGCGGTCCGCCAGCCCGTCGAGCGCGCGCACGAGCGTCTCACCTGCGCGGGTCTCGCCCAGCACCCGCTTCAGTTCCTCGGCGAGCTCTCCTCGACACGACCGAGAGACCCGATCGAGCGCCGCGGCCGGACCCTCACCGGCCGCGACCGACAAGGCCAGCAACTCCGCGACGGTCGGCAGCTCCGCAAGCAGTCGCCGCTCGCGACGTCGTACCTGCGTGGTCAGATAGGTGTCTCGGGCAAGCACTCCGAGTACGCCGAGCAGGCCGCAGAACAGCAGCATGCCAACCGGATTCCCGACGCCGAGGGACAACGCAACGATCGAGACGACGAGGGCGAACCCGAAGCAGGCCGTCCCCCACAGCAGCTGCTCGATCCGGAACTCCTCGACCGTCCGCTCGATCCCCGCACGCGACAACCGACGCCGGATCGATCCAGCACCACCAAGCAGCCGCTCCAACCGCGTCGCGCCCGCTCGCAGCGACGGACCGAACAGCCGGAGAATCGCGTAGAACGGCGAACTGGAATCGACCACGCCGAGAAACACGTCCCCGCCGCCGATATCCCGCAGGTAAGGCCCGACCCGGTCGTCAACCGACGGCTTCCGCACGAACGGCAACCGCCGAACCACCAACAACAAACCCGCGCCGAGCACCCCACCAAGCACAGCCCCCAGCACCAGAGGAGTCATCGCAGCACCCGTTCGGGCTCGGGGAGGCGGCCGATGCGGAGCATGATGCGGTAGGCGAGGAGGCAGACGATGGCGCCGATGCCGATGATGAGGGCGCCCATCGGGGAGTTGTAGCGCTGGATGACGTCGCCCTGGAAGGAAAGCATCGCGAGGACCAGCCAGGGGGCGGCGACGGCGACGCGGGCGCCGTTGACGGACCAGGACTGGCGGGACTCGAGCTCGGATCTGGTGCGGGCGTCGTCGCGCAGGAATGTCGACAGCGAACGGAGCAACCGGCCGAGATCCCCACCGCCGACCTCGCGAGCGATCCGCAGCGCCTCGACGACCCGGTCGCCGACGGGATCCGCGAGTCGTGCCTTCAACCGGTCCAGCGAATCCGCGAACCTCCCGGTCGACGCATAGTCCGCACCGAACCGACGGAACGGCTCGCGCAGCGGCAACGGACCGCGCTCACCCACCTGAGCCAACGCCTCCGACAGCGACAACCCGGCGCGGACGGCCGACGCGATGTTGTCCACCACATCCGGCCACAACTCACGGAACTCCGCGAGCCGCTTCCGCGCCCGGCTCCGCAACAACGCGACCGGCATCCCACCAGCCATCAGCCCGAACACCACACCGACAGGCCAGGCACCCGACACCACGAACATCAGCACTAATCCGGCCACACCCGTGATCACACAGACCCCGATGAACGCACCCGGCGTCACGCCCTCAACTCCCGCGCTGGCCAGCAGATCCCGGCTGCGCGCGACCAGCCGCCCATCACCGGCCGACCGCTCGTCGGCAGGCGTCACAAATGTCCAGATGATCAGCAGCACGCCGATCCCGAAGAACAGTCCCAGCAGCAGCCCCATCAGCCCACCCCTCGCGGCAACTCGGTGAGCAGACCCGCCACCGAGTACCCGGCCTGCTGGAACCGCTCCGGATGCGGCAGGTGCCCCTCGGCCCGTCGCAGTTGCCCGTCGTACGTGCCGAACACGGTCTCGGTCTCGATCGCCTGCTCCTCGATCCGACCGCTCACCGCGACGATCTCCCGCACCCGCCGCTGCCCGTCGGCCCCGATCCCGAGATGGACGACGAGATCCACGCACCCGGCCACCGTCGGCAGCACGAACCGGGACCCGATGTTCTCCCCCGCGAGCAGCGGCAACGTGCACATCTTCGTCAGCGCCTCACGCGCCGAGTTCGCGTGGATCGTGCACATCCCTGGCAATCCACTGTTCAACGCGAGCAGCAGATCCAGGCACTCCTCGCCGCGCACCTCGCCGACGATCACCCGCGACGGCCGCATCCGCAGCGACTCCTTGACCAGGTCGCGCAGCCGGACCTCGCCGGTGCCTTCGAGACCGGCCTGCCGGGTCTGCATCGAGACCCAGTCGGGAATCGGCAGCTTGATCTCGAAGACCTCTTCGCAGCTGATCACCCGCTCGCTGCCCGGGATCGACCCGGCCAGGGCGTTCAGCATCGTGGTCTTTCCGGCCTGCGTCCCGCCGGAGACCAAGACGTTCAGCCCGACCGCGACAGCCGCATCCAGGACCGCGGCCGCGTGCGGTGTCAGCGATCCGAGCGCGACCAGATCGCTCAGCCGGGTCGCGCGCACGGTGAACTTCCGGATGTTGATCGCAGCGTGCTTTTGCGTGATGCCGCCCAGCACGATGTGCACCCGGCTGCCGTCCGGCAGGCGCGCATCCGTGAACGGCTGCGACACGTCGATTCGCCGGCCGGTCGTCTTCAGCATCCGCTCGACCAGATCGCTGACCTCCTCCTCGGTCAGCACCGTCGTGGTCAGCTCGTGCCGGCCGTCGCGAGCGATGAACACCCGGCTCGGCTCGTTGATCCAGATCTCCTCGACGGCCGGGTCGTCAAGGTACCGCTGCAGCGGGCCGAAGCCGGCGACCCGGTCGTGCACCTCCCGGCTGACCGCCTCGAGATCGCCGATCGGCGGCACCACGCCGGTCAGACTGCGTTCGTCGTACTCCCGGACCACGGTGGCGACGATCGTGTTGACCGCGGCCGGGTCACGGAGCGGGTCGATGCCTTCGCGGCGTACGACGTCGCGCACCTGGGCATCGATCAGTTCGACGGCATCGCCGTCCCAGCCGGACCGGCGCGCGGCGAGTCTGTCGGCTGTCATCGGTCTCCCCGTGTATGTCCCGTCTGGCGACCACTTGGTCACCATGCGCGACCATCCTTTCAACCGCGGAGCAGGCCGCGCCACCCGATCCCGGCCGCCTGTGGATAACCGTGACATGCGAAAGGCTCACCGAGGGTATCTGTGCCCTCACGGCGAGGTCCACGGGGTTGCAGCTTGTTGCAGAGCGATCAGCGGTGCACGAGCGTGTGCTCGAACGCGTATCGGCTCGCCCGGAACAGGTGGGAGCCGTACTCGACCGGCTGACCGTGGTCGTCGTACGTGATCCGGGTGGTCGCCAGCAACGGGACGCCCGGCTCCTCAGACAGCAGCCGGGCCTGCTCCGGTGTCGCGGGCAGTGCGGAGATCGTCTGGTGCGCGACCTTCAGCCGCACCCCCTCCGCGCGCAGCAGTGCGTACAGCCCGCGCTCGGCCAGTGTGGCCGGGTCGGTGTCGAGCAGGTCCGGCGGCAGCCAGTTGCGCATCAGCGCGAGCGGCTCGCCGTCCGCCTTGCGCAACCGCTCCAGCCTGAGCACCCGGTCCCCCTGCTCGATCTGGAGGGCAGTAGCCACCTCTGCGGTCGCAGGTGCGATTCCGAACCGCAGTACGTCGGTCTCCGGCTTGCGGTGGGCTGCGGCCAGGTCGTCGTACAAGCTGGTGAGCTCCAGCGAGCGTCGTACCTGACCCGAGTTCCCCACGACCTGCGTTCCGACGCCGCGCTTGCGCACGAGCAGTCCCTGGTCGACCAGTCGTGCGATCGCCTGCCGCACTGTCGGCCGGCTCAACCCGTACGCCTCCGCCAGGTCCACCTCGTTGCTCAGCCGCGACCCGACCGGCAACTCCCCACCCTGGATCGCCGCCTCCAACTGCTGTGCCAACTGCACATGCAACGGCGTACGACTGTTCCGATCAACCCGGACCTGCACGGTACTCATGCGCACATCCTGAAGCCTTCACCCTGATCCGTCGACCCACCACCCTGATTTGATCAGATCTCTGCGTTTGTGAACGCCGCCCGGAAACGGCGCAACGCGAGCTCGCTGTCGCTCGAGGCGAACGCCTCCAGGTCGACCGTCCCGTCATATCCGTGCTGTCGCAACGCGGCCGCGATCGCCGGGTAGTTGATCTCACCGGTGCCGGGTTCACACCGCCCGGGTACGTCGGCCACCTGGATCTCACCGAGATACGGGAACGCCTTGCCGATCAGCTCGATCAGATTCCCCTCGCCGATCTGCGCGTGATACAGGTCCAGCATCATCCGCAGCCGCGGATGATCGACGGCTTTGACCAACGCGAGTGTGTCGGCGGCTTTTCCGAACGGTACGCCGGGATGGTCGACCTCGGTGTTGAGATTCTCCAGCACGAACATCACGTCGTACCGGTCCGCGAGTTTCGCCAGCCGTTCCAGCGTCCGCGCGGCGGTCAGCCAGTCGGCGCCGGAGACGGCGTACTGCGGAAGCACCGGCAGCCCGCGCTCGTCGAGTTCGGTGCCGTGCAGGTTGAGCCGTGGACAGCCGAGCTCGAGCGCGACCTGGATGGACTGTTCCGCGGTTTCCAGCAGCCGGTCCTGATCGTGGGTGAGCGATCCACCGACGTATCCGGTCATCGACGAGAATGCGGCACCGGTCTTCTTCAGCCCGGCGATGTCCTTGTCCGGCCAGTTCCAGATCACGACGCCGAATCCGGCCGCATGAATGCGCTCGACCCGCTCCAGGAACGGCAGCTCGGTGAACACCATTTCGGCACAGACGGCGAGCTTCATCAGATCTCCCCGACCTGCACCGGACGGCTTTCCTGGTGCGACTTCATCGCCGCGAGGGCGACCCGCAACGCATTCCGGGCATCCTGACCGGTAACCGGCGCCGCGATGTTGCCGCGGACAACTTCGGTGAACTCGGCGAGTTCCTGGACATAGGCGTCGCGGAACATCTCCTCGTCGCTGCCGAGCGTGTGCTGGTGCAATCCGCGCACGTCGTAATGCACCATCGGGCTACTGGCCAACCGGCCGGCCACGACCATGCCCTTGCTGCCGAAGACCTCGCCGCGGACGTCGTACCCGTACAGGGCGGAGAAGTTCGCCTCGGCGGTGGCGATCGCGCCATTGTCGAACGTGATCATCACCACCGCGGTGTCGAGGAGCCCGTTCTCCTTGTACTCCGGGGCGACCAGCGCGTCCGCCTTCGTGTAGACCTCGACCGGCCGCGCGCCGGGGTTGAGCCAGAGCAGGGTGTCGAAGTCGTGGATGAGCGTCTCGCGGAAGATCGTCCACGGCCGGATCCCGGCGGCCACGGCGCCCATGCCCTCCGGCCGGCCCGGGTCACGGGTGATCGATCGCATCAGCTGCGGCGTACCGATCCCGCCGTCCTCGATCGTCGTCCGCGCGGCGGCGAAGTCGCGGGCGAACCTGCGGTTGAAGCCGACCTGGAAGGCGACCCCGGCCCGCTCGGTGGCGGCGATCGCCCGGTCGATCTCCTCGAGTGTCAGCGACGCCGGCTTCTCGCACCAGACCGGCTTGCCCGCCTCGGCCGCCTGCTCGATCAACTCCAGATGCGCGGCCGCGATCGAGGTGATGACGACCCCGTCGATCTCCGGGTCCTTGATCAGTCCCTCGACGTCGCGGGCGTCGGCGTCGTACGTCCCCGCGAGCCGCTGCGCCGCCTCCGGCCTGGCGTCGGCGACCACCGCCAGCTCGGCGCCGGGGACGTGGCGGGCGATGTTCCGGGCGTGCATCGTGCCGATCCGCCCGGCCCCGATCAACCCGAGCCGCACCACCCGCAGTCCGTGATCGTTCCGCATCATCACCCCTCCAGCCGTCGCCACGACTAGAGCGCTCTAGTCACGAGCTAGCGAACACTGCTTTGATGGTCTGGGTCAAGACCCCACGAGAGCAGGTGAGATGAACCCCCGACCGACGATGGAGGACGTCGCCGCCCGGGCCGGTGTGTCCCGCGCCCTCGTCTCGATCGTCTACCGCAATGTGCCGGGCGCGAGCGACGAGACGCGGGCGCGCGTGTTCGCGGCCGGCGACGAGCTCGGCTACCGCCCGGACCATCGGGCCCGGCTGCTCGGCAGCAGGCAGCGCACTCGGCTGATCGGCGTGGCCTTCGACGTGCGCTACCCCTTCCACGGCGACCTGGTCGAGGCGCTGTACCCGGCGGCCGAGTCCCTGGGCTACAGCCTCACTCTGAGCGCCGTCACCGGTACCCGCCGCGAGGCAGCCGCTGTCCAGTCCCTGCTGGACTACCGCTGCGAGTCACTCGTCCTGCTAGGGCCGACCGCACCGCCATCCGCGCTGACCGCTCTCGCCGAGTCCCAACCGACAGTGGTCATCGCCCGCAAGGTGCGAGCGGCCGGTGTGCACGTCGTACGGACCGACGACGCTGCTGGGTCACGCCTAGCTGTTGAACACCTGCTATCCCTCGGACACACGCGCATCGCTCACGTGGACGGCGCCCGTGCCCCTGGCGCAGCAGAACGCCGTACTGCGTACGTCCACACCATGCGGCGCGCAGGACTCACCCCTGTGGTCATTCCCGGCGGCCCGACAGAGGCAGCGGGCACAGACGCGGAGCACCGACTCCCGTCGGGCGTCACAGCCGTTGCCGCCTTCAACGACGCGTGTGCGATCGGCTTGCTGCACACCCTCCGGGCCAGTGGCCGCCGGGTCCCGGAAGACATCTCGATCATCGGGTACGACGACTCCACGCCGTCCCGCCTGGACCACATCCAACTCTCGACCGTCGCCCAGAACGCCGACCGCCTCGCGTCCGCCGCTCTCGGCCTCGCGACCTGTGAGGACCGCGAGTCACCCCAGGAGGTCATCACCAGTCCCGACCTGCTGCCGCGTAAGACCACCGCTTAAGGCACGTTGTACGGCGTGATCGGCTGCAGGTTGCTCGGCGTACTCGGGACGTTGGGCAGCAGCCGGTGTGCGTGCAGGAGGTGCTGGCACGCACGGTGAAGGTCGGTGGGCAGGTCGTGATGCAGCACCACCGAGAGAGCACCGGAGCGCAGCAACGCCAGGTTGTCGGCGTCGAGGTCGTGGGCAACAAAGCAGCGGCACGGCCGCCCGAGATCCTCGAATGCCTGGACGATGGCGCGGTTGCCACCCCCGATGGAGTAGACCGCGTTGATGGCCGGGTCGGCGGTCAGTGCCGCCAGCGCCTGCCCGTGGATCGTGGTGTCGAGGCCGTCCGTCTCGGCCAACTCCACCACCGCGCGCCCCGGCTCCAGACGGCGCAGGGTTGAGCGAAAACCCATCTCCCGTTCCTCCTCGCCGCGGAACGAACCACGGCTCAGAGTGACCAACACACTGCCCGGACCGTCGCCCAGCCACTGGGTGAGGAAGTACGCCGCTGTCGCGCCGGCGGACCGATTGTCGATACCGACGTACGCGATCCGCTTGCTGCCAGGAAGATCGGTGACGAGGGTGACGACCGGGATGCCGGCGGCAACCAACTTGTCGACCGCCTCGATCACTTCGCGCTCGTCCGGCGCCTTGAGGATCACGCCCTGTGAGCCGCGCTTTCGCACCTTCTCCAGCGTCGCGATCAGTTCGGCGGCGGAAGCAGTCTCGCTGAGGTCGAACCGGGCCCGCAGGACCGCCGGACGCAGACCGGGCAGGGCCGCCTCGAGCGCCGCACGGACCGCGCCGGAGAACCGGCTGGGCGCCTGCATGACGAGGTCGATCACCAGCGTGCGGCCGCCGAGACGGACCTGGGTGGCCTGCCGGTCCAGGTCGTGGATCGCCTGCTCGACCTGACGGCGGGCGCGGGCGCTGACGCCGGCGCGACCGTTGAGCACCCGGTCGACCGTCGTCTCGCTGAGCCCGGCCTGGACCGCGATGTCGCGGACCCGGTGTTCGCGTCCCATCACCCTCCTCAGGCCTGAAATGACGGGTTTTTGACGGATCCAGGGGATTCCGAACCCATCAGGAAACCCCCACGCTAGAACAACCAGGAGACAAGGAGCCACCCCGATGAACTGGCTGAACCCCGACGATGTCCGGCTGGACGACCTGCTGACCGTGCTCAAGGAGCAGACCGACGCCGCCGGCTACCCGCACGCCGAGCGGATCGAGCAACAGGTCCCGGTGTACGACGCCGCCCGGATCCGGACCGCGGATCCCCGGGCCGTGCAGACCGAGTTCGCCACCGCGTTCGGCACCGGCCCAGGCATCGTCGTCCTGAAGGGTGCCTTCGGCAACGCGGTCGTCGACGCGACGACGGCCGAGTTCAGCCGGCTGATCAAGGAGCAGCACCGATCCGGTGTCGCGGCCGGCGACCACTTCGCCAAACCGGGGGCGAACGATCGGGTCTGGAACGCCCTGGAGAAACTGGCCGTCGGTGCACCCGAGGTCTTCGCTGCGTACTACGCCAACGATCTGCTCGCGCTGGTCGCGACGGCTTGGCTCGGACCGGCGTACCAGGTGACCTCGCAGGTGAACGTGGTGAACCCAGGCGGTGACGGCCAGACAGTCCATCGCGACTACCACCTCGGCTTCCAGTCCGATGAGGTGGCGGCGCAGTACCCGGCTCATGTGCACCGGTTGTCCTCCGTCCTGACACTGCAAGGTGCGGTCGCTCACTGCGACATGCCGGTCGAGTCGGGGCCGACGCTGTACCTGCCGCACTCGCAGAAGTACGAGCTCGGCTATCTGGCCTATCGGCGACCCGAGTTCTCGGAGTACTTCGTCGCGAACCACGTCCAACTCCCGCTGGAGAAGGGGGACGCCGTCTTCTTCAACCCCGCGGCCTTCCACGCGGCCGGCAGCAACCACTCCACCGACATCAAGCGGATGGCGAACCTGCTACAGATCTCGTCCGCCTTCGGCCGCGCGATGGAGAGTGTCGACCGGACCCGGATGGCGTCAGCCCTCTACCCGGTCCTGCTCCGGATGGCGAAGGACGACCCGGCCGGCGTGGACAACGTGATCGCCGCCACCGCCGAGGGCTACGCCTTCCCGACCAACCTCGACCGCGACCAGCCCATCGGCGGCCTGGCACCGCAGTCCCAGGCCGACCTGCTCCGCCAGGCCGTCGCCGAGACCTGGACTCCCGACCAACTGGACCAGGCCCTCGCCGACGGCAACCACCGGCGGCAGACGCACTGAACCGATACCAAATCAGTGAACGTTGGGTGAACCTGGTCCGGATCACGGGCAGGTGGTGTCGCCCAGGGGTGATCGTCAGGCAGGATGGCGCGTTCGCCGTCTCGACGAGGCACTAGCCTTACCGGCGGAACGCGCCACTCAGCCGACCTGCTGTACGCCGCCCGTACGGCCGCCCATCGAAGGAGAAGGCATGGAACCGCTGCGTATCGGGATTCTCGGGGCCGCCCGGATCGCCGGCCGGGCGATCGTCGAGCCGGCCCAGCTGACCGGGGCCCGGCTGGTCGCGGTGGCGGCCCGGGATGCCGAACGGGCCGAGGCGTTCGCGGCGGAACATCAGGTCGAACGCGTCCATGCGTCGTACCAGGACGTGCTGGACGACCCCGAGGTCGAGGCGATCTACAACCCGCTGGCCAACGGCCTGCACGGACCGTGGAACCTGCGGGCGATTGCCGCGGGCAAACATGTGCTGACCGAGAAGCCGTCGGCCAGCAACGCCGAGGAGGCGGTCCAGGTCCGCGACGCGGTCCGCGAACACGGCGTGGTCTTCATGGAGGCGTTCCACTACGCGTACCACCCGGTGATGCGCCGGTTGCAGGAGCTGCTCGCCAAGGGTGAGCTCGGCGACCTGCAGCACGTCGAGGCGACCATGGTGATGCCCCCGCCGCCGGACGCCGACCCCCGCTGGTCCCTGCCGCTCGCCGGTGGCGCGGTGATGGACGTCGGCTGCTACGCGATCCACGCCCAGCGGATGCTGGCGCAGTACGCCGGTGGTGCGCCGAAGCTGGTCAGCGCACGGGCCGGTGAGCGCAAGCGGCTGCCCGGGGTCGACGAGTGGCTGAACGCGGATCTCGAGTTCCCGAGCGGTGCGACCGGTGCGGTCCGGACCAGCATGGCCGCCGAGAGCGTCGACTTCAGCCTCAAGGTCGTCGGCACGCGCGGTGAAGCGTTCGCGCCCTTCTTCGTGCTGCCGCACAACGACGACCGGGTGATCGTGACGACCAAGGAGGACACCTGGGTCGAGCACCTCGGCACTCGGTCGTCGTACACGTACCAGCTGGAGGCGTTCGCCGGAGCGGTCCGCAACGGCGCACCCGTGCTCACCGACGCCGACGACGCGCTGGCGACGATGGAGCTGATCGACGCCTGCTACCGCGACGCCGGGATGGTCCCGCGCCCGGTCTCCACGATCTGAGCAGTTTGTCCGGCGGCCGCGTGCCGGCCGGCCTGTCCGGCGGCCGCGTGGGCGAACGCCTGGATGAACGGGTGCGGCCGGGTGCCGTCGCCGGACAGCTCGGGCTGGAACAGCGTGACCAGGAAGAACGGGTGCTCGGGTAGCTCGGCGACCCGCGGCGCGCCTTCGGCGTCGTACGCGCTGAAGACCAGACCGTGCTCCTCGAGCAGACTCTGCCGTGCGGGGTCGAGTCCGTACGAGCAGTGGTAGCGCTCGGTGGACCGCTCCGCGCCGAGCAGCCGCCCGGCCAGCGTGCCGGGCCGCACCTCGACCGTGGCCTCGTGACCGTCGAGTGAGCACGCCAGCGGGACGATCAGCAGGTCGTCGCCGTCCGGAGTGTTCTCGGCATGCTGTACGCCGGTAGCCCCGCAGACGTTGCGCGCATACTCGAGCATCGTGTGCTGGAACCCGCCACACGTACCGAGGAACGGGATCCCCTGCTCCCGCGCCGTCCGGATCGCGCTGACCGCGCCGGCCTCGCTCCGGTACGGGCTCCCCGGCAGGACCCAGATCCCGTCGAAAGCGTCCATCGCGTCCACCTCGTCGGTGGGGACCCAGTACACGTCGAGGTCGAGTCCCTCCCGCTCGCGCAGGCGGTCGAGCACCTGAGGCACCCGGTGGTGGGAACGGACATGCGGGGACCGATCGCCGACCAGGGCGATCCGGGCGGAGTACGCGTGCGTCGTCATGCCCCTATGCTGCGCCGCGGACCCGGATCAGCACCAACGATGATCTCTGCATGGTTGATAAGCGATACTGATCGGCGTGGATCCGCATCTGCTCCGCACGTTCATCGCGGTGGCGTCGAGTGGCTCCTTCTCGGCCGCGGCGGCCGAGCTCGGCTACACCCAGTCGGCCGTCTCGCAGCACATCGCCGCGCTCGAGAACTCGCTCGGCACCGCGCTCCTGACCCGTCGCCCGGTGGCGCCGACGCCGGCAGGCGAGCGCCTGCTCGAGCACGCCGGCGCGATCCTGCTGCGGATCGAGGCCGCCCGGGCCGACGTACGACGGGTGGTCGGCGAACCACCCGGCGAGATCGTCTTCGCCGCGACTCCGCTGGCCGGAGCGACCCGAGTCGCGCGGGCGCTGACCCAACTCAGGCAGACGAGACCCGGGATTGCAGTGACCTTCGAGGTGGTTCGCCGGGACGAGGTGGCGCGTGGCGTCGCGTCCGGCGCGTACCACCTCGGCCTGGTCGACGGCATCGCCGCACCGAGCGATCCGTTGAAGCTCCCGGACGTCGGTCAGCTCCGTACGTCGGCAGTCGCCCAGGAGAAGCTGGCAGTCGTCGTACCCGGCGACCACCCGATGGCCAAGCGCAAGTGGCTCGGCCTGGCGGCCCTGGTCGACGCGCGCTGGATCGACGCCCCCGCGGTGAGCGCACCGCTGGACGAGCTCCGTGCCGCCGTCGAGACCGACAGCCTCCGGCCGGCGATCGTCTACACCGGCGCTGACCTGCTCACCCTGCTCGCACTGGTTTCCGCCGGCCACGGCCTCGCCGTACTCCCCGCTTCGATCGACATCCCCGCGGGCATCGCGAAAGTCCCGGTCGACGCACCCCGCCTGGTCTACCGGGTCGAACTCCTGCACGGCCAACTCGACTCATCAGCCGCCTCAGCCCTCGCCGAGTTGCTCGACGAGGGCTGAGTACGGTTACTTCCGCGCCTGTTTGGTGGGCGGGATGATGGCGCTGTCGGCGGGGACCGCCTTCGGCTTCTTGGGTTGTTTGGGCTTGCGGACCTCACGTCCACCCTTGTTCTTGGACACGACGCACTCCTGGGGGCTGGATGGCTGGCTCGGTGACCAGCTCGACGACTGCGGACAGGCCAACGGCCTTCGTACGCCGCGGTACTCCTCATGCCCCGGGGGTTGTCTTCGACGCTACACCCAGGCAGCCCCAATAGCCCGGGTTAGTCGTGGGTGGGGAAGCCCAGGTTCAGGCCGCCGTGGGACGGGTCGAGCCAGCGGGACGTGACCACTTTGCCGCGGGTGAAGAAGTGGACGCCTTCCATCCCGTGGGCGTGGGTGTCGCCGAACAAGGAGTTCTTCCAGCCGCCGAACGAGTAGTACGCCATCGGGACCGGAATCGGCACGTTGATGCCGACCATCCCGACCTCGACCTCGTTCTGGAACCGGCGGGCCGCGCCACCGTCGTTGGTGAAGATGGCGGTGCCATTGCCGTACGGGTTGGAGTTCACCAGGTCGAGTGCGGCGTCGTACGAGGGCTGGCGGACGACGGACAGCACCGGACCGAAGATCTCGTCGGTGTAGATCGACATCTCCGGCGTCACCTTGTCGAACAGTGTCGGCCCGAGCCAGAACCCGTCCGCGGCGCCGTCGAACTCGCCGTCCCGGCCGTCGACGACGAGCTCCGCACCGGACTCGACCCCGGCCTCGACGTACCCGGCGACCTTGTCGCGGTGCGGGCCGGTGACGAGCGGGCCCATGTCGCAGCCCCGGGTGCCGTCGCCGGTCTTCAGCGTCGCCATCCGCTCCTTGATCTTGCCCACCAGCTCGTCGGCGATCGGCTCGACCGCGACCAGCGCGGAGATGGCCATACACCGCTCGCCCGCCGAGCCGAATCCGGCGTTCACCGCTGCGTCGGCGGCCAGGTCCAGGTCGGCGTCGGGCAGCACGACCATGTGGTTCTTCGCACCGCCGAGCGCCTGCACCCGCTTGCCGTGCCTGGTACCGGTCTCGTAGACGTACTTCGCGATCGGGGTCGAGCCGACGAACGACACCGACTTGATGTCCGGGTGCTCCAGCAGCCGGTCGACGGCCTCCTTGTCGCCGTGGACGACGTTGACCACACCGTCCGGCAGGCCGGCCTCCTTCCACAGCTCGGCCATCGCGTTCGCGGCGGACGGGTCCTTCTCGGACGGCTTGATCACCACGCTGTTGCCACAGGCGACGGCGATCGGGACGAACCACATCGGCACCATGGCCGGGAAGTTGAACGGCGAGATCACCGCGCTGACACCGAGCGGCTGACGAATCGAGTACACGTCGACCTTCGTCGAGACGCCCTCGCTGTAGCCGCCCTTGAGCAGGTGCGGGATACCGCAGGCGAACTCGATCACCTCGAGGCCGCGGGTCACCTCACCGAGCGCGTCCGACAGCACCTTGCCGTGCTCGGCGGTGATCAGGGCGGCGATCTGCTCCTTGCGCTGGTTGACCAGCTCCCGGAACGCGAACAGCACCTGGGTCCGCTTGCTGAGCGAGGTCTGCGCCCAGGCCTTCGAGGCCTCGTGGGCGACCTTGACCACCTCGTCGACCGTCGCCGCCGAGGCCAGGTCCAGCTCGCCGGTGGCCTCACCCGTCGCCGGGTTGTAGACCTTGCTGGTGCGCTCCGAGACCCCGGTCCACGGGCTCCCGCCGATCAGATGGGTGATTCGCTCAGTACTCACAACTGCGTCCCTTGTTTGGTCAGTAACTCGTTGATCTTCTCCCGCATGAACGTGCTCGACTCCCGAGCCCGCTCCTCCCAGGCGAAGACACAGGTGGTGATGGTGCCGTCGAAGCCGGCCGCGGCCAGCTCGGCGAACAGCTCGTCGAAGTCGACCTCGCCCTGGCCGATGTCCAGGTGCTGGTGCACCCGGACCGTCGAGCCGGGCGGGTTGACGATGTAACGCAGCCCCGACGACCCGGTGTGGTCGAACGAGTCGGCCACGTGAACGTTGGTCAGCAGGTCACCGGCGTGGCTGATGATGCCGGGGGCGTCGTTGCCCATGTGGAACGTGTGCGGCGCGCAGTACAGGAAGCTCACCAGCGGGTGGTTGATCCCGCGGACCAGGTCGACCGCCGCCTTGCCGTCCTCCTCGAAGTCGTCCGGATGCGGCTCCAGCACCAGCCGGACGCCCTCGGCCTCGAAGACCGGCAGCAACTCCTCCAGCGACCGCCAGAACTGCGCCTCGCTGCGGGCCGCCTGCTCGGGCCGGCCGTTGAACTCGGAGTTCATCACGTCGACGCCGAGGTCGGCGGTGATCCGGATCGCGCGCTTCCAGTAGCGGACCGCCGCCTGCCGCTCGTCCTCGTCCGGCCCCGACCACTTGTACAGCGGCAGCACCGACGAGACCCCGACCCCCGCGGCGGCGAGCTCGCGCTTGAGGGCGGCGACACCCGCGTCGTTCACCCTCGGGTGGTTGAAGAACGGCAGGAAGTCGTCGCGTGGCGACAACTCCATCCACTCGTAGCCGAGCTCGGCGACCAGCGCCGGCAGCTCCGGCAGCGGCGTACGGCGGAACATGTACGGGTCGAGGCTGAGTTTCATCCGAGCACCTCACTCCTCGGAACCATCTCCACCTCCACTGGGCGTCCCTCCTGCAGCGACCGCACGCCGGCCGTGCAGACCGCGGCGGCGGCGTACCCGTCCCAGGCCGCCGGGCCGTCGATCGTGCCCTTCGCCACCGCGTTCACCCAGCGCCGGATCTCCAGGTCGTACGCGAGCCCGAACCGGACCCGGAAGTCGTCCGGCACCGCACCACCCCAGTGTCCGGCCCGCCTGGTCAGCACGTCGACCCCCAGGCCGATGGTCGCGCTGCCCTTCTCGCCGACCGCCTCACACCGGACCTCGTACCCGACCTGGCAGTTCACGAACACCTCGACGTCGGCCATCGCGCCGCTCGCCATCTCGAACACCGCGAACTGCGGATCCAGCACGTCCTCGCCGACCAGGCCGCTCGGCTTCGGCGCGTGAACGGTGATCCGGGCGATCTCGTCGCCGTACAGCCAGCGGGCCACGTCGACCTCGTGGACGAGTGAGTCGCGCACGATCATCTCGCTGCGGAACGTCGCCGGGACGGACTTGTTCCGGTGCACGTTGTGCAGCAGCAGGGTCCGGCCGAGCTCACCGGAGTCGAGCAGCTCCTTCAGCGCCGCGTACTCCGGGTCGAACCGGCGCATGAAGCCGACCTGGATCAGCTGTTTGCCGAGCTTGTGCTCGGCCTCGACCACCCGCAGCGACGACTCGGCGTCCATGGTCAGCGGCTTCTCGCACAACACCGGCTTGGCGTGCTCCAGGCAGGCCGTCAGCTGCTCGGCATGGGCGAACCCCGGCGACGCGATGATCACCGCGTCCACGTCGGCGTCGCCGATCAGCGCCAGCGGGTCGTCGATCGCCCGGACCTCGTCGAACGTCGTGGCCAGTGCGGCGGCCCGGTCCGTGTCCGGATCGGAAACCGCGACCAGGCGGGCACCCGAGATCCGGCGGGCCACCCGCTCGGCATGGTCCGCACCCATCATCCCGACCCCGACGATCCCGATCCTCAGGTCCCGCATCTCCACCTTCTCTCTGCTCTGCTTACGCTCTCGCTGCTCTGCTCACGCTCTCGCTGCTCTGGCTGCGCTCTCGCTGCTCTGCTTACGCTTCGGCCGCGTTCCGCGGTGCTTCCCGTCGTACGACGGATGCAAGGGCCGGACCGTCCGATGCGGCCCTTGCATCAAACCCGCCGGACTAGATCCCTCCTGGCCGGTCATGCGGTGTGGCGACGACCTCCGGGTCGATACCGCGCAGCTCGTGGCTGAGTGCCTCGAGCTCCGAACCACCGGCCATCTCGTTGGTCAACTGGGCCAGCGTGAGATCGGCGCGATGGGTGTCGAGCGCGACCCGGCCGAGCTTGAGCACCACGAAGTGGTTGCCCACCAGGTAGGCGTGATGCGGGTTGTGGGTGATGAAGACGACCCCCAGGCCGGCGTCACGGGCCTTGACGATGTACTTCAGCACCACTCCGGACTGCTTCACGCCGAGTGCGGCGGTCGGCTCGTCCAGGATCAGCACCTTGGCGCCGAAGTAGATCGCCCGGGCGATCGCGATGCACTGCCGCTGACCGCCGGACAGCATGCCGACCGGCTGTTCCAGGTTGGGGATCGAGATTCCCATCTTGGTCAGTTCCTCGTCGGCGATGCGCTTCATCTTGCGGTCGTCGAGCCGGCCGAACGGGCGCTTGGTCATCTCGTTGCCGAGGAAGAAGTTCCGCCACACCGACATCAGCGGGGCCAGTGCCAGGTCCTGGTAGACCGTGGCGATCCCGCTGTCCAGCGACTCGCGCGGTGAGCTGAACCGGCGCTCCTCGCCGTTCACCGACAGGACCCCGTCGGTGTGCTCGTGCAGACCGGCGATGATCTTGATCAGCGTCGACTTGCCCGCGCCGTTGTCCCCCAGCACACAAGTGATCTCACCCTGCCGGACCGCTAGCGAGACCCCGCGCAACGCATGCACGTTGCCGTAGCTCTTGCCGACGTCCTCCAGGTGCACCACCGGTGTGTTCGGGCTGGTGGCGGCTTCTTCCGCGAAACTGTCGGTGGTGGTCATCGCAGATCCGCCCTTCTCTTCACGACCAGGTTGACGATCGTTGCGAGGAGCAACATCACGCCCAGGAACGCCTTGAACCAGTCCGCGTTCCAGCCGGCGTACACGACACCGAGCTGGGTCATGGCGAAGATCAGCGCACCGATCGCCGATCCGACCACGGACCCGTAGCCGCCGGTCAGCAGGCAACCACCGACCACCGCCGCGATGATGTAGATGAACTCCTTGCCGACACCCTCACCGGACTGCACGCTGCTCTGGGTGAAGAGCAGGTGCATCCCGGAGAACCAGGCGAAGAAGCCGACGGTCATGAACAGTCCGATCTTGACCCGCTTCACCGGGACACCGACGGCCCGGGCCGCCGCCGCGTCACCGCCGACGGCGAAGATCCAGTTGCCGATCTTCGTCTTCAGCAGCACCCAACTGCCGGCGATCACGAACAGGATCCACCAGACGACGAGGATCTTGATGGTGACCGAGCCGATCGAGAACTCCGACGCGAACACCGCCTTCGCCGACTCGAACCCGTCCATGTCGCTGATCGAGTTCGACGAGACCTGGCCGGACAGCAGCCGGGTGATCGCGAGGTTCAGTCCCTGCAGGATGAAGAAGGTGCCCAGCGTCACCAGGAAGCTCGGCAGGCCGGTCCGCATCAGCAGCCAGCCGTTGAAGGCACCGACGGCGAGCGCCGCCACCATCGCGACCAGCACGCCGACCCAGACGTTGACGCTGAACTGGTAGGCGAACAGACCGGCGAACAGACCGGAGGTCGTCACCGCGACGCCGGCGGACAGATCGAACTCGCCGCCGATCATCAGCAGCGCGACCGGTACGGCCATGACGCCGATCAGCGCGGCCTGGTAGAGGACCGTCCCGATGTTGGCCGGGCTTCGGAACGGCTCGGCCATGATCAGGAAGAACACCAGGATGACCGCGGCGCCGACCAGCGATCCGACCTCGGGCCGGCTGAGCAGGCGGGCTGCGAGCGAGCGGCGCGAGACGCGGTCGTCAACCGAGCTCGGCGCCGTCAGTGTGGAAGCCATGATCGGTCCTCAGCGCGTCCCGGCGGCGGCGAACTTCTCCACCGAGGCCACGTTGTTCTTGTCGATGAACGCCGGCCCGGTCAGGGTCGCCTGCCCACCGCCGATGGTGTTGCCGTTCGTCTTGTAGAGCCACAGGCTGTCGACGGCCAGGTAGCCCTGCAGGTACGGCTGCTGGTCGACGGCCCACTGCACGGAGCCGTCCTTGATCGCGCCGACGAGGTCCTTGTTGGTGTCGAAGGTGCCGACCTTGGCACTCGATCCCGCGTCCTTGACCGACTGGACCGCGGCCAGCGCGAACGGAGCACCCAGGGTGACGACGTAGTCGATGCTCTTGTCCTGCTGCAGCTTCGACGTCATGGTCGTGGTGCTGCCCGGCATGTCGGTCCCGGTGATGTAGATCTTCTCGGAGTTCGGGAACTTGTCCTTCACACCCTGGCACCGGGCCTCGAGTCCGACGTGACCCTGCTCCTGGATCACGCAGACGGCCTTCTTCGCACCGAGCTGGGTCAGCTTGTCACCGGCCGCCTGGCCGGCGATCCGCTCGTCCTGTCCGAAGTACCCGAGCGCACCGGCTTGCTTCCACGCTTCGATACCGCCGTTCAGCGCCACCACCGGAATGCCGCCGTCGGCCGCCTTCTTCACGTTCGCCTGCATCGCGTCGGCCTTCGCCAGGGTGACGGCGATCCCGTCGACCTTGGAGTCGATCGCGGTCTGCACCAGGTTGGCCTGGTCCGCCCCCTCCGGCGCGCCGGTGTACTGCAGTTCGACGTTGTCCTTCTTCGCCGCGGCCTCGGCACCTCTGCGGACCAGGTCCCAGAAGGTGTCACCAGGCGCCGCGTGCGTGATGAACGCGACCTTCATCCGCGGCGTGTCCGCCACGTTGCCACCGGAGCCGCCGGAGCTCTGCTCTTCCTCCTGCTTGCCGCCGGACGAACTGCAGGCGACCAGCGCCGCGACCATCACGAGCGCAGCCCCCACCGCCGCCGACTTCTTCTGCCACCGAACCATGACTACAACCAGCCTTTCAGAGGATCCGCGGGATTACTCCGCGGTGTTGCGTGGGACCAGAGAGTGCACACTCTGCTGGCCGTCAGATCGATACGCCACCCCCGTGGGATCTCAGATAGGCCAACGTCCGCTCCGCGATCGGCAGCGGGACGTCGGGCGGACACGGGTACAGGTCCTGCTCGACGATCGCGAACAGGTCCACGTCGAGCCCCGCCAGCGCGTCCAGCAGCGGCGGGAGCTCGGGAATTCCGGTCGGCGGCTCGCACATCACGCCGCGCTTGACCGCCTCGCCGAAGCCGACCCCGTCGGCCTCCACGGCGGCCAGGATCTCAGGGTCGACCTGCTTGAGGTGGACATAGCCGATCCGGTCCGGGTGGTCCTGGATCAGCTTCAGGTTGTCGCCCCCGCAGTAGCTGATGTGACCCGTGTCGAGGCAGAGGTTCACGTACGCACTGTCGGTGTCGTCGAGGAAGTGCTCGACGGTCTCGTGCGTGTCCACATGGCCGTCGGCGTGCGGGTGGTACTGCGTCTTCAGCCCGTACTCGTCGGCGATCCGTCGACCGAGCTCGGTGACCTGACCGCCGTGCCGGGCCTGGCCCGCGCGGTCGAGCCGGGGCTCGGTGATCTCGCCGGTGACCCCGTCACGCCACATCGACGGGATCACGACCAGGTGCTTGGCGCCCATCGCCGCGGTCAGCTCGGCGGCCTTGGACACGTCCCGCCAGGTCGAGTCCCACGAGTCGGGGCGGTGCAGGTGCTCGAAGATCGTGCCGGCCGTCATGATCAGGCCGCGCTTGTCCAGCTCCTCCTTCAACCGGGCCGGGTCGGTCGGCAGATAGCCGTACGGCCCGAGCTCGATCCGGGTGTACCCGGCCGCGGCCACCTCGTCGAGGAACCTCTCCCACGGCGTCTGCTGCGGATCGTCGGCGAACCACACGCCCCACGAGTCCGGCGCACTGCCGACCTTGACCTTGCCCATGTCAACGATCTCCTTCGGTCGGCGTGAGGTACGGACGCTGGCCCTGCTTGGACTCCTGGTACGACGCGGACGCGGCCTGCGTGGAGTCGAGCACGGACACCTCGCTGACCGGCACGTCCCACCATGACTCGCTGTCCGGCGCACCGATCAACGGGTCCGTCGCTACGTGGATCGCGATCGGTCCGTCCGCGGCCTTCGCCGTACCGATCGCCTTCTCCAGTTCGGCGCGGTCATGCACCTCGATCACGTCCACCCCGAGGCTGCGGATGTTCGCGGCCAGGTCGACCGGCAGGTAGTCGCCGTCGAGACGTCCGTCACTGCTCCGGCGCCGGTACGACGTACCGAACCGTTGCGAGCCCAGCGACTCCGACAGCGCGCCGATCGACGCGAAGCCGTGGTTCTGGACCAGGACGACGACGACCTTCACGTTCTCCTGGACCGCGGTGACGAGCTCTGACGACATCATCAGGTACGACCCGTCGCCGACCATGATGAACACGTCGCGATCCGGCGCGCCGAGGCGGACGCCGATACCGCCGGCGATCTCGTAGCCCATACAGGAGTAGCCATATTCGACGTGGTATCCCTTCGGGTCGCGCGTGCGCCACAGTTTGTGCAGGTCACCCGGCATCGAACCGGCTGCGCAGACCACCACATCAGACGGCGCCGACAATTCGTTCACGGCACCGAGCACTTCGCCCTGTGTCAGCAGGCCTTCGGCCAGTTTCGCGGTCACCTCCGCGGGCGGGTTGTAGGTGTTTTCCACAATCTCGTCCCACTGGGTTGCGAGCATGGCCGTCAACGATCTGTACTGGTCGCTCACAGACCAGTCACCAACCGCGGATCGCAACGAAACAAGGGCTTCCCGTGCATCCGCGACGAGAGGAAGGCCGGCATGTTTGCCACCGTCGAAACGCGCCACGTTGATGTTGACGAACCGCACGTCCGGGTTCTGGAAGGCGGTCCGCGAGGCTGTCGTGAAGTCGCTGTAGCGGGTGCCGATGCCGATCACCAGGTCGGCGTCACGGGCCAGGGTGTTGGCTGCCGTGGTTCCGGTCGAGCCGACGGCACCGACCGACTGCGGGTGGTCGTAGCGCAGCGATCCCTTGCCTGCCTGGGATTCCGCAACCGGTACGCCGGTCGCCTCGGCGAACTCGCGGAGCGCGTCCTCCGCGCCAGAGTAGTGCACACCGCCGCCGGCGACGATCAGCGGCCGCTGCGCGGACCGTAGGAGATCTACCACCTTGTCGACAATTGATGCTTCCGGCAACGGCCTCGCGACGTACCAGGTGCGCTCGGTGAAGAGCTCCTCGGGCCAGTCGTAGGCCTCGGCCTGGACGTCCTGCGGCAGGGCCAGTGTCACCGCGCCGGTCTCGACCGGGTCGGTCAGCACGCGCATGGCGTTGAGCAGTGCCGAGGGCAACTGCTCGGGGCGCCAGATGCGGTCGAAGTACTTGGACACTGGGCGGAACGCGTCGTTGACGGAGACGTCGCCGGCGCCGAAGCTCTCCAGCTCCTGCAACACGGGTGTCGCCACCCGGGTCGCGAACACATCCGAAGGGAGGATGAGAACAGGCAGCCTATTGATCGTGGCGAGGGCCGCGCCGGTCACCATGTTGGTCGAGCCGGGGCCGATGCTTGCCGTGCAGGCATAGGTCTGGAGCCGGTCGCGGGTGCGGGCGAAGGCGGACGCGGTGTGCACCATGGCCTGCTCGTTGCGGGCCAGGATGTACGGCAGCGCCTCCGGGTCCTCGAGCTCGGCCTGCAGCAGGGCCTGACCGACACCGGCCACGTTGCCGTGCCCGAAGATGCCCAGGCACCCGGCGAACAGCCGCTGCCGCCGGCCGTCGCGCTCCGAGTACTGGACGCTCAGGAATCGCACCAACGCCTGCGCGACCGTGAGACGCACCGTCATCGCTGTCCTCCTCCACACACCGTCAACTGACACTCCATCCCCGCGATAGTTCTCGCCCGCTGTCCAGGGCTTGCCGTTCCCGCAGCCGTTCTCGCCCGCTGTCCAAGGCCCGCCGTTCCCGCAGTCGCTCTCGCCCGCTCTCCGGGGCCTGCTGCAGTCGTTCTCGCCCGCTGCCCAGAGCCGGCCATCTCCGCAGTCGTTCTCGGTGCTGGGCCTGCGAGCCGGGTTCCGGTCGGCGCGGTCATCCGGGTGCTCCGAACGGGAGGCGGGGGTCGATCGACTGGCTGGACCACAGCTCGCGGACCCAGCCGTGCTGTGGGTCGTCGGTGATCAGCCACTCGCGTTCGGCACCGGGGCCGGCCATCACGTTCAGGTAGTACATGTCATACCCAGGAGGCGCCATCGCAGGACCATGCCAACCATGAGGCACCAGCACCAGATCCCCACTGCGGACCTCCGCGAGGACGTCGATGGGGCGGTCCTCGGTGCCGTAGACCCGCTGGTAACCGATCGGGTCGTTGCCCTTGACATCTTCCGGGGCGGCGTCGGAGAGCTGCAGCTCGAAGTAGTAGATCTCCTCGAGCTCACTCTCCTTACCAGGCTTGTGCTCGTCGTGCTTGTGCGGCGGGTACGACGACCAGTTCCCTGCCGGGGTGAGAACCTCGCAGGCGATGATCGAGTCCGCCTCGAGCACGGACGGCGTACCGAAGTTGCGGACCTGACGGGATGAGACGCCGGCGCCCCGAAGTTCGGTCTCGACCTGTTCGATGCCGATCCGGCGGAACGGGTAGTCGTTCGCCGCCTTGGCGTGCGGGAAGGCGATCCGCGCACCACCGGCGCTGACGACCGCGAACGTCGCATCGCGCGGGACGTAGGCGACGTCGGTCGGTCCGGCGAAGACGTCGGCGCGGCCGCCGAGTGGGACCGTCTCACCGTCGATGATCACCTCGGCCGAGCCGCGCAACGGCAGGACCAGGTACTCGCAGTCGCCGGTGTCGATCTGGACCGACTGGCCCGGCAGCAGCGTGCGGACCGACAGGCCGGTGTGATGCCAGTCCTGTTCACCTGGGCTCACCATCAACTCGAAGCCGTCGCGTGCCGTCGTACCGGCAGGCCGGAACCACTCGGTCATGCGGCGCCTCCGTGGACGAGGGCGGCGGCCTGGTCGACGGCTGCGGCTACGTCGCCGTCGGGCGGGAAGAGCAGCGCGCGGCCGACGACGAGACCGCGGACGGACGGAAGGCTGAGCGCCTTGCCCCACGAGGCGTACGTCTCCTCGGGCGAGACAGTCGGGTCACCACCGAGGAGCAGCGTCGGCAGTGTCGTTGCCTCCATCACCCGGGCGAGGTCGTCGACGACCGGCAGCTTGAGCCAGGTGTACGCACTGGTCGCGCCAAGCCCGGCGGCGATGTGGATGGACTTGATCACCGAGTCCGGGTCGAGCAGGTTCGTCACCCGTCCGTCCGTCCGCGTCGACCAGAACGGCTCTACCATCGCCATCAGTTTGTGCTCGGCCAACCCGGTGACAGCAGCGGCACTGCTCTCCAGCGTCGCCACCGTGCCCGGGTCGGCAAGGTCGATCCTGGTCAGCATCTTGCCGCCGTCGAGCCGGCGGGCGGCGATCTCGTCGGCCGAGCGGTACGCGGTGAAGCGGTCGTCCAGCTCGAAAGCCGCACCCTGCAGGCCACCGCGGTTCATCGAGCCGATGACGACCTTGCCCTCGAGCGCGCCGAGCAGCAGCAGGTCTTCCAGTACGTCGGGAGTCGCCAGTACCCCGTCGACGCCGGGCCGCGCCAACGCGGTCATCAGCCGGTCGATCAGCGCCGGGCGGCTGGCCATCGCCATCCGGTCACCGCGCACGCCGAGCGCGCCCCGGGCCGGGTGGTCGGCCGCGACGATCAGCAGGCGACCGTCGGCACCGACGAGTTCGCGGCGCCGCCGCTGCTGCCAGGCCTCGGTGATCCGCTCCGGCTGCCGCACCCGCAGCTCGGTCAGGTCCGAGGTCGAGGCCACAGCCGATCTGGCGTTGAGGGTCCGTCCGGTGGTGTCGTTCATGCCTTCTCACCCAGCAGGCTCAGGACCTCGGCCTCGGAAGGCATCGCGGTCGAGCATTCGAGCCGGGAGGCGACGATCGCGCCGGCGGTGTTGGCGAACCGGATCACCTTCTCCAACGGCCAGCCCGCGAGCAGTCCGTGGCACAGGGCACCACCGAAGCCGTCGCCGGCACCGAGGCCGTTGACCACCTCGACCGGGAACGGCGGGACCTCGACGCGCTCGTCGCGGGTGCGGGCCAGGGTGCCCTTCGGGCCCTGTTTGACGACCGCCAGGTCCAGGCCGCGGTCGAGCAGTGCTTGGGCCGCCTTGTCCGGGTCGGTCTCGCCGACCGCCACCTCGCACTCCTCACGGTTGCCCACAGCAACCGTGCAGAACTCCAGGGCCCGGCTGACCTGCTCGTGCGCCTCAGTCGGGTCGGCCCAGAACATCGGCCGGTAGTCGAGGTCGAGGACGGTGAGCGGGCGGCGTTCGCGGGCTTCCCAGGCGACGAAGTGGGCCGAGCGGCTGGGCTCGGCGGATAGGCCGGTAACGGTGGACCAGTAGATGCTGGCGTCGTGGATCGCGGTCAGGTCGAGCTCGGACGGGTAGATCTCGAGGTCCGGAGCCTTGGGGAACCGGTAGAAGTACAGCGGGAAGTTGTCCGGCGGGAAGATCTCGCAGAAGGTGATCGGCGTCGGCAGGTTGTCGACCGGTGTCACGAACCGGTCGTCGACACCGAGCTCGCGCAGGGTGCGGTGGATGAAGGTGCCGAACGGGTCGTTGCCGGTCCGGCTGATCACCGCCGACCGTCGCCCGTGCCGGGCCGCCGCCACCGCGACGTTCGTGGCGCTCCCACCCAGGAACTTCCCGAAGCTCTCCACATCCTCCAGGTGAGTCTCCACCTGCAACGGATACAGGTCTACGCCGATCCGCCCGATCGTCAACACCTCATCCGGGCCGGCCTGCGGTGCATCCGAGCCGGCGGTGACGGGATCCGTGGCACCTGACGGTGAGGGAGTCTGGTTCTCGGGTGTCATGCGAGGGTCTCCGCGATGGTGTGGAGGTGGGTGATGCTCGTGCGTACGTCGGTGACAGGGCCTTCGTCGGTGGGACGGGCCTGAAGGACGGTGTCCTGTTCGAGGACGTACCAGCCGCGGTAGCCGGAGTTCTCCAGGGCGGCGACGATTGTGCTGAGGTCGATGTCACCGGCACCCAACGGCCGGTACATGCCTTGGCGTACGGCGTCGGTGTAGGACACCTCGCCGGCCTGGACCTTCGCGGCCCACGCGGCGTCGACGTCCTTCAGGTGCGTGTGCTTGATCCGGCCGGTGTGCTCGAGTGTCAGCGCGACCGGATCGACACCGCCGATCAAAAGGTGGCCGGTGTCCAGGGTGAGACCGATCGACGATCCCCGCAGGACCCGCTCGACGTCGTCGGCGTTCTCGACCATGGTCCCGACGTGCGGGTGGATCGTGGCCAGCACGCCGCGCTCGGCCGCGAGGACGGACAGCTTGTCCAGGTTGCCGAGCAGCGTGCTCCAACCGGTCTCGTCGAGCACCGGGCGGCCGTCGTACCCGTCCTGGCCGGTCGCCGCGGCGAGCACCAACGTGGTCGCACCGGCGGCGACGAAACCGTCGAGGGCCGCCGCGACCTCGGGCGCCGGGTCGTGCGACGGGTCATGCAGGACGACCGGGACGAAACCACCGACGGCGCGGAGGCCGAGGTCGGCGAGTGTCTTCGCCTTCTCGGCTGGGTCGTCGGGAAGGAAGCCGTCCGGACCGAACTCCGTCGCCGCGATGCCGACATCGCGCATCTCGGCGAGCACCGTCTCCGGGTCGTACTGCCAGCCCCATCCTGGGACCTCGCAGACACCCCACGAGATCGGGGCGCCCGCGATCCGGAGTGCAAGGTCAGTCATCGGCCGATCTCCTCTGTGGTCGAAGGGGGTCATGCCGGCTCGTCGAGACGGACGAGGCGGTTCTCGTGGCGGGAGAGTTCGCAGGCGTCGGCGATCCGGAAAGCCTGGTAGGCGTCCCGGACCGTGCAGGGGACCTCGCGGGTTCCGGCGACGACCTCGGTGAAGGCGGTCAGCTCGGCGACGTAGGCCGGCCGGAAGCGGTCCATGAAGGTGGCGTGCGACGGCCCACCGGGGAAGGTGACACCGGCTTCGGCCGACCGCAGTGCGGTGTGCTCGTCCAGGCCGACCGCGATCGAACCGAGGCTGCCGAGCAGCTCCATCCGGACGTCGTGACCGGCGGCGTTGTACCGAGTGCCGCTGACCGAGACGAAGGTGTTGTCGTCCAGGGTGAGCAACGCGGCGGCCGCGTCGACGTCGCCGTACTCGCCGAAGAAGGACTCACCGCGGTTCGCGCCGGTGGCGAAGACGCTGACCACCTCGCGGCCGGTGACGTACCGGATGATGTCGAAGTCGTGCACGGTGCAGTCGCGGAAGAAGCCGCCGCTGGTCGGGATGTACTCCTGTGCCGGCGGGAACGCGTCGTTCGTGTTCGCCCGGATGTGGTGGACGAAACCGAGCTCACCGGACCGGACCGCCGCCGCGGCCGCCTGGTACCCGGCGTCGAAGCGGCGCTGGAAGCCGATGTGCACCGGCACATCCGAGCCTTCGACCAGCTCGACCACGCGCAGGGTGTCGGCCAGGTCGATCGCAACCGGCTTCTCGCAGAACGTCGGGATCCGGGCGGCGACACCGGCCGCGATCAGGTCCGCGTGCGCCGACGTCGCGGCCGCGACGACGAACCCGTCCAGCCCGCTCGCCAGCAACGCCTCCACATCCGGTGCGTACTCCAGCCCGAGGTCCTTGGCGACCAGTTCGGCGCGGCTCGCGTCGGCATCCGCGACGACCACCTGCTCCACCGCCGGCAACCCCTTCAGGGTCGCGGCATGGAACGCCCCGATCCGCCCGACCCCGACCAACCCGATCCGCATCCGCGCACCCTCTCCTCGACCTGACACGCGCGCCGGATCCCGGAGGCGGCGCGCTGGTGTGCTCGCCAGCTTTCCGGCCCGTGGGAAACGTGTCAATAGTTTGTTAACACATTTTCACGTAGAGACATACATACCGCCCTGTTGTAACATCCGCCCCATGACCGTGCTGATGCCACGCCTCCGGCGCGGTGGGTCATGGGGCTTTGACTCCCGCCCTTCCCTCGTCGCTCCAGTCGCTGTGTTGGATGCCACGCCTCCGGCGCGGCGGGTCATGGGGTTGTTGCTCCCGGCCTTCCCTCGTCGCTCCAGTCGCTGCGCTCCCTGCGCTCCTCAGTCCAGGCCGGGAGGCCCCATGACCGGGCTCCCTGCACTCCTCAGTCCAGGGCGGGAGGCCCCATGACCGCCGCCTTGCCGATCCAGCTCGATCGGTCGAGCCCGGTGCCGCTGTACCACCAGCTCGCCGAGCAGCTGACCGCTGCCATCACCGATGGCCGGCTGCGTCCGGGTGACCCGTTCGAGAACGAGATCGGCATGTCGGACCGGCTCAACCTGTCCCGGCCGACCGTGCGCCGGGCCATCTCCGAGCTGGTCAACCAGGGCCTGCTGATCCGCCGCCGCGGCATCGGGACCACCGTCGCGAACCAGATGGTGCACCGCAAGGCCGAGCTGACCAGCCTGTACGACGACCTCGAACGCGAGGGCCGGACGCCGCGGACCGAGGTGCTCTCCCTCGACTGCGACTCCCAGGACGACCGCGCCGCCGCAGTCCTCGAGCTGCCGCCGGGGACTCCGCTGGTGTCGATCGTCCGGCTCCGGTACGCCGACGACATGCCGCTCGCGATCATGCGCAACTGGTTGCCTCCGGCACTCAACGACCTGACCCTGGAGGAGCTGACCAGCACCGGCCTGTACGCCGTCCTCCGGGCTCGCGGGATCCGGCCGACCGTGGCCCGGCAGCGCATCGGCGCCCGCAACGCGACCGCCGACGAGCGCCGTACCCTGCACATGTCCAAGGCCGAGCCACTCGTCACCATGACCCGGTCCGCGTACGCCGCCGACGGCTCGCCGGTCGAGTTCGGCGACCACTGCTACCGCGCCGACCAGTACTCCGTCGACGTCATCGTCTCCGAGCGCTGATCAGCGAACCACCGCGTCGTCCGCGAAGCCCGGCGCGTCCAGCGGTACGACGAACAGCCCGACCCGCAGCGACGGCGCGAGCACGTCCCAGATCCCGGCGACCGACTTCCAGGATCCCTGGCAGGAAACGACTTCCGGCATCCCGTCCACGACCACCTGAGCAGCCGTCCCGGCGTACGTCCGAACCGTGACAGCCGTTGCCGGCGGCAACTCCTCGAGGAACAGCGACGGATGCTGGACCAGCTCCTCCGCGCCGGGAACCGCCCGCGCGGAACCGACGACGACACCGGTCCCGTCGGTCGACGCGGTCGCGAAGATCCGTGGGGTGCGGATCGGCGGATCGGGCTCGTACGCGTGATCGCGGAGCGCCAGCTGAAGGTCGTTGCCCGCCCGCCGGGCCGTTGCCAGCTCGCTGACCTGAGTCCCGTTGCCGACCACGACCCAGTCCCCGCCCCGCACGGCAGCGGTGTAGTGCCGCAGATCATCCTTTGGACCGCCCGAGACGTCCTCGACCACGATCTCCCACTCACGCACCACCAACCGGCGCTGCTGCGACGCCGCAGTCCGCCCGGTCAGCCAGTACGCGATGAATCCGACCCCGTCCTCGTCCCGCCCGATCACCAACCCTCGCCCAGGATACCCGGCCGATCCGGCGGCCTTCTCGAGTGACCTCATCCGGGAATCTTGTCGGCGGCACCGGGGACGATGCCCCAGAACGTCTGGGTGTCTTCGAGGGACATGGATTTGCCGCCTCGCGGGACCTTGAGCTTCGTCTCGATCAACAGCCCCTGCCCCGCGTAGAAGCTCTCGTCGAAGGGGTGGATGCCGAGGGCCGCGGTGTAGGCGGCGAGCAGCTCGGAGGTGAACTTGTCGCGGACCTTGCGAGCCGTGTAGTGGTCGGGCTGTTCGAAGGCCTGAACGGTCCCGCTCTCGTCCCACTGCCAGCGGCTGCCGTCGTGGGTCGCCGAGATCGTCCGGACGTGATTGAGGAAGTCGGTCGGCAGCGGTCCGTAGAGTTCGAACTGCACCGCGCCGTAGCGGCCCGGCGTCTCCAACCCGGTGCCGAGGGTGTGCGGCGTGGAGTCGAGCATCACGCCCTGGCACTGCAGAGCCTGGGACAGATGCCCGATCGTGCTGACCGGATCGCCGCCCTGGAATCCGCAGTCGAAGTACGCCGTCCAGCGGTCGCCGGCCGTTCCGACCAGGAGCTCGCGTGGCCGCACGCCGCCGGTCAACGGCGGAAGCTGCCCGAGCAGCTCGGGCAGGCTCCCGCCCACCGGCCTCGCCTTCGCTCGCCCGTGGAGCTGCTGGCGCCAGGCCAGCAGCCCCTTCCCCGCTTCTTCCAGCGGCAGTTCGAGAAACCCGAACCTGGATGTGATCGGCGCGAACCGGTCGGAGAGAAGTGTGATCACTCCACCATTCTCCTCATCGCTGTCATGGGACTTCGTACAGGTGGACTTTGGCCGTCGGGTCGTTCGCGATGATCCGCGCCTTGTGCGGCAAACCGCGGTTCGAGGACGGGATGTCGTACTCCGCGTAGTGTCTCCTGCCGTTCAAGGTGTACTGCAGGTCCGGCCGGTTGACCCCGACCCGCTCCCCGTTGATGTTGACCTGCTGCTGGTTGACCCGGAAATCGGTCGCGCCCCGGGCCCGCAGTGCCTGGATGTCGTTCTGGAGCTGGGCGTTCTGGGTCGGACTGTTGCCGATCGGGCGCCGCAGCGGTCTGGCCGCGGGTGGCATCGGGTTGACGCTCACGTCCCGCGCGGTCCGGGGCTGGATCTTGCCGGTCGCCTGCCGTGCCACCGCCGCGACCTTGCCCGCGGTCTTGCCCGCCGCGGTCTTCACCGTGCCGGTGACGGCCTTCGCCGCACCCGGCACCGCCTTCCCCGCCGCGGAGTTGGCGACCGCTGTGCCGGCCTTGCTGGCCGCCGCTGTCACCGCCTTGCCGGCGGTCGAGTTGGCCAAGGCCCGCGCACCCGCGCCCAGCCCGGCACCGATACCAGCGGTCAGACCGCCGACCGCGGCACCGACCCCGACCTCGGTCGCCAGGCCGCCCCAGGAGAAGTCCTTCTTCCCCTCGGCCACGTCGACCCCGTAGCCCGCGGCAGCGCCGGCCGCACCCGCGGCGACACCTGCCGCGATGAGGCATCCGACTCCGGTCGCGCACACCGCGCCGATCGCGATGCCGACACCGATGCCGACGGCGATGTTGGTGATCAGGCCCTTGTTCTCGTCGACCCAGTCGACCGCCTTGCTGACGCCGCTCTTGACCGCGTTCCAGGCGCCCGACAGGCTCCAGAGGCCGGTCGGGTCCACGTAGGTGATCGGGTTGTTCTCCGCGTACGAGTACGGGTTCGCGGCCTGGGCCGACGACCCGTCACTGGCCGGGTCGGTGGATAGGAAGCGCCCGAGCGAGGCGTCGTAGTACCGCGCGCCGAGGGCGTTCAGCCCGGTCGACGGATCCTTGACCTGACCCAGCCAGCCGTGCTCGGTCGGTAACGCGGGCAGCAGGTTGCGGATCTCGCCGTACGGCGAGTAATAGGTGCGGGCCGCGATACCGGTGCCGTCGGCAACCGAGATCTGGGCCGAGCCCTGGGTGTCGTCGAGTTGCCAGACGACGTTTCCGAGTGTCTGGCGGACGGCGATGGACACACCGGCCTGCTCGTAGAACCGGGTCGCCGCCTTGATCACCCCGGCGACGACGGTGATCTCCTCGCCGTCGAGGTAGAGGACGGCGGTGACGCCGAGCGGATCGACCCGGGCCATCCGGGTGCCGTCGGGCGAGTAGACGAACTGCGTCTTGCTCACCAGGGTGCTGGTCTCGGACTCCAACTGCTGCTGGGCGTTCCACTCCAGCTTGGTCGGGATCAGGCCGCCGAGCAGACCGGGCCGCTCGATCATCGCGCCGTTCGCGTCGTACTTGAACGACTCGGCTCCGGACCGCGTCACCGCATGCGGGTGCGCCGGGTCGCCGTACGTGTACTGCTTCGTGTGGCCGAGTGAAGTGGCCGAGGTGACGTTGCCGTCCGCGGAATAGGTCCAGGACTGGTTGAAGCCCGCGGGACCGTCGTGCACGGTCTCGGACGAGCCGTCCGAGCAGTCGGTCTTGTACGTCGTCCAGCCATGACTGAGCCGGTTCAGACCGTCGTAGTCGAAACAGGTCGCGACCGGCTTCGGCCCGGTGACATCGGTGATCTGCTGAATGTTGCCGGACGGGTCCCAGCTGTAGCCGTCGTCCTGCTCGGTCTTGTCCTCGCCGGTGAGCGGGTTGCCGACGATCGTCTGGATCCGCGACAGCCGCTGTGTCTCCTGCTCGTACGAGTACGCACGCTTCAGTGAATGATGGGCATTCGCGTACTCGCGGCCGGCGAGCTTTCCGTCCGAGGCATACCCGGTCGAGCTCACGTACGGATCGGTGTGGGTGTTACCCGTGAGCGGATCGGTCAGCTCACCCGACAGTAACGTCGGGTTGCCGAGGGCGTCGTACCCGGTGGTGATCGTCTCGCGCGGCGCACCGAGCACCGGATCCAGATAGGTCTTCGAGACCAGGTGGTCGGCCTCGTCGTACCCGTAGTTCATCGTGTACGACGACCCGTGCAGCAGACCGCCCACACCTTGCGGGAAGGTCAACTTGCGACCGGTGATCCGGCCCCGGGCGTCGTACCCGGTCGCGGCGCGGGTGAACGCCTTGCCGTCGGACAGCGTCGTCGTGGCCAGGCCCCGGCCGATGCCGTTGGCGATCTCGGTCGAGTCGTACGTCCACTCGGCCACCTTCTGCCCGGTGCCGACCGGTCCGGCCCAACGAGCGGTCGGACGGTCCAGAGCGTCGTACTGCGTGGACAGGGTCGGACCGGGCCGCCCGGACGCGAGGGTCTTGGCGTCCCAGGTCGCGATCGCGTTGCCCTCGTCGTCGTACTGCGTCCGGCTGCGACCGGAGTCCGGGTCGGTGGACTCGATCCGGCGGTCCAGCAGGTCGTAGCTGAACGTGGACTTGTGCCCACCCGGGTCCGTCGTCGTCGCGAGCTGTCCGGACGGGTAGTAGGTGTACGTCATTGCGGCGATCGACGAGCCGGTACCGTCCTCGGTCTTCACCTGCCGGCCGCGGATGTCGGTCCAGGACGTCTTCACCACACCGCCGGGCGGCGGCGTGCTGCGCTGGTGGTCGCCGAAGTACGCGATCGTCGACGCCCACAACTCCTTGCCCTGGGCAAAGTGTGCGGCCTTCGTGTTGCGGCCGATCGCGTCGTAGCTGTGCCGGGTCTCGACCACCTCGTCGGCAGGCACCGCCTGCAGGGCGCTGCCGGCGGCCGCGTCGACCACGACCGGCAGCGACTCCGCCGCGACGTGGCCGGCGTCGTCGTACCGGGTGTCGGTGACGATCGTCTTCGGCTGGTCCGCTGTCGACGCCGGCGAGACTTCGTGCTCCTGACGCTCCCGTCCTTGCGAATCCAGGAAGGACCACTTCGTCACGTACGTCGTCCCGGACTGCAACTCCTTGGTGGTCACCAAGGGCGGCTGCTTGTGATCCGGGTCGAGCCGGTAGGTGAACACCTTCGCATCCGGCGCGTCGGCTGCCTGGCCCGGGAGCCGGACAGTGGCGAGCCGCCCCAGCGGGTCGTACGTCGTGGTGCTGACCTGGTTGTTGGCATCCTTGACCGTGGCGGGTTGCTGGCGGTCGGGCTCCAGGGTGGTGACCTCGACATGGCCCAGCGCATTGGTCTCGGTAACCGTCGACGGACGGCCGACGGCCGGGGCGTAGGCCGTCTTCGAGGTATGGCCGTTGGCGTCGGTCTCGGTGAGAGTGCGGCCGTAGGCGTCGAAGGTGGCCGAGGTGGTGACGGTGCGGCCGACCTGGTCCGGGCCGGTGGCGTCGACCGCGGCGACGGTCTTGGTGACGTCGCCCTTGCTGACCGGGCCGCCCACCGTGTCCGAGCCGTCGTAGTACTGGTCCTTCGCGGACAGCAGGCTCTTCGGTGCGGAGCAGGTGCCGTCGTAGCTGCGGACCCGGTACGGGAAGGCCAGCATCCAGTCGGCGACGGTCGCCGCGTCACGTGCGTAGCTGGTCTTGGTGCAGCGGACGTCATCGCCTGCCGCGTCGACGACCTCGATCGCCTGACCGTACGCGTCGTACGTCGTCGTCATCCGCGTCGTGCGGGTCGACGTGCTGCCACCCGACTCCGGTACGACGGCCTCGCGTTTCACCGACTCGCTCTCGACCACGAGATGCGCGTCGTCGTCCGGATCGGTCTTACCCGGCTCGAGTGGTGTGGTCTTCGCGGAGCTGTAGGTGTGCAGCGACCCACCCAGCTCGTACGTCGGCGCACCAGACGCGTCCAACTGGAACTGCTGGGTCTCGCGCTCCTTGCCGCGCAGCCACGGCACGTCCTTGACCGCGTTGCCCGACGAGTCGACCACATCGACAGACTTGGTGCCGCCGCCGGCCAGCCGGTCGCCGTCCATGCCCTGGAAGAACAGGTTGCGGGTGAGCTCCACCGGCCGCGCCGCCTGTTCGCCGCGGAAGCCCGGGTCGGACAGCTTCACCACGTCGACCGAGCCGTACCCGCGCCAGTCGCTCCAGGTCTTGCGCTCCGTCGGAGTGACGTCGTCATCGTCGTAGTGCCAGGACGGCTTGCCGCGGTAGCGGTACTCGTTCACCTGCGGCGGTGCGCCGCCGGCCTGGTCGACCACGGTCACCTTCGTGACCAGGTACCGGTGCCACCAGCCGAAGCCGGAGCTGTTGTCGTTCGACCGCCAGCCAGGGAAGCAGGTCTGGGCGTTGGTGTCGGCCTTGCCCTCGGGAAAGTTGTCGATCGTGCAGCCGTCGGGCTGGCCGTAACCGACCTCGACCCGCCGGCCGAGCTCGTCGGTGACGGTGGTGACGCGCAACTTCTCCAGCTTCGGTACGCCGCTGCCCGGCGCCGCGTCGACCCGGTTGGGCGACTCGCGACCGGCGATCACGACCGACGGCAACGCCTGCTCGACGGAGCCTGATCCGCCGAGACCGACCTGCTGGAACTTCTCCAACCACAACGACGCACTCGTCCCGTCTGATGGCTTCGGGAACGAGTAGGTGAAGTCCACCCGGTCGACATCGACGAAGGTGTCACCCTCACTGCGCTGCGCGGACACCGACCGGAGCAGCTTGCCGGTGAAGAAGCTCGGCGACTTCTGCTCGTCCCCGGTGCAGTCGCCGGTGCACACCTGGTCCATCGGTACGTCGGGATACGAGGACGCGTGGTCCTTGTCGAACGCCGGGCAGGTGCCGGACCCGTCCGCGGCCTCCAGGCAGCGCAGCTCGGTGGTGAAGTGCAGTCGCGCGGGTGCCGTCATCCGCTCGTCGCCGGCGCGCTGCGAGTAGACGATGTCGCGGACGTGACCGCCGCGGACGTACTCGGTCGACTTGCCCGACTCGCCGTTGCGCGCGTACCGGTTCTTCTCGGTCTCGTAGAAGTACGTCGTACTGTTGCCGTGGGCATCGACGACGCCGTCCAGGTTCCAGCGCCAGGCCTGGGTGCACCAGGAGTCCTCGACGCTGCCCTGGTGGCACGGTTCGTTGTCGTCGTCGCCGAAGACAGGCACGGTGAAGACCGAGTCGGTCGCCGTACCGGTGGTGGCCTGCCGGCCGCGGCCGAAGGTGAAGGTCATGCCCTGCGGTGTCGAGACGACCCAGTACTCGCCGTCGTTGTCGCCGTTGTCAGCGTCCTTCTTGCGCTCGACCCGCCAGCCCGGATCCTGCTTGGCACGCCAGATGTCGCCGCCGGCTTCCTTGTCCTTGACCAGCTCGGACGAGGTGCCTTCGAGTGACAGCATCAGCTGGTCACCGGCCCAGCACAGGTCGCCGGTGTCGCCGCCGTCGTCCGAGCAGCCGTTGTACCGGCGTTCCAGGTACGGCGTATCGAGGTTCCAGCCGAGTCCGGTCCACGACGGCTGGGCGTTCTCGGACGCGGTCATCCCGTCGACGGACTGCGACGAGTACGAGAGGTCCAGGTCGGGTGCCTTGCCGGAGATGGCCGCGACCTTCGGGATCGGGTAGCTCCAGTTGAAGTCACCGGACTGCAGGCCGACGGACCACTTGCTCGACGACGAGAGCTTCGTCGCCGTGTAGGAGCCGGCCTCGCCGTTCGGAGCCGCGGCCACCACGTAGACCTGATCGCTCGACGCCGGCACGGTCGCGATCAGCGCGTGCCTGGTCAGGTCGATCCGGCTGGGCACCGGCTTGCCTTCGGCACAGGCCGCGGCGGTCGGTGTGGTGAGAGCGCAAGCAGGCTTGGCGATCAGCCGCAGCCGCGACTCGAAGTTGCCGCCGTACGCCGCCGCGAAACCCGAGACATCAAGCTGTACGCCAACCGGCGCGGCAGCCTTCAAGCCGTCGGCTCGGGTCAGCCGGACCGCGAGTCCGTGCCCACCGAGTCGTTCGGCAACCTTGTGGTCGTAGGTCGTGACGGAGACCTGCGACGGACTGCCGGCGACCGCATTCGTCGACACCGCGGACACCGATGGCCTGGCTCGGTTGGTCAGGCTGACCGTCGCCGTACCGGCCGAAGGCCAGACGACTTCGGCGCGAGTGACCTGCGGGCGACCGGTGCCGGCGGTGGACGGGTCGAGCTGGCGTTCGACCGGTTGGGCCGGGACGCTGACCACCGAGTCCTCGGCCGAGATCGGCGAAGGTCTCTTCGGATCGGCGGCCGCGGCCGGTGGCAGTTCGAGGCCACCGATCAGAACGGCGAGTGCTACGACACCTGCAGTGATGGCTTTCGGGCGGGACGAAACCATGCCTCACTCCCCCAGAGTGTTGGCGTCACACCGTGTCTGGGCGTCGACACGGCGTGACCTAACCTCTCCGAGGTGGACTAGACCTGTCAACCATTGCCTGACGAGTCAGGCAACAATTCACGCCTGGTTCGCCAGCAGGGTGCGCACCAGTCGCAGGCCGACCGACAGGTGCGCGAGCTCCGGTCCTTCGGTCTCGACGATCTCCTCGAGCATGGTCGCGGCCCGGGACAGCGCGGTCTCGTTCTGGTCCTGCCAGCTGATGACGCGCTGCTCGGGCTCGGCCGAGGCGTCGGTGGTTTCCAGCACCTGCGCGGTCAGGCGAGCGTGGACGGCGTGCAGGTCGTCGCGCAGCGCCGCCCGGGCCATCGTCTGCCAGCGGTCCGTGCGGGGCAGACCGATGATCCGTTCCAGGAACGCGCCGAGCTGGAGCCGCTCGCCGAGGGCGAAGTGGACCTTGGCGACCTCCATGATGTCGAGGTCGTTGCGGGACGCGGTCTCGACGATCCCGAGACCGCCGTACGCCGGTGGCAGCACCGCGATCCGGGTCGCGAAGTCGGCCGAGACCCCCTTGTTCACCAGGGCTTCCCGGCGCTGCTCGACCAACGCCAGCTCACGTCCCCGCAGTACGTCGGGCAGTGCGGCGGTGAGCTTGGCGATCCCCGGTGCGAAGAACTCGATCAGCTCCTCGATGTCGACCGGTGAGCGCCGGTTGCTGACCAGCCACCGGGTCGCCCGCTCGACCAGGGTCCGTGTCTCCAGCCGCATGTGCGTCTGGACCGCGGCCTCGACCACGTTGTCCAGCTCGGCGTTGCGAGCCAGCAACTCCGGCTGCTGGAAGATCCTGCTGGCGGCCAGGTTCGCCCGGACGACGTCCTCGACCGAGCCGCCGGTCTCCAGCGACAGCCGGTGGTATGCCGTGATCCCCGACGTGTTCACGAACTCGTTCACCACCTGGGTGGTGATGATCTCGCGGCGCAGCTGGTGGCTCTGGATCTGGTCGACGAACCGCTGCTGGATCGGCTTCGGGAAGTAGCTGGCCAGCTTGTGCGCCAGGAACTGGTCGTCCGGCAGCGATGTCGCCAGCAGGTCCGCCTCGAGCACGATCTTGGTGTAGGCGATCAGCACCGACAGCTCCGGCGAGGTCAGGCCACGGCCCTCGGCCTTACGCCGCTTGAACTCCGCCACACTCGGCAGGAACTCCAGCTCGCGGTCCAGCAGTCCTTGCTTCTCCAGCCGCCGGACCCAGTCCTGGTGGACGTGCATCAGGGCCGGCGCCTGCGCGGTCGCGTTCGCCAGCGCGATGTTCTGCCGGTAGTTGCTCTTCAGCACCAGCCCGGCCACCTCGTCGGTCATCGACGCGATGATGTCGTTGCGCTGCTTCTCGGTCAGGTCGCCGTCGGCGACCACCTTGTCGAGCAGGATCTTGATGTTCACCTCGTGGTCGGAGGTGTCCACCCCGGCGACGTTGTCGATGAAGTCGGTGTTGATCCGGCCGCCCTGCATCGCGTACTCGATCCGGCCCAGCTGGGTGAACCCGAGATTGCCGCCCTCACCGACCGCGCGGGCGCGCAGGTCCGAGCCGTTGATCCGGATCGCGTCGTTCGCCTTGTCGCCGACGTCGGCGTTCGTCTCGCCCGACGACTTCACGTAGGTGCCGATTCCGCCGTTCCAGAACAGGTCGACCGGCGCCTTCAGGATCGCGCTCATCAACTCGGCCGGGGTCAGTGTCGCCGGCGTCCCCTCGATCCCGAGCGCCTCGCGCACCTCGGCCGAGATCGGGATCGCCTTGTCGGTGCGCGGGAACACCCCGCCACCGGCCGAGATCAGCGCGGCGTCGTAGTCCGCCCACGACGACCGCGGCAGCTCGAACAACCGGCGCCGTTCCGCGAAGCTCTTGGCCGCATCCGGTGACGGATCCAGGAAGATGTGCCGGTGGTCGAACGCCGCGACCAGCCGGATGTGCTCCGACAACAGCATCCCGTTGCCGAACACGTCACCGGACATGTCACCGACACCGACGACGGTGAAGTCCTGGTTCTGGCAGTCGTGCCCCAGCTCGCGGAAGTGCCGCTTGACCGACTCCCAGGCACCGCGCGCGGTGATCCCCATCGCCTTGTGGTCGTATCCGACCGAACCGCCCGAGGCGAACGCGTCACCGAGCCAGAACCCGTACTTCTTCGCCACCCCGTTCGCGATGTCGGAGAACGTCGCGGTGCCCTTGTCCGCGGCCACCACCAGGTAGGCGTCGTCACCGTCGTACCGGACCACGTCGCGCGGCGGCATGATCTCTCCGGCCACGATGTTGTCGGTGATGTCGAGCAGCCCGGAGATGAAGGTCGTGTACGACGCGATGCCCTCGGCCAGCCACGCGTCCCGGTCGACCGCAGGATCCGGCAACTGCTTGGCGTAGAACCCGCCCTTCGCACCCACCGGCACGATCACCGAGTTCTTCACCATCTGCGCCTTCACCAGACCGAGCACCTCGGTGCGGAAGTCCTCGCGCCGGTCCGACCAGCGCAGACCACCACGGGCGACCGCGCCGAAGCGCAGGTGCACACCCTCGACCTGCGGTGAGTACACGAAGATCTCGTAGGCCGGCCGCGGCTGCGGCAGGTCCGGGATCGCCTTCGGCTCCAGCTTGAAGGAGATGTACGGCCGGGGTGACCCGTCGGCGATCGCCGGCTGGTAGAAGTTCGTCCGCAGCGTCGCCCTGATCACGGTCAGGAAGGAGCGCAGGATCCGGTCCTCGTCCAGGCTCTTCACCGTGTCCAGCGCAGCCAGGATCTCCTTCTCCAACTGGGCCACCTGGTTGGTCCGCTCCGGGTCGTCCGCGGCACCGCGCGCCGGGTCGAAGCTGGCCTCGAACAGCTGGACCAGCAGGCTCGCGACGTCCACGTGGGTCAGGAACGCGTTCTCGATGTAGCTCTGGCTGAACGGCGTACCGCCCTGCCGGATGTACTTCCGGTAGGCGCGCAGGATCGACACCTGGCGCCAGCTGAGCTTGCCGCGCAGTACCAGCGCGTTCAGCGCGTCGGACTCGGCCCGGCCTTCCCACACCGCCTGGAACGTGTCGTTGAACAGCTTGCGCAGCTCGGGGCGCTCCTCGGTGTCCGTCGGCACCTTGAGCCCGAAGTCGTAGATGTACGCCGTCGTGTCGCCGGGCCGGATCTCGTACGGGCGCTCGTCGATCACCTCGACACCCATGTGGGTCAGATGCGGCAGCACCTGGGACAGCGACAGCGACGAACCGGTCCGGTAGACCTTGAAGCGCCGCTCGCCCGCCCACTCCTCGTCGATCGGGCTGTAGAGCGACATGGCCAGGCCGTTCTCCGGCGGCAGGCTCTCCAGCACGGTGACGTCGTTGACCGCGACGCGGGCGTCGAAGTCCTCCTTGTACGCCTCCGGGAACGCGTCGGCGTACTTGCGCGCGAGCTGGGTGACCGCGCCGTCGCCGCCCTTGGCGTGCAGTGCGGCGGTGAAGTCGTCGGCCCAGGCCCGGGTCGCCTCGATCACCTTCTGCTCGAGCAGCTCGGCGTCGTACTCACCGACCGTCTCGCCCTGCTTCATCCGGACGACGAAGTGGACGCGGGCCAGCACGGACTCGGTCACGTACGCGGCGTACGTGACGGTCTCGGCGCCGATGGCGTCCTTGAGGATCTGCTGCATCCGCAACCGGACCGCAGTGGTGTAGCGGTCACGCGGCAGGTACACCAGGCACGACAGGTAGCGGTTGTAGACGTCACGCCGTACGAACAGCTTGACGGCGCGGCGCTCCTGCATGTGCAGCACCGACTGCACGATCGGCAGCAGGTCCTCCACCGGCGCCTGCAGCAGCTCGTCGCGCGGGTAGGTCTCCAGCACGTCGAGCAGACCCTTGCCGCTGTGGCTGTTCGGGTCGAAGCCGGTCAGCCGGAACAGCTCCAGCGCCTTGCGCCGCAGCACCGGCACCTGCATGACGCTCTCGGTGTACGCCGTCGAAGACAGCAACCCGATGAACCGGGACTCCGCGACCGGCTCGCCGTTCTCGTCGAACTGCTTGATGCCGACATAGTCCAGGTACGCCGACCGGTGCACGGTGGACCGCGAATTCGCCTTGGTCAGGATGAGCAGCTTGCGCTCCTGCGCCTTCGCGCTCACCTCGGGCGGCAGCTTGCCCGAGTTCGGCTTCGGGTCGGCCCGGAGGATGCCCAGGCCGGAACCCGGCCGGCCGCGGAGGATGCCCTGCTCACCCTCCATGGTGAAGTCGTACTCGCGGTAGCCGAGGAAGGTGAAGTGCTCGTCGGCGAGCCACTCGAGCAGCTCGCGGGCCTCTTCGACCTCGTTCTCGCCGACCGGCAGCTTGGCCGGGTCCAGCCCGGCGGCGATGGTGACGGCCCGCTCGTGCATCTTCGGCCAGTCCTCGACCGCCACCCGGACGTCGTGCAGCACCCGCTGCAGCCTGTCCTCCAGCGCCCGCTGCTCGTCGACGTCGGAGATCCGCTCGATCTCCAGGTGCATCCAGCTCTCCCGGACCAGGTCGTGCTCGTCCGAGGTGGCGGTGTCGTCCAGGACCTCCTGGAGAGTGCCGGCGACGTCGCGCCGGACGACGAACTGCGGGTGCACCAGCAGCTGGAGCTCGAGGTTGTGCTCGTTCATCACCATCGACGCGCTGTCCACCAGGAACGGCATGTCGTCGACGACGATCTCCACCACGGTCCGGCCGTTCGCCGACCAGCCGTGGTCTTCCGGGGTCGGGGTGAAGACGTGCACCTTCGCGGTGCCCTGCGGCCGCGACGTCGCGGACTTGTAGTGGTGCTTCGCGGCACCCAGGCAGTCGGTCGGCTCCCGCTCGGCGACGTCCTCGGCGGCGACGTGGCGGTAGTACCGCTCGAGGAACGTTCTCAGCTTGGCCGGATCGATCGACTTGTCGTGCCCGTGTGTTCCCGCAGCCACCGCCTTGGCGAGCACTTCCGCCTTCTGGACGTCCAGCTTGCTCTGCATTCCCCACCGTCTCCAACACGTGACATCGGCGCCCTTCGCACCGGACCGCACGACATTGTGCCGTCACTCAGAGACTAGTCCACCTTCGTCACTGGTGTGATGTCGGGACGGGCCTGTCCAGAGCCTGATCAATCACGTTGAACAGGTGTGTTGAGACGCAATGCCAGAGCCGGACAGGCCAGCACTGCGCGGCGCGCATGCGGTAGCTCACCGGCCGTGATCTCACGGCCCCGGAGGACCGGGAAACCCCACTCGTCCAGGGCCACGTCGTCCGGCAACAGGGTCGCGCAGAGGCCGTGCCCGTCGCACCGGGTCCAGTCGATCTCCACCTTGTTCGTCGTACTCACCATGCACCTCTGGGTACCGGTAGGACGCCCTTGACGTGTCGCCCGCAGCTGCCGCTTGAGAGGTGCAGTCGGACGTCCTCGCCGAACACCTCCAGCGCCGACGCGAGGAACCGCGCGGAGCCGTCGGGGTGTGCACACGCTCCCCGCCCTGGGACGAGACCCAGGTGCCGCTCGGCGTCGTGCCAGCCGGACGGGTCGCCCTTCACCAGCCTGTCGAAGTCGTCGACCAGGGCGGCGAGTCCGAACACACACGGCCCGCACTGCCCGGCCGACTGGCTCGCCAACCACTGCGAGACCCGGTGCACCTCACCGAGCGGGCAACTGTCCGTGCCGAGCGCCAGGATGATCCCGGAGGACACGTCGGGTCGTTTCAGGACCACGCCACCGCTGTGAGGCAGCCACCGGCCGTGGTAGCCACCGAGCAGCACCGGACCGGCCGCAGCGCCGGAGAACTGCATCACGGCCTCGAGCGGTACGCCGATCGGCGTCTCGATCACTCCGGGCCGCTGCACCGCGCCGTCGACGGTCAGCAACTGCGTCCCCGGCTCGCTGATCAGTCCGGTGCTGCTGAACCGCTTCGACCCCAGCCGAGCCAGTACGGCGAGCTGCGCGAACGTCTCCACATTCGAAAGGAACGTCGGCCGCCGGTGGTACCCCTTCCGCGTCGGCAACACCCTCCGCCCCGGCGGTACGGCGAGACCCCCTTCGAGCACGCTCAGCACGGCACGGGCCTCGCCGGCGACGAACCGGCCAGGAGTGTCACGGACCTCGATCGCCAGGCCGTCGTCCCGCTCCATCAGCGCCTCACGGATGGACATGGCGGCTTCGGCGTCGTGGACGGCGATCAGCACATGCGGAGCGCCAAGCGCCCGGGCCAGCCCGGTGGCACCGTCCAGGACGAGGTGTGGCGCGAGGGTGAGGAGCAGTCGGTCCTTGCGGCTCACCGGCTCGCTCTCGGAACCGTTGACGACCACTGCCTCGATGCCCTTGGCCGGCAGGTCGGCCAGCTTGAGTGCGACCGGGAAGGCGGCCCCACCGCGTCCTCTCAGCCCGACGGCCTCGGCCAGCTTGGTGTAGTCCGCCCGGGTCAGGTCCGGCTGAGCTCCATGGGTAGAGAGGTGTCGGTGGCGGTCGGCCCGCCCGTGGTCGAGTCCGGACAGCAGCCGCGGCTCACCGATGACCCTTAGGTCAACTCTGCTGGCTTGCAACATCGTCATCGGGTTCTCCCGGCTCGTGCGAGGTCTCGCTTGAGATTGAGCGGCGTACTGGCGCGTGCTGCCTGGCTGCGGACCCGGTAGGCGCCCGCTGCGACGACTGCGGCCAGACAGCCGATGGTGATGGCGAGCATCCACGGCGTACCGCGGTCCGTACCGGCCAGCAGCGCGTGCCCGATGGACAGCAGCCAGCCGGCCGAGGCGGCGATGTGGATCGTGCGCCAGTGCTTGGTGAAGGCTTCGGACCTGGCCAGCCGGCCGCGGGCCGCTCCGACGACAGCTGCGAGGACGAGCCCGTACAGGGCGAGCGTGCCGACCGCCATGGCGGAGGGCCGGTAGCCCGAGCCGAACGGCCAGAACAGGACCGTCGGACTGATGGCCACATAGCTGTCGGAGATCACTGCGACCACGTGAGTGATCAGCAGGATGAGACCGGTGGCAGCAGCCGAGCGGTGCACGTACTGCAGCCAGAACCGCCGCTCGGGCTTGCGACTGCCCGACGTGAGGATGCCGAGCGAGGCCGACGCCGTGAACATGATCATGGCGACGACTCCGGCCGCGCGGGCCAGGTACCACAGCGTCATCAGGCGGCCCTGCTCGCAGCCGGCCAGCCCGCCAGCTCGGTGACCTCACCGTCGTCCGCTACCAGCCGGGCCGGGTGGCCGGCCAGCGTCAGTCGCCCGACCGCCGCTTCGCCTGTCGCGACGAGCGCCGTACTGAAGGTGTTCGCACGTACGGCGGTGGGCGCCCAGACCGATGCGGTCCGCCAAGGCCCGTCCGCGGGCTTACCGGTCCGTGGGTCGATCAGGTGGTGAGCGGAGCCCTCCGGAGTCTGCCAACGCCGTACGGTCCGGGTGGAGGTCGTGAGGCCTCCGTGAGCGAGGGTGACCAGCACTCCGGTGTCGCCGGCGCGCTCGGCGACCGTGATGACCCACGGCTCGGCCGGCTCACCGGCAGCGCGCAGGTCCCCACCGATCTCGACCAGCACCGCACAGCCGTACCGCTTGCTCAGTACGAGCGCAGCGCGGTCCGCGGTCCACGCCTTGGCGATGGCCCCGAGGTCCAGAGCAGAGTCCTTCGGTACGCCGAGCAGCGCGAGCTTCCGGTTGAGTTGCACCTCCTGCCAGCCGGGGACCGGCTTCGGGTCCTCGGACGGCTGCGGGGAGCGCCGTCGTACCCGCTCGATGTCGTCGTTGTAGCCGGCCGCGATCACCGCGGCGCCGACGGTCGGGTCGACCGCGCCGCCGCTCATCGACGCAGCGACCAGGCTGACGTCGACCAGGTCGACCAGCAGCCGCGACACCGGGACCATCGCACCGGCCCGGGAGTTGACGATCGACAGCTCGGAGTCCGGCCGGAACCGGCTGGCGGCCTTGTCGACCCGGTCCATCAGCGCCTTCAGCTCACCGCAGGCGGCACCGAGGACGGCCGGGTCGTCGACCGTCAGCCGGACCGTGCAGCTCCACGCGGTCCAGGTCCGGGATGCGCTCATGACCCGTTGCTCCCACCCTGCGACGTGGAGCCCGACGACGCCGAACCGAGCCCGCTGCTCGAGCTGCTGCCCGAGTCGTCCGAGCTGGAGCTGCTGCCTGAGCTGCTGCTGGAGCTGCCGGAGCTGCTGGAGCCCGAGTCGTCGGAGCTGGTGGAGGTGGCCGTCGTACCGGTGTCGCCGGAGCCGGACTGACGGGCGGACACGACGGCGACGGACAGGCCGGTGCCGCCGATGCCGAGGACCGCCGTCGCGACCGCGGCCGCCGAGGCCCGGCGCAACCAGCGCCGGCGGGAGGAGTGGGACTTGTCGAACGCATCTGTGGTGACCATGGCCGTAAGCCTCGCGGGAGGCTCCTCAGCCGCACTCCAAGAGAACGTCAAGCCACCATCAAGTTCTGCTGAGAGCTGTCTGAGAGTGCTTTCTCAGGTCAGCACAGACCGCTGACCTCCGGCGGGCAGTCGCTCTCGCAGTGCTTGCCGATGGTCTCGACGATCTCGTCGGAGGCCTCGCCGAGGGCGACCATCCGGTCCGCGCCGAGGACGTCGACGAAGAACTCGCGGACCCGGGCGGCGTGTGCCGGCGCGCAGGCCCTGATCGCAGCCAGCCCCTCGTCGGTGATGACGATCTCGGGGTAGCGGGAGTCGCAGGCCTCCTTGCGAATCAGGCCGCGCTTCTCCATCCGGCTCAGGTGGTGCGACATCCGGCTCTTCTCCCACTGCGTGGCCCGGCCGAGCTCGAACGCGCGCATCCGGCCGGACTCCGACTCGGACAGGTTGACCAGGATCTCGAAGTCCGAGTTGGACATGCCGAACTCACGCTGCAGGTGACGCTCCAGATGCGTCGTCAGCGTTTTGTTCATCAGCAGATAGCTGCGCCACGCGGTCTGCTCGTCGTCGTCGAGCCACGGTCCCTTACCCACGTACCCCATCCTACCGGACCGGGTTGACACATCAACCCAGCGCGCTACGATCGGAGGAGTTGACACATCAACCCAAGGAGTTTCGCGGATATGAGCAAGAAGAAGCTGATCGCGGTCGTCGGAGCCACCGGAGCGCAGGGCGGTGGGCTGGTCCGGGCGATCCTGGAGGACCCGTCCGAGGCGTTCGCCGTACGGGCGCTGACCCGGAACCCGGAGTCCGAGAAGTCCAAGGCGCTCGCGGCGGCCGGTGCCGAGGTGGTCGCGGCCGACCTGGACGACGAAGCGAGTGTGCGAGCCGCCTTCGACGGTGTGTACGGCGCTTTCGTGGTGACGAACTACTGGGCTCCGCGCACCCCCGAGGAAGAGGCGGCACGGACCCGGGCCGAGATGGAACTGGCCCAGGCCGAGACCGCCGCCCGGGCCGCGCGTGACGCCGGTGTGGCCCACCTGATCTGGTCGACCCTCGAGGACACCCGCCCGTTCTTCGGCGATCGGGACGACGTGCCCGGCCTGGACGACGGCCGCTACAAGGTCCCCCACTTCGACGCCAAGGGCGAGGCCGACGCGCTCTTCACGTCGTACGGCGTACCGACGAGCTTCCTCCGGACGACCTTCTACTTCGACGCCTTCGTCAGCGGGATGGAACCGACCCGCGACACCGACGGCGTCCTCGCCATCACCATGCCGATGGCCGACAAGCCGCTGTCCGGCATCGCCTCCGACGACATCGGCCGCACCGCCCTCGCCGTCTTCACCCGGCCGGACCTGATCGGCACCACGATCAGCATCGCCGGCGACCACCTGACCGGCGACCAGTACGCCGAGGCCCTGACCGAGGCCCTGGGCGAGAAGGTCGCCTACCGCCCCCTCCCCTGGGACCAGTACCGAGCCCTCCCCTTCCCGCTGGCCATCGAGTTCAGCAACATGTTCCAGTTCTACGCCGAGGACCACGAACGCTTCACCGGCGACCGGGCCCTCGACAAGGTCCGCGAGCTGAACCCGTCCCTGCAGTCCTTCAACGACTGGCTCGCCAAGCACAAGGACGAGTTCAAGCTCTGAGCGCGGAAGACCTCGCGGCTGCGCGATTCCGTCGCCGGGTCTGCCTCAGGCGGACTGGCGGCGGAACTGCTCGAGCAGCTGGTACGGATAGACCGTGGGCAATGGGCTTGCGGTCGTCAGGTGGTCCAACTGCTCGTCGGTGAGGCTCCAACCGACTGCACCGAGGTTGTCCTCCAACTGCTCGAGCGAGCGCGCCCCGATGATGGGTGCGGTGACGCCTGGGCGTTGCAGAAGCCACCGCAGCGCAATCTGCGCGGGCGATCGTCCGGTTTCCTTGGCGACACCCATCACCGCGTCGATGACCTGCCAGGTCCGGTCGTTGTTGTACGCATCCCAGTTCTCGCTCGCGCCGTTGCGCCCGGACTGATCAACCCGGGTCCCGGCCGGCGGGCCGTCCATTCCGCGCTGGTACTTGCCCGAGAGCCAGCCGCCCCGCAACGGACTCCACGCGATGAGTCCGAGGCCCTCGTTCAGACAGATCGGCACGAGCTCGAACTCCGCGTCGCGGTCGAGCAGATTGTAAAGAGGCTGCAGACAGACATACGGCTCGAAGCCGTGCTGACGGGCCAGATCGACACCCTTCTGCAATTGCCAGCCGGTGTGATTACTGGCGCCGATGAAGCGGACTTTTCCGCTGCGGACGAGAGTGTCGAGCGTCGAAAGGGTCTCCTCCATCGGCGTCACATCGTCGAAGACATGCATCTGATAGAGGTCGATGTAGTCGGTGCCCAACCGGCGCAAACTCGCCTCGACGGCGGCCAGGATGTGCTTGCGGCCGTTACCGCCGTCGTTCGGCCCCGGCCCCATGTCGCCGTACGCCTTGGTGGCAACGACGAACGAGTCACGGTCCTTGGACTTCAGCCACCTGCCCACGATCTCTTCGGATCTGCCGGCGCTGTAGACGTCCGCGGTGTCGATGAAGGTGCCACCCTGGTCGACGAACGTGTCCAGCATCGCGTGGCTGGATTGCTCGTCCGCATCCCCACCGAACGTCATCGCACCCAAGCAGAGTTCACTGACTTTGAGACCGGTCCTGCCCACATAACGGTATTCCATCTGCTGCTGTTCTCCCTTGTGTTTGCCGCACCGACAGCGCATCGACTGGCTTTGACGCAGCTACCAGGGACAGTAAGCAGGCTCCCTCTGGTGAGTCCAATGCAAGATTTGCGCCGGTTTGATGCAGCTGACGTATGAGGATCTCGCGACCGTTCAGCAGTCCCGGTGGCCAGGGCACTTCCCACGCGTACTGCGATGCTCATGTTTCCTCGACAAGACCGTGAACAAGGTCTGGATCCAGCAGGAGCTGGTTACGCGGGGCATCGCCAGTTGGTTCGACCAGTCGCGGGAACTCCTCGATCATGGGGGGATGCGAGTTCACCTCTCCGAGCCGGCCCGTGCGGTGGTGGTCGCGGGCGCCGCCGTCGTACCCGCTCTGGTCTGCGCGGCCCTCGTGCCGTTCCGGATGCGGATCGAGAACACGAACGCCGCCCTGGCGCTGGTCCTGGTCGTCGTCGCGGCAGCGGCGACCGGAGTGCGCTGGGCAGGCATCGTCGCGGCCTTGTCCGGCACGGTGTGCTGGGCTTTCTTCCTCACCCAGCCGTACCAGCAGATCACCATCACCGACCGGGCGGACATCGAGACCGCGGTCCTGCTCACGTTGGTCACCCTCGCGGTCGCGGAGATTCTCTGGGGACGGCGCCAGCAGGCGCGCGCCAGTCAGCAGCAGGACTACCTCGGCGGCGTCCTCCGGACCGCGGGCATCGTCGCGGCGGGCAGCTCACACACCGAGGGCGTGATCGAGCACGTCGCGGACCAACTCGTCGAGTTGCTCGGCATCGACGACTGCTACTTCGACAGCGACACTCGCGACGCTGCCCCGGCCGCTATCGTCCGCGACGGCACGGTCGTCCGCCGCGGACGCGATCTCGAGGTCGAGCGGTACGGGCTGCCCACCGACTGCGAGATCGAACTGCGGGTGCACCACGACGGCATCACCCGCGGCCGCTTCCTGCTCGTCGCATCGACTCGGGTGGCGCGTCCGTCCGTCGCGCAGAGACAGGTCGCGGTCGCACTGGCCGACCAGGTCGGCGCCGCCCTGGCGACACACAACAGGTCCTGGTGATCAGTCGGCGCCTACTCGTGCTGAGTTCTGATGGTGGGATCAGGCTCACTCGGACTGGGTGACGGGGACGGGGTCCGGGTGGGCTCGGTGGGCTCGGTGCCGCGATCGAGGGCGTCGCCGGTGATGGTGACGCGACGCTCGACGTTGCCTGGCTGCAGGTGTACGACGAGGAAAGCCTCGCGGGCTCCTGCGGCAGTGGGCCAGAACCTGAGCCGAATCGAGCACGCGCTGTTCGGCTTCAAGACCCCGTCGCACACCCTGGTCAGAGTGAAGTCGCTGGACTGGTCGCCCTCGATGTCACCGGTGGCGACCTCGACGGAGGTCGAGCCGTCGTTGCGGATGCCGATCTGCTTGCAGGCCTTGGCTTCGCCGACCCGCAACTCGGGGCATTTCCTGATCTCCGGTATCACGACGTTCATTGCGGTCGGCGGGGTCGGAGGCGGCGAGGTCCGGGCAGACGCCGGCGGTTTCGTCGTCGTCACAGCCGGGGAGGTCCAGGGAGCCGGCGGCGTGGGTGCCGGGATCCGCTCGGTGTTCACGAACGTGCCGGAGCCGGCCCCGGTCAGGGATCCGTGACCGGCGATCGCCTCCGGCAGGGTGAACCCGCCGATGGTGATGACGAGTGCGAAGGCGCTCAGTGCGGCGATACCGATACCGCGGACCAGCCCTCGTCCGTGCGTGGTGATCACAGCCACCAGCAGCGGGCTCAGCGCCGCCCCGGCCACCGTCGCGAGTCGCCCCGCACCCAGCGCCGGAATGATCGCGGCGCACCCGGCGGACGCCAGGATCCCGAAGAACAGTGATGTGCCGCTGAAGGCACGCGTGTCTTTGAACTGCCGGCCGATGGGACGGTTCTGCGGTTTCACTGTCCGTGACGCGAACCATGTCTGGGTCGTGCCCATTCCGTTCCTCCCCCGATGGAGCCATCAGAAATCGGAGGCAGGACGTCCCGATCTGATACGACCCAGTCTTTGAGCAGCCGGATGTATCAGCCGGCGCGCTCGCGACTCCGCATTGACCGTGGGGAGAGCTGACGCGGTGCGCGCGGGCCCTGTTACACCGGTGACCAGGCGGCCCCGCACCGCGCCGGCGCGGAGCGGATGGGTCAAGGAACGAGGAGTTCCTTGTGAATTGGGTGCTATTGGCAACAAAATCGGAGCTCTGGAAACGCCCCGGTGGCAGGCGTAGTGTCTGCTTTGCCTGGGGACGCCACTGCGTGACGTTCCACAGGAGGCTGTCATGACACCACGATCATCCGGACAGCTCCGGCTTCCCGTTCACGGCGAACTGCCGTCGTTCGGTGGTGCGACGGGGTGGCTCAACTCGCCGGCGCTGACGGCGACCGAGCTGCGCGGGAAGGTGGTCCTGGTCAACTTCTGGACCTACACCTGCATCAACTGGCTCCGCCAGCTCCCCTACCTCCGTGCCTGGTCGGCCCAGTACTCCGACGACGGGCTCGTGCTGGTCGGCGTACACACGCCCGAGTTCGGCTTCGAGGCCGATGCCGACAACGTCCGGTGGGCCGTGCGGGAGCTGAAGATCGACTATCCGGTCGCGATCGACAGCAACTACGGGGTCTGGACCGATTTCGGCAATCAGTACTGGCCGGCGCTGTACTTCGCGGACGCCGACGGGCTGTTGCGGCACCATCATTTCGGCGAGGGCGAGTACCGGCAGTCGGAGTCAGTCATCCAGCAACTGCTGGCCGCGGCCGGTTCCGCCGTGGCCGGTCGCGGAGCGGCGCAGGTCGAGGCCGAAGGTCTCGAGGTAGCCGCCGACTGGGCCAGCCTCAGATCGCCGGAAACCTACACCGGCTACGAACGCGGCCGGAACTTCGCGTCCCCGGGCGGCCTGGTGCGGGGCACGCGCCACACCTATGCGGTCCCGGACACGCTGAGACTCAATCAGTGGGCCTTGGACGGCGAGTGGACGATCTCGGAACAGGCCAGTACGTCGACCACGGCGAACGCGCGGATCGCCTTCCGATTCCACGCGCGGGATCTGCATCTGGTGATGGGGCCGGCGGCGCCCGGGGCGTCGGTGCGATTCCGTGTCCTCGTCGACGGACAGCCACCGGGTGGGGCCGACGTCGACGACCAGGGCAACGGGACAGTGGCCGAGCAGCGGCTGTACCAACTCGTCCGGCAGGCCGGACCGATCAAAGACCGCACATTCGAAGTCATCTTCCTCGACCCCGGCGCCGAAGCCTATGCATTCACCTTCGGCTAGGTCAGGAGGTCCAGCCATGTCACATCGTTTTCCGGGCGGTGCCGAGCAGTCGCGCACACCCACAGAGAAGGCAGCGGCCGACACCCAGCGGCGGCGCGTGCGGGTCTGGTTCGGCGCGCACGTGATCGCCGAGCTCATCGCCGTACCCGCGTCCGCGGACCGGTACGCCGCGGCGATGGACCGGCGGTTCGCCGGGCTGCGCATCACCAACGACCCCATCCCCGGCCCGGCCGGGGCCGAACAGGTCGAGTAGGTCCGTTGTCTCCCGACCAGAGGCCGAGGACATGACACGAACGTTCAACGCTTCCTCGCTCGGGTCTTGTTCTGGTCGCGCTCGGAACCCTTCGCCTCGTCCTCCCTCAAGGCGCGCCACTTCGTCTCCGGCGGCTCCGGTGGGTCGGGGATGAGCTTATGGACGATGGTGGCGCCGGGGGCCCAGGCGGCGTCGGGTAGCCGGCCCATGACGTCGGCGTACACCGACCGGATGACCTCGGCCTGTGCGGCCCAGGAGAATCGGTGCAGTAGCTGCGAGTCGTCGGCGATGCGTTTGGCGATGCGGTCGCGGTCGGCGAGCACCGTCCAGACCGCCCGCACGAGGCCGTCCACGTCGCCCGCGGTGTAGACGGCGCCGAGGTCGAGTTCGTTGACCAGGTCGGCCTGCGCGGGGGTGTCGCTGGTGATGATCGGCAGTCCCGCGGCGATGTACTCGCAGAACTTGTTCGTCACCGCGATGTCGTGGTTGGGCGCGTGCAGCAGCGGGCTGAGGCCGATGCTGGCCGAGCGCAGGTACAGCGGCACGACCTCGGCATCGACGAACGGCGCCAGGTGCACGCGGTCGGCCACGCCCAGTTCGGCGGCGCGGGCCTGCAACTCCTTGGTGACGGAGTTGGCCCGCGCGACGATCGCGAGGTGGACGTCAGGCAGCTGAGGCATCGCCTCGACGACCGTCCCGACGCCGCGGGCGCGGTTGACGCCGCCGCCGTACACCAGCAACGGGACGTCCTCGGACAGCTGCAACTGCTCGCGCAGACCCTTGACGTCGGCGTCCGCGGGCGGCTCGACCGGCGCGTTGAGGACGACGTCGGGCAGACTGGCCAGCTTGTGGTCGCGCTGCAGCCAGCGGGCCAGCGGCTCGGACACCGTGATGACGCGGTCGGCGTCGCGGATGAACTCGCGCTCGAGGTCGGCGTAGGCGGCGACCCGGCGCGGGGCCACCACCGGCACGCCCGGGATGTACTCGTGGGCGTCGTAGATGATCTTGACGGTGCGCCCGTCGAGGGCCGCCCGGTGCGCCGCGCGCGCCGCGATGCCGAGCATGAACACGTCGTGCACGTGGATGACCTCGATCTGGAGGCGGTCGAGCAGCGGGCCCAGCGTCAGCTCCTGGTCGACCAGCTCGGGCATCACCCGCCGCCAGCGGCCCGACGGCAGGTGGCGGTAGAGGGCGAGCAGCCGCTCGCGCCGCTTGCCGATGCCCAGGTCGGTGAGGTCGACCTTGTCCTTGGCCCGCCGGACGAAGTACGCGCGGGCCTGGAGGATGCTGCGGTGCAGCCGCAGCCACCGCCAGCGCGCCGCCCGCCGCAGCCGGTCGAGGATGGACCGCTGGACCGGCCCGGACGAGCCGGACTCGCCGCCGGTGCGCTCGCGGTCGCGGCGGTCGCGGCCGCGGTCGCCGCGCAGCTCGCGGCTCGCGTATTGCCAGCGGCCGTAGGCCAGCGTGTACTCGGCCTCGGTGCTGAACCACGGCCTGAGGTTGGCCTTGAGGTTGGCCAGCCGCTTGCGCCACCCCGTCACCAGCACCTTCGACTGGATGGGCGGGCACACCACGTGCACCTTGCCGAGCTCGCGGGCGGCCCGGAGCTTGCGTCCGGGAATGCCGATACAGGTGACGTCAAGGTCCCAGTTGGCCACCGTCTGCGCGTACTTGAGCACGCGGGCGTCGACGACGATGTCGTTGCCGGCCATCATCACGACCTTGGGCCGGATCCAGGACGGCTTCCAGTCGGCCGGCACCGTGCTCGGCCGCTCGACGAACGCGGCCAGCGCCTCGGCCGACCGGCGGCCGTCGTGCACCTGCTCGACGAAGGCCGGCCCGCGCGCGGCGACCTCGCGGCCCCACTCCGGGTTCGCGATGAGGTCGAGCACGACCTGCTCGACGGTGTCGGGCGTCGCACCGACGATGGGCAACTCGAGCCCGGTGTCGGCGGCCACGCGGTCGCGGACGTGCTGGGCGATGTGGCCCACCACGATCCGGCCCGCCGCCATCGCCTCGCACGCGGCGACGCCATAGCTGCCGACGCGGAACTGGTCGAGGACGATGTCGGCGTCGCGGTAGACGGCCGGCATGTCCGCAGGGTCGACGCCCTCGACCCGGCGGTAGGTGATGAGGCCGCGCTGGGCCAGGCTCGCCATGATGGGGTCGATGAGCTCGGAGCCCTTCATGGCCGACTTGCTGGGCGCGTGGGCCACCACCGGCTTCTCGTGCTCGAGCACCGGGGCGTCGCTGCGCCAGGTGTCGACGTCGACGGCCACCGGGCACCAGACAGCGTTGGGGACGTAGTCGAGGAGGTCGGGCGTGGAGACGTAGACCGGGCCCGGGTACGACGTGAACAGCTCGACAGCGCGGGTGGCGTTGCGCTCGAGCAGCTCGACGCTCTCGTCCTCCAGGTCGGGGAACGGCGACCACGGCTCGGTCTCGACGTGCCGACTGGGGATGCGGACGTCGGAGCCGTGGGCGATGAGCCCCAACTGCAAGCCCTTGGAGAGCAGGTACGGGATGTCGCCGGACGCGTCCGGTCCGTGCAAGGGGCCGAAGATCGGGCGCGCCGCCTCGATCAGCACATGCGTGTAGTTGCGTACGACGTGGTTGTAGAAGTTCAGCTGCCATCGACGGTTGCGCCGGTACGTGCGCGCCGGAACGCCGTAGTCGACCGGGTAGTCGAGGACTCCCCTGAAGAAAGCGAACGAGGTCGCCTTGGTGCTGGACACCCGCTCCTCGAGCGCGCGTGCCCAGCGAGTGCCCTGACCCGCGAAGTTGGCCGGGCCCACCAGCAACCGCACGGGCGCGTCGAGCCGCGGCGGCATCCCGTCCCCGGTGGCCAGTGCGCCGCCCGGGAGCGCCGGCTGGTCGTCTCGGCGCTTGTCTGTGTTCCGATCCACGTGTCGTCCCCCACGCCCCTGAAAGATCGCTCGGCCAGGAGAGCTTCGGGGCAGTTGCCGGCCGAACGGCGAATAGATCCGGTCTTGCATCACTCGGTGAGCACGGTTCCGTCCTCACTTGGTCGCGCTACGGTCTTGACAATTACGGACTAGACCGGTATTAGGGCAGGCGCTGCCCAAGGACTGTGCGGTTGGTGATGTCCATCCCCCTAGATCCGGCGGGCCCAAGAGGTTCCCTCGGACTCACTGGATAGATGCAGCAAACGTGCCGTTTGGTTGCGCGGAATGGTGCATTCGTTACCAAGAAGGTCCGTCAGTGACGACGCGGTAACCCCTTGTGTCAAAAGGAGTCGTCAGTCCGGATGCCGCTTGTTGCTGTCGGCGAAAGCGCTCTACCTCCGAGAAGTGAACAGTGCGTGACTCAAGCGTTCAGCCAGTCGTAGATGGCATCCGGGAGTTCGCCGATCGTGCGGCCGAGGTTGAGTTCGACCCCGGTCGGGGTTTGCAGACCATGGTCGAGCAGATATCTGACCCGGGCCGCGTTCTCCGGACGACCCGACGTACGGAAGAACGCGGCGAGGCCCGGAGCGAACTCCTCGTCCGGGGGGAGCGACGCGAGATCCAGCAGCGCCTTGGTGCCGGCGACGGCCGTCTTGTCGAAACCAGCGATCCGTTGGGCGAACGCGTCGACGAACCCGTCCAGGCCGGCATCGGGCAGCACCCGGTTGACGTACCCGTACCGCTCGGCGAGCTCCGCGGGAATGTCGTCGGCACCGAGCAGGATCTCCGCCGCACGCCCCCGCCCGACCAGCCGGGCGAGCCGGGCCATCGACCCACCGCCCGGCACCGCCCCGAGTCCGACCTCGACCTGCCCGAGGATCGCCTTGTCGCCGGCGAACCGCAGGTCGGTGGCCAGCACGAACTCGCTGCCGGCGCCGCGGGCCCGGCCCCGGATCGAGGAGATCGTCACCGCCGGAGCCTTGCTCAGCCGGATCAGATCGTCGACGTACGGATGCAGCCCGGTCGGGCCGGGTGGCATCGCCGCCACCCGCGCCCGGTCGGCCCGCAGATCCCAGTGCGCCATGAAGTAGTCGGGATTGGCACTGTCGAAGACGACCACGGTCAGCGCGGGCGCCTCCTCGATCCGGGTGACCAGGTCGGCCAACTGCTCGACGGAATCCACATCGAGCAGGTTGACCGTCCCGTTCCGGAACGTCACTCTCCAGTACGACGGCGAGACCTCGTCGACGGTGAACTGTGCCAGCGGTTCTGCGACCACTGCCACGTCTGCCTCGCTTCTCACGATGCCTCCTCAATCACCTTCGCCGCTCATGGCGAAGCCATCGGCCCCGTTGGGGTCCTGTGTCCACCCTCTGACCCGGCATCCCTGCTCGCACCCGTTGAAGTCCCTGGTCAGCGACCGGCCTTCACCCCCGCGTTCCTGCCAGGGACTGTCCCTGGCGGCCTTCGGGTGCCTGATCGGCATGCACTTCGCGGTCCGCAAGTCCGTCGAACTGACCGTCGGTCTGCTCGGCGCCTTCGGCCTGCTGATCGGGCTCGCCGTCGCGCCGACACTCGTGTACTACGCGAACACCAACCCGCAGGCGCTGTGGCAGGCGGGTGGCGCGACCGCGCTGTTCATCGCCGGCTTCGGCGCGGTCGGCTACTCCACCAAGCGGGATCTGTCGGTGCTCGGGCGGGTCGGCTCCTGGGCACTGATCGGGCTGATCGGGTTCGGTGTCGTGTTGATCTTCGTGCAGATTCCGAACGGTGCGCTGATCTACTCGATCCTTGGCCTGGTCATCTACGCCGGCCTCACCCTGTACGACTTCCAGCGACTGCGCGGCACCACGGAAACGGAAACGGACTCGGCGCCGCTGCTGGCCGCGTCGATCTTCCTCGACATCCTCAACGTCTTCCTGTTCTTCCTGCAGATCTTCGCCCGGCCCGGCGAGAACTGACTCAGCGGGGGAAGGTGCCGATGGGGAGGCCGAGGGCGATCTCCTCCTGGGCGTAGCGGAAGTAGCGGGCGCGGCGTTCCAGCGCTTCGACGGCGGGGGCGAAGGTCTGGCCGTACTTCGCGCGGTAGCCGGTGGGGATGCCGACCTCGAGCTCGACCGGCGCCGACCAGGTGAAGTTGCGGAACCGGATGACCGGTGGCGGAACGAGGGCGCCGAGGGTCAGCCGGTACCAGGGCTGGCCGGGCATGGTGAGCTGGGAGATGACGGGACCTTCCCGCGCGAGCCGGCTCAGCTCCGAGGCGTAGGCCGGGCTGTCGCCGGGATCGCTCGGGTAGAAGTACGCCGCCCAGAGGCTGAAGTTCGGCTTGGCTGCCTTCACGGCGTACGGGCCGAGCAGCGGGTGGTCGGACAACGGCGGCTCCCCGACGAGCTCGGAACCCATCCGCAGCGACGGGCCGCTCAGCTCGACCAGGAGCGGCCCGAGGTGTTGTTGGAGCACCGTCTCCGCGATGGCGAGCCAGACCTGATTGATCATGTACCTCTGCTCGGCGGCACACCGTCGTACCAACGGGACCACGTCGGCCTTCAGTAGTTTGCTCACCGCCTCGCGGACGAACACCACCGGGTCGTCGGAGGCGAACGCCGTGAAGACCACGAACGGAAACAACGCATTGCAGGTGAGTGAGTCGCCGCCGGTCTGGTCGAGCAGCCACCGGTACGGCCGTGCGTACAGCTGCTCCAACGGGCCCTGCGTCATCACCAGGTCGTAGTCAGTATGGGAATACAGGTCAGGCCGGGCTGGGCCGGCCGGTCGCTCGAGGTCCTCCTCGGCCATCACCCGCACCGGTCCCCGGATATGGACGTCCCAGTAGCGGCACCAGGCCTCGACGAGCTCATCCGCGGCGAAAGGTACGACGCTTCGATCCCGATGCGCGGCGACTCGTGCGGACTCGCGCAGCAGCGTGCCGTTCTCTTCGAGCATGAGCAGGCGATGCCATTCGTCGGCCACCAGACGGGTCAGGTATCCGGAGCCGAGAAGCTGCCAGAAGTGCACGGTCTCGTGGATCAGCAGCCGAGGCAGCCGGTCGCCCCAGGCGGGATCGTTCAGCCTGGCCCACACCGGCAGTACGGCGTCCGCGGCCCACTCATCAGGAGCGTCGGCATCGATGTGAACGATCCCGGTGAGGAAGTCGAACCGGCTGTTCATGTCAGGCGCCGGCAGCCGCCACCAGGACGTCGAACAGTTGTTGAACCTCGACGGGGTCCTTGCCTTGCAGGCTGTGCACCTGAGCCGGATGGCCAGGCTCCCGCACGATCAAGGTGCCGTGCGGAACCCGCGCGACGTAGCTGATCGACGGCGGATCCGTACCGAGATCGAGGATGACGCCCGACTCGGTGTTGCGTTCGTGCAGGCGAATCAACCGGCTGATCACCGCGCCGGCCAGCCCCACCAGTCCGATCACGACGAACTCGACGAAACCGCCGTCGGCCAGGGCCCGGTCGGGTTGGACGGCCGCAGGCTCCCCGAGGTGTACGTCGCCGCCCCAGTCCAGCTCCTCGATCGCCCCGCGCGGAACCAGAACCTGCACCCGAAGCTCGTTGTCCATGACCGCCCCTCCCCACCAAGCAGCCTGGCACAGCGGCCGATCCGCGTCCATGGAACGGGGTCAGGGCGCCGCGAGGGTGAGGACGACCTCGTTCCGGCCGATCGTCATCCGGCCGCCGGCGGCCTCGGCGCAGCGGCGGGCGATGTCGAGGCCGAGCCCGGTCGAGCCGCGGTCGCTCCGGCCGCGTTCCCCGGCGCCGAGCGGGATCCCCGGCCCCTTGTCGGCAACGACGATGCGTACGCCGTTCGCCTCGCGCGTCAACGTGATCCGGGCCGGTGTGCCGTCGGGCGTGTGGGCGACGACGTTCTCGACCAAAGCATCCAGCGCGGCACCGAGATCCTCGGCTGACGAGCGGACCATCGCCGGCGGGTTCGGCAGGTCGAGCGCCAGCACGCGTCCCTGATCCTCGAAGAGCGGTTCCCAGAAGGCGGCCCGACTGCGCGTCACCTCGACCGCATCGCAGTGCGGCACGCGACCCTCGCGCTGAGGTCGTCTGGCCGCGCTGATCACCGCGGTCAGGGTCCGCTCCAGACTGTTCACCTGGGTGTTGAGCTCCTCGGCACGCTCGCGATCCGGCAACGCCTCGACCTGGAGCCGCAGTGCGGTCAGCGGCGTACGGAGTCGATGGGACAGGTCAGCGACGGCTTCGCGTTCGACCGCGATCACCTCGTCGATCCGGTCGGCCAGACCGTTGAGGGCGGCACCGACCTTGGCGACCTCGGCCGGGCCGGTAGTCGGAGCCCGGGCGTCCATGTCGCCGCGCGCCAGGCGTTCCGCCGTACTGGCTGTCTCTTCCAGCGGGCGCGCGAGCCGGCGGGAGACGAGTTCGGCGCCGATGATGCTGAGCAGCAGGACGAGCAGGCTTCCGCCGACCAGGAAGAGCACGCGCGGGACGAGGCCGTCGTACAGCTCGTCCGCGGTCAAGTACAGGCAGACGGACGCCGGCCCGGCCTTGGTGCCGACGCCGACCTCGACCGCCATCCCGCCGCCGACGTCGCGGTAGTCGGCGTCACCGATCTTCGGCGGACCCTTGTCGTCGTCGTCCCCGTCGCCATAGTCGCTCGGCAGCGGTTTCGGTGCCGAGACCCCACCCGGCGGCGGATCGCCCAGCGTCGTACCGTCGGCGAGCCGGACCGAGATCGTCCCGGGCTTGTCCGCAAGGCCGTCGATGTACGCCGTGATGTCGTCGGCCCTGTGGTCCTTGTCGCCGACGTAGTACGCGACCGACTCGGCCAGGTAGCGCGCCTCGTCTCTCGACTCCGATGCGGTCGTGCTCCGCAGCAGGAGGATCAGCGGTACGGCGAACGCCAGCACGACCAGCGTGGTCATGCCGACCGACAGCAGCAGGATCCGTCGACGCATGGTCAGCCGCCCGAGAGCTTGACGCCGACCCCGCGAACGGAGTGCAGGAATCGCGGCTCGGCCGCCGTTTCACCCAACTTGCGGCGCAACCACGAGAGATGGACGTCGACTGTACGGTCACCGCCACCCCACGGCAGGCCCCACACCTCGGCGAGCAACTCACGCTTGCTGACCACCGCGCCGGGGCGACGGGACAAGGCGAGCAGGAGGTCGAACTCCTTGCGGGTCAGGTCGACCGGCGCACCGTCGACGGTGACCTCGCGACTGCGCGGATCGATCCGCAACGCGCCCAGGTCGACCGTCGACTCACCCTGCTGGTCCTGCCCAAGTCGCCGCAGTACGGCGCGAATCCGGGCGTCGATCTGGGCCGAGCTGAACGGCTTGATCACGTAGTCGTCCGCACCGGCGTCGAGCAGCTTGACCACACTGGCGTCGTCGTCGCGAGCCGTTGCCACGATCACCGGTACGTCGCTGACCGCACGAACCATCGCGAGCACGTCCCGGCCGTCCAGATCGGGCAGCCCGAGGTCGAGCAGCAGCACGTCGGGACGATCCCGCGCGACCACGGCAACCCCTTCGGCGCCGGCGGCAACGGCCGTGACGACATGCCCGGCCGCCGTCAGGGACTTGCCCAGCGACGTCCGGATCGCATCATCGTCCTCGACCAGCAACACCCGAGCCATGCGATGAGGGTAGCCGCGGGTGCCTTAGGAGGGAGCTTTCAGGCCGGTGCTGCGCAGCTCCAGGTCGGCGAGCTTGGTGATGATCTCGGTGTCGCCTTCGCGCCAGGCCGCGACCGGGTCGTCGGAGATCTTGGCCAGCCGGTGCATCGGCTGGTTCGCCATCGCCCGGAGCGCGAACAGGTCCAGGTCCGCGGCGTTGTCGATGAACTTCTGCGCCGCCGCCGCCCGCCGCGAGAACCGGATCCGCCGCGGCAGCCAGATCAGCAACGCGAACAGCACCGGCAGCCCGATCGTCACCCCGGCCAGCACGTACGCCAACTGCTCCACCGCGTGCGCCTGATCCCGCCCCGCCTCCGCCAACTTCCCCGCAGCGCCGGCGGCTCCGTCGACCGGCGACCGCAACTCATCCCCCACCACCGGGACCTTCCCGATCGGTTCCGACATCCGCCGCAGATCACCGGCCAGCCCGTCGCCTGCCTCTGCCGCCTTCCGCCCTGGCGCTCCCAGGGCGTTGGTGATCCGGAACACCAACTGCCCGAGCTCCACACACAGCCAGATCCACCCCACCAGCATCAGATCGCCGACAAGCTGCCCGAACCGCTGCGACCCCACGTCGGAATAGAGCTTCACAAACCTGTCTCCTTCATGGCGGTCGGGCTGATGAACGGATTCTCATCCAGTTCTCATCGGGACGTCTTCCTGGCGCGCCATAGTCTGACCATGCTCTTGTCTCCCAGACCAGTGACGCTACTGCTGACCGGAGCAGCCGGTGTCGGTGTGGCGGCGGCTGCCCTGCCCCGGTCCGGCGTGGCGGCACCGGCGGCGACGATGGTGGGGACGACGATGACAGGAACCCGGGCGGCGCCGGCGACGACAACAGCAGCGCGACCGACGACACCACCGGCGGTGCCGACGACGCGGCGGACGAGGACGGCGACGACGACGACGGAGCAGGCGGGGACGACTGACCGACCGGCGGGTGTCGGCCGGCTGGTCGGCGTCGGCTCGGAGGTGGTCCGGTCGGTCCGCGCCAGGATCCTGGCCTGGGTCATCGTGCTCACCGCGCTCGGGATGGCCGGTGCCGCCGGTACGGCGTACCTGCTGGAGACCCAACGGATCGACGAACGGATCGATCGCTCGTTGCAGCAGGAGATCGCGGAGTTCGCCGAGTTCCACCGGACCGGGATCGACCCCGGCACAGGGCAGCCGTTCGCTAGCGTCGACCGGTTGCTCCAGGTGGCGATGAGCCGGAACGTGCTGGACGAACACCAGACGATGGTCGCGTTCCTTCCCGATCGGGTCTTCACTCCCCGCGACGTCGTACCGCTGCACAGCGATCCTGCCTTCCGGGCCGAGGCGACCGCCGCGGACGCCCCGGCGTTCGGCAGCTACGCCGCACCGGACGGACCGGTCCGCTACGCGACGATGCCGGTCAGCCAGTCCGATCGCCGCGGGACCTTCGTGGTCGCCTACTTCACGGCCTCGGAGCACGGTGAGTTCGCCGACGTGATCCGGACCTACAGCTTGGTCGCACTGGTCGCCCTGGCGGTGGTGGCACTGGCCGCCTGGCTGACCGCGGGCCGGTTGCTGCGCCCGATCCGCGACGTACGACGGACCGCGCTGCTGATCAGCGACACCGACCTGACCCGCCGGATCGACGTCACCGGTCACGACGACGTGTCCGAGCTGGCCCGGACCTTCAACTCGATGCTGGACCGGCTGGAGGACGCGTTCGCCACCCAGCGGGAGTTCCTCAACGATGCCGGGCACGAACTGAGGACGCCGATCACGATCGTTCGCGGTCATCTGGAGCTCCTGGACGAGTCCGACCCGCGCGACGTCATCGAGACCCGGACGCTGCTGGTCGGCGAACTCGACCGGATGAGCCGGCTGGTCGAGGATCTGGTGCTGCTCGCCCGCGCACAGCGGCCGGACTTCCTCCGCCCCACGGCGGTCGACGTCGAGATGCTGACCGACGACGTGTTCGACAAGGCCCGGGCACTCGGGACGCGGCAGTGGCGGATCGATCAACGGGCCCAGGCGACCATCGCGGCCGACCCGCAGCGGCTGACCCAGGCGCTCGTCCAACTGGCCGAGAACGCGGTCAAGTTCACCGGACCGGACGACGTGGTCGCGATCGGATCGTCCGCGAACGCACGCGCGGTCCGGTTCTGGGTGCGGGACAGCGGGCCGGGTGTCGCGGCGGCGGACATCGGCCGGATCTTCGAACGGTTCCGGCGCGGGCGCGGCGCCCAACGCGCGGAGGGATCCGGGTTGGGACTGGCGATCGTGCAAGCCATCGCCGAAGCACACGGCGGCCGCGCCTGGGTGGAGTCGCCGCCGGGGACCGGTGCGACCTTCCGGCTGGAGATCCCTCGTACGACGGCGCCCTCCGAGGCCCGTGGACAGCAGAGGGAACACTCGTGAACCGCATCCTGATCGCGGAGGACGAGGATCTGATCGCATCGTTCGTCGCCAAAGGCCTGCGGTCCAACGGCTTCACGCCAACCACCGTGGCCAGTGGACAGGTCGCCCTGGAACGCGCGCTGAGCGGTGAGTTCGACCTGCTGGTCCTCGACCTCGGTCTGCCGGACCTCGACGGCTTCGCGGTCCTCAGCCGGGTCCGCGCGGCGGGCAGCACGATCCCGGTCGTCATCCTGACCGCGCGGGACTCCGTCGACGACACCGTCGCCGGACTCGAGGGCGGCGCCGACGACTACATCCCCAAGCCGTTCCGGTTCGAGGAACTGCTGGCCCGGATCCGACTGCGGTTACGCGACGAGCGAGGGGCCGAACCCACCGTGCTGCGCTGTGGAGACCTGAGCCTCGACCTGCGCAGCCGGCGCGCCTCGGCGGCGGGGCGGGTGGTCGAGCTGACCGCCCGGGAGTTCGTGCTGGTGGAGATGTTCCTGCGCAACCCCGGCCAGGTGCTGTCCCGGCAGCAACTACTGAGCCAAATCTGGGGCTTCGACTTCGACCCCGGCTCGAACATCGTCGACGTCTACATCCGGTACTTGCGCAAGAAGCTCGGCCCGGAACGGATCGAGACCGTGCGCGGCAGGGGCTACCGGCTGGCTTCCGCGCCGGCCGACGTACCGGCGACCGATCCCGCGAGCTGACCGGCACAGGGAAAGGCCGCCCGGCGGGGGGAACCCGGGCGGCCGTTCCGAGCCTCGTCAGCAGGAGGAGGGACGACCGCTCGGGCCGCTCCCACCGAGGCTCCGCACAGGAGACTCTTCGTTGCTACTAGCAACCACAGGACCATAGCCTCGCAGCCGAACCCGACCCCGTGGATGAATGCAGGATGAGAGTCCTCTCATGAGGACGCGCGTCAGTGCCGCGTCGATTGGAGAACTCTCACCCGGCCCTGGACGGTCAGAGGCTGGTGCGCAGGTCCCAGAGGAGCGGGTAGTAGCGGAGGTCCAGGCGGCTGCGGAGGTAGCCGGCGCCGGAGGAGCCGCCGGTGCCGGGCTTGGTGCCGATCATGCGTTCGACCATGACGACGTGGCGGGCGCGCCAGGCGGCGGCCAGTTCGTCGTGCTGGACCAGGGCTTCGGCGAGTTCCCAGACGGCGGCGTAGTGGCCGCGGTCGCCGGCGACCTTGCGGAGCGCGTCGCGGACGTCATCCTCGGTGTCGGTGGTGAAACCCGCCTTCTCGATGACGGCGAGGAACGCGTCCCAGAGCGTCGGCTCGTCCAGCCGTTGCCCGAGGCGGGCCTTCTCGGTGTCGGTCAGGCCGCGGAACCGCTTCACGAACGACGGATCCTTCGCACCGGACAGGAACTCGATCTCGCGGAACTGGACCGACTGGAAGCCGCTTGCCGGTGACAACCGATGCCGGAACTCGCCGAAGTCCTGCGGTGTCATCGTCTCCAGGATGTCGACCTGCTGTGTCAGCGTCCGCTCGATCGTGTGCACCCGCCGGAGCAGGTGCTCGGCCAGCCAGAGCTCACCGGACAGCATCGCGTCCCGCGACGCGGTCAGCTCGTGCAGCATCTGCTTGAACCACAGCTCGTACACCTGGTGAATCGTGATGAACAGCAGCTCGTCATGGGCCGGCGGATCCGACTCCAGCCGCTGCTGGTCGAGCAGCTCGGCCAGCCGCAGATAACTGCCGTAGGTCAGCCGGCCGCCCTCCTCACCGAAGTGGATGTCGACCCCGTCCCACCGCCCGGCCACCCCGTCACCAGTACTCATGAGGCCGAGGGTATCCGACGCCTTCCGTGACCGGTCAGCGATTGGCTCGTTGGAGGTGAGGTACGCCGAGACAAGGAGTTGCATGTCCGCCACGGTCCAGACCCCGCTCGTCCCGGCTGCCATCCAGGGACCCACGCGTGAGGAACCGCTGATCGAGGCGTTGCTGCCTGACGACTATGCCTCCCTGGTCCACCTGGCCTATCTGATCCTGCCGCCCTCGGCCAGCCGGCCACGGAGAGTGGCCGCGGCGCACGGCGTCGTACAGCGTGTGCTGCCGCCGGCCGGGGCCTACCCGCGTGAGTTCATCCGGCGGAGCGTCGTCCAGGAGGCTGCCCGGCAGGCATCCCGGCGTACGGCGTTGTGCCGGTTGGGCGGCCTGCTCGCGCCGACCGACGCGGCGGACTTCAACCCGTGCGCCAGAGACCTCGACTCGACGGCCATCCAGCAGCGGGTCCGGCGTGGCCGCCGGTTCGCCGTCACCGTCACCGCTCTCACCGCGGTCGGCGTTCTCGCGTCGCTGCTGATGTCTTGACGCAGTGATGCGGTCCGCCTACCTTCGGTGAACTGTGCCAGTTGACAGACCCACCCAAGCGACGATCTGCAACAAGTACTGCGATGCCCGCGATCCTGCCCTGTCTCCCGGCGACCGGACCCCGGTGTCGGCGACGCTCTTCGGCCGGACGATCACCCTGCACTTCGACGACTCCGACGCGATGGGCTGGGCCTCGATCGAGAACGGCAACCCCGGTGACGAGGTCTGGTTGGACCGTTCGATGGACGGCGGCCGGACCTGGACCGACGGCAGCCGGCTCGGCAACACCGCGATCCCGTCCGGCCAACGCGGCCGACACACGCAGATGTACAACGTCGACGACTGGAACAACCACGGCGTCGGCGCACTCCGGGCTTGTGGCAAGGCCGGCGACAGCCCCGACATCGTCCGTACGGCGTGGGCCCGCACCACCTGGAACGCGGGAGACCGTCGTACGGCGGCCGCGACCGCGCAGATGCAGTTCTACAACTACGCGACCGGACTGTTCGACACCACCGGCTGGTGGAACTCCGCCAACGCGCTGACCGCGGTGATCGACAACATCCGGGTCAGCGGGATGGGCAGCTACCAGTACGCGATCGCCCGGACCTACGACCTCAATCTCAACGCGGCCCAGGGCCAGTTCCGCAACGACTACATCGACGACACCGGCTGGTGGGGTCTCGCCTGGGTCGCGGCGTACGACCTGACGGGTGAAGCGCGGTACCTGCAGACCGCTCGGGCGGACGCCGACCACATGGCGGCGTACTGGGACAACACGTGCGGCGGCGGGGTCTGGTGGAGTGAGGCGAAGACGTACAAGAACGCCATCTCGAACTCGCTCTACATCCACCTGAACGCGGCCCTGCACAACCGCATCCCCGGCGACACCGCCTATCTGCAACGCGCGCAGAGCGGCTGGACCTGGTTCCAGCAGACCGGGATGATCAACAGCTCGCACCTGGTCAACGACGGGATCGACCTGTCCACTTGCAGGAACAACGGCGACACGGCGTGGACCTACAACCAGGGCGTCCTGCTCGGCGCGCTCACCGAGTTGTCCAAGGCAACGAACAACTCGTCGTACCTGACCACCGCCCGGCACCTCGCCGACGCGGCGACGACGGCTTCGTCGCTGCACACCGTGGACGGCATTCTCCGCGAGCCGTGCGAGTCTGGCGACTGCGGCGACGACGCCCCGTCCTTCAAGGGCGCGCACGTCCGCGGTCTGGCCAAACTCAACGAGGCGCTCTCCGACCATCCGTACACGACCTACCTGCAGCGCCAGGCCGACCGTGCCTTCGCCGCGGACCGTACGCCGATGGACCAGTACGGACTGCGCTGGTACGGCCCGATCGACCAACTCGACGCCGCCCGGCAGCAATCCGCGCTCGACCTGCTGAATGGTGTGCCCGACCCGGGGTAACTTCCAGGGCATGACCCGACGGGAGACGTTGCTGCGCGTACATCGGGACAACGGCTGCATCTTCACGCTGACGCTGACCCTCGACCCCGAGGGCGGCGACCGCGGGATCACGTTCACCGAGTTCTACGACTACGGCCCGTTGGGTGACGATCCCGGTCGCGAGTACGGCTACAGCGTGCACGCGCCGTACGACGCGATGGAGACCCTCGCCGACCATTACGCACTGGATGCGCCGGGGTCCGCGGCGGATCGCCTGGTCGAGGCTCTCAGGACTCTGGTTCAGGACGGCGACCGTCTCGGCCTGAAGGGCAACCAGCACCGAGTCCTCGAGGGCTTCGAGGTAGCCGGCGTGCCGGCCACCACCAGCGTCTGGAGCTGGATCAACGACTGAGGGGGGATTCGAAGGTCCTCGAATCTGCTTCCTGTTCGGTCGCCGCTGGGCATACTGCAGTGATGGCGATTCACATCACGATGACCGCGGACCAGCTCGGTCGATCGCGCTTCGCCGTCTCGCCCGCACAGGAAGTGGTGAGCACAGTACGCCGCCGCGCCCAACATCCCGCCCGTCATGCCAGGACTTGGTACGCGCGTGCGCAGGCGTTGATGCCGGCCGGCGAGCTGGCCCTGCTGGAGGCGCTGGTACCGGCCGACCACGACTACGCCCCGGACTTTCTGGCTCCGCCACCCGCGCGATCCGTGGCGACGATCGAGGACCAGGCCCGGATCATCGCTCGGACGTCCCCCGATGACGTCGAGCGTCAACTCGACATCGGCCTGCGCGGCCGGCCGGTCCGGGACGATGTCGTGGCACTGTTCGGCGACGAGCAGACCTACCGACGGTGGCGACGCCCGGCGCCCGAGGCGCTCGAGCGGGTGATCGCCGAAGGTCCGGAAGCGGTGGCCGTCGCAGCCGCCAAAGCTCTGCAGCTCTTCTTCGAGCTCGCGATCGAACCGGACTGGAGCACGACGACAGTGGTCCTCGACGACGACGTCCGCCGGAAGAGCGATCTCCTCGCCGCCCGTGGCGCAGTCGCCATGCTCAACGACCTCGGCCGCGGAATGACGTGGGACGGCAGCGGAATCGTCCTGGACCGGCCGTACGACGTCACGGTCGACTGGGCCGACGACGGCGTACTGATGATCCCGACCTCGACGCACGTCGGGCCGGTGCAGTTCACGGTGAAGTGCCCGGAGCAGCCATCCGTCGTCTACCGGTCGAACGGCATCGCACGCCTCTGGCAGCGCGACGTCCGGGTGCCCGGCCGCGCATTGGCCGATCTGCTCGGCGACACCCGCGCGGTACTGCTGACCGAGCTCGCCGAACATCAGTCGACGAACGAGTTGAGCGGCCGATTGCCCTGGAGCGCTCCCACCGTGTCGTATCACCTTCAGGTACTCCTGCGGGCAGGGCTTGTCGAGCGAAGCCGACGGGGCAACAGAGTGGTCTATCGCCGGACGCCGGTCGGCGACTCGTTGCTGGGGGCGTGAGGCGGTGGACGACCCAGCCGGAGCTCGCCGGCGAGCCGCGGCCTCTGGCCGGCGTCGCTTCGTGCCGTGGCAGGACCGACCTACCCGCGTCGATCTGGCGCTGCTGGGAGCGATCGTCGGGGTGGTTGCGTTCGGGCTGGCGCTGCGACCGGTCAAGCCGTTCCTGCTCGCGTCGCATCCGGTGGCCCTGGCGTTCCTGACCGGCGACCTCGTGCCGATCGGCGCCGCGGCGGCCTTCGCCCGGACCGGAGAAACTCCGCTGTGGCCTGTCGTCCTTGCCGGCGCGATCGGCATGGTGAAGTTCGACTGGCTCACCTGGTGGACGGGACGGCAATGGGGCGAAGGCATCATCAAGATGTTCACCACCAGTCAGCGGGTGCTGCGCTTCGCCGGCCGGGCCACCGAGCTCGCCCCCTGGATTCTCCGGGTCGCCGTCCTCCTCGCCGTCCTTCCGGGCGTTCCCACCGCGGTGGTGTACGCGATGGCCGGCTGGGCCCGGATGCGACTGGGCGTCTTCCTCCTGCTGGACCTCGCCGGGGCCTTGATCATGACCGGCCTGATCGCGGGACTCGGCTACTGGAGTGGTCAGCGGGCCGTGAACGTCGTCCTGCTCGTCGACAAGTACGCGTCCGTCGTCAGCCTGTCGATGATCGGAATAGCCCTGGTCATTCCGCTGATCAAGCGCTGGATCCGGCCAACTGGAGCCGGACGCTGATCTGGTCCACCCAGATCGGAAGTCTCGTCGCTCATCACGACAACCCCGCGGCAAGCGGTTACCGTAGCGGTCAGGTGAACGGCACCCAGGACAGCGAGACGGAGGGCCTCGTGACTTTGTTCGGGCCGCAGCGGCAGGAGCGGTTGATGGATGAGTTGCGGCGGCATGGGTCGGTCCGAGTGCGGGAGTTCGCCGCGCTGCTCGGCGTCAGCGAACTCACGGTCCGCCGGGACATCGCGGCCCTCGCGTCCCAGAATCTGCTCACCAAGGTGCACGGCGGCGCGACGTTACCCACCGACCTGGGCCCGGCCACGCACGTCCGCCGTCGCGGCACCGGCCCGCCGCGGTTCACCATCGGGATGGTCGTCCCGTCACTGGACTACTACTGGCCGGCGATCGTGAGCGGCGCCCGCTCGGCGGCCGCTGCGCAGGACGTCCAGATCCAGCTGCGCGGGTCGACGTACGACTGGGCCGAGGACCAGCGCCAGATCACCCGGCTGATCGAGGCGCAGCAGGTGCAGGGTCTGCTGCTCGCGCCCAACCTGGACGGCGACGACGTCCCGGAGATGATCCAGTGGATCGGCGACCTGCCGGTCCCGGTGATCCTGATCGAGCGGCAACCACCGCGCTGGACGCCGACGAGGAACCAGTTGGAATGGGTACGCAGCGACCACGCGCTCGGTCTCGAGATCGCCGTACGGCACCTGCACCAGCACGGTCATCTCAGCATCGGTCTGGTGCTGTCCAAGGGCAGCCCGACCTCGACCCATCTCGAACGCGGCTGGGAACAGGTCTGCGCGGACCTCGGCATCTCCCCCGACCTGATCGCGCGCGAATCGATCCGGATGGAGCAGCCCGGCTACCGCGAGACGATCGCCCGACTGCTCGAACGCTGCCGCGCGACCGGTACGACGGCACTCGTCGTCCATTCCGATCCGGACGCGATGTCGATCGCCCAGTACTGCGCCGAACGCGGGATCGCGATCCCGGAGGATCTCGCGATCGTGGCGTACGACGACGAGGTCGCGCGGCTGGCCGAGCCGGCCTTGACCGCGATCCGGCCACCGAAACCGATGGTCGGCCGGACCGCGGTCGAGCTGATGGTGGCCCGGCTGGTCGAGGGCCGGCGGCGTCCGTCGCAGCGGATCCTGATCACACCGGAACTGATGATCCGCGACTCATCAATCCCCCTCGCCGCCAGAGTCCAGCCGTAGGTGGTCCACCTGGCCGTCCGACCACTCGACCCGGATCGTGCGGTCCTCGTCGGAGACGACCGGCTCCGGCTCGGGCGAACCGCCGAGTGTGACGACGGCCAGGTACACCTCACCGGACTCCGGATGCCTTCTGGCACAGGGAATCGCGGTGTGATTGCCCACCGGACTCGCATCGGTCAGGCGACGTACGTCGTACTCGAAATCGGTGCCGGTGGCAACGGATGAGACGAGCCCGTGCGCAGCGGCCGTCGATCTGAAGCTCTCGATGGTGTCGGCCGGCGAGTCGACGTCGGACAATGGCCAGCCACTGAACTCCAACATCCACGACGGATCGATCTCACCCTCGACCACCACCGCCCGCACCTCGTGACTGCCATGCAGCACCGAGCCCACGACCAGCCGCGGACCCTCGATGACACTGCCGCCACGACCGGACCCGTGTTCGACGCCTTTGTCCTCATCAGTCCGCACCCAGTGCGCCGAGGCCACCGAGACGCCGGCGCGCACCGTGGTGAAGCCGTTGCGGTGGCTCGGCCCGAACTCCGGATGCACGATCGCGACACTGTTCTCGATCGCTTCCGACCACGCGGTCTGATCGAGCGGCGGCATGGTGTGGGTCGAGTACCCGAGTCGCGCGTACAGCGGCGAGTCGGCCCGCTGGTTGCCCGGCACCGAGTGATCCGTGCCGTGGTTGACGATCCGGACGACGCCGTCGGCCTTGGTTCCGCTGACGATCCAGCCCGGCTCGGGCACGTCCAGCGTGAAGTCCCCGGTCTCCACCGGCAGCGGCTCCTCCGTCGCGGTCCACACCGCGTGATCGGCCGGCAGCATCAGGCCGAGCATGCCTTTCACCGCCCAGTACGGCGATCCCGGGCCGGAGTAGGACTGCGCGATCCGCGGCCATTCGCCGTACCAGCCCAGGTTCAGCAGACCGCGGTCGTCGGGCACGTCGTGGTCGAGGAAGTGCGCGAGCATGCCGGACGCGGCGCGCCGGAGCAGGCCCGGCGGTACGTCGGTGGCATCGGTGAGAGCGCCCATCCACAGTGGCGCGGCGGCGGCGAACCGGTAGGTGAGGCTGCGGCCCTGGATCAGCGGCGAGCCGTTGCCGCCGACCAGGTGGACAGCGGTCCGGACGTACTGCGAGAGCCGTTCGCGCCAGGTGATCACCAGCTTGGGATCGGCCAGTTCCGGGTCCATGGTCGCCCAGAGCAACGGGTAGACGTGCAGCGCCCAGCCGTTGTAGTGGTCGAAGGCGCGCTCGGGTCCGTCGGCGTACCAGCCGTGGTCGCGGTAGAGCGACTCGTGCACGGCCAGCCCGCTCTCGAGGTCGGCCGACGACCACGGACCGCCGACCGACTTGAGGAAGGTCTCGACGACGATCTGGAACCACACCCAGTTGATCGGCGGATACTCCTCGCCCACCACCGTCGCCAGCCACGCGACGATCCGCTCGCGATCCTGGTCGTCGAGACGATCCCAGAGCCAGGGCCGGCAGAGGTGCAGGCCGAGGGCGATCGAGCAGGCTTCGACCTTCGCCTGGCCGAGCTGGTCGGGGCGCGGCCAGGCGCGCGGGGAGGCAGGATCGGTGCCGGCGCGGAGGCCGTCGGCGTACCACTCGGCCAGGCCGTGCGGGTCGTGGCCGTGGTCACCGTGCAACCGGATCCCGGCCAGCAGGAAGGAGCGTGCGAACGCCTCCAGCGAGTCGCTGTCCGGACCGTACGCGCTCGGCTGACCAGGCAGGTCGATCCGGGCATGATCCGGCGACGCCGACGGGCGCAGCGACAGCAACAGCCCATCAGCGGTCGCTGCCCAGGTCTCCCGATTCATGCCGGTGTACGGCGCGTCAGTCACGGTCGCTCTCCTCTGCGGACGGTCAGGCGGAAAGAGGTGCCGGTGCAGTCGATGACCAGCCGATGCACGGTCGGGCCCCAGACACCTTCCAGCAGCGCGTCGTCGACAGCTCGTTCCTCCAGCCGACCGGTACCCGCGCCCCAACGGAGGTGCGCACGGCCACCCGACAGGGTCTCGACCACGACCTCGCGCGGTCCTTGGCTGACCGGCCTACCGGCGATGATGAAGTGCTGGGTGACCGAGCCTTCCCACTCGTCCGCGATCGTGATCGCGCCGTTCTCGAGCGTCGCCACCCGCCGATAGCGCGGTGCGTCGGGATACGCCTGCGACAGCTCTAGAGCCAGCGAGTTCTCCTGGACGACGACGTCGGTCGCTCTGTACTGCGCGCCGTGCTCCTGCTCGCGGCCGTTGATCAGCGGGACGTTGTGCCAGGCGCTCTGGACCACCCACTGTTCGTAGCGGCGGTCGGAGAAGGAGAGTGCGGTGTACGTCGGCTGGCCGAGGTCAACGAGCACCGGGGTGGAGTCGACCGCCGCGATGAACGAGCCGACGTCGTTGTGATTGTGGTTCTCGTCGTTGTGCCCGCCCTTGATCGCAAGGGCCAGGTGCTCATCGCGTACGACGAACAACTGGACGTCCGGCAACCAGGTCGATTTCGGCAGTGGCAGGTCGGCCTTGGCCGAGTTCCACCAGTCGTCGTCGGTCAGGCCCAGCACCGCGCGTCCGAGTCCGGCCGCCGGGGCGATCGGCAGGTCCCGATGGGCGGCGGCTTGGGCCATCACCTCGGGGTCGTGACGGCGGCCCCAGCGGTGCAGGACGTGCCACGGCTGGTTCGGATCCGGACGGGCGGAGCCGTCTGCGACGTTCACGTACCAGCCATCGCCGAGCGCGACCCGCTGCGGATAACGTGCCAGCTCGGCGAGCGGCGTACAGAACCAGGGCGCGAAGGCGCCGTCGGTGACGCGGTCGAGTACGTCGAGTGCCACGGCCAGCCTGGCCGGGCCGTTCCACCAGTACGCGTAGCCCTCGTCGCAGCCGCCGTCGGCGGGCAGGGCGTCGAGGTAGCGACTGAGGCCGTCGACCACGAGGTCGGTGACTTCCAACTGAACCTGCGGGTCGTCCTCGAGGAACAGCGCAACAGCGAGCACGTGGCCGTGGATCCACGGGTTCCAGTTGTGCAGGTGGCCGTCGAGCCCGAGCCAGTGCCAGCGTCGATCGGTACGGAACGGCTGAATGACCCGCTGCCTGACTTCCCGCCGCATCCGCCGCCGCAACCCCGGCACCCGCTCGTCGAGCGCGGGCCCGAGCACCAGGTCCGCCCAGGCGAGGATCTCCGCCGTCTCCGCCGCACCGAGATCCACGTACGGCTCGTCGGGATCGCCGGCCACCTCGCCCCGAGCGGTCGCGAACGACTCGTGCGCCGCCCAGCACCACGTGGTCTGCTCGCACAACACCATCAGTCCGTCGGCCGCCTCATCGACGTACGCCTGATCAGCCGTCAAGGCGGCCGCGAGCACAGCAGTCGAGGTACGACGCCGGACCTCACCGGCCGGGTTCTCGTACGCCGTGCGTACGCCGTCCCGCCAGTACCGCGCATAGTCGGACAGCAACGTCCGCGGCCACGGCTGCGCACGATCCGCCTCGGCATCGGCCAGGATCGCCCGAACCGCTCCCGGATCGCGACTCCCCCAGACCTCCCGCCGGGTCAGATCCGGCACCCCCACCCGGCCTCGCGCCGCCTTGATCGCCTGCTCGCGCCCACGGACGCCGACCGCAGCCCACCGCTCCCTCAGCCTCACTCCACCCACCATATGGGCAAACGTTTCCCGATCCACTTGGCAACCTCGGCCTGAGACGCTTCCTGGTTGTTGCCTCTAGCAACTGACTCGTGCTGATCCAGGGATCCGGCTGATCCCCCGCGACGAGCAGAGCAAGGTCGTCGGGTTGATCAAGCCATGACCGTACGCAGCGAACTCGAGCAGCAACTCGTGCTCAGCCGGGCCGCCGAGAGTGCTCGGCGGGGCGATCTCGACCAAGCCGCCGCTGTGCTGGACGGGCTCGACGAGGCGGGGCCGGAGGTGCTCGACCTGCTTGCCCGGATCGCGCCTCAGCAGAAGTGATGGGTTGACGCCGACACTTACTGGTCGCGAGTGCAGGAGACCAGGCCGGATGATCCAGCGGCAGCGGCTGGGCGCGAGACAGTGGCGGCGATTCTCGCGAGTCGTCGCCGGGCTAGGCCGGTGCTGCCCCTCGTCGGAGCCGCGGCCGGCGTGGTGGCGGTCGCCGTACTGACTGTCTTCACGGTTCAGCTCCGTTCCGTACGGCGGCACAGAAGCGGACCGTCAGCCTCGTCCTGACCCCGCGCCGGCAGCGAACTGGTGTTGTGACCGAGCGGTAATGCCATGATGTCCGCCATGGAGCTGAAGCTGTCGGCGTCGTACGACGCCACACCCGAGGAAGTGTTCGCGATCGTCACGGACGCCACCTTCCGCGAGCAGGCGTGCCAGAAGACCAAAGCACTGTCGTACTCCGTGGAGGTGACCGAGTCCGGCGGAGACACCATCGTCAAGGTCCAGCGCGAGATGCCGTCGGACGACGTACCGGATATCGCGCGCAAGTTCGTCGGCCAGACGCTGACCGTCGTCCAGACCGAGACCTGGCACCCGGCCAAGGCGGACGGGTCCCGCGAGGCCGACGTCCGCGGCGAGATCAGCAACACCCCGGTCACCCTGAAGGGCAACGCCGAGATCACCGCCAGCGGGTCGGGCACGGTCCAGGCGATCGAGCTCGACGTGAAGGTCGCGGTCCCGCTGATCGGCAAGAAGATCGAGCCGTTCGTGGTCGACGCGATCCGCTCCGGTCTGCAGAAGGAACACGAACTCGGCCGGGATTGGACCCACTGAGTGTCGCTACGCTGACCGGCTGACCTCCGGTGGCAGTCTGAAATGAACAGTTTGCCCCGGAGGTGAGCCAGTCGTGCGAAAGAAGGGCCGGCGGGCCGATCAGGCCGGCGAGGATTCGCAGTACTGCGTCTTCTGCGCCACCGTGATGCCGTTCGAACGGATCGAGGCCGCCGATCACCTGATCGACGAGCCGGACGAGTGGATCTGCGTCCAGTGCGGCTCCGCACTCCTCGTCGATCCGCCCCTGCAGCAGCTCAACCGCACCGCCTGACCTCTCCTACAGGGGCGGTCCGAAGCCGCAGATCACTCGCTTCGCGTGCGCGGGGTCGAGCGCGTTGGCGACCAACTGCGCGACGGTCGGGTCGAAGGCCAGACCGACGTGACCGACCGGATCGAGCGGGCAGACGTCCTGGACGAACTTGTTGGTGACAGCCGGCTCGCGGATGAACGACGTCTCGTGCGGCGTCACCAGCGCATCGAAGCGAGACGCGATCACCGTGTAGTTGACTCCTGGCTGCGCGATCGGACCGGTCGTCAACTGCTCCACGGCCGAGCCGCCGACGATCAGCTCGTCACAGGCGGGGCAGCCGAACTCCCGTAGTACCTGATCCACCAACGGCCGCAGGCCCAGATAGTCACCCACGCTCACCAGCCCGCCGAACGTCGTGCCGTGGGTCGGCGGTGCCAGCGCGACCACCTTGCCCACCTGACCGGCGTACCCGCGGATCTTCGGGCCGTAGATGCTCTGGAAGCCGCCCTCGGAGTGCCCGACGATGTCCACCTTCGCCGCGCCGGTCGCCTGCCGGACCTGCTGCACGAACGCCGCGATCTCGGCCGACGACTGGGTGATCGAGACGGTGCCGCCGACCGGGATCGCCGGTGACGCCTGGCCGTAGGTGAGGGTGAAGGCGCAGTACCCCTTCGAGGCGAGGAACGGGCCGAGGTAGGAGTAGTTGCCCGGGCCGTTGCCGCCCAGGCCGTGCAGGAGGACGAGCGGATTGGGGTGCGCGGCCGACGGCTTGCACGACCAGTTGTCGAAGCCGGAGGACTGGGCCGCGGTCGCGGTGGTCGCGGTCGCGGTGGTCGCGGCGGTGGTGGTGAGCAGTACGGCGGCGAGCAGGGCGACAGCGGCCCGGCGGATCAGGTTTGGCATGACGGCTCCCCGTGACTGTATCGTGCGAGTGACGAGCGGATCACCGACAGTGGAGCATGAAGCCGGGTTATGAACAAGAGCTCGTGTTCAGAACCAGATCACTTGGTTACAGCTCCGCCACCCGGGGTAACGTGCAGCGCATGGGACGGACCATCCGAGGGCTCGACGCCGAACAACGCCGGGCCGAGCGCCGCGAGCAGTTGCTCGACGCCTCGCTCAAACTCTTCGCCGCGAACGGGTACATCAACACGTCGATCGAGCAGATCTGCAGTACGGCGTATATCGGCACGAAGAGTTTCTACGAGGTCTTCACCAACCGCGAGGACTGCTACGTCGCGCTGCTGCAGCGGACCTCGGAACGCCTGCAGGACCAGGTCGCGGGGATGGCCTCGCAGGCCGTCGGGAACGAGCGCGAGGTGGCGCCGAAGCTGATCCAGGTGTTCGCGCACGCTCTGCTCGACGATCCACGGGTCGCGAAGGTCACCTTCGGGATGGCGGGCGGCATCTCACCGCTGGTCGAGCGTCAGCGCCGGACCAACCGCCGCTGGGCGGCCGGATTCCTCGAGCAGTTGTGGGATCGGTACGACGGACCGCCCGCCGGACCGGATGCGGCGGACCAGCGGGCAGTGCGGCACAGCGTGGCCATCGGCCTCGTCGGCGGCCTCTTCGACCTCATCTCGGACTGGTTCCTGGACGCGAATCCGACCAAACCGGACCAGATCGAGACCCTGATCGACGACATGACGACGTACTACATCGTCGTCCGCCGGGGTCTGACCACTTAGTCGAAGACGAGGGTCCTGAGGGCTACGTGGCCTTCTTCGTCGATGACGTAGTGGGCGTGGCCCTCGTGGTCGACGGCGACGCCTTCGACGCGGCGGATGTCGCCGAAGTGGTGCACGACCTTGGCGCTGACGACACCGCCGGCGGTGTCCGACGGGAGCTCGAAGCGGACGTGTTCCGACGCCGCGAGGGCGCCTTCCGGGTGATCCGCGAGGACCGTGGCCGACTTGCCGGACGCATCGAGGTCACCGATGACCGCGTCGAACCGGTCGCCGCCTCGGGTGTCCAGGCCGCGCAGCCCGGCCGGCGCCTCGACACCACCGACGTCGCCGAGCACCCAGACGTTGCCACACCGCGGTACGGCGTTCGGGTCGCCGAACAGCTCCGACACGTTCTCGAGCTCGACCAGCAGCGGATGCCCGTCGGCGGTCACCGGGTACCGGATGCCGAGCAGCAAGTTGCCGTTCGCGCGGAACTCGGCGGCCTCGATGTTGACCGGATGGTCCGTCGGCAGGACGGTTCCGGCCCAGCGCTTGGCCTTCTGCTCGCCGACGGCGATGGTGGCATCGACGTACGCCTGCTGCAACAGCGTGCCCATGGGCAGCAGTTCGACGTCGGCCAGGGCGTCGTTGATCGCCCGGTGCAGGCCGAAGCGCAGCCGCACGACCTCGAGCGTCGCCCGGCCACCGCTCTCGAGAGCGTCCGCGATCGACTGCTCGCTCACGCGGGCGATCCAGGACCGCTTGGCCGCGAGCGGACCGGCCTTCTTCCCGAACTGCGAACCGACGAGGTAGACGTAGCCGTGCCGGGACGCGCAGGCCTCGGCGTCCTCGGTCTTGCCTGCGTCCAGGCCGGCGTCCGCGAACACGCGCATCGCCGACCACTCGTCGTCGAGGAGCGCACCGGCGGTGTGGACGAGCAGCGCCAGCGCGTCCTCGGCGGTCGCCTCGTCGAGCACCGTGACGAACGCCCGGTCCCAGCCGTGACGGCTCAGGACTTCCGGCCCGAACACGCGGCACAGGTCGGAGGCTTCGTTGGGCTCGAGGTGCAGATCGGTCTCATGCATACCCGGGAAACGACACAACCGGTCCGATCTACTCCCGATCCCGCCGATTCCCGGGTAAACCCCGACGACCCCTGACTATCCGGTCAGCCCTGGTGCGGGTAGCGGTAGCTCGTCGGCGACCCCCACCACCAGCTGTTCCTTTCCGTCAGCCCTGGTGCGGGTAGCGGTAGTCGGTCGGCGGGGCGAAGGTCTCCTTCATCGACCGGGGGCTGGCCCAGCGGATCAGGTTCCACATCGAGCCGGCCTTGTCGTTGGTACCGGACGCCCGCGCGCCGCCGAACGGCTGCTGTCCGACCACCGCACCAGTCGGCTTGTCGTTGACGTAGAAGTTGCCGGCCGCGAACCGCAGGTGGTCGGCCGCCGCGGCGACCGCGTGCCGATCCTGGGCGATGATCGCACCGGTCAGGCCGTACGGCGCCGCGCTCTCCATCTGCCGCATCACGGTGTCGTAGTCGGCGTCGTCGTACACGTGCACGCCGAGGATCGGGCCGAAGTACTCGGTGGTGAAGATCTCGTCGGTCGGGTCGTCGGAGACCACCAGCGTCGGCCGGACGAAGTACCCCTCGCTGTCGTCATAGGTGCCACCGGCAACGACCTCGAGCGCGTCGGTCTGCCGGGCCCGGTCCAGCGCCGCCTTGTGCTTGGCGAACGCACGGTCATCGATCACCGCGCCGATGAAGTTCGACAGGTCGGTGACATCACCCATGGTCAGCGACTCGGTCTCGGCGACCAGATCGTCACGCATCCGCTCCCACACCGAACGGGCGACGTACGCACGGCTGGCCGCGGAGCACTTCTGGCCCTGGTACTCGAACGCGCCGCGCACCATCGCGGTCTTCAGCACGGACGGGTCCGCAGACGGGTGCGCGAGGATGAAGTCCTTGCCGCCGGTCTCACCGACCAGCCGCGGGTAGGTCTTGTACGACGCGATGTTCGCGCCGACCGTCGACCACAGCGACTGGAACGTCTTGGTGGATCCGGTGAAGTGGATACCGGCCAGATCCGGGTGAGTGAGCGCGGACTTGCTCACCTCGATGCCGTCGCCGGTGACCAGGTTGATCACACCGGCCGGCAGGCCCGCGGCCTCGAACAGCCGCATCGTCCAGTGCGCCGCGAACTGCTGCGTCGGCGACGGCTTCCAGACCACCGTGTTGCCCATCAGCGCCGGCGCGGTCGGCAGGTTGCCGGCGATCGCGGTGAAGTTGAACGGCGTGATCGCGTAGACGAAGCCTTCCAGCGGCCGGTAGTCGACCCGGTTCCAGACACCCGGGGACGAGATCGGCTGGTCGCTGACGATCTGCCGCGCGAACGCCACGTTGAACCGGAGGAAGTCGATCAGCTCACAGGCGGCGTCGATCTCGGCCTGCTGGATCGTCTTCGACTGGCCGAGCATGGTGGCCGCGTTCAGGGTGTCGCGCCACGGGCCGGCGAGCAGGTCGGCCGCCTTCAGGAAGATGGCCGCGCGGTCGTCGAAGGACAGCGAACGCCAAGACGGAGCCGCGGCCAGCGCCGCGTCCACGGCGGCCTTGCCGTCAGCCTCGGTCGCGTTGCCGAGCGTGCCCAGCACATGCGCGTGCTTGTGCGGCTGGACCACCTGGATCGGGGCGCCGCCGCCGAGCCGCTGCTCACCGCCGATGGTGCAGGTCAGGTCGATCGCACCCGCCGCGGTGAACTCCTTGAGCTTCGCCTCCAGGCTCGCCCGCTCCGACGATCCGGGTGCGTATCCCTTGACGGGTTCGTTGGCAGGAGTGGGTACGGCGGTGACGGCATCCATGGTGCGGTGCTCCTCGATCGGGTTGTGGACCGTGCGGGTGTACGCCGGTGCGGGTGGGCGGCGCGCTCCCATGCTGCCACGCCGAACCGGCCCGGATCGAACCGGAGATCGAACCGGGTGACGCACCGGACCACGCAGCCGACTGGTCCGGTCAGACAGCGACCACCCCGCGGCGCACCATTTGTAGCATACGTTTCACTCGAACAGGTTCCGCAGTGGCCATTCCAGCTGCCAGGACGAGCAGGTCGACCGGGTCGACATCGGCCCTAAGCGCACCGGCCTCCTGCGCCCGCTCGACCAGCCCGCCGACCGTCGCGACCATCGCCGCATGCCACTCCTCGTGCAGCTCCGACCGCCGCGTCGACGGCTCCAGACTCCGGGCGAGATCACCCTTCTCCGCGACATGCCGCACGAACGCGGCCAGCCACTCGAAGAGCTGGTCCACCTCGACCGTGTTGTCCAGACCAGCCGCGTGCAGGCCCGCGGCACGCAGCGCCTGCACCTCTTCCGCGTACACGGCGACGAGCAGGTCGTCCCGCGTCGGGAAGTGCCGGTACAGCGTCGCGTTGCCGATCCGGGCCCGTCGCGCGATCTCGTCGAGGGGCGCCTGCGTGCCGAACTCGGCGAACACCTCCCGCGCAGCCTCGATCAACTGCTCACGGTTCCGCCGGGCATCAGCACGCAACTTAACTGGGGACATCCCTGCTTACCCTACCTGCACGCTCGGGTCGGTAGGTTCACGGGCATGGGTGGTGTGGGGCATTTTGTGAGTGCCGAGGCGCAGGCGGCGTACTTGCGGCTGTACGACGTGACGCTGATGGGCATCCCGGGACAACGCGAGTCCGTCGACGTGAGTACGACGTACGGACGGGTGCGGGTGTATCAGTACGGGCCGGACGACGGGGTCCCGATCGTGTTGCTGCACGGGCGGGCCGGGACGACGGTGATGTGGGAGCAGAACATCCCGGGGCTCGCCGCGAAGCATCCCGTGTACGCGATCGACGTACTCGGGGAGCCTGGGCGCAGCGTGCAGACCGTGCCGATCCGGTCATCCAGAGAGCAGTCGGTGTGGTTGGACGAGACGCTGGCCGAGCTCGGGGTGGAGAAGGCGCATGTCGTTGGGGTCTCCGGCGGTGCCTGGCTCGCGTTCAACCTGGCTCTGCATGCACCTGAGCGGATCGCTTCGCTCGCCCTGGTCGAGCCAGCGAATGTCTTCGCGCGGTTCGACTGGCGCTTCCTCCTCGGCGGCTTCTCGCTGGTGCCGGGTCTGCCGGACGGTGTCAGCGCCCGGTATCTGCAGTGGGTCGCCGGACGCGTGCCGATCGAGCAGCCGGCCGGGCGCCTGGTGATGGCGGGGTTGCGCGACTACCGGATGAAGCTGCCGATGCCGTCGTACGGGACCGATGACGCACTGCGCAGCATCCACGTGCGGACGCTGGCGCTGCTCGGTGGGCGCAGCGTCGTCCACGATCCGCTCAACGCGGCACGGCGGGCGCAGACGTTCCTGCCCGACAACCAGACCGAACTCTGGCCGGAAGCCGGGCACGGCCTGCCCACCGAGTACCCCGAGCAGTTCAACACGCGGTTGCTCGAGTTCCTCGCCGAGCAGCTTTAGGGCCGCCAGGGCATGTGCTGCAGCGCCCAGGTGTTGCCGTCCGGGTCCTTGAACCAGGCGTAGAACACGCCGCCGAGGTCCTCGGTCTCGCCGACGTCGACACCGCGGCCGATCAGCTCCTGCCGAGCGGCCTCGATGTCCTTCACGACCAGGTGCAGAGCACGCAGCGAGCCCGGCTCCATGTCCGTCATGGGCAGTCCCTGGAGCAGGCTGATCGAGCAGAACGAACCGGGCGGCGTCAGCTGCACCACGCGAACGCCGTCCGCCGGCGAGACGTCCACGTCGACATGGAACCCGCACTGCTCGGAATAGAACCGCTTCGCCCGGTCGATATCCGTCACCGGCACCGGGATCAGCTCGAGCAGGAAGTCACCTGGCTTCACCAGCGGCGCGGTCGGATCCGCCGGAATCTCCGACGCATCCTTCGGGACCTCGGTCTGGGTCGGTGGCCGCTCGTTCATGCCGACTTCTTCGTGGTCTTCTTGGCGGTCTTCTTCGCCGCGGTCTTCTTGGCGGCCGCCTTCTTCGCCGGCGCAGCCTTCTTGGCGGGAGCCTTCGCCGCCGCCTTCTTCGCCGGAGCCGCGTCACCGCCGCCGGACCGGCGTGCCTTGGCAGCTTCGACCGAGGCCCGCAGCGCGGCGACCAGGTCGACGACCTCGGCGCCCTCCGTCTCTTCCTCCTCGGTCTCGGGCAGCGGTATGCCGGCCGCCTTCGCCTCGACCACCTGCTCGAGCGCCTGCCGGTACTCGTCGTGGTATTGATCCGGGTCGAACTCACCGCGCAGGGTGTCGATGTATGACGCCGCCATCGCCTTCTCCTGCGACCGGATCTCCACGTCCTCGGCCGGCGCCGCGAACGACGCGTCGCGGACCTCGTCCGGCCACAGCATCACCTGCATCACCAGGATGTCGCCGAACGTCCGGAGCAGCCCGAGGCTCTCCCGGGACCGCAGCGCGACCTTCACCAGCGCGTACAACTCGGAGCCGTCGAGGGCGTCCCGCAGCAGCACGTACGGCTTGGCGCCAGGTCCGCCGTCGGCCTGCAGGTAGTAGGACTTGCCCAGGTACAGCGGGTCCACCTGGTCCGCGGGCACGAACTCCAGGACGTCGATGACCTTCTTGCTGGACAGCGGGAGGTCGGCGAAGTCCTCCGGCTCCAGCACGATCATCCGGCCGTCGGCCATCTCGTAGCCCTTGCCGATATCGGAGTACGGCACCTCCTCGCCGCACTCGGAGCAGACCCGCTTGTACCGGATCCGGCCTCCGTCGGCGACGTGCACCTGGCGGAACGAGATGTCCTTCTCCTCGGTCGCCGAGAACACCTTGATGGGGATCGTCACCATCCCGAACGAGATGGCACCCTTCCAGATCGCCTGCATCGCCAATCAGCTCCCTGTGTCAGCTCGGTCCGCTCAAGCCGTTCAGCCCGCCCCGGGGTCCTTCCGCGGCCAGCAGATCGGGGACCTCCTGGGTCGCGTACCACATCAGATCTTCACCCTCGCACGAATCCAGGGCGAAGAGGGCGTCGTCATCGCCATTCTGGGCCGCGTCCCAGAGGTCGGCGGCCTTCGCGAGCACCGGCATCGCCACGGCCGCGTCCATGTGCACCGCGGCGACCTTGGACCACGGCACCACCACGTTCAGCTCCAGCCGGGCGTCACCCAGCTCGACGGTGCCGTCCGCCGGCGGGACCGCGCCCACCTCGCAGGCGACGACCACGCGTCTGCGTGCCGTCTCCGGGTCGGCCGCGAGCAGTCCGACCGACGCCCGGGCCGCCTGCGCCATCGCGGCGTACTCGAGCTCCTCGTCGTCGCCCTCGGCGTACCACTCCCGCAGCGCCGGTGTCACCGCGTACGCCGTCAGCGGCGGCGGACCGAACTCGCCGGCGTGACAGGCCTCGTCGAGCCGCCGCAGCGTGGATGGGATGTAGACCCTCATGAGCCCGCCTTCTTCGTCGTACCGCGGGGTTTCTTCCGGCCCCGGGAGGCCCGGTTCCGGCTGCCCCTGGTGGTCTCGAGCAACTCGTCCAGCGCATCCGTCACACATTGGGCGAAAACAGCCAGGTCGGGCATCGCGGTGCGATCCGCGTTCAGCCCGAAGGACACCTTCCCGTCGTACGACGTGACGCCGACCGACAACCCCTGTCCCGGCATCAGCGGCACCACCGGGTACGACGCCAGCATCGGCGCACCCTGGGCGTACAGCGGGAACTGCGGACCGGGCACGTTCGTGATCACCACGTCGTCGATCGGCCGGACCGTCGCGGTCGCGACCCGGGCGGCCAGCGCGTGCAGCGTGGTCGGCGCGAACCCGGCGATGCCGACCAGCGAGCGGGCACTGACCGCGCGACCGGTGTCCTTGTGCACTTTGGTCTGGTACGAGATCTGGTGCAGCCGCATGACCGGCGAGTTCTCCCCCACCGGGAGCGTCACGGTCGAGGCGATCACACTGGAACCGAGCGAGGTCGGCTCCTCCTCGTCGTCGTCGCGGATGCTGACCGGGACCACCGCCCGCACGCTCCGGGTCGGCCCGACACCCTCACCGCGCGTCATCATCCAGGCCCGGAACGCACCCGCGACCACGGCCAGGACCACGTCGTTCACGGTGCCGCCGTGCATCGCCCGGACGGTCCGGTAGTCCTCCAGATCGGTCTGCACCGTGGTGAACCGGCGCTGACCGGACGTCTTCACGTGCAGTGAGCTCTCCTGCGCGTGCCGCTGCGCGGCCAGTGAGCCGACCACGCCACCGAGCACCTCGCGGACCGAGGTGGAACCGGTCAGGCTGGCCATCTCGGCCCGGGCCAGCTCCAGCACGGCGGTCGGGTGGCGGGCGGCGTCCATGAACACGCCGGCGAGCAGCTCCAACGCGGACGGCGGGTGGTCCGGCTGCCAGGTGTCGGTCGGGGTGTCCCGCGGGTGCGCGGTCGCGTCCAGCACGACCTGGCCGATGTCGACCGTACTGTTGCCGTCGACAAGGGCCTGGTGGGACTTGGAGATGATCGCGAACCGGTCGCCCTGCAGGCCCTCGACCAGGTACATCTCCCACAGCGGCCGGGCCCGGTCGAGCCGCCGGGACATGATCCGGGCGACCAGCTCCAGCAGCTGGGCGTGCGTCCCCGGCCGGGGCAGCGCCGAGCGTCGTACGTGGAAGGTGATGTCGAACTCTTCGTCGTCCACCCAGACCGGGCCGGCGAACCGGCCGGGCACCTGCTGGACCCGCTGCCGGTACCGCGGCACGAAGGCGATCCGGTCCCGGATCAGGGCGACCAGGCTCTCGTAGTCGAACCCGTCGTCACCGTGCACCGGCGGCTCGAAGATGTCGACCGTCCCGACGTGCATCGGGGTGGCCGGCGACTCGGCCTTGAGGAAGGTGAGGTCCAGCGACGTCAGCCGGTCCGGCATCGGATCACCTTCCTCTCAGTCGATCAGCTTGTCTCGTCACCCTAGCGGCCCGCGCCGACAGTGGGCTGCGACACTGGCTGTACGGGAACACTGAGCCATCGGTGTTCGTCCTGCAAGAGGGTGTGTCCCACGCCCCGAGACCTGAATCAGACCCCTTGAAAGGCCCCTCGACCCATGCGTTCGACGCTCACTCGCGGCACCGCCACCGCTCTTCTCCCCGCCCTGGCCATGCTGGTCCTGGCCGGCTGCGGGAACGAATCCGACGGCGGCGCGAGTCCGAGCAGCCCGTCCTCGACGCCGGCTCAGCCGACCGCCACTCCGACCGACCTGCCGACGATGACGCCGACCCCGGGCAAGCCGAACACCAGCAGCCCGTCGAACACCGCCGACCCGTCCGGTGAGCAGGCCGACGTGACCGTCAGCGTCACCGTTGCCAACGGCAAGGTCAACCCGAGCGGCGCGACCATCAAGGTGAAGGCCGGCCAGACCGTCCTGGTGACCGCGGTCAGCGACGCGGCCGACGAGGTGCACATCCACGGGTACGACAAGGAACTGCCGCTGACCCCGGGCAAGCCCGCGTCGGTCAAGTTCACCGCGAACATGAAGGGCACCTTCGAGATCGAGACGCACGAGAGCGGCAAACTGGTCGCCAAGCTCGTCGTCTCGTGAGCACAGTACCTATGCCACGCCTCCGGCGTGGCGGGCTCCCTCCGCTCCTCGGTCCGGGCCGGGAGGCCCCGTGACCGGGCTCCTGCTCCCGCTGCACGGGATCGGTGGCCGGCAGGACCTGCCGATCCCGTTCGGGCTGGCCGTCGGCGGTGCCGCGGTCGCGATCGGGCTGTCGTTCGTCATCCTCGGCCTAGCCTGGCGGAATCCGAAGTACCGCGGCAACGCGTCCGGAAAGCCGTTGCCGGCCGCAATCACCCGGACGGTCGACGCGAGCTGGTTCCGCTGGATCGTCCGGCTGGTCGGGCTGGCGACGTTCCTCTACGCGATGGTCTCGCTGCTGTTCGGCGTGGACCGGCTGACCAACCCGATCTTCGGCTTCATCTACATCCTGGTCTGGGTCGGTCTGGTGCCGATCTCGCTCGTGTTCGGCCCGGTCTGGCGGACGCTGAACCCGCTGCGGACCATCCACCTGCTGCTCTGCAAGGCGCTCCGGCAGCCCTCGTCGAAGGGCCTGCTGGAGCTTCCTTCCTGGCTCGGCCTCTGGCCCGCGGCGCTGGGCATCTTCGCCTTCACCTGGCTCGAGCTCGTCGCCCCGGACCGGGCCACCATCCCGGTCCTGCAGGCCTGGATCGCGCTGTACGTCGTCATCATGCTCTTCGGCGCGATCCTGTTCGGCGACCGCTGGTTCTCGACCGGCGACCCGTTCGAGGTCTACGCCTGCCTGATGGCACGGCTGTCACCGTGGGGCCGTCGTACTGATGGTGCCCTGGTCGTCCGCCGGCCGCTGGAGAACCTCGACGGTCTGAAGGCGCAGCCGGGTCTCGTCGGCATGGTGTCCGCGCTGCTCGGCTCCACGGCGTACGACGGCTTCTCGAACTCGTCGGCCTGGATCGGCTGGGCGCAGAACACCGACTACTCGATGACATTGCTCGGCACGTGTGCGCTGATCGCGTTCATCCTGTTCGTGCTGGTGACGTACTCGGGTGCCACACTGCTGGCCGGCCGGCTGTCGCACAGTTCACGTCGGGCGCTCCCCGGGCTGTTCGCCCATTCCGTCATACCGATCGTCCTCGGGTACGTCGTCGCGCACTACCTGACCCTGTTCATTCTCGAGGGGCAGCGGACACTCATCTACCTGAGTGACCCGCTCAGCAACGGGGCCAACGTCTTCGGCACCGGGCTGCTCGCGGTGAACACCGGCATCACGAACCACAGCGGGACGATCGCGGTCATCCAGGTGCTGGCCGTGGTCTGTGGTCACCTGCTGGGTGTCATCTCGGCTCACGACCGTGCTGTCGCGCTCTTCCCGCGGCAGAAGGCTCTGGTGGGTCAGGTGCCGCTGCTGGTCGTCATGGTCGGCTACACCACGGGCGGCCTGCTCCTACTGTTCTCTTCGTGATGTACACGGTTGCAGAGCGGGAGAGCCTGCGGGACGCGCTGGTGTCGGCTGCCCGGGCAGACTCGCGTGTCGCGGGTGCTGCGCTGACTGGGTCGGCTGCAGTGGGTGCTGAGGACGAGTGGTCCGACATCGACCTGGCGCTCGGTCTGACGCCGGGTGCTTCCCAGGACGCCGTACTGGCTGACTGGACCGCTTCCATGTACTCGCAGTACGGCGCTGTGCATCACACCGATGTGTGGTCGCGCGGGACTGTGTACCGGGTGTTCCTGCTGGCTTCTACGCTGCAGGTGGACATTGCCTTTGCGCCGGCGGCTGAGTTCGGCGCACTGGGTCCTACCTTCCGGCTGATCTTCGGCGAGGCAGTTGAGCAGCCGGCTTGGGGTGCTGCTTCAGCGGTCGACCTGGTCGGCATGGGGTGGCTGTATGCGTTGCATGCGCGGTCCACCATCGCCCGGGGCAAGGTGTGGCAGGCCGAGTACATGATCAGCGGGGTGCGTGATCACGTGCTGATGCTGGCCTGCTTGCGGCACGGTGTCCCGCATTCCCAAGGTCGCGGTCTCCACCTGTTGCCCTCCGCCACCACTGCACCTGTTGAGGCGACTCTGGTGCGGTCGTTGGAGGTCTCCGAGCTACAACGTGCGTTCCGCGCCAGTGTCGACGTACTGCTGGCTGAGATCGCGCACGTCGACGCTGAGCTGGCCGTCAGGCTTGATCGGCCATTGCGGGCGCTGGTTTAGGCAGACTGCGGCTGGTGACCGCCAGGATGATGAAGGCGATCATGCCGAGGATCAGATGCGAGTTGCCGGGGATGGACTGCCAGAAGGTCCAGTCCAGCTCGCGGTCGTCGCGGAAGGGCACCCACCAGATCGAGCGCAGTACGAACAGGCCGTAGAAGAGCACGCCGGTCACCACCGCCGGGTTGAGGCCCCACACGCGGTTGACCGCGCGGATCAGGCTCACACCGAGCGGGATGATCCACACCCAGTGGTGGCTCCACGTCACCGGTGACGCGTACAGAACGGCCAGTGCCATCACGGAGATCGCGGTGACCCGCTCGTCCGCCAGCCAGTACCGCCGGGCCATCCACAGCACCAGCAGGCCGAACACGGCCGAGAGCACGAACCACGTCGGCTGCACCCAGCTCGCCTCGTTGCCGAGCCGGTGCAGGAAGCCGTTGAACGACTGGTTGCCGGTGTAGGCGAGCCCGCCGACCCGGTTGGCGTCGAGGATGACCTCGGTCCAGTACCGCCAGGACTGGTTCGGCACGATCACGAACCCGACCGCCATCGTCGTCAGCAGACCCAGCATGGCGTTGCGCAGCGCCCGCCACTGCTTGGTGACCACGAGCAGCGCCAGGAACGGCAGCGGGGTCAGCTTCACGCCGATCGTCACACCGAGCCAGAAACCGCGCAGCCGCGCGTTCTGCGGCCGGACCAGATCCAGCAGGATCATTGCCGTCAGCAACAGGTTGATCTGGCCGAACTGGATCGTCTGCCAGACCGGCTCGAGCAGCAACGACAGCGCGGTGAGGGCGACCAGCAGGACCGTGCGCTTGCGCTGGGAGAAGTACGACCAAGCGGTCTCCGGCAGGCTGGTCCGCCACAGCGCCGCGATGCACAGCACCGAGATCGTGGTCCAGACGACCAGCGCGACACCCCACGGTACGGCGGCCAGCGGCACCATCGCGATCGCCGCGAACGGCGGATAGGTGAACGGCAGACCCGATCCCGGCAGCTTGGCGTCGTACAGCGAACCGCCGTCGAGCAGCACCGAGCCGCCCATCCGGTACACGCGCAGGTCGATCATGCCGCTGAACAGGCCGTAGGCCCACGCGCCGAGCGCGACCAGCGCGGCGCAGGCGACGATCCCGATGAGGAGCCGGCGGGGGGCGATGGGGCGGGAGGCAGGGGAGGTGGTGGTCATCACGGTCACGTCAGGTCGACTCCGAACAGGGTTTCCAGCGCGCGCCGGGTCTCGTCGTACGAGGTGTGCAGGATGCCGGTCATGCCGAGGGCGTTCGCGGCCTCGACGTTCAGCTCGAGGTCGTCGATGAAGACGCACTCCTCGGCCTTCAGGTCCAGCCGGCGGGCGGCCAGCAGGAAGATCTCCGGCTCGGGTTTGCGCAACCCGACCTCACCGGAGATGACGATGTCGTCGAACATCCCCTCCCAGGTGTCCCGCGGGTAGGTGTTGCCCCACGAGTTCGACAACAGCGCGGTCCGGATCCCGTGCGAGCGGGCCCGGCGGACCAGCGAACCCATGTCCGGCTGGTGCTCGAAATGCGCGAACATCCGCTCGATCAGCCCCTCCGCCGGCACCGGCGTACCATCGCGACGGACCAGGATCGAGGCGAGCTTGCGCTCGAAGTCGGGGACGGCGATCTGGCCGCGCTCGAGGGCGTGGACCGGGTTCAGCTCGGCCTCCGCGGCCGCATCGGCAGGCGTCTCGGCCGGCAGCCAGGCCATCACGGCCTGCACGTACGAATCGAAGTCGAACCCGTCCAGCTCGGCCCACCGCCGCAGCGCATCCTCCAGCCCGGAGGTCAGCACACCGCCCCAGTCCACCAGCAACCCACGCGGCACACCCGACTCCAAAGACATGCGCGCAAGCCTACTCAGCCCAAACCGCCCTAACCGTGGCGGTCCTCCCTCTCACTCCCCGTAATCTCCCGCACCCCACCCACTACCGCAAGCAACTCGGCTGGAGCCTCGCCCCAGCGCGCATGCGGTTCCCCCCACCTCACCGCGTGCACTTCCCCGCCCCCCACAGGGCGGACTGATCAGCGGTTGTATTCGATGGTCACGTCACCGGAGGAGGTCTTGGCGGTGATGCTGCGGGTGGCCGCCGGGTCGCTCCGGATGCTGGCGGTCTCGTCACCGGACGACGTCTCGGTGTCGACCTTGTACGACTGGGTCCCGGTCGGGATCCGGATCGTCACGTCCCCCGAGCTCGACTCGGACTCCACCGACTGCGGCTCGGTGGCGAAGTCGAGGTCCACACTGCCCGAGCTGCTCTGCGTACTCACCGTCGTCGCGGTCAGATCCTGAGCCTCGAGATCACCCGAACTGGACTCCATCTGCAATGCCCCACCAACGCTGTGGACCTCGATACTCCCCGAGCTCGACTTCAGATCCGCGCCGGCCTGCAACCCCGACAGCTTCAGGTCCCCGCTGCTGCTCTCGAGCGTCACCTTGACGTCCTTCGGCACGGTCAGGACGTAGTTCGTGTCGCACCCGAACGACAGGAATCCGCAGCCGGTGTCGCGCAACTCCAGCTTCCCGTCCTCGTACTTCTCCTTCGGGTCGGAGCCGAACACGTTGCGCTCGAACTTCCGCTCGATCTTGATCTCCGACCCGTCCCCGGGCCGTACTTCGACATCGGCCGACCGAGCCTCGATCGTCAGCGCCTGACCCTCCACCGGGTAGGTGTCCTGACTGACCTTGGTGTCCTCGGTCAGCCCGGTCAGCGCCCAGTACAACCCACCGAGGATGAGCGCGACGGAGATGGCGATGCCGTACCGCCGCTCAGTGCTCATCGTGCTCGCCGGCCGGCCCTGAACCTCGGACATGCTTCCCCCTGGGGTGCGGTGACTACCCGTCAACCCTGGCACATCCCCGGCCCCCTGTCGGTGGGGTTTTCCCCCGTATCCCCACCAACCCAACCCTGACCCCACCAGGCACCCCCCTGACCACCCCGCCGCACCCACCACCCGCCGTCCCGCACCTCACCCACCGCCTCAGCCGGACGCCCCCGCGGCCAAACAGACTCAGGTGGCGAGCTCCCTGGCGAGCGTGGTCGCGAACTGCTGGAGCGACTTGCGGAGCTTGCTGGACTTGGCCGACTCAGCCAGGCTCCGCCCGCGCGACATCGCGGCGTCGACCGCACTCTGGTCGAACGGGAGCAGCGCAGCGGCCTCAACCCCCGCGTACCGCCCGAGCGCCTCCGCGACCGCATCCGCCGGAGAACTGCCCAGCGATCCCGAGCGAATCCGGTTGACCACCACCCTGGTGCTGACCGACGGCACCACAGCCCGCAGTTCGTGGATCGCACGGATCAACCGCGTCAGCCCGACCGGGTCCGCCGTACCGACGACGATCACCTCGTCGGCCTCCTCGAGCGTCGCCACCGTCGCACCGTTGCGTCGCGGCGCCAGCGAGTCGAACGAGATCTCCTCGTCGGTCTCGATGCAGAACCCGACATCGACCACCGTCAACGGCGCGAGCATCCGGGCCGTCGACCAGATCGACTCGATCGCGGCTGGCCGCAGCTCGGTCCAGCGATCCGCCCGGCTGAGCCCGGTCAGCACCAGCAGATGCGGTTCGACCTGCCGCGCGTGCTTGGCGAGCATCGCCATGTCGAGCGCACCACTCCCCGCCGAGCGCGCCGCGGCCGCCAGCCCCGACGTCTCGTCGAGCATGCCGAGTTGCTGAGCGACGGTCCCGCCGTACACATCGGCGTCGGCCAGCAGCGTCGGTACGCCCTTCACCGCGAGCTCGCACGCCAGCCCGACGGCGACCGTCGTACGCCCCGGCGCACCCGTCGGACCCCAGACCGCGATCATCCGGCCGCTGCCCTGGCTGTAGACCGGCGGCGGCTGACCGGTCGTCTCCGGCGTCATCGGTACGAACCCACCGGCGAAGTGGGAGACCGACATGGGCGGACCGGACTCGACCGCGTCGGTGATGGCCCGGCCGAGATCCTCCGGGCTGACGTCGGCCGGGAGGATCCGCTCGATCCCCATCCGGCTGAGCCTGTCCTCGGTGCCGAATGGTTCGCCGTTCTCGGAAGGGTCGACCAGCGCGACCACCGCGATCCGACGAGCGTGCAGCGCAGCCACCGCGTCCGACGTCAGCCTGGGCAGATCGTCGGCGAGCACCACCGCGCGTGCCTGTCCGCTCGCGGCCGCCGCCATCACATCGGCGATGTCGACACAGCGCCGTACCACCCGGATTCCCGGCGCGCGCTCAGCCCGCCGTACGACGTCCGCCTCCCACGGCGCCCCGGTGATCGCCAGCAGAATTGGTATCGACATCAGCTGCCTACCCTGACGAGGACCGGCTCGCCCGTGCCCATCGCGGACAGCGCAGCAGGTAGTCGTTGCAGGTCTGACCGGTCCAAGCCGACCAGGACCTGCCGACGAGCAGAACCACCCGCAACCCCTTTCACCGCGTCGATCTGGAGCACCCGGACCTTTGTCCACCACAACTTGGCCGGCTGGTCTCCGTCCTTCGGCACCACCCAGATGTCGACGTCGTCCCCGGCCGCGGTGTCCGAAGGCAGCCGTCCGCTGGCGACCGAGAGCGGCAACTCGGTGCGGTCGCTGTCCGACTCGGACACGGCGGCATCCCGCGGTACGAACTCCCCCGCGTCGACGGCCCTGGTGACGACGAGACCCTTCAGGTCCGCGTCGGCAGCGACGTACCTCCCCGCATCCTCGCTGTTGGTGAAGCGCACCCGCGCGGTGGTCAGGTCGTCGCTCGTCAGCTTCGTCCCCGCTGGAATGTCCTCCTTGGCGGCCCAGATCGTGGTGGTGTCGTCGGCGGACGAGAGCAGCTTGGCGCCGGCCAGTGCGGTGATGGCGACGAGCAGCACGCCGAGCACCAGGCGGCCGTCCTTCCACCGGGCCCGCCGGTTGCGCTGGGCCGGGACGGACGGGGCCCCGAAGCCGGTACTGCGCACTGCTGTGTCGACCACGTCGAACTCCCCAGTCAATCGATCGTCTCGAAGCCGACATTCTGCCGTGTCGAGGCACCTCCGCGTGAACGGCTATCCACAGGCTGTCAGCCTGGGGACAAACGGGATCGTCCGGCCGCCAACCGTGGCAAACTGAAGGAACCAACCACTACGTGAAGGAGCAGAACGGATGCCGGCTCCGCGATTCCTCCAGCTCGCCGACGTCGCCGAGGTGCTCAACATCTCCGCGAACCAGGTGTACGCCCTGGTCCGCCGCGGTGACATCCCCGCGGTCAAGATCGGCGGCCGCGGCCAGTGGCGGGTCGAGGCGACCGAGCTGGAGAAGTACATCGAGCGTCTCTACACCGAGACCCGGGAGTTCATCGACGCCCACCCGTTCGGCGAGGAGGCCGAGCAGTCGGAGGACGTGCACAACTAACGGCGGCGTAGGACTGCAGGGCTAACGGCGGCGGAGGGCGCAGAGTGCCTGGGTCGGCACCAAGCGCAGGTTGTAGACCTCGGTCCGCCGCCGCGGCGCATCCAGCGGATGCTCCGCGATCTCCAAGAAATCCGCCCCGACCCGATCGATCGTCCCGGTGACCGGCACCCCACCGCAGAACAGCGTCACCGGTGAGCGGTCCCGCGCGATTCCGCGCAGCAGGTGCGCAAGACCCAGCTTCCCCGCCACCGCCCCGACGGCCGGTTCGGCCCACGGCCCCAGTCGATGGACGGCGACCAGCGCGGCGACCGGGATCAGCCATTCCTCGTAGCGTTCGGCCTCGATCAGCAAACAGTCCTTCCCGACCCGGGTGAGCAGCCCCTGGACCGGCTCGGCGTCCCTCAGTTCCACCCGTACGACGGTGTCGACCGCACCGCGAAGCCGGTCGAGCACGGTGATCTTGCCGACCTCGGTGCGGATCCGGTCCGCCACCTCGCCGTACAGATCTCCCTCCTGGAGCGCGTCGAACTGCGACTCCAGATCCGCGAACAACGCATCCCACCGCATGGGCGCGAACCTACCCGATCGCGCTCACCTTCCGTACGGCAAGCCGACGCTGCGTGACATTTCCACTTGCGAACTGCCCTCAGTAGCGGTCTATAGTGGTCAAGCCGAAGCAAACTAACGCAAACTCATAGATCAGAGACAAAGCGGGGTGAACGCGATGATCCGGGGAGCGAAGGGCATCCTCGCGCTGGTGGCGCTGGCCGGCCTGGGCCTCGCTCTGCGCTGGATGACGGCCGGTTCGATCGGCGCGGCGAACAGCCACGACCTCGACTCGATGGCCGTGCTCGCGGTCGGGACCGTGGCCTGGATGGCCTACGGCTGGCTCGTCCTGGCCGTACTGGCGACCGTTCTGGAGCAGATCCCAGGCGCGATCGGAGCTATCGCCTCCGCAGTAGTCGGGCGGATCACCTCACAGACCTCGCGCACCCTGCTCCGCTCCGCCCTAGGCCTGGCCGCCGTCACTCCCCTCACCGTCGGCGCAGCCCACGCCACCCCAGGCGACGGCACCACGTCCCGCCCGTGGACCCAGCTAGAACCCCGCTCCACCGTCCAACCCACCAGCACCACCTGGCGCACAACGGAGCCACCCTCAACCATCCGCCTGTCCGGCCCCTCGCCGTACGCCCGCCCCCTGGGCGGCGCGGTCCCCTCCGGTACGACGAACTCCACGAACCGCCCCACCACCGAGCCACCCTCCACCGTCCGCCTCACCGGCCCGGCCACGGACACCAGCACCAACCGCCCGCAGGACACCGTGCGTGAGAGCGCCCGCCCGCAGAACGCCGTGCGTCAGGGCGCTCGCCCGCAGGACGCTGTACCGGCGACGCCACAGCAGACGGCCTCACAACCTCCAACCGGCACCACCCCCGGCACGCCGGACTCCGCGGACTGGCGCAGCACCGAGCCACCGTCCACCATCCGCCTCACCGGTCCGGCCTTGGCCGCACCCGCCGATCGCCAACAGGACGCCGCACCGGCAACGCCTCCGCGGCCGACTGGCGGTCGTACGAGGTCTGGTGTGCCGAGGGATGCCAAGGCGCGGGATGAGGTGCCGGGTGGGACTCGGGTGCGGGTTGGTGTGCCGGATCGGCCGACCGCAGGTGCTGCCACCCGGTACACAGACGTGCGGTCAGGTCAGCCAGTGCGAGTGCCCGCACGTGTAGTCGTCAAGCCCGGCGACACCCTCTGGAGCATCGCCGCAAAAGACCTCGGCCCGGATGCCACGGACGACGACATCGCCGCCCGCTGGCCGGCCTGGTACGCCGCCAACCGCCAACTGATCGGGCCCGACCCCGACCTGATTCTTCCCGGCCAGGTGCTGCGAATCCCGGCATCCGCGACCGGCAACCCCGTGCCGCCCACCCACCAGGAGAAGTGACATGAGCCAGAACCTGCCCGCGGTCCCGTCCCAGCACCCCACCCCGAGCCGCACCCTGGCCCCGGTCCCACCACTCTCCAACACCACACCCACCATGCCCGACCCCGCACAACCCCAGCCCGACCTGACCGCAGTAGCCGCACCCCGCCTCCGCGCGGTGAACCCCCACCCAACCCACCACACAATCCCCGCCACCGTCCGCCACGCCGGCACCATGCCCACCGCAGCCCTAACCCTCCGCCACCAGGCCCTCCCTCATCTAGCCATCACCCCCACTCCACCCGAGCCCCAGACCGAGGACGCAGTTGCTGGATCAGCCTCGGCCGACTCGGCTGGTCCTGCAGCAGCCCCGGCCGAGCGCGCAGCTTCTGCGGCTGTCCCGACCGATGCCTCAGCCACCCCTGCAGCACCGGTCGCACCTGCGGCTGCTGCCGGAGTCGAATCCGATCAGAGCAAGGCCCGCGAGCGAACAGCAGCTTCGAGTCGAGCACTCGCCGTGGTCCCGGAACCTGCTGACGGCGCGGCACCCACCGAGTCGACGCCTTCCCCGAGACGGGTTGCACCTGCAGGACCTGGGTTGCCAGATCCTCGCGCCTGGGGCGGCCGGTTGGCGCAGGCAGTATCCGAGGTCCTGGCAGGCGACCGCCCAATCTCACAACTGGTGCGCTTCACGGACGAGGCAGTATTCGCCGACCTCAACCGCCGGGTCCGCTTACTAGGCCTGACCACCACCGCCACCGCCCGCGGCGCCAAGGAACGCAGCTCCATCCGTTCAGTCCACGTCTGCACTCCCGCAAGGGAGGTCGCCGAAATCGCCGCCCACGTCCGCCACGGCGACCGCTCCCGAGCCATCGCCCTCCGCCTCGAGATCCGCCGCAACCGCTGGGTCTGCACAGCCCTCGACCTCGGCTAACCCCACGCCACCCGACCACCCACGACCCCAAACTCAACCGAGACAAGCTGCTCTTCCGCGCCGACATGCTCTGCCGTCGGCGAGGCTGGTCAGCCAGGGCAAGCCGCTCAGCCGACGCGAGCTAATCAGCCGAGGCGGCCTGCTCTACAAGGCAACGTGATCTACCGCGGCGGCCCCGGGTCAGCCGAGTCGAACTGTTGTGGCGTGCCGATCTGCTCTGTCGTTGGTGAGGCCGATCATCCGAGGCGGCTTGCTGTGCAAGCGCGTGGGCCTGCTGCAACGGGCACCGGGCAGCCGAGGTGAGCTCTCGCCGAGGTAGCTGGTTTGCCGGCGCGGCCTGCTGCTGCCGCGATGTGTGACCATGCGACGTGCTCTGACGGGTCGACGTACCCGCCGCGCGGCTCGGGCTGCTGTGGTCATGTGGTCTGGTGGGTTTCGTCAGGTGGTCTGGCTTCGCGTGCCGTCACGGATTTGGGCCCGGCCGGGTGCCTGGAGGCCCTGTGCGATGTCGCGTAGGTGGTGTTGGGCTTCGTGGGCTGCGCGGGCGGCTAGGTGTGTGATGGTGCGGGGTGAGCCGTTTGAGGCGGTGCCTTCTTGCTGCCATGCGGGGGCGGGGAGGGTCTTGAGTACGGCGGTCAGGCTGGTGCAGGTGCCGCGGATGGTGGTGAGGACGTCGGTGAGGCGTCGCTCGTCGTAGCGGTGGGTGGCGGTGTGGGCGTCCCAGCCGAACGGATCCAAGGTGGGACGGTTCTCCGTCAAGACGCGGTTTATGCGCTCGGCGTGCCAGGCGATCGCGTCGGCGGTGTGTGCCATGTATTCCAAGGGTGGCCACTCCTCGGCGGCAGGTCGGGTCCGGAGCGGACCGTCGCTGTCTTGAAGGCCGAGGTTGAGTAGCAGCCGCGGCAGGTGCTCTGGGAAGCCGCCGATGACTGCGACGGCGTGTTCAGGCGGGGCGTCCCAGTCGTAGCTGCATTTCGTGCAGATGGTCACCGGCAAGACGTTAGCTGGCTCGGGTGCGCCGGGTGGTGGTTTGGAGGGTCGCGGTCGGTAGGACTGGCGGGTGTGCGCGGCGGGGTTGAGGTGTCGGAGGGGGCGCGGGTGCGGGGGTAGTTTCGGGGTATGGAGTTCGACCGGTACACCGTGATTTTGTTGACGTTGCGGGCGGATGCGCGCTTGATGACGGACGATGAGGCGGCTGAGCTTCAGGATCGGCATTTGGCGCATGGTGCCGAGATGCAGGATCGGGGGTTGGTGCTGGCTCGGGGGCCGCTGATGGGGCAGGACGACGAGCGGTTTCGTGGGTTCTCCGTTTGGTCTGTGGATGCGGAGACTGCGCGGCAGCACGCCGAGGCCGATCCGGCGGTGCGGGCCGGGCGGTTGGCGGTGAACGTTATGACGTGGATGATGCCGGCGGGCAATCTTCAGTTTACGAAGGTGCGGGCGCCCCGGTCGATCGCCGAAGCGGCTGCTGACTAAGCAGAGCTCCGGGGTGGTGCGGCGGCCGTTCGGGTCGGGATCGGCCTGATCGTCGCGGGGGTGTTGGGGAGCGCAATCGGATCGTGTGGTTGTTGTCATGTGGTTGCGGTGGGGGCGGGCGTACGGTGGCCGGATCGGTCGATGGATCGGTTTCGTCGTTCGGGGGAACGAATGCCTGACAGCACGATCAGCAGTGCGGTGAAGTCGGCCCGCTCAATCACTACGCCTATGACAACCGGCTGGCCGGCGTCCACTGGGGTGGCGCCGGATCAGCCGGCTCTGCATCGTCTGAGCGCCGGCTCGCCGCCGGGAGTTCGGGTGATGGATGTACGGCGTCCTGTGGGGCAGACGATCGCCCAGCGGGCGGCAGCCGAGCTGGCGGCGGCCGGGCAATGGGCTGCGGCGCATGCCAGGACGCATCTGCCGGCGGTGCCAACCGTGCAGGCAGCGGCGAGGCACAGCGCGGAAACGGGGCCCTCGGCAAGCAATTCTCGGTCGACGACGGCGAGCGATCTGTTGGCGGAGGTGGGCGCCGGATCGACCATCGCGGAGTGGTGCGCTTTGCACCCGGCTGCGGAGCGGGGGGCTCGGCACGGTGCCGCAGTGGCGAGTGCCGGAGACCTGGCCGCGGAGGGTGGCGCGGTGGGGCGGATGGGGGTCGGCGGGCGTGACGCGGCGGAGCTGACGGGGGTCGGCGGGCGCGGCGCGGCGGAGCTGACGGGGGTTCGCGGGGCCGGGGCGGTGGAGCGGGAGAGGGTCGTGGGTGGGGGTCTCCGTTGGTGGAGGTCGGTTGGACGGGTGCTGGGAGTGTCTTCGGTGGCGGTCTCGTGTCGTTGGGTTTTGCGGCGGATCGGCTGGTTGCGGGCGGGTTCGGCGTAAGGACTTCGGCTGAACGGCTGGTAGAGGTTGGGTACGCGCGGAGTGTTCTGGCTGAGGGCGGGTGGGACAGGCGCTGGGCTGGAAATGTCGGTAGGGGGTTGCAGACTGGTGGGGTGAGTGAGTTCGAGCCGTATCGTGAGCGTCCGGCGCGGGTGCCTGGGGCTGCGCTCTGGACGCGGACGGCGGAGGGTGGGGAGTATCGGATCCTCCCGGACGGGTGCATGGATCTGCTGCTGATGGACGATGAGTTGATCATCGCGGGGCCGGACAGTCGGGCGTGGGTTGGGTCGGCTGAGGCGGGGACGAAGTACGCCGGGATCCGGTTTGCGCCGGGGACGGCGCCGCGGTTTCTCGGGGTGCCGGCGCGGGAGTTGCTGAACAAACGGGTCCCGTTGAGCGATCTGTGGTCGCCTGCGCGGAGTCGGCGGTTGGCCGATCAGGTACGGTCGGCGGCTGTGCCGGCGTTGGCGTTGGAGCAGGTGGTGGCGGGGTTGGCTGAGGAGCCGCCGGATCGGCTGATCACGCAGGTACTGCGTGCTGTTCGGAGCGGAATGCTTCGGGGTGGAGCCGGGGTGCTGTCGCTGGCGGGGAGTGTCGGGTTGAGTGAGCGGCAGTTGCATCGGCGGTGCCTGAACGCGTTTGGATACGGGCCGAAGATGCTCGATCGCGTACTGCGGATGAACGTTGCGCTCGACCATGCACGCACGGGGATTGCACTGGCCGATGTCGCGGTTCTGACCGGGTACGCCGATCAGGCCCACCTGACCCGGGACGTCAAAGCCCTCACCGGTCTGCCGCCTCGAATCCTCCTGAGCTGAGTCCGCCCTGCCCGCGGCTGACGGCACCCTCGGGTTGTAATACATAGCTAGCTATGGGATTCTCATAGCAAGCTATGGATTGGAGTGCGTGATGACTGTGGTGGCTGAGCGACGGGCTGGTGGTCGGAAGCGGGTTCGGGGGCGGCAGCGGATGGCGCATTTGGTGGGCGGGGTGGTGTTGGTTGCTTATGTTTATGTGCCGGGTGGCCCTGGGGTGGTGCTTGAGACGGCGGTTAGGTGGGTGGTGCTGCCGGTGCTGGTCGGGTCGGGTGTTGTGATGTGGCAGTGGGCGAGGATTCGACGGTGGATGAGGAAGCGGGGAACCCGGGTGTGAGTGAGCGGAGCCGGCAGACGACCGCGCGGGTGCGGGCGGCGTCGGCGGGGTCGGCGCGGGCGGGATCGACGCGGGCAGGGGTGGCGTCTTTTCGGGCCGAGTCGCTGGGCTATCAGGTCAATCAGCTGGCGCGAATGCTGGCGCAAGGGCTGGCCGCGCGGATCGCGCCGTACGGGGTGGTGCCGGGGCAGTTTGCTCAACTGTTGGCGTTGTTCGAGCAGGATGGGCTGACCCAGCGCGAGTTATGTGATCGAGTTCGGATCGAGCAGGCGACGATGGCGAACACCCTGCAGCGCATGCAACGTGACGGTCTGGTTCGGATCGTTCCTGATCCAGATGACCGCCGCCGGGTGAGGGTGTATCTGACCGATCAAGCCCGCGCGATCGAAGACGATCTCGTCGCCGCCGCGCGCGAGCTGAACGCCTCGGCCACCGACGGACTGACCGACGCGGAGATCACGCAGTACCTGGAGCTGACCGCACGCCTGATCGGCAATCTGGAAACCGGCTGAGGCGAACCGGCGCACGTGTCACCATTGCTGTTTGTGAGTTCGCGTCCTGCTGAGATCGGTACGGCGACATTGCGGCACAACCCGCTCAACGCGGTGACCGCGACCGTCGAGCGGGTGACGTACGCCGATGGCCGCACGCTGATCCGGAAAGCGCTGCGGAAGCCGGCGACCTCGACTGGGCCGTGGGCCGCATCCGAGGATCCGAGGCACTGGAACTACTGGCGTCGCGAGGTCGAGGTCTACCGCGACGACGTACTGCGAAAGCAACTCGCCGACGCGGGGCTGGTGCTGCCGGAGGCCGACGTCGTGGAGCTCGCGGCCGGCGCAGTACTGATGATGGAGGACATCGAGGGCGCGCGCGGGACCGAGTTCTCGCTGGCTGAGCACGCTGCGTTGGCGAGGGCGTGTGGGCGGTGGCAGGCGCGGCCGGCGGGCGATCGCCCGTGGACGTCGGTCGGGTTTCTGCGCGACTACTCGACGTCTCGCGACGTGCCATGGGCGCTGCTCGACGACGACGCGGCCTGGCGGCAGCCGCTGGTGGCTGAGACCTGGCCGGCCAGGTTGCGAGAAGCGTGGACCCAATTGGTTGCCCATCGCAATGATCTGCTCGAGCTGGTGGCGCGATTGCCGCGGGCTCGGTGCCACCTCGACCTCTGGGTGTCGAACATCATCCAGCGGCCGACCGGCGAACTCGCGTTGCTCGACTGGGCATTCACCGGCGACGGCGCGCTGGGTGAGGACATCGGCAACCACATCCCCGACGCCGTGTTCGACCTCTTCTGGCCGGCCGAGCGGCTGCCCGAACTCGCCGAGACGTGCATCGACAACTACCTCGACGGCCTGCGCGAAGCAGGTTGGCGAGGCAGTTCCGACGACGTCCGCCTCGCCGTGATGGCGTCGGGGGTCAAGTACGCCTGGCTCCTCCCTGGCCTACTCGGCCGGGCCTCCGACACCTCTCACAACGCCTATCACCAGCAAGCCGACAGCCACCACCTCTTCCATCAACGCGGCCAAGCCCTCACCTTCGTCGCCAACTGGTGCGCGCAGGCGCTCAAAGCACGACCGTGAAACCACCTGGCTGAATCAGGACCTGAGAGGTTCCCCCGGTCAGCCGGCGGCGGGAGTGCAGGTTGCCGTCGGCGGTGTAGATGTAGGCGGTGGCGCCCGGGGTGTTGGTGATGGTGAAGGTCCGGGGATGTGGGTCGACGCTGGCCAAGAGAACAGCCGTGCCTAGGCGGAGGGTGCTGATGGTGGGCAGGAGGAGCAGCGCGTCGATCTGGAGATCCTGGCCGGATACAGCTGTTGCCTTGAGAGTTGCGGCGTACGGCGGAAGCGGCGTGGGCAGCGTGATGGGTTGCAGCGCGCCGGGGGCCGCAGAGATGCCTTGAGGGCCGAGCGCATCGTGGTTGATGGACCCGAGTGACCGGGAGCCCGCGGTCCACCTGGAGCGGCCGGGGTTCAGGAGGTTCACTACCGGCAGGACCAGGCGCGGCGACGACGAGGAGGGCACGGTCCACTCGGCACTGCCGCCGGCAGCCAAGGAGACGTAGGAGCCGTTGCTCCATTGGGATTCGCCGGTCCAGGCGGACGGCGGGGTCACGACCTGGCCGCCCGTGGCAGCCTCGCCTTCGACCACCTGCAGGCCAGAACTCGTCAGCGGACCCGCACTCAGTCGGAGAAGGCCCGGGTTGGCGTCCAACGCGAGCATGGAGAGTTGGCCGTGGATGGTGGATTCGGCGCCGGAGTTGCGATTGATGACGCCGTCGCCGGAGATGCCGTCGTACGTGCGGCCGGTCGCCGGGTCGTACATGGGTGACGCAGCCCGGTTCGCGCCGAAGTACCAGGCGGCAACGAAGGCGGCGACCTGCTTCAACCCGGGCAGTCCGACGGCCAGGAGACCCTGCAGCCGCGCGTCGACGCCGTAGGCGATCTGGGTACGGTCGATCGGTGCCGGCAGCCAGCCGTTGTCCGGTCCACCGGCAGTCATCAGCAGCGGTGTGAAGCCGGCCGTGTCTCCAACTGCCGGATCCAGTAGTCGACGCGAGCCAAGCACTGACGAGGCCGCGGCGAGTGCGGACGGCATCTGCGCGCCCCACGCGTGCCAGACAGAGATGGACTCGCCCCACGGCAGCAGGGCGCGGAACGGCCAGGACCGGCTCGTGCCGGCGCTCATGTGAGAGATGCCTTCGGCGAACTGGGTCAGTGCGCGTCGGGCCCGCGTGGACCCGCGGGCACGGACGTACGCCGCAAGGCCGAGGACGGCCTCGGACGTTGCGTCGGCGCCGTTCACGATCAGCCAGGCAGGAAGGCGGCGGCCGTCGACGATGTTCCATTGGCCGTAGCGGGAAAGAACCTGGCGCTCCAGGGCAGAGATGGCCAACTCGAGGCGAGCCTTCAGGAAATCGGCGAAGTCCCGGTCGACCCGGCGGAAGGTGGCGTATCCCTCCCCCACAGCCCACACGAAGCGGGCGAGCCAGTACGACGGTCCCGAGTCGGAGGGGTCTGGGAGTTCGACTGGATCGGCGCTGGGATTGAGGGTGCCATCCGGCTGCATCCAGAGAACGACATTCCCGTTGGGCGACTGAAGGTAGGTGAGGCCTCGGAGGAGGTCTCGCGCCGCGGTGAGGGAACTACGGTCGCCGAACTGCCGATGGTGGCGTAGGTACACCACAGCAGCGCGGGAGATGTCGTCCGCGTTGAAGGCGCCCTGGCCGTAGGTGTCGGTGACCGGGTCGTACGTCCCGCCGCCGATGCGCTTGTAGGAGCCGTCCGCTTGGCGGTCCGCATAGGTCCAGAGCACACCCAGAGGTCCGGAGCCGTACGTGCTGTGTCCGGCGGCAGCAGGTGGTGTGACCGACGTACGCAAGTAGTCGAGATGCGCGAGGTTGCTCAGACGGCCGGCAGCAGAAGCCGGCAACGCAGGAGCCGGCAATGCGGAGGCCGGCAACGTGACAGCAGAAGTGGCGCCCAGCGCTACAGCTCCACCGATGACGGTTCGGCGGGTGACAGTCATGTCAGCCGGTCCAATCTGGCGACACCGATGGCGGCGTCGGCCATGCCGTAGAAGACGTACCGGACCCCATCCACTTCCTCGATGGCTGTTGGGAACACCACGTTCCCGACCGTTCCGACTCGCTCCTCCTCGGTTTCAGGAACGAGCAGCGGTTCCGACGACCGGGCGATCACCCGGGTCACATCGGAGGCGTCCAGCAGCAGCGCCCCGGCCGCATAGCTGACCTTCTGCGTCGTCGGGTCGAAGCCCTGCGGCTGTTCACCCGTCACCCCGTGATGGATCACCAGCCAGCCCTCCGGCACCCGCAGCGGCGCCGGCCCGGCTCCGATCTTCAGTTCTTCGAAGGGGTACTCCGACATCGCGACCAGCCGGTGGTTGCGTAGGTGCACCAGGTTCCGCACGTCACGGTCGACGTCGGCGACCGGTACGAAGGACACCCAGATTCCGGGCCGTTCGTCGGTGATGCCGGCGGGGAGATGGATGCCTTCTCCTTCGCGGAACCAGCCGAGGTCCCACATCGGCCGGTGCAGCATCGCGTAGGACAGTTCGCCGTCGGGGCCCGGGACGGGTTCGGGGAAGAAGACGGTGTCTTTGTTGGGGAAGAGGTTCAGGTCGGTGTCGAGGTCTGGTTGGTACTCGAAGTGCAGCGGCCCGATCCGCTCCCACGACCGCAAGTCCCGCGACAACGCCAACGCCGGCTTCGGACCCAGCGGGCCATAGGCGACATACGTCATCACGTGGGTGTTCAGCGACGGGATCCAGGTCACCCGCGGGTCCTCCACGCCGGCGTTGTTCAGCCCGCGTTCCCAGCCCTCGTCCGGCGCCAGTACGACGCCTTCGCGTCGGACGCCGACCGGCACACCATCCTTCAACTCCACCTCGGCCAGGCCGACCCGCGACACGTTGCCCGCGGCCACCAGCCGCGGAAGCAGGTACAGGGTGCCGTCAGGCGTGTGCCCGGTGGCCGGGTTCAGCACCCCTTCGGCCTCGAGTTCGTTGCCCGGCTCGGGCGTCATCAGCACGCCGACACGGGTGAGCGCATAAGGAACAGTCACGACAAAGCCTTTCCAGAAAAGACGAGTTAGCCCTTGACCCCGGACTCGAGGTTCGCGGCAATGAAGCGGCGCTGGAAGATCAGGAACAACGTCACGGCCGGCGCGGCCAGCACACACGCCCCGGCGAGGACGGCACCGAACGGGTTCGCCGCCCGGGCCGACACGGTGGTCAGGTAGTTCGACAGTGACACCGCGAGCGGCTGCAGATCCTGCTGTTTGGTGATCAGGAACGGCCAGAGGAACTCGTTCCACGGCCCGATGAAGGTCAGCAGTACGCCGGTCAGCAGGGCGGGTTTCACCAATGGGATGGCCACCCGCCACAGGATGCTCAGCTCGCCGGCACCGTCGATCCGGGCCGCGTCGAACAACTCCTGCGGAAGCTGCAGGAAGTACTGCCGGAACACGAAGACCGCGGTCGAGTTGATCGCGAACGGCAGGATCATCCCGAGGTAGGAGTCGGCCAGGCCGTAGCTGCGCACGATCAGTACGTACAACGGAATGGTCAGCAACTGGAACGGCACCACCTGGACCAGCAGCATCAGGTTGAACACGACCCCCCGGCCGCGGAACCGCAGCCGGGCCAGGGCATATCCCGCGAGGACGCCGAACACGAGTGTCCCGAGGATGACACCGCCGGTGAAGATCCCCGAGTTGATCAACGACTGGCCGAGGCTGATCGCCTTGTCGATCTCGCCGTAGTTGTGCAGGGTCAGGTTGCCCAGCTCCGGGAAGGCACCGCGCACGGACGGGTCCGGCTCGGTCTGCAGGCTGCCGATCAGCATGTAGTAGAAGGGGAACAGGAACACGAATGCGCCGAGCAGCAAGGCGACGAAACGGAGTCGCATCAGTCCTCCCTCCCTACGAAGCGTCGTTCGATCAACGCGAGAATCAGGACGCCGATCACCAGCAGCACCCCGATCGCGGACCCGATGTCCGGGTTCCCCTGTTCGATGCCCTTCTGGTACATCACCAGCACCGGCGACGCCGACGCGCCGTCCGGACCGCCACCACCGGTCAGCAGATAGGGCTCGGTGAACAGGTTCGCCCCGGTCACCGTCGCGAGCAGTACGACGAGGGTCGTGGCCGGCCGGACGCCGGGAACCGTCACGTTCAGGAACGACTTCCACCGTCCGGCACCGTCCATCGAGGCCGCCTCGTACAGATCCTTCGAGACGTTCTGCAGTGCGGCCAGATACAGCAGGATGAAGAACCCGAGCTGTTTCCAGGTCACGTAGATCGCGATCGTCGGCATCGCCAGCTTCGAGTTCACCAGCCAGGACGGATCCGGCGCGAGCGGCCCGAGGATGGTGTTCACCAGGCCGTTCGAGTTGAACAGGAACAGCCAGACCCCGACCACCGCGACGCTCGCGGTCACGTACGGCACGTAGTAGCTGACCCGGAAGAACGTCCGCCACCGGATCGCCGCGTTCAGCGCGTTCGCCAGGACGAGCGACAAGATGACGGTCAGCGGCACGTTGATGACCAGGAAGATCCCGACGTTGACGAACGCCCGTCGTACCGCGGGATCCGACAACACGGTGACGTAGTTGGCGAATCCCACGAACGGCCGGTCCACGACCGCGCCGGGCGCGGTGAAGAAGTAGTCGTGGAACGACATGTAGACGGCGAACACGAGCGGGTAGGCGAACACGAGCGCCAGGAACACCAGGTACGGCGTGACGAAGGCGGAACCGATCGGCTGGTCACCCAGCACCTTCGCGAGAATGCCACGCCGTCCTGCTGTCCCGGTCGGGGCCAATCGGCTCATGACTGTGCGGCGAGCTGATCGACCTTCTGCGCGGCGCCGTCGAGGGCCGCGCCGGGGTCCTCCTGGCCGAAGATCACGGACTTGGAGTACGCGTCCCGGAAGGTCTGCCAGATGGTGATCGAGTTCGCCACGTTCGGCACCTCGACCGTGCGCGCCGCCTGGTCCGCGAACGTCTTGTACGCCGGGTTCTTGGTGAAGTAGTCCGCGTACGTCGACGCCACGTCCTTACGCAGCGGCATCTGGCCGGTGGTCTCCAGGAACTTGCCGTCCTGCTCCTGGCTGGTGGCGAACTTCAGCACCTCCCACGCGGTGCCGCGGTTCTTGCACGCCGAGTACATCGCGACGTTCTTCGCATCGGAGAAGGTGTGGATCTCATTGGCCGGCTTGCCGGCCGAGGTCGGCACCGGGACGACGCCCCAGTCGACCTTGCCCTTGTACGTCGCGATCGCCCACGGACCCACCACGGCCATCGCGGCGGTGCCGTCGACGAACGCGTCACCGGTGTACTTCTCCTGCGACGCCAGCTTGTCGGCGTACATGGTCCGCCAGAAGTTCGCGACCTTCTTGCCCTCGTCGGAGGCGAGCGTGGCCTTGCCGTCCTCGACCAGTTGCTTGCCACCGGACTCGGCCGCGTACAGCGGGTAGAAGTCGAACCAGGACTGGTAGAACTCGTTGCTCGGCGCCGGGTAGATGGCGAACTTCGCAGCCTTCGCGGCGACCAGCTTCTTCGAGGTGGCGAGGAACTCGTCGTACGTCGCCAGCGGCGGCTTCGCGGTGTCGATCCCGGCCTTGGCGAACGCCTTCTTGTTGTAGAACATCATCACCGGGTTCGACTTCCACGGCAGCTGGTAGTACTTGCCGTCGGTCGACTTGTACTGCTGGGCGACGTCGCCCGAGCGGTCCTCGATGTACGACTTCCCGTCGGAGAAGCTGTCCAGCGGCACCAGACCGCCCTGCTTCTGGAACTGCGAGACCGAGGCCGGCGAGGTGTTGAAGATCAGGCAGGGCGCGTTGCCCGCGGTGATCGCGGCACCGATGACCTCCTCGGAGCTCTTCCCGGTCGGGATCTCCTGCGAGGTGACCTTCTGGTCCGGGTGCGCCGTGTTCCAGGCCGCGACCATCTGCTTGCCCCAGGCCACTTCCTCGGGGTTGTTCGAGTACCAGATGGTGATCGGGCCGGTGGCCTTGGCCGCGGCGTCGGCATCACCAGAGCCGCCGCCACTGTCACCGCACGCGGCGAGTGAGCCGACCAGCACCAGGGCCAGCAGTCCAGCTTGCAGTTTCATCTTTCCTCCAGGGGGAGCACTACACAGGGGACGCACCGGTGGACCGGCGGACGACCAACTGCGCGGGTGGGAGCTCGACATCGGGTACTACGTCCGCACCGTCGACGAGCTGGTTGAGGGTCTGGGCGGCCGCCTCGCCGAAGCGGAACGGGTCGGCGCGCACGGTGGTCAGGCCGGGGTGGACGTACTCGGCCAGTTCGCTGTCGTCGAACCCGGCGATGCTGAGGTCGTCCGGCACGGTCAGTCCGGCCGCCTGGGCGGCACCGAGGCCGGCGATCGCCATCCGGTCATTGGCGTAGACGATCGCAGTCGGCGGCTGCGGCAGCGCCAGCAGTCGCTTGGTCGCCTCGATCCCGCCCGCGGCGGTGAAGTCGCTGGTCTCGAGCGCCACCGGCTCGACCTCGGCGGCGGCCAGCGTCGACACGAAGGCCGTGGACCGGGCCGTCGCGTGCACGAATGCGGGCGGACCCGCGACGTGCGCGATCCGGCGGTGACCGAGCGACAGCAGATGCTCGACGACCGCGACGGTGCCGGGCCGGTCGTCCAGGATGACGGCCGGGAACGGCGAGGCGCCGTCGGGCCGGTTCAGCGTGACGGCGGGAAGACCGAGCTCGACCAGCAGGTCGATCCGGGGGTCGTCATGCCGGAGGTCGGAGAGGAAGACACCGTCGACGCGGGCGTCCTGCGCCAGCCGCCGGTAGCCCGCCTCCTCTTCCTCGCCTGCGGTGACGACCTGCAGGACCAGGGCCTGTCCGCGGGCGGACAGGACACTCTCGACCCCCGCGATGAAGGCCGGGAAGAACGGGTCGGACGACAGCACGTCCGGGTCCCGGGTGATCACCAGACCGAGGGCGAACGCCTTCGAGACCGACAGGGACCGGGCCCGGTTGCTCGGCCGCCAGCCCAGCTCGTCGGCGGCGGCGAGGATCTTGTCCACGGTCGCACTCGCCAGGCCGGGCCGTCCGTTCAGCGCGAACGACACCGCGCCCTTGGACACACCCGCCCGGGTCGCCACATCGGCGATCGTCGGCCGCTGTTTGCTCATCAGACCTCGCTTGACGGCGTTTAAACCGGTTTAAACAGTCACTAAACCGGTTAAAACGTCGTACGTCAAGATCTGGCGGTATGCGCAGTACCGCAATCTGCGGGCGGTTTCGCGCACTCTTTTGCAGCCGATCGCTTGACGCCGCCAGGGCCCGACGGCTTGACTAGGTCGGCAGTGACGCACCCAGCCGGTAGCGGAACCAGCGCCCTTCGTGCGGCGCCCCTGGATCCGGAGCCCGGTTTTCAGGCGCCAGGGCGTGGTGAAGCCCGAGGCGGGGTCGCGTCGCCGGGACCGATGGAGCAATCGTGTCCGACACTCGCCCGCTCACCCGTCGTCTGCTCCTGGCCGCACTGGCCTCCGACCTGCTGCTCCGCGATGCCGCCGGCAATCTCGTCATCGACGAGGACTGGGGCGAACCGCTGCTCGACCTCCGCACGCAGGACAAGCGGAATCGCATCGCCCAGAAGGGCGACACGCTCAGCATTGTGCGGCGCGACGTGGACGTCTCTGTCCCGGGTGACTCCGGGTACGTCCGCAAGACCTGCTGAACCAATCCATTCACCTGCGAACGGCTGGAGACCTCTATGTCTCACTCTGCCCTTTCACGTCGGGACGTACTACGAGCCGCCGCCGCGCTGGCCGCGATCGGCACCGTCGGCGCCTGCGGCAAGTCCGGTGACACCGAAGAGGCCGGTGGTGTCGTCACCGTCGACCTCTGGCACGGCCAGGTCGACACCGGCAAGGCCGCGATCGATGCCCTGATCACCGAGTTCAACAAGACCCATCCGACCATCAAGGTGGTCGGCGGCGGTGGCGGCGTCACCGCGGACAGCATGCTGCAGAAGGTCACCGCGGGCCTGGCGGCGGGTTCCTACCCGGATGTCGCGTACATCTTCGGCTCGGACCTCGCCAGCCTGACCCGTAGCCCGAAGGTCGCCGACCTGAGTGATGCGATGAAGCTCGACGACATCTGGCCGGCCGCGAAGGACGCGGTGACGGTGAAGGGCAAGGTGCGCGCGGCGCCGGCCCTGCTGGACTCGCTCTGCCTGGTCTACAACAAGAAGCTGTTCAGCGCCGCCGGACTGCCGGAGCCGAAGCCCGGCTGGACCTGGGACGACTTCGTCACCACCGCCAAGACCCTCACCAATCCCGGCAAGGGAATCTTCGGCACCGGCTGGCCGGGAGTCGGCGACGAAGACACCGTCTGGCGGCTCTGGCCGATGATCTGGGACCTCGGCGGCGACGTGGTGAACTCCGATGGCAAGTCCGTTGCCTTCGACAAGGTCGGTGAGCAGGCCCTCGGCACGCTCGACCGGCTGCGCACCGACAAATCGCTCTACGTCGACCCGAAACCCGGCGGCGAGCAGCTCTACCAGGTGTTCCTCGGCGGCCGGATGGGAATGGTTGCCACCGGCCCCTGGCAGCTCCCCGACATCCTCGACACAGGTCTCGAGTACGGCGTGGTGCCGCTGCCGTCGTACTCCGGGAAGCCGGTGACGATCTCCGGCCCGGACACCTGGACCGTGTTCGACAACGGCAAGGCCAAGGTGAAGGCGGCCACCGAGTTCGTCACCTGGCTGAGCAAGCCGGAGCAGGACATCCAGTGGGACATCGAGGGCGGCAGCCTGCCGATCAGTAAGGCGACGGCCGCCCTCCCGCAGTGGAAGAAGCACGCCACCGAGACGAACGGGCTACAGGTGTTCGTGGACGCGCTGGACACCGCGAAGGTGCGTCCGACCATCACGGCCTACCCGCAGATCTCGCAACACCTTGGCCAGGCGATCGTCGCCGTCCTGCTGGGGAAGAAGCGTCCGGCCGATGCGCTGAAGGAGTGTGTCGACAAGTCGAACGCCGCGCTCGCGGTCCCGAACTGATGGCCAGCGTGGTCGGTACGTTCACTGTCGACCCGAGGAGCCGGGCGGAGCGCCGTACCAGAGGCGAAGGAGCGACGGGCTGGGCGTTCGTCAGCCCGTCGGTGCTGCTCATCCTGGGGCTCAGCGTCGTACCGGTGCTGTGGTCGTTGCTGTTGTCGTTCCAGGTGAACGACCTGGTCTCGCCGAGTCAGTGGGTCGGGCTGGCCAACTACAAGGCGCTGGCCAAGGACCCGGAGTTCAGGTCGGCGGTCCAGCACACGCTCGTCTACACCGTCCTGTACGTGCCGCTCAGTGTGGTCGGCGGATTGGCGATCGCGATCATGCTCGACCGGAAGATCCGGTTCATCGGTCTCTACCGGACGCTGGTGTTCGTGCCGTTCGTGCCGTTCGTGGTGTCGGCGGCGGCGCAGGGTGTGCTGTTCTCGTTCGTGCTCGACCCGGAGTTCGGTGCGGCCAACTCGGTGCTGCACAAGCTCGGCCTGCCGGCGCAAGGGTTCTTCAGCGATCCCGGGCAGGCGCTGTATCTGCTGGTCGCGATCTCCTTGTGGAGCGGGACCGGCTTCTGCGTGATCGTCTATCTCGCCGGTCTGCAAGGGGTTTCGACCGACCTGGTCGAGGCTGCGCGGATCGACGGTGCCGGGCGGTTCGCCGTACTGCGTCATGTCGTCCTGCCGGCGTTGACACCGGTGACGATCTTCCTGCTGCTGTTCCAGACCATCAACGCGTTGCAGGTGTTCGATCTGGTCTTCGTCACCACCAAAGGCGGGCCGCTGGAGTCGACGACTGTGATCGTCTACTTCATCTGGGAGAAGGCGTTCAAGACGTTCACGGCCGGCTACAGCGCGGCCGCGGCGTACACGTTGGCCGTCGGCCTGCTGGTCATCGGGGTGGCTTTTCAGCTCTACCGGCGGAGGGCGGCCCGATGAAGATCAGTCCTTGGCATCTCGTGCTCGCGCCGCTGGCCGCGCTGTTCGCGTTGCCGTTGGTGTGGCTGCTGATCAGCTCGGTGATGAGCAACGCGGAGATCAACCGGTTTCCGCCGGCGCTGATTCCCAGTGGGATCAACCTGGACGGGTACCGGTATGTGCTCGGGAACGCGTTGTTCCCGCGCTGGTTCCTCAACTCGCTGATCGTCTCGACAGTCGCGGTGACGGCGAACCTGGTGCTCGGATCGTTCGCCGGGTACGCGTTCGCGCGGATCCGGTTCGCCGGCTCGAAGGTGGTTCTCGGGCTGATGCTGGCGACGATGGTGATCCCGTTCCAGCTGACGATGATCCCGACCTTCCTGGTGATGAAGCAGCTCGGGCTGATCGACACCCTCGGTGCGCTGATCATCCCGTCGCTGGTCACTCCATTGGCCGTGTTCCTCTTTCGCCAGTTCTTCGTCAGCCTGCCGCGCGAGCTCGAAGAGGCGGCCTGGATCGACGGGTGCGGCCGGCTGCGCATCCTCGTCTCGATCGTGCTGCCACTGGCCCGGCCGGCGCTGAACACGGTCGCCGTACTGACTTTTCTGAGCACCTGGAACGACCTGACCTGGCCGCTGATCGCGATCAATCACGACACCAACTACACGCTCCAGCTCGGACTGACCACCTTCCAGGGCCAGCACCACACCCAGTGGGCTGCCGTGATGGCCGGCAACGTCATCACCGTGCTACCGGTCCTCCTGGGATTCCTGCTGGCCCAGAAGGCTTTCATCCGCTCGCTGGCATCTACCGGACTCAAGGGCTGATATGACTTTCGACCTACTAGTGATCGGCGACGCCAATCCCGACGTCGTCATCGGACCCGTTGACCAGCCGATCGTCTTCGGCCAGCGGGAACGGCTGGTCCAGCAGGGCTCGCTCGTGCTCGGCGGGTCGGCCGCGATCATGGCTTGTGGCGCGGCTCGGCTCGGTCTGAGTGTCGCCTTCGCGGGTCGCGTCGGCGACGACCCGGCCGGCACATTCGTGCGTACGGCGCTCTCGGACCGCGGAGTGAACGTGGACGCGATCACCGTGGACCCTTCCACGTCCACACCCCTCACCACGGTCCTGACCTCGGCCGACGATCGAGCGATGCTCACCTCGCCCGGGACCTTGCCCGCGACCAGTGCGGACGACGTACCGCGGTCGCTGCTCAGGTCGGTGCGGCATGTGCATGCGGCGTCGTTCTACCTGATGCCTCAGCTGGCGGCCGGGCTGGCCGCGCTGTTCAAGGAGGCGAAGAGCGCGAAGGCGACCACTTCCCTCGATCCGAACGACGATCCGACCGACCGCTGGGACCGGATGGTGCTCGACCCGGTCCTGCGGGTCACCGACTTCTTCCTGCCGAACGCGGCCGAGGCACGAGCCCTCACCGGCCATCCATCGGTCACCGACGCCGCCGGGATCCTGGCGCGCCGGGGTCCACTGGTCGTGGTGAAGAACGGCACGGACGGAGCCCTTGCCCACAACGGATCCTCGGTGGCGACCGCTCCTGCGCTCAAGGTCGAAACGGTCGACGCGGTGGGTGCCGGGGACAGCTTCGATGCCGGTTACGTGGCCGCCGTACTCAACGGGTGCGGTCGCGACCAGGCGCTGTCGATCGCGACGGCGTGCGGCTCGCTGTCGACGCGGGCCGCTGGCGGGACCGCGGCGCAGGCAGACTGGGACCTCGCAGTAGAGAGTGCAGCCCGATGACGAAGATCGTGTTCATCGGGGCCGGGAGCGTTGTCTTCACGCAGGGGCTGTTGGCGGATCTGTTCAGTCTCGATCTGGGACCGGTGCACATCGCGCTGCACGACATCGATCCCGAGCGACTCGAGACGGCGGCGGCCGCGGCGGCGTACATCGCCACCGAACGTGGCGTGACGCCGCGCATCACCTCGCACCTCGATCGGCGGGCAGCTCTGGACAGCGCCGACTTCGTGATCAACATGGTCCAGGTCGGGATGGGCGAGGCGACCCGGCTGGACTTCGAGATCCCTGCTCGGTATGGGATCCGGCAGACGATCGGGGACACACTCGGTGTCGGCGGGGTGTTCCGGGCGCTGCGGACGTTCCCGGTGTTGCGCGGGCTCGCGGAGGACATCGCGGCGGTGTGCCCGGACGCCTGGTTGCTCAACTACACCAACCCAATGGTGATGAACGTGTGGTACCTCGCCACATTGGGCCTTCGGAAAGTCGTGGGCCTGTGCCACTCGATCTACTGGACGATGAACGGTCTCGCCGAGCTGGTCGGCGTACCGTACGACGACATCACCTATCTGGCCGCCGGAGTGAACCACCAGGCCTGGGTACTGCGTTTCGAGCGCGGACCGGAGAACCTGTACGACCGGTTGGATGCGGTGATCGACCGTGATGCGGAGCTGCTGCGCCGGGTGCGAGTGGACATGTACCGGCGACTCGGGTTCTATCCGACCGAGACGAGTGAGCACTCGTCGGAGTACGTGCCGTGGTACCTGTCGCATGCGTCCGAGGTCGAGCGGTTACGGCTGCCGGTCGGCGAGTACCTGCGGATCGTCGAGGAGAACGTGGCGTCGTACGAGCTGACCCGGAAGGCCTTGAAGGCCGGCGAACCGTTGCCGGTCGAGGGGACGATGGAGTACGCGCCGCAGGTCATCCACAGCATCGTCACCGGAACCCCGCGGACGATCTACGGCAATGTTCCGAACACCGGCCTGATCACCAACCTCCAGGCCGGTGCGGTCGTCGAAGTCCCTTGCCTGGTTGACGGTTCGGGTGTTCAGCCGACGGTGGTCGGTGCCTTGCCGACGCAGTGTGCGGCCTTGAACCGCTCGTACCTCAACGTCGCCGAGTTGGTGGTCAAGGCCGCGGTGGACGAGGATCCACTGGCGATCAGGCAGGCCGTGATGGTCGACCCGGCCACCGCGGCGGCGCTTCCGGTCGAGCGGATCTGGGACCTGTGCGACGAGCTGGTCATTGCTCACGGCAATTACTTGGCGCCGGCGCTGCGCTCGAGCTCCTGATGACGAGCTCGGTGGCCAGCTCGACGTGGGGCGATTCCGGTGGGTCGCCCGCGCCCAGCCGCAGCAAGGTCTTGAGCGCGAAGGCGCCCAGGTCCTGCAGGGATTGACGCACGGTGGTCAGCGGCGGTGTCGACGACTCGGCCAGGAAGGTGTCGTCGAAGCCGACGACACTCACGTCCGCGGGTACGGCGAGGCCGCGGAGCCGGGCCGCCTCGATCACGCCGAGGGCGATCGCGTCGTTGGCGGCGAAGACAGCAGTGGGCGGCTGCTCCAACGCGAGCAGCCGCAGGCCCTCGGTGACACCGGTGGCGGTGACGAAGGGGCCGTGCGACACGAGTTCGGCGTCGACGTGCAGGCCCGCCTGACTCATCGCCGCGCGATAGCCGTGCAGCCGGGCTTGTCCACACGACGACGCTGCCGGTCCACCGACGAAGGCGATGCGCTCGTGTCCCAGGCCGATCAGGTGCTCGGTCGCGGCGATCGCCCCGGTCGCGTTGGTCGAGCCGACGGTCGTCACCTCGCCCGATGGAAGGTTGAGTGCATCGATCGCCACCATCGGCTGGCCGGAACGGTCGAGCGCCTTCGCCTGTCCGTCGGTCACCTCGCAGGCGGCGACGATGATCCCTCCACCTCCTGACGACTTTCTCCGCCAGGACTCCAAGGCAGTGACGACCACATCCACCTCGGCCTCCGTCGCGGCGGAGACGACTCCCCGCAGGAGCTCCGACGTGTACGGCGAGAGCAGGTCGTCGCAGACCAGGCTGACGCTGCGCGGACGCCGGCGTTTCGGCGTGCGTCGTACCGGGACATAGCCGTGGTCGGCCAGGGCACGCTCGACTCTGGCGCGAGTGGCCGCGCCGACGTCCGGGCGTCCGTTCAGGACCTTCGAGACCGTCGCCTTCGACACACCCGTCCGGGCAGCAACCATGGCCAACGTGGGCCGCATCTGAGCCATCGTGATTCCACCGTTAGGGGCTTATGGTGGTAGCGTCTCACAGGCCACAGTGGACAGCAACCTCGACTACTGGGCGGCCTGGAGGTAGGTGCGGTAGGTGGCGAAGGAACCGAGCACCTCGGCGGCCGTCGGCTGGGTGGTGAGCGCGCCGACGCCCTGGCCCGCGTAGATCGAGGTGCGGGCGGGATCGGCGGCCCGGACGCCGTCGACGTAGTCGGCGTGCGCGGCGTCCTTCGTCTTGAGCTCTTCCTCGTGGCCTTCCCAGGTGTCGAAGAAGGCGTTCCGGAGCGCGCGACCGCCGAACTCGTCCGGCCAGCCGGCCCGCGAGGCCGCGTCGAAGACCGTGCCGTACACGGTGTCGGTCTCGTCGGCCTCGATCACCCGCTGCCGGACCGGCTCCGGCGTCAGCGCCTCCGTGCAGGTGAGGAACGCCGTACCGATCCAGCCGCCCACTGCTCCCGCAGCCAGTACGGCGGCCAGCCCGCGCGGACCCGAGATGCCGCCGGCCGCGAGGACCGGGATCTCGGTCAGATCGAGGATCGACTGCAGCAGCGGGAGGGTGGCGACCGCGTTGCGCCCGTGACCACCGGCTTCGGCACCGCGCGCGACGATCGCGTCCACCCCGACGTCGATCGCCTCCCGCGCATCGGCGACCGTCCCCGCCTGCATGGCGACGACGATGCCTTCCTTCTGCAACATCCCGACGTACGGCGCATAGTCACCGAAGCTGAGCGAGACGAGGGCCGGCTTCAGCTCGAGGACGGCATCGAGGTGCTCGGGGCGGTCCTTCACCGACCAGGCCATCAGGCCGACGCCGTACGGCTTACCGCTCGCCGCGGCGACCGCACCCTCGGTGCGGATCCAGTCAGCGCTGACGGCGGAACCGGCGCCGAGCATCCCCAGTCCCCCAGCCACCGAGATCGCGGCGGTCAGCCTGCCGCCGCTCACATTCGCCATCGGTGCGCCCACCACCGGAACGGACAACCCGAACTTCTCCGTCAGCCACATGGGTCCAGAGCATCACACCGAGTCCGTCGACCGCCATGGCGCCAGACACACGAGCGGCCGGCCCCCTTCCGGGACCGGCCGCTCGAGGTGTCAGCTCAGAACTTGTAGACGTCCGACTGCGGGTCGCCGTGGCAGCGCTTGTACTTCTTGCCGGAGCCACACGGGCAGGCCACGTTGCGCGGCGTACCGGCGTACTGCAGGCCGCTCTCGTCGGCCCCGTCCTGGCGGACCGCGACCTCCTCGTCGCCGTCGATGGTCGGCGCCGAGTACGACAGCCGCTGCGGGCGGCTGTCGCCGGTCAGGCCCTTGGCGCGCAGCCGCGGCGTGTCCCGCGGACGCGGCGTGTCCTGCGGGCGGGCCTCGTCCTGCACCCGGCCCGGGAACTCCGCCACCGGCGCACCCGGCGTGAGGATGTCCTCGACCCGGCGGCCCACGATGCCCTCGTCGGAGTCGGCCGCCTCGGCCTCGGCGGCGAGCTCCATCTCGGCCCGCATCGCCTCGACGTCGACCTCGACGTTGAAGATGAAGGCGACCGACTCCTCCTTGATCGACTCCATCATCGCGGCGAACATGTCGTAGCCCTCGCGCTGGTACTCGACCAGCGGGTCGCGCTGCGCCATCGCGCGCAGGCCGATGCCCTCGCGCAGGTAGTCCATCTCGTACAGGTGCTCACGCCACTTGCGGTCCAGCACGCTGAGCACCACCCGGCGCTCCAGCTCGCGCATCGCCTCGGTGCCGAGCTGCTCCTCGCGCCGGTCGTACGCCGCCTTGGCGTCGGCGTTGAAGGCCTCGACCAGGAAGTCCTGGGTCAGCCCGGCCTTGTCGCCGCCGGCCTCCTCGACCAGCTGCTCCTCGGTCAGCTCGGTGGAGTACAGCGTCTTCATCGCGGTGAACAGCGCGTCCAGGTCCCAGTCCTCGGCGAACCCGTCCGCGGTCGCACCCTGGACGTAGCCGGTGACGGTCTCCTCGAGCATGTCCTCCACCTGCTCGCGCAGGTCGGCGCCCTCGAGCACCCGGCGGCGCTCGTCGTACACGACGTGCCGCTGCCGGTTCATCACGTCGTCGTACTTGAGGATGTTCTTCCGGGTCTCGAAGTTCTGCGCCTCGACCTGGGACTGCGCCGACGCGATCGCCTTGGTGACGACCTTGTTCTCCAGCGGCTGGGTGTCGTCGTTGTTGCGCGACATCGCCCAGTCGACCATCTCGCGCTTGAACAGGCGCATCAGGTCGTCCTCCAGCGACAGGTAGAACCGGGACTTGCCCGGGTCGCCCTGACGGCCGGACCGGCCGCGCAGCTGGTTGTCGATCCGGCGGGACTCGTGCCGCTCGGTGCCGAGCACGTACAGGCCACCCGCCTCGGTGACCTCCTCCTGCTCGTCCTTCACCTGCTTCTCGAACTGCTCCAGGACCGACGGGTACTGCGCCTCGTACTCCTCCGGCGACTCGGCCGGGTCGATCCCGCGGGCGCGCAGGTCCTTGTCGGCCAGGAACTCCGGGTTGCCGCCGAGGATGATGTCGGTACCACGACCGGCCATGTTGGTGGCCACCGTGACGGCGCCCTTGCGGCCGGCCTCGGCCACGATCGCCGCTTCCCGCGCGTGCTGCTTCGCGTTCAGCACCTCGTGCGCGATGTTCTCCTTGCGCAACTGGGCGGACAGCCGCTCGGACTTCTCCACGCTGGTGGTGCCGACCAGGATCGGCTGACCGGTGCCGTGCACCTCGACGATGTCCTTGACCACCGCGTCGAACTTGGCGTCCTCGGTCCGGTAGATCAGGTCCCGCTCGTCGGAGCGGATCATCGGCTTGTTGGTCGGGATCGGGACGACGCCCAGACCGTAGATCTTCTGGAACTCGGCCGCCTCCGTCATCGCCGTACCGGTCATGCCGGCCAGCTTCTCGTAGAGGCGGAAGTAGTTCTGCAGCGTGATCGTGGCGAGGGTCTGGTACTCCTCCTTGATCTCGACGCCTTCCTTGGCCTCGATCGCCTGGTGGAGTCCCTCGTTGTAGCGGCGGCCGTGCAGCGTCCGGCCGGTGTGCTCGTCGACGATCAGCACCTCGTTGTCGACGACCACGTAGTCCTTGTCCTTGCGGAACAGGTCCTTGGCCTTCAGCGCGTTGTTCAGGTAGCTGATCAGCGGGGTGTTCGCCGACTCGTACAGGTTGTCGATCCCGAGCCGGTCCTCGACCTTCTCGATCCCGCGCTCGAGGATGGCGACGGTGCGCTTCTTCTCGTCCACCTCGTAGTCGGCCACCGGACGCTGCTCCTCCGGCACCTTGTCGTCGGCGACCCGCGGCTTCAGCGTGTTCGCGATCTTCGCCATCTCGACGTACCAGCGCTGCGAGTCCTCGGCCGGGCCGGAGATGATCAGCGGGGTCCGGGCCTCGTCGACCAGGATCGAGTCCACCTCGTCCACGATCGCGTAGTTGTGCTCGCGCTGGACGCAGTCCTCGATGCTCTGCGCCATGTTGTCGCGCAGGTAGTCGAAGCCGAACTCGTTGTTGGTGCCGTAGGTGATGTCCTTGCTGTACGCGATCCGGCGCTCGGCCGGCGACATCTCCGGCAGGATCACGCCGTAGTCGAGGCCGAGGAAGTGGTACACCCGGCCCATCCACTCGGCCTGGAACTTGGCCAGGTAGTCGTTCACCGTGACCACGTGCACGCCCTTGCCGGACAGCGCGTTCAGGTACGTCGGCAGCGTCCCGACCAGGGTCTTGCCCTCACCGGTCTTCATCTCGGCGATGTTGCCCAGGTGCAGCGCGGCGCCGCCCATGATCTGGACGTCGTAGTGCCGCTGGTGCAGGGTCCGCTTGGCCGCCTCCCGGACGACCGCGAACGCCTCCGGCAGCAGCGCGTCGAGCGACTCCCCGTTCTCGTGCCGCTGCTTGAACTCCGCGGTCTGACCGCGCAACTCCTCGTCGGTCATCCCGACGAAGTCGTCCTCGATCGAGTTGACCATCTTCGCGATGCCCTGGAGCTGGCGCAGGATCTTGCCCTCGCCGATCCGCAGGACCTTGTCGATCACCTTCATGGTGGGGAGTTCTCTCCTTGCTGCTGAAGCCTTGGGTGCGGCCGACGCCGACAGGGCACGATCCACCCGTGGGCGGGCGCGCGACACCCATGGTACGGGGCCGGGTGTGCCAAGCCACGCCCCTATGCGTGCCGCGGGGCCTATCCGACCCACGATCCGGCCGCCGGAAAAGTTCCGTCGGCCCGGTCGGGAACCACCGGGCCGGGTCTGTCGCCGTGCTACCGCGCTGTCAGCAGGGCGTCACTCAGCGCAGGTGAGAGGTCGCCGCCGCCGACCACCCGGACCTGGTCCAGCCCCAGGAACCCGGCCAGCTGGACCAGCTCGGCGGCCAGCTCGTCCGCGGTCTCCACCGGCGCCTTCGGCTCGGCGTGGGCCGACTGGACCAGCAGCACCCCGGCGGCGCGGTCCGACTTCAGGTCCACCCGGGCAACCAGTCGGTCCCCGAGCAGGAAGGGCAGCACGTAGTACCCGTAGATGCGTTTCTCCGCCGGGACGTAGATCTCGATCCGGTACCGGAAGTCGAACAGCACCTCGGTCCGGGTCCGTTCGTAGACCAGCGAGTCGAACGGGCTGACCAGGGCCCGCGTGTTCACCCGCCGCGGCAGCCGCGCGTCCCGGTGCAGATACGCCTGCCGCTTCCACCCCTCGATCCCGACCGGGATCAGCTCGCCGTCCTCGACCAGCTCGGCGATCGCCTGCGCGGTCGGCGCCGGCTCGGTCCGGAAATAGTCCTTCAGGCACTGCGCGGTCGCCACCCCGTGCGCCTTCGCCGCGATCGACACCAGCCCCCGGTGCGCCTCCGCCACGGACGGCGTCGGAGTCTCCAGTACGGCGCGGGGCAGCACCCGCTCCGGTACGTCGTACATCCGCTCGAACTGCTGGTTGCGGCGGGCCACCGTGATCTCACCGGCGAAGAAGAGGAACTCGAGGGCCCGTTTCACGTCGGACCAGTTCCAGCCCCAGTTCTCCTTCGACCGCTCGACGTCGTCGTCGATCTGGCGGGCGGTCAGCGGGCCGTGGTCGCGGACGTCGGCGAGCACCTGCTTGAGCAGATCCGGCCGCTCCTTGGCGATCGATCGCGGGCCGCCCCAAGCCTCGGTCGCCGCGCGGGCCATCCGCCACCGCATCAGGGCATGCGTCTCGACCGGGATCAAGGAGGCCTCGTGAGCCCAGTACTCCACCAGGCGGCGTGGTGCCTTCCCGGCGGCGCGGTCGAGCAGATCGCGCGGATACGGCCCCAGGCGGGAGTAGAGCGGCAGATACTGGGCCCGGCTCAGCACGTTCACCGAGTCGATCTGGATCAGGCCGATGCGGCCGAGCACGCGCGCCAGCGCCCGGGCGTCGGGCACACCCTTCGGTCGCGGATCCATGAACCCCTGCGCCGCGAGCGCCACGCGCCGGGCCTGAGCCGTCGACAACACCTGTGTGGTCACGTCACCGATTCTTCCTGGCACCACCGACAGAAATCCCGGTCGCTCACGGGCGGTCCCGATCGACGGTGTCCTCGACCCGGATGATCAGCAGGACGTCGGCCACCCGCGGCGGGATCGGCCAGGGGAACAGACCGCGCGCGGACAGATCCTCCAGGGAGCGGAACGGCCCGCGGTGGGCCCGATCCGCGGCGATCAGCGTGGCGTGCTCGGCGGAGACGCCCGGCAGCGTCCGCAGTACCGCCTCGGGAGCCTCGTTGACGTCGATCAGCCCACCGTCCTCGAACTGGTTCGGCAGATCGGGGCGCCCGATGCCGAGCTGCCGGGCGATCAGCGGATGCTCGGCGGCGAGTTGGCGCCCGTACTGCCGGCGCGTCTCGTCATCGGAAGGCTGCCGGGTGCGCCTCGGCACGATCACCGCCAGATGCACCGCGCAGACCAGCGCGGTCGCGATCACCAGAGTCACCCCGAGACCGTCCTTGGTGCTGGTGATGTCGTCGCTGGTCGTGTCGATCATCAGGGCGCCGGTGGTCGTCGCGGCCAGATACGCGGCGGCCGCCAGCCCGAGGCGGACGCTGCGCCGCCGGAGTGCGACGACGCCCATCGCCGGGCCGGCCAGGAGCCCGACCGAGAGGATTGGAACCGCCGCGACCACGAACTTCAGCATCCAGTCCTGGACCCGCAATCGCTCCTCTCGTGCCCGCCCAGCTGGGGCTGGGGACGGGACAGGGGTGGGCAAGGGCGCCGGAGGACCAGCCGCGGGCGACGTGGAGCTGGGCGAAGGCGCCGCGGGTGCAGTGAGGCTGGGCGAAGGCGCCGCGGGAGCGGCTGCGGGTGGGGTGGATGTGCTCAGGGTCGGGTGGTCCTGAAGGATCCGCTGGTGGAGGTCTTGGAGGTGGCGGCTCGGGTCTACACCGTGGGCGGTGACCAGCAGGGCGCGAATCTCGCGGAAGGCGGCCAGGGCTTCGGCTGCCCGGCCGGAGCGGTAGAGGGCCAACATCTGAACGCCGCGTAGCCGCTCGCGCAGGGGGTACTCCGCGACCAGCCGAGACAACTCAGGCAGCAGGCTCTGCTGGTGACCCTGTTCGAGCTCGAGCTCGGCCCACTCCTCCACGGCCGCGGCCCGGTCGTCGGCGAGCCGGGCGCGGGCGGCTTCGAAGTACGAGCCCGTCAGGCCGGCCAGCGGTTCGGCCCGCCACAACGACAGGGCCGCCTGGAGCTCCGTGGCGGCCTCCGCCAGCTGACCCTCAGCACGGCGCTGGCCGGCAGTGCGGACGTGACTGGCGAATCGGTCGACATCCGTGGCGCCGGGAGCAACGGCGAGCCGGTAGCCGCCTTCGGTCAGGGTCAGCAGCCGGCCTGCCGATCTCGGCGCCCGCTCCGGCTCCAGCACCCGGCGCAGACCGGCGACATACTTCTGCACGACGTTCGGGCCGTTCTCCGGGGGTTCGTCGCCCCAGACGGCGTCGATGATCCGGCTCGGCGGGACCGGCCGGTTGGCGGAGAGCAGGAGACTCGCGAGAACCGCGCGCTGCTTGGCCGGGCCGAGATCCAGCTCGCGCGACCCACGACAGGCTCGCAGCGGTCCGAGCAGATCGAACCGGACCGAGTCATCGACCGCCCCTGGCACTGGTCAGCAACCTCCCGATCCGCCCCCACCGAGCTGCCCTTCGGCCGACGGCAGTCTATCCGCAGAGGTTTCGGGGGTGGGGGCAGTGGGACAGCAGTCGGGCGCAGTGGAACGGCAGTGGGACAGCAGTCGGCCGCCGCAGAGTCGGAGGCACCGATTCCAACCAGCACCGGCCACCGCGCCGACGTACCGGAAAGTGAGTCCGACACATGTCCTTCCCCTGGATCCGTACTGCGGCGTCGGCCGCCCTGATCGCCCTGGTCACCACCGGTTGCGGCGGCAGCGCCGAGACCGCGGGCGAGAACAAGCCGCCCGTCACCACCCCGGCGACGGCACGTGCCGGCACGCCAGTCACGCCCACGCCGACGCCCGCCGCGGGTCTGGAGAGCCTGCCGGTCCGGACCATCATGCAGAAGACGCGGGAGGCGTCACTGGCGGCGACCAGCCTGCGGATGCGCGGCACCATCACCGACACCACCGGCCCGATGACGTTCGACATCACCCTGGCGACGGGCGGTGGCTCGGGCACCTTCACCGTCGCGGGAGCGTCGTACTCCGTCCGTGCGATCGGCCGGACCGTCTACCTCCAACTGTCCGAGTCCGCGATCCGCGCGCAGGCGAAGGCCGACAAGAGCAGCCCGGCCGAGACGGCGGAGATCGTGAGACAGCTGAAGAACAAGTGGATCAAGCTGTCCAAGGTCGACAAGGACACCCAGGAGATGGTGGACCTGGTCACGCCCGGCAAGTTCTTCGCGACGATGTTCAGCGAGGACGGCACGGCCACGGCTGCGCCGCCTCGCAAGGTCTCGGCGCGGATGGTCGACGGCATCCGCTGCGTCGGGCTCACCGACGACGGCGCCGCCCTGTGGATCGACACCTCGACGGGCCGGCTGGTCCGGATGACCGAGGGCAAGAACCGGTTCAGCTTCAGCGACTACGGCAAGGTGCCCGCACCGAAGGCTCCCGCGAAGAGCCAGGTACTCGACGGCAAGGCGATGGGGCTGTGACCGGTGCCGCCGGCTGGGGCGGACCAGGCCATAACTCAGGAGTTACCGCAAGTGGGAGGTGCGCTACGCACGGTATCCGGGAGACGCTCCAGGGAGGCCACGCCGCCCGCGTGGCCCCTATCAACCTGGAGTGAGGCATGACAGGAAGATTGCAGTTGATCCGTGCCGCCGTGGCGGCCGGGGTGCTGACCGTGGCGTCCCTCGGTGCGGTGGCCGTAGCCGGCTCCGCAACGGCCGCGCAGACGCCCGACGGACCGAAGACCCGGATCGTCGGCGGCACCATCGCCCACACCGCCGACACGTCCTGGGCGATCCAGTTGTCGAACACCGGCTCCCCCGACCCGACCGGCGAGTGGTGCGGGGCGACGCTGGTCGCGGCGAACAAGATCGTCACCGCGGCGCACTGCTCGCAGGAGGCGGCGTCCACCTACACCGCGATCCAGGGCCGGGACGTGCTGAGTGACACGTCGGTCGGCAAGGAGTCGAAGATCGGCAGCATCTGGGTCGACCCGCAGTACGGGCAGGCACCCGGGCACGACGTCGCGGTGATGACGCTGACCACGCCGTTCGATGGCGTACCGACGCTGGCGCTGGAGACCGACACCGCGGCGGACGCGGCCGGAGCGGCGTCGGTCGTGTACGGCTGGGGTGAGACCGAGGGCACCGGCCCGGCGAACACCTTCCAGAAGGTCGACGTCCCGGTGCTGGGTGACGCGTACTGCGAGCAGGCGTACGCGAGCGAGGGCTACACCGCCGACGGCGAGATCTGCGCCGGGTACGAGGAAGGCGGTAAGGACTCCTGCCAGGGTGACTCCGGCGGGCCGCTCGTCCTCAACGGCCGCCTCTTCGGTGTCGTCTCCTGGGGCGTGGGCTGCGCCGACGCCGGCAACCCCGGTGTCTACGCGGAGGTAGCGACGTACGCGAGTGAACTCCAGGCCCAGATCGACGGTTAGCCAGACCCTCAGCGCAGGCTCGCGGCGCTGAGGCAGGAACCTTCACAGGGGAAGGAGAAGGGGCCGGGCTCGCTGCCCGGCCCCTCTTTCTTTCTGCTCCTCCCGAGGTTCGGCGGTCGGCCTCACGCGACCTGGGGTGTCAGACGGCCAGACGGATCACGCCGTAGTCGTAACCGCGACGGCGGTACACGACACTGGGCTGGTTCTCGTCGGCGTCGACGAACAGATAGAAGTCGTGTCCGACCAGTTCGAGCTCGTAGAGCGCCTGGTCCAGGGACATCGGCTTGGCGGTGTGGGTCTTCTCGCGCATCACCAAAGGCCCGTCGCCGGTGACCGTGAGCGATCCGAACTTGTACGTCGCCACCTCGTCGTCGGCGACTGTTTCCTCCACTACTGGTGTGGTGCCGTTGAGCGGCTGTTTCGCGTTCACGTGCCGTAGGCCTTCCGGCGTCCGCTCACCGCGGTGCACCCGGCGTCGGTCCGCCGCCTTGCGGACCTGCGCCCGCAGCCGGTCCAGGCAGACGTCGAACGCCGCCTGCTTGGTCTCGCCGGTTGCTTCGGCGCGGACCACCGGACCCTTGGTGTACATGGTGAGCTCGACACGCATCGCCCGATCGTGCTGTCGCGGGTTCTTTTCCTGACTGACTTCTACTTCACATCGCAGTACCCGGTGATCGACCTTCTCGATCCGTTCGAGTTTTTCCTCGACGTACTGCCGGAAGCGGTCACTGACCTCGCAGTGATGACCCTTGACAACGACGTCCACGGAAACCTCCATCGATCGGCGACTTCTTGTTACGTCTCCGGACCCCCGTCACTCGCTGTTGTATCGGTTGCGGTTGGGGCGCCCGAAACGAGAACACCCGCTGTCGAACCGGTCGGACTCCGTGGTGAGGATTCCGGCTGATCCGGCCCTGCACCACATCCCTGCCCGACAAGCCCTAGCGGGTGTCATAGGCCAACGCTAGTCGGCTTCGGCGAAAACCGGTAGGGAAGTTCTCATGAACCAGACGGCTTGTGCCGACGGGTCGCGGCCAGCACCGCACAGCCGAGCACCGGAATCCCCCCGGTTTCCAAGGCCCGGCAGGCTTCGGCGAGCGTGGAACCGGTGGTGATCACGTCGTCGACCACGACGACCGGCTGATCCGTCAGTCTTTCAGCCCAGCGCGAACGAGCCGCGAAAGCCCCGTCCAGGTTGGCGGTACGGCGCTCAGCGGACAGTCCGGCCTGGTCGTCAGGACGCCGTACGACCCGCACCGCCGCAGCCGGCCGGGCGTCGATCCCCTGCCGCCGCAGGGCGCGTACGGCGGCTCGGGTGATCCGGCGCAGCGGGTCGTGTCCGCGCTGCCGGACGGTGGATCGCGACGACGGAACCGGACACAACCAGACGGCCCGGCGCTCACCGAGAGCGGTGCGGACGGCGGCGGCCAGCACCGCTCCGAGCGGACGCGCCAGCGCGTACCTGGCTTCCTCCTTGTGCGCGACGATCAGCTTCCGCAACTCATCGGCGTACGGCGCGCTCGCGGTGGGCGGGGGCAGTCCGGCCGGCCGTGGATCCGGCCAGGCACGGAACGGAGTCACGGAGGTCAGTAGCTCCCGGCAACCACCACAGAGAGTGACGCCCGGCCGCTCGCACCCGGCACATCGTCCACCCAGGACGAGATCCACGAACGCGTCCCGGACCGGCACCGCTCAACGATCCGCGACAGCACCGCCGCCCGCAACCGGGCTTCGGTGCTCCTGTGGACAACTCAGCCCGGGTAGGTCGGGTCGATGGGTGCGCCGGCCTCGTCCATGTTCACCCAGGTGAGGTCGCGGGTCTGCCAGTGCAGGTGACCCTGGACGTCCTGGATCACCGGAAGGGTGTCCTTGTTCAGGTTCGAGGCCAGCTCGTCGGTCGCGAACTCGACGGTTGCGCCGGGCAGCAACTGCAGCTGGGAGCCGTCGGTGTTGACCAGCCAGGGCGACTTGCTGACCGACTTCGACGAGCCGGCGACCAGGAGCCCCTGTTTGTGCCACGCCGCGTCGGTGATGTCTTCGAGCGGCAACTGGAGCAGGCGGAGCGGCCCGAGCACCAGCCGGCTCTCGGCGGCGGTCTGGATCGTCCCGGTCTGCACGTAGTTCTTGCCGGTGGTCTTGGATCTCATCACCAGGAGCGCGCGGACACCGTCCGGCGCCATCCGCAGCACCAGCGGTGTGTCGCCGCGGAAGCTGGTCGTCACCTCGGCGAGCTTGCCGTCGCGGTCGCGGACCCGCAGTCGCGGTGTGGCGTCCGCCCGGTCCAGGATCCACAGGTTGTCGTGGTTGTCGTAGCTCGGCCGCAGTACCCGGCCCTGGGTCGGGATCGTCCTGACCGGGTCGGGCTTGTCGGTGCTGTCCAGCCAGGAGTAGGCCACCACATCGTCACCCCCGTGGGTGGTGACGACGGCACCGGAGTCACCGCGCAGGTTCACCGCGAACGACTCGGCCACGTAGTCGCTCAGCTTGCTGTCCTTCAGCGGCCGCGCGGCGATGTCCGACGCACCGTCCAGCCCTTCGATCCGCTGCACCTTGCCGCCCCGGAGGCCGTACAGCTCGGTCATCGCGCCGTTGGGGACGGACGGGTCGTACTGGGTGAAGTTGGAGAACGGCAGCACGTCCGGATCGTCGGGCAGCAGCGGGGCGCCGCCGACGGTGATCTTGACCCGCAGGTTGATCTGGTTGAGGGTCCAGACGATCTGGGCGGCGAGCAACCGTCGTTCGGTGTCCTGCAGCGCGGAGACCGCGTCGTTCAGCGCCACCGTCGCCACGCCGAACTCGACCGGTACGGACACCTGGACCTCGGTCCCCGGCGGTGCCAGCGAGACCACACCGTTGCCGAGCCGGCTGGTCGGGCCCTTGAGCAGCTCCTGGACCAGCTGGGTGGCGGCCTGTCCGGCCGACAGGTTGACCGGCAGGTAGACCGGGTCGGGGACCAGCATGTCCCGGGCCGGGGTGAAGAAGTAGAGGTTGCGCGGGGCAAGCTTCGGGTCCAGCTGGTTGCTGCCCAGGTACACCCCCGGCGGCACCGACGCGACCCGGTACTCGCCGTCGAGCTTGATCAGCTTGAAGACGAACGACATCTCGTCGTCGACCTTCGCGGGGATCCACGACCCCCGCTCGTCGATGGTCGCGATCTTGCGCGCCTTCAGCTGGACCTGGTCGGCGCCGAGGCTGGTGACGGCGTCACGTTGCTGCTCGTACACCACCGTCTGCGACTCCGGCTTCCAGGCCGCCGCCGCCTCCGGCGTCATGTACTCCCGGGCCACGTCGAAGGCCCGCGAGTCCGACATCGCCTCCAGGAATCCGTTCACCAGCGGCAGCGGCTGGGTGCCGTCCCGCGGCGGCTTCGCCTCCACGCCGACGCCGCCGAAGTCCGGCGCCAGGCCCTCCCGGCTGCCGCTGCGGATCGTGCCCTTGGTCGGCACCGTCGCACAGCCGGTGACCAGCAGCAGGACCACCAGGACCGCTGCGAGGAGCTTCCGCCTCACTCGTCCTCACCACCGGTCAGTTTCTGGTACGGCGCTCCGACGTCGACCAGGGACTTCTCCGTCACGACCCGGCTGGCGTCGGCCGGACGGGCCGGCAACGGCGATCCGGACAACGTGACATCCGGACGCCGCGGCAGCGTGAGCCGGAAGTAGGCGCCGTCACCGGGCGAACCCCAGGCATCCAGCCGGCCGCCGTGCAGCCTGGCGTCCTCCAGCGCGATGGACAGGCCGAGCCCGGTCCCGCCGGTGGTCCTGGCCCGGGCCGGGTCGGCCCGCCAGAACCGGCTGAACACCATCTCGGCCTCCTCGGCCCGGAAGCCGACGCCGTGGTCGCGGACCGCGACCGCCGCCGCATCGTCGTCGTACGCCGTACTGATCCGGATCGGGAGACCCTCGCTGTGCTCGATCGCGTTGCCGATCAGGTTGCGCAGGATCCGCTCGATCCGGCGCGCGTCCACCTGGGCCCGGCACGGCTGCGGCATCTCCAGCTGGACCTCACAGCCCTTGCGCTGCAGCAGGGTCTCGTGGTTCTCCAGCACCCGGTTGACGATGTCGCGCAGGTCCACGTCCTCCAGATCGAGGGCGGCCGCACCCGCGTCGAACCTGCTGATCTCGAGCAGGTCGGCGAGCAGCTCCTCGAACCGGTTGAGCTCGTTCTGCAGCAGCTCGACCGAGCGCCGGCTGATCGGGTCGAACTGGTCCCGGCTCTCGTGCAGCAGGTCGGCCGCCATCCGGACCGTGGTCAGCGGCGTGCGCAGCTCGTGCGAGACGTCGGAGACGAACCGGCGCTGCAGCCGGGACAGCTCCTCCAGCCGGCGGATCTGCCGTTGCAGGTTGCCGGCCATCTTGTTGAAGGAGACCGCCAGCCGGGCCAGGTCGTCGGTGCCGCGGACCTGCATCCGCTCCTCGAGCTTGCCGGCCGCCAGCCGCTCCGCGATCCGCCGCGCCATCCGGACCGGGGTGACCACCTGGCGGGTGACCAGCCAGGCCACCGCACCGAGCAGGACGACCAGCAGCAAGCCGGCGGTGAGCAGTGCGCGCTGGACGACGTCGAGCGTCTCCTGCTGCGGCGTGAGCGGGAAGAGGAAGTAGACCCCGTACCGCTCGGTGGGTGCGGTCGGGACCCGCAGCTGGGACCCGATCACCAGACCGGGGACGCTGGGCCCGTCGCGGTAGTGGATCACCGTGTAGGTGTCCCAGAGCTTGGTGTCGTCACTCATCACCGACGACGCCAGCTCGGTCGGGATCGAGTCGCTGTCGACCAGACCGGTGTAGCGGATCGCGTTGGTGGTGGACGTGTCGGCCGGCACCAGCAGCACGTCGTACAGACCGGGGCGGTTGGAGCCGAGGACGAGCTCGGACAGCTGCTGGTTGATCGTGTTCGGGACGGCGGCATCGATGCTGTTGGACAGCGAGGCCAGCTGGGCGACCGCTTCCGCCTGGGCGCTGCTCCGGCGGGACTCCAGCACGCCGTCGGTGACCTGGCTCATCATCACCCAGCCGACCAGGAGCAGGACGACGGTCGACATCAGCAGGGTGCCGGTGACGATCCGGGCCTGGATGGACCGGCGCCAGATGTCCGGCCAGTGCTTCGGGTTCGTCCGCCACAGCGGGTGCGGGTAGGCAGGCCAGTCCGCCACGGCGGTGAGCTCCAGCTCCGTCCCGCGTGTCTCCGCCGTCACCTGCTCGGCCGGGGCCGGCTGCTGTTGCTCCGGCCCGGCCGTGGCGGCCGGGGCGTCGGCGGCCGCCTGCGACTCTTGGTCGCGTCCGTACTCGATCAGTCCGCACCCGCCTTGTAGCCGACACCGCGGACCGTGACCACGATCTCCGGGTGCTCGGGGTCCTTCTCGATCTTGGAGCGCAGTCGCTGGACGTGCACGTTGACCAGCCGGGTGTCGGCCGCGTGCCGGTAGCCCCAGACCTGCTCCAGCAGCACCTCGCGGGTGAACACCTGCCAGGGCTTGGAGGCCAGGCAGACCAGCAGGTCGAACTCCAGCGGGGTCAGCTGGATCGTCTCACCGGCCCTCTTCACCGAGTGCCCGGCCACGTCGATGGTCAGGTCGCCGATGGTCAGCGACTCCGGCCCGGGCTCGTCCATCCGGCGCAGCCGGGCCCGGATCCGGGCCACCAGCTCCTTCGGCTTGAACGGCTTCACCACGTAGTCGTCCGCGCCGGACTCCAGGCCCAGCACCACGTCCACGGTGTCGCTCTTGGCCGTCAGCATCACGATCGGTACGCCGGACTCGGCCCGGATCGCCCGGCAGACGTCGATTCCGTCCATGCCGGGCAGCATCAGGTCGAGCAGCAACAGGTCCGGTTTGAACTCCCGGAACGCCGGTACCGCTTTGTCACCGGTCGCGCACAGATAGGTGTCGTAGCCTTCGTTGCGCAGCACGATGCTGAGCATCTCCGACAACGCTGTGTCGTCGTCGACGATGAGAACGCGACCCCTCATCGTCCGGTTACCGTCTGCCACGCCCTGCTCCTTGCCGTCCGATCGTTGTGCGCCCAGCGGATGCTGACCGTACGCACTACGGATAGTGTCCCATTCCCCGGGTAGTGCACACGCCGGATCGCCGAGTGACCCCGAGTTGGGCTGTGATCATGGTGCACAGCCCGCGCCTGAGACAACTTAAGGACTACACGGCTCAGACTGGCAGTCGGTTCAACGAGGGGAGGTGCCAGTGGACGACATCGGCCTGCACGAGGATCCGGCGGCGGAGCCGCTGCGCCCCTGGCTGCCTGCCGACCTGCTCGACAACGCGGCCCGGACCATCTCCGAGAACAAGGCGATCATGCTTGGCCTCCCGGTGCTCGCCGCGATCGCCCTGCTGGCCGTCCAGGCTGTGCTGACGGAGGTCGCCGTACCAGGTGGGATCGGTGGGTTCTTCGGCGCCGACGACCCGTTCCAGCAGGCCGGTGCGGCGCTCCTGCTCACGTACGGCGTCCAACTGGTGCTGTTCACGGTGGTGTCGAGCATGCTGGCCGGGATCATCGCGCTGGCCGCCGTACGGAGTCAGCTGGCACACCGGGTCGGGCCTCGGGAGCTGCTGCGGCTGGTCCGGCCGGCGCTGCCAGCGCTGTCCGCCGTCGGGTTGGTGCAGTCCCTGTCGTTCATCATCCTGATCGGCGGGTGGGGGCTGGCCGTGATCGGCATCGGCTCCGGGGCCGAGTCGGCGATCTCGTCCGACGTGGCCGGCGCGGTGGCCATCGTGATGATGCTGGTCGGTGCGGTGCTGGTGCTGATCTTCGGCATCCGGCTGCTTCTGGCGGGGACCGTCGTCCTGATGGAAGGCCGGCACGCGTCGGACGTCGGCCTCCACATCCCTGTCAGAGTGGGGATCTGGGGTGCGCTGAAGCGGTCCTGGCAGCTGGTGAAGGGCAAGTTCTGGCGGGTGTTCGGCATCCTGCTGTTCGCGGGGCTGGTGGTGAACATCGTCAGCTACGCCCTGCAGTACGGGGTCACCACCCTGGTGATGACGGTCGGCTCGTGGGCCGACAGCAGCGAGAGCAGCAGTGCGACGGTGGCCGCGATCGTGCTCGGTGTGGCCGCGGGGCTGGCGACCGCGATCACACTGATCGCCAGTCTGGCCTTCATGTCCGCCGTCCAGGCCCTGATCTACCTGGATCTCCGGGTACGGCGTGAGGGCCTCGACCTGTGGATGCGGCCGGTACTGCGCCCGGCTCAGGGTTCTGGAGGAACTCCGTGATCATCCTGGAGCCCCCGATCGACATCGGCCGGGACGAGGCCGCTGCCGAGGCGGCCAAGGAGCTGTCCAAGGCGACGTACCGGCAGTCCGGCGACTCCCTCATCGAGCGGGCGATCGGCAAGGTGCTGGAGTGGGTCGCCGACCTGCTCGACAGCCTGACCGGGACCTCACCGAGCGGCCACGCCGGTCTGTTCATGCTGATCGGACTGATCGTGCTCATCATCGTCGTGGTGCTCTGGCGAGCCGGTGTGCTCCGGACCAGCCACCGGGAGAAGCAGGTGGTCTTCGACACCGCCAGACCGCGGAGTGCGGGCGAGTACCGGGCTCAGGCGGAGCAGGAGGCTGCGGCCGGTGACTACGCGCACGCCATTCGCAGCCGGTTCCGCGCCTGTGTCGCCGAGTTGACCGAGCGGACCATCCTGGACGAGCGGGCTGGCCGGACGGCGTACGAGGTGGTGACGGACGCCGGACGAGCGGTGCCGGAGCTCCGGGACCCGCTGCAGCCGGCTGCACTCGCGTTCACTGAGGTTGTCTACGGCAACCGTCCCGGGACACCCGAGCGGTACGCCGCGGTGGTCGCGGCTGATGAAGCGGCCCGGACTGCGCGGGTGCTGGTGCGCGGATGAGCACTGTGGTCGGGCGGAGTGCCGGCGAGAGCTGGCGCGCGTTGAGGACGCCGATGCTCGTCACCGGCATCATCGTGCTGGCTGCGATCGTCATCATGATCGCCACCGCGGCGCGGACCTCAGGGCCGTTCAGCCCGGACTCCACCGAGCAGGGCGGTGCACGGGCTCTGGCGGCGCTGCTGGAGAACCACGGCGTTACCGTGCGCGGCACCGAGCTGCTGGACGACGCGGTGGAGCCAGGAGACGACAAGACCTTGCTGATAGGCCCGATGGGCCAGCTGGACCGCTCTGACTGGCAGCGGATCGCTGACGCGGGGTGGAGCCACATCATCCTGATCCGGCCCGGTTCCCGCGCGCTGGAGGCTCTCGCGCCCGGTGTCGAGGACTCCGGCCAGATCCTGTCCTCCAGTAGCCGTGAACCCGACTGCGACCTCCCGGCCGCAGTCAAGGCCGGCACGGTGACGGTCAGCGGCTCCACCTACTCGGCGCCCTCGACGGCCCAGGCCTGCTACGGAGACGGCATCACGAACACGGTGATCCGGTTGGAGACCGACGGCCGGATCGTCGACGTCGTGGGCTCGCAGCGCTCGTTCACCAACGATCAGATCGCTGACGACGGCAACGCCGCCCTCGCACTCAACCTGATCGGCACCCACCAGGACCTGACCTGGTACCTGCCGCAGTGGGAGTCCACCGGGTACGACGATCCCGACGAGGACGCTCCGCCGCTGATCCCCCCGGATGTCCGCTACATCGCCTGGGCGCTGGCGTTCGCCGTACTCGTCGTGGCGCTCTGGCGAGGTCGTCGACTCGGGCCGGTGGTTGCCGAGCGGCTGCCGGTCATCGTGCGCGCTGCGGAGACCACCGAGGGCAGAGCGCGGCTCTACCGTCGCTCACGCGCCCGGGACCGCGCCGCGGCCGCTCTGCGCGAGTCGGCCCTCGGCAAACTTCACAAGGCGCACGGCATCCCCCGGCGGGCCGAGCCGTCCGCGGTGGTCGCGACTGTCGCGGCCCGCACCGGTCGGGACCCGGCCATGCTGTACGAACTCCTCTACGGCCTCCCGCCGCTCAGCGACGCCGCCCTGATGTCCCTGTCCCACGAACTCGACGTACTGACGCAGGAGGTTAGACACCCGTGACGACTACCGAGGTCACCGCGGACCAGGCCAGGCAGGCACTGGTCGCGCTGCGGACCGAGATCGGCAAGGCGGTGGTCGGTCAGGACACCGCGGTGACCGCGCTGGTACTCGCCCTGCTCTGCCGCGGCCACGTGCTGCTCGAAGGCGTCCCCGGTACGGCGAAGACGCTGATGGTGCGGGCGTTGTCGATGGCCATGCGGCTGGACACCAAGCGGGTGCAGTTCACCCCCGACCTGATGCCCGGTGACGTCACCGGATCGCTGGTGTACGACGCCAAGAGCAGCGAGTTCGAGTTCCGGCCAGGCCCTGTCTTCACCAACATCCTGCTGGCCGACGAGATCAACCGGACACCGCCGAAGACCCAGGCGGCGCTGCTGGAGGCGATGGAGGAGCGGCAGGTCACCGTGGACGGCGTGCCGCGCAAACTGCCGGCGCCGTTCGTGGTCGCCGCAACGCAGAACCCGATCGAGTACGAGGGCACGTATCCGTTGCCGGAGGCCCAGCTCGACCGGTTCCTGCTCAAGGTCACGCTCGACATCCCGCCGCGCGATGCGGAGATCGCCGTACTGGCTCGGCACGCGCAGGGCTTCGACCCGCGGGACCTGGCCGCGGCGGGTCTGCGGCCGGTGGCCGGGCCGGAGGACCTCCTGGCCGGACAGGCCGCCGTACGACGGGTTGCCGTCCGCGAGGACGTGTTGGCCTATGTGGTGGACCTCTGCCGGGCGACGCGGCAGTCGCCGTCGTTGCAGCTCGGTGTGTCGCCGCGAGGGGCTACTGCCTTGCTGGCCGTGGCCAGAGCGTGGGCGTGGTTGTCCGGGCGGGACTACGTCATTCCGGACGATGTGAAGGCGATGGCGCGTCCTTGCCTACGGCACCGAGTGCAGGTCCGTCCGGAGGCCGAGCTCGAGGGTGTGAGCGCGGACGCCGTCCTCGAGAGCGTGCTGGCCACGGTGCCGGTGCCACGCTGATGGTGCACAGCTGATGGTGCTCACAGGCCGGGCCGGTCTGCTGGCCGCCGCGGGCGTCGTCTTCGTCGCTCTGCTCATGCCGAGCTGGGGCGGAGTCGGCGTGGTGGTCGCGGTCGTGCTCGTGGTGTGTCTGGTCGACATGCTGCTGGCCGGGTCGCCGCGACGACTCCAGTTGAGTCGCGCGGGCGACAACGCCGTACGACTGGGTGAACCGGCTGTCGTTCAGTTGCTGGTTGCCAATCCGGGTCGGCGGGTCAAGGGGTTGCTGCGTGATGCGTGGCCGCCGTCGGCCGGCGTACAGGATCCGCCGCACACGCTGGACCTGCCACATGGCGAGCGGCGACGGCTGACGACACATCTGCTGCCCACGCGGCGGGGTGATCGGCAGGCGGATCGGGTGACGATCAGATCGATCGGTCCGCTCGGCTTCGCCGGTCGTCAGGGGTCGCACCGGGTGCCGTGGACGGTGCGGGCGTTGCCGCCGTTCAAGAGTCGTAAGCACCTGCCGTCGCGGCTGGCACGGTTGCGGGAGCTGGACGGCCGGACCGCCTTGCTGGTCAGGGGTCAGGGCACCGAGTTCGACTCACTGCGTGACTACGTGCCGGGTGACGACGTACGGAGCATCGACTGGCGTGCCACCGCCCGGCGCGGCAACGTCGTACTGCGCACCTGGCGGCCCGAACGCGATCGCCAGGTCGCCATCGTGATCGACTCCGGCCGGATGTCCGCAGGCCGGGTCGGCGACGCGCCACGCCTCGACCACGCGATGGACGCCGCGCTGCTACTGGCCGCGCTGGCAACCCGTGCGGGTGACCGGGTCTCCTTGCTGGCGTGCGATTCCGCGGTACGTGCCGACGTACGGCGTCCTGCGCCGGAGGACGTGCTTCCGTCGTTCGTGAACGCGCTCGCGAACGTCGAGGCGGAGTTGGTCCAGACGGACTTCCGCGTGGTCGTGTCGCAGGTGCTCGAACGTCTCGGCCAGCGGTCCCTCGTCGTACTGCTGACCGGTCTGGACCCGGCCGTGATCGAGGAGTCCCTGCTGCCGGTGATCGGTCCGCTGTTGCGCCGCCACGTGATCGTGCTCGCCTCCGTCGCCGACCCGCGCCTCACGGAACTCGAATCCACCCGCTCCGACCTGATCGAGGTGTACGGCGCGGCGTCGGCTGCTCGCACCCGCCTGGACCGCGAACGAGTCACCGCGATCCTCACCCGAGCCGGCGTCACCGTCGTGGACGAAAACCCCGACACCATCGCGCCCGCGCTGGCCGACACGTACCTGGCTTTGAAGAAGGCCGGCCGGTTGTAACCCCCGCGTGCTACGCAGCGGCTCCTTCGTCGCCCCAGCTACGCGCGCTCCCGCCCACCCGATCTTCCTTGCGGGCTACCGCCCGCCCTGCGGCTTCCGCCGCACCCCACGGGCTTCGCCCGCGTTCCGGGCTCCTGCGCCTCGTGCCTGACCTACCGGCCGGGCGCCCAGCGGCCAAGCAGTATCTACACGAGCAGGGGTCGGAAACCGTCGCGCAAGGCGTGGGACGTGCACCCGCTGGGGCGACTCGCGTCCCGGTCCAACGGCACGTCGAGCCAAGCGACACCACCCGTCGACAGCTACCTCGGGCTGTGCAAGACCTGCCCTCTAGCGCGGAACCCGTTCGAAGGCCTCACGGTTTGCTGCCGTGAAAGCATCGGCAACCAAGGCGTGATCGCCGAGAACGACCCGGCCGAGCAGGAGAAGTCGGTCAAATGGAACTCGCTGCTGTGCAACCTGATCGTGTTCCACACCGCGATCGACATGATGGAGGTCATCCGGCAGCTGGTTACCGAGGGGTGGCAGGTGACCGCTGAGGATCTGGCCCAGCTCTCGCCCGACCTGACCTCCCACATCCCCCGGTTCGGCGCCACGCAACCGACGAACTCCACACCCCGCCGAACGTGTTCGACCCCGCGCTGGACGAGGTCGACTTTGGCGGCGAACAGCCCGCGGCCGCGTAGCAGGGCACGGTAACGCGGCAGAGGGTTGGTTTAGCGCTCCCCCATGCAGGGCGACACTGAAGGGCCGAGAATCCTCCATCGCTCACGCAGCACGCGTAACCCACGCAAATGTCCGCGGCCGGGCGCTCGTCCGGGATCGGCGCCGGCTCGATGCTGGCGACAGCGCGGCTGGACCATCCCGGCGCGCGATGCCGGTGGGGCGTCGGCGATGCTGTGGGCATGGAGTACGTGTCCAGAGTGCCGCGACCGCCGCTGGACGGGCTGATCGACGACCTCTACTACCTGGAGGGTGTGCCGCCGTACGCCCTGCTGACGCTGCCGCCGGCGCCGTCGGCGTTGCTCATCGTCAACCTCGGGGCACCGTTCCGCATCCGCGCCGGCACCGACATCGAGACGGCCGAGTACGCCGACGGCTGCGTGGTCACCATGCCCACCCGCGCGTGGGAGTTCGGCTACCCGTTCCGGACCCGGTCTGTCGGCGTGCACGTCAAGCCGTGGGGGCTGGCGCCGTTCCTGCCGATGCCCGCGGCCGAGCTGTGTGACCGGCCGGTGACGATAGAGCAGGTTTGGGGCCGGCCCGCCATTGCTGAGCTGAGAGACCGGCTGGCGACGGCGGACGGACCGCACGAGATGCTGACACTGCTCGAGGAGGAGCTGATGCGACGGCTGTGCGAGACCGCCGGCCTGGGGCTGGTCCGCCATACGAGCAGCGTCATCGCGGCGACCAGCGGGGCGGTGGCGATCGGCGACCTGAGCGTGGCAGCCGGTGTCAGCAGCACTCATCTGGCACAGCGCTTCAAGGAGCTCATCGGCGTCACGCCGAAGCGGCTGGCCCGCAGCTACCGCTTCGCCGCCACCGTGCTCGCGATCAACCCCGCCGGACCGATCGACTGGGGCGACCTCGCCGGTGGCGCAGGCTACTTCGACCAGGCCCACTTCGGCCACGAGTTCCAGGCCTTCACCGGGCTCACGCCGACCCGGTACGTCGAAGTCCGGCGGCGGTTCCTGCGCGAACATCCCGGCCACGTGCTGGACGGCTGGCCGCTGCCGGCCGATTGATTTCTTACAAGAGCGACAGCTCACGACACGCTAATTTGGGGGCACCCAAAGGAAAGGAGAGCGCCGTGGGCAAGGTGGTCATGTACAGCTCGGTGTCGGTGGACGGCTTCATCGCGGACGCGAATGACCAGCCCGGACCGCTGTTCGACTGGTTGACCAGCGGTGACGTCCCGTTGGACGAGAGCGGCGTGCTCAAGCTGTCGCAGGCGTCCTACGACTACACCCGGGCGTACTGGGACCAGATCGGGGCGACGATCGCCGGCCGCCACGTCTTCGACCTGACGGACGGCTGGGACGGGAAGCCTCCGGGCGGGGTCGACCACGTGGTCGTCGTGACGCACCGGCCGAAGCCCGAGGGCTGGGACCCCGAGGCGCCGTTTCACTTCGTCGACGGCGTCGAGGCAGCCGTGGCCAAGGCGCAGGAGCTTGCCGGTGACCGCATCGTCGAGGTCGCCGCCGGCGACGTCGGTGGCCAGGCGCTTGCCGCAGGCCTGGTCGACGATGTGCGCATGGACGTCGTACCCGTCGTGTTCGGGTCCGGCAAGCGCTACTTCGGGTCGGTCGACGCGCAGCACCTGTTGGAGGATCCTGACGTGGTGATTCAGGGCAACCGGGTGCTTCACCTGCGCTATCGGGTGCGCCGTTGACCGATCTGAGCCGGTACGCGAAGAAGTCCACTGCGAACGGTGACACTGCGTTTGCGCATCGCTGTCCCTGGTCGCGCAGCCGACGCCGATCCGCCCCAGCACCTCACCTGCGGCAAGTTCAACTCAAGATCACTGGGTGCCGGTTTCCGTCGTATCTTCGGCCGACCCCAGGAAGAGCGGCTCTTCACCAATGCAGGGTGTAGTCGGGGTCTGAATCCGGCTGTCTCGAGTAGGGATCGGGCGATGTAGTTGGTGAGGTTGCGGAAGCCGAGGGCGAGCCGCGCAGGTGCTCCAGGCGGCCGTTGATTCCGGTGAGCGGGATCGTCACTGCATCGTGGGGCGGGCCTGGGCGAAGATCCAGCGGTGGCCTTCGAGGTCGTCGGCCTCGTAGCGGCGGTAGCCGTGCTGGTGGATCTCGGAGACGATCTTGGCGCCGTTCTCGGAACTGCGGGCGAAGTGCGCGTCGAGGTCGTCGACGTACACCCAGACCTCATGATCCAGCCCGCCGACGCGTTCCTCGGTCAGTTTGAAGAGCAGGATCGCCGCGGAGCCGACGTGCAGCTCGATCCAGGACGGGTCCTCACCCTCGGCCGGGATCTTGTCCCACGACCCCAGGCCGAAGACCGAGTGCAGCCATCGCGCCGCGCCGGCCGGATCCTCGTAGTACAAGGCGATCGAGAGCCGGTCAAGCTCACGCGGGGTCTGCGGTACGTCGCGCCGGTCGATCCACTGCGGCACCCAGTGGAGGATGTTGGGCCAGAAGTAGAACGCTTTCGAGCCACCCTGGACCAGGGACTGTACGACGGTGACGCGAGTGCCGCCGTCGAGGGCGTCGAAGCTGATCCGCGTCTCGGTGTCGTCGACCGAACTGCGGTACGCGAGCACCGCACCGGGCTCCCAGTCGGTGATCGTGCCCAGCTCGAGTACGTCGTCCGGCGGCGAGTACACCTCGAGGATGCGGCCGCCGACGCCCGGCTCGATCTGCATCGCGGTGGCCCGGGCGGAGTCGAAGAAGTTGATCGGGCCGCGGACCCACCACAGGTCGATCTCCTCGGTGAAGATGCGGAACGCGGTCGCGGGATCGGCGGCGACCTCGACCGACGCCGATGCGGACTGCTTGGTCGTCATCATGACTCCTTCTGCTCGACGTGTCGTTTGAACGAGCCCAACTGGTCTCGCCAGTGCGCCTGCACCTGGTCCAGCCAGGCCTGCACGGCGACCACGGGCTCGGGGTTCAGCCGGAAGATCCGCACCCGCGCGTCGTCGGGCCCGCGCTCGTCGGCGACCAGCCCGGCCGACAGCAGGATCCGCAGGTGCCGGCTCATCGCGGGTGACGAGGAACCGGTCGCGGCGGCCAACTGGCCGGCGCGCTGCGGGCCTTCGCCGAGCAGCCGCACCACCTGACGCCGGGTCGGATCAGCCAGTACTTCGAAGAACCGATCGACCTGATCTTCCACCATGGCGCAATAGTTAACCCGACGTACAACTATTGTCAACTGCTGGAAGAACCTCCCGCCTGATTGGATGAGCCGCATGAGTGAAAGAGATGTCGAGAAGGACTACTCGGTCGCCGACTTCGCGGCCAAGCTGCGGCGGCTGGCGGATGCCCTGGAGACGGGCAAGCCGTTCCGGATCCAGATCGCGGGCGAGCGGTTCACCGTGCCGAAGAACGCCCGGATCAGCGTCGAGCACGAGCGCGGCGACAGCGAGGAAGAGGTCGAGTTCCAGCTGAAGTGGGCCATCGCCGACGCCGACGAAGCCCCCGAAGACGACGACACCGAGGTCTAGCCGAGGGCCGGCCGGTGCCCACGACGTTGGGGGCACCGGCCGGAGTCTGGTCTGCCGCCCTCAGCTGGAAATACGGACCTGGGCCACGTGGCAGGCGACTTGGGAGTCGGCCTGTGCGGGGAGGATCGAGAGGGCAGTCGAGTGGCAGGCGTCGGTGCCGGCGCCGGCAGCTACCAGTTGGCAGCGGGGGTGGAAGCGGCAGCCGGTGGGGATGCGGGTGGGGTCGGGTGGCTCACCACTCAGGACGATCCGCTGCGGGGACTCGGGGAGGACCGACAGCAGTGCCCGCGTGTACGGGTGCTGCGGATTCGTCAGCACCTCCTCAGTAGGCCCGGACTCGACGATCCGGCCGAGGTACATGACCGCGACCCGGTCGGCGATGTTCCACGCCAGCCCGAGATCGTGCGTCACCACCAGCGCGGCCAGACCGAGCTCGTCACGCAACCGCAGGAGCAACGCGAGGATCTCGCCACGGACCGACGCGTCCAGCGAGGCGACCGGTTCGTCGGCGATCAGCACTTTCGGGTTCAACGCCAACGCCCCTGCGATCACGACCCGCTGCCGTTGACCGCCCGACAGCTCATGCGGGTACCGCAGGAAGAACCGCTCAGGTGGTCGCAAACCCGCGCGCGACAAGGCGCTCGTGACCACCGCCTCCTCATCCGGCAGCCCATGGATCCGCGGGCCCTCGGCAACCGCCTCGTAAACGGTCTGCCGTGGATTCAGCGAGCCCATCGGATCCTGCAGCACCAGCTGGACCTGCCGGCGGAACGCGCGCAGGCGACGTCCGGTGTAGCTCAGGGGCGTGCCGTCGTACGAGACCTGACCGGAGGTCGGGCGTTCGAGGCCGAGCAGGGTCCGGGCCAGGGTGGTCTTGCCGCAGCCGGATTCGCCGACCAGCGCGACGATCTCGCCGGCGCCGACGGACAGGTTGACGCCGTCCACCGCCCGCGCGCGTCGGCCGCGTGACGCGAACTCGACCGCAACATCAGTTGCCTCTAGCAAGTTCCCTCCCCCACCAGTACGCAGGCCGCGGTACGACCCTGACCCGCCGGACGCAGCTCGACGGCAGCCGTCGAACAGGACTCCAGCGCCACCGGACACCGCGGATGGAACGAGCACCCATCAGGCAACTGCTGCGGATCCGGCGGATCGCCCGCGAGACCGCGCGGCGCCAACCGCGACGCCGGATCGCCCACGGTCGGGAACGCGGCCGCGAGCGCCTTGCTGTACGGATGCTGGAAGTCCCCGGCCGAAGGACCGGACTCGACCAACCGACCGGCGTACATCACGGCCAGCCGGTCGCACACGTCCGCGAGCACGGACAGATCGTGCGAGATCATCAGCAGTGAGATGTCGTGCTCGGCGATCAACTGCCGGATCAGCGTGAGCACCTGCGCCTGCACCATCAGGTCGAGCGCGGTGGTCGGCTCGTCCGCGATGATCAGCCGCGGCGAGCAGGCCAATGCCATCGCGATCATGACTCGTTGCCGTTGGCCACCACTGAGTTCGTGCGGGTAACTCCGCGCCCGCCAGGTCGGCAATCCGACCTGCTCCAGCAACTCCCGAACCCGGACAGACGCCTCGGCCGGCGAAGCCAACCGGTGCACCAGCAAGGGCTCGGCGATCTGGTCCCCGATCCGCTGCACCGGGTTCAACCCGTGCTGCGCACCCTGGAACACGATCGACGCCGCGGACCACCGGACCGCCCGCAACCGGCCCCAGTTCATGGTCAGGACGTCCTCGCCGTCCAGCACAATGCGCCCTTCGAGACGCGCGGACCGCGGCAACAGCCGCAGCAGTGCCATCGCGATGGAAGACTTCCCCGACCCCGACTCCCCCGCCAGTCCGAGAGCCTCACCGGCCTCCAACGACAGAGACACACCCCGTACGGCGGGAACGTCGCCGGATGCGATCCGGTAGGTGACGGACAGATCGTCCAACTCGAGCAGACCCATCACGCCGTCCTCGTCCGCAACCGGGGATTGAGCACACTCTCCAACGCCCGCCCGCACAAGGTGAACGCCATCACCACGATCACGATGCACAGACCCGGCACGAGGATGTACCACCACGCACCGGCGGTGGCCGCACCCCAGTCGTATGAGCCGCGCAACATCGTCCCCCAGGAGGTCTTGTTCGCACTCACCCCGAGGAACGCAAGTGTCGACTCGGTGACGATCGCACTCGCCACCTCGAGCGTCGTACTTGCCAACAGCAACGGTGCGACGTTGGGCAGCACGTGCCGGGTGGTGATGTGCCAGTGGCCGGCGCCGAGGGCGAGAGACCGTTCGATGTACGGGCGTGCTTCCACAGCCAGCGTCTGGGCCCGGATCAGCCGGGCCGTCGACGGCCAGGACGTCACCCCGATCGCGACGATGATGGTCGCCGTACTGCCGCCGAGAATCGCGGCCAGCACCAGTGCGGTGACCAGCGACGGCAGCACCAGGAACCAATCGGTGATGCGCAGGATGATCGCCCCGAACCAACCGCGGAAGTGCCCGGCCGCGATCCCGAGCACGGTCCCGATCACCATGCTCAGCAGAGCCGCGAGGAACCCGATCAGCAGCGAGGTCCGCGAACCCCACCAGATCATCAGCAGCACCGAGCGCCCGGACTCGTCGGTGCCGAGTGGATAGTCGAAACTCGGCGGCGCCATCTTCTCGCCGGTCCCGCTGACGACGTTCGTCACACCCGAATCGATGAACAGCGGCGCGATCAGCGCCAGCAGCACAGCCAGCACCAGGATGGCGAGCCCCACCATCCCGGCCCGGTGCGTCCGGAACTCACCCCAGAACCGCTTGAACGCCCGCTGCCGGCGGGTCCACGTCACGCTGCTCATGCCGACCTCACCCGTGGATCCAGCACGTGGTAGACGACGTCTGCCAGCGTGTTCATCACGATCACCGACACCGTGATCAGCAGGAACGTGCCCTGCATCAAGGTGAAGTCCGGCACCCGGATCGCCTCGTAGAACAGCTGCCCAAGCCCCGGCCAGCTGAAGATCGCCTCGACCGTCACCGCACCCCCGACCACGAACCCGATCCGCATGAACACCAACGTCACCGTCGGCAGCAGTGCGTTCGGTACGGCGTGCTTGCGCCGGATGTCGTCGTCACGCAAACCCTTGGCCCGCGCCGTCGTGATGTAGTCCTGCCCGACCTCGTCCAGCACCGACGACCGCATCACCAGCAGGTACTGCGCGTAGACGACGGCAACCATGGTCAGACACGGCAACACCATGTGCTGCGCGACGTCCAGCACGTACGCGAACCCGTCGGGCGCGTCCACACTCGAGCTCCCCCGCGTCGGGAAGAGACCGGGGATCGGCCCGACCCCGGCCGCGAACACCATCAGCAGCAGCAACCCGAGCCAGAACGTCGGCACCGACCACAACACCAGCGAGATCGCGGTCGAGAACTTGTCGAACCGGCTGCCCGGCTTCCAGCCCGCCCGCGCGCCCTGCCAGAGCCCGAGGCTGACCGCCATCACCAGCGCGGTCCCGGTGAGCAGCAGCGTCGACCCGATCCGCTCCCCGATCAGGTCCAGCACCGGCCGCTTGTACTCGTAGGAGGTCCCGAGGTCGAACTGCAGTGTCTGCTTGACGAAATGCAGGAACTGCTCCGGCACCGACTTGTCCAGCCCGAGCCGGGCCCGTTCGAGATCGAGTTGCTCCGGTGTCATGTTCCGGCCCTGCGCGAGCGCCCGGACCGGGTCACCCGGCAGCAGCCGGAACAGGAAGAACGTCGCGACGATGACCATCGCGATACTGAACAGGGCCCCGCCCGCCTTGGTCGCCGCGTAGCGCAGCAGACCGTGGCGGGCCGGGTTCTCCTCCAGTACCTCGGCAGCCGGCTGGGTGACCGGCGGTGTTGCTGTCATTCGCGCTCGTCGGCGGCACCCTGGCGACGCCGCAGCAGGAAGAACCCGGCGATGGCCAGGACGCCGACGCCACCCGCGACTCCACCGATCACGCCCGCACTCGAACCGCCCTCGTCCGTACTCGCGGCATCGTTCGTCACCGCTTCCAGCGTGTAGAACGGCCAGTAGCCGCTACCGCCGTACAGCATGCCCTTGTCCTCCGGGATCGGCGTGACCTTGGCGATCCGGTCCTTGCGGTAGCCCTCGAGGTTGTTCGGGTAGTAGAGCGCGATCACCGGTGCGTCGGTGTAGAGCCGCTCCTCCATCTTCTTGATGATCTCGGCCCGCTTCGGCCGGTCGAGCTCCTTCTGCTGCTGCTTGTAGAGGTCCTCGTACTGCGGGTCGCAGTAGAACGACTCGGTGCCGCCGCCCTCGCCGGACGCGGTCGGCCGCCGGCTGCACAGGTGCGTGGCCAGCACCTCCTCCGGGTCCGGGTTCACCGACCAGCCGCTGATCGCGATGTCGAACAGCGCCGTCGTCCCGGTCTCCTCGGTGAACTTGCTCGAGTCGAGCCGCTTGGTGGACAGCTGGATACCGATCTCCTTCAACCAGCCGGTCAGGTACTCGGACAGCTTGTCCTCGATCGGGGTGTCGGTGTGGATGCTGAACCGGAACTGCAGCTTCCGCGACCCGTCCGGCATCGTCCGGATGCCGTCGGCACCCTTCTTGTATCCGGCGTCGTCCAGGATCTTGTTGGCCTTGGCAACGTCGTACCCGACCTTCTTGTCGCCCTCGGCCTGCCAGAAGAAGTCCTTGTACATCGGCGGGATGATCGATCCGTCAGCCGGCTGGGCGAGGCCGTTCTGCACCTCGTCGACGAGTTTCTGCTTGTCGATCGCGTAGTGCAGCGCCTGCCGGACCAGCGGGTCCTTCAGCGCCGGGTGCCCGTCACCGATCGGCTTGTTGTCGCTGGTGGTGGCGCCGTGGTTGATCTGCAGGTACGTCGCCCGCCGGCCGGCCGTGTTCCACTGGACGATGTTCTCGTCGCCCTTGAGCGACTCGAAGTCCGGCGGCGCGAGCCGGCCGATCAGGTCGATGTCACCCTTCTTCAGCCCGACGATCGCGGCCGCCGGGTTGTCGTAGAAGATCATCTGCAGTTCGTCGATCTTCGGGGCGCCACGCCAGTAGTTCGGGTTGGCCTGGAGCTTCACGTACTGGTCCTTCTTGCTCTCCACCGCGATGTACGGACCACTGCCGACGGTCGGATAGACGTCGGCCTCGTACTTCGCGATGTCCGGCACCTTCTCCCAGACGTGCTTCGGCATGATCGGGACCGGGTTGTCCAGCATCGACGCCTGCGGGGCCTTCAGCTTGATGGTCAACTCCTGGCCGTTCGCGGTGACGCTGGCGAAGTTCTCCACCGCCGGGCCGTTCCCGGTCTTGGCGGCGTCGTCGGTCATCATCTTGTTGAACGTCCAGGCCGCGTCGGCCGCGGTCACCGGCTGCCCGTCCGACCACTTCGCCTCGCGGATCTTGAACGTCCAGGTCAGGCCGTCGGGTGACGTCGTCCAGGACTCGGCCAGGTCGGGACTCGGCTGCAGGGTCTTGGAGTCCGGCACGGTCAGGAAGCCGTACATCCACCGCTGGAGCGATCCGGACACCAGCCGGACGGCCAGGAACGGGTTCATCGAGTCCACCGCCTGGGTGACCCCGACCCGGATGACCTTCTTCGACGGTTCAGCGGCGTTGGCCGCCGTACCGGGTAGTGCCGCAAGTGCCAGTAGTCCGGCGGCAGCGATTGCTGCCAGCACCTTCCTCATCCGCCCCACACACCTTCCGCCCAGTCATGTGTATTGGGGAAGAAAACACACCAGCAAGCGCTCTCCTGTCAACGAGCTACGGAAATTTGTCACTGGAACGTTTCCGAAGCAGTAATCATTTTCCTCTTGACTACACGGTCGTGTAGTAGTTTGCTCTTGTGTGTAGCGAGAGGAAGTGACATGGACCGACCGGCCGACGATCTGACCGCACGGGCCCGGATCCGGGACGCGGCGATGAAGCTGTTCACCGAGCGTGGTATCGAGGGCGCCTCGATCCGCGACATCGCGGCCGAGGCGGGCGTCTCGTCCGGCCTGGTCCGGCACCACTTCGGCTCCAAGCAGGCCTTGCGCGAGGCCTGCGACCAGTACGCGAAGGAGCGGATGCTGCAGATCGGCGAGGAGCTGGTCTTCCAGGGCGGCGCGGCCCAGACCGACATCTCCGCGGTGCACCCGATCACGATGCCGCTGCAGACGTACCTGGTCCGCTCGATGATGGACGGCTCGGAGACCGCGACCGCGCTGTTCCTGGAGATGGTCGACGCGGGCGAGGAGTTCACCAAGACGCTCGGTACCGAGCCCAGCGACCGGCGGGCGTACGCCGCGGTGCTGGCGGCGATGAAGATGGGCGTCTTCGTGCTCCGCGACCAGGTCTCGAAGGCGATCGGCGAGGACATCGCCGGTCCCAGCGGCTATGCCCGGCTGACCAAGGCGATGCTCGACGTCTTCACCATCCCGGTGGTGACGCCTGAGCAGCTCGAACAACTACGGAAGTACTCAGAGGAGCAATGACCATGGCTGACTCGACGTCGGCGATCAGTACCGAAGGCTTGGTGAAGACGTTCGGGCCCACCCGCGCCCTGGACGGCCTCGACCTCACGATCCGCGCCGGTGAGGTGCACGGCTTCCTCGGCCCGAACGGCGCCGGGAAGACCACCACCATCCGGATCCTGCTCGGGCTGACCCGGGCCACCTCCGGGACCGCGCGCCTCCTCGACGGCGACCCGTGGTCGGATGCGACCGAGCTGCACAAGCGGCTGGCCTACGTCCCTGGCGACGTGACCCTTTGGCCGAACCTGTCCGGAGGCGAGGCGATCGATCTGCTCGGCCGGATGCGCGGCGGGCTGGACAAGAAGCGCAAGGCCGAGCTGCTCGAGCGCTTCGACCTGGACCCGCGGAAGAAGGCGCGGACGTACTCGAAGGGCAACCGCCAGAAGGTCGCGCTGGTCGCCGCGCTCGCCACCGACGTCGAGCTGCTGCTGCTCGACGAGCCGACCTCCGGCCTCGACCCGTTGATGGAAGAGGTGTTCCGCGAGGTCGTTCAAGAGGTGAGCGACCGGGACGGCCGGACCGTCCTGCTGTCCAGCCACATCCTGTCCGAGGTCGAGGCGCTGTGCGATCGGGTCACCATCATCCGCGCCGGTCGCGCCGTCGAGAGCGGCACGTTGTCCGAGCTGCGGCACCTGACCCGTACGTCGATCAAGGCCGAGCTGGTCGGGCCGATGAACGGTCTTGCCCAGCTGAACGGCATTCACGACCTGCAGGTCGAGGACGGCCAGGTGCGGTTCGACGTCGACACCGACGAGATCAACCCGGTGCTGAAGCGGCTCACCGAGATCGGCGTACGGAGTCTGGTCAGCCAGCCGCCGACGCTGGAGGAGCTGTTCCTGCGGCTGTACGAGCCGGAGGGATCACGATGAAGACGCTCGCCGGCACCGGGGGTCTGGTCCGGCTGATCCTGCGCCGCGACCGGATCCTGCTGCCGCTGTGGATCCTGCCGCTGGCGCTGATCCCGATCAGCTACGTGCAGTCGTTCGGCGAACTGTTCCCGACGGCGGGGTCGCGGCAGCAGTACGCGAGCAACGCCGGTTTCATCACCCTGTACGGCGAGCTGTCCGGGACCAGTCTGGGTGAGTTCATCACCTGGCGGGTCGGCTTCGTGCCGGTGATGATCGGGCTGTTCAGCCTGCTCACGGTGATCCGGCACACCCGGGTCGAGGAGGAGACCGGCCGGGCCGAGTTGCTCGGGTCGAGTGTCGTCGGCCGGCACGCCGGGCTGGCGGCCGCGTTGCTGGTGACGTTCGCGGCCAACCTGGTGCTCGCCGTACTGCTTGCCCTGGGCATGCAGAGCCAGGACCTGCCGGCCGCCGGGTCGGTTGCCCTCGGCCTCGAATTCCTCTGTGCCGGTTGGCTCTTCGCGGCCGTCGGCGCCGTCGCGGCCCAGCTCACCGCGAGCGCCTCGACGGCGCGCGGCATCGCGATCACCGTTCTCGGTGCGGCGTACGTACTGCGGGCGGCCGGTGACACGAGCGCTCGCACAGACGGCCCGCTCGCGTGGTTGTCGTGGCTGTCCCCGATCGCCTGGGCCCAACGGATCCACCCGTACGGCGCCAACCAGTGGGGACTGGCCGTATTGGTGCTCGCGGCAACCGTCGTACTCGTTGCCGCCGCCATCTATCTCTCGGTACGGCGGGACGTTGGCGCCGGACTGTTGCCCGCCAAGCTCGGACCGGCCGACGGCGATTTGGCCTCGCCACTGGGGTTGGCCTGGCGGTTGCATCGCGGGCTGTTGGTGTCGTGGCTGGCCGGATTCGCCTTGCTGGGCTTGCTGTTCGGCGGTGTGGCCGACGGCGTCGGCGACCTGATGCGCGACGATCCCGCGGTGCAGGAGGTGTTTGCACGCCTCGGTGGTGCGGCAGGACTGATCGACTCGTTCTTCGCCGGGGTGATGACGATCATCGGTTTGATCGCGTCGGCGTACGCCGTCCAGGCGACGCTGCGACTGCGGGCCGAGGAGACGAGCGGACGGGCCGAGCCGGTGTTGTCGACGGCAGTCGGACGACTGCCGTGGGCCGCGAGTCACCTGGCCTTCGGGCTGCTCGGTCCGGCGCTGGCGTTGCTGGTATCCGGCGTCACGGCGGGGTTGGCGTACGGTGCGGCGATCGGCGATGTGGGTGGGCAGGTGCCGCGGCTGATCGGTGCGGCGATGGTGCAACTTCCGGCCGTGTGGTTTCTGGCCGGGCTGACGATCGCGATCTTCGGCCTGTTCCCGCGGCTGTCCGCGGTCGCGTGGGCCGGGCCGGCGATCTGCATGCTGATCGGGTTCACCAGCGCCGGTGTGCAACTGGACGAGTGGGTCCGGGACATCTCGCCGTTCAGCCATCTCCCCCAGTTGCCGGGCGGCTCGACCTCGGCCGCGCCGGTGATCACGTTGGTCGCGATCGCCGTTGTCCTGGGAGTTGTCGGTCTGGTCGGCCTGCGGCGCCGGGATCTGCCGGTCGGCTGACCGGGCTGACTCGCGGTCAGCGGTCAGCGGTCAGCCGGTCAGCGCTTGGCGAGCGGTCAGCGGCTGGGCGATCCGGTCAGCGCTTGGCGTTGCGGGACCAGACGAAGGCGTAGACCCCGAAGGCGGCGATGCCGAGGGCGAGCACGGTCAGCAGGACCGAGCCGAAAGGCTGATCCTTGACCGTGCGGAGCGCGGTGTCGAGGCCGCCCGCCTTCTCCGGGTCGTAGGCGATCGCGGCCCAGGCGACCAGCCCACCGGCGACGATGAAGGCGACGCCCTTGGCGGCGTGCCCGATCTGGCCGAGCAGGATCGTCACCTCGGAGACACCCCCGACCAGGTCCTCGGTGAACTTCTTGGTGACCGCCTTGTAGATCTGACGGACACCGAGGGCAATCACGCCGAGGCCGATCAGCACGATCAGGATCCGGCCGGCGCCGTGCTCCATCAGCTTCGCACTGAGGGTTTGTTTCTTCTCACTGCCGGACCCGCCGGACCCGATCGCGAACTTGGCGGCGGTGATGGCGAGGATCAGGTAGAGGACGCTGCGGCCCGCGGCCGACAGTTTCCGCTCCGTGTCCAGGTGACCGTAGACGACCTGGAGGACGCGCCAGATCACCAGCGCGAACATGCCGATGGCGACGATCCAGAGCAGTACGCCGCCCATCGGCTTGGAGGCCAGTTCCGCGAGTGCGCCCTCGTGTGACGCCTCCTGGGACGACTTCCCCCAGGCGAGTTGCAGGGCGATCCAGGCGACCAGCAGGTGGACCACGCCGTACGCGATCAGTCCGACCGTGATGGCGACGCCATACCACTGACTTTGTCTGGCTTCCTGGGCGGTGTTGCTGCTCATCATGCTCCTCGGGCGGGGAAACGTACCCCCGTCCAGTGCCCAGGAGCGAAACGCTAGGCGGAGACCGGTGCTGTCGCCTCGCGGTCGGACTCTTCGACGTCGCCGTACTCTCCGGCGCGGGCAGCGCGGCGGCCGAGGACCCAGACGTAGAGGATGAAACCGATCTCGGCCAGTACGCCGATGCCGACCCGAACGGCCGTCGGCAGTGCGGACGGCGTGACGAACGCTTCGATGATGCCGGTGACCAGGAGGATCGCGGCCAGGCCGATCGCCATGCCCACGGTGGCACGGCCGGTCTGGGCGAGCGCTTGCATGCGGGTGCGCGGGCCGGGCGCGATCCAGGACCAGCCGAGCCGCAGACCCGCCGCGGAGGCGACGAAGACCGCGGTCAGCTCCAGCAGGCCGTGCGGGGTGATCAGGCCGAAGAAGACGTCCGCCCGGTCGTGGCCGATCATCAGGCCGGCGTTGACGCCCAGGTTGAGCGCGTTGTCCCAGAGGATGAAGATCGACGGGATCAGCAGGATGCCGAGAGCGAGCACGACGGCACTGATCGTGGCGTTGTTGATCCACACCTGGAAGGCGAAGTCCTGGGCCGGGTTCTGCGAGTAGTAGGCGGCGAACTCCTTGTCGACCAGCTCTTGGACCTGCGCCGACGTGAGGATGGAGTCCACCACCTCGGGGTGCGCGATGATCCGCCACGCGGCCCAGGCCGCGACCAGGTAGAACAGCAGGCCGATGGTGAGCCACCAGCGTCTGGACACGTAGAGCGCGGCGGGGAAGCTCACCAGGAAGTACTTGGAGATGTCGCGCCAGACAGGGGCCTGTGCACCAGTCACCGCACCACGTGCGTCGGCGATAAGGCCGGAGAGCCGACCGATGGACACTGGGTCCGCACCGGCGGCTCGGAGCGCGGCCAGGTGCGTGCCGACGCGCTGGTAGAGGGTGACGAGCTCCTCTGCCTCCGCACCGGTCAGACGCCGCTGCCGGCGGGTCAGGTACGCCAGCCGGTCCCACTGCGGCTGGTGCACCGATACGAACGCCTCGACATCCACAGTGGCCCTCCTCCCGGCTCTGGCTCTCCGCGCTGGCAGACTAGCCGGACCTAGTGTCTCGGCAGGAGGGGGGCGACGGAGTGTCTCAGCTGGTCACTGGCGAAGCGGTCGTCCTCCAGGTGCGGATCGCCCGGATGCCGACCCGGGCGCTGGCGTGTGCGATCGACGTGATCCTGCAGGCCATCGTCCTCGGGGTGCTGATCTCGCTGCTGGCCGGGTTCCTGATCGGTGGTGACGCGAGTGAGGCGCTCGCGGTGGCGCTGATTTTCCTGACCGTCCTGGTCGTCGTGATCGGTTACCGGGTGGTGATGGAGACGCTGACCCGCGGCCGGACGCTCGGCAAGATGGTGCTCGGGCTGAAGGTGGTCCGCGACGACGGCAGCTCGATCCGGTTCCGGCACGCGCTGGTGCGGTCCCTGTTCTGGTTCTTCGTCGACTTCGCGCCCTGGTTCGCGGCCTGCCCGGGGATCGTGGCGAGCCTGATGAACAAGCAGGGCAAGCGGATCGGCGACATGGTCTCCGGCACCGTGGTGATCCGCGAGCGGCACCAGCCGATGGCGTCACCGCCGCTGTTCGTCCCCGGTCACCTGGTGCAGTGGGCGCAGTCGCTGGAGCTGTCGAGGCTGTCCGACGAGCTCGCCAACGCGTCCCGCGAGTACCTGGCCCGCTACACCGAACTGCTCCCCGGCGCCAGAGCCGCGCTGGGCGACGCACTCGCCTATCGGGTCAGTCAGGTCACCGCACCCGCCCCTCCGGTGCCGATCGTGGCGCCCGCCTTCCTGTCCGCCGTACTGGCCGAACGCCGCCGCCGTGAGCTGACCCGACTGGCTACCGCCCGCCCAGCCCTCAACACGGGTCCCTTCGGTCCACCCAACCCGTACGCCGTCCCAGCAAGCCCCTACGGGGTCCCGGCCGGTCCCTTCGCTCCGCCTACCCCGTACGGCGCTCTGCCGCCTGTGACCGCCTTGCCGGGCGCGCCTGGCCCATTCCCGGCACCCGCCCCGGCTGCGCCGTACCGGCCCGCCGCCGTGAACCCGCAGGGCTGGGCCGCCCCAGGCAGCAACGAGTCCGGACAGTGGTTCTGACACAGCAGGACGCCCCACCGATTGCTCGGTGGGGCGCCCTTTGTGGGGGGATCAGTAGCGGTAGTGGTCCGACTTGTACGGGCCCTCGACCGGGACGCCGAGGTAGGCGGCCTGTTCCTTCGAGAGCTCGGTGAGCTTGACGCCGAGGGCGTCGAGGTGGAGGCGGGCGACCATCTCGTCGAGGTGCTTGGGCAGGACGTACACCTCGGTCGGGTAGTCGGCCGTCTTCACGAACAGCTCGATCTGGGCCAGCACCTGGTTGGTGAAGGAGTTCGACATCACGAACGACGGGTGGCCGGTCGCGTTGCCCAGGTTCAGCAGGCGGCCCTCGGACAGGATGATCACCGTGTGGCCGTCGGGGAACCGGAACTCGTCCACCTGCGGCTTGATGGTGACCCGCTCGACGCCGTCACGCTTGTACAGGCCGGCCATGTCGATCTCGTTGTCGAAGTGGCCGATGTTGCCGACGATCGCCTGGTGCTTCATCGCCGCCATGTGGTCAGCGGTGATGACGTCCTTGTTGCCGGTGGTGGTGACGAAGATGTCGGCGATCCCGACCACGTCGTCCAGGGTGGTCACCTGGTAGCCGTCCATCGCCGCCTGCAGCGCGCAGATCGGGTCGATCTCGGTGACGATCACCCGGGCGCCCTGACCGCGCAGCGACTCCGCACAGCCCTTGCCGACATCGCCGTACCCGCAGACGACCGCGACCTTGCCGCCGATCAGTACGTCGGTGGCCCGGTTGATGCCGTCGATCAGCGAGTGCCGGCAGCCGTACTTGTTGTCGAACTTCGACTTCGTCACCGAGTCGTTCACGTTGATCGCCGGGAACAGCAGCGCGCCGGCCTTGTGCATCTCGTACAGCCGGTGCACACCGGTGGTGGTCTCCTCGGTCACGCCCTTGATGCCCTGGCCGATGGTGGTCCACAGCTGCGGCTCCTCGCCGAGCGTGCGGGTCAGCAGCTTCAGGACGACGGCGTACTCCTCGGAGTCCGCGGTCGACGGGTCCGGTACGGCGCCGGCCTTCTCGAACTCGGTGCCCTTGTGGACGAGCATCGTCGCGTCGCCACCGTCGTCGAGGATCATGTTCGGGCCCTCACCGCCGGGCCACTTCAGCGCCTGCTCGGTGCACCACCAGTACTCCTCGAGCGTCTCGCCCTTCCAGGCGAAGACGGGGACACCGGCGGGGGCGTCGGCCGTGCCCTCGGGGCCGACGACGACCGCGGCGGCAGCGTGGTCCTGGGTGGAGAAGATGTTGCACGAGACCCAGCGCACCTCGGCACCGAGCGCGGTCAGCGTCTCGATCAGCACCGCGGTCTGGATCGTCATGTGCAGCGAGCCCATGATCCGGGCACCGGCCAGCGGCTTGCTGTCGCCGTACTGCTTGCGCATCGCCATCAGACCGGGCATCTCGTGCTCGGCCAGCCGGATCTCCTTGCGGCCGAACTCGGCCAGCCCGAGGTCCGCCACCTTGTAGTCGAAGGTCATACCGGTTCCGCTCCCCTGAAGACTGTGATTGCTTCCTGCCTGCCAGAGCCTAGAGCGCCGAACCCCACGGTTTGATCGCTCGGGAGGTGTTTCTGACACTGAAATGTCAAGATTAGCGGTATGCGCATCACCGAGGCAGCCCGCCACCTGGGAACCACCCCGCGCATGCTGCGCTACCGAGAGGCCCTCGGCCTCCTCCCGCGCTCACGCCCGGGGCACAACACCCAACGCCAGTACGACGACCGCGACCTGGCCGCGGTCAAGCTCGCTCTCGACCTCGAGCACCGGTACGACGTGACGCCGGCCGCGCTGGCCTTCGCACTCCGGGCCCTGGCCGAACCGTCCGTGGCGGCCGACATCCGCAACCTCGGCTACCGCACCGGCCGCCTCACCACGCCACCCACCCAGTCCGAGATCGACCGCGAGCGGGCATTGCGGTGGCTGGGCCGCTCCGGCGTCCTTCCACCCAGACCGCGTTAGTGCGACGGGGCCTCGGGGACGGCGGGGCGCTCGTCGGGGACGTGGTTCTCCTGGTAGACGTCGGGTTCGAGGTAGATGTGGATCGACATCGGCTCGGCTTCGCGGATGGCGCGTTCGGCGGCGTCGATGGTCTCGGCGACCACGGCGGCGTCGGTGGTCGGCTCGACCCCGACCTTGGCGGCGACCAGGACCTCCTCCGGGCCGAGGTGCAGGGTCTTGATGTGGATCAGCCGCTGCACACCGGGGGTGTTCTCGATCGCGGCGACGATCTTCTGCTGCGACTCCCGGGTCGCGGACTCGCCGAGCAGCAGCGACTTCATCTCGATCGCCAGGAAGATCGCCACGCAGACCAGCAGCGCACCGATCGCCATCGAGCCCAGGCCGTCGTAGATACCGTTGCCGGTGGCAAGGGTCAGGACGACGCCGATCAGCGCCAGGACCAGACCGGTGAGGGCGGCGAAGTCCTCCAGCAGGATGACCGGCAGCTCCGGCGACCGGGCCTGCCGGATGAACTTGGCCCAGCCGACCGGGCCGCGAACCTTGTTCGCCTCGACGATCGCGGTCCGGAACGAGAACGTCTCCATGATGATCGCGGCCACCAGAACGGCGACCGGGACCCACTTCCAGTTGTCGATGCCATGCGGGTCGTGGATCTTGTGCCAGCCCTCGTACAGCGCGAACAGACCGCCGACACTGAACAGCACGATTGCCACGATGAACGAGTAGACGTAGCGCTCCCGGCCGAAGCCGAACTGGTGCAGCTCGTCGGCCTCCCGCCGGGCCCGCTTGCCGCCGACCAGCAGCAGCACCTGGTTGCCGGCGTCGGCGACCGAGTGGATCGCCTCGGCGAGCATGGACGCCGACTGGGTCAGGCCCCAGGCGGCGAACTTGGTGATCGCGATCCCGGTGTTCGCCAGCAATGCCGCGACGACCGCCTTGGTTCCGCCACCAGCCATCTCTCCAGGTCCTCCGTCAACAGTTGGGGGTGATCAGCGCGCGGACACGACGAACGCCGTGCCGGAACCACGCAGGTTACAGGGTCCTTCGGGTCCTGCCGCGAACGCGGACTGACCGGCGGACAACATCACCGCGGACTCGGTGCCCTCAGCACCGACCTCGACGGTTCCGGCCACGCAGCAGACGATCCGCGGGCCCTCACCGGCCACCGTCCGCTGGTCGTCGTCCAGGTCCACCCGGACGATGGCGTAGTACTCACAACCGGTCTCGTACGACGAGATGCCGTCACTCACCGGGGACGCCGTCAGCACCGGGTCGGTCAGCGGTTCGAAGTCGACCACCGAGACCAACTCCGGTACGTCGACGTGCTTGCTGCTGAGGCCGCCGCGCAACACGTTGTCGGAGTTCGCCATCACCTCGAACCCGAGTCCGTGCAGATAGGCGTGCACGTTCCCGGCCGGCAGATAGACGGCGTCGAACCGCTCCAGCCGGACCCGGTTCAGCAGCAAGGCAGCCAGTACGCCGGGGTCGTCGGGGAAGTCCGAGCACAGCCGCAGCAGCGACTCCCGCTCCAGCGCGAAGGCCTCACCGGCGTACCGGTCGATGGCCTCGGCGAGAGCGGCGACCAGCGGGCGGATGCTGTCCCGGTCGCTGCTCATGACCTGCGTGAACGCGTCCTGCAGCTTGCCGTCGCGGAGCAGTTCGGTGAGCTCCTCGAACCCGACCGGCGCGAGCGCGTCCAGCAACGCCACGGTGGTCTCGAGCGGCCGGAACCCGACCAGCGCGTCGAACGGACCGAGGGCGATCAGGATCTCGGGCTTCGGCCAGGCGTCCTTGTAGTTGCGGTCGCCGGCGTCCCGCGGGATCCCGGCGGCCTCGTCCCGTGCGTACCCGTCGATGGCCTGCTCACGAGACGGATGCGCCTGGATCGACAACGGCTGCGCGGCGGCCAGCAGCTTGGCCAGGAACGGGAACCGGCCGTCGAACCGCTCCGCCGTCTCCGCTCCCAGCACGTCGGCCGGCCCGGCGGACACCACGTCGTACAAGGAGTCGCCCGACGGCAGCACGGACGGGGCGGACTCGTGCGCACCCATCCACAACTCGGCCTGCGGCCGCCCGTCCGGCTCCACCCCGGTCAGCTCGGGGATCGCGGTCGGCGAGCCCCAGGCGTAGTCCCGGATGGTGTTCTGCAGCCGAACTACCACGCTGGGTCCTCCGAAGGGTTCTTCGATTCTCCGGGATCCTCGTCGGTCGCCGAACCGTAGCGGCCCAGGCCGATGCCCAGGTACGCCGCGGCGTAGCGGCCGTGCTGGGTGAGAGCGGCGTACCGAGCGATGTCCGTGCCTTCAGCCTGCGTCACCACGTGCACGCGAACGTCGTTGCGCTCTGCCTTCGCCTCCAGCTTGCGGCGGTGCTCGGCGACACCTGGGTCGTCCACACCGTCGTCGAGGATGACCAGGCCGGGCCGCAACTCCTGCGGCTGGTCGAAGGGGTCGGCGAACAGGTCACGCGGCGGCTGGTTGAGCACCGGCAGCAGGTGCCCGGCGTCAGCCGCAAGAGCCGGCCGAGCACTCGCCAGCCGCAGCGCCTCCACCACACGCCGCGCAGCCCGGGCTGCCAGGACAGAGCCACCCCACACCAGCGGCAGCGCGTCCGCCAGCATCAGGGCCATGTCCTTCGCGGGGTTCGACGCAACGTCGTTGTTGGGCGAGCACTCGATCGCCACCTCGTCCAGAAGCTCCGCGACCGCCTTGTGGTCCACCTCCGGACCGAGCTCCATCTGGTGCAGCGCCTGCAGTACGGCGACAGCCGAGGCCAACTGGTCATCGGACTGGGACGGCAGCCGGATGGCGTGCCGCGAGCCGGCAGAAGCCCGCGCAACCGGGGAGTCCGGAGGGGAGGCCACCATCAGGCCGCAGCCACGACGCTCGGCCTCTGACGCGGCGGACACCGAGTCGGAGTCCTCAGTGGTCCCGCTGAGAACGATCACCAGGTCCAGCGGCCCGGCCCACCCCGGCAGTCCGGGGCCGGGCCAGGCGACGAACGGGACCGGACAGACCGGCTCCAGGATGGCCCGGACCAGCCGGGCGTCCCGGCCGGCGGCCAGCACCGCGCGCGGCCGGAAGCCGTCGGTGTCGACCTTGGCCAGTGACTCCTCGGCCGCGTCCAGTTCGGCCCGGACCCGGGCACCGGCCATCGCCAGCCGCCGGAGCAGGTGATCCGCCGCCCGCAGTGCGGCCAGGTCGTCCAGCCGCGAGTCGTCGAAGGAACTCATCAGTCGACCGAGGCCTCTTTCGTGTCCCGCGCCTCGTCGATCAGCAGGACCGGGATGTCGTCGCGGACCGGGTAGGCCAGCGCGCAGGCGCCGTTCGTGCAGATCAGTTCATTCGCCTCGTCGTCCACCCGGAACTCCGACCGGCACTTGGGGCAGACCAGGATGCTGAGCAGGTCCGGGTCCAGATTGACTGCCATTCAGTTCTCCTCCACCGATGCACCGGTGATCAGGGCCAGTACTTCGTCACGGACGCGTTCCATCGTGGCCCGGTCCTCCGCCTCGACGTTCAGCCGCAGCAGCGGTTCGGTGTTCGACGCACGAACGTTGAACCACCACTGTCCCGCCGACACGGTCAGACCGTCCAGATGGTCAACGGTAATCCCGTCCCGGCCGCCGTAGGTGTCTTCGATCGCCGCGACCGTGGCCGCGGCGTCGTCGACCTTGTTGTTCAGCTCGCCGGACGCGACGTACCGCTCGTAGTCGGCGAACCGCTCACTGGCCGGCTTGTCCTGCTCACCGAGCGCTGCCAGCACGTGCAGTGCGGCCAGCATGCCGGTGTCGGCCCGCCAGAAGTCCCGGAAGTAGTAGTGGGCGGAGTGCTCACCGCCGAACACCGCGTCGGTCTCGGCCATCTTCTGCTTGATGTACGAGTGCCCGACCCGGGCCCGGACCGGTGTCCCGCCGTGCTCGGTGATCAGCTCGGGCACGGCCTTGGAAGTGATCAGGTTGTGGATGACGGCCGAGCCGGGGTGCTTGGCCAGCTCCCGGACCGCGACCGCGCCGGTGATCGCGCTCGGCGAGATCGGGTCGCCCTTCTCGTCCACCACGAAGCAGCGGTCCGCGTCACCGTCGAAGGCCAGGCCGAGATCGGCGCCGACCGCACGGACCTTGGCCTGCACGTCGACCAGGTTCTTCGGGTCCAGCGGGTTCGCCTCGTGGTTGGGGAAGTTCCCGTCCAGCTCGAAGTACAGCGGGATGATCTCGACCGGGCCGGAGGCGAACACGGCCGGGACGGTGTAGCCGCCCATCCCGTTGCCGGCGTCCACGACGACCTTGAGCGGACGGATGCCGCTGAGGTCGACCAGGTCGTGCAGGTGGTCGGCGTACGCGGTGAGCAGGTTCTTGTGCGTCACCTTGCCCGGTACGGCGCCGGTCGCCGGGCCCTCGGTGAGTGCCTTCGCGACCAGGTCGGCGATCTCGCGCAGACCGGAGTCCGAGCCGACCGGAGCGGCACCGACACGGCACATCTTGATGCCGTTGTACTGCGCCGGGTTGTGGCTCGCGGTGAACATCGCGCCGGGCAGTTGCAGCCGCCCGGAGGCGAAGTACAGCTGGTCGGTGGAGGCCAGGCCGATGTCGATCACATCAGCACCGGTGCTGGTCACCCCCTCGGCGAACGCGGCCGCCAGGGCCGGGCTGGACGGCCGCATGTCGTAGCCGACCACGACCGCCCCCGGAGACGCGAGGACGTCCAGGACCTCGACGAAGGCCGCACCGGTCGCCCGGGCCACCGACTCGTCCAGTTGGTCCGGGACGAGCCCACGTACGTCGTACGCCTTGAAGATCGCAGCAACGTCAACCATGCGTGGACCCTATCCGGCCCACCCGCAAACCTGTATTTCAGGTGACGCTGCCCCCCTCGGTCCGTATCTTCGGGCCTGGTCACCGACCGGGGTGGCCTGGCGGCTGGGGGGTGGCCAGTGATGTTCTTGCGGCAGGCTCTGCGGTACCGGTGGTCCCAAGCCCTGGTCCTGGCCGGCGTCAGCATGTTGATCGGCACGTGCGCCGCGTTCGCGCCCTGGTTCGCCCGGGCGGTCGAACAGACGGTCGCCACCGAGACCCTGACCCGCCAGTGGAACGCGGCGGCCTGGCAGCTCGATGCGGCCCCTCCGACGGCGGTCTCCGGACCGACCGATCCGACCCCGCCGGAGGATCTGGCCCAGCTCGTCCCAGCTGACCTGAAGCCGTTGTTCACCCCGCCGTCGTACGGACTGACCGTCGGCGTCACCTGGGGCCTCGGCAAGGAGAAGCCGACGATCGGGGGCCGGCTGGTCTGGCGGGACGGCTACTGTGCCCAACTCGTACTGACCGCCGGCCGGTGCCCCCGCGACCGCGGTGAAGTGGTCGCGTCGACAGCGGACGCGAAGAACTTCGGCGCGACGCTCGGGGCGACGATCAAGGCCGAGACCAGCAGCTACGCGGGCGGACTGCGCGTGGTCGGGGTCTACCAGGCGGACGACCAGGCCACCTACTGGTTCGGCCGCGGACCGACCGGCCACTCGAGGCCGGCCAGCGAGAGCAGACCGGCTGAGGCCGACTTCCTGCTCACCGAGCGCGGCACGTTCTCCGAGGGGAGATGGGGCTACCACTCGACGCTGGACACCCGCCCACAGCCGGGGAGCGCGCGAGTCGGCGACCTGGACCGGATCCGGCAGGTGACCGATCAGCTCGAAGGCCGGATCTCCGAGCTCGGCCTCGACGCCAGGAACAACTCCGGGTTGATCGATGTCATCGACGGGATCCAGGCGGAACGCCGGCAGGCCGGCACGATCATCCCGTTGGTGATGGTGCAGGTGGCTCTGTTCGGTGTGGTCGTGCTGGGCCTGGCGCTGGCCGCGGTGGTCGACCAGCGCCGCCCGGAACTGGCTGTCGCGCGACTGCGCGGGTCGGGCGCCGGCCGGATCGGCCGGGCACTGGCCGTCGAGCTGAGCGTGCCCGTGCTGCTCGGTACGTCGGTCGGCGCGGCCACCGGCTTCCTCCTGCTCCTCGCGGTGCGGGCCGTCTGGCTGGACGGAGCAGCGCCGATGGAGGTGCCGTGGACGGTTCCGGCCGCGGCCGCGCTGGCGGCTCTGGCCGGGCTGGCGGTTGTCGCGCTGTCGATTCGTGCTGTCGTCCGCCAGCCGATCTCGAGCCTCCTCCGGCGGATCCCACCCCGTCGACGGCACCGAACCATCGGGCTGATCGATCTCACCGTCATCGTCCTCGCCTCCGCCGGACTGGTGAGCGGACTGACCAGTGGTGGACGAGGTCCGTTGCCGGTCCTGACCCCGACCTTGCTCGCGCTGGCCGCCGGCCTGGCTTTCGCCCATCTGCTGCTGCCGGCGGCCGGGCTGGTGAGCCGGTACGCGCTGCGCAAGGGGCGTCTCGGTCTCGCGCTCGGCGCTCTGCAGGTGTCCCGGCGTCCGGCCGTGACTCGACTCGTCGCCGTCGTCGCGGTAGCCACCGGCTTGGTGTCGTTCGCCGGTCAGGCCGCTTCGGTCGCTGATCGCAACAGGGAGACCCGGGCCGGCTACGAGACCGGTGCCGAGGCCGTCCTGGCCGCGGACACCAGCAACCTCGGCGACTTCACCGCCGCGATCGACAAGGTCGATCCGGACCGTCGGTGGCTGACCCCCGTCGTTCTTTCTCAGCCGCCCTCCACCGAGAGCCTGCGCGCCGTGCTGATCGAGCCGGACAGCTATCGGCGGATCGCCTTCCACGGCGACGAACTCACCGACGCCGAGGGCTTCCGCAACCTCCAGGCGCCCACGCAGCCGAGTCCGATCGAGCTGCGCGGTGACCGGCTGACGGTGACCGCGGACCTCGGTGCGATGAAGCCGTACGTGCCGCCTGCGAGTGAGGGCGTGGTTCCGCCGGCCGACGAGCAGGCGAGGTCTGTGGTCCTGCAAGCGACGGTGATCAATCAGCGCCTAGGCGCGCGCTACCTGGTCCGCTTCCCACCGATTCCGTTGCGCGCCGGCCGGCCGGTCCGGCTGAGTACGCCGATCGACTGCCGGCCGTCCTGCCGCCTGATCCGGCTCGGGGTGGCCCGCGAGGTCGGTGACTCCGTGGGCGTCAAGGGCGAGCTCGCGATCAGCCAACTGGCGACCGACACCCAGCCATCGATACCGCTGGGCCGGGCGCAGGACTGGGTGAGCGGCCCACAGACGGGAGCGGACAACCAGGGCAGCATCGAGGCCGGGGACCGGCCGAACGGGCTGACGCTCACGGTGGCCAGTGTCGGCGGCGACCAGAATCTCCAGCACGCCGCCATCCCCACGCCGGTACCGGCGCTGGTGAGTCCGGACTTCTCCGTCAGCGAGGTCCAGACCGTGCCCGGCCTCGACGGGCTGTCGATCCCGGTCCGCAAGCTCGACGGCCTGCAGACTCCGATGCCGCGCCACACCGAGCGCGTCGCCGTCCTCGACCTGGAGACCGTCCGCCGGCTCGGTGGCAGCGTCGACGACACCTCGACCGACTTCGAGCTCTGGCTCAACGCCGACGGGCTCGCGAACGTCGACACGATCATCGCGGACCTCACCGCGGCCGGAATCACCCCCACCCTCGTCGATCGGCAGTCCGACCGCATCGCGGGGTACGGGCGCTCCGCCAGCGCACTCGCGCTCCAGCTCACTCCGATCGTCGGACTCGCCAGCTGGGCCCTCGCAATCATCGTGCTGCTGCTGATGGGGGTCAGCTCCTGGCGATCCCGGGCCCAGGACTACGCGAGTCTGCGCATCAACGGCGTACCGGCGACCACGACCGGCGGCGCGGCGCGCTGGGAACACACCGGACCGGTCGCGCTGGCAGCGCTGCTCGGGTCGGCCTGCGGCGTCGTCGGCGCCCACATCGCGCTACCGATGTTTCCGCTCTTCGCCGAGACCTCCGAACCGTCGCCGGTTCCACTCGACCTGGCGATCAACTGGCCCGGAGCAGTGATCCTCTGGCTGGCCGGCACCGTGGTCCTGACCGCGACCACGTTGGTCCTGGGCACCACTGTGAACCGGCGGGCGGGCTACAGCCGGATCCGGGAGGAGCTGTCATGAGTGGACTCGCGATCAGCACCAGCGGCCTGGTCCACATCTACCGCAGCCAAGGCCATGACGTCGCTGCCCTGTCGGGGATTGGCATCACCGTGCGGCCCGGCGAGCTTGTCGGTCTCCTGGGCCCGTCCGGGGCCGGCAAGTCGACACTGCTTCAACTCTGTGGTGGTTTGCTGACGCCGAGCGCCGGGCGCCTGCAGATCGGCGAGCACAACCTGGCCACGATGACCGAGCCGGAGCTCGACCGGATGCGCGCGCGTGACGTCGGCATCGTGTTGCAGGGCGCCGGGCGCAACCTCGTCCCCTACCTGTCACCGGTGGACAACGTCCGGTACGCACAGCGCGCCGCGTCTCGTGATCCGTCCCTGCCGAAGCCGGAGGAAGTGCTCGAACTGGTCGGTCTGACCGACCAGGCCCGCAGTCCGCTGCCGTCGCTGACGCCCGGGCAGATCCAGCTCTGCGCCGTGGCAGTGGGGATCGCCACGTTCCCCGGCCTGCTACTGGCCGACGAGCCGACCAGCCAACTGGACCACCGGGCCCGGGACGAGGTCCTGGCCGCGATCTCGACGATCAACGCGAGCACCGGCATGACAGTGCTGCTGATCACCCACGACCCCGAGGTCGCCGCGGTGCTCCCCCGCACGATCACCATCCGCGACGGGCGGATCGCGTCCGAAGGGCGCAGCGGCGAGGAGTTCGCGGTCGTCGCCACCGACGGGTCGTTGCCGCTGCCGCCGCACGTCGCCGAACTGTTGCCACCCGGAACCCTGCTCCGCGTCACCACCACCGAGGCCGGCGAGGTTCGCCTGAGCCCGATCCAGCAAGAAGGTCAGTCGTGATCACGGTCACCAACCTCACCGTCGCGTACGACGAACTGGTCGCCGTCGCGGACGTGTCCCTGCGCGTGCCGCCCGGGTTCGTCCTCGCGGTCAGCGGGCCGTCCGGAGCCGGCAAGAGCTCGCTGCTGTGGGCCATCGCCGGCGCCGTTCCGGCGAAGTCCGGCCTGGTCGAGGTGGACGGCCTGACGATCAGCGACCGGCCCGCGGCGGCGGCGCACGGCGTCGTACTGATCCCACAGGGCAACGGCCTGGCCCGGGTGCTGACCGCCCGGGAAAACCTCTCCCTGCCACTTCTTGCCAAACGCAACGAACCGGAAGCCGTCGACCGCCACGTCGAGCAGGCACTTGTCGACGTCGGGCTCCAGGACAGCGGCGACCACCTGGTCGAGGAACTCTCCGGCGGCGAGCAGCAACGCATCGCCGTCGCGCGCGGCCTCGCCCAGCAGGGTCGTGCCATCCTCGCCGACGAGTCGACCAGCGAACTCGACGGCACGAACCGTGAACGAGTCCTCGACCTGCTCCGCCGCGAAGCCCGCCGAGGGGCCGCGGTGATCATCGCCACCCACGACCCGAACGTCGCGGCCGGCGCCGACGGCCACGCCACCATGGACGAAGGCCACCTGACCTGGCAGCGGCGCCTCTGAGCGGCCTGCGCTCAGAGGCGCCGCTGAGCGGCGGTCTCAGGCCTGGTCGAACCAGCCCGGAGTCTTGCGGTGGTGGACCTCCGGGAGCTGCCGCGGGCTGGTCGGAGCGGCCCAGCCGACCGCGTTGGCGATGATCTGCTGCACCTCCGGCTGGTGGTACGTCGGGTACTCCTGGTCGCCGGGGCGGAAGTAGAAGACCCGGCCCTGACCGCGGCGGTAGCAGCAGCCGGAGCGGAACACCTCGCCGCCGGAGAACGAGCTGACGAACACCAGCTCGTCCGGCTGCGGGATGTCGAACAGCTCGCCGTACATCTCCTCGCGCTCGATCACCAGCGGGTGCGGGACGCCCTGGGCGATCGGGTGACCGGCGGCCACGGTCCAGAGCAGCTCGCGGTCGTTGTCGGACCGCCAGTCGAGGGAGCAGGTGGTACCCATCAGCCGGATGAAGATCTTGCTGAAGTGCGCCGAGTGCAGCGCGATCAGGCCCATCCCGGACAGCACGTGCCGCTGCACCCGCTCGACGACCGCGTCGTCGACGTCACCGTGTGCCGCGTGCCCCCACCAGGTGAGTACGTCGGTCTCGGCCAGGACCTCCTCGGTCAGACCGTGCTCGGGCTGCTGCAGCCACGCCGTCCGGACCACCACGTTGTCGCCGAGCTTGGCGCGCACCGCGGCCGCGATCGTCTCGTGCATGGTGTCGGGATAGACCTTCTGCACCGAGGCGTCGCGCTGGTCGTGCACGTTCTCGCCCCACACGGTGACGCGAATCGGATCAGTCATGGAGAACAACCTCTCGTCCCGCCTTCGCCGAGGCGTAGCAGGCGTCGATGACCTCGGTCCGGAGCAACGCTTCGGACCCGTTGTGTGCGGCCCAGTCGCCGCTGCGGACGATCTTGACGAACTCCTGCACCACCGCGCGGTGGCCGAGCCCGGCGCCGGTGGCCGGCTTCACCTCGGCCGGGACACCGCCGACATCGGTGAAGATCCGCAGTGTGTCCTCGGTGGTGTAGTTCTGCACCTCGATCTTGGCGCCGCCCTCGGTACCGAACAGCTCGATGCCGAAGTTGTCGCCCGGCGCGCGGTAGGTGGCCCAACTGGTCTCCAGCTGCAGCGCGCCGCCGCCCTCCAGCCGCAGGTACGCCGTGGCCAGGTCCTCCACCTCGAACGCCGACCCGAGCGTGTTCGCGTTCGGGTCGCGGCTGCCCTTGCCGCGCGGGCCGAGCTCGGCGAAGGTGTTCGCGCTGACGGTGGTGACCTGCGGCTCGCCCAGCAGATGCAGGGCCAGGTCGAGGATGTGGACACCGAGGTCGATCAGCGGACCGCCGCCGGACAGCTCGCGGTTGGTGAACCAGCCGCCCATGCCCGGGATGCCGTTGCGGCGCATCCAGTGCGCCTTCGCGTAGTACAGCCGGCCCAGCTGGCCCTCGTCGATCTGGTGCTTCAGCGCCGCGACGTCGCCGCGCTCCCGGTGGTTGAAGATGACCTTCAGCACCTTGCCGGCCTTCTTCGAGGCCTCGACCATCGCGGTGCCCTCGGCCACCGTCCGGGCCAGCGGCTTCTCGCAGAGGACGTGCAGGCCCTTCTCCAGTGCCTTCAGGGCGATCGGGGCGTGCAGCTGGGTCGGCGTACCGATGCTGACCGCTTCCAGGCCCTCGGTCTCGAGCAGGTCCTCCCACTTCTCGTACAGGTGCGGAACCCCGTGCTTCTCGCCGAGGCTGGTCAGCGTGTCCTTCTCCAGACCGGCCAGGGCGACCACCTCGACGTCCGGCAACTCCGAGAACGCCTCGAGCGCCGTACGCCCGGCGAAGCCCAGTCCGACCACTCCGACGCGCAGTTTTTGATCGTTCACACTCCCGATCCTCTCGCAATGACAACGAAGGTCACAAACCGCTTCCCACAGTACGGAACAGGTTCGAACACCAGTGGATCGGGTGGTTCCATAGGCGTGTCATGAGGTCATGGGCCCTCCCGGCCTGGACTGAGGAGCGCAGGGAGCGAAGCGACCGGAGCGACGAGGGAAGGTCGGGAGCCAGGGGCCCAGGACCGCGCCGGCGCCGAAGGCCCGGCAATTCAACACAGCTAGTCGTCGTCGGAGTCGAACTCGGGGTCGATCTGCTCCGGCGACAGCGCCAGTACGTCGGCCAGCTCGAGCACCAGCGCGGACCGGACCAGCCAGGCCAGGCTGGTGCCGGACCGCTCGGCCCGCAGCTCGATCGGGCGGCGGAAGACCACGATCCGGTACGGCTCGTGCGACGTACCGCCGGTGGAGTGGGTGAGCGGGATCTCGACCGCGTCGAGGTCGAGGTTCGGCACGTCCTCGATGGCGAACTCGACCCGGGCGACGACCTGCGGCAGCCGCTTCTCCAGCCGGGTCACCTCGATCGCGACCACCTCGTCGAACTGGGCCGCGGCGGATCGCTGCAGCGGCAGTCCACGCGGCGCGAACCTGCTCGGCCGGCTGATCGGGCCGAGCATGCCGCGGCCGTGGCGGTCTATGTGCCTGCGATGACGGCGAGCCTCGGTCACGCGCTCAGCCTAGTGGGGGTAACGTCTGGTCGTGAGCATCGCCAGGATCTGTTCGCGCGCCGCCTGTCATAAGCCGGCTGTGTCGACGCTCACGTATGTGTACGCCGATTCCACCTGTGTGCTCGGCCCGTTGGCGACGTACGCCGAACCGCACTGCTACGACCTGTGCGCCGACCACGCCGACCGGCTGACCGCTCCGAACGGCTGGGAAGTGATCCGGCTGGCTCCGGACCCGGCCGCGGCCGGACCGTCGTCGGACGACCTGGAGGCGTTGGCGAACGCGGTCCGCGAGGCGGCCCGCCCGCTGCCACGGCAGGAGCCGGGCGCCGGCACTCCGGGCGCGCCGGTCGAGGTGGCCCGCCGAGGACACCTGCGCATGCTGCAGGACCCCGGCGCGAACACCTCCGAAGGCTGAGCTACCTCAGCGCAGCGCGCACATCCGGCTGGGCCCCGAGCTGCGCCCGGAACACCAACGACGTGTTCAGCGGCCAGGCAGCCACCTGAGCGACGTCATCCTCGGCCGGCTTGGCCGCCGGCATCAGCGTGACACCCGCCACCACTGTGCCGCGGGTCTGCTCGACCATCAGGTACGTCGGACGCGGCTGAGCCTTGAGCGAGATCGGACTCGTCGCACCGGCGATCACGTCGAGGGCCCGCGTGTCCAGCATCCGCCCGGCCGCGTCGCGCAACTCGAACTTCACACTGCCGGTCTTACCGGGCGCAGTCACCTGCAGGGTCGCGGGCTGCTGGTGTGCCGGCAGCACCAGGTACGCCGGCCCGGTCAGCGCCTCGGCGGACCCGATCGACGCGAAGTCGTCCCCGCTCGCGTCCACCATCCGCAGGGAGGCTGTCACCGGCTGGTCCGACGTCAACGTGATGGCACTCGGATCGCCGTGCAGCACCGGGTCGAGCTTGAACGTCTTCACCGACCCGGCCGGGATCTGCACGGTCTCCAGGCCGGCCGGCTTGAACGGCCCGTTCGGCCCGTGCACGGTCAGGCTGGCGCTGGCCTGCAGGTCGGACGGGTTCGCCACCGACAGGATCCGCAGTCCGGCGCCGGGGGCGGCGGCAGGCACGAACACCTTGTTCGCCGGCGGTGCCGACGGATTCAGCCAGTCCACACCGGCGGGCTTGGTGCCGTTGGTCGCGTTGGACCGCAATGCGGGCGCCACCCGGCCGCCGGTGGACTCCACGTGCAGCGCGATGTCGCGCAGGTTGCGCGCGATCAGGTTGAGGTAGAGCTCCGACGTACCCCGCGCCGGTACGACGATGCCGCGGGCCTGCGGCAGATCCTGAGGACCGCTGCGTGCGTAGACGGTGACGTTGACCTCGGCGTTGATGCTGTCGAGGTTCGTCAGCACCAGCACGTCCCGCCGATCGCCGGCCCCGGACGCGCCGACGAACCAGAAGTCCGAGCCGGGCAACTGGCACGGCGTACTCGCCATGCCCTGGTTCACGCCTTCGATCGAGGTCGTCGTACTGGTACCGACGGTGCCGGCCGCGAGCGGGCCGACGCCGCGGATCAGCAGCGGCGCGGGTTTGATGGCCGGTGTGCTCGAGCCGATCTTGCCGCGCACCAGCAACGACCCGGTCGGGTCGGCGGTTTCCGGCAGCGGCGCGATGGTCAGCGGGGTCTCGTTGCCCTCGGCGGTCGGCGTACCTTCGGGCAGCGTGGGCGACACCGCGTTGACCACGCTCGACACCTTGCCGCCACTGGCCAGGGCCGGGCAGGACAGCGCCGTACGGTTCACGACGACGCGGGTGGGCTCGTCCACGCCTTCCGCCCGGGTCACCGGGTCCTTGGCCTGCGTGACAATGCCCAGTCCGGCAGCGGCAGCCATCGCCAGCACACAGGCACCGAGCCGGATCCGGGCGTCCGAGAGCAGTCGCCTCATCGGTCCCTCCTCGCGTGGGTGCCGTGCGGGACCGCGACGGTACGGCGGACGGTCGGCAGACAGAAGATCAGCGCGATGATCCAGACGATCAGGCCGAGCACGCGCCACAGGCTGTGGGTCACGTCGACGATTGGCGAGGTGCCCTTGTTGCCGGACCGGTCGACCAGCCAGGCCGCGTCACCGTCGGCCGCACTCGCCCTGGTCAAGCCTGGCAGCGAGTCGAGTGTCGCCTGCAGCGTCGGGTCGACCGGCGCGGGCAGGTAGACGTAGTCGATCGCCAGTCCGGCCAACTGCCGGCCCTCCTCACCTGTCCCGCCACCGCCGAGCGTCGACAGCACATCGGTGATCGGCTTGGTCTGCTCGGGCTTCGGCGCGGCCTCCAGCGAACCCATCCGCGGACCGCCGTCCTTGACCAGCGAGTACCGCATCGGAGTACTCGGGTCCTTCCGCACCACCAGGATCGACGCGTCCTCCGGCGGACCCTGCGCGGACATCAGGTACGCCGGGAGGTCCTGCGCGGTGCCACGCCACAGCGGACCGTCGGCACCCCGCACCATCCAGAACCCGGCGGTCACGATCGTCGTCACCAGCACGATCCCGAGCACGCCCTGCACGATGAGCTCACTGGACTTGCCGACCGAGTCCCAGGCGACCGTCACCGCGATGATCCAGCCCGCGGTCATCAGGAACATCAGCGGCCCACTGCCACCACCCAGCCGGCTGGCAATCAGTGTCGCGGCCAGACCGGCGAGTGCGGCGAACCACCCGAGCAGCTCGTAGCGCTGCCGTGACTCACGCAGCAGGCTGACCAACGCCACCACGATCAGCGGTACGACGAGCCACCAAGGAGTCGGCGCACCGATCGGCGTACCGGTCAGCAAGTGCGGAAGGCTGTCACCCGGACCGATGGCGGCAGTGGGCGGTCCGCCCGCTTCCTGTCCGAGTCGCGACGGGTGCAGTACCAACTGGATCGTCCACGGCAACACGAGCAGCAGACCCAGCACGACGGAGAACACGAGCTGGCGCCCCTGTCGACGCCACCCCAGTCCGAGCACTCCGCCGATGACCAGCGTGACGCTGACCAGCAGACCGAGAGCCGGCGTGAACGCGAACAGCACGGCCTGGCAGATCCCCGCGAACCACGCGGCCCGCCAACTGCCCTGGATGATCACGCGACGCCGTCGAGCGACCGTGTGCACGGCAGCACCGAGCAACGGCAGCACAATCGCCGCCACACACGTCCCGATCCGCCCCTGCGTTACGGCGCCGTTCGCAAAGACAGCCAGCCCGTACGCCGTCGCACCCCAAGCCCGGGCCACCCGGTCGACGACGAACGCACGCAGCAGAACCCACGCGGCCAGACCGGCCAACGGAACAGCACCGAGCAGCAGCAGGTTCGTCGCACCGGACGGACCGAACATCACTGTGGAGAAGGCCCAGAACTGGCCGAGCCAAGCAGGAGGTGTCACACCCGGCGGAGCAGCAGCGGCCGCATCCCAGAGCGCGCCAAGGCTCTCGTGCGGAGGCAGCAGGAGATTGGATCGCAGCACACCGCTACCGATCAGGCTGCGGGCCGCGACGAACGCACCGATCGCGAGGAAGACCCAGGCGATCAGGAAGGGCCGGCGAATCAGTTGCCGACGCCAACGAGGCTGGTCGACGGCAACGCGCGCCGTGGACTTCGCCCGGCGTGCGGTCGTGACGACCTGCTCCTCCGGCTCGTCCGCCCAGGCTTCGCGGATCCGCTCGGAGATCGTGCTGGTCGTCTCCTCCAGGTTGTGCCGCAAGGCGTGCACGGACCGGGAGAACAGTCCCTTGATGTCGTCGTACGGGACTCGATCGATGTTGCGGCGGTCCTTGCGGGCCTGGGTCCAGCCGCCGGCGAGCAACGTGCCGAGCAATGCGGTCCACTCGTCCACAGCACCGGACGGCGTCTTGCCGATGAGGAACCAGACCGAGCGCAGGATCGTGCCGAGCAGGAAGCGCAGGATCAGCAGTGGCAGCAGCTTGCCGGGTGCGTTGGCCAGGACTGTGTAGTACGCGTGCGAGCGGTCGAGCTGGTATGCGTGCCGCCGGGTGCCGGCCAGCGCGCGCTCACCGGTCGCGGCGGCCTGCGCGTGGTAGACGACCGCGTCGGGTGCGACGCCGACCCGGAAACCCGCGCGGCTGGCCCGCCAGCCGAAGTCGAGGTCGTCGCGGAACATCGGGAGCCGCGGGTCGAACCCGTGCAGCGCGTCCCAGACGTCGCGGCGGACCAGCATGCCGGCCGAGCTGACCGACAGCACGTTCCGCAACTGGTCGTGCTGGCCCTGGTCGAGCTCACCGGTCTCGATCCCGGTGTCGCGGCGACCGCCGAGCGAGGTGCTGACTCCGACCTCGAGCAGTTCACGGTCCCGCGGCCACAGCCGCAGCTTCGGACCCCAGACCCCGGTGTCCGGCGACATCGTGGCCTGGAGCAACAACTTCTCCAAAGCCTTCGGGGCCGGTGCGCAGTCGTCGTGCAGCAGCCACAGCCACTCGACCACCGGCATGTGACCGTCGTCGCCGTACGGTCCGACCGACGACGGGATCGGGGCGAAGCCGACCGCCTCGAGACCGCGGGCGACCGCCGTACCGAAACCGGTGCGGGCGGACACACTGACCACGGGCTCGACCCCGGGCATCGCGGCGAGCAGTTCGGCCGTCTCGTCGGTGGAGCCGGTGTCGACCGCGATCAGCCGGTCCGGGCGTGGGTTGAGCGCCCACAGCGCCTCGGACAGCCGGGGCAGCCAGGCAGCACCCTCGTGCCCGACCACCACCGCGGTGACGACATGCCGGACCCGCGGCCGACCCATCGGGTCGTCGGTGTGGTCGGTCGGGTAGTCGACGGAGTCGAAGAACTCCCAGCCGGCCGGAGCTTCTTGTTCCATGCGGAGCAGTAACACCTTTGAGGGGAAGGGACGGCCTTCAGCCACGACCAAGGTCGCGGCGAGGACTCACCATACAGCCGCGACCCAGAGCTACGCCTCGCTCACCCCGCCAGCCCGACCACCCCGGCCCCGGCAACCCCACCACCGCGGACTCCGGCGCGGCTCCGGCCCCCGGACAGCAGCATGCCCCGGCGACGAATGTCGAGCCGGGGCCTCCGCTGGTGATTCTTCTCTGGTTGTGCTCCTCGATGCCGATCGCGGCGGGGTGGCAGGGCACCACCACCGAACGATCAGCCGGGCCTCAGACGGCCTTTTTCTTCAGCTTGCGGCGCTCCCGCTCGGACAGACCGCCCCAGATGCCGAAGCGTTCGTCGTTCTGCAGTGCGTACTCGAGGCACTCGCCCCGCACGTCACAGCCGAGGCAGACCTTCTTCGCCTCGCGGGTGGATCCGCCCTTCTCCGGGAAGAAAGCCTCCGGGTCGGTCTGGGCACACAGTGCCCGTTCCTGCCAGTTCGGCTCCTCCTCGATCGCCTCACCGTCGACAATCGCCATCAGCTCTGTCACGGTACGACCTCCTCGACCCTGTTCGTTCCCCTGTACATGTGGGTTTGCGGTCCACATGCCTGACCTCGTCCGTCCTGCGCTCTGCAACGGTCCCCGATACCGAGTGTCCAACGAACGACACGGTTGAAATTACATTCCTGCAATCCACGAAAGTCAAGCCGTGGTCTGCTATTGGCATCATCCGCAACACGGCTGCAAAAGAAGGAGAGGCCTGCGTACACAGGCCTCTCGCTTCCATGTGGTACCCCGCGAACCGGTGGAAAAATGTTTACCCCACAGGTTCGGTAAGGGCTTGCTGCCTTGTCAGGCAGGCGAATCGCCACCGTTCGCCGCGCCGGGCGGCGTGATCAGGCAGGTGCCGGATCAGGACGGCTGCGACCACCAGCCCTGCTGACCCTGGCCCTGCTGCTGCCCCGGCTCGTCCTTGTCGGACTCGGAAACCCGCGGATCCACGCGGGTTTCGTCGGCCGCCTCGGATGCGGGCTGCGCCTCCGGCTGGGCGGCCGGCTCGGCGGCCGGAGTCTCCTCGGCGGCCGGCCAGGCCTGCTCGCCCGGCTGCCAGGCCGGCTGAGCTTCCGGCTGCGCCTGCTCCGGCTGGGCCGACCAGGGCTGGGCCTCCGGCGTCTGCTCCGGCTGGGCCTGCTCCGGCTGCTGCACGGGCCATTCCTGCTGCGGGTAGTCCTGGCCGCCCCACTGCTGCTGACCGGCCTCGCCGCCGCCCCACTGCTGCTGCTCCTGCGGCCACTGCTGGCCCTGCTCCTGGCCGGACCACTGCTGCTGGCCTTCGGCGCTCCACGCCTGGGTCGGCTCGGCGTGCTGGCCCTCAGGGGACCACGCCTGCTCGCCGCCGGCCTGCTGAGCCTCGGCCTCACCGGCCGACCAGTTCTGCTGCTCGCCCTGGTTCCAGCCCTGCTCCTGCGGCCACTGCTGGTCGCCCTGCGCAGCGGCGTAGCCACCGGCCGCACCGGCGGCCGCGCCACCAGCCGCGGCTGCGCCATAGCCGCCGTACTGGCCCTGGCCCTGGCCCTGCTCCTGGCCGTACTGCCCGTACTGGCCCTGCTGCTGGCCATAGCCGCCCTGCTGCTGCCCGTACGGCGCCTGCTGGCCGTACTGCTGCTGGCCGCCGTACTGCTGGCCCTGCGGGGCGAACTGACCCTGCTTCGGCGCGCGAACCGGCGCCGGCAGAGCCTGGAAGGTCTTGAGGATGTAGAGCCCGGCGGCGCCGTACAGCGCGAGACCACCGAGGGCATAGATGAAACCGACGATCTTCAGACCGGCGGTGCTGGTCTCGGCGAACCCGGCGAACGCCGTGATCAGGCCGAGCAGCACGACCACGCCGGTGATGACCAGCGAGGCGAGGGTGACGATCCGCGCGTTGGGCGTGCGTTCGCCGAGTTCGTTCACCAGCCAGACCGAGCCGACCAGCGAGAGAAGGATCACCAGCGCGGCGAGTCCGGGCGGAGTGAGCGTGCCCTGCACGCCTCCGGCGGCTGCCGTGAAGCCGGCACCGCCGACGAACAGGCGAATCAGCGAAGCCAGCGCCATCAGGCCGGCGAAAGCGAGCAGGATGTACGCGACCGGCTCTCTGAGCTTCTTGGTTGCGTCGGTGACCACGAGGGCTCCTCGGGATGTTGGGGGCCGTACAACAGCTGTGCGGTTTGGTTATGACCCACCGCAGCATAGTCGTGCGGTGGTCCGCCACATTGACGACTCGTGCAGACTCTTCCCATGCGATTGACAGTGCTCGCCGGTGGCATCGGCGGATCCACCTTCCTGCGCGGGCTGCTCAGGGCCCGGCCGGACGCCGAGATCACCGTGGTGGGGAACACCGCGGACGACATCACCCTGTTCGGGCTGCGGGTGTGTCCGGATCTCGACACGGTGATGTACACCTTGGGCGGCGGCATCTCGGCCGAGCGCGGCTGGGGCCGGGAGGACGAGACCTGGGTGATCAAGGAGGAGCTCGCCGCGTACGGCGTGGAGCCGACCTGGTTCGGTCTCGGCGACCGCGACGTGGCCACCCATCTGGTCCGGACCCAGATGCTCGACGCCGGCTACGGGCTGACCGCGGTCACCGAGGCGCTGTGCGCGCGCTGGAAGCTGCCGGTGCGACTGCTCCCGATGAGCGACGACCGGGTCGAGACGCACGTGGTGGTCGACGACCCGGACAAGCCCGGCCGGCGCAAGGCGATCCACTTCCAGGAGTACTGGGTCCGCTGGCACGCCGAGATCCAGGCGCACCAGGTCGTCGCGGTCGGCCAGGACAAGGCCAAGCCCGCGCCCGGCGTACTGGACGCGATCGCGGACTGCGACGCGCTGATCCTGCCGCCGTCGAACCCGGTCGTCTCGATCGGCACCATCCTGGGCGTTCCGGGGATCCGCGAGGCGGTCCGGGAGACCGCCGCGCCGGTCATCGGCCTGTCGCCGATCATCGGCTCCGGTCCGGTCCGCGGCATGGCCGACAAGGTGCTGGCCACCGTCGGGGTGGCCTCGACCGCCTCGGCCGTGGCCCGGTACTACGGCTCGCGCGCGTCTGGCGGCGTACTGGACGGCTGGCTGATCGACACCTCGGACTACGCCCAGCAGGATTCGATCGCCGGCGCCGGAATTCACGTCCAGGCCGTGCCGTTGTGGATGACGGACGAGACCAAGACCGCCGCGATGGCCGATGCGGCGCTGAACCTCGCGGAGGCAGTCCGGCGATGAGGAAGCACCTGGAGATCTACCCGGTCACCGGCCTGCCCGAGGTCGCCGCCGGCGCCGACCTGGCGGCCCTGATCGGCGACGAGGCCGACCTGCGCGACGGCGACGTCGTCTCGGTCACGTCGAAGATCGTCAGCAAGGCCGAGGGACGGTTGACCACCGGGACCCGCCAGGAGGCGATCGACGCCGAGCTCGTCCGGGTCGTCGCCCAGCGCGGCGAGACCCGCATCGTGCAGACCCGGCACGGCCTGGTGATGGCGGCCGCCGGCACCGACACGTCCAACACCGCGCCCGGCACGGTCCTGCTGCTCCCGATCGACCCCGATCTGTCCGCACGAGCTCTGCGGACCGCGTTGAAGGAGCGGTACGACGTCAACGTCGGCGTCGTCATCACCGACACCCTCGGCCGCCCGTGGCGCAACGGGCAGACCGACCTCGCCATCGGCGCCGCCGGGGTCCGGGTGGTGGAAGACCTTCGCGGTACGACGGACAGCCACGGCAACGTCCTCGCGGTGACCGAGCCGGCGCTGGCCGACGAGATCGCGAGCGCGAGTGAGTTGGTCAAGGGCAAGGCCGACGGCGTGCCGGTCGCCGTACTCCGGGGGCTGCAGGACGTCGTACTGCCGGTCGGGGAGCACGGGCCGGGCGCGCGGGCGCTGGTGCGGGACGCGTCGTCGGACATGTTCAGCCTGGGGACGCGGGAGGCCGCGCGAGCCGCCGTACTCGACCGGCAGTCTCCGGCCGGCCCGCGCGAGGTGGATCCGTCGCTGTGGGACGGGCTGCTGGACGAGGTCGAGGACATCCACGTCGAGCTGCTTGACAACGCTGTCACGGTCTTCGGGGACGAACCTGTCGCGGTCGGCGTGATCGCCGAGCGGCTCGCCGTACTGCTGCACGCGGAGGGATACGGCGTCGACGTACGGACCGGACCGGGCAGTGAGGCCACGGTCACGTTCGGCTCACGGTCGAAGTAGTTTTCTAGGCAACCTCTCAGGGTCGATGCGTACACTGCATCCGCATGGCGGCGCCTTGGCCGCCCCGATCCGGGAAGACCAACACTGTGGGTAAAGCGTCGTCGCAGAAGCAGTCGCGCCGCGAGATGATCGAGAAGATGCAGCGGGACCAGGCGAGGGCCGACCGCAACCGGACGCTCTTCATCGTGGTCGCGTCGATCGTGGTCGGGCTGGCCATCATCGCCTACCCGGCGATCCGGCTGATCCAGGACTCCCGGACCAAGAACCAGGCGATCACCGAGCTCGGCGTCGCCGCCGGATCCGCCTCCTGCGACAAGGTCATCGACGACCCCGCCTCCGGCACCCAGGACCACAAGCCCGACGGTGAGGTCATCGCCTACCCGGTGTCGCCGCCGTCGTCCGGCCCGCACTACGCCGTCTGGGCGCCGTTCGGGAAGAAGTTCTACACCGTCGACGACCGGCCCGCGGTGCCGAACCTGGTGCACAACCTCGAGCACGGCTACACGATCCTGTGGTACCGCGACACCCTGGCCAAGGACCAGATCGACCTGATCGAGAAGATCTCCAAGGCGAAGCTGCCGGACAGCTCGACCGGCAAGTTCATCGCGGCCCCCTTCAAGGAGTCCGAGGGCAAGCCCTGGCCCGAAGGCAAGAACGTCGCCTTCTCCCACTGGAGCGGTAACGCCGCCGGCGGCACCACCGCCTTCGGCCACCGCCAGTTCTGCGGCTCCGTCAGCGGCGAGGCCCTCCAGCAGTTCATGGACAAATACCCCGCCTCCGACGCCCAAGAACCCAACGGCGGCTGACCCCACCACCTGACCACCGCTGAACACCGCCGCCGAAAGGACACCGCCTTCGGCGGCGGCTGTCTTTGTGCTGCCTTCGGCAGGTCACCCAATGTGGACCCAGGTCGACGCGACCGGCGAGTGAACTCACACCAGAACCCACAGCGGACACCGCCTCCGGCGGCTCTTCTTCCGGCCGCCTCCGGCGGCACCCGCCCGGCCTCGACCTCCGTTGCCGTGATCGGCGAGTGAGCTGCATCGGCGACCGCAGCAGACCCCCGGACTGCCACACCGATCCCACCCAAACAGCTCGCCAGCGCCGCAGTCGCTGGGCGTTCGCCGTACTGAGGTCACTGGGGCGTTCGCCGTACTGAGGGCGTGAGTTCTGCCTGCACCAGACACCGCCTTCGGCGACGCCGGCTCTCTTTGGCCACCCAGCCGTGACACGCCTGATCCGTTGGGCCAATCCGCCGCACACGAGACCTGCTCGGAGCACCCAGTCATGGACTCTCGCTCACAAATCGGCACGCCCTCAACCAAAGTCCGCGCACTCGGTGCGGACGCCGGCTTGAAGGCATCTCCACCGTTGCGTTTGCTGCGTTTGTTGCGGATAATTCGTTTGAGATCGCTGATGAGCACCAGCGATCCACAGGAGGAGAAGCTATGGGCACCCCAGAGTTTTCAGCCGTACGGCCGGATGCCGCCGAGGCCGTGACAGCGGACGTTGCGATGCGTCGCGTCCAGCGCTACCTGGCCAGCCACGCTGAGGAGCGTGATATTCGGGTGGTTGTGGGCGGGGACCCAGACAACACCCTTGCTCTTCCGCGGAGTGCTGTAGAGCTTTTGGCGCGCATCCTCGCACACATGGCGGCTGGCCAAGCAGTGTCGGTTGTTCCTGCTCACGCAGAGCTGACGACACAGCAGGCAGCTGATCTGCTGAACGTTTCCAGACCATTTCTCATCGGCCTGCTGGACGCGGGCGAGATCGGATACCGCAAGGTCGGGAAGCATCGTCGAGTGCGCGCTGACTCACTGATGGACTACAAGCGCAGGGACGATCACGCACGCCGCGAAGCTGCCGACGAGCTCACCGATCTCAACCGGGAGATGGGGCTGTACTGACGTGCCGGTCATCGTCATCTACGACGCAAACGTTCTCTACCCAACAGCCTGCGCGACCTCCTGATCCGGGTCGCGCAGGCTGGTCTGGTCCAGGCGAGGTGGACCGATCAGATCCTCGATGAGACGTTCCGCAATCTCACCAGCAATCGGCCCGACCTCGATCCGATCAAGCTCGGCCGGACCCGGGAGCTGATGAACAGGGCGATTCGAGATGTCCTCATCACTGGCTACGAACCGCTGATCGACGTCCTGGACCTTCCCGATCCCGATGACCGGCACGTGCTCGCCGCGGCCATCAAGGGCAATGCACAGCTGATCGTCACAGAGAACACGAAGGACTTCCCCGAGGACAAACTGTCGGCGTGGAACGTGGCAGCTCAGACCGCTGACGAGTTCGTGCTCGACTTGATCGACCTGAACCGGCAGGCGGTCTATGCGCAGGTTCAACGGATGGCCGACAGCTTCCAGAACCCTCCGAGCACACTCGATGATGTACTCAACTCGCTCGAACAGGTCGGAGTTCTCGGCAGCGTTGCGGCCCTCCCGGCCTGACGCCTAGAAGCCTCGGTCCGGCAACGGTGCAACATCCCGCCGCCAGGGCTCCCGCGCCCCGTCGCCCGGCCAGACAACAACTACCTCCCAATGCCGCGAGCGGTGGGAGCGAGTTGTTTGACGTTACTCACTGCTTGCACGCATTTCGGTGCCTGCGCACCAGCCTCGCGGAGGCGTCCACATCCCGTTCGCCGATCGCTCGTCGCGGTTGGCCATCGAGCCCTCCGCCGGAGGCGTGTCCGGTCGCGTAGCAGCCCCTCGTCAGGTGTCCGCAGTTGGTCCGCCGATCACCTGCACGCCGCTACCAGGCCGCGCGACCCCGCCGGAGGCGGTGTCCTTTGGGCGGTTAGATGTAGCGCTCGGCGTGGTCTTCTTGGACTTGGGCTACCAGGTCTTTGACGCGTTCGCCGTCGGCGAGTGGGCAGACCATGGTGACGTCCTGAGTGTGGACGATGATGTGGCTGCGGAGGCCGACGGCAGCGATCAGGTGGTCGGGGTCGTCGGTGACGATGATGTTGTCGTGGGAGTCGAGCAGGCAGCTCAGCGTGGTGCCGTCCGTGCGGTTGCCGCAGGCATCGACGCCGTACGTGCCGGCCAGCGCGGCCCACGAGCCGACGTCCAGCCAGTGCACCGGCATCGGTACGACGACCACGTCGGCGTCGACCTTGCCCTGGGAGGCCGGCTCCATCACCGCGTAGTCGACGCTGATCTTGCGCAGGTTCGGGTAGATCTCGGCCAGCGTGGCGTCACGCTCCGGGGTGTCCCAGACCGACGCGACCTGGCGCAGTTGCGAGGCGGACTCGGGCAGCAGCTCGTCGAGGACGCTGAGCACGGTCTCGGCCCGCCAGACGAACATGCCGGAGTTCCACCAGAACCGCCCGGTGGCCAGGTACTCCTCGGCGGTGGCGCGGTCCGGCTTCTCCCGGAACCGGTCGACGACGTACGCCTTGGTCCTCTCGATGGCCTCGCCGCGTTCGATGTAGCCGAGGCCGGTGTGCGGATGGGTCGGCTCGATCCCGAACGTCACCAGCGACCGGGCCCGCTGCTCGACCACGTCGAAACCGCTCTCGATCGCGGCCCGGAACTCGTCTTCCGGGCTGATCAGGTGATCCGACCCGACGAACGCCACCACGGCGTCGGGGTCGTTGCGGGCCACCACGGCGGACGCGAGGCCGACCGCGTTCGCGGTGTCGCGGCGGGCGGGCTCACCGATGATGTTGTGCTCGCCGAGCTCCGGCAGCTCCTTGCGGACCACCTCGGTGTACGCACCGACCGTGCATACGTAGATGTTCTCCGGCTCGACCAGGCCGCGCAGCCGGTTGTACGCCACCCGCAGCAGCGACTGCCCGGCCGCCAGCGGTAGCACCTGCTTGGGCCTGTCGTCCCTCGACATCGGCCACAGCCGCGTCCCCGAACCTCCGGCCAGGATCACCACGTTTCGCATGAGGAGAGACCTTACCGGGCGTCGTCAGGTGGCGAGGAGAGCTGGGCGGCGTCGGAAGGGACGTCGTCGGGGGGTGGGGGCAGGCGGAGGTGGGACAGGTCTGCGGGGACGGGGGTGGTTGGGCGCCAGAAGGCGTCGGATTCGCCGTCCTGGGCGGTTGCGGGGGCGTCGGTCAGGCGGAAGCGATCGCGCAGCCGGCCGTAGAAATCCGTCGGGCGCAGCCGCACCAGGCGCAGCCGTCGGGGCGCGCCGTACACGCCGATCCAGTCGCCGGGGTCGAGCACCCCACGCAACTGCCCGTCAATGCTGACCGCGGCCTGTCCCGAGTGCGGCAGCACGCGCAGCCCGATCGACTCGTCGGGCGCCGCCACAACGGAACGGTTGAAAGTCATGTGCGGTGCGACCGGGGTGAACACGATCGCCTCGGTGTTCGGCGACAGGATCGGTCCACCGGCCGCGAAACTGTACGCCGTCGAGCCGGTCGGCGTCGCCACGATCACCGCATCCGCCGAGTACGACGCCAGCAACCGCCCGGACAGGTACACACCAAGCGCCACCTGGTGATCCCGAGCCAGCTTCTCCAGTACGACGTCGTTCAACGCCGTCACGTCCAGCGCAACACCCCACCCGTCACCCTCGGTGCTCTCCGCCCGGACAGCCGGTGGCGGCAGCGAAGGCCCGTGTCCGTACCGCAGTAGCGACTCGATCCCGGCCGGAATCTCCAACGGACGGGACGCCCGCATGGTCAGCGTCATCCGCTCCTCGAAGCTGGCCCCACCGTGGTGCACCGCCTCGAGCGCCGCCTCCACGTCGCTGCAGGCGACCTCGGTCAGGAAGCCGACCTTGCCGAGGTCCACCCCGAGGACGGCGGCGTTGTTCTTGGCCGCGATCCGGGCGCCGCGCAGGAACGTCCCGTCACCGCCCAGCGTCACGACCAGATCCGGGTCGCCGGCGTGATGCAGCTCGTCCATGCCGCCGCGCCGGTCCTCATGCGCCTTCCAGACGTCGATATCGGTGCACCCGATCCCGTGCCGGTCCGCCCACTCCCGCACGGTCCCGGCCGTCTGCACGGCGAGCGGACGCCCCTCGTGAACTACTAGCCCAAGCCGGCGTACAGGCACGACAGTCCTCCTCCGGACGGTTACTGCCTCAAAGGTAGCCAACCGCCCGGAGGACCGTTACTCACCAGGTCCGACCACGACTCCACCACATCGACTTGCTTGCCCTCGGCAACTTCAACGATCCGGGAGACTACTGCTCCGGTGCTTCTCCCCGCGCGGCACTGATGATCGGGTCCGTCTCGTCGTCGAACTCCCCGATCACCTCCTCGAGCAGATCCTCCAGCGCCACCACCCCGAGCGGCTGATCATCGGCCTGTACGACGGCCAACTGGGAACGGCGATCGCGCATCGTCCGGATCGCCGTCGCGACCGGGGTGTCGGCCGGCAACTGCAGCGGCGCCGTCATCAGGTCGGAGGCGCGGAGGGTGGTCCCGCCGCCCGTGGTCGCGCGGGCAGCGTCACGGACGTGCACGATGCCGCAGATCGTCGTACCGGTGCTGACGACGGCCAGGCGGGAGCGGCCTTGACGCCGGCTGGTGAGCTCCACCTCGCGGGCCGAGGCGTCGGCCGGGACCGTGCTGAGGTTCGCGATCGGCGTCATCACCTGGACGACCGTGGTGTTCTGCAGGGCGAGCATCGCGGTCAGCAGGTCGTGTTCGGCCGCTTCGAGGGTGCCGTGCCGGCGGGACGACTCGATCAGCAGCCGGAGTTCGTCCGGACCGTGGGCGCTGGCCAGCTCGTTCTGCGGGGTCACCTTGAGTGCGCGGACGCAGAGGTTGGCGAGCCAGTTGAGGACAAGGAGCAACGGGCGGAAGACGAACGTGAAACCGCGGAACGGCAGCGCGAGCAGCTGCGCGGACCGCTCGGGGTTGCTGATCGCCCAGGACTTCGGGGCCATCTCACCGAGCAGGACGTGCAGCAGACCGATACCACCGACGGCGATGATCAGCGCGATCACATGGCCGGCGCCCTCCGGCAGGCCGATCAGCTCGAACAGCGGATGCAGCAGGTGCGCGACCGCCGGCTCGGCCAGTGAGCCGAGGCCGAGCGTGCACAGGGTGATGCCGAGCTGGGCGCCGGCGAGCATCAGCGACAGCTCGCTCACTCCGGCGATCGCGGCCCGTGCCGATCGGCTGCCGGACGCGGCGGCCGCTTCGAGCCGGTGCCGCTTCGACGCGACCAGGGCGAACTCCGCGGCCACGAAGAACCCGTTCAGGATCAGCAGCAGTCCCGAGATGAGCAGGGCGATCGGCGTACTCATGTCACCCGCTCCATCACGACGATCCCCGGCACATGCCGTTCGATGCTCTGAACCGTGAGCCGGACGATCTCGGGCGGGATCAGGCGGCCGTCGTGATCGAACCGCCGGGGCAGTTCCACCATCACCTCGTCACCGACCACCGGGATCCGGCCGAGCTCGGCCATCACCAGGCCGGACACCGTCTCGTAGCCGTCCCCCTCCGGCAGGTTGATGCCGGTGGCCTCGGCGACCTCGTCGAGCCGCCAGCGCGCCGGCACCACCCACGACCCGTCCGCGCCCTGGACCAGCCCGGTCTCCGGCAGATCGTCCTCGTCCCGGATCTCACCGACCAGTTCCTCCGCGATGTCCTCCAGCGTGATGATCCCGGCGAATCCGCCGTACTCGTCCACCACGATCGCGAGCTGGCGATGCGCCGTCCGTAGCCGTTCCAGTACGACGGGCAGCGGCAGCGTGAACGGTATGGCGACCGGCTCCGACGCGAGTGAGCCCACAGTGACGTGGCTCCGGTCGGCCGGTTCGACCTCGACCACGTCGCCGATCGCGATCACCCCGACCACCTCGTCGACGGAGTCGGCGATGACCGGGAACCGGCTGTGCCCGGTGTCCTGCAGCTCGACCACCCGGGTCAGCGGGTCGTCCTGGTGCACGGTGACCACGTCGGGGCGCGGGCGCATCGCCTCACCGGCGATCCGGCCACGGAAGTCGAGGCCGCGGTCGAGCAGCCGCGTGGTGTCCTCGTCCAGCAGCCCCTGCTCGTACGAGCTGACGATGATGCGGTCGAGCTCCTGAGCAGTGGCACCCTGCGGGAGTTCCTCGACCGGCTCGATGCCGACCCGGCGCAGGATCCGGTTCGAGGCGGTGTCGAAGACCGTGATCAGCGGACCCGCGACGGCCAGGTACATCAACGTGGACCGGGACAGGCCCAGCGCGATCGCTTCGGCCTTCGCGATCGCCAGGTTCTTCGGCGCCAGCTCGCCCAGCACCATCTGGATGATCGTTGCCGCGAGCAACGCCAGGACGACCGAGATGGACAGGCTGACCGTCTCCGGGACGCCGGCCGAGCCGAGGACGCGGGCCAGGCCCTCACCGAGGTAGGGCTCGGCGACATACCCGGCCAGAAGTGCGGTGATGGTGATCCCGAGTTGCGCGCCGGACAGCACGAACGAGAGCCGCGCCGTCACCTTCAGGGCTCGGGCGGCCGCCGCGTCACCACCGTCGGCCAGCTTGTGCAGCCGGTTCCGGTCGACCGCGACGTACGAGAACTCCTGCGCGACGAAGTAGCCGGTGGCAACGGTCAGCACCAGGATGAGGCCCAGGCCGGCCAGGATCAGCATGTACCGACTGTAGGAGAACTCCAGCGATCGCAGTACCGCGGGGTGAACTACTTCCAGAGGAGGACCTTGCCGTCGCGGATCAACTCGCCGTACATGGCCGGATCGACGCGGTCGGCCAGGATGAGGTCCACGATCGGCGTGACCGCCTCGGCCGGCGCCTTCGCCTGGCTGAAGTCCTCGAACCACGGTCGCGACGCACGCGTGTCGACCAGCCCCGGACAGACCGCTGCGACCAACGTCCCGTCGGCCAGATCCGCGGTACGACGGGTTGCCGCGACCGCCCGGACCGCCGCGACCTGCGCAACCTTGGACGGCAGGTTGATCCACTCCGGCCAGCCGTGCTCCCCCGCCGTACCGTCGTGCACTGAGCGTAGCCAGTCCTCGACCGCTTGCTCGACCTCCGCCAACGTCACGCCGTCGAACCGGGGCCACAACCGCTCCGGCAGGTGATCGAGCGTGCCCAGCGAACTCGCCACCACGATCAGCCGGCCGCCGGGCCTGATGATCGGTCCGAACGACCGGAGCACGTACTGCGCGCCGCGATTGGCGACATCCACGAAGACATCCACCTGCTCACTCTGGGGACGCTCCGGCACCAACGGTCCGATCGCGTTGGAGATCACGATGTCGACCGCCCCCAGCTCCCCGGCCAGTCCGGCGACCGCATCCGGGTCGGTCACGTCCAGCACCCGCCCCTCGACCCGGGCGACTCCGTCGATCCTGCTGACCGCCTCGGCCACCCGCTGGGGATCTCTGCCAGTGAGGAGGACCAGGTCCTCGGGGTCCATCCGGGTGGCGAGCTCCTGGACGAAGGCGAAGCCGATGCCTTGGTTGGCGCCGGTGACGAGAGCGATGCGATGAGCTGTCATGCGGCCAACCTAGGTTCGGATCCGGCATGACTCCAACGAGACTTCAGCACACGTAGTATGCGTAAACGTCATGGACTTCACCGATGTCTCCCTGGTCGCGTTACGGGTGTTCCGCGAGGTCGCGGAGCGCGGGACGTTCACGTCGGCGGCGACCGCTCTCGGGTACACGCAGTCGGCGGTGTCCCGGCAGATCGCCTCGCTCGAGCGTGCGGCAGGTGCGTCGTTGCTCGAACGGCGGCGCGAAGGCGTGCGGCTGACGGCAGCAGGCCAGGTGGTACTGCGCACCGCTGCCGGCGTACTGGATCGGATCGACGCGACCGCACGTGAGCTGGCCGGGCTGCCGGTGGCGGGTGGGACCGTGCGGCTCGGGTGGTTCCCGAGCACGGGTGCGGTGGTGTTGCCCCGGGCAATCAGTGCGTTGCGGCGGGCACATCCGGCGATCACGGTGACGACGCGGGAAGGCTCGACGCCGGCCCTGGTACGGGCGCTGCGGGCGGGCAGCGTGGATCTGGCGTTGCTGGCGTCGGCGCCGCCGTTCCGGCCGCCGGACGCCGAGTCGCCCGCGCTGAAGCTGGAGACGCTGGCAGAGCGGAGCCTGCTGCTGGCGGTGCCGGCCGGTCATCCGCTCGCCGCGAACGACTGGGTGGACGTGTCCGAACTGCGCGGTCAGCGCTGGATCGCCGGGCCGCCGTCCGGCGAGGAGTTGCTGATGGGTGTGTGGCCGGGGCTCGACGAACGTCCGGAGATCGCGCACACGGTCCGCGACTGGCTGGCGAAGCTGCAGCTGGTCGCTGCCGGTGCCGGTCTGACCACGATCTCCGCATCGATGGCCGCGGCCGCACCGCCCGGCGTCCGCGTGCTCGCTGTCCGCGGTGGACCGGAAGAACTCCGCCGGACCGTCCTGGCCCGGCTTCCCGGCCGGCCGTCAGACGCCGCGGCGCTCCTCGCCGACGCCCTGCGCGCCGCCACCCTCGAGGTCGGTCACTGAGCCCTGGGCCGCCGGCGCCTTCGCCTCGACCGCGCTCGCCGCTGCTGCCGGTGCCGCTGCTGCCGGTGCTGCCGGTGCCGGTGCAGGTGCAGGTGCAGGTGCAGGTGCAGGTGCCGGCTTCTCCTCCTCGGCGGTGACCTTTTTGAACTCGACCATCGCCCGGGCGGCGTTCCGGCTGAGCTCGGGCAGCTTCTTCGCCCCGAACAGCAACACCACGATGACCAGGATGACGATCCATTCGCCGCCCTGCGGCAGCTCGAGCAGTGGCACCATGACATGTCCTCTTTCCAGGAAATCCCCCGCCAAAGTACGTCGGCCGGCGAACCGTAGGGTGGGCCATATGTCACGAGTTCTGCCGGAACTTTTCGCCACCGCGGTCCGCCGGGACGGTGGCGCTCCCTTCCTCACCTACTACGACGACGCGAGCGGTGAGCGGATCGAGTTGAGCACCGTCACCACCGCGAACTGGGTCGCCAAGACGGCCAACCTGCTGGTCGACGAGTACGACCTGGAGTCCGGCGAGACGGTCGCGATCGGGCTTCCGCCGCACTGGCTCGGCGTCGTCTGGGCGCTGTCCGCCTGGTCGGCCGGCGCGTCGCTCACCAGCGGCACCGGCGCGCTCGCGATCACCGGACCGGACTTCGCGATCCGCGGTGAGCGGGAGACCATCGCGTCGGCGCTGCTGCCGCTCGGCGGCCGGTTCCGCGAGCCGCTCCCGGACGGCATCCACGACTACGGCGCCGAGGTCTACAACCACCCGGACGTGTTCGTCCCGTTCGATCCACCGTCGCCGACGTCACCGGCGTACGACGACCTGACACACGACGACCTGATCAGTACGGCGGAACCGATCGCGGACCGGATCCTGGTCACCCGCGACCTGGTCAGCCCCGAAGGTGTGGGTCTGCTGGTCGGGGTGATCGCCGGAGGTGGTTCGATCGTGCTCTGCCGCAACCTGGACGCGTCGAAACTGGAGCGGCGGATGTCGGACGAAAAGGTCGATCGAGTGGTGGGAGACTGACGTGCAGCGGTTCACAGGGCGGGTGGCACTCGTCACGGCGGCGGCGCAAGGGATCGGTGCCGCGGTGGCACGGCGGATCGCGGCCGAGGGTGGCTCGGTGGTCGTGACCGATCTCCAGGAGGAGAAGGTCGCTCAGGTCGCCGGGGAGCTCGGCGAGCAGGCGATCGGCCTGCGGGTCGACGTGACGAACCGCGACGACGTCGACGCGGCGGTCGCCGCCGCGGTCGAGCGGTTCGGCCGGCTGGACGTGGTGGTGAACAACGCCGGCGGGTGCATCGTGACGTCCGTGCCCGAGGATGCGACCACCGAGGAGTGGCACCAGCAGCTTGACCTGACCCTGGTCGGTGCGGCTCGCTGCATCCAGGCGGCGCTCCCGCACCTGGTGAAGACCCGCGGCAACGTGGTCACCATCAGTTCGGTGAACGGCCTCGCTGCCTTCGGCAACATCGAGTACTCCGCGGCCAAAGCCGGCCAGATCGCGATGACGGTGAACTACGCGGCGCGGTACGGCGGGATGGGCATCCGCTTCAACGTCGTCGCGCCGGGCACCATCCGGACCCCGAACTGGGACAATCAGCCGGACACGCTCACAGAGTTCGGCAAGATGTATCCGCTCGGCCGGGTCGGCGAACCCGAGGACATCGCCGCCGCCGTCGCGTTCCTCGCCTCCGACGACGCCTCCTGGATCACCGGCCACACCCTCCCGGTCGAAGGCGGCATCCTCACCGGCCCGGGCCTGATGAACCTGACCCCCTCCGGCCACTTCCGGAAGGAGTACTAGAAGCTGAACCAGAAGGTCACGCGGAGCGGTAGGCCGGGAACAGCGAGGCCGAACCAGAACGCGCGACCGAGCAGGCATCCGCCGCGATGACGGCGGATCGCCTGCAAAACAAGGGATCCCGGAGTCAGCGCAGCCAGAACGCCGAGCAGGCTGTAACCAAAGGTCGTCCAGCCACCGATGACCGATCCGATCCCGAGCGCGAGCCAGATCAGCCCGCCGAGGAACGACGCGGGGCTCCAGAGCGCGTCACGCGTCCGCCACGGCTGCCGCACCGGCAGCCCACATGGGCACCCCACAACGGCGTCCGCCGCCCCCGGCGGAGTCCATCGGCCCCCGGGGTCGGGCATCCCGGCGGGCTTCCCGGCAGGGTTGCCGGGGTCGGGCATCCCAACGGGGTTGCCGGGGTCGGCAGTCATGGGCCAGATGGTAGGCCGGATCAGCCCTTCGGCCAGGCCTGCCACGCGGTGGCGAACATGTCGTCGACCGTGTAGCTGTTCTTCCAGTCCAGGTCGCGGGCGGCCAGTTCGCCGGTGGCGACGACCCGGGAGGGGTCGCCCGGACGGCGGGGGCCTTCCGTCGGCGTGAAGTCGATGCCGGTGACTCTGCGGGCGGCGTCCATGATCTCGCGGACCGACGTACCGGTGCCGCTGCCGAGGTTGTAGACGCGTTCCAGCGCCTTCCCGCCTTCGAGTGCCCGGGCCGCGGCCACGTGCGCGCGGGCCAGGTCAGCAACGTGCACGTAGTCCTTGACCGACGTGCCGTCCGGCGTCGGGTGATCGGTGCCGTAGATCTGCGGGACCTTCCCCCGCGTCAACAAGTCGCACACGATCGGGAACAGGTTGTACGGACTGGCGTCGTATACCGAAGGATCGCCGGAGCCGACCACATTGAAGTACCGCAGGGAGGTGTGGTTCAGCTCGACGGCGCGGGCCTGGTCCCGGAGCAACCACTCGCCGATCAGCTTCGACTCGCCGTACGGGCTCTGCGGGTCCGGCGGCGTCTGCTCGGTGACCACCTCGTCCTTGGGTGTCCCGTAGACCCCCGCGCTGGAGGAGAAGACGAGGTTGCGGATCTCCTTGTCCGCCATCGCCTCCAGCAGCGACACCATCGCGGTCACGTTCTGCGTGTAGGTGTGCAACGGCCGGTCCACCGACACTCCGGCGTACTTGAACCCGGCGAGGTGGACGACCCCGCTGACCCCGTCCAGCGCGTCGCGGACCGCCGCACCGTCGAGCAGGTTCGACCGCACGAACGGGACGCCGTCCGGGACGAACTCGGCCTTCCCGCTGGACAGGTCGTCGATCACCACCACGTCGATACCGTCCGCGAGGAACGCGCGCACCACATGCGCCCCGATGTATCCGGCACCACCAGTCACGAGCCACGTCATGTCTTCGATCCTGCCACCACACCGCAACCCAGGGCGCGCAGACGGGCCGAACCCGTACCATCAGGCAATGATCGGACTTGTGCTCGCCGCCGGAGCCGGCCGCCGCCTCCGCCCGTACACGGACACGTTGCCCAAGGCACTGGTCCCGATCCATCCCGGCACCACCGTTCTCGACCTCACGCTGGCCAACTACGCCGAGGTCGGCATCACCGAGGTCGCCGTCGTCGTCGGGTACGCCGCCGAGGCCGTCCAGGCCCGGGTGAAGGGCTTCGAGGAGCGGTACGGCGTACACCTCGAACTCGTCCACAACGACAAGGCCGAGACCTGGAACAACGCGTACTCGCTGTGGTGCGCCCGCGACCTGCTGACCAACGGAGTCATGCTCGCGAACGGTGACACCGTGCACCCGGCCTCGGTCCAGCGCGCGCTGCTCGACGCCCGGGGTGACGGCCGGCAGATCGTCCTCGCGCTGGACACCGAGAAGAAGCTGGCCGACGAGGAGATGAAGGTGATCTGGTCGGAGCCGGCCGGCGTCGAGCGGATCACCAAACTGATGGATCCGGCCACCGCCACCGGCGAATACATCGGCGTCACCCTGATCGAGCCGACCGCCGCTGCGGAGCTCGCCGACGCGCTCCGGGCGACCTGGGAACGCGATCCGAACCTGTACTACGAAGATGGGTACCAGATCCTGGTGGACCAGGGTTTCCGCATCGATGTCGCCCCGATCGGCACCGTCGACTGGGTCGAGATCGACAACCACGACGACCTGGCCCGGGCGCGGGAGATCGTATGCCGCTCCTAGCCCGGATGATTCCTGTGCCGTTGGTGGTCGACGTGCGGCGCGGGGCGCTGGGCGACCTGTCGAAGATCCTTGCGGACCAGCGGATCTCGCCGTCCGGGCGGGTCGCGATCGCGGTCGGTGCGACGCACGGGCCGGAGATCCGGGAGACCTTCGAGCCCGGCCTCGTCGGCGCGGACTGGTTCACCGTGGAGGGCGGCACGATCAACGCCGCGATCAAGCTGATGGAGAAGAGCCGGCGGCAGCAGTACGACGCGATCGTCGGGATCGGCGGCGGCACCGTGCTGGACGTGACCAAGTTCGCCGCGGCCCGGATCGGGTTGCCGATGGTCGCGGTCGCCACCAACCTCGCGCACGACGGGATCGCCTCGCCGATCAGCACCCTGGACAACGACGCCGGCCGCGGCTCGTACAGCGTGCCGGCGCCGATCGCGGTCCTGGTCGACCTGGACCTGATCGGCCAGGCGCCGGCCGGGTCGGTCCGCAGCGGGATCGGCGACATCGTCTCGAACCTGTCCGCGACCGCCGACTGGGAGGCCGCGCACCTGCTGCGTGGTGAGGCGATCGACGGGCTGGCGGTGGCCCTGTCGCGGACCGCGGCGCAGGCGGTGATGGACCATCCCGGCACGCTCGCCGACGACCGGTTCCTGACCACGCTGGCCGAAAGCCTGGTGCTGTCCGGGATGGCGATGGTGGTCGCCGGTACGTCGCGGCCGTCGTCCGGGGCGTGTCACGAGATCTCGCACGCGATCGACCTGCTGTACCCGGAGCGGCGTGGATTCCACGGTGAGCAGGTCGGGCTGGGCGCGGCGTTCGCCTGGTTCCTGCGCGGCGACCTCGACCGCTTCCACGCCACCGTCGACTGCCTGTACCGGCACGGCCTGCCGGTGACGCCGCTGCAACTCGGGTTCACGCTGGACGAGTTCGCCGAGATCGTCGCCTTCGCCCCGCAGACCCGCCCGGGCCGCTTCACCGTCCTGGAAGAAGCCGCGCTCACCCCCGAACGCATCACCGCCAAGGTCGCCGACTTCACCGACCACGCCTACGCCCGTACCCAGGCCCCGGTCACCCCCGAAGGCCGGAACCTCGGCGTTTGATTGGATGGGGTGGTGGATCTTGACTGGCCGGGGTGCCGGAACGTGCGGGATGTTGGTGGATTGCCGACGGCCGATGGGGGCCGGGTCCGGGAGGGCGTGCTGATTCGCGCCGACAGCCTGCAGTTCCTGTCACCCGAGGGCGTCGAAGCGGTACGGCGGGCCGGCGTCGGGCGGATCCTGGATCTGCGAGGTGACGGCGAGGTGGCCGAGTGGCCGACGCCGTTCACGGACGATCCGTTGGCGGTTCGGCAGGCGTTGCAGGATCCGGCGGATCCGGACCACGGGCAGGCGACCATCATCGATGCGTGTACGTGGATGCTCGATCGGCGCCCGGAGTTGTTCGCGGCCGCGCTGAAGGCGATCGCGGACGCACCCGACGGTGCGGTGGTGGTGCACTGCCACGGTGGCAAGGACCGCACCGGCATGGTCGTCGCGCTGGCCCTGAGCATCGCCGGCGTACCCGAGGACGAGATCGTGGCCGACTACTTCCTCACCCAGGAACGGCTGGCCGGCTGGCTGGAGGAGCAACTCGCGGACGAGCCGGACACGTCGTTGCACCCGGAGATGATCGAGTTCCGCGACACCCGGGCCGAGTCGATCATCGCGATCCTGCGCCACCTCGACGACACGTACGGCGGCCCCGAGGCCTACCTGCGCCACGGCGGCCTCAGCACCGACGATCTCGACCGGCTGCGCAAGCGCCTGACCTGAGTCACGACAACATCACCAAGCGCAGTACATTGGCGCCCATGCCCATCGCCAAGCCGACCGGAGTGACTGACCCGGCGGCACTGGCCGAACGTTACGGGCTGACCAAGAGTTCGCTCCGCCCACGGCTCGGCGCCTACCTGCGTGAGCTCTGGGGCCGTCGCAAGTTCATCGCCAGCTATGCGCGAGCACGCACCTACGCGATGTACGCCGGTGCCCGCCTCGGCTCGTTGTGGCAGGTGCTGACCCCGATCCTGAACGCGGCCGTCTACTACCTGGCGTTCGGTGTCCTGCTCGGCACCAAGAACGGGATCGACAACTACGTCGCGTTCCTGCTCAGCGGGATCTTCGTCTTCACCTACACACAGCGCTGCATGACCGAGGGCTCGCGCTCCCTCGCCCTCAACCTGTCCCTGATCCGCACCCTGCACTTCCCGCGCGCGACCCTCCCGCTGGGCTACGTGCTCAACGAGCTGAACCAGATGCTCGTCTCGATGGGCCTCCTGTTCGTCATCGTCGGCGTGACCGACGGATTCGCCTGGCGCTGGCTGCTCGTCGCCCCCGCGCTGCTGCTGCAGAGCATGTTCAACGTCGGGATGACGCTGATCTTCGCGCGGATCGGCACCTTCATCTCCGACGTCAGTCAGCTGCTGCCGTTCATCACCCGGACCTGGCTGTACGCCTCCGGGATCTTCTTCTCGCTGCCGGCCAAGCTGACCGAGGCGAACGCGCCGGAGTGGGTGATCCACGTCCTCGCGTTCAACCCGATCTCGGCGTACATCGACATCGTCCGGCGGTCGCTCCTCGACGAGCACGAGGTGAACCAGCTGCCGCACGCCTGGCCGATCGCGATCGGCTGGTCGGTCGTCGTACTGGCCGGTGGGTTCGTCTACTTCTGGCGAGCGGAGGACCGCTATGGACGGGGCTGAACCGACGGTCATCGCCGACCACGTGGACATCGTCTACAAGGTGATCGCCGGACAGGGCGGCAAGGGTACGGCGGCCACCGCGTTCCGGCGCATCCTCAAGCGGCAGGACCGGCCGACGATCCGCGAGGTGCACGCGGTCAAGGGCGTCAGCTTCACCGCCTACAAAGGCGACGCGATCGGCGTGATCGGCCGCAACGGCTCCGGCAAGTCGACCCTGTTGCGCGCGATCGCCGGCCTGCTGCCACCCGAGTCCGGCGCCATCTACACCGGCGGCCGGCCGTCGCTGCTCGGCGTCAACGCGGCGATGATGAACGACCTCACCGGCGACCGCAACGTCGTCCTCGGCTGTCTCGCGATGGGGATGTCGGCGGCCGAGATCGACCGGCGGTACGACGAGATCGTCGAGTTCTCCGGGATCGGCGAGTTCATCGACCTGCCGATGTCGACGTACTCGTCCGGGATGGCGGCCCGGCTGAAGTTCGCGATCGCGTCGGCCAAGACCCACGACATCCTGCTCGTCGACGAGGCACTCGCGACCGGGGACGCCGAATTCCGGGTCCGGTCCGAACGCAAGATCCGCGAACTACGCGACCACGCCGGGACAGTGTTCCTGGTCAGCCACAGCCTGGACGTCGTACTCGACACCTGCAACCGCGCACTGTGGCTGGATCAAGGCGTACTCCGCCTCGACGGCAGTGCAGCCGAGGTCGTTGCCGCCTACACGAAATCAACGCGCGGCTGACGGCTTCTCGCGGAGGCCGACCAGGAAGCCCAGACCCCACGAGACGTGCATGGTGGCGCAGACCAGCGGCATCCAGAACAACGCCTTCCAGGGCAGGTAGCGCCCCTCGAAGGCCGAGCCCGCCAGCAGCAGCAGCCCGTAGCCGAGCGGAGCCAGGAAGCCCAGGTCGAGCCAGCTGTTGCCGGTGATCAGGCCGATGATGCCGAGGATGGTGCCGATCGCCAGCAGGATCACCGCGACCGGCGGCGCGAGGTAGCGCTTGTTCGCGGTCTCCGGGTGCCGGCGGATCACCTCACGGCGCCACTGGCCGGTGTGGAAGAACTGCTTCGCCACCGCCGACAGCGAGGATCGCGGCCGGTAGGTGACGGACAGGTCCGGGCTGAACCAGATCAGGCCGCCGGTCTTGCGGATCCGGTAGTTCAGCTCCCAGTCCTGGGCCCGGTGCATGGTCTCGTCGAACCCGCCGACCCGCTCCAGCGCGGCCCGCCGGAACACGCCGAGGTAGACAGTGTCGGCCGGACCCGCCTTACCGCCCTGGTGGAACGTCGACGCGCCGAGCCCCAGCCGGGACCGGTACGCGCAGGCGACCGCCATCTCGGTCGGCGTCCGGCCCTCGGCCGCCATCACGCCGCCGACGTTGTCCGCGCCGCTCTCGTCGAGCACCTCGACCGCGCGGGTGATGTACCCGTCGGTGAGGGCACCGTGGCCGTCGACCCGGACCAGGATGTCGTGCTTGGCGTGCGCGATGCCGACGTTCAGCGCGGCCGGTGTCTTGGCGGTCGGGTTCGGCACGATCGTGATCCGCGGGTCGCGGTCGGCGAGCTTCTCCGCGATCTCCTGGGTCCGGTCCTTGCTCGGGCCGATGGCGAGGACGACCTCCAGCTCGCCGGGATAGTCCTGGTCGAGGACGCGGCCGACCGCTTCCTCGAGGTGGCGTTCCTCGTTCAGCACGGGCATCACGACGGACACTGGCGGCCAGTGGGACAACGGCATATCAGGTCAGGCCTTACAGATCGAAGCGACGTCGTCGACGTCGTTGGTGGGTTTGGACGGTGAGCTGCTGGGTTTCGGGGTCTTCTTGGTGGTACTGGTGGTGGGCTTGCTGGTAGGACTACGCGGAGTGCTCGAAGTCTTACCGTCTCCTTCCGGGGCCGCCTTGTCCAGCGCTTCCGACTTCCCGACCGCTTCCGCAACCTTGGTCCTGATCAGGGCGAAGTCGGGATCGCCGGTCCGGATCAACGGAGGGACCGCGGAGAAGCTTGACACCGGGAGCTTCTTCGCGTCCAGCGCGAGATCGGTGAAGGTGCCCAGCTCACCGGCCGGAATGTCGGTCTGGACCACTTGTTTGCTGGCCTTGGCGATGCCCTGGAACTTGGTCAGCACGGTCTGCGGCGACAGCTGGTTCAGCATCGCCGACATCACGCACTTCTGCCGGGTCATCCGCTCGTAGTCGGTCGATCCCTCCCGGGACCGGGCGAACCAGAGCGCGTGGTAGCCGTCCAGGTGCTGGTTCTTGCCGGCCTCGATATAGCCCTTGATCGGCGAACTGCCGCCGCCGATCGGGACCCGCTTGCCGACGTCCAGGGTGATTCCGCCGACCGCGTTGAGCAGGTCCCGGAACCCGGCCAGGTCGATCAGCACGTAGTAGTTCACCTTCAGCCCGGTGATCGCCTCGACCGCCTGCCGGGTCGCGGTCACGCCCGGGTTCGGGTCATTGGGGAACAGGTTCTTGTGCTCGGAGGCGTACATGTAGACGCCGTTGAGCAGGCAGTTCGACGCACAGTTCTTCCAGGTGAAGCCCTCGGGGAACTGTTTGGCCATCGCCGTACCGGCCGGGAACGGCACTTTGGCCATGTTCCGCGGCAGGCCGATCAGCAGGGTCCGGCCGGTGTCGGCGTCGATACTGGCCAGCGTGATGCTGTCCGGCCGGGTGCCGATCCGGTCCGCACCGGAGTCGCCGCCGAGCAGCAGGACGTTGTAGCGGCCCTTCTCGGCCTTCGACTTCTGGCCGCTGCCGAACACACTGGCGACGAAGTCCCGCTGCGTGTTCACGATGACACTGCCGTAGATCAGTGCGCCGACCACCGCGAACACCAGCACCGCGTCCAGGATGCTGGTGGCGAGCCGGTGGTTGCGCTCCAGCGTCAGCGGCTGGCCGAGCCGGTACGCGTCCACGAACAGCGCGGCCCAGCCGATCGCGAGCACGATCAGCAGGATCTGGACGATCCGCAGCGTGCCCGGCCGGGCCATCAGATTGATCGTGCCGGACCGCCAGATCAGCGAGAGCACGACCAGGAAGACGACGATCGCGACCAGGCCGGCGATCACCCGCCAGGCCCATCTGCCGGCCCGCTTGCTACCGGCCACGATCTGCGCCGACCCCGGCAGCACCAGGGTCATCAGTACCAGCGTCAACGCCCGCTTGAATCGCACCGGCTCGCTGAGACTGCGCAGGTCAGGCTTCTCCTGCGGCATGACGTCCTTCCGTTCTCTGATCTCACGCAACACGGCGGACCGAAGCTGCAGTCGACCGTACCTTGTCGTCCCCACCACCACTGAGTAGACGTGCCGAGCGGTGTGATGGTTCGAGCAAGGGCGGATCCGGAGACGAAGAGTAGCAGCCTTCTCACTCAGCGCAGGAAAACCCGTGCAGACACCCTGTGGACGGCCGGTTTGACGCAGTTGTGATGGTAGACGGCGGGTGGATGCGTTACGAAGTGCCCCAAGCACACTCAGTGAGGACAGGAAACCGCCCATGAAACTGTTCCGTACACTTCTGGCCGCCACAGCGGCTGTCACCACCACTCTGGTCGGAACGATGTCGGCTCAGGCCGTCGAGTCCGCCCCGCAGCCGGCCGTCCAGGCACCAGGTGCCGACTTCGCCGGGATCGCGGCACTCAGCAACTGCTCCGCCTCCCTCGTCCGGTACGCCGAGTCGGTCGACTCCGATCGCGCGCTGGTGCTCACCAACGGGCACTGCTACGAAGGCGGGTTCCTGAATCCGGGCGTCGTACTGGTGAACCGGGCGTCGAGCCGCTCGATCACGCTGCTCCGGCCCGACTCGAGCCGGGCCGGCACGGTCCGGGCGCGCCGGATCGTCTTCGGCACCATGACCAAAACCGACATGCTCGTCTACGAGGTGAACGAGTCGTACGCGTCGATCAAGTCCCGGCTCAACGTCAGCCCGCTGACCCTGGCCAAGCAAGGACCGGCCGACGGCGCCGGCATGGCGGTCGTGTCCGGGTACTGGAAGCGCATCTACACCTGCTCGGTGCAGGCGACGATCCCGCAACTGCGCGAGGGCAACTGGACCTGGCAGAACTCGATCAAGTACCAGCAGCCCGGCTGCGAGACGATCGGTGGTACGTCGGGATCCCCGGTGGTGAGCACCTCCACGGGTGAGGTCATCGGTGTCAACAACACCGGCAACGAGGACGGCGAGCGCTGCACGGTCAACAACCCGTGCGAGGTCGACGCCAATGGCAACATCACCGTCGACCAGGGCGCCGCCTACGGCCAGCAGACCTGGTGGATCTACACCTGCCTGACCGCGACCCGCACCATCGACCTGAACAAGTCCGGCTGCCAACTCCCGAAGCCCGCCGCCCGCCGCTGACCGAGTGTGTCCGGCGGCCACCGCGCGTGGCCGCCGGACCGGTTGAACACCGTACGAGTGACGCATTCCACTTGATATCCGGTAACGTCGCGGCGCATGGCAGTCGACACCTCCACTGACCAAGTCAGCCAAGCACGATGGCCGAGCCCGTTCGGGGTCCGGACCAGGTTGGTCGCGTCCAGTGCGCTGATGCTCTTCCTCGAGCTCGCGCTGATCCGCTGGACCGGCTCCAACGTGGTCCATCTGAGCTACTTCTCGAACTTCGTCCTGCTCGGCTCGTTCCTCGGCATCGGGATCGGCATCCTCCGGTCCAGCCGGGCGAAACGACTGCCCTACTACTCACCGTTGATGCTCGGCCTGCTCGTCCTGGTGGTCGCCTGGAAGCCGGTCACCGTCAACCGCGGCAGCTCCGAGAGCGTCATCTACTTCACCAGCCTGAACACCACCGGCCCGCCGGTCTGGGTGATCCTGCCGATCATCTTCATCGCGGCCGCGGTGATCCTGGCCGGTCCGGCCGAGCTGGTCGGCCGCTGTTTCGCCGAGCTGCCGCGACTGACGGCGTACCGGTACGACCTGATCGGCAGCCTGATCGGGATCGGGGCGTTCACCGGGCTGTCGTTCCTGGGCGCGCCGCCGATCTGGTGGGGCGCGATCGTCACCTGGATGTTCGGCGCCCTGATGATCCCGCGGACCCAGATCGGTGCGATATCGCGTCGTACGGTCGTCGCCACCGGGCTGAGCGCGGTCCTCGTCCTGTCGCCGCTGCTGGTGATGGTCGGGATCCTGTTCCACGAGTCGAAGCAGCCGGAGAACAGTTGGTCGCCGTACTACAAGGTGCAGACCAAGAGCTACACCTGGCAGGGCGTCCCGCTGCTGACGATCACGGTGAACGGCGTACCGCACCAGCAGGCGATCCCGGCCGACTCGCGGCTGCAGTGGGAGCCGCAGTACGGGCTGCCGTACGAGCGGGCGAACGCCGGCAAGGCCCCGAAGAACGTGCTGATCATCGGTGCCGGCTCGGGTTCGGACGTCGCGATCGCGCTGAAGAAGGGCGCGGAGCACGTCGACGCGGTCGAGATCGACCCGCGGATCCGCGACCTCGGCAAGGAACTGCACCCGGACCGTCCGTACCAGGACCCGCGGGTGACCTCGCACATCGACGACGGGCGGGCGTTCCTGTCCCGGACGGACAAGAAGTACGACCTGATCCTGCTGGCCCTGCCGGACTCGCTGACGCTGGTGAACGGCGCGAGTTCGCTGCGGCTGGAGAGCTACCTGTTCACCCAGGAGGCGTTCGAGAGCGCCAAGGAGCACCTCAACCCGGGTGGCGCGTTCGCGATGTACAACTACTACCGCGAGACCTGGCTGATCGACCGGCTGGCGTCGACCGCGGAGACCGCGTTCGGGCACAAGCCGTGTGTGGACCAGGTCGGTGACGACCTGCAGCAGGCGGTCGTGACGGTCGGGCTGACCGAGGCCGACCAGACCTGCGGCGACAAGGCGTGGGCCGGGGCGACGTCGATCACCCCGCCGCCCGCGACCGACAACCGGCCGTTCCTGTACCTGTTCACCGACCGGATCCCGTCGCTCTACCTGGTCACTCTCGGCCTGATCATGGTCGCCGGGCTGATCGGGGTCGGGATCGCCGGCGGCGGGTCGTCGTACCGGCGGATGAAGCCGTACGCCGACCTGTTCCTCCTCGGCGCCGGCTTCATGCTGCTGGAGACGAAGAGCATCACCGGGTTCGCCCTGTTGTTCGGTACGACGTGGGTGGTGAACGCGATCGTGTTCGCCGGCGTCCTGATCGCCGTACTGGCCGCGGTCGAAGTGACCAGACGGTTCAAGACTCCACCGATGAAGGTGATGTACGCCGTCCTGTTCGGCGGGCTGGCACTGGCGTGGATCTTCCCCGACGAGTGGCTGCTCTCGATGCCGGTCGGCCTGCGCGCGGTGGTCGCCGTCCTGATCGCGTTCCTGCCGATCTTCGCCGCGAACGTGATCTTCGCCAAACGGTTCACCGACACCGCGGATGCCACCGCCTCGTTCGGTGCCAACCTGCTCGGGGCGATGCTCGGCGGCTGCCTCGAGTACGCCGCTCTGCTGATCGGCTTCGACGGGCTGCTGATCGTCGCCGCGCTGCTCTACATCGGAGCCTTCCTGCTGACACCGAAGGTCCGCGCGGTGGTCCGAAGTTAGCGGTCCTGCGGGCGTTCCGGGTTAGGGCCCGCGTTGTACGGCGGGAAGCCGGTGCCCGGCGGCTGGGTCGGGAAGGTGTTGCCGGGCGGCGGATAGTTGCCCGGCGGCGGATAGTTGCCCGGCGGCGGGTAGTTGCCCGGTGGGTAGTTGCCCGGGGCACCTTGCCCCGGGCCGCCGCCGGGGAAGGTGTCGCCGGGGCGGTTGCGGCGGCGATTCCTGACCGCGCCGACGACCAGGAAGACGATGCCGAGGCCGAGGAAGATCAGGAACGAGCCGATCGCGCCGAAGATCGAGACGACGAACGCGACGACCGACATGTGTGGGCCGGCGGCGTACGTCGCGCCGGTCTCGTCGTCGGTGCAGGAGATGTTGTAGTCGCCCGCCGGCACCCTGTCCACCGACCGGGCGACGACGTACCAGGTCTCGGAGTTGACCGTGATCTGCTCCGAGCCGGTCGGCTCCTTGAGCGGTATGTCGGCGCCGCTGGAGTCCTTCGCCTCGCACGGTGGTGTGAGCACCGGCACCGACGCGTAGATCGTCAGGCCCTCCTTGTCCAGGTGGACGACACCCGCCTCGATCGGCTCCGGCGTCCGCGGAGCCGTCGCGATGATTCGGTAGGTGAAGAAGCCGGTCAGACCGAGCCCGATCACGAAGCACGCGACCGCGATCCAGGTCAGGGTCCTCTTCTTCCGCGGCGCGGCCGGTCCGGGATAGGTGCTCATGACTGAACGGTAGCGCCACCGCGGCCTAAGGTACGCCGAGCAACCTCAGACCAGCGGCGGTCGCGGCGGCAGCCACCACGACCAGCACGAACGGCGCCTTCCGCCAGGCCAGGACGCCGCCGACCAGCACACCGGCCGGCCGGGCGATCCCGGCGGGACCGTCGCCGTCCATCAACGCGGCGGTCGCGACCAAGGCGGCCAGCAGGACGATCGCCGCGGCACCGAGGACCTGCTGGGTCCGCTCCGGGATCTCGAACCGGCTGCGCATCAAGGGCCCCGCGAACCGGAGCGAAAAGGTGCCAACAGCAAGGATCGCGATCGCGGCCAGCAGCAGCGGGGTGTTGTTCATAAAGTGACCTCCAGGGCGGGCTTGTTCGTGCGGTAGAACACCAAGCCCACCAGGGCGAGCAGCACCGGCAGACCGGCCGGCAGGAACGGCGTCGCCGCCAACGCGACCACACTTCCGACCAAGGCCGCCGTGCGCGTCGACTTGTCCCGCAACGCCGGCAGCACCAGCGCCAACAGGACAGCTGGGAACGCCGCGTCCAGCCCGAAGACGTCGGTGTCGGTGATCACGGTCCCGGCCAGCCCGCCGACCACGACACCGACGTTCCAGCAGACGAAGATCCCGATCCCAGCGGCCCAGTACGCTGCCCGCTTCTGCCTGAGTTCGTCCTGGCCCAATGCGAATGCGACGTTCTCGTCGGTCATCAGGTGACTGCCCGGCACCCGCCGCCAACCGCGACCGATCACGTCGCTGACGGCCAGCCCGAACGCGACGTGCCGGGTGTTCACCAGCAGACCGGCGATCATCGCCGCGATCGGGCTCCCGCCGGCCGCCACGATCCCGACGAACAGGAACTGCGACGCACCCGCGAACACCACGATCGACAACACCACCGGCACCCACAGCGGCAGCCCGTTGCCGACGCTGATCGCGCCGTACGAGAGCCCGACGACGCCGTCGGCCAGGCAGACCAGCCCGATGTCGCGGGCCAGTCCTCGGTCGAGTGTTCGCCAGATCGAACGCATGGGTTTTATGATGAACAGCAGGCGCCCGTTCGTCAAGCCGAACAAGTAGACCGATGGAGCGAACACTGATGGACACCAAGGCCCCGCTCGACGTGATCGCGGCCTCGCTGCGCCGCCACCGGGCCCGCGCGGGACTGTCGTTGACCGAAGTGGCGAAACGCGCCGGCGTCGCGAAGTCCACGCTGTCCCAGCTGGAGTCCGGCACGGGCAACCCGAGCGTGGAAACCCTGTGGGCGCTGGCCGTCGCCCTCGACACCCCGTTCGCCGCGCTGCTCGATCCGCCCCGGCCCAAGGTCCAGGTGATCCGCGCCGGCGACGGTCCGGTGATCTACTCCGACCAGGCCGAGTACAGCGCCACCCTGGTCGCGTCCAGCCCGCCGAACGCCCGCCGCGACATCTACCGCATCGTCGCCTCCCCCGGCCCTGGCCGGAAGTCCGAACCCCACATGCCCGGCGTCGTCGAGCACGTCGTCCTCAGCTCGGGCCTCGCCCTGGTCGGCCCCGCCGACGACCCGATCGAACTCCGCCCCGGCGACTACCTCGCCTACCCCGGCGACCTCCCGCACATCTTCCAGGCCCTGGAAGAAGGCACCACGGCAGTCCTGGTCTCCGAGCACAACTGACTTTTCCTGCTCAGGTCTGGACAGCACTGCACAATTCTGCGCATCATCGTCGTCGAGCGCTCAAACGAAGTCCGCCCCGCTTCGCTTGGAGGTAGCACCCCGATGCGACTCAAGTCCCTGCTGCTCTGCGCCCTTCTCGGCCTCACCACGGCGTTGATCCCGGCGTCGACCGCGACCGCGGTCGGCGTCACGCCCGGCACGTACGTCAACTACACCTTCGACAACCCGTCGCTGACACAGGCCGAGTTCCGGATGACGATCAACGCGTCACCGGGCAAGGCCAACGTGTACTGGGCCAACCAGTTCGGCTTCACTGCCGGCAGTGTCGGTGGCTACACCGGCATGCAGACCCATCGTGACGGCGTCGGCATGTTCATCTACTCGCTCTGGAACTCGACCGCCTGGCGGGCAGGCGACGCCGGCACCTACTGCATCCAGTTCCAGGAGGACGGCACCGGCGGCAGTTGCAGGCTCGACCAGAGTCCGGTCGCCGGTCACACCTACGCGTTCGCCATCGCGAGCGAAGGTAGCGGCTGGTACGGCGTGACCGTTCGCGACCTGACCGCCGGTACGTCGTTCAAGCTCGGCAGCCTGCAGACCGGCGCAGGCAACACCATCAGTACGTCGGGCATGGTCAGCTGGACCGAGTACTTCGACTGGAACAACGACCGGGCCACCTGCGACGACGAGCCGTACTCCAAGCTCACGATGACCCTGCCGACCAGCGGCAGCCAGACTGCCCACTTCACCGGCAGCTCGGAGAGCAGCGGCTGTGCGGCCGACAGCCAGGTGACGATCTCCGGATCCACAGCGGTGCAGGAGAACGGCATCGGCAACTCGTCGTCCGGCGAGATCCGTGGCAGCGGCGGCTGTCTCGACGTCTCCGGCGGCGGCAGTGCCAACGGTACGGCGATCCTGCTGTACAGCTGCACCGGCGGGAACAACCAGAACTGGGTACGCGCCGAGAACGGCTCGATCCACGGGCTGTTCAGTTGCCTCGACGCGAGCGCGACCCAGGCCGGCGCCGTCGTCCTCTACAGCTGCCACGGCGGCACGAACCAGAGCTGGGACCTACCCGGTGACGGCACCGTCCGCAACCGCTCGACCGGACTCTGCCTCACCGCACCCGCTGCCTCGGGCAATCCGGTAACCGTTGCCAGCTGCAACAATGCTGCGGCACAGCGCTGGACCGTGCCGGCCTGACCCGACGAGGCGCCCGTGACCGCCGGTCCCGGGCGCCTCGTCGTACCTCGAGGATCAGAGTTTGCGGCCGACGCCGCCGGCGATGCACTCCTCGACCTGGTTGAGGGGCTTGACCCGCGGGCCGTCCGGCCACCAGTCGTCGCAGAGGACCAGGCCGGGCGGGACGAGCTCCTGGCCGGGGAACATCGCGCGGATCTCGTCGTACGTGCGGAAGACGCCGCTGCCCATCGGGCTGTGGGTGAACTTCTCCTCCATCTTGCGCGCGATCTCGGAGTGCTCCGGGGTCTGCGGGTCGAGGAAGTGGGCGATCACCGTGTACGAACCGGGCACCACGGCGTCGACGTACTTCTGCATCAGCTGCGGAGCGTCGTCGCCCAGGTAGTGGTGGATGGTGCCGTTCTGGATCACCGCGATCGGCTGGTCGAAGTCCAGGAAGTCCTGCTCCTTCACCAGCTCGAGCACCTCGTCGGGCTCGAAGATGTCGGCGCTGACGAACAGGGTGTTGTCGTTCTCCTCCAGCAACGCGCGGCCGTGCGCGAGCACCACCGGGTCGTTGTCGATGTAGAGCACCTTGGCCTCGGGCCGCAGCCGCTGCACCACCTGGTGGGTGTTCTCCGCGGTCGGCAGCCCGGAGCCGCAGTCGAGGTACTGCGTGATACCCGCCTGGCCGGCCAGGAAGCGGCAGGCCCGGATCAGGAAGTTCCGGTTGGACCACGCGAGATCGTTGACCTGCGGTGCCACGGTGGCGACCTGGCGGAGCACTTCACGGTCGACCTCGTAGTTGTCCTTGCCGTTCAGCGCGGCGTCGTACACCCGGGCGATGCTGGCCCGGGTGGTGTCCACGCCCACCGGAATCGAACTGGGTGCCTTGGTGGCATCGGGCATCAGCGAACCTCGCAGGAGTCGGGATGTCTGTAGGGCAGACTCTACTGACCGTAGGGTTCCGTGAACACGTCGTGCATGCGCGCCGCGTTGGCCCGCGTCACAATCTGTTGTGAAATGATCGATCGGCTTGCACGTGACTTCTGGGGAGGCGAGGGTGACTGAGCCGGGCGCGTACGGCGGGCCGACCGCCCTGCGCATCATGCTCGGAGCTCACCTGCGCCGGCTGCGCGAGGACGCCGGGATCACCCGGACCGACGCCGGCTGGGCGATCCGCGGTTCGGAGTCGAAGATCAGCCGGCTCGAACTCGGCCGGGTCGGCTTCAAGGTCCGCGATGTCGACGACCTGCTGACGCTGTACAAACTCGACGACCAGACCGAACGCGAGCGCCTGCTCGACCTGGCCCGCGAGGCGAACAACCCCGGCTGGTGGCAGCGGTACGACGACGTCACGCCGACCTGGTTTCACTCCTACCTCGGCCTGGAGATGGCGGCCGACCTCGTGCGTACGTTCGAGCTCCAGTTCGTCCCCGGTCTGCTGCAGACACCGGAGTACGCGCGGGCCGTGTTCCAGCTCGGCCGGGACAAGCCGTTGCCGTCGGCGGAGCGGGAACGCCTGGTGTCCTTGCGGATGTCGCGGCAGCAGGTGCTCACCCGGCAGCGTCCGGCCCGGCTGTGGGCCGTCATCGACGAGGCCGTGTTGCGCCGACCGATCGGCAACAAGGAGATCCTCAAGGCGCAGCTGGAACACCTGATCGTGGCGTCCAAGCGGCACAACGTCACAATGCAGATCATCCCGTTCGACAAGGGCGGGTACTGCGCCACCGGCGGCGCGTTCACGTTGCTCCGGTTCAACGACGCCGACCTGCCGGACATCGTCTACATCGAGCACCTCACCAGTGCCGTGTACGTCGACAAACGTGACGAGGTGGACGGCTACACCGTCACCATGGACACCCTGTCGATCTCCGCCGCTCAGCCGCGCGAGACCGAACGCCTGATCCGCAACGCGATCGACCTTCTCTGACCGACAGCGTCAGCCGGCCAGGGCTCGCGGTGTCGCCCCCGGACCGGGACGGATCGCGATCGCGCGGGCGTCCGGCTCATGGCCGGCCTGGCACCGCAGTACGACGCTCACGTGCTCACCGCAGTCGCGATGCTGCGGGACGATCGGCGGGCCGCCGTCGAGCGGGAGGTACTGATCGCCCCACTGGATCATCGCGACCAGAACCGGATAGAGGTCGAGCCCGGCCTGGGTCAGGCGGTACTCGTACCGCTCCCGCTGTCCGGGCAGGCGGTACGGATGCCGCCGCAGCAGGCCGCGCTCGATCAGCGCCGCGAGGCGCTCGGTCAGCACCTGCCGCGGGATCCCGGACCGGGCCCGGATGTCCTCGAACCGCCGGACGCCGACGAACAGCTCCCGCAGCACGTGGAAGGTCCACTTGTCGCCGAGGATCTGCATCGTCCGCGAGATCGTGCAGTTCTCCGTCGACCAGCGCATCGCCTCGGGCGCCTGCTCATTCATATCCCGAGGATAAGTCCGCTTGACAGACTCAGCCAAGTCGGGCCAGGCTGAATCCGTGAACCAGACTCAGCCACCCCAGATCCGCCCGGCCGGTGAACCCGACGCGGAGGGCCTGACCACGATGCTTTCCGGGCTGACCGATCTCAGCCTCTACTTCCGGTTCCAGACCGCCATCGGCCGTCCGCCGCGACCCGCGCTGGTGCTGCGCATGCTCTGCCCGATCGGGCGCGCCTGGGTGGCCACCCGCGGCGACACGATCGTCGGCCACGCGATGTGGGCCTGTGCCTACGGCGACGACAGTAGGACGACCGCCGAGCTCGCCGCGGTGATCAGCGAACCCGAGCAGCGGCGCGGCCTCGGCGTACGGATGCTGTCGGTCGCGGCCGCGGATGCCGTCGCGGCCGGGATGACGCGGTTCCTGTTCGTGGTCAGCCCGGCCAACGAGCTGACCGTCCGGATGATCCGCCGGCGCTGGCCGGACGCCACCGCCGAACGCGACGGCGCGCTGATCAACTTCCTGGTGTCAGCGAAGACTTCGGAAGAACGCGCGGATGTCGTCGACCAGCAGGTCGGGAGCCTCGAGGGCGGCGAAGTGACCGCCGCGGCTGAACTCCGACCAGTGGACGATGCGGTGGCGGCGCTCTAGCACCCGCCGGATCGCGGGATCGGTCGGAAACACCGCGACCCCGGTCGGCACACCGGACGGCTCGGCCGGATCGTCAGCCGCCACACGATTCTCGTAGTACAGGTTGGCCGATGACGCGCTGGTGTTGGTGAACCAGTAGATGGACGCGTCCGTCAGCAGGTGGTCGAGCTCGACCGCGTCTTCGGGCAACGCGCGCGCCGGATCGGTCCACTCCCAGAACTTCTCCAGGATCCAGGCCAACTGACCGACCGGCGAATCACTCAACCCGAACGACATCGTCTGTGGCCGTGTCCCCTGCAGCTCGGCATACCCGGTCCCCACTTCGCGCAGCCGCTCGGCCGCCGCCAGTCGGGCCCGCTCGATCTCGTTCAACTGCTCGACATCGCCGGGCTCGATCGGCGGAAACGCCAGCCCGCCGTTGATGTGTACGCCGATGACGTGCGCTGCGTCGATGTGGCCGAGCAGTGGTGAGACGACGGACCCGGTGTCCCCGCCTTGAGCGCCGTACTGCTGATAACCCAATCGCGCCATCAACTCCGCCCACGCGTGCGCGATCCGCCGGTGATTCCACCCCGACGACTCGAGCGGCACGGAGAACCCATGACCCGGAACCGACGGCGCAACGATGTGGAAGGCGTCCTGAGGATCCCCGCCGTACGACGCCGGATCGGTGAGCGGGCCGAGGACCGGCAGGAACTCGGCGACCGATCCCGGCCAGCCGTGGGTGAGGATGAGCGGCAAGGCCTCCGGCTCGGGCGATCGAACGTGCAGGAAGTGAATCGTCTGCTCGTCGATCCGGGTCGTGAACTGCGGATAGCCGTTGAGCCGCGCCTCCCACGCCAGCCAGTCGTACGACTTCCACTGCTCGACCACGTGGCGCAGGTACTCGACCGGCACCCCGCGCTCCCACCCGCCACCGGGCAATTGCTCCGGCCAACGAACCCGCCGAAGCCGCTCGGCCAGGTCGTCCAGCGCCTCGTCCGGGACCCGGATCCTGAACTCTCGCATACCCCGAAACCTACGCGCCCCGGAATACGCCGGCGCCGCGCGAGGGTTGTGCCGGAGATGATCCTCGTGACAGGTGCCACCGGGAACGTCGGCCGCGAACTGGTTGCTCAACTGCCCGCAGCTGAGGTCCGCACCCTCGACCGTGGCACCGGCGCCGATCTCGGCCGGCCCGAGACTCTTGCCGGGGCGCTCGAGGCCGTGGACACGGTGTTCCTGATCTGGCCGTTCCTCACCGCCGAGGGGGCGACGGCAACACTCGACGCGATCTCGCAGCAGGCCGAGCGGGTTGTCTATCTCTCCTCGTCCGCCGTCCGGTTCGGCCGCGACACGGACCCGATCACCAGGCTGCACAGCGATCTCGAGCAGGCCATCCAGCAGTCCGGCTTGGAGTGGATCGTTCTGCGCGCCGACACCTTCGCGTCCAACGCACTCGGCTGGGCCGGCCAGATCCGAGCCGGCGACGTCGTCCGCGGCCCGGACAACGCCGCGACAGCCGTGATCGACCCAGGTGACATCGCCGCGGCCGCCGTACGCGTCCTACTGGATCCCCAGCCCGGCACGACCCACACCTTGACCGGGCCAGGAGTGCTCAGTCGCGCCGATCAGGTCGACATCCTGGGTACGACGCTCGGCCGCACCCTCACCTTCGAGCCGACGCCGTTCGACGAGGCTCGGGCTCAGATGCTTGCCGACGGCCGCCCGCAGGCACTCGTCGATGCGCTGCTCACCAGTGCCGAACGGCGGCCGCGGTCCGATCTTGTCACCACGACCGTGGCAGAGCTCACCGGGCGGCCGGCCCGGACCTTCCTGGACTGGGCCGGCCGGAACGCGGGTGCGTTCAGTCCTCGCTGACGATCGCCACTCACGTGGTCACCGGCGCCGTCCACAATCCGACGATCCCGTCGATGAGTCCATCGGCCATCTCCCGCCAGGTCGCCCGCGTTGTCGGCGTCCCCTCGGCCAGCGCACGTTCGAACTCGGCCGTCATCTGGATGATCAGGTGCCGAGCCATGTCACCGCGCTCCAGCCGCACCGGCAACGGCAGGTCTACCAGGCACTGATTGAGACCGTCGAGGATCTGCCGCAACGTCGGTGAGTTGAGCGACTCCTCGATCTGGATCTCGCGCAGGGAGGGGTCGTTCATCAACTGCGCGCTGAACCGCGCGAGCCAGCTGGGGGTGCCCAGGCTGCCCATGTGGTCGGTCGCCGAGCGGACCAGGCAGGTCACCCAGTCGCGGACGTCGGCGCTGCTGCCGATCTCGGCCAGCAGTTCGCGGCGCCGCGCCTCGATCGGTTCGGAGTGCTTGCGCACGATCGCCCGGACCAGGTCCGTCTTGGTCCCGAAGTGGTACCCGACCGCCGTGTTGTTGCCCTGACCGGCCGCCTCGCTGATCTGCCGGTTGGACACCTCGTGCACGCCGCGCTCGGCGAACATCCGCTCCGCCGTCGCCAGGATTAGTTCGCGGGTCGCGGTCACCCGCACCGATCGCACGTCCTTCTCCATCATCATCACCGCACCGGTACTTCCCGGGGCCTGCTCAGGCCGCCACTGGGATCAGGTCCATCACTCCGTGTCACGTGAACCCATCTCCGCGTTGATTTCGGTCCCAGCTTGCCCGTTCGACTTGTTTAAGTCAACTGCCTGACTTAAGGTCTAGTTGCATAAACCAACTATCTAGTCGCTCTTCGGAGGCCTGTGATGTCCGCTGTCCCCTCATCGGTCGAGGCGCCGCCGGCGCCGGTGCGGTCCGGTGCCGTCGTACCGGTGCTCGCCTCGGCCGGCATCACGGTCGCGCTGATGCAGACCCTGGTGATCCCGCTGGTTCCGGAGTTGCCCAGGCTGCTGAACGCCTCGGCCTCCGGCACCGCCTGGGCGATCACCGCCACCCTACTCGCGGCCGCCGTCGCCACGCCCATCGTCGGGCGGCTCGGTGACATGTACGGCAAGCGCCGGATGCTGCTGCTCAGCGTGGCGATGCTCGTCGTCGGCTCGGTCGTCGCCGCGCTCAGCACCTCGCTGACGCCGATGATCGTCGGCCGCGCCCTGCAAGGCCTGGCCGCCGGTGTGATCCCGCTGGGCATCAGCATCATGCGCGACGAGTTGCCGTCGGAGAAGCTCGGTACGGCGACCGCGCAGATGAGCGCATCACTCGGCGTCGGCGGTGCTCTGGGCCTCCCCGCAGCCGCTCTGCTGGCCGAGAACTTCGACTGGCACACGCTGTTCTGGATCTCCGCCGCGCTCGGCGTGATCGTGTTCACGCTGGTCCTGCGCTTCGTCCCGGAGTCCTCGGTGCGGTCGGGCGGACGCTTCGACCTGCTCGGCGGTCTCGGCCTCTCGGTCGGCCTGATCTCGTTGCTGTTGGCGATCTCCCAGGGTGCCGACTGGGGCTGGACCGACGGCCGGACGCTCGGCCTGTTCGCGCTGGCTGTCGTCGCGTTGCTGGTGTGGGGCTGGTGGGAACGCCGTACCCCTGAACCGCTGGTCGACCTGCGCACCACGGCTCGTCCTCAGGTGTTGCTGACGAACCTCGCGTCGATGGTGTTCGGGTTCGCGATGTTCGCCATGTCGCTGGTCCTGCCGCAGTTGTTGCAGATGCCCAAGGCAACTGGTTTCGGCCTCGGTCAGTCGATGCTCGGCGCCGGTCTGGTGATGGGCCCGTCCGGCCTGGTCATGCTGCTCACCGCGCCGCTGTCCGCCAAGATCTCCACGACCCGCGGCCCGAAGGTCACTCTGATGATGGGTGCCGTGGTGGTCGCCGCCGGGTACGGCGTCGGCACCGTGCTGATGTCCGCGGTCTGGCAGCTCGTCCTGGTCTCGGTCCTGATCGGTGCCGGGATCGGCCTCGCGTACGGCGCCATGCCCGCGCTCATCATGTCCGCCGTACCGGTCTCGGAGACCGCGGCCGCGAACAGCCTGAACACGCTGATGCGCTCGATCGGCACGTCGGTCTCCAGCGCGGTCGCCGGCGTCATCCTGGCCCAGCTGACCATCAACCTGGGTGGCTACGCTCTGCCATCGCAGAACGGCTTCCGCGTCGTGCTGATCATCGGCGCCGCCGCGGCCCTGGCCGCCCTGGCGACCGCCTCGTTCATCCCCACCCGCCGCCCGGCTCAGGCCGCCGAACCGGCACCCGTGGAGGCCGCCGGAGCCACGCTTTCCTGACCGAGCAGGTTCTCAGCGGCTGGGATTGGCGCATACTGGAACCCTGATGGATTCCTTCCGCGCGACGACGCGTCGTCACCTCTCCACGAGCCCGTTCAAACCCCGCGTGCCGGACCCGGTCAAGGTCTTCGAGGTCGGCCAGCGGGTGTCCCACGACAAGGAAGGCCTGGGCCGGGTCAGCTCGGTCGATGGCGGCCACGCGGTCGTCGTCGATTTCGGCGACGGGAAGCTCATGCGCATCCTGGCCCCGTTCCCCAAACTCCACGCCCTCTGACGTCTGCCCGCCACGACTCCCCTCCCCTCATCCGGTACCCCGTCGGCCCCCCGACTCGGTTACCCATCCCTTCGACTTCCGGCCCGGTCGCTCCGACCGGGCCGGACTGTCGTCCGGGGTCAGGCATGCTCCAGGAAGGTCAAGGTCCGGCTGGTCATCAGGGCTGCGGCTTCCGCGTCGTACCCGGGGAGCGACGAGTCGGCGAAGAGGTGCTGCTTGCCCGGGTAGAGGAACAGCTCGGCCTGGTCGGTGGAGGCGACCAGAGCGCGGGCGGCGTCGAGGTCACCGCCTTTCTCGGTGAAGAACGGGTCCTCGTCCATGCCGTGGATCTGGACCGGTACGCCGTCGGGCCAGGTGCCGAACTCCTCGACCGGCAGGCAGGCGTCGAAGAACAGCGCACCCTTGGCCCCCGGGCGGGTCTGGGCCAGCTCCTGCGCCGGCATCACGCCGAGCGAGAAACCCGCGTAGACGAGCGCCTCCGGAAGTCCTTCAGCCGCTGCGACACCGCGGTTCTTCACGACACCGAAGCCGGTCGTCCGCGCGTACCCGATCCCTTCCTCCAGGGTGTCGAAAGTGTGCCCGTCGTACAGGTCAGGCAGGTGGACGGTGTGGCCCGCCTGCCGCAGTTCGTCGGCGAAGGCCTTCACTCCCTCGGTGAGTCCCTGCGCGTGGTGGTACAGCACGACCTCGGCCATGATCCGCTCCAATGATCCAATTATTTCGAACAATCGGCGATGCTAGTCTAATCCGATCATGCCGATCAATACTCCGGTGCCGGATTACGAGCTCGAGGACACGATCGAGCTCACCACCGCCGAGCAGGTCCGCGCGATCAGCGATCCGCTGCGGACGACGATCCTCGGCCTGCTGCACGAGCGGGCCGCGACCGTGACCGAGCTGGCGACCGCGGTGAAGCGGCCGAAGAGCACGGTCGCGCACCATGTGAAGGTGCTCGCCGATGCCGGCATCCTGCGGGTGGTCCGGACCCGGCGGGTGCGGGCGATCGAGGAGCGTTTCTACGGCCGCGCCGCGCGGATGTTCTACGTCGGCCTCGGCCGGTCCGGCCCGGACGGCGTACCGCTACCGCCGGACTTCAACGACTTCGAGGTCGCCGCGAAGGAGTCGACCGCGGCGTACGACGCCGGCCAGCTCCGGTCCTTCATCCGGCACGCCCGGATCCCGGAGGAGCGCGCCGCCGAGTTCTGGCAGCAGGTCGACCGGCTGATCCACACGTTCGACAAGCTCCCCCGGACCGGCGACACCACCTACGGCTTCACCGTCGGCCTCTACCCGATCCTCGACTACCCGACCCTGCCACCACCTCAGGACGACTGAACCACCGGCCGGTGCGGGATCGCGCAGGCGAGCATGAGCATGGCCATGAACGAGAAGTAGTACAGGGCGACCCAGAGGCCGGCTGGAGTGTCGAGGGTGAGATGCGGGGCGAAGGAGCCGACCGTCAGCACCCAAATCGGTACGACGCTGAACGCCAGGACGCCGGCGATCAACCGAGGCACCAGGCGACCGCGGCCGGCGATGGCGTAGCCGCCGAGCATGCCGTAAACCGGCACAGCGATCGCGCCACCACCGATCCCGGACCCCAAGATGCCGATCGGATCAGGCCCGACCCCCGCCATACGAATCCCCTGAGCCAGGCCCGCGCTAGCCCGCTTCGTCGTCACGGGCTGACAGGGGGTCGTCCTCCTCGGCGGCCCAGCGGTCGAGGAGGTCGGCGATTCGGGCGAGGACCTTGCGGGCGGTGTCGTAGTCCTCCTGGCCGAACTCCTCGGCGAACCGGGCCTCGAGGTCTTTGAGGTGGGTGTAGCCGTCGGCGGCGACCTCGACGCCGTGGTCGGAGTAGGTGACCAGCTTGGCGCGGCGGTCCTCGGGGTCGGGGCGCATCTCGAGGATGTCGAGGGCGACCAACTCGCGGATCACCTCACCCATCGACTGCCGGGTGATCCCGGCCCGCGTGGCCATGTCGGCAGCGCGCGATCCGTCTCGGCTGAGCGTCCCGAAGACCGCGTTGTGGGCCGGTTTCAGCTCCGGATGACCGTCTCGGTGCCCTCTGCGGACCATGTCCGCCTGGAGTGCCCGGTTCGCCCGGTCCACCAGGGCGATGAACGGCTTGCGGTCGAGCCGGGGTAGATCGACTCTTGACATCCGTAAGGATTCCTTTCAATATTTCGACAGGCATCCTTACAGTATCAGGAGCAGTCATGGATCCCAAGGAGCTACACCCGATCGTCGCCGGCCTGTTCGCCCAGGGCCGCCGCCGCACCGTCCGGGTGGCCGTGGAGCAGGAGCTCCTCGTCGCCGACAGCACGACGGGTGCCGCCGTACCGATCGAGCGGGTACGGCGGGCAGCCGCAGCCGCGCTCGTCTCGCCGTACGTCGGATTCGAACCGGGTGGCCAGCTCGAGCTGAGCCTGCCGTGCACCCTCGACCCGGTCGCCCAGGTCCGCACGCTCACGGACGATCTGCAACGCCACCTCACCGCCGCACGCATCAGCACCTACGCGCTCCCGGTCGACCCGCGCCCCGAACACGAGGTGCCGCTGCAGTTGACCAGCCCCAGGTACGTCGCGATGCACCGGCACTTCGACTCCATCGGCCCGGCCGGTCGCCGGATGATGCGTCGTACCGCCTCCACACAGGTGTGCCTCGACTGGTGGCCGGGCAGGGCCGGCGCCGAGCAGTGGCGGGTCCTCAACCTCGCCGGCCCGTTCCTGGCGGCGGCCTTCGCTCGCAGCGTCGGGCGTGAAGGACGGCTGACCACCTGGCTCGAGGTCGACCCGGCGCGAACCGGCTTCGACGACCGCGTCCTGCACGGCGACGACCCGGTCGCGGCCTACACCGCGTTCGCCGCCGGCGCCACCGCCTTCACGACCGGCGGCCCGGCCGAGCACCTCTCCACGATGTTCCCGCCGGTGCGGCCGCGGACGACGTACCTCGAGGTCCGCTTCCTCGACGCGCAGGAGCCGAACGCGCTCGGCCAGGTGATCGGCGCGCTGACGAGTTTGGTGTACGACGACGAGCGCCGGCGCAACGCATTGCGCGCACTGGAGCCGGAACGTGCCCACTTGGCTGAGCACTGGCGCTCGGCCGCTGACGGAGATCCGGCCACCGCGGCTCGCGGCCACGAGCTGATTCCTGATCTGGAGCTCGTCGCATGAACAGCGTCCTCTTCATCACCGACCCGCTCGCCGGGCTGCACGCCGAGATCGACGCCACGATCGGCCTGATGAACGCGAGCCAGGACCTCGGCCTCGACGTGTGGTGCTGTGCGCCGGAGGAACTCGCCGTAGTCGACGGCCGGGTTCAGGCGCACGCGCACAAGATCCGGCTGCGGCCGCGGCGGCCCGGCGTGGACCACCGGTGGGTGGTCGACCCGACCTGGTGGGACGAGCTCGACGTCGCCGTCGTCGATGCCGCCGACTTCGAGGTTGTGCATCTGCGCATCGATCCGCCGGTCGACGATCGGTACTTGCACACGACGTACCTGCTCGATCTCGCCGGCACCCGCGTGGTCAACCGGCCCGATGGGATTCGCGCGGTGCACGAGAAGCTGGTCGCGCTCCGGTTCCCGGAGCTGTGCCCACCGACGTACGTCGGTACGTCGCTCAGCGGACTGCGCGAGTTCGTCGCGCGGGTCGGGACGGCCGTGGTCAAGCCGGTCGACGGGTTCGCCGGGATCGATGTGTGGCTGGTGCAGAACGACCATTCGGCGGTCGCCCTGCTCGAGTCGGCCACGCGGGGCGGGCGCCGGCAGGTGATCGCACAGCAGTACCTGCCGGCCGTTGAGTACGGCAACAAACGGCTGTTCCTGCTCGACGGCGAGATCGTCGGCGCGGTCTTGCGGCGGCCGTGTGCCGACGACTTCCGGATCGGACCGCCGGTCGCACCGGCCGCGATCGACGACGCCGACCTTGCCATCGCCGCCGCGCTGCGTCCGCTGCTGGTCCGGCACGGCCTGGCCATCGCCGGTGCCGACGTCATCGGCGGCCGGCTGATCGAGGTCAACGTCACCTGCCCCGGCGGGATGCACAAGACCGACGCACTCCTCGGCACCCGGCTCAGCGAAGCCATGGTGCGCCGACTCACCCCTGATCGCGAAGGAGTATTCGCATGAGCACCGTGACGATCGTTTCGATGGCCCTGATGGGCATCCTGCTGTTCCTGCTCGGCGCCAACGTCACCCGTCATCGCGCGATGCGCGGCGGCGGCAACCAGGCGCCGACCGATCCGGCCGACCCGCTGCTGATCGCGATCCGCGCCCACGGCAACGCCGCCGAGTACATCCCGACCATGATCGTCCTGCTCCTCGTCTGCTCTGCCCTGTCCGACAGTTGGCTGGTCGGCGCGCTGGCCGTGGCAGCCCTCGTCGTCCGCACGTTGCACGCGCTCGGCATGCTGACCTCGAAGAGCCTCGCCTCACACGGCCCACTCCGCGATATAGGGGCCCTAGGCACCTATGCGGTCGGCGTCGCGATCGGCGTCACCGCGATCGCAACCATCTGAGGCGACCGCCCGCCGACTCTTCGGTGAAGAGTCGGCGGGCGGATCAGAAGATCTCGATGCTGGCCGGGAGAACCGGCCAGCCGAAGGCTGCCGTGGCGGCGGCCAGGGCGCCTGGCGTCTGCTCGGTGATCCGGCCGGTCGCGGCGAACTCAGCGAGCGGCCGGCCGCCGAGGTACGCGGCGCCGAGCTCGGTCACGGTCAGGCTCAGGTCGGCCGGGTCCTCGGTCCGTTCGCATCGCGCCTCCGCCGCCGGGCCGGCAGCCGTCAGCCGGTACCTGCCCGCGTTGGCCGGGATCAGGTCGTCGGCGACCTCGATCACCAGGTCGACGGGAACGGCGTACCGCCGCTCGCCGAGGGCCCGAGCCACCTCGGTCACCCGGACCCACAGGGACTCGGTCACTCGCCGGTTCAGCGCGGTCGGCGTGGTGACGAGCTGCTGCACCGGCTCATCGATCGCGGCGTACCCGAAGTCGAGCTTGGCGGCCAGGTCCAGCGTCAGCAGGTGCTGCCACAGGGCCCGGTACGCGGACGGCTCGATCGCGACCAGCTCCTCGACCGACACCTCGCTGGCTGGTCCACCCGAGTCCCAGTTCATCTTTCCCCGGTACAGCGCGTACCCGTCGATCTCGCCGGTCTCGTCACGGTGCACCAGGATCCGGCGAGCCGTCTTGCCGCCACGATCGTCCGGCTTGTCCTGCAGATGCTTCTGCCAGCCGAGCTCGCTCCGGCCGGACACGCCGGGCCGACGCTCCTGCAGGCTCCGCAGCAGGGGCGCCAGCAGCTTCACGGCGTCGTCTGCGGCGAGCTCACTGAGCTCGCCCGGGCGGGTCCGCACCACAGGCGGTCCGACCCGGTGCAGATCGACCTCGTACGACGTCCCCCAGGCGGCCGCGCCGTACCCGAACCGTCCGTAGATCCCGGGTTCGCTGGCCCAGAGCACCGCGATCGCCTCCGGCACCTCGCGCAACTGCCGGCTGATCAGCTCCGCCATGACACCGCGCCGCCGATGTGTCGGCCGGACACCGACCGCGGTCACATGCGCAGCCGGCACCACCGCACCAGGCACGGACAGATCACGGGTCAGCGCCCTGGTCGTGCCGATGATCTCCGCACCCTCGACCGCGACCAGCGCCCGCTCCGGCTCGAACAGCTGCCGGCCCAGGTCGTCAGCCTGCATCTCGAACATCATGGCCCCGCCGAACAGAGCCAGAAACTCTTCGTAGTCCTCAGCAACCGCCACACGAACGTCGATTCCCGTCATCCCCGCATCTTCACACGCCCCACCGACAACAGCCGACGCCTTTTCTGGGATCAGCGGACGCTGGTGCGGTACGCGGTCGGCGTGGTGGCGGTGAGTTGGCGGAAGGCTCGGGCGAAGTGCTGGCTGGAGCTGAAGCCGAGGGTGTGGGCGATGGCGGTGATGGTCAGCTCGGTGGAGTCGAGGAGTTGGCGGGCGCGATCGATCCGGCGTTCGTTGAGGTAGCGGTGTGGGGGTTGGCCGAGGTGGTTCGCGAACAGTTCGGCCAGGTACGACGGGGCGAGGCCGACTCGGTCGGCGAGACGGCGGAGTGTCCAGCGTTCGTGGAACTCCTGGTCCAGCAGGCGTTTGACGGTCCGCACTGCCGGGTGCATCGCGAGTTGCGGCGCACCGGTCGGCGCCATCGCACGAGAGACTGCCAGCACCAAGTGGTCGACCGCGAGACTAAGCCCGACGTCGGCGTACTCGTGGCGCGTGGTGAGCTCGCGGACGAGCTGGGCGAAGGCAGAGCTGAGCTCTCCCGATTCCCGGTGAACCACGGTCGGCGGCCAGACCGCGGTCAACGAAGGTTGCCGCCGTACGACGGGTGCGAGATCGACCGCGGCGAAGTAGAAGTGGTGATTACCCGACCGCCCGGCCAGGTGATGCACGAGATTCGGCGGTACGGCGAACAGGTGTCCAGGCTGGAGCAGATAGCTCTGGCCGCCGGCGACCCACCGAGTGACACCGTGCAGCTGAAGGTAGATCTCCCAGACCGGATGCTCGTGCGGCTCGATCAGGAACTGCTCGGGCACCCACTGCTCCCCCGCGTGCATGAGTCCGCTGACCGGGTCGTGTACGTCGGCGTGGAAGCCCGCACGCAGCCCGTCCGGTCGACTCAGAGACACCTGAAGATTGTGTCCAGTCGCCTGAACATCGGCAACGCAATAGTCGACGCCGGCTTCGTACGGTTACCTCATGCAGCCAGGACCTGAGGACATTGCGTTCTATCGTGAGCACGGCTACTGGATCTCGCCGGTGATGCTGGCGCCCGACGTACTCGACGCGGCCGAGCGCGGTATGGAGCGTTTCTACGCGGGCGACCACGATCACGCGCTGCCCGACCTGCCGTCGACGCGGGGCTGGCAGCCGGCCGATGGCGACGTACTGCGTAAGAACGACTACGCCTCGCTCCGGGTCGACGAGCTGGCGGCGCTGGTGCAGCATCCGGCGATCGGGGCCACCGCAGCTGCGCTGTCCGGTGCGGACGGGATCCGGCTGTGGCACGACCAGCTCCTCAGGAAGCCGGTCGACCGACCGGGCGGCACGGCCCGGGTGGGCTGGCACACGGACCGGCAGTACTGGCAGTCGTGTACGTCGGACCACATGCTCACCGCCTGGGTCGGCTTCCACGACGTCGATGAGGTCAACGGTGCGGTCTCGTTCCTGCCCGGCAGTCACAAGTGGGACGTCACGGGTCTGGACTTCTTCTCCCAGGACAGCGCAGCCCTCGATGCCGCACTCGTCGCCCAGGGCTTCGACCCGACGCCGGTCACGCCCCGGATGCGCAGAGGGCAGGTCAGCTTCCACCACTGCCGGACCGTCCACGGCAGCTCAGCCAACCGCGGGACCGCGCCACGCCGGTCCATCGCGATCCACCTCCAGCCCACCGGCAACCGCTGGCGCCCCGGCGCGGCCCACCCCAACGACACCCTCGTCCGCAACACCCCGGCCACCAACACCCCCGACTACACCGACCCTGCCATCCAGCCCGTCCTCTGGCCCCGCACGTAGAAACGGCGCCACCCCGACCAGGGTGGCGCCGCTCGGGAAGTGTGTGTCAGCGGACGACGGGGAGGTCGCCGGTGGATTCGCCGTCGAGTTCGGCGGGGGAATCGGGGGCCGGCGTGTGTTCGGCCTCGTCGAGCTCGATCTCCTCGCGGAAGACGAACTTGCGGTAGGACCAGAAGCGGAACAGCGTGCCGAGGCCGAGGCCGATCACGTTCGCGGAGATGTTGTCGGCCAGCCAGCTGTGCAGGTCCAGCACGTAGCGGGAGAAGCCGAGGCAGCCGGCCGCGATCAGCAGGCCGACGCCGTTCAGCACGAAGAACAGCACGTACTCGCGGTGCAGCCCGGTGCGCTCGCGGTGCCGCCAGGTCCAGTGCCGGTTACCCAGGTACGTCGCGATGGTCGCGGCGGTGACCGAGATGAACTTCGCGGTCAGCGGCTTGTGGTGCAGCATGCCGACGCCCGAGTCGGCGATCACCAGCGGGTTGTTGAACACCAGCCAGTTGTAGATCGGCAGGTCGACGACCATGCCGAGCAGACCGACCAGACCGAACTTGGCCACTTCGTGCACCAGGTGCTCGACCTGGCGATACAGCGTGGTGACGAGCTTCAACGGTCTCCGGAACCTTCTGTGATCACACCGCAACGGGAGGGCAGCTTCCCACGGTACCCGGCGACCGGGCCGACTCCGAAATCACCCGCGCGCCCCAGCGCGTCCCTGTGGCCCGCTGCGGGCGGGGTGATGTATGGACATTAGGCTCCACGCTGTGAAGTTCGAACGGAAGGACCTCCCCGTCGGTACGCCGGTGGTCGGCATGGTCGGCGGCGGGCAGTTGGCCCGGATGACGCAGGAAACAGCGGTCGCGCTCGGCATCCAGCTCCGGGTGCTCGCCGAGGGCCCGGCGGTGTCCGCAGCCCAGGCGGTGGCGGACGCGCCGGTCGGCGACTACCGCGATCCCGAGACGGTACGGCGGTTCGCCGCCGAGTGCGACGTGGTCACCTTCGACCACGAGCACGTACCTACCGACCTGTTGCACACCCTGGAATCGGACGGTGTGAAGGTCCACCCGGGCCCGGACGCGCTGGTGCACGCCCAGGACAAGGCGGTCATGCGCCGCCGCCTCGACAGCTTCGACGCGCCGTCCCCGGCCCACCAGGTGGTCGAATCGCCCGCCGACGTCGAGGACTTCGCCAAGCGGGTCGGCGGTTTCCCGATCATCCTGAAGACCACCCGCGGCGGGTACGACGGCAAGGGCGTCTGGTTCGTGGACGGTCCGGACGACGAGGCGGTCATGGCCGCCTTCGGCTCCGGCGTACCGATCCTGGCCGAGGAGAAGGTCGACTTCGTCCGCGAACTGTCCGCGATCGTGGCCCGGTCGCCGCACGGCCAGGCGGTCGCCTACCCGATCGTCGAATCGGTGCAGGAGAACGGCATCTGCGTCGAGGTCACCGCGCCCGCGCCCGGCCTCGCCCCGGACAGGGCCGCCCAGGCCCAGCAGACGGCGCTCAAGATCGCCGGCGAGCTCAGTGTGGTCGGCATCCTCGCGGTGGAGATGTTCGAGGCCCGCGACGGCCGCCTGCTGGTCAACGAGCTGGCGATGCGCCCGCACAACACCGGCCACTGGTCGATCGACGGCGCGGTCACGTCCCAGTTCGAGAACCACCTCCGCGCGGTGCTCGACCTGCCGCTCGGATCGCCGGCCGCGCGAGCGCCGTACACGGTGATGGTCAACGTGCTCGGCGGGGACGTCGAGGACATGCACCGCGGGCTGCTGCACTGCATGGCCCGCGACCCCGGGCTGAAGGTCCACTTCTACGGCAAGGCCGTGAAACCGGGGCGCAAGATCGGCCACGTCACGGCGTACGGCGACGACCTCGAGGACGTTCGTGAACGCGCCCGGCACGCGGCCGCGTACCTGACCGGCACCATCGACGAGTAAGGGGCGCTACCGCATGAGTGTGGGAATCGTGATGGGGTCGGACTCCGACTGGCCGGTGATGAAGGCCGCGGCCGAGGTGTGCATCGAGTTCGACGTGCCCTTTGAGGCGGACGTGGTGTCGGCACACCGGATGCCGACCGAAATGATCGACTACGGACGGTCAGCTCACGAGCGGGGTCTCAAGGTGCTGATCGCGGGAGCCGGCGGCGCCGCGCACCTGCCGGGCATGCTCGCGTCGGTGACTCCGCTGCCGGTGATCGGCGTACCGGTGCCGCTGAAGTACCTCGACGGGATGGACTCACTGCTGTCGATCGTGCAGATGCCGGCCGGGGTGCCGGTGGCCACGGTCTCGATCGGCAACGCCCGGAACGCGGGCCTGCTCGCGGTCCGGATCCTGGCTGCCTCGGACGAGAAACTGCGGGACCGGATGATCGCCTTCCAGGAATCGCTGGCCGAGAGTGCCCGGTCCAAGGGCAGCACGGTCCGTGACGGCGCGGCAGAGCTCCGTAAAGACTGAGCTAGACCGGTTTTCCACAGGGCGTGGCCGGGTAGCCGTGAGATCCCAACCGATGTCGTCTAAGGTCGTCGATCGTGACTCCGCCCGCTGAATCGGATACGCAGCGCATCCCGGTCCGCTACTGGATCTGGCTGTTCGGCGCCGCCGTGTCCCTGCTCGGCGACCTGACGATGACGTTCGCCATCGGTTGGTCCGCCAGCCAACACGGCGGCCGAGTCGCCGGTCTGATCCTGCTCCTCGCCGCCGCGCCCCGCGCCGCCCTGCTGCTGGTCGGTGGCGCGGTCGGCGACCGGTTCGGCGCGCCACGCGTCCTCCTGGCCAGCTGTACGGCGATGTTCGTCGTGACGGCCACGCTGGTGCCGGCCACGCTGGTGGCGGGTGAGCCGATCTGGCTGCTGCTCGGCCTGGCCCTCGTGGTCGGCGTGATCGACGCGTTCTTCCTGCCGTCGTCGCGCTCGATGCCGCGCCTGCTCGTCCCGCCGGAGCAGGTGCCGCGGGCGCTGGCCAGCTTTCAGGTCACCGGCGTCGTCTTCGCCGTCTCCGGCACCGCGGTGGGCGGCCTCCTGGTCAGCTGGCAGGGCCTCGCCGCCGCGGCCGGTTTCGACGCCCTCACCTTCGGCGTGATGATCGTCGTCCTGATCCTGCTGCGGAAGACGATCGCCCCGCCCGGCCAGATGCCGGCCGGCATGCTGCGGTCGATCGCGGCCGGGATCAGGGTCGCCTTCGGCCGGCCGCTCACCCGCGCACTCCTGATCACGATGACGGTCGCCGCCGGGCTGCTGATGCCGCTGGACGCGCTGCTGTTCCCGCTGCTGGCCAGGTCACACGGGTGGGACGCGGCGACCGCGGGCATCCTGGTGGCGAGCCGGAGTCTGGGCGTGGGTGTGATCGCGCTCCGCATCCTGATGCGCGGGGCGTTCCCCCGGCCAGGTGTGTTCGCCGGGCTCGGCCTGCTGATCGCCGCGGTGGGGCTGTTCGGTCTGTCGGTTCTCGACCCGCTGCCGCTGGCGTTCGCGGCCGGCGTGCTCAGCGGGATCGGCGTCGGGACGTTCACCGGTCACGTGCTGCCGTTGCTGATGAACTCGGTCGAGCGCGAGTACCAGTCGCGGCTGCAGTCGGTCGTGGTGCTGTGCCAGAGCCTCGCGCTCGTGGTGATGAACCCGGTCCTCGGCACCCTCTCGGACGTCAACGGCGTCGGCATCACCGGCGTCTGCCTCGGCATCTCGATCGCCGCGGCGCTGACGGGTGTCGTCGTCCTGACTCGACCCGTCCTGCGCTCGGCAACCGTCACCTAGGGCCTTCCGGTACCTAGGGCTTTCCGGGCGCTCGGTAGGTCCAGCCCGCGGCACGCCACACGGCCGCGTCCAGCAGCAGCCGGGCGTCGATGAGCGCGGGGATGGCGACGACGTCCTTCAGCGCCACCGGGTCGAGCTGGCGGAACTCGGGCCACTCGGTCAGGTGCAGTACGACGTGCGCGCCCTCGCAGGCCTCGACGGCAGAGCCGGCGTACCGCAGCGTCGGCCGGACCTTGCGGGCGTTCTCCATCGCCTCCGGGTCGAAGACGGTGACGTTCGCGCCGTGCAGCTGGATCCGGCCGGCCACGTCGAGGGCGGGCGAGTCGCGGACATCGTCGGTACCGGCCTTGAACGCGGCACCGAGGACGGTCACGTTCCGGCCGACCCACTCCGCGCCGAGCACCTCGTGGGCCAGGTCGACGATCCGGGCCCGGCGGTGGTGGTTGATGTCGTCCACCTCGCGCAGCAGCGTGATCACCTCCTCGACCCCGAGCTCACCGGCCCGGGCCATGAAGGCGCGCAGATCCTTGGGCAGGCAGCCGCCGCCGTACCCGGGACCCGCGTTCAGCATGCCGCGGCCGATCCGCTTGTCGTACCCCAGCGCGTCCGCCAGCTGGGTGACGTCGGCACCGGTCGCGTCGGCCATCTCGGCGAGCGCGTTGATGAACGAGATCTTCGTGGCCAGGAAGGCGTTCGCACCGCCCTTCACCAGCTCGGCGGTGGGCCGGTTGCAGACGACCACCGGCGTCCCCTCGGCGATCGGGGTGGCGAACACCTCGCGCAGCCGAGCCTCCGCGGTCTCCGACTGGACGCCGAACACGAGCCGGTCCGGGTGCAGCGTGTCCTCCACGCCGTGCGCCTCGCGGAGGAACTCGGGCTGCCAGGCGACCTCGACCGCCGTACCGGCCGGGGCCTCGGCGTGGAACCGGGCCTCGACGAGCATCGACGTACCGACCGGGACGGTGGACCGGCCGACGATCAGGGTCGGGCGGGTGAGCAGCGGCGCGAGCATGTCGACGACCGAGTTGACCTGGGACAGGTCGGCCGCGTCGCTGCCCTCGAGCTGGGGGGTGCCGACCGCGATGAAGTGCACGTCGGCCCAGTCCGCGATCTCGCGATAGTCCTTGGTGAACCGCAGCCGGCCGGAGTCGACATGCTTCTTCAGCAGTGGGTCCAGCCCGGGTTCGTACAGCGGCGCCTTGCCGTCGTTCAGCAGCTTCAGCCGGTGCTCGTCGATCTCGACTCCGATCACGTCGAAACCGAACTCGGCCATCCCCGCGGCGGTGTTCGCGCCGAGGTAGCTGGTACCGATCACGGCGATCCGCAGGGGGCGGGAGGTCGCTTCACTCATGCCCGGGACTCTACCCACCGCGGTTATCAGCCGGTGACCGGCTCATGTCCACCGGTCCTCCGCCGCGTGCGCTGTTGGTCACTTTCGGCGTCCGACGGGTGCCGTTTCGCGGGCCTCGCGTCGTACAGTGCGACTCGTGAGTAACTCTTTCGACCTGTACGCGCTGTCCGAGGAGCACCAGGCGATCCGGGCGGCGGTTCGCGACGTCTGCGACGCCAAGGTCGCCCCGCACGCCGGTGACGTGGACGAGCTGGCCGAGTTCCCGAAGGCGTCGTACGACGCGCTGAAGGCGTCCGACTTCCACGCCCCGCACATCCCGGAGGAGTACGGCGGCGCCGGGGCGGACGCGCTCGCGACGGTGATCGTGATCGAGGAGGTCGCCCGGGCCTGCGCCTCGACCTCGCTGATCCCGGCCGTGAACAAGCTCGGCTCGCTGCCGCTGCTGCTGTCCGCCTCGGACGAGGTCAAGCAGCGGTACCTGCCGCCGGTGGCCGCGGGTGACGCGATGTTCTCGTACTGCCTGTCGGAGCCCGAGGCCGGCTCGGACGCCGCCTCGATGAAGACGCGGGCGGTGCTCGACGGCGACAGCTACGTCCTGAACGGCGTGAAGCGGTGGATCACCAACGCCGGCGTCAGCGACTACTACACCGTCTTCGCGGTGACCGACCCGGACGCGCGCTCGAAGGGGATCAGCGCGTTCGTGGTGGAGAAGTCCGACGAGGGCGTCTCGTTCGGCGCGCCGGAGAAGAAGCTCGGCATCAAGGGCTCGCCGACCCGCGAGGTGTACCTCGACAACGTCCGGATCCCGGTGTCCCGGCTGATCGGCGACCCCGGCACCGGCTTCGGCACCGCGATGGCGACGCTGGACCACACCCGGGTGACGATCGCCGCGCAGGCGCTCGGGATCGCCCAGGGCGCCCTCGACTACGCGCTCGGGTACGTGCAGGAGCGCAAGCAGTTCGGCAAGCCGATCGCCGAGTTCCAGGGCCTGCAGTTCATGCTCGCCGACATGGGCATGAAGATCGAGGCGGCCCGGCAGCTCACGTACGCCGCCGCCGCTCGGTCGGAGCGTGGTGACGCCGACTTGACCTACTTCGGCGCCGCCGCCAAGTGCTTCGCCTCCGATGTCGCGATGGCCGTCACCACCGACGCCGTCCAGCTCCTCGGCGGCTACGGCTACACCCACGACTACCCGGTCGAGCGGATGATGCGCGACGCCAAGATCACCCAGATCTACGAAGGCACCAACCAGGTCCAGCGCATCGTCATGGCCCGCCAACTCCTGAAGGGCCTCAGCTGACGCCGTTTCCGCGGGTCAGAGAGCCTTTCAGGCCTCCTCACGCGCATCGGTCGGTGACATGGAACGAGTTGGCTGAGGTGCCCGACTCCAGGAACGCCGGCCGGCTTCGTCCGCGAGCTGTGGAGCCCGGCTGGTCAACGCCGGTGCCGAGAAGTCATGCGCTCCCGGTGCGTCGGTCGGCGCAACGGGAGCGCATGGTCACCGGGCCTGGTTACGGCTTTCGGCCGACGGCGCCGTAGGCGGAGATCGGTCTTGTTTCGCTCTCGCCGGCCTCGTCGTCAGTGCCCTCTGCCCACCACTGAGTGATCGGTACGAAGCCAGGCGGCACCAGCTCCAGGCCTTCGAAGACCGCGTGGATCTGCTCCTTCGGACGAGGCACGTAGGGAGTACCGCCGGACTTGGCGTAGTTCTCGCAAAGCGTTACGTAAGCCTGGCTGTCGGTGGTGCCATCCCACAGAGTGAGGTAGCTGCCCGAAGGGACCGCATCCATCACCGTGGAAACGATCCTGCGCATGTCGTCGTACGTGTGGGCGTGGCCCAGCACGCCCATGAACATGACGCCGATCGGCTCATGGAAGTTCAGCACGTTACGGGCGTCGGCGACGATCTGCTCGGGCTGGTGGTAGTCGCAGTCGATGTAGGTGGTCACGCCCTCGGGCGTGGTGTTGGTCAACAACGCGCGGGCGTGCGTCAGGACCATCGGGTCGTTGTCGACGTAGACGATCTTCGAATCCAGTGCCACGCTCTGGGCGACCTCATGGGTGTTCTGCATCGTTGGCAGGCCCGTTCCGATGTCCAGGAACTGGCGGATACCGGCCTCGGCGGCCAGGTGGGTCACAGCACGAACCAGGAACCGCCGAGACTGCACAGCCATCGTCACGATGTCCGGATCGACCTCCGTGCCGGCGTCGCCGGCGACACGGTCGATCTCAAAGTTGTCCTTACCGCCCATCCAGTAGTTCCAGATCCGCGCCGAGTGTGGAATATCGGTTCGGATCAGAGGGATGACGTCTTCGGGCATAGGCGCGAGCTCCTCAGTTATTGAAATGGCGCGCGACGCCAGGCGGAGCGCAGCAGGCATCGCACAGAGTGGCTACCAAAACGGCAACTGTGACATTACAAGAAACACCGCCGTTCTACCTGCGGAGAGTTGAGGGTTTTGGGCAGGCCGAAGGCGGTGACGTGGTGGGCTCCGACGAAGGCGTTGCTTGCCACGATCCTGCCGTTCTCGATCCTGAGGACGTCGACGACCATCGCGTCGTACTGATCGCTGCCGGGACGACGGAGGTAGCAGATCAGGGCAGGCCGGCCGTTGGCAGCCGACGGGAACGTGCGCCAATCCAGAGGCCTGCCCAGGAACTCGGCCGCTGCGTCTCTCCCGATGACCGGTGGGTCCGGCGGCATGGTGATGCGCACGTCTTCGGCCAGCAACTCCCGGAAGCTGGCGGGATCCGCAGCCGCGGCGTAGCGACGCAAGACGTCCTCGTCCTCGCTGGTCAGCACCGGTCGGCGCCACTCTCGGGAGTCACCTGGCGCACAGCGACGGAGAGTCTTCCGGGCACGCTGGATCAGGCTGTTCACCGCTGGCACCGCGAGGCCGAGACCGTCGGCGATCTCGGCCGGTGTCCAGCCGGAGACGTCACGCAGGACGAACGCCGCCCGCTGCCGTGGCGGCAGGTACATCAGCGCGGCGATCAGCGCGAGCTCGACGGTCTCCCGCGCCACCAGTTCTGATGGCGGGTCCTCGCCCAGCAGCGCGTCGGGATAGGGACCGATGTCGGTGCACCACTCCATCGGGTCGCCGACCGGTACGGTCCGTCGCGCCGCGGCCTTGCGGTGATCGAGGTAGACATTGGTGGCGATCCGGTAGAGCCAGGTCCGGATCGATGCCCTCCCCTCGTACTGCGCCCGTGAGCGCCAGCCGCGCAGGAAGGTCTCCTGGACCAGGTCGTCCGCGTCGGCGACGTTCCCGGCGAGCCGGTAGCAGTGCGCGTGCAACGGGCGCCGGTGCTCCTCGAACGCGTCCCGGAACCACACCTCGTCCGCGCTGCTCGCCATGCGTTCAGGTCCTCCCGGGGTGCGATCAAGAAAGTGCGATGACGGTTCGCCGGGTTGCTCGTCGATATTCATAACACCCACTGAGCTTGTGCTCGCCAGACCGACGAGGAGAACCCCATGACCGAAGCGTCCGCATCGCCGCCGATCGTCGACCGTGAGACCTGGAGCCGGGAACGCCGGGCCCTCCTCGCCCGGGAGAAGGCCCACACCCGGGAGGGCGACGCGATCGCGGCGGCCCGGCGCCGGCTGCCGATGACCGAGGTCGACGCCTCGGCCACGCTGGTCGGCCAGGACGGGCCGGTCTCGTTCCTGGACGTGTTCGACGGCCGCGACCAACTCATCGCGTACAAGCACATGTGGCACCTCGGCGCGGGGATCGAAGGCCAGTGTGAGGGCTGCACGGCGAGCATCTTCGATGTGCACGACGTCAGCTACCTGAACCATCGCGGCGTGTCCTTCGCGGTCTTCTGCGAGGGGCCGTGGGAGGAGATCGCGCCGTTCCGGGAGTTCATGGGCTACACGGTGCCGTGGTACTCGATGGTCGGGGTCGACGATCGCGGCGTCGGCGCCGGGCTCATCGACGAACCGGGCTACATCGCCTGCTACCTGCGCGACGGCGATCGGGTTTTCCTCACCAACGAGACGATCGCGCGCGGCGTCGAAGCGACCATGGTGCAGGCCCACCTGCTTGATCTGACGGTCTACGGCCGGCAGGAAGTCTGGGAGGACTCGCCGGAGGGCTGGCCGCAGGATCGGACCGGCACCTGGTGGAAGAAGGACGGACGCCCCGTCCCGCAGTGGACCAGGCCGGGCGCCGTACCGCTCGACGCTGGCGCACCGCGCGGACACTGCTGCGGATGAGGCCGTCCCGCTCTCAGTAGTTGCGGACATAGCGCTTCTGCCAGGGGGTTTCGACGGCGTGGCGGTCGTAGTTGGCGCGGACGAACGCCACCGCTTCGTCCGCCGGTACGCCGTCCAGGATTGCCAGACATGCCAGGGCCGTACCGGTCCGGCCATTGCCGCCCCCGCACGCGAACTCGACCCGGTCGCGGTCCAGTCGGTCCAGCGCCTCCGCCAAGATCGTCCGGGTGCCGGCCCGGTCGGAGGGAAGCCGGAAGTCCGGCCAGTGGATCCAGCGGGCGTCCCAGCTGACCGGATCCGGCTTCTTGCCCAGCAGGTAGACGCCGAAGGTCGGCGTCTGGCCTGGTGGGAGTCCGTTGCGCAGACCACGACCGCGAACCAACCGGCCTGACGGCAGCCGCAACACACCAGGTGTCTTCGAATCCCATTGCTCCACAGCGTTTCTCCGTTCCACTCTCCAGCAGTAAACAGTGCTGGAGAGTGGACGAGTATGCGGTTTTCCGCAGACTTCAGCTGCGGAAAGCCCCAGCTCACTCACCGGTGAGCGGGGAGCCGGGGTCCTTCCAGCGGAAGTAGGTGGGGTCGGTGAAGGTCATCGGGATCTTGCCGAGGCCCTGGATGACGGTGGACAGGCCGTTGGCCCGGCCGACGGCGTAGAGGTAGCCGGACTGGGTGTCCTTGTCGATGCCGACCAGCACGGTGCCGTTGCCGCAGTTCTGGGCGAGCATCGCCTCGAAGCCCTGCCAGGTCGAGCGGCGGACGAGCTTCACCACCGGCTTCATCGGGGCGGTCGTCGGGATGTGGATGGTGTAGAGCGCACCGCCCCGGGTGTTGGCCAGGAAGGTGTCGTAGGTCTTGCTCTTGCTGATCAGCGCCATCGACTTCACCGCGGCGAACCCCGGCGCGGACACCCGGTTCCGCCAGACGCCCTTGGTGTCGACGGTCCAGCGGAACAGCGTGCCGTCGTTGCGGAGTCCGTACGTGTTCCACCGCGAGATGCCGGCCTCGGTCGGGCCCTGGAACTCGGCTTCCTCGAGTGCGACGAAGCTCCCCCAGCCGCCGCCGATCCGCTGGGTCGTCGAGCCGGTGGAGTCGATCTGGCCGTTCGCCGCGTGGTAGCCGGTCATGTACAGCGCATCGCCAAGGATGACGTACCCGTGGACGCTGACACCGCCGTACCCGTCGTCCAGGACACCCGCCGAGCTGCTCACCTTCGCCAACCCGTCGGCGTACACGTTCCGCGCGAGGAGGTAGCTGGTCGCTGTCGGCGGCGCAGTCGCGATCACCGTCTGTGCCCGGTGGTCGCCGCCGGCCGTCACCGCCCCCACGCCCAGCACGCAGTTCGCCGACTCCGCGGCTGTCGCCGTACCAGGTACCAGCAGGCTGCCTGCCACGAGCAGAGCCGCTGCCGTCGTACCGATCGCCTTGTTCATCCCGCACCATCCCTTGGTCTCTATCTGGATAGATGACCGAAGGCGGGCGTTGGTTATTTGTCGTCTGAGCTGAAGAGGGTCTCGGAGTCCGGCTCGGGCTGGGGACGGCGGCGCATGTGGGTCGGAGGTTCCTCGTCGTCGAGGATGCCGTCGCCGGGTTTGCCCTCGGGGCCGCCGAAGAGCAGGTCGGACATCTGCAGGTGGACGTGTTCCACGTGCGGGACGTCGGGCAGGATCACCTGGCCGCGTTCGCCGGCGGACTCGATGTGCAGGGTGCCGCAGCGCAGGATCCGATCCATCAGGCCGTGCTCGTAGGAGACGTCGTTGATCCGCATCAGCGGGATGTCCCGGCCGGTCCGGGTGAGGATGCCGTGCCGGGTGATCAGGCGGCGGTTGGTCAGCGTGTAGGTGGAGAAGAACCAGTTCAGGAACGGCTTGGCCGCGAACGTCGCCAGTACCACCACACCGACCGCGAGGATCGCGATCCGGGCCGGCGTCTGCAGGCTGCCGGCCGGCACGATCGCGGCCAGGAAACCACCGGCCCCCGCCACTACGAGCAGCACGAACACCGGGAAGATCAACGCCTTCCAGTGCGTCCGGGTGCTGACGACGACGTACTCGTCCTCACCCAACAACTTCGCCGAGATCGCCATGTCCCCAGTGTCACAGTTCCCGGGTTCGCTTGTCCCGTCCCGACACGAGCGCGCTTCCACAGAGTGGTTTAACTCTTCACAAAATGCATACAGTGCGCCAGTATGCGCGAGGGGTCACAACTGGGGGGGCTTTGACGAAGGAGCCGTGATGGCCATCTTGTCGGTACTCGATCGGGAGCACACCGTCGCTCCGCCGGGGTACAGCCGCTGGCTGATCCCGCCGGCCGCGCTCGCCGTCCACCTGTGCATCGGCCAGGCGTACGCGACGAGCGTCTACAAGACGTCGCTGGTGAAGCATTTCGACACCAGTCAGACCGCGATCGGGCTGATCTTCAGCATCGCGATCGTGATGCTGGGCCTGTCCGCCGCGATCGGCGGCACCTGGGTGGAACGCAACGGCCCGCGCAAGGCGATGTTCGTGTCGGCCTGTTTCTGGGCCACCGGGTTCCTGATCGGTGCCCTCGGCATCGGTGCCGGCCAGCTGTGGATCGTCTACCTGGGCTACGGCTTCATCGGCGGGATCGGCCTCGGCATCGGCTACATCTCCCCGGTCTCCACCCTGATCAAGTGGTTCCCGGACCGGCCCGGTCTCGCCACCGGCCTGGCGATCATGGGCTTCGGCGGCGGCGCACTCGTCGCCAGTCCGCTCTCGCGTCAGCTGCTCAGCCTGTACGACGACAACTACGACCCGGGCAACAGCGCGTCGGTGGCCGGCGGCGGGGCGCTGGTGGCGTTGTTCCTCACCCTGGGCATCGGCTACTTCGTGATCATGATGTTCGGGGTGTTCAACATCCGGGTGCCCGCCGACGACTGGCGGCCGCCCGGTTTCGACCCGGCCACGGTCAAGCAGAAGGCCCTCGTCACCACGAACAGCGTGTCGGCCGCGAACGCGATCAAGACCCCGCAGTTCTGGTGCCTGTGGGTGGTCCTGTTCTGCAACGTCACCGCCGGGATCGGCATCCTCGAGCAGGCCAGCCCGATGATCCAGGACTTCTTCCGCGGCGGTGACGGCAAGTCCTCGGTCGCGGTCGCCGCGGCTGCCGGGTTCGTCGGCCTGCTGTCGATCTTCAACATGGCCGGCCGGTTCGGCTGGTCCAGTACGTCGGACGTGATCGGCCGCAAACCCATCTACGCGATGTACCTCGGCGTCGGCATCGTCGCCTACTTCCTGCTCGCCACCGTCGGCCACAACAGCACGGTGATCTTCGTCCTGCTGGCCGCGGTGATCCTGTCCTTCTACGGCGGCGGGTTCGCGACCGTACCGGCGTACCTGCGGGATCTCTTCGGGACCTACCAGGTGGGCGCGATCCATGGCCGGCTGCTGACCGCGTGGTCGGCGGCCGGGATCGCCGGGCCGCTGATCATCAACGGATTCCTCGACCGGGAAGGCAAACCGGGCACGCTGACGGCGGAGGCGTACCGGCCGGCGCTGTTCACGATGGTCGGCGTCCTGGCCGTCGGTTTCGTCGCCAACCTGCTGATCCGCCCGGTCGCCGGCCGGTTCCACGAGCGGTCCGAGTCGACGATGGAGGCGGCGAAATGAACCAGAACTCACGCCTGGTGATCTCGTGGCTGCTGGTCGCCGTACTGCTCGGCTACGGCATCATCCAGACGCTCATCACGGCCGCGAAGATCTTCACCAGCTAACTGGTCCGCAGATGTGTGACATCCCCGGCGGCCAGCGGTCGCACGCCGTCGGGGGTGTCCACGATCAACCGCCCGTCGTCGTCCAGGTCGCGCGCCCTGCCCTCCAGGAAGGTACCGTTGGGCAGTTCGACCCGGACCAGGCGGCCGAGTGTCGCAGAGTGCTCGCGGTACTCCGGCAGGATCGTCGACGGATCGCCGTCGGCCTCGACCCACGTCTGGTAGCGACTGGCAAGCTCACGCAGTACGGCGGTCAGCACGGTGGCCCGGTCTGTCGTCGCCGCGTCCTCGAGCGCCAGTGAGGTCGCGGCAGGGTGTGGCTTCTCTGACTCCCGCAGCGTCACGTTGAGCCCGATCCCCACCACAGCAGCCGGTCCCTCCACTCGCTCGAGCAGGATGCCGGCCAGCTTGCGGTCCTCGACCAGTACGTCGTTCGGCCACTTCACCTGAGCCGGGATCTCGCCCACTCGCCGTACGCCGGCCGCGACCGCCAACGGCACCAGTAGACCCAGCCACGGCCACCTAGCCGCAGGCACAGCGGTCGGACGCAGCAGAACAGACGTCAGCAAGGCAGACCGGGCCGGAGTGGTCCACGTACGCCCCAGCCGCCCACGACCCGACGACTGGTGCTCCGCGGTGACCACCAGACCCTCGGCGGCGCCTGCGAGCGCTGCAGCCGCTACGACCGCGTTGGTCGACTCCGTCTCGGTCAGTACGTCGACCTGCGTCCACAACGAGCCAGGACGAACCAGTCGCCCCTGCAGGAAGCGTGCGTCGAGTGGAGGCCGCTCCAGGTCGCTGAACATCAGCCGGTGTTCTGCAGGCCGGCGGCAACACCCGACACGGTCAGCAACAGCAGCCGCCGGGTCCGGACGATCTGCTCCTCGTCCAGCGAGTCATCCGTCCGCAGGGTCCGCAACGCCCGCAACTGCAGGTAGCTGAGTGCGTCGACGTACGGGTTGCGCAGCTCGACCGCACGGCCCAGCACCCGCCGTCCGGCCAGCAGCCGGTCCTGATCGAGCACCTTGAGCACCCACGCGGTCGTCAGCGCGTGCTCGTCCAGCATCAGCTGGGTCAGGTCCGGCCGGTCGCCCAGCTCCAGGTAGCGGCCGAGGATGCGCCGGTCGGTCTTCGCCAGCGACATCTCCGCGTTCTCCAGCATCACCTGGAACAGCGGCCAGTTCTGGTTCGCGTCACGCAGTACGGCGACGTCCCCGACCGCGGACAGCGCCGAGCCCAGGCCGTACCAGCCAGGTGCGTTCACGCGAGCCTGCGACCACGCGAACACCCACGGGATCGCCCGGAGGTCCTCCAGCGACGACACCGCCACGCCACGGCGCGCGGGACGCGACCCCAGCGGCAGCTGCCCGAGCTCCTCCAGCGGCGTCACCCGGCCGAACCACTCCGCGAAGCCGTCCGCCTTCACCAGCCGGTGGTACGCCGTACGCGCGGCCTCATCGAGGGTCTTCTCCACCACCGCGAACCGCTCGGCCGCCGCAGCCGCCCGCTCCTCCACAGCCGGAGTGGACGCCAGCAACGTCGCCGCGGTCACCTGCTCGATGTGCCGCTGCGCGATCGCCGCATTGCCATAGCGGGCCGGGATCGCCTCACCCTGCTCAGTGAGCTTGAAGCGCCCTGCCACCGACCCAGGAGCCTGTGCCAGTACGGCGCGGTTCGCAGGACCACCGCCACGCCCCAGAGCGCCACCACGGCCGTGGAACAGCGTCAGCCGGATCGCATTGCGCTGCGCCCAGGCTGTGATCCGCGCCTGCGCGTCGTACAGGGCGAGAGTCGCCGACACCGGTCCGACGTCCTTGGCGGAGTCGGAGTACCCGAGCATGACCTCGAAGCGCCTGTCGTTGGCGGTGAGCCGGTGCCGGACCCGGGTGAGCTGAATCGCGTTGTCCAGCACCTCTACCGAGTTCTGCAGGTCCTCGCCGGTCTCGAACAGCGGTACGACGTCCAGCTCGATCGGACGACCGTCCATCGCGGCGTCCGCCAGCTCGTAGACCGCTGCGAGGTCACCGGCGTTGCGGGTGAACGAAACGACGTACCGCCGACATGCCTCGGGGCCGAAGCGCTGCTGGATCTGACCGATTACCCGAAGGGTTGCGAGCACCTCTTCGGTCTGGTCGGAGAGCTCACCGCCGCCCAGCACCTCTTCCAGCGCCTTGGTGTGGACCGACGAGTGCTGACGGACCTCCAGCTCGGCCAGGTGGAAGCCGAACGAGTTCACCTGCCAGATGAGCTGTTGCAGCTCGCCGTACGCCTGCCGCGGCGCTCCTGCGGTCACCAGCGAGTCCTGCAGCACCTTCAGCTCGTGCAGGAAGTCAGAGGCCCTCGGGTAGCCGAAGTCGGCGTCGCGGGAGCGGGTCGCGGCCAGCCGGCGGGCTGCGAGGAGCAGGAGCTGGCGGTGTGGCTCGGACGGTGAGCGGGTCTCGATGTCGGCGATCAGGTCCGGGTTGACCGCGCGGGCGTCCTCCAGGATGCGGCGGACCGGCGCGGACGGCGGAGTGGTCGCGGCGTCCAGGGTCATCGCCCGGCCGAGCGCGTCGGTGGCCTGCTCGAGCGCACGCAGTACGTGGTCGGCCTGGATCTGCATGGCCTCGCGGGTGATCGCGGCGGTCACGTTCGGGTTGCCGTCGCGGTCGCCACCGATCCACGAACCGAGCCGGACGAACGGCGCCACCACCGGCAGCTTGGTGCCGGCCGCGTCACCGGCCAGCGCGTCGTCGAGCCGCCGGTAAACGTTGCCGACGACATCGAACAGGGTCTCCTCGAACACGGCCATCGCGGACCGCACCTCGTCCAGCGGAGACGGCCGGCTGGTGCGCAGTTGCGACGTACGCCAGAGGATGTCGACCTGCTCGATCAGGCGGCGCCGGTTCTCGGCCAGCTCACTGTCGCCGGCCCGCGGGTCGGTTCGCTCCTCCAGCAACGACGAGATGCGGCGGATGGTCGCGAGGACGGCGCGCCGCCGGGCCTCGGTCGGGTGCGCGGTCAGCACCGGGCGGAACTCCAGCCCGTTCAGCAGCGCACGGGCCTGCTGCTCACCGCTCTCCTGCGAGATCTGCTCGACGGCCTGGGCCAGCTCGGACACCACGGGAGCGTTGCCGACCCGGTCACGCTCGCGCAGCACCCGGGCGCGGTGCAGTTCCTCGCTGAGGTTGGTCAGGTGGAAGTAGCAGGTGAACGCGCGGGCGACGTCCTCGGCCCGCTCGTGCGGCCAGGAGGCGACCAGGTGCTCGGCCGCGGCGCCGTCGCCGGCGATGGTGAGCTCGCGGAGTTTCTCGACATCGTCGAGCAGCGGCTGACCGGCGTACTCGACCAGCACCTTGCCGAGGATCTCGCCGAGCAGGCGCACGTCGGCCCGAAGTTCTTCGGGCACCTCGAACCGCGCGCGGGTACGGGTCTCACTACCGGTCTCGGTCACGTTCGCCCACCCTATCGGCGGCCGCACGCCCGCGCCGCATAGTCCGCCTGCTGGAAGCCCGATCGTGACCGCATCTCCAGCTACTTCTCAGTACGACGCTCAGACGTTGCCGAACCCGCCGCCGACGACCTGGGACACGACCTTGGCCAACTCTGCGGGAGTGCGGTCGGTGCCGTCGACCACGAGCATCCGGGCGCAGGCCTCGGTCATCGACGCGAGCAACTCGGCCAGGACCGGCAGGTTCGCGTCCGGATCGGTGACGCCGGGCAACGATTTCAGCAAGGTCAGCCGCAGGCCCTCGACCAGGAACGCGCGGGCGGCCCGGACCCGCTCGGCCACGGCCGGCGCGGCACCGTACTGGGCACCGAAGACGATCCGCCAGGACTGCGGATGCTTCGCGGCGGTGGTGAGAAAGGCGGTCAGGCCGTCGAGAACATGCTCCTCGGGGGTGCCGACGCTCGGATCGGCCGGCAGCGCGGCGACGATCGTGATGACCAGGTGCTGCTCCTCGCGGGCGAGCAGGGCCAGCAGCAGCTCGTCGCGGTTGGCGAAGCAGTCGTAGACGACCGGCTTGGTCACTCCGGCGGCATCGGCGACCGACTGCATCGTCGTACCGGCGTAGCCGTTCTCGGAGAAGACCTCCAGGGCAGCGTCGAGGATCATCGGGCGCCGGCGCTCCGGTCCCAGATGGGCCGCCCGGCGGCGCGGTTCTCCGTCCTCCACCACTTGACAAACCTACCTCATCGTAGGAAATTCCTACGGTCTGGTAGGAACTGCCCGGGGGTGGTCGAGTGACCGAACGAGGCACTGCCGGGTGGCTGGAGTCGGTGGGCTTGACGTCCCTGGACGCGAGCGAGCTGGCCCGGCTGGTCGACCGGACGTCGGAGCGGGAGCTTCGGCATCGGCTCATCGGGGGCGTGCGGGAGATCGCGTTGCGCGAGATCTTTCGCCGGATGCCGGAGTACCTCCGACCGGCCCGGGCTGCCGGGTTCGACGCAGTCGTCGCCTGGCAGATCACGGGGGCGGGGCCGGGTGGAGGTCGGGCCAATGGTGGAGATCCGTCCGGTGACGTGGACGAGTTCTGGATCCGGATCAGCGACGGACGCTGCACGCTGCTCGACGATCAGCCCGAGGACGCCGACATCTCCATCCGCACCGACCCGGCCACGCTGCTGCGGGTCGTCACCGGCAACGAGGACCCGGTCCTGGCCGTCCTCAAACAACGCCTCTCGGTTCGCGGCGACCTCGCGCTGGCCGCCCGCCTCACCAAGATCTTCGCCGTCGGCCCTGCCTGAACCGTCGGCCCGCCCTGGACCGTCGGCCCGGCCTGAAGCGTCGGCCCTGCCTGGACGGTCGGCCCGACCTGAGGCGGCGATCGGCCCGGCCCGACTCGCGGCGCCGGCGCGGGTCTGCTCAGCGCCCTTCGAGACCGCGCGGCCTGGGCTGCTCGGGGGTGGCCGACTGGCTCGCCGCGGGCGAGTTGGCCGGCGCCTTGACCCCGCCGAAGCCGGCGGACGCCGGGTCATGGCCGGGAGCGAACCTGACCACGGAGTCGTGCTGCGCGGCCGTCCGGTCGGCCGCGACCGACTCCCGCTGGGCCAGCCCCGGGTCCTCCCCGTAGATCTCGGCCATCCGCTCGGCCGACCGCCCGACCTGCTGCCCGTAGACGTGCGGATCATCCACGTCCCGGTCCCACATCCCCGTCGGCTCGCCCGCGCTCCAGGACTCCAGCTGGGCCGGCAACTCGTCGAACTTCGTGTCGATCTCCTCGGCGATCATCCGGACGGCGAACGACCGCTCCACGTTCGGAATGTCGGAGTCGGCGACAACCGCTTCCGCCGCCGCCACAGCGATCCCGGCCCGCCCTTCACCCGCCAACCGGCGCAACGTCTCGCCCTCCGCTCGCCCCGTGGCCGTATCGATGGCGTTCGCGAGCCCGCGCGCGGCCGGCGCAAACGTCTCGTCCAGACGCGGCGCCGAAGGCAGCCTGACCTGCTTCGCGAGGTCGGCCGGCAAGGTCCGATCGACGATCTCGTTGAAGTTGTCCTCGGCGAACGCCGTACTGACTGCCTGCTCGAGCGTGGCGAACCGCGGCGCCACGGCGGCGGCCGCTTGCTCGTGCCGCCAGGTGTAGTCGTCCGGCACGGCCCACCGCGCGTACGACGTGGTGGCTGCCAGGATCCCCTCCCGCGCGGCAGTGAGCTGCTCAGGCGCGAGCGGACCGGCCGTGCCGTTCTCGGTCAGCTGCCGCAGGGCCAACGCCTGTTGCTCGGTCAGGCGGAGCGTCCGGTCCGGGGACTGACCCGTTTGCGGCTTGATCTCGTCGTTCCACAGGGTCTGACGCGCGCCGGTCAGCTCACCGACGGTCCGCTCGATCCGCCGTACCAGCTGGTCGACGGACTCAGGCCGCTCCTGCGTCGCACGCGCGGCCGCTCGGGCCTGGTTGGCCGGATGCCAGTCCGGCAGGCGGTCCAGGAAGGCGTGGAGCTTCTGAATCTCGTCAGCGGCCAGCTTGCTCGGGGTGTCGACCGCGGTCGCTCCCCCGGCGATGTCCTGGCGCCGGTTCTCCACCTCCTCGGTCAGTTCGCGCGCCGCGGCCGCCCGCGGCTCGCGTGACGCGAAGCCCGATTCCAGCCGCTGCGCGAACAGCCGCACAGCCGCGTCCTGCTCGGGCCCCGGCAGCGTCGCGAAGCCGGGCTTCGTGTCCAGCACCAGGCGAGCGGCGGTTGGGGCCGCCGCACCGCGGCCGGCGCCCACGAGCGCGGCCAGCACGTCCTCGTCGCGCCGGTCGAGCCGGGCGCCGATCGCGAGCGCGAGCGCCCGCGCAGCCGCCACATCCCCCTCCAGCACCGGCGGCGCGAAGACCCCGAGGTCGTCCGGCCGCCCGTTCGGGATGAGCCGCGGAGCCAGCCGCGGTGTCGCCGCCGCGGCATAAGCCCTGCTCAGCGCCGTCCCGAGACGGTCGCGATGGTCGCGGTCAGCCGGTTCCGGCAGCGGGCGCCTGGGCTCCAGAGTGTTGGCGCAACTCGCCACCGCCTCCGTCAAAGCCGCCCGGATGGCCACCCGCTGGTCGTACGCCTCACCTGAGCCTCGATTGAGCACCGCCGCGGGGCTCGGCGCGAGCCTCGCCGGGATGTCGAGGTTGTCCGCGAGCAGCCTGAGCTGCGCCTCGGTGGTGAGCGTCACGCCGGGCACCTGGTCGCCGGTCGCCAGGGACCGGCCGCCGGTGTCGTTGACGACGAGCTGGTTGAGCGTGCGGATGAGGTCGTTGACAGCCGGGTCAGCCACGGAGCGCAACCTACCGGCGACGAGGTCCAGTCCCGGCGTTGCGGCGGACGTCACAGCACGGTACGACGCACACACAGTTAGGCTGCCCGATTATGGGAGAGACCGTGAACATCCACACCACCGCCGGGAAGATCGCGGACCTCGAGCAGCGGCTCGACGAGGCTGTGCACGCCGGATCGGAGCGTGCGGTGGAGAAGCAGCACGCCCGCGGGAAGAAGACCGCCCGCGAGCGGATCGCGCTGCTGCTGGACGAGGGCTCCTTCTCCGAGCTGGACGAGTTCGCCCGGCACCGGTCGACCGCCTTCGGCCTGGACGCCAACCGCCCGTACGGCGACGGCGTGGTGACCGGGTTCGGCACCATCGACGGCCGCCAGGTGTGCGTGTTCGCCCAGGACTTCACCGTCTTCGGCGGCAGCCTCGGTGAGGTGTTCGGCGAGAAGATCGTCAAGGTGATGGACCTGGCGATGAAGATCGGCTGCCCGCTGATCGGCATCAACGACTCCGGCGGCGCCCGGATCCAGGAGGGCGTGGTCAGTCTCGGCCTGTACGGCGAGATCTTCCGCCGCAACGTCCGTGCGTCCGGGGTGATCCCGCAGATCTCGCTGATCATGGGCCCGTGTGCCGGCGGCGCGGTCTACTCCCCCGCGGTCACCGACTTCACCGTGATGGTGGACGAGTCGTCGTACATGTTCATCACCGGTCCGGACGTGATCAAGACCGTCACCGGCGAGGACGTCACCCAGGAGGAGCTCGGCGGCGCCCGGACGCACAACACCAAGTCCGGCAACGCGCACTACCTCGGCAGTGACGAGGAGGACGCGATCGAGTGGGTGAAGGCGCTGGTCGGTCATCTGCCGCAGAACAACCTGGAGGACCCGCCGGTCTACGACTTCGACGCCGATCTGGAGGTCAGTGAGACCGATCTGGCCCTGGACACGCTGATCCCGGACTCGCCGAACCAGCCGTACGACATGCACACCGCGATCGAGGCGGTGCTGGACGAGGGCGACTTCCTCGAGGTGCAGACGCTGTTCGCGCCGAACATGATCGTCGGGTTCGGCCGGGTCGAGGGCCGCCCGGTCGGGGTGGTGGCGAACCAGCCGATGCAGTTCGCCGGCACCCTGGACATCGACGCGTCCGAGAAGGCGGCCCGGTTCGTCCGTACCTGCGACGCGTTCAACCTGCCGATCCTGACCTTCGTCGACGTGCCCGGGTTCCTGCCCGGCACCGACCAGGAGTGGAACGGCATCATCCGCCGAGGCGCCAAGCTGATCTACGCCTACGCCGAGGCGACCGTGCCGATGATCACCGTGATCACCCGCAAGGCCTACGGCGGCGCGTACGACGTGATGGGCTCGAAGCACCTCGGCGCGGACATGAACATCGCCTGGCCGACCGCACAGATCGCGGTGATGGGCGCGCAGGGCGCGGTCAACATCCTGTACCGCCGGGAGCTGGCCGCCGCGGACGACGGCGAGACACGCCGCCAGCAGCTGATCACCGAGTACGAGGACCACCTGGCCAACCCGTACGTCGCGGCCGAGCGCGGCTACATCGACGCGGTCATCAAGCCGAGTGAGACCCGCGCCGAGATCGTCCGCGCGCTCCGCCTGCTCCGCACCAAGCGCGACACCCTGCCGCCCAAGAAGCATGGGAACATCCCACTGTGAGCGAACCGATCCTGCAGGTCGTCAAAGGCGACCCGACACCGGAGGAACTCGCCGCCCTGGTCGCCGTCGTCGCGGCCCGCTCGGCGGCAGCCGCCGTACCGACCGAGCCCGACCGGGCCAGCAACTGGGCCACGTACTGGCGCAACGCCCGGCAACCCTTCCACCCCGGCCCGGGTCGTTGGCGCGCGTCCGCTCATCCGTGACACTGAGGTATGGCCAAATACGAGGTCAACAAGACGGCCGTCGAGCAGGCGAAGCGGCTGATCGATGGGCGGCAGTACGTGCTGGACAGCGACTGGGGTGAGGTGCAGCCCCGGGCGGACGACCAGAACGCGTACCTGGAGAACCACAGCTGGGAGGAGTACGCCGCCTGGCACCTCGGCCTCACCGTCGGCCCGTCGGACGAGACCAAGGCCCGGTACGGCTTCGTCATCGGCGACTTCCGCCGGATCCACCGCACCGCCCTGATCGCCTCCGTGTACCGCGCCTCCGAGTGGCGCCATAAGGCCGTCGAACTGGCCGCGCACGACCTGCTGCAACTGCTCGACAAGAAGTCGGGCCTGACCGCCTAGGCGTCGAGCTTCGTCTCGTCGAACCAGAGCTCCTGCGGGACTCGGTCGGTGAGTTCGCTGAGCAGGGCCCCGGCGCCGCGGAACATGTCGGCGTCGACCGGGATCGCACAGCCGTTCAGACCCAGGACGATCGTCGTGCCGTCGCCGGTTCGCATCACGCCGGCGATCTCGTCCCAGCGGATCTCGTGCACTCCGTCGTCGTCACGCAGTACCAGCGCTGTGTCGGTTCGCACCCAGAGCATCGAGCGGGCTTCCTTGACGAAGGCCCGCGCCGTGAAGGGCGGCTTGAACGTCCGTCCGGGTGGCAGCTCGGAGATCACCGGGCAGAGCGTTCCCTGGCGGAAGCCGGCCGGCTCCCAGCTCTCCAGGTTGTCCTCGTAGGCGTAGCCGATCGCGGTCGGCAGCGCGGCCTTCAGTACGGCGGCCACGTCGGACGGCTGCAGTCCGGCCAGCCGCTCCCGGTCGACCGGTTCGAGTTCGGGTTCACCGAACATCCGGCCCATCGTGTTGCTGAAGGCACGGCGGAGCTCGGGCTCGTCGGCGTCGAGTCGTTCCTGACAGCGAGCGATCTGGTAGGCGAGCTCCGCCTCGGTCGGACCATTCTCGGCGAGGTCGGTCAGCGCCTCGACGAACGCACGCGCGACCGCCTCCTCGCTGCCCTCCCTGGCCTCGGCGTACACCACCCAGTCGCTGCTCCCACCCGGACCGGGGTGCAGATCGGCGCCGATGTCGTAGCTGTGCCCGCCGACGTGACGGCACTCCTCCTCGACCCGCTTCCGCAGTACGTCGATCGTCAGAGTGGACAGCCGGACGGCGTCGTCCGGCGGCAGCGTGAGCAGGACACCGGCCGCGGGCATGCCGTACCCGACCACGGTCGGACCGTCGAAGGACCGGCCGGCCGGATGAACCCGGGTCGGCGCGGAACCGCTGGGCAGCTCGAGCCGAAGGTCGTCCGGCAACGGACCGGTCACCTGCAGTACGGCGTTCGACGGGACGAACCACGTCCGGGCGAAAGCGATGACGTGCTCCGGCGTCAGGCCGTCGTACCCAGGCCCTTCCAGCCAGGCCAGTCCGGCTCCCTTGGCGCCGTATCGCACGTTCAGCAACTGTGCGACGACCGGATGCGCGACCTGACCATCCTCGGCCGCGAGCACACCGACCTCCACCGCCAGCCGATCGACCGGCGGCTCGGCGAGAGCACGACACAACCCGCTCAGGAACTCACCGACCCGCGCAGCGGACCCGGACGCGACGAATGTGGTCGTCAGCAGGTCAACCTCGGCGTTCATCTCGATCGGCAACCCACGGACGGCGTGCATCACCAGGTGCTCGAGCACGTGCGCGACCCCGACGGTGCGCAACGTCTCGTCCCGAGAGCCGACAGCGAAGGTCAAAGTGACGTCGGTGTGGCTCTGCGTACCGCTGTGCCGCAACACCCGGACGCCGTCGATGTACTCACTCACGAGGCGAACGGTAGCCGGTCAGGTCCGGCGGAAGCGGACCAGTGGGTAGAGCGGGGACTGGTCGGTGTTGCGGGGTGGGCCGGCGAAGGTGGTGGCGGCGTCCAGGGTGAGGCCGTGACGGGCGGCCGTGGCGACGAGCAGCGACAGGGCGTCCTGGGAGCGGGTGTCGTTCGGAGAGCGACCGTCCGCGTAGCGGCCGGCGTCGGATTTCTCGGTGGTGGTGATGAAGACGCCGCCGGGGCGGAGGACGCGGGCGACCTCGGCGATGATCGGTTCGCTGTCGTCGAGCAGGTGCAGCAGCCAGACGGCGACGACCGCGTCACAGCGGCGGTCGGCGATCGGCAGCCGGGCCGCGTCGGCGGCCGCGACGTGTCCGGGCAGCCGGACCCGGGCGTGCCGGAGCATCGCGGTGGACAGGTCGACCCCGTGCACGAGGTTGCCGCGGGCAACGAGCTCGGCGCCGACGATACCGGTGCCGACGGCGAGCTCGAGAACGCGACCGCTCTTCGTCAGCAGCGAGTCGACCGCCGCCGCGGCGGCCTGGGCGCGCTCGGGTCCGCCGCGGGTGTCGTCGTACCTCGCGGCTTCGGTTTCGTCGTACTCGATCCGTGGGGACGACTGCCAGAGCGCCGGCCAGCTGATGCCGACCTCGGCCAGCATCCGGCGCAGCAACGGCAGTGAGAGTCCGACCACGTTGTGGTAGTCGCCCTCGATCCCGGTGACGAACGGGCCGCCGAACCCGTCGACGGTGAACGAGCCGGCCACCACGAGCGGTTCTCCGGTGGCGACGTACGCGTCGATCTCCTCGTCGGTGAGGTCGGCGAAGTACACCGTGGTCGACTCGAGCTCGCGCAGTTCCTGCTTCGCGTTGGTGTCGATCAGGCAATGACCGGTGTGCAGTACGCCGGTCCGGCCGCGCATCGACCGGAGCCGGTCCCGCGCGGCTTCCGGCGTACCGGGTTTGCCGTAGGCGACACCGTCGATCTCGAGCACCGAGTCGCAGCCGAGCACGGTCGCGTGCTCGGTCAGACTGGCGACCACGGCCCGGGCCTTCAGCGTCGCCAGCAGGCGGGCGAGTTCACCCGGGCTCTCCGCGGTGATGTCGTCCTCGTCGACACCGGAGACGATCACCTCCGGCTCGACCCCGGCGCCGCGCAACGTCTTCAGCCGCGCCGGCGATGCCGACGCGAGCACGAACCGGACGCTCACAGCTTCGCGAGGGCGCGACGGAGCGGGTCGAGCCCGATCGAGCCCAGGTTCAGCGCGTCGGAGTGGAACGCGCGCAGGTCGAACGCGGATCCCTTCCGGTGCTTGGCTTCATCCCGCGCCTGCAGCCAGATCCGCTCGCCGACCTTGTACGACGGCGCCTGCCCGGGCCAGCCGAGATAGCGGTTGAGCTCGGCGCGCAGGAACTCGGTCTCCATCCGGCAGTGCGCCCGGAGGAACTCGAACCCGAGCTCGGCGTTCCAGCGCTCACCCGGGCGCCAGCCGAACGGGTTGTCCCGCGGGATCTCCAGCTCCAGGTGCATGCCGATGTCGATGATCACCCGCGCCGCCCGGAAGCCCTGCGCGTCCAGCATGCCGAACCGCGCTCCGGGATCCTCGAGGTAACCCAGGTCCTCCATCAGCCGCTCGGCGTACAGGGCCCAGCCCTCGCCGTGGCCGGAGACCCAGCAGGCGATCCGCTGCCACCGGTTCAGCAGGTCGGTGCGCAGCATCGTCTGCGCGCACTGGAGGTGATGGCCGGGCACACCCTCGTGGTAGACGGTGGTGACCTCGCGCCAGGTGGCGAAGTCCTCGACGCCGTTCGGCACCGCCCACCACATCCGGCCGGGCCGGGTGGTCAGGTCCTCGGTCGGCGGTGTGTAGTAGATCGAGCCGTCCGAGGTCGGCGCGATCATGCACTGGATGGTGCGGATCTCGTCCGGGATGTCGAAGTGGGTGCCGCCCAGCTCGGTCACGGCCGAGTCGGCCAGCTGCTGCATCCAGTCCCGGAACGCGTCCTTGCCGTGGATCTTGCGGGCCGGGTCGTTGTCCAGGATCGCGGCCGTCGCCTCGATACCGCGGTCGCCGCCGTTCAGGTCGGCCGCGATCGCCTGCATGTCCGCCTCGATCCGGGCCAGCTCGTCCCAGCCCCAGGCGTAGGTCTCCTCCAGGTCGATGGTCGCACCGAGGAAGTTGCGGGAGGCAAGCTCGTACACCTGGCGACCGCAGGCGTCCTTCTCCGGCGCGCGCGGCGCGATCTCGGCGGTCAGCCAGCCGCCGAACTGCTCGTACGCCTTCCGAGCCGACGCGGACGCGGCCTCCACGGTCGCCTTCACCGGGCTGTCCGGCGCCTGCGCCGCGAGCCCCGCGAAGAAGTCGGCGCCGTCGGCACCGGTCCAGCTGGCGATCCGGTCGGCCAGGTCCTTCACCTGCCGCACCGCCGACACCCGGCCCTGCCCGGCCTGCTCGAGCAGCGTCTCGCGATAGCCGTCCAGCGTCGTACCGACCTGGTTGAGCCGGATCGCGATGGTCTCCCAGTCCTGCTCGGTCGCGGTCGGCATCAGGTCGAACACCTGCCGGATCTCGGTCGGGACGGAGGCGATCGCGTTCAGCTGGTGCTGCGGAACGCCGGCCTCGTACGACTCCAGCTCCAGCCCGAGCCGCTCCAGGAACGCGTCCTTGGCGACCTCCTCGCGGGGGCTGCCGGTCGCGGTGGCCCGGGCCTCGGCGACGGACCGCCGGGTCAGGTCGATCAGCGCCTCGAACCCGGACGGGGTGTAGTCCGGCAGCTCGTGGTCGTGACCTTCGATCCCCAGGAACGTCGCCGCGGTCGGCGACAGCGCGACGTACTCCTCGAGGTATCGCTCGGAGAGCTGGTCGATCGGGCTGTTCGGTGTGATGGCATCTGTCACCTGGCCGACCCTACCTCCCGGGGCCGAGCCCGGCTGACCTGTTTCTGCCGATACTGTGGCCCCCGCTGTCAACTGAAAGGAACGGCGTTGAGCCAGACACCGTTCGGCGGCCAGCAGGGCCAGAATCCGCCGTACCCGCCGTACCAGCAGCCGGTCCCTCCGCAGGGGCCTCCCCAGCAGAGTCCTCCGCCGCAGGGTGGTCCTTACGGTCCGCCACCCGGTCAGTACGGCGGGCAGCCGCAGTACGGTGGGCAGCCGCAGTACGCGCCGGCATCGGTGGCGCCGCAGCAGGGACAGGGGTTCGGCTGGGGGCCCAGCTTCGGGCCGCCCGGACCCGGTGGACCTGGCGGACCGGGCTTCCAGCCCGGCTGGCAACCGCAGCGGCCGAAGAAGAAGTCCAAGGCTCCCGCCGTCCTGGTGCTCGGTCTCCTCGCGGTGGCGATCTCCGGTGTGTTCGTCTGGAACACGGTCACGAAGAACGCCGACGACGACTACACCCCGCCGGTCAGCTCGGGCCGCTACACGCCGTCCCCGACCACGACCTCGGAGCCGACGGAGGAACCCACGTCGGAGCCGACCGAGCAGCCGACCAGCACGGCCACGGAGGGGCCGGAGCCGCAGGCCATCGATGTCGTTGCCAAGAACAAGCTCTACACGGCCGGCCAGATGGCGGCGACGAACTGCCGGGAGCCGCGGGTCCGCCCGACCAACAACCGGAACGCGGCCGCGTACTGGGCCGCGATCAAGCCGTGCCTGGACCGCGGCTGGGCTCCGCTGGTCGCGAAGGCCGGCTACAAGTTCGTGGCGCCCCGGATGACGTACTGGGCGGGCACCAGCACCAGCACGCCCTGCGGCAACGGGCCGGTCTCGGTGCCGTTCTACTGCCCGTCGAACCAGATGATGTACATGAAGGTCGACGTCTTCGTGAAGACCTACATGGAGTACCCGGACGCGGAGTCCAAGGCGTACTCGCGGATGTGGTACTCCCGCTCGATCGCCCACGAGTACGGCCACCACGTCCAGGAGCTCACCGGCATCCTGGAGGCCGCCCACGACCTGGAGTACGACGCCAACTCGTACGCCGATCGGTTACGGATGAACCGTCGTACCGAACTGCAGGCGAACTGCTTCGCCGGTGTCTTCCTCGCCGTGAACAAGCGCAGCTACCCGATCAACGGTCTGATGCTGCAGGTGTGGAACAAGTGGGTCGTCACCGCCGGCGACAAACCGAACGAGGGCACCCACGGCAGCAAGGCGAGCCAGGCACGCTTCATGGGCCAGTCCTTCAAAACCGGCAACCCAGCCACCTGCAACACCTTCACCGCCTCCCCCAACAACGTCAGCTGACCGCACTGCCCCCCGCAACTCTTCACGCGGACCGGTTTCGGGGTGCACAGTGGTGGCACCTGAGACCGGCGCCCGCGAGGAGAGTCGATGAGTGTCGAGCTGAACCACACGATCGTGCATGTGAAGGACCGTTGGGCTGCGGCTCGCGATGTCAGCGAGGTACTCGGTCTGCCGGAGGCGAGAGAGTACGGCCCGTTCGCCGAGTTGAAGTTGGACAACGCGGCGAGCCTCGACTTCATGGACACCGAGGGCGAGATCCACGGCCAGCACTATGCCTTCCTGGTCAGTGAAGAGGAGTTCGACCTCGTCCTCGGACGCTTGCGGGACGACGGCCGCTCGTGGTGGGCCGACCCCTTCAAGCGCAAACCACAAGAGATCAACAACGGGGACGGCGGCCGCGGCCTCTACTGGGAGGGCCCGGACGGGCACTGGCTGGAGATCATCACCCGCCCATACGGCAGCGGCACCTGATCCCCGTGTCACCGCGTAGTACCCGCTGGGCTCCTGGTCAGTAGCGGCGGCGGCCACGTTTGTCAGGGGTGAAGGTGGCCGGCTCCTCGTTGCCGATCCAGTCGCCGTCGGCCAGCCGGCGGAGGCTGCATTCGAGGTCGAAGGTGAGCCATCGGGACAGCTGTGGGTGGGCCTGGTGTTCCCAGAGGCCGTACGGGCCTCGAAGTGATTCGAGCCAGCTGACGAGGTCGCGTACGCGGCGGTCATCAGCGGAGACGCCGCATCGGGAGGCGAGGTCGAGGACGAAGGCGAGATCGCAGGTGACGTAGAAGGTGACCTGTCCCATGGCCCGCTCGAGCCCGACCAGGCGGGAGACTTCCCAGCCGAGGGTCGATCGGTCTCGCGTCTCGCGTGCGAGGAGATGGTCGACGCCGATGCGAGCGGCGTCCGATCGTCTCCGTTCGGGGTGCAGCGCGAAGCAGGCGGCGGCGCCGGTCGTCGCCGAGCGGCATCCAGCGCCTCGTATGAGTCGCCGGTAGTCCTTCTCCGGCGGCGACGGGCGGCCGGGACCGCCGAGGTCGGCCTTGGGTCCGGCCGGCCAGGAGCCGTCGGGGAGGCGTTCGCGGAGGAGCCACTCGTAGGCGCGTTCCGCGCGAGGGTCGGTGGCAAAGCCCGCAGCGGCGATGCCCCGCAAAGGTACGACCGTCTGCATGGTGATGAACCGCGGGCCGTCAGCTGGGGCCGATGGCGGCTGCGCTGTCCGGCTGGGCTTACGTGCGGGCTGGTCGCTGTTGTCCTCGAGCCCCAGCGGCCACGAGCCGTCCGGCTGCTGGTGGGCGAAGATGGCGTCGACCGCAGCGGGCAGCTCGGGGCCCCGGTAGCCGAGGTACGCGAGCTGGCAGAGCAGGTAGCCGGCAGCTGTGGGCCGGTTGCGCGCGGCATCAAGCCGCGCGAGAAGCGACCGGACCGCGGCGCTCTCGCGGATCTCGGTGCGCGACGCCTGTACGTCGTCATCGTCCTCGGTGATTCCCACCAGCTCGACGGCCGCGCGCCATTGCAGCGACGGGGACGGGTCTCCGAGTAACAGCGTGTTCATGTGAGGGCCTCGAGCAGGAAGGGCGCGGTTGCGGTGCCGGCCTTGGCGAGTTCTTCGGGTGGGCCTTCGAAGACAGTCTCGCCGCCATCGGGTCCTGCACCGGGACCGAGTTCGATCAGCCAGTCACAGGTGGCGAGCAACATCGGGTCGTGCTCGACGACGAGCACGGTGTTGCCGGCGTCAACGATCGTGTCGAGGGCGCGGACGAGCACGCCGACGTCGGTGGCCTGCAGACCGACGGTGGGCTCATCGAGTACGTACAGGGCGCCGACCTTCGTGGGCCGAGCGAGTTCCTTGGCGAGCTTGAGCCGCTGGGCTTCGCCTCCTGAGAGACTCCAGCCGGGCTGGCGGACGATCAGGTAGCCGAGGCCGAGCGCGATCGCGGCGTCGCCGACGCGGCGCACCCGGTCGATGTCGCCCCACTCCTCGACGAGTTCACCGATGGTGAGGGCTTCGATCTCGGCGAGGCTTCGGCCCCGCTCGACGAGGGCGGCGACCTCGCGGCGGTAGCCGGAGCCGCCGCACGCCTCGCAGGTCTGGGTCACCGACGGGAGGAACGACATGGCCTCTTGCCAGGTCCCTTTGCCGCGGCAGGCATCGCAGCGATAGGCGAGATCCTTGATCGTGATGCCCTGCTCGCTCGCCGTTTCGCTCCTTGCGAACGCCTGTCGGACGCCGTCGATCAACCCGAGGAACATGCCGGGTGAGGTGATCTCGGCGCGCGATTGGTCGACCACGACGGTGCGGGCGGGCGCGCCGGACATGGTGTCGTGAACGCCGGGTTCGACGCGGACCACACCGCGGTGGGGGATGTCGGTCTTCGGTCGCGCCAGGCCCAGGGCGATCGTGTCGACGACGAGCGAGGACTTACCAGAACCCGACACACCGCACACGCCGACGTGCACGCCGAGCGGGATGCGCACGTCGAGGCCGCGCAGGTTGTTCTCCCGCGCGCCGGTGACGTGCATCCACTCTGTCGGTTCGCGGCGGTCGCGGCGAGGCATCGAGGTGCGGCCGTCGCGCACTGCCCGGGTGACCGACTCGGCACTGTCGAGATCGATGATGCGGCCGCCCGCTCGCCCGGGCCTAGGTCCGATCTCGATGACATCGTCCGCGGCGCGGATGAGCGTCGGATCGTGTTCGACGGCGATGACGGTGTTACCGGCGTCGCGCAACTCGGCCAGGGTTCGAGCGAGCGCGCTCGCTTCTGAGGGATGCAGACCGCGGGACGGTTCGTCGAGCAGAACGGTCATGCCGACGAGGCCGCCGCCGACCACCGACGCGAGCTGGATCCGCTGGGCCTCGCCCGCGGACAACGTCCAGGTCGTCCGGTCCAAGTGGAGGTAGCCGAGCCCGACCGAGCGCAGGAAGCCGAGGCGGTGCAGGGCGACGGTGCGGGCGTCGGCGGAGTGTCTGTCGTCGGGTTGGTCCATGGACGCCAGTACCTCCTCGACTTCGGCGAGCGATGCCGAGTAGAGGTCGTTGCGGTCCCGACCCTCGAGATGAATCGCCAAGTAGGGAGCGCGCAGCCGTTTGCCGTCGCACTCCCGACACGGGAACGCCTTCGTTTCCTTGCCGCCCAAGTCGTGCTGAGCCCAGTCGTTCAGCCCGACCCAGGACGAGTCGCCGTACAAGACCGCGTGGCGCGCTTCGTCTGTCAGCTCGGACCACGGCTTGGTGCTCGGGTCGAACCGGTAGCGCGCGCCGAGGGCACGCAACACGTCGTTGCTGCCGGTTACTTCAGGACAGAACCACGCCAGACCTCCGCCGAAGCAGCGGGCGAGTGGTGCGTCGGGCCGCACGATCAGCTTGTCCCAGTCGTACTGCCGCTCAACGCCGAGTCCCAGGCATTGGGGACAGCTGGACGCCGGCGATCCGGTGAGGTGACGTGGTTCGATCGGCACCGTCGCTGTGTCGCAACGGCTGCAGGTCCACACGGCTTCGGACGTCAATGAGGTTCGGCGAACGTCGTCGCTGCCGCACGCGAGGCACGTGCGCACACCGGCGCGCGCCATGACCAGCGCGATGAGACGGTCGAGGTCGCTCGACCGGCCGACGGTCGCTCGGGCGGCATCCCAGACGTAGAGGCCGGGCCCTCTCGAATCGAAAATCGTGCCGGCGGCATCGATGCTCATCGTCGGCCCCAGTCCGGTCAGCGAGTCCAGCGGGGCTTCAGGTCCCTCTCGCACCGACTGGCGCTCGTACACCGACAGGCACTCGAGCAAGCGCCGCGTTGCTTCGGCCGCGACGACATCGCGGACCAACGACGACTTGCCGGAACCCGACACCCCCGTCACGACGGTGAATCGGCCCTTCGCGAAGTCGACATCCACGCCCTGCAGATTGTGCGCGCGGGCCCCGCGCACGCTGATCGAGTCGCTCGAGCGCCGGCCGGTGCGTGGCTTCGCGCGGGGCGTCACCCTTGGTTGTTTCTCGGCGACGGGTGGGCCGCAGTGCTGCAGACGTCCGCCATCAGGACCACCGCCCGGGCCGAGATCGATGCGCCAGTCGGCGGAGGCGATCACGTCGGCGTGGTGTTCGACGACAACCACAGTGCAGCCGTTGGCCGTCAGTTTGTCGAGCACAGTGAGGAGCCGGCCAAGGTCAGCGCGGTGAAGCCCCGTGGTGGGCTCGTCGAGCAGCACGAGGTCGCCCGTCTTGGCCTTGGTGACCTCGCGGGCGAGGCGAACCCGTTGCGCTTCACCGCCTGACAGGCTCGGCGACGGTTGCCCGAGCGTGACATAGCCGAGCCCGACCTCCTGCAAGGTCTCGAGGATGCGTGTCACCGACCGTTGCTCTGCGAACAAGGCGTGCGCCTCGTCGACGCTCAACTCCAATACATCAGCGATCGACCGACCTTGCCAGGTGGCTTCGAGGACCTCGGGCCGGTAACGGCTGCCCTCGCAGGCCTCGCACGGGACCCAGATGGGTGCGAGGTAGCTCAGGCTGATCTCGACCGCGCCCATCCCCTCGCACTCGGGACAGGCCCCTTCGGCTCGGTTGAACGTGAACTCCGACGCGGACCGCCCGGTCTCGTTCGCGAACACCTCGCGGATGCGATCGAAGACCTTCGTGTAGGTCGCGGGATTCGACCGCGGGTTGTTGCCCAGCGGCTTCTGGTCGACAGCGATCGCGCGTACAGCCGGCGCCTCGAACGTCGCGCAGCCGATCGGCGCGTGGGCTCGGATCGACTCCAGCACCACGTCGCGAGCGAGGGTGGTCTTGCCGGCTCCCGACGGACCGGTGATGACGGTGAGGGCTCCGAGCGGGATCTCGCAGTCGACTCCGCGAAGATTGCGCAGGCTGGCACCCCTGATGCCGATCCGCTGATCACCGATCGGACGCGGGGCGCGCCGGACCCGGCTTGGCGCCGAGAAGCCGCGGCCCGACGCGGTGTCGGCGCGCCACAGCGCGGCTGGGGTTCCTTGAAAGACGAGTTCGCCGCCGCCGCGGCCTCCGGCCGGGCCGATCTCGACGACCTCGTCCGCCATCGCAATCGCGGCCCGGTCGTGTTCGACCATGAGTACGGGGCCGGACAGCGATGCGATGGCATCCAGCAGTCGTTGGAGATCGGTGTGGTGCAGCCCGATGGTCGGCTCATCGAGGACATGCAGAAGATCCTCGAGCCTGCCTCCGAGCACGACCGCGAGCCGGGTCCGTTGCGCCTCTCCACGCGACAGCGTCGGCATCGGGCGGTCGAGCGCGAGATGACCGAGCCCCAACGTGACCAGCGGCCGCAATCGCCGCAACAGCTCATCCTCGATTCGTGCCGCACGCGGGCCGACCGGAAGTTGCTCGACGAACGCGAGGACCTCGCTCACCGGGCAAGCCAGCAACTCGGGCAACGTCACGCCGGCGATGCGATGCGACGACGTGTCCACCGCCGGGTCGCGAAACGCCATCGGCTCCAGCGGCCGGACCCACTCCGAGCAGCTCGGGCAGATGGGCGTCCGCAGTACCGGCGTGCCGTCGAGACGGACCTCGGGCGAGCCCAACGCGTCAGCGCGCTCGAGGATGGCGCGAACGTGCGCCGCCGACGCTCCCGCCTGGAGCGTGGCGACGCGGACGACCACATCGTGCGGCACCGCCGGGTCAAGCCGCGGCACGCGGCTCGACTTGGTTGCAGCCCACGGACGGCCGTCGATCGTGACCGCGTCGAAGCGGCCACGCAGGCCGGCGAGGAGACGCGCGTGGCTGCGGCGAAGCCCGCGCACCACCGCGACCTCTACGTCGAGGCTGCCCGCGGTCGCGAGGAGGTCCGAGGCGATCGCGAGCCGCTCTTCGCGCGACACCGACCGAACCGGCACCTCGCACCGCGGGCAGGTGACGTCCGCGAATCGCGCGTAGAGAATGCGCAGGAACGGGTGCAGGCCAACCGACGTCGCCACTGTCGAAGCTGGGTTGGTGTTGAGCACGTTCTGGGCAATCGCGACCGCGGGCCCCAAGCCCTCGATGCGGCGTACCTGTGCGGCCGGAACGCGTGCCCCTCGACGTCCGGGGGTGAACGACTCGGTGAACCGGCGCCGGGCCTCGGCGTAGACGACGTCGAACGCGAGCGACGACTTCCCCGAGCCGGACACACCGACGACGGCGGTCACGCCGGGCCCGAACGTGACGTCGACATCAAGCAGGTTGTGCTCGGACGCGCCGAGAACCTTCAGCTTTCCCACCATCGCGCGGCCGCTGCCTAGCCGCGGAACGCGGCTCTGGTCGCGGCTGCGGTGGAGCTGAAGTACTCCGGTGGTTCGATGAAGCCCCACTCGTCGAACATCAGGCCGTTGGCGAGGGCACGACGGTACCCGAAGCAAACGAGGTAGAGCGGCCGTATGTACATCACCGCCTCGATTCGGTCGAGCTCGTCGTCGGTCAGCTCGACGTGTCGCCGGTAGGCGTTGACGACCGCGTCGATGCACTCTTCGTTGGTGAGTCTCGACGGAGACCAGTGCCCGGTGCCCCAGATCAGGTAAGCGAAGTCGGCGAGGCGCGGTCCGCGCCCAGACGCCTTCCAGTTGATCGCCACTGGCCCTTGCTCGCTCACGATCGCGTGATCGGGGGCGTGGAGGAGGTTGCCGTGGAGCAGGCCCTCGGGAAGGCCGTGACCGTCGTCGGCCGAGCGCACCTGGTCGCGGAGCTGCTCGAATCGCTCGCGATCGGCCGCGCCGACCTTCGTGTCCACCGCGTCGAGAAACGACAGGGCGGCCAGCAGGTCCTGACGCGGCGCACCCTGACGGCTCGGGTCCTCGCCACTCGCCCCACCAGGGCGGCTGACGGACTCGTCGAGCGGCAGCGAGTGCAGCCGTCCGAGCAGGTCACCCATGATGGCGAACTTCTCGGCACCTTCGGGAAGCGGGACGCCTTCGATGAGCCGGGTCACCAGGACCGCGCTTCCGTCGAAGTCGGACACCGCGTCGTCGACCGCAAGTCGCTCCGCCGGGAAGTCGTGCCGCTCCAGGAATCGCAAGATCGCGGCGTCGCCCTCGACGCCGGCCCTCGGCCGGGCGGGAGGGAACGCACGCGCGATCCACGGGTCGCCGTCGTTCCTGTCGATGCGGAAGACGTAGGTCTTGTGCACACTGACCTTCGTCGCCGCGACCGGGTCGATGCCGTAGAGATCCCGAAGGTGGGCGAGCAGTCGCTCAGCGACGGGCTCGTGGTGCATGCGGGTACCGAGACCCTCGAGATCGGTCAGCGCCTCGGTGTAGCGCTGCCCCGTCTCCTTGGCGTGACGCCGGACAACCTTCTTGAAGTTGCCGTCCCTGGTCATGACAAGCCTCCTCTTACACCCTCGCCCCCAGCGACGCGGTGTTGAGAGATGGCCTGCTGACATCGATGACCGAGAGGGCAACTCCCCTTCGCCGATGGAACCCCGGCTGGGCGGATGTTCCACAGCTCGGCGACCGGTCGGCGCCGTGGCCGCCAATCTCCCCGACCGGCGTCGCGGTTGTCAAGCGTTCGACTGCGAGTCGAGGCGCCACTCGAAAGCCCGGCGCCGAACCCGTTGCGGGTTCGCGGCCTCACGCCGGCTCAGCGCGGCCAGGTGGTTTGCCAGATCATCCGGCTGCGCATCATCCGCGGGGTGTCGCGCGCGTTCGGTGCGATCGAGTGGAGGATCCAGGGATGGGTGAGGTAGACGTCACCGGCCTGGCCGGTGAGCTCGACCACCCGGACCGGAAGTCCGTCCAGGTCCGCCTCGGTCATCAACTCGGCGGCGCTGGTTCTGTCCTCGCGAGTCAGGTGAAGAAACCACGAGTGGGACGCCAGGACCTGATCGCGAACCGTGCTGAAGTCCCGCTCGCGAGTGGTGTTGAGGTACCGGGCAATCACCCGATGGGACCCGGCAACCTGCGGCGTACCCCCACCACCGGGTTCGAGATCGCCCAGAAGCGCCCAGACCTTGACGCCCACCAGCTCGTCCTGCGGAAGCTCGAAACCGACATCCGTGTGCCACTGCCGATGCGGTACCGACCACGGCTCGCCGGTCGGCAGGGTGACCAAAACCTGTCCTTGATGCGACGGCTCGGTCCAACCTGCTGGACCTAGCAACTGGTCGAGCGCTGCCCGGAGCGGTGGGCCGAGAATCGCATCCGCCGCCGGATCCTTCTTCGTGGCCGTCAGTTTGTTCGGCCGTGCCGGCGTCCAGGTACTGCGATCGTCTCGCCGCATCCCGTACCGCTCGGCCAACTCGTTCCAGAGCACGTCCCGCATCCGGCCCCGTCCTCAACCGCGAACGCCCCCGGGATCCGCACGACCCCGTCCCGCCTGAACTCCTCCAACTGAACGTTGCTGAGCATCAGCCCATGCTGTGCTGTTCGGCCTGAGCCCGCCACTCATATTCCCGGCCACTGGCCAACCTCAGGCGTTGAGCGCGGATGCGATCAAGCTTGGCCGTGGTCGCAAAGCGGGATGCCACGACGGTGACGTCGAGCCCCCGACCCCGACCGGACCAGGCGAGGGCTTGGCCGAGGTTGCCCGCGCTGGCGCACACCACGGCTCGCGAGGCATTGCCGGCGAGTACGTTCGCGACCAGCTCGGTGCCGCGCCCTTGAAGCTGCGGACCGGGTTCGCCGTTTCGAGCTTGATGCTCACCGCGCATCCGAGGTCGGGCTCCAGCGCCTCGCAGCGGTACAGCGGAGTGTCGAGAAAGGCCGGGTCGATGACCCGGCGAGCCGCCCGGATCCGAGCAGTGTCGAGGCGGGTCTGCTGCACGACACAGCACTGTACTGCCACCGGCTCGAACAGTTCGGCGACGACTGGGCACCTCAGGTGTCGGTGCGTAGGCGGCCGTGAAGGTGCCAGTCGTGCCAGCCGTCGGCGTGCTTGATCGCCTGCCGCAGCGTTCCCTCGAGTCTGTATCCGGTGCGCTCAGCGACCCGGCAGGACGCGGTGTTGGCGGTCGAGTGGTGGATGTCCAGCCGGTTGAACCCGATCTGCCCGAAAGCCCAGGCGGACAAGGCTTCCACTGATCTCGCCGCGATGGCCCGGCCCCGGGCCGCCGGGGTCACCCAGTAGGACAAGGCGGCTGACCCCTCGGCCAGAGAGATGTTGCGCAGTCCGACCTGGCCGAGCGGCTGGTCGTCCGCATCGACGGCCGCCCAGCTCGCCGCTGTCTCGGTGTCCCAGCGGTCGGCCCACTGCCCGGCCCATTCACCCGCCTCCTCGAGAGTGTCGAGTCTCCGGACGTGCCAGCGCTGGATGTCGGGACAGGCGAACGCAGTCCGCACCGTGGCGGCGTCGCTCCCCCGCCACGGCCGCAGTACCAGTCCGTCGTTGGTCGCCAGACGCGGCTGTGCGGCGTCCCGCAGTGTCCCCAGGGGCAAGGCCGGATCGACGAGCAGAGGCATGCCGTGATGCTAGTGCGGGTGGTGCGCTCTTGGTTCAGCGGTCGAGGAGTTCGGCCGGGGCGACCTGGCGCCAGGAGTCGGAGAGGATGTCGTGGAGTTCGCCGGCGTCCTCGAGTGCGGCGAGGCGGGCCCGGACCCAGTTCGACCCCGCCTCGTGCGGCGGAACCCAGAACTTCTGGGGTTCCGCCGCGATCAGCTCGTCCCGCTCCAGCCGGGGGCACCGCACCGCGAACGACGTCTGGTCGTCCGGGATGGTGATGAACATCCGGCCGGCCACATCGAAGGTCGGGTGACCCCAGCGCTCCTTCTCCACCGTCTCGGGGAAGGACAGCGCGATCCGTCGTACGTCGTCAGCACCCAGCACCCTGACACCTTAAGGCGCCGTGGTGCCGCGGCATCGGCGCGAGCTGGTCAGCCCTTGCGTCCCGGGAGGAGAAGGGCGACGACCGCACCCGCGGCGACGATGGCGGCGCCGGTCCAGACTGCGGGAACGAGGCCGTCGACGTAGCTGACCGGGGACTCGTAGGAGCCGGCTGACGCAAAGACCGACGCGAGTACGGCGACGCCCATCGCGACACCGACCTCGCGGATGGTGTTGTTCGTCCCGGACGCCACCCCGCGGTCGGCGTCGGACGCGCTCGCCATCACGACACTCGCCGCCGGGGCGAAGGTCAGGCCCATCCCGACACCGGCGAGGACGAACGGCACGACCATTTCGCCGTACTGCGTCGAGGCCGTCGTGATCAGGGCCAGCCAGCCGAGCGCTGCCGCGAGCAACACCTGCCCGGACGCGATCAGCACGCGCGGCCCGACCCGGTCGACGATCATCCCGGCGATCGGAGCGACGACCATCGGCGCCATCGTCCACGGGAGCGTCCGGACGCCGGACTCGAACGGGCTGTAGCCCTGCACCACCTGGAAGAACTGGGCCAGCAGGAACACCGCGCCGAATACTCCGACGGAGAACGTGAACGAGGTGAAGTTCACGACGCTGAACGCCCGTACCGAGAACAGCCGCAGTGGCAGCATCGGCGCCGTCGTACGACGCTCCCACGCCACGAACGCGGCCAGCAGCACCACACCGGCGATCAGCGACCTGAGCACGCCGCCCGACGTCCAGCCGTCGTCGGCACCGTGCACGACACCCCAGACGATGGACAGTACGCCGGCCGTCGCCAATACCAACCCAGCCAGGTCCAGACGCTTCACCGGACCCCGGGACTCGGTCAGCACCCGAGCGGCCAGCAGTACGGCGACCACACCGATCGGCACGTTCAGCCAGAAGATCCACTGCCAGTTCAGCCCGTCGACCACTGCTCCACCGACGACCGGCCCGACTGCCACACCCAGGCCGGAGATGCCACCCCAAGCACCGATCGCGGCACTGCGCATCTTCTCGGGTACGGCGCCGGCCAGCAGCGTCAGCGACAACGGCATGACAGCAGCCGCGCCGACACCCTGGATCGCCCGCGCGCCGATCAGCATCCACGGCTCGGTCGCCAGCGCACAGGCGGCCGAGGCCAGCGTGAACAGCGCGATCCCGGCCAGGAAGATCCGCCGGCGGCCGAGCCGGTCGCCGATCGCGGCCGCGGTCAGCAGCAGCGCCGCGAAGGCCAGCGTGTACGCGTTCACGAACCACTGCAGGTCGGACAGCGACGCGCCGAGCTCGGCCTTGATCACCGGCAATGCGTTCGTCACGACCAGGTTGTCCAGCGTGACCATGAAGGTGGGAATCCCCACCGCGGTCAGTACGGCGCCCAGACCGAACCTGCGAGTCGGTGACGCAGGGGGTTCGAGCCTCTCGTCGAGAGCGGTCGAGGTCATCGCAAAGCTCCTAACATCTCTGCCCGCAGGCAAGTTGTAATTCACTGATAACAAGCTTGATGACCAAAGTATGCATCGACTGATAACATGTCAAGGAGTTTCGAGAGGAGAAACATGACGACGAGGGTTCGGTTGACCGCGGCGGAGCGTGGTGAGGAAGTGCTGCAGGCGGCGGTGCAGGCGTTCGGCGCCTCCGGGTACGCGGGGACCAAGACGGACGAGATCGCCCGCCTGGCCGGCGTCTCCCAGCCGTACGTGATCCGCCTGTTCGGCACCAAGCAGCAACTGTTCCTGGCCGCGGTCCAGACGGTCTGCGACCGGATCGAGGAGACCTTCCGCTCCGCCGCCGAGCGGGAGCCGACCCTGGCCAGCCTCGGACACAGCTACGAGGAACTGATGGCCGAGCGCGAACTCCTGCTCGTCCTCCTGCACGGCTTCTCAGCCAGCCGCGAACCCGCCATCGGGGACGTGGTCCGCGAACGCTTCGGCGGGATCTACACCCTGGTCCGCGACCTCACCGGCGCGACCCCGACGGAGACCCGCGAGTTCCTCGGCACCGGCATGCTGCTGACGGTCATGTCCGCGATGCAGGTCCTCGGCCCCGCGGCCATCTCGGTCCCCTGGGCCGCGGAACTGGACGCAACCCTGCACTCGACGGAGGACTAGTCCCGGCCGACCTTCTGGCCGGCGGCGAACCAGATCGTCGCGGTGGCGAGGACCAGCGCGGCGACGGTGACGAGCAGCGAACCCGCGACGTCGGCCCCCTGGATCAGCGCGGCCGCGATCGCGACGACCGGACCGATCAGCAAGGCGATTGCCCCAGGCACCAACCAGCGGCGCAGCGCCTGCCGGTGCACCAGTGCGTACGACGGGAGTTGTGCGGTGAACGCGGTCGCCAGATGCACCACCAGCAAGGCGATCCCGGTCAGCACCAGGCTCCAGCTCACCTCACCCGGAGCCCGGCTGAACCACCCGAGGGCGACCACGACGATGAAGATCAGCCCGGCCAGCGAGTCCGGCAGCACAACCGTTGCCACCAGCATCGGAATCGCGATCAGCGGGATCAGATCCAGCTGATCCCACGGCTGCAGCGCCGACACCAGCAAGGCCACTCCGCCCGCAACCGCGATGGTCAGCCGCGCCAGCACCGCGGCCCGTCCCGAGGCCCGCATCTCAGCGAGCCACAAGCTGATCCTCTCGGCCGGAGTCATGAGCGAATCCTCGGTGCGGCGGCCAATCTCGATGCATCCCGCAGTACCTCGTCAAGCGTGCCGGCGCCGCGCCAGGGAACCGTGGGGACGCCCAGGTCGCTGAGGCGGTCGAGTTCACGACGGCGTTCGAGCATCCGCAGTCGCCAGGCGAGCGGCCAGGCGCGGACGTCGTGCTCGTCGAGATCGATCACGGAAGCGACGTCCGGGGGCAGCGTGTCCACGGCGATGACCGTGCATCCGGAGTGCACGAGCGTCACGACGTACCCGAGAATCCCCTGTCTCAGCAATGGACTGAGCACCACGACCAGGCTGTCGGACTTGATCCGGTTGCGGCGGACGAGTTGGTGCTCGTCCTGCTGCCGGCCGCGGCGATCCGCGTGGACCAACGCGTCGAGGATCCGGCGCAGGTGCCCGCGACCGCTGCCGGAACGTACGCCGCGCACGAGGTTCCCGGTGTCGATCAGGCGGACGCGGTCGCCGTGGCGGAGGTAGTGCTCGGCGATCGACGCGGCCGCCCGGACGCCGGTGTCCAGACTGCTCGACCGCCCGTCGATCCCTTCGCTCACGCCGATCTCACCACCGGTGTCGAGCAGGATCACCACCTCGGTGTCGCGGTCCGACCACGTCGACGTGACGTGCAGTTCGCGGGTGCGCGCCGACACCGACCAGTTGATCCGCCGCAGCCGGTCACCGGTCCGGAACGGCCGTACGCCGGCCAACTCGGTCCCCTCACCAGGTCGCCGGGACCGGTGCAACCCGACCAGCCCGGCCGGACGCGGTACGGAGTCGACCGCCTCGAAGCCCTCGCGCAACGGCAGCGTGCTCACCGTGAGCAGCTCCGCCGACGTCACCGGGATCCGATACGCACCGAGCATCGAGGTCGCGACGACGGTCGGCCGCTCCAGCGCGCGAATCCCCCACCGCTTCGACCGCAGCCCGACCTCGAGCGTCACCGCGCCGTCGGTCACCGGCTCGGCGATCGCGGCCTGCGGCGGGTCGTACTGGAACCACTGGGCCCGCGGCAGCGCCGCCGCGATCAGGTCGATATCGGGATCGACCGTCCCGGTCACCCGCAACCGATAGGTCGTCGCCTGCCCCTCGAACAGCGCATCCGAATCCAGTTCGGTGTGCACCTCAGGCTTGTCCCGCGGCCGGAAGTACCGTCCCCACACCGCGACGAACGCCAACGGCAGCCCGAGTACGGCGGCATCCGGCCGCCGGGCCAGCACCGCGATGAGCAGCAACAGCCCGGCCGCACAGACCGCCCGGATCTGGGCGTGCGTCGGCCGCCAGTTCACCGGGATGCGCCTACGACGGTGGGTGGGGTCGGGACCGAGCCGAGGACCGCGCGAACGACGGTCGCGCCGGTCACCTCGTGCAGCCAGAGCTCGGGGCGGACGGTGATCCGGTGTGCCAATGCCGGTACGGCGACCGCCTTCACATCCTCCGGTACGACGTAGTCGCGGCCCTGGATCACGGCGTACGCACGTGCCGTCAGCAACAACGCGAGCGAGCCACGGGGCGACGCACCGACCAGGACCTGCGAGTCGCGACGGGTGGCGGCGGCGAGCTCGACGCAGTACTGGCCGACGGTGTTGTCGACGGTGACGGTCTCGACCGCGCGTTGGGCGGCGAGCAGTCCGGAGGCGTCGGTGACGGCCGCGACGGTCTGGTCCTCCTGGCGGCGGCTCATCCGGCGGCGCAGTACCTCCCACTCCTCGTCGGCGCTCGGGTAGCCGAAGCCGATCCGCAGCATGAAGCGGTCGAGCTGGGCCTCGGGGAGCGGGTAGGTGCCTTCGTACTCGACCGGGTTCGCGGTCGCGAGCACGTGGAACGGGGTGGGCAGCGGGAAGGTCTGGCCTTCGACGGTGACCTGGTGCTCCTGCATCGACTCCAGCAGCGCGGCCTGGGTCTTCGGCGGGGTCCGGTTGATCTCGTCGGCCAGCAGCAGACCGGTGAAGATCGGGCCCGGCCGGAAGACGAACTCGGAATCCTTCTGGTCGTACACGAAGGCGCCGGTCACATCCGACGGCAACAGGTCCGGGGTGAACTGCACCCGCCGGAACTCCAGCCCCAGCGCCTGCGCGAACGACCGCGCCGCCAGCGTCTTCGCCAGCCCCGGATAGTCCTCCAGCAGCACATGCCCGCCGGCCAGGATCCCGGCCAGCACCAGCTCCAGCGCCCCGGTCTTCCCGACCACCGCCTCACTGACCCGATCCAGCACCTCGCGGGAGAGCGCCGACACCTCCGCGACCCCCGGCTCCCGCCCGGCGTCCTCGGTGTGCAGTTGTGGATCAGTCACAGTTCCTCACAGCTTCTCGATGGTCTGGACGGCGTACTCGATCTCTTCGAAGGACGCGGTGCGCTTCTCGTCCCCGGTGATCAGGCTCCACAACTGCTCACCGGTGATCTCGCGCGCCCGCTCCGGCTCGCGGACCGGGTCGACGCCGTGGCGGCGCACCAGCCGGTCGGTGGTCAACTCCAGCAGCAGCGGCCGGATCCGGCGGATGAACGTCTGCGATCCCTCACCCGCACGGCGCTCACGGCCGGCCTCATGCAACCAGGTGGCGATGAACTGGGTCCGATTGTCGTTGTTGCGGCTCCGCAGCGCGGCCAGTTTCTCGTCGCGCCGCGCCGGCCAGCTCGTCTCGAGCACCTGCGGCACGATCAGCCGCATCGCCAGCGACCCGAGCCCGATCGCCAGCGCCGCCGCGACGAACCACAACGGCCGCGGCGACATCCCGGCCGCCCCGAACGCCGCCACCAGCAGGAGGCTCCCCAGCACGGCGATCCCGACGTGCTGGACGAGCACCTTGTTCAACCGCATCGACCGGGCCGACGGCTTGCTCTCACCCCGCCGCTCCGACTCCTCCAACGGCGTCCACTGGTACGACGACGTCATGAGCTCACCCCGGCTTGGGCCGCGGCCAGATCATCGCGGAGGCGGAGCAGCGCGGATCGCGCCTCGGTGCGAGCCTGCTCGGTGGAGCCGTGGGTGGAGTAGCGGGCCTCGCGGTACAGCTCGCCGAGGCGGACGAGCTCGGGCTCGGAGATACCGCCGACGCCGAGGACGCGGACGGTGAACTCGGTCGGGGTCTCCGACGGATCGCGGGCCACGCCCGCCGATGCGGCCGCCTCCTCGAGCGCGACCCAGCACGCGATCACCGCGTCGGTCGCCGTACCGGAGTCGATCCTGGACAGACCGGTGTCGACCGCCTCGGCGAGCCGGTCGGCCTTTATCCGCTCCCAGTCGGTGTCCTCGGTCTCGGCCTGCGGCAGCTCGACGTTGCGGAGGATCCGGTAGATCAACCACCCGAGGAGGACCGCGACGGCCCCGATCGCCAGCCAGAGCAGCGCCTGCCGGAGCGCATCCAGCCACTCCGGGATCGGCCGGGACTTGATTTGCGACCCAGGCGGTGGCGGCAACGGTGTCGGCTCCAGCACGCCGGGAAACCGTGTCGAGGTCGGCTCCGGCCGCGGCGTGGCCGTCAGCGTGCTCTCGCTGACCGGCCGGACCGGACCACCGGCCGACGCGAGCACCACGAAACCGGCTGCCGCGACCCCCAGCATCAGCACGACAGCCAGCATCAGCGCGCCCCGACGCTTCCGCTGCATTCCGGAAGGCTAACCGATCAGAAGCCGGTATCGAGCCACGGCAGCCGACTGGCGGAAAACGCTTCCGCCGCGGCCGCGAGCGCCCCGGGCGTATGTTCCTGCACCAGCCCCGCCGCTCCGAGCCGGACCAGCGACGGCTTGCCGAGGTAAACGGCACCCAGTTCCCGTACGTCGATGGTCAGGTCAGCCGGCCGCGATGTCGCCGTACAGGTCGCCCCGGCCGGCCCTCCGGCGAGGTGCCAACTGCCCTCGTTCCACGGCAGGAAGCCGTCGGTCACCGCGAGCACCACGTCGATCTCCCGCGCGTACGTCCGGGCGGCGAGCGCACGGCCGACGTCGACCGGACGGACCCAGAGCCCGTCCCGGGTGATCGGCTCCGGGGCCCGCGGATCGAGCAGCAGGTCCAGCAGCGGGTCGTCCGACGGGAGCTTGCCGTAGTGCGTCTCGCTCAGCAGGTCCGGCTCCAGCAGGAACCGCCAGAGCGCGATATGGGACGCGAGGTCCGCCGCATGGACCCGGCTGACGTCGATGAACCCCTTGTCCGTTCGTTTGCTCCGGTAGTACGCGAACCCGGTCACCTCACCGGCCCGCTCGGCCACGACGCAGCGCCGCGGCGAGCCGCTGGCCGGATCGCTCGTCACGTTGTCGCCGACGACGTACTCATGCCACCGCTCGTCGTGGTGGAACATCCCCGGCCGGTCGGCCGCCAGCCGGTTGCGCAGCGCCGCACACGTTGCGAGGGCCTCGCGGACGGCGACAGTCCTGAGCCGTACGTCGTCCAGGCCGGCCACCGGCCGCAAACCGCGGGACCCCTTCCTGACGACGATCTCCTGGTGGTCCGAGGCCAGGCCGTACCCGAACCGGCCGTAGATGGCCGGCTCGCTCGCGGTCAGTGCGGCGATCGGCTCGGTGCCGGTCTCGTGGATCTCGGTCAGCTGGGCGCGCATCAGGTCGCGCAGGATGCCGCGGCGCCGGTGCGTCGGCCGGACCGCGACCAGGGTCACGCCGGCCACCGCGATCTGGGCACCCGGCACCGTCATCCGCAGCGAGAACGCGCCGGTATGCCCGACCAACTGTTTCTCGTCGATCGCGACCGTGCTCCGCTCCGGCTCCCACACCCGCCGCTCGGACTCCAGCTGAGCCTCGGTCCACGGCGCAGCGAACGCCAGGTCGACAAGCTCGACCAGCTCGTCCCAATCACCCTCGAACTGCCCGATCTCGATCGCCATACCCCTTGCCTACCAGACGATCGGGACAAACCACGCACGGATTTCCCGCGGCACCGGCCGGCGTTGCCCGGGCCGGCCGGTGCCCGGGCAGGATCAGAGCGTGATCGACCAGTTGGCGAGGGTTCCGGTGTCGGCGTAGCCGTTGTCGCCGATGCGTAGCGTCCAGGTGCCGGCCGCGGTCTCGTCGGCGGGTACGTCGTACGTCTTGGTGGCCGGCATCGGGTGACACGTCGTACCGCCGTACCGCTGCAGGTAGTACCAGCGGCCGCTCGGTGAGACGAGGCTGATGTTGAGGTCCTCGAGGCAGGTGTGGTTGCCCTCGACCGTCCCCTTGACCGGGCTCGCCGTTCGGCCGCTCGCGGTCGACCGGACCGGACTGACCGCGACCTGGAAGTCCCGGATCGGATAGTCGGTTCCATTCGCGAACGTGCGACCAGCACTACCCGGCTGAGTCCGCACGGTCACCGGCGTACTGGCAGCAGACTTGTTGCCTGCGGCATCTTTCACGACCACGGTGAAGGTGTACGGCGTGTCGGCCGTCAGCCCGGTGACGGTGGCCGCCGTACCGGCGACACTCGCAACCACCCTCGATCCGTCGAGTACGTCGTACCCGGTGACGGTGGACCCGAACGTAGGAGGTCGTACGACGGCGTGGAATCGCCGGAAGCCCTTTCACAGTTAAGTGTCCGGGGCTTAACAGTTCACTCGTCCCAGCCCCACCGGAAGCCGTAGCGGCCGGGCCCGAAGTTCAGTACGACGCCATGCACCTCGGACGTGACGTCCACCGGCCGGACGATCTCGTCGGCATCGTCGAGTTGCGAGAACCCGCTGCACACCGCGGGCAGCCGGGTCGGGTCGAAGCAGATCTCCAGCACGAACTCGCGCACCGGCAGGCGGAACTTGCGCTCGTAGTTCGTCGCCGGTGGGTACGGCGCGACGTTGACCAGCTCGTGTTCGGTGATCACCGTCTCGCCCTTGCGGAGCGGGCGGTCGAAGAGCAGTTCGGCGACGAGCAGGCCGTCGGCGGGACGTCGTACCGTCCGGCCGAGGTGACAGTGCCGGAGCGGCCAGATCGCGGGCAGCGGGCGGTCGTGCTCGTCGAGGTGCATGATCACCACCCAGCGGTCCGGGCCGTCCGCCTCGGCACGCAAGACCTGACGGGAGTGGTACGAGCGTTCGCCGCCGTCCGGACCGATGTAGACCCGGTCGTGCTGACTGATCCGGGTCAACCGCTCGTCCCACCGGAGGTCGACTCCACTGACCGCGTCCTCGACCGCGTCGGGCCGTGGCCAGTACGCCGCCACGTCGGGCCGGTCCGGCACGGTGCTCAGCCAGCGGCCACGCCGACGCGGCGGACCCAGGGAAGCCGACAAGCTCCCGGCCGGAACCTCGAGCACCGACTCGAGCAGTTCGACGGCAGCCAGCGAGTCGCGCCGCTCCGGCCGCGACCGTCCGGACTGCCAGTAGCTCAACGTCGCCAGACTGACGGACACGCCTTGAGCCAGCAGCCGCTCGCGGATCCGCTCGAGCCCCAGTCCCCGCGCCCGAATGGCCTCGCGCAACACGTCGGCGAACTCCCGCTCACCCATCCCACCACCTCCGGCCGATCCCCCACTCCGGACCATAAGCAGGTCACCGGTTCCCGGCCAGACCTCGGCGCCTTGACTGTTAACAGGCAACGCGAGCCGATTCCGCGCGAGGTCGGGAAATTTCCCGGTCTGACGGGAAAGTCGGCCCATCCCGACTCTGGACTGATGAAAACCGTTTTCATATACTCCTCCCATGGCAGTGCTCATGCCACGCCTCCGGCGCGGCGGGTCATGGGGCTGTAACTCCCAGCCTTCCCTCGTCGCTCCAGTCGCTTCGCTCCCTCCGCTCCTCAGTCCAGGCCGGGAGGCCCCATGACCGCCCAATCGAAAACCTCGTTGTCCCTGCTGGTCGGCCTGTCGACGACACTGCGCGAACCCGTGCTGCACGCGATGGTGGACGCCACCACCGTGGCCGTCGTGGTGGACCAGGACGAGCTGCCCGGGCGGGGCGTGCTGTCCTGGCGGGTGCTCGACGCATCCGGTCCGATCGACTCCGGTGAGTTCTCCGTGAATGACGACTGCGGTGCGTGTCAGCTGATCGAGTCGCTGCTGCCCCTGCTCGAGACTCTGGTCGCGCGGCAGCACTGGGACCACGTCGTACTGGCTGCGCCGCCGGCGATGGAGGCGCGCCCGCTGGCGAGCACGCTGGTGGCGACGATGCCCGAGATCGCGGTCGACACGGTCACTTGCGTGGTCGACGCCGTACTGCTGGTCGAGCAACTCTCGGGCGACGAACTCCTGGACGAGCGCGGACTGGCTCTCGGGCCGCCCGACCGCCGTAACGTCGCCGAGCTGACCGCGCGGCAGATCGAGTACGCCGACGTGTGCGTACTCGCCAACGCTCACCGCAGCGCCGCGCCTGAGCGACTGCACAACCTGCTGGCGCATCTGAACCCACGGACGACGGTTGTCGCGGCCGATCCGGCCGGCACACCGACCGGTCCGGTCGCGCGGACCGGGTTGTTCGACTTCCAGGCGGCCGAGGCGTGGGCCGGTGAGCTCGCCGCCTCGGACCGGGTGCAGCCGAGTGGTGACGGTGTGACCACGGTGCTCTGGCGGTCCACCCGGCCACTGCACCCGGCCCGGCTGAACGACGCACTCGAGGACATCGTGGACGGCGTCGTACGGAGTCGTGGGGTGGTCTGGCTGGCCAACCGGCCGACACAGCGGGTGCGGTGGGAGTCCGCTGGGTACAGCGCGTCGCTTGGGATGCTCGGCGAGTGGTCCGACACCGAGCACCTCGCCGAGTGCACGGTGGTCGCCACCGGGATGGGCCTGGATCCGGCCCGGCTGCAGTCGATCCTGGACGCCTGTCTTCTGACCGAGTCCGAGCTCGCCAGCCTCAACTGGCAGGACCTGGACGATCCGTTCGCCGGCGTGCTTTAGGGCGTGCTCAGCCGAGCAACGGGAGGCGGCGGGCGTGCGGGCCGAGCATGTCCAGGTCGTCCTCGTCGAGCGGCAGCCGGCCGGTCGCCTTCAGGATGTACGTCGTCGTGTCCCAGCCGATCACGTCCCACGCGTCCGGACCGAACAGCCCGTCCAGCGTCCGGGCCGTCACCTGCATCCCCTCGGGATCAGGCTCCGGCGCGTCCGGCAGGTCGACGATCAGGTCGAGGTGATGGACGGTTGCCTCCAGCACCAACGTCGCGACGAAGTCGGTCGCTCGCAGCACGTGACCCTGCGTCTCGACCCGCCGGCCCTTGTCCACCAGCCCGAGGGTGGCCGCGCGGACGGCGGCCTCGGACAGCTCACGCCAGTGCTGCACCAGGCCGGCCGGCTTCCGGTACGCCGACGCGACGGTCCGGACGAACTGATCGTCGCCCTCCGTCCCCGGCGGGGAGTCCAGCCAGTAGGTGACGAAGTCCCGGTCCGGTACGGCGGTGGCCGGACTCGCGAACGCCATCAGCGCGCGCTCGGCGTCGTACAGGAGATGGACCAGGAGCGGGCCGACCGGCATCCCCTCGCAGCGGGTCGGGCGATCGAAGTCGGCGTCGCTCAGGCCCTGCACGGTCTCGGTCACGCGCCCGTACGTCCGGCCCAGTGTCGCGGCCAGTCGCAGCGGCAGTGCTCCTCGCTCGGGCGCCCTCATGCCAGGCCTCCTCGGTGTGCGGTCCTCTTTGAACCTAACCCGAGAAGGCTCCGGTGTGTTCCTCCGCCGCGACGGCCGTTGCCCGCGACTACGAGCGGGCGGCGTCGAGATGGGATGCGGCGACGGCCTCCAGGTGGGTGAGGTCGGAGGCGACGGTCGCGAACGTGTAGCCCTGGCTGAGCCGCCGCTGCGCCGTCTGGCCGTCGGGCGTGTGGATCCCGGCTGCGATGCCGGCGTCCTGCGCCGTACGGGCGATCAACGCGACCGCTTCCTCGAACGGCTCGGCGACGTCCGGATCACCAGGGAACCGCGCCCCGACCGACAGGGCGAGATCCGACGGGCCGACGTACACCCCGTCCAGGCCGGGCGTCGCACAGATCTCCGCCACATTCTTCAACCCGAGCGGTGTCTCGATCATCGCCAGTACGACGGTCGCCGCGTCGGCGTCGCCCGGGACCGGACCGACCCGCAGCGCCGACCGCATCGGGCCGTACGACCGCACACCGGCCGGCGGGTACTTCGCCGCCTGCACCGCGCGCGTGACGTCGTCGGAGCTGTCCACCAGCGGCACGATCACTCCGGCTGCCCCGGCGTCCAGCGCCCGGCCGATCGGCGTCGGGTGGTTCGCCTCGACCCGCACCAGGCCGACCGACCCGCTCCCGAGCGCGGCGCCCGCGTCCACAGCCAGCAACCCGGTCAGCAGCCCCTGATACCCGATCAGCCCGTGCTGCCCATCGAGTACGACGTAGTCGTATCCGACGCGCGCGATCCGCTCGGTCGCAACCGGCGCATCCAGCACCACCCAATAGCCGACCAGCTTCTGCCGATCCCGAAGACGCTCAGCGAAGTCCTTCGAACTCACGTGTTCTCCTCCGACGGTTACCCCCACCGTATCGGGACCGGCGCTGTGCGAGGATCGCCGTCCATGGAGCTGCCGTTCACCGTCCTGTCCGACCCGGGTGACGAGCCAGTTGCGATCAATTGGCAGGCGGTGGAGTCCTGGCTAGGCCTCGGTCTCCCCCGCGACTACAAGACCCTCGCGGGCGCCCACGGTCCGCTGGACATCGGCGACTTCATCTGGCTGCACGTTCCCTGTGTGCAGGAAGGCCGGTTCGACTACGGCGACTGGCTGAAGGAGACACATCGGCTCTGCCGGAGCTGGTCCCGTTCGGTGCCGCCGTACACGCCGCCGCCGTTTCATCCCGAGCCCGGCGGACTGCTCGCCTGGGGCACCACCCGCCAGGCGGGCTACCTGTTCTGGGACACGTCGGCGTCGCCGGATCCCGACCAATGGCCGGTTGTGGCCTACGACAGCGACGCCTCGAACGCCGGACAGGGTCCCTGGCAGAACCTCGGGCTGCCACTGCTCGAGATGCTCGACGCGACCATCCGGACCAGCGCGTTGCCACCGACCGCGCGACGCACGGCCTTCCTACCAGACGCCGGACCCTGGACGCCTCCACCTCCACTCGAACCGGTCGCCCCCTCGCGACGGGCTGCTCTCACCGAAGGCGGGGGCCTCGACGCGTTGCGGCGACTCGTGCCGCCACCGTCGACGCCGTACCTCGGCGGCACCGACTGGGAAGGGCTCTTCGACCGTCTGGGCACGCGACTCCCCGCGGAGTACGTCAGCCTGCTGGAGACCTACGGGTCCGGCAGTTGGCGGTCCTGGCTGAACTTCGTCACTCCGTTGCGCGACCCCGGTGCCGCACGGTCGAAGGGCTACCGCGGTCTGGCCGACTATGTCGAACAGATGCTCGACATCTATCGCGGGCTCCGCGCCGAGTACCCGGAGTACCAGCCGCTGGCGGTCTGGCCCGAGCCGGGCGGCTTCCTGCCGTTCGCCGACTCGATCGACGGCGACGTGTTCGGCTGGCTGACGCTCGGCGAACCCGACGACTGGCCGGTCATCATCTATCCCCGGCACGAGGACCAAGGACCACCACTGCCCGACGGTCTGGTCGACACACTGCTGGCCTGGCTTCGCGGCCGGCCGGTGTCCACCGTGTTCGAGCGACTCGACGAAGCCGACGATCCGGTCGAGTTCGCGACCTTCGAACCGTGGCACGCCGAGTCGTCCCTGTGACTCAGACCGGCGGGACTCCATGGCGCCGGGTGCTGAAGTGGCGGTCCTTGGACTGGGCCGCGGCCAGGCGGGCGATCAGGTCGGTGCGGAGGTCCTCCGGTTCGACGATCGCGTCGATGACCAGGTCGGCGGCCAGCCGGAGGATGTCGATATCGGTCTCGTACTCCTCGCGCAGGCGGGACACGTACTCGACCCGTTCGGTCTCGTCGGCGATCTCCTGGATCTTGTTGTAGTACACGGCGTTGATCGCCGCCTCCGGACCCATCACCGCGATCTTCGCGGTCGGCAGGGCGACACACGCATCGGGGGCGAAGCCTGGTCCACACATCGCATAGAGCCCGGCGCCGTACGCCTTGCGCACGATCACCGACACCGTCGGCACGGTCGCCTCCGACACCGCGGTGATCATCTTCGCGCCGTGCCGGATGATCCCGGCCCGCTCGACCTCGCTGCCGATCATGAACCCCGGTACGTCGCACAAGTACACCAGCGGCACGTTGAACGCGTCGCACAGCCAGATGAACCGCGCCGCCTTGTCGGCCGAGTCGACGAACAGCACACCACCCTTGACGGCCGGCTGGTTCGCCACGATCCCGACCACCTGACCGGCCAGCAGCCCGAACCCGGTGACGAGCTCCGGCGCGTACGACGGCTTGAGCTCGAAGAACGTGTCCGCGTCGACCACGGCGTCGATCACGTCGTGGATGTCGAACCCGACACTCTCCTCGGCCGGCACCAGGTCGCGGGTGAAATCGCGGGCCGGCGGCGCAGCGTCGTACGACGGCGGCCTGGACTGCCACGAACCGGGCAAGTAGGAGAAGTAGTGCCTGGCCAGCTCGATCGCCTCGGCGTCGTCGGCCGCGAGCAGGTCACCGCAGCCGGACACGCTGGTGTGCATCCGGGCGCCGCCCATCTCCTCCAGCGTCACCTTCTCGCCGACCACCATCTCGGCCATCCGCGGCGAACCCAGGTACATCGAGGCGTTGCCGTCGACCATGATCACCAGGTCGCAGAACGCCGGGATGTACGCGCCACCGGCGGCGGACGGGCCGAACAGGCAGCAGATCTGCGGCACCTTGCCGGACAGCGCGACCTGGTTGTGGAAGATCCGCCCGGCTCCGCGACGGCCGGGGAACAACTGCACCTGGTCGGTGATCCGCGCGCCGGCCGAGTCGATCAGCCAGAACACCGGCAGCTCGTCGCGGAGCGCCACCTCGGTGATCCGGACGATCTTCTCCACCGTGCGGGCACCCCACGACCCGGCCTTCACGGTCGGGTCGTTGGCGACGATCAGCGCCGGCCGGCCGTCGACCAGCGCGCGGCCGGTGACCACACCGTCGGCGGGCAGGCCGGCGTTCAGCGCGTTCGCCAGCTGCGCGTCCTCGACGAAACTGCCCTCGTCGACCAGTAGCGCGATCCGGTCGCGCACGTACAACTTGTTCTGCGAGGCCAGCTTGGCCGCCGCCTTCTCCGGCGGCGCCAGTGTCGCCTCGCGAGCGACCTTGACCTCGGTCCAGTGATCGTGGGTCATGGGGCCTCCCGGCCTGGACTGAGGAGCGGAGGGAGCGCAGCGACTGGAGTGACGAGGGAAGGCCGGGAGCCAGGGCCCCATGACCCGCCGCGCCGGAGGCGTGGCATCAACACAGTCATGCAGTCATCCTGACACTCGCCGATCGAAAGCCGTCATTCCACCGGGAGCCCGAGGCTCCGGGCGATCAGCATCCGCTGGACCTCCGACGTACCCTCGCCGATCTCCAGGATCTTGGCGTCCCGGTAGAACCGGGTGACCGGGTACTCCTCCATGAAGCCGTAGCCGCCGAACACCTGGGTCGCGATCCGGGTCGCGGTCACCGCGGACTCGGTCGCGTACAGCTTCGCCACCGACGCGGCCTGCTTGAAGTCGGCCATCGAAGCGCCCGCGTCCTTCAACGCCGCCGCCCGGTAGACGAGCATCTCGGCCGCGTCCGCCATCACCTTCAGATCGGCGATCTGGAACGCCACGCCCTGCTTGCGGCCGATCGGCACCCCGAAGGTCTTGCGCTCACCGGCGTACTGGACCGACAGCTCCAGGCACGCCCGGATGCAGCCGAGCGCGACCGCCGCGATCGCGACCCGCCCGTCGTCCAGCGTGGCGAGGAACTGCGCGAAACCCTTCCCGCGCTCACCGAGCAGGTTCGACGCGGGCACCCGGCAGCCGGCGAAGGACAGCGGATGGGTGTCGGAGGCGTGCCAGCCGAGCTTGTCGTACGCCGCCTCGGCCACGAAGCCCGCCGTACCACTCGGGACGATGATCGTGGAGATCTCCGCCTTGCCGTCCGGCTTCTCGCCGGTCCGCGCGGTGACAGTCACACAGGAGGTGATGCTGGACCCGGAGTTGGTGATGAACTGCTTCGAGCCGTCGATCACCCATTCGTCGCCGTCCAGGACGGCCCGGGTCTTCGTCGCGCCGGCGTCCGAGCCCGACTCAGGCTCGGTCAGCCCGAATCCGGCCAGCGTCCGCCCGGCCACCAGATCCGGCAGCCACTGCTGCTTCTGCTCGTCGGTGCCGAAGGTGAGGATCGGGTTGATCCCGAGCCCGACCGCGGCCTCCAGGGTGATCCCCATCGACTGGTCGACGCGGGAGATCTCCTCGATCGCGACGCACAGACTGGTGAAGTCGCCGCCGGAACCGCCGTACTCCTCCGGGGCGGTCAGCCCGAACAGCCCCAGGCGGCCCATCTTCTGCACGACCTCCACCGGGAAGTAGTGCTTGCGGTCCCACTCCGCGGCGTGCGGGGCGATCTCCGCCTCGGCGAAGTCGCGCACACTCTGGCGGAACTCGCGGTGCTCTTCGGACAGTTCGAACATGACGGCACTCCCTCGTGCTTGACGCTTACGTAAACGTAAAGCACGCTGGGGTATGTGCACAATATCCGGGTGCCCGCTCAGACGCAGACCTGGTCGATCGCCGAACTGGCCACCGAGTACGACGTCACGTTGCGCACCATCCGGTTCTACGAGGACCGCGGCCTGCTCACCCCCGAGCGCCGCGGCACCGTCCGCGTCTACCACCCCCGCGACCGGGTCCGCCTAGGGCTCATCCTGCGCGGCAAACGCCTCGGCTTCTCCCTCGACGAGATCGCCACCATCGTCGACATGTACGACGCCGAGCCGGGCGAGGAGGGCCAGCTCGTCTACCTCCTCGACCAGATCACCACCCGCCGCGCCGACCTGGAACAACGCCGCAAGGACATCGAGGAAACCCTCCTCGAACTAGCCGAGGTAGAAGCCCGCTGCCACGCCGACCTCGAGACCCTCCGTACTCACAGGGCGTCCTCGTAGTTCTTCAGGGTGTTGACGAAGAGGGCTCGTTCTTTGTCGGTGAGAGGTTCCAGGGCCTGACGCCAGGCACGGGCGCTTCGAGCCAACCAGTTGTCGATGGCTTCGCGGTGGGCGTCGGAGAGGGTGACGATGGCGCGGCGGCGGTCCGCCGGATCCTCGCGGCGGTCGAGGATGCCTTTGCGGGTGAGTTCACCGACCATCAGGCTGACGGTGGCGGGGGTGACCTCGAGGCGTTCGGCCAGCTCGTTCACGCCGAGCGGGCCGTCGAACAGCAGGTAGGCGAACAGGCTCAGGTGCCGCGGCGCGAGATTGAGGCCGGCCAGCTCGTCCGGGACCTTCATCCGCTTCGTCCGCCCCACCATCCGCGGCATCAGCAGCAACAGCGTGCGGATGCTGTCGTCCACACTTGACATACCTTTGTCTCCAAAACTATTTTGCTTGCAAAGCTAAATTACTCCGCCATCTGCAGAGGGTATGCCTGTGAACGCACAGTTGCTGAACCTGACCACCACCGGCGCCCGCTCGGGCCGGCCGCACACCACGACGGTCGCGTACGCCGAGGACGGCGGCCGGCTGATCGTCTTCGCCTCGAACGCGGGCCGGCCGCAGTCACCCGCCTGGCTGCACAACCTCCGCGCCAACCCAGCCGTCACCGTCGAGGTCGGAGAGCTCAAGTACGCCGCCGCCGCCACCGAAATCACCGGCGCCGAACGCGACCGTCTGTACGCCGAACAGGCCGCCCGTGACCCCGCCTTCGCCGTCTATCAACAGAACACGACACGCAAGATCCAGGTCGTCGCCCTCACCCCGGCCCGGGTCAGCGCCGCCGCCGCACACCTGAAGGAGATCCACGCGGGCCTCCGTGAACAGCTCAACGACACCCTCGCAGCCGTCGACGCCTACCTCGCCGGCAACGGCCAACTCCCCGAAGCAACCAACGACCTCCAACGCCACTGCCTGTCCTTCTGCAGCGCCCTGCACGCCCACCACACCCGCGAAGACGGGGTCTTCCCCACCCTCGCCGCAACCTTCCCCGAACTGAAGCCCACCCTCGACCGCCTCGCCCGCGAACACGAGACCGTGGCCGCCCTCAACACCCAACTCACCGAAACGCTGACCCAACTGACCACAGCACCTTCCCGCGAGGCCGCCGTACACCTGCGCGACAACCTCCACCACCTGGCCGGCGAACTGGAGACCCACTACACCTACGAGGAAGCCCACCTAGGCCCAGCCCTCGACGCCGCCTGACTGTCGATCCACCGTCGAAGCGTTCGCGTAGCCAACGCTCCGGCTCAGACCGCGACAGCTGAGGTGCGCAAAGCCGATTCGTAGCGGTGTAGGGCGAGGTCGGCGATCCGGGGGTCGGCGCCCAAGGGGGCACTGACCGGGCGGGTTGCGGCGATGCGGCGGACGCGGTCGGCGAAGAAGCCGGGGGCCAGCAAGTACGTCGCTACTGCTACTCGGCCAGGTGTGCGCGCCAACACCGAGGTGAGGTGTTCGCCGGCGCCGGAGACGTAGCCAACCTCGACCGGGCGGTCGATCCGGGCCGACAGCAACCTGGCCGTTTCGGTGCAGTCCTGGAGGGCTCTGGGGTCGGAGGAGCCTGCGGCGGCCATGACGACGCGGTCGATCTGGCTGAGGTCGCCCAGGTGGTCGGCCATGACGTCCGCCAGGACTGGGTCGGGGCCCAGGGCAGGCGCGGCGTCGACTCGGCCGGGCCAGCGGTGGACTTCCGCCGCGATGTCGACGTACACGTGATAGCCGCTCGACAGCAGGAGCGGCACCACCACCGCTTGGTTGCTGTCGGCCACCACGCGGCCGACCAGTCCGGGAAGCGCGGGTACGTCGACGTCGACGAAGCCGAGCGATACCGGTACGTCGGGCCGCCGCCGGGCCATCAACCGGACCAACGAGTGGATCTCGCGGATGCCCCGAGGGTCCGCGGTCCCGTGCGCGGCCGCGATGAGGTCGACCGTCACAACGCCACCCCGGCCGTCTCCACGGCCAGGCGGTAGCCGCGCCGCACCACTGTTCGGACCAGTTCCGGCCGGCCGACCGCCGTACGGAGTCTGTTCACCGTGACCTCCACCGCGTGTACGTCCTCAGCTCCAGGAAGCACCGCGAGCAACTCCGGTCGCGACACCACATCTCCACCGGCCGCGACCAGAGCGGCCAGGACGGCGCGCGGCCCCGGACCGAGTGGCAGCACCACTCCGTCCAGGACCGCCGCGCCACCACGAATCACCAGTTGCCCGAACTCCGTCTCGATCGAGCGCGCGTTGTCATCGGTGAGCCGGTCGGTCACGATCCGGATCAATGCGCCGAGCCTGAACCGATCCGGCACCAGCGGCTCCAAACCCAGGTTGTGAAAGGGCACAGCCGTCACCGGCCCCACACACGCGTTCAGCACCCGGCCCGTCCGCAATGACGTGAGCAGACCGTCGTACTGCCCGGACAGCGCGGCAGCGTCGAGCATGGCCTGCGCACCAGGCGCCGACGTGTGCACCACTGCATCCACCGCACCAGAGGAGATCTGCCCGATCATGCGCTCGACCACGACAGGGTCAGGTGCCGGACCCCAGCGATACACCTCCAGCCCACGTACGGACGCCCCAGCTGCCCGCAGCGAGTCCTGAAGTCCGGGATCCGACAGTCCATGGAGTTGTACGACGATCTTCCGCCCGTCGACCCCTTGGTCGCGGAGCCACTCCACCACCTCGGCGGTCGTCTCCGACCGGGCAGACCAGTGCTCGACCAGACCGGCGGCCCGGATCGCGCCCCGGGCCTTCGGACCGCGGGCCAGGATGCGCGCCGACTCCAGCGTGACCAGCAGGTCCGCGGCCAGCCCGGCCGTGTCGGCCGCCTCGATCCAGCCGCGGAAACCGACCGCGGTGGTGACGACGACGTCGTCCGGCGGGTTCGCGATCACCCGCCGGGTCGCCTCGATCAGCGCGTGGTCGTCGGCGACGGGCACGATCTGCAGCGTCGGCGCGTGCAGCACCTTCGCGCCGCGACGCTCGAACGAGGCGATCAGGTCCTCCGCGCGACGGTGCGCGGTGATCGCGATCGCGCAGCCACTGAGCGGCCCGGGCTTACTGTTCACCGAGGTTCACCATCACCTGTCCGTCGACAACCTCCACCGGATACACCGGCAGCGACACGGAAGGGTCGTCGAGGCACACCCCGGTGCGCAGATCGAAGACCTGCTTGAACATCGGCGACGCCACCGTCTGCGCGTCGCCCCGGCTGCCGACGATGCCGCGTGACATCACGTTCGCACCGCTGAACGGGTCCTGGTTGCCGATGGCGAACACCGATCCGTCGTGGGTGCGGAACAGCGCGATCTGCACGTCTCCGATCAACGCGGCGACCCCGCGCTCCGGCAGCAGTACGTCGTACTGGCAGACAACTGTCTGGCTCATCGCAGTGACGCTCATCGGCGTACCTCCAATCGAGGGCCGGCCAGTAGCACCGGCTCCAGCTGTCCGCGCTCCGCCGGGGTAGCCGGCCGCGGCTGGTTGCGCTCGACCACGTACCGCAGGTCGGCGTCGGGCTGGTCCGGGGCGTTCACGAAGGAGACGAACCGAGCCAGCTTGTCGGGGTCGTTCAGGGTCGCGCGCCACTCGTCGACGTAGGCGTCGACGTGCTTGGCCATCGCGGCGTCCAGGTCGGCGGCGATGCCGAGGCTGTCGTTCAGTACGACGTCGCGGACGTGGTCGAGACCGCCTTCGATGTCGTTGATCCAGACCGAGGTCCGCTGCAGCCGATCGCCGGTGCGCACGTAATACATGAGGAACCGGTCGATCGCCTGGAACAGTTCCGCGTCGCTGAGGTCCGAGGCGAGCAGTTCGGCGTGCCGCGGCGTCATGCCGCCGTTGCCGCCGACGTACAGGTTCCAGCCCTTCTCGGTCGCGATCACGCCGACGTCCTTGCCACGTGCCTCGGCGCACTCGCGGGCGCAACCGGAGACACCGAGCTTGAGCTTGTGCGGCGACCGCAGCCCGCGGTACCGCAGCTCCAGCGCGATCGCCATCCCGACCGAGTCCTGTACGCCGTACCGGCACCAGGTGGAGCCGACACACGACTTCACCGTCCGCAGCGCCTTGCCGTACGCGTGCCCGGACTCGAAGCCGGCGTCGACCAGCCGCTTCCAGATCGCCGGCAGCTGCTCGATCCGGGCACCGAACAAATCGACCCGCTGGCCGCCCGTGATCTTGGTGTAGAGGCCGAAGTCGCGGGCCACCTCGCCGATCGTGATCAGGCCTTCCGGGGTGATCTCGCCACCGGGGATCCGCGGGACGACGGAGTACGTGCCGTCCTTCTGCATGTTGGCCATCACGTGGTCGTTGGTGTCCTGCAGGGTCGCCCGCTCGCCTTCGAGCACGTGACCGGCCGGGTCGAGGCTGGCCAGGATGGAGGCGACCACCGGCTTGCAGATGTCACAGCCGCGGCCGGTGCCGTGCCGCTCGACGATCTCGCTGAACGTGCGCAGCTCGGTCACCCGGACCACGTCGAACAGCTCGGCCCGGGACAACGCGAAGTGCTCGCACAACGCCTTGCTGACCTCGACACCGGCCTTGGCCAGCTCGGTGTTCATGAGGTTCTTCACGATCGGCAGGCAGGACCCGCAGCTCGTGCCTGCCTTGGTCTTGCCACACACCGACTTGATGTCCGTGCAGCCTTCGTCCCGGACGGCGCACCGGATCGTCCCGGCCGACACGTTGTTGCAGGAGCAGACCGGCGCGTCGTCGGGGAGCTCCAGCTTGACCGGACCGGCGCCCTCGGGCAGCAGGAACGCCGCCGGGTCCGCACCGAGCTCGCGGCCGACCATCGGGCGGAGGCCCGAGTACGCCGACGCGTCGCCGACCAGGATGCCGCCGAGCAGCGTCCGCGCGTCGTCGGACAGGACGAGCTTCTTGTAGACGCCGGCGATCGGGTCGGCGTAGACGATGTCGAGCGCGCCCTCCGACGTACCGAAGGCATCGCCGAAGCTGGCCACGTCGACCCCGAGCAGCTTCAGCTTCGTCGAGGTGTCCGCACCCGGGAACGTCGCCTCGCCGCCGAGCAGCCGGTCGGCGACGATCTCGGCCATCGTGTAGCCGGGGGCAACCAACCCCCAGACCCGGCCTTCGATACAAGCGACTTCACCGATCGCCCAGACACCCGGCACCGACGTCCGGCAGGCCTCGTCGACCACGACACCGCCGCGCTCGCCGACGTCCAGACCGGCCGCCCGGGCCAGCTCGTCGCGCGGCCGGACACCGGTTGCGAACACGACCACGTCGGCCGGCAGATCGGGACCATCAGCCAGCGCCATCGCCTTCGCGGAACCCTGCGAAGTGAGCTTGACCCGGGTGCACTGCGTCGACACCATCACGTCGACGTCGAGGCTCTCGATCAGCCGGGCCAGCGCCGCGCCGCCGCCCTCGTCGACCTGGAGCGGCATCAGTCGCGGCGCGAACTCGACCACCTTGGTCGCCGCGCCGAGGGCTCGGAGCGCACCAGCGGCCTCGAGACCGAGCAGACCACCACCGACCACGACACCGTGGACGTCCTTGCCCTCGCTCTTCAGCCGCTCGACGTACACCCGCAGCGCGGCCACGTCGTCGACAGTGCGGTAGACGAAACAGCCCTGCGCGTCGCTGTTCTTCACCGGCGGCACGAAGGCCGACGAGCCTGTCGCCAGGACCAGTTCGTCGTACTCGATCCGCTCTCCACGCGTGGTCGTCACGACCTTGGCCGAGCTGTCGAACGACGTGACCTGCACGCCCTTGCGCAGCGTCACGGCGGGGTCGTCCCAGAGCTCCGGGTCGCCCAGTGCGAGGTCGTGCGGGTCGCGGCCGGAGAAGTAGCTGGTCAACGCCACCCGGTCGTACGGCAGCCGCGGCTCCTCGGCCAGCACGGTGATCCGCCACTGGATCTCGGTATCGCGCGAACGCAGCGCCTCGACCAACCGGTGAGCGACCATCCCTCCGCCCACCACCACTACGTGCCGGGCCTTGTTCAGCTCTGTCATCGTCGCCCTCCTGGTCGGAACTGGTTCGGTCTCGCCGCGGCGGAAGCGGTCGAGCAGATCGCCGACGGCGCCGGTGCAACTGCCGCACCCGGTCGTCGCCCGCGTCTTCGCGGCGATGCCGGCGACGCTGTCGGCACCTCCGCGCCAGGCCGTCTCGATCGCGGCCCTGGTGACCCCGTTGCACCGGCAGACGGTGGCCACCTTCTTCGTCGGTACGTCGGGAGCCGCCAGCAACCCGACGGCGGTGACCGGCGTACCCCGGTCCGCCAGCAGCACGAGCTCCGCGGCCACATCGGGCGCACCGACCGCGACGGCCGATCGCACGATGCCGTCCCGCAGTACGGCGCGGACGTACCGTTCGCCGTCCTCGAGTCGCACCACCTCGCCCTCGTCCTCTTTGTTGCCAAGAACAAGCACATCGAGCCCGCCCGCGGTCAGCCGGATGACGTCGTAGTCCGGCGGAGGCGGGGACGGCTCGACCGGACCGTCGCCCCGGCCGGCCAGCCTGGCCGCGAGCGATTCCGCCTGTGACCAGGCCGATGCCACCGTGCCGGTGACGAGGCCGTCGATCTCGGCGCAGTCGCCGATCGCGTGCACCCGCGCGTCGCCGGGACTCGTCAGCGTCCGGTCGACAACGATGCCGCCGGCCGGTCCGATCGGCAGACCGGCGGCGAGCTGCGTGGAGGGCTTCACGCCGCAGGCGACGACGAGCACCTCGCCGAAGACCTGCCGGCCGCCGCGCAACCGCAGCGCCCGGAAGCGCTCGTTGCGTAGATCGGTGCCCTCGAGGGTCGTGTTGAGGAGCACCTCGACACCGAGCTCACGCACCGCGCGGGTGATCCGGCGGCCGGCGGTGAGCCGGATCGTCTTGTCCAGCAGGGTTTCGCCGTCGTGCACCAGTGTCACCGCGACGCCGCGCTCGCGCAGTGCACACGCCGTCTCGACACCGAGCACACCGCCGCCCAGAACGACGGCACGTCGTACCCGACCGGCCTCCTCGACGACCGCGCGGGCGTCGGCCGCAGACCGCAGGGTGTGGATCCCCGGCGCGTCCGGCACACCCTTGGGAAGGATCGGCGTCGCGCCGGTCGCGAACACCAGCCGGTCGTACCCGAACTCGCGACCCTCGACGTCCGTGACCACCCGCCGGGCCCGATCGACCCGGGCCGCGGTCGCCACCGGCTCGGCACCGATGACCGGCTCGGCCGCGCGACCGGCGACGTACTCGGTCAACCTGCCGCGGTTGTACGACCCCTCGTCGCCGAGGACGGTCACGTCGTACGACGGAAGCAGCCCGGCCAGCCGTCGGCCGGCCATGCCACCTCCGATGATCACTACCTTCTCGTTCATGCCGGAACTCCAGTCGCCGGAAGGCTGGCGGCTGTGACTTCGACGGCACAGGCCTTGAACTCCGGCATCCGGGACACCGGGTCGAGAGCGTCGTTGGTGAGCTCGTTGACCGCGCCGGCGCCGCCGTAGTGGAACGGCACGAAGACCGTGTCCGGACGGACGTCGGCGGTCACCCGGGCCGGCAGGACCATCGAACCGCGCGCGGTGCGCAGCCGGATCGGGCGTCCGTCGGCGATCCCCAGCTGCGCGGCCACCCGCGGGTGGATCTCGGCGAACACCTCGGGCTCGGCCTCGTCCAGCTCCGCCACCCGGCGCGTCTGGGCGCCGCTTTGGTAGTGCTGCAGCAGCCGGCCGGTGATCAGGTAGATCGGCGCCGCCGCGTTCAGGTCGTCCGCGACCGGCCGGTGGTCGACCGGGACCACATGCGCGCGGCCGTCCGGCGTACTGAAGGAGTCCGCGAACAGTCGCGGCGTACCCGGGTGGCCCTCGGCCGGCACCGGCCAGAACAGCGCCTCGCCGGCGTCGATCCGGTCCCAGGTGATGCCCGAGTAGTCGGCCTTGCCGCCCTTGCTGGCGAGCCGCAACTCCTCGAACACCTCGGCCGGATCGGTTGGGAAACCGTCAGCACTGCCGAGCCGGCCGGCCAGTCCGGCAAAGACCGCCAGGTCGCTGCGGACCTCACCCGGCGGCTCGATCGCGGCCCGACGGCGGATGACGCGGCCCTCGAGCGAGGTCATCGTGCCCTCCTCCTCGGCCCACTGCGTGACCGGGAAGACGACATCCGCCAGCAGAGCAGTCTCGGACGGTACGACATCTGCCACCACCAGCAGGTCCAGCGACGCGAGCCGCTCCCGCACGGACGCGAGGCGCGGTGCAGACACCAGCAGGTTGCTCCCGTGAACGAGCAGGGCCTTCGGGCCGTCCTCCGTACCGAGCGCGTTGATGAGCTCGACAGCGCTCTTACCCGGCCCGGGCAGGCTGTCTGCCTCCACACCCCAGACACCCGCGACATAGGCCCGTGCAGCCGGGTCGGCGATGCTGCGGTAGCCGGGAAGCTGGTCGGCCTTCTGACCGTGCTCCCGGCCGCCCTGCCCGTTGCCCTGACCAGTGATGCACCCGTAGCCGCTACCGAGCCGACCGGGCAGTCCCAGCGCCAGAGCCAAGTTGATGCAGGCCGTCACGGTGTCAGTGCCCTTGCTGTGCTGCTCAGCGCCGCGACCGGTCAGGATGAACGCTCCGGCGCCTCCGTGCACGGGTGCCGCGGCAGCCAGCGCCCGCGCTGCCCGCCGGATTGTCGCGGCCGGTACGCCGGTCACGCGCTCCGCTCGCTCGGGCCACCAGGAGGCGGTCGTGCGGAACAGCGTGTCCGGGTCGTCGGTGCGCTCGGTCAGGTACGCCGTGTCGGCAAGACCTTCCTGCAGTACGACGTGAGTCAACGCGAGCACCAGGGCCAGGTCGGTCCCCGGCGTCGCCTGGAGGTGGATACCGGCGCCGTCCTCGGTCAGCGTGGCGGTCGCCGTACGGCGCGGGTCGACGACCAGAAGCCCACCCGAGTTCCGTACGCCTTCCAGATGCGAGACCGCCGGCGGCATCGTCTCGGCGATGTTGCTGCCGACCAGCAGGACGGCGCCGGCGCCGGCCACGTCGGCCAGCGGGAACGGCAGCCCTCGGTCGATCCCGAAGGCGCGGTTCGTCGCGGCCGCCGCGGACGACATGCAGAACCGGCCGTTGTAGTCCACGTTCGCGGTCTTCAGCGCCACCCGGGCGAACTTGCCCAGCGCGTACGCCTTCTCGTTGGTCAGCCCGCCGCCACCGAAGACGGCGATCGCGTCGTTGCCGTGCGCGGCCTGCAGCGACCGGATGCGATCGGCCACGAAGTCGAGCGCCTCGTCCCAGCTCGTCTCCACCAGGTTGCCGGCCGCGTCCCGGACCAGCGGCATGGTGAGCCGGTCCGGCACCGTCAGCACCTCGGCAGCGGTCCAGCCCTTGCGGCACAGCCCACCCTTGTTGGTCGGGCCACCCTGATAGCTCTGAATGGCCCGGGGCCGCACCTCCACTGCACCCGGCCGGTCGACCGGGTGCAGGGAGGTGGCGCACTGCAGGGCGCAATACGGGCAGTGGGTGGGGACTCCCCTCACACGCGCTCCCGGCTGAGCGGGCCACCCTTGCGGAGGTAGCAGAAGTAGGTCACGGCCAGGCAGACCACGTAGAAGCCGCAGAAGACGTACAACGCCGGGATCAGCGAGCCGAAGTTGCTGGTCGACATCGCGAATCCACGCGGGACCAGGAAGCCGCCATACGCACCGATCGCGGAGGCGATCCCGATACAGGCCGCCGCCTCGCGCTTGGCCCGGCCCGGGTCGTCCGCCGTGGTCAGCCGGAACACCGCGGGGATCATCCGGTACGTCGACCCGTTGCCGGCGCCGCTGGCGACGAACAGGACCAGGAAGCTGAGCAGGAACGCGGTGAAGCTGCCCGCGTTCAGCGACACGATCGCCGACAGGATGCCGACGCCCATCACCACGAAGGCGCAGACCGTCACCCAGGCGCCGCCGAGCTTGTCGGACAGCTTCCCGCCGAACGGGCGGGCGACCGAGCCGACCAGGGCACCGAGGAAGGCGACGTGGGACACCGTGATCTCGGGGAAGCTGGTCTTGATCAGCAGCGGGAAGGCCGCCCCGAAGCCGATGAACGAGCCGAAGGTGCCGATGTAGAGGAACGAGATGATCCAGGTGTGCGGCCGCTTCGCCGCCGCGATCGAGGTGCGGAACGAGGAGTTCGCGACGGAGAGGTTGGCCATCACCTTCCAGGCCAGGAAAGCGGCCAGCAGGATCAGCGGGATCCACAGCAGGCCGGCCCGGTCCAGCGACAGCCCGGCACCGAGCACGATCACCACCGGCACCACCAACTGGACCACGGCGACGCCGAGGTTGCCGCCGGCCGCGTTGACACCGAGCGCGAAGCCCTTCTCCTTCTCCGGGTAGAAGAACGAGATGTTCGTCATACTGCTGGCGAAGTTGCCACCGCCGACACCCGCGGTCGCCGCGACCAGGGCCATCAGCGCGAACGGTGTGTCCGGCTGGGTCATGAAGTAGGACAGCCCGATGGTCGGGATCAGCAGCAGCAGCGCGGACACGATGGTCCAGTTCCGGCCGCCGAACCGCGGTACCGCGAACGTGTAGGGCAGTCGCAGCGTCGCACCGACCAGGCTCGGCAGCGCGACCAGCCAGAACAGCTGGTTCGTGCTGTAGGTGAAGCCGGCCTTCGGCATCGAGACGACCACGATGCTCCACAGTTGCCAGACGGAGAAGCCGAGGAACTCGGCGAAGATCGACGGCCACAGGTTGCGCCGCGCGACCGCACGGCCCTTCTCGGCCCAGAATGTCGCGTCCTCCGGATCCCAGACATCGATCCAGCGCCCGCGCCGCGGCGCCTCGACAGTCCCCACCGCGCCGCTTCCGTCGCGGGTGGTGACGTCCGGTCGTGCCTCGAGCGTCATCGTTAGTCTCCGATCATCCGACCTCACTGATTAGGCCAGGACGCTATGACCGGGGTGTTTCCGAGTAGTCATCTTGTTGTTACGCCGCCGAAACGGCTCCCGCACACCCGCCGCCGGGCAGTGAGAGAAGAAGCCCGGCCGCTGGGTACTGTGCGGGTACCGAGGGCGAGGGGACAACGTTGAAACAGACTGAGCAGACCACCGAACAGGCAGGTCTGGAGACTGGGGAGACCGGCCGGGGCGGGCGGTCCGGTGGGCGCTGGGCCTGGCGGGCAGGGATCGCCGCCGTACTGATCGCCTGGCTGGTGCTGGGGTCGCTGGGCGGCCCGACAGTCGGGAGATTGAGCGAGGTTCAGGAGAACGACAACGCCAATTTCCTTCCGAAACAAGCCGAATCCACGCTGGTCAGTAACGAGTCCGCCAAGTTCGTCGACTCCACCGCGCTGCCGTACTTCGTCCTGATCCAGCGCGACGAAGGCATCACGCCGGCCGACCTGGCCAAGGCCAACGAGTTCCTCGCCAAGGTGCCGACGCTCGAGCTCGGCAACGGCAAGACGATCGGTGACTACCTGGCCGCGCCCGCCAAGACGGTGATCCCGTCGGAGGACAAGCAGGCGCTGTTACTCACCGTCGAACTGGACGGCGACCGCGCCGACGAGGTGGTCACCGAAGGCGAGACAGTACTGTTCGCCGTCGCCGACGCGATGCGGACCGAGATCAAGCAAGACCTCACACCCACTGGTCTCAAGGTGTACGTGACCGGTCCGGGCGGGGTGTTCGCGGACTTCGTCGTCGCGTTCGGCGGGATCGACGGAATCCTGCTCGGCGTCGCGCTCACGGTGGTGTTCGTCATCCTGCTGATCGTCTACCGCAGCCCGATCCTGCCGATCGCGGTGCTGCTGACCGCTGTCTTCGGTCTCGCCCTGGCCGCGCTGGTGGTCTATCCGCTGGCGAAGAACGGCGTACTCGAGCTGAACGGGCAGAGTCAGGGCATTCTGTTCATCCTGGTCGTCGGGGCCGCGACCGACTACTCGCTGCTGCTCGTCTCCCGTTACAAAGAGGAGTTGCACGACTACACCAGCAAGTACGACGCGATGCGGATCGCGTGGCGGGCCTCGATCGAGCCGATCGCGGCCAGCGCGGCGACCGTCATCCTCGGTCTGCTCTGCCTGCTGCTCTCCCAGCTCGGCAGCACGAAGGGACTCGGTCCGGTCGGCGCGATCGGTATCGCCGGCGCGCTGGTCGCCTCGATGAGCTTCCTGCCGGCGATCCTGCTCGCCTTCGGCCGGCGGATCTTCTGGCCGTCCATCCCGCGGGTCGACCACGTGCACGCGCGCGACCAGGTGGGTGGCCGGCGCCTGTGGGGACGCGTGTCCGGGCTGGTCGGTCGCAGTCCGCGCAAGGTCTGGGCGATCACCGCGCTCGCGCTGCTGGGCTGTGCCGCGTTCCTTCCGACCTTCAAGGCCGACGGCATCTCGCAGGAGGACCTGTTCCTCGACAAGGTCGAGTCCGTCACCGGACAGGAGGAGCTCGCCAAGCACTTCGACGCCGGCGCCGGTACGCCGGTCCAGATCCTCACCCCGGTCGCCCAGGCCGACCAGGTGGTCCAGACCGCCGCGCAGGTCGACGGTGTCGGCACGGCGTCCGCCTCGGTGGCACCCGGCGTACCGCCGAAGGTTGTCGACGGCAAGGTCCTGGTCCAGGCCACGCTGGAGGTGGCGGCCGACTCGCCAGAGGCGACCAAGGTGGTCGAGCACCTGCGGACGGACCTGGACAAGGTCAGCCCGGACATCCTGGTCGGCGGCACCACCGCGATCAACCTGGATGTGCTGAACGCCAGCGAGCGGGACCTGCGGGTGATCATCCCGGCCATCCTGGCGGTGATCTTCGTCGTCCTGATGCTGTTGCTGCGCTCGGTCGTGGCGGCCGTGCTGCTGGTGGTCGCGAACGTCGTCTCGTTCGCCGCGACCGTCGGGGTGAGCGCGCTGATGTTCAACCACGTGTTCGACTTCCCCGGCGCCGACCCGAGCATCCCGCTCTACGCGTTCGTCTTCCTCGTTGCCCTAGGCATCGATTACTCGATCTTCCTGATGACCCGGGTTCGGGAGGAGTCGCAGGAGCAGGGCACCAGACCGGGCATCCTGATCGGCCTGGCGGTCACCGGCGGCGTCATCACCTCGGCCGGCGTGGTACTCGCGGCCACCTTCTCGGCGCTCGCCGTACTGCCGATCCTGTTCCTGGTCCAGATCGCCTTCATGGTCGCCTTCGGCGTCCTCCTCGACACCACCGTGGTCCGCTCCCTCCTCGTCCCCGCCCTCGCCTACGACATCGGCAAGAAGGTCTGGTGGCCGAGCAAGCTGTCGTCCTAAGGTGCCGCGTATGGAGACGTTCGAGGGGACTGTCGTGGTGAACGACGGTGGTGGGGCTTGGGTGGAGGTGCCGGGTGAGGTGATCGCGGCGCTCGGTGGTGGTGGGCGGATCCCGGTGCAGGCTTCGTTCGACGGGATCGCGTATCGCGGTTCGATCGCGTCCATGGGCGGGTGTATGGCGCTGGGGTTGCTGAAGAGTATTCGGACCGAGCTGGGCAAGGGTGACGGCGATCCGGTGACCGTGACGGTTGAGCGGGACACGGCCGCGCGGACGGTGGAGGTGCCGGCGGATCTCGCCGCGGCGCTCGAGGAGGCCGGGCTGCGGAAGACCTTCGATGCGCTGAGCTACAGCCACCGGCGTGAGCACGTGAACGCGATCAACGACGCCAAGAAGCCGGAGACCCGGGCCCGCCGGATCACGAAGGCCCTGGAGATGCTTTCTTGAGGGACGCCAGCTCGGTGCGGTTGGCGACACCGAGCTTGGCGTAGACGTGGGCGAGATGCGTCTTCACGGTGCCGCGGCTCATGTACAGCCGGGCACCGATCTCCGGATTGCTCAGCCCTTCCACGGCCAGCGCGACGACCTCACGCTCGGTCGGTGTCAAGCTGGCCCACCCCGACGACGGCCGTCCTCGTGCCCCTCGGGTACGGCGTACGTACGCGACGGCCTCGTCCAGCGTCAGCGGTGGCTCATCGGTGCCCGGCAACGTCGGCTGGTCGGGCGTGGCGGCGTACCCCATCTCCGCGCGTGCGACTGTTGCCGCGGTGGCCAGGCGGGCCGCGTCGGCGGGGCGATTGGTGTGATTCGCCAGCAGGGCAAGGGATTCCAGGCTGTCGACGATGAAGGCCCGTAGTCCGTGGTCGACCCTGATGGTGAGCGCCTCGTGCAGGAGCTCCGCCGCCTGGTCCGGCTGCTCGTCGATCAGCGACCGGCCCTGCTGGTCGAGCGCGTCGGCGAGAATTCTGGGCAGGTTGTAGCGACGGGCGAGCGTCACCGCGCGTTCGAGAACGTCAGCAGGGTTGTGCAATGCGGCGGCGTACAGCGGCAGCAGCATTGCGGGAATGTAGGTCTCGGCGAGCGGACCGTCCGGGTCCACGTCGCGTCGTATCCACTCGGCGGCAGCGTCGTGGTCCCCACTTCGATACGAGAGCAGGCCCATCACCTGGCCGAGATTCGGTACGACCGCGGCATCCACGAGATCGAGCAGCGGGCGCATCAACTCATAGGCCTCGTCGAGGCGACCGGATCGGGCCAGCAGCGTCGCCAACTGCCCGCGGGCCGTCCCGACCCGGTGGAAGTCGGCCAGCGGTTCGGCGGTCGCGAGGGCGTGCCTGGCAACGTCGATGGCCTGCCACAGATCTCCGGTCGCCGCGAGGCTTTCGGAGCGCACCAGGAGCACGGTCGTGGCAACGCCCCGCTCACCGCGCGCCAGCAGGCCAGGGATCACGGTCTCGAACAGCGGAGTCAGCTCGTCATGCCGGTCCCACAAGGCCAGCAGCACGCATTGCAACGCGAGGTTGGCGTCGCGGGCGACCTCGTCACCGGTGCCTTCGGCCAGCCGCCGGCCTTCCTCGGTCAGCTCCCAGGCCCTCTGGAAACCGGTGAAGAATTTGCCGACAGCAACCAGTGCGAGGAAGAGCGAGCGCAGCCGCTCGTCGCCGAGCTCGGTCGCGAGCTCCAGTCCCCGGCCGGCCGCGTCGTAACCGAACGGATCGACGGTGTCGGCGATCGTCGCGTACCCGTACAGCAAACGGGCCTGCAGCAACGACCGCTCGTCCGGCGCGGAGTCGATCGCCCGCCGCAGATAGCCGATCCCCTCCGGACCGGTCGCGCGCAGATTCCACATCCAGGGGAGCGCGGCCGCCAACCGCCGACCGCGGTCGGGATCCGTGGACAGCCCGTAGTCCAGCGCTGCTCGATAGTTCTCCCGATCCGGCTCGATCACCGCGCGCCAAGCGTCCCGGTCCCCGTCCAGCAAGGGCTCCGCCGCTTCCGCCGCGGCCAGGAAGTAGTCGAGATGCAGATCCCTCACCTGCTCACCTGAGTCGCGTAGCCGCAGCCCGGCGTACTCGCGAATCGTCTCGAGCAGCCGATACCGCCCGCCCTCCGCGACCACGAGCGATTTGTCGACAAGCCGCGCAAGAAGCTCCAGTACGGCGGACGTGCCGCAGACCGACTGCGCCGCATCGAGGGTGAAGCCGCCGGCGAAGACAGCGAGCCGGCGGAAGACCTGTCGTTCGTCCGGATCGAGCAGGTCGTGGCTCCAGTCGATCGACGCGGCCAGGGTCTGTTGTCGCGCTGATACTCCCCTCGCGTTCCGGGTGAGCAGGCCGAAGCGGTCGTCCAGACCGGCCTCGATCTGCTCCGGCGTCAGCGTGCGCACCCAGGCAGCGGCCAGTTCGAGAGCCAGCGGCAACCCGTCGAGGCGGACGCAGATCGACCTGATCGCCTTGTCCGAGTCCGGAAACTCCACTCCGGCCCGCTCGGTGAAGAGCGTCATCGCCTCGTCCGGAGCCAGCGCGGGCACCCGCCAGACCGCCTCGCCCTGAATGTCCAACGGCTCGCGGCTCGTTGCCAGCACCGAGACCTCCGGACACGACGTCTGCAGCGCGAGTACGAACTCCGCGACGGCGTCGATCACCTGCTCGCAATTGTCCAGGCAGAGCAATGTCCGCCTGGCCCTCAGTTGGCCGATCAGCAGCCGGGTGCTGTCACCCGTCTCGACCAGTACGCCGACCGCCGCCGCCACCGCCTCGGGAATCTGCACACTCTCGGTGACAGTCGCGAGATCGACCCACCAGACACCGTCGGGCCAGCGCTCCGCCGACTGGGCCGCGACCTGTGCGGCCAGGCGTGTCTTCCCGCTCCCGCCCGGGCCGGTCAGCGTCACCAACCGATTTCCGGACAATTGTGTTCTGAGCGCGGCGAGTTGTGTCTGCCTGCCGACGAAGCTGGTGAACATCACCGGGAGGTTGTTCGGCACCAGGTCCAAAGAACGCAAGGGCGCGGCCCTCGCTTCGCCCGGGGCGGGGGTGAGGGTGGCGGCAGGGCTCTCCGAGGTTGAAGTGAGCTCGAAGATGCGTTCGGGCGACCCGAGGTCGCGTAGCCGGTGCACCCCGAGATCGGCCACCTCGTCCGGTGGTACCGGCACCGATGCCGTCAGCAACGTTTGCCCGGGGTTCGCGATCTCCAGCAATTGCTCGGCATGCCTCACCGCAGGACCCGTCGCAATGCCCGTATGTACGGCGATTCGCACCAGCTCCCCCGCCGGTACGTCGAGCGACGCAGCCCGCAACGCCTTGGCCGCCGTGATTGCCTCGGCCGCATCGTCGAACACCACGACCGGCCCCGCCGCGTCACGCCGTACCAGCGTCTCCCCTGGCAACGTGCCCACCAGGCCCGCCAGCCGGACGTGCGCAGGTGCGCTCGCGGCGCCGGCGTACGACGCCACCAGCACGGTCACCCCACTCATGAAACCGCAGTCTGCCAGCCCGGCTGTGTCGGGTCGCCCGTGTCGACAGTATTCGCTATGGTCCGGACATAGTGCGGGGGCCTAGGAAGTGAGGAGCCCATGGCAGACATCACTACCCGTGAACACGGCAGGTTCGCACTGCCCACCAAGAACCTGCCGGCACCGCAGGTTCGCAACCTCCCCGAGCCACCTACCAAGGCCTGGAAGATCATCGGTCCCGGGATGGTCGGCGCCGGTGTCGGCCTGGCGTCGGGCGAGTTCATCCTCTGGCCGTACATCGCCAGCCAGGTCGGCCTGGTGTTCCTCTGGGGCGCCGTGGTCGGCGTGATCATCCAGTGGTTCCTGAACATGGAGATCGAGCGGTACACGCTGGCCACTGGTGAGACAGCGTTGACCGGCTTCAACCGGTACTGGAAACACTGGGGTCTGTTCTTCGCGATCATGACGTACTTCGCGAACATGTGGCCCGGCTGGGCGACCAGTTCTGCCTCGATGCTGACCTACCTGTTCGGGGCCGGCGACCCGCGCTGGATCGCGATCGGCATCCTGCTCGTGATCGGCCTGATCCTGACCTTCGCGCCGGTCGTGTACCTGATGCTCGAGCGGCTGATCTTCGTCAAGATCCTCGCCGTCACGCTGCTCGTCATCCTTGCGCTGGTCTTCGCCATCCGGAGCAAGACCTACAACGCGCTCGGCGACGCGGTCACCAACCCGCAGTTCCCGGCCGACCAGCTCGGGTTCGCCCTCATCATGGGTGCGATCGCGTACGCCGGTGCCGGCGGTGGGCAGAACCTGGTGCAGAGCAACTGGATCCGGGACAAGGGCTTCGGCATGGGTGTGCACGTGCCGCGACTGACCTCCCCGATCACCGGCGAGAAAGAGGCGGACCCGACCGCCAACGGCTACGTCTTCGACACCGACGAAGCGAACATGGCCCGCTGGAAGCGCTGGTGGAAGTTCGCCAACATCGAGCAGGCCTCGACCTTCGTGGCGATCACCATCCTGACCATCGTGTTCACCTCGATGCTCGCGCACGCGACATTGTTCGGGAACCCGGAGGTCAAGAACAACATCAGCTTCCTGAAGGTCGAGGGCACCACCCTGCAGGCCTTGGTCGGCGACTGGTTCGGCTATCTGTTCTGGGCGATCGGCGCGTTCTCTCTGTTCGCGGCCGCGACCGGCATCGTCGACTACACGTCCCGGTTGACCGCGGACATGATCAAGGCCCGCTACCTGCGCACCTCGACGGTGAGCGAGTCCAAGCTGTACTTCGGGCTGGTCTGGGGACTGGTTGCCTTCGGCATCATCGTACTGCTGGCCGGCCTGGACCAGCCGCTGGTACTGCTGGTGATCTCCGCCTGTACGGCCGGCACGATGATGTTCTTCTACTCGATCCTGCTCTGGTGGATGAACTCCCGCGCCCTGCCCAAGGCGATCCGCATCAGCCCACTCCGCGCCGCGGTGATGCTGTTCTCGTTCCTGGCGTTCGGCTTCCTCGCCGTCTTCACCATCATCGACCAGATTCAGAAGAACTTCTGACCGAACCCCGGGTACGACGCCACGCGGCGTCGTACCCGGGTTCCTCGCTCAGGCCCGCGATTCCGGTCCCGAGGGCCAAGGGATTTCCTACGACTGGACGACGAGGCCGCCCCACCGCGGGGCGTAGAAAGGCACGGTCGACATGCAGTCGGCGATCGGAGGTTGCGCGGCGGACCAGCTCCAGAGCCAGCCGAGCCGGTCGACCTTGCCGTCCTTGAGCGAGAACGAGACCTGCTTGCCGATCTGGGCCGGATCGTTGGATTTCGTCACCACGCCCGTGGTGATCGCGACCGGTCCGCCGGCGACGAGACAGCTGAGCCGACCCTCGAAGTCGGCCGCGGACGCGCCATGATCGCGGAACTGGAAGCGGCCTTGGACCTGTGTCGGGTCGCCGCCGGCCGGTACGTGCGCGGCGAGCTCGAATCGCATCGATCCACGCGACGATCGGCTCGGACCACCGAGCACCGCGGCGACCGTCGTACCGTCACCCTCCGCCTGCACCGCAACCTTCGGACCGTTGCCCTGCGCAACGCGAGGACGCGGTCCACCCTCGACCCGGAAGCCGCCGTCGGTCAGGGCGAACGTCGGCGCGGTGCCCTGGAGCTTGCTCACCGGAGCGCCGAAGAAGCCCCACGCCCAGCCGATCCGGTCCTGAGCGCCGCCGTCGTACACCGTGAACGCGACCGGTTTGCCGACGAACTGCAACGGCACGTCCGGGTGTTCGGCGGCGTCGATCACGCCGGTCACCACGGCAACCTCGTCGACCGACACCAGGCTGGTGAGGTGGCCGCTGAACTCGGCGAGCAGCCGGCCGTCAGGCTTGCGGTGGACGACGTGGAACGAGCCGGACGGGTGCAGCGGGTCCGTCGCACGGCCGTCGATCTCGAACCGCACCGGGTCGCCTTCCATCCCCGGCCAATCGGGCCCCAGGTAACCGCCACCGGCCCCGGACACCCGCATCACCGGGCTCGTGCTCGCGGAATCGGGGTCGGCCGACGACGGGGCGGCGGCGCCGGCCGTGACCAGCAAGGCCAGCACTCCGGCGACCACCGATCGGCAGATGAACTTCGGGCTTCGCACGCAAACTCCTTCGGGTCGGGCCCGCCTCGCGCGGGCCACCCGAAGAACGTGTCATCCACACCACCCCGGTGTGATCCATCTCCAGGACCAACGGTCTCCCCCGTCCGAGGGAGACGATCAGCGGCGCGGGCCGTAGGGACCGGGGGCGCCGTTGACGGTGGTGAAGAGGGAGTAGACCGACGTGGTCGCGGTGAGGAAGAGGCGGTTGCGCTTGGGACCGCCCCAGGTGAGGTTCGAGACGGTCTCGGGGACGAGGAGCTTGCCGAGCAGAGTGCCGTCCGGGTGGTAGACGTGTACGCCGTCGGCGGCCGACGCCCAGATCCGGCCCTCGGTGTCGAGCCGGATGCCGTCGAAGATCCCGTTACCGCATTCGGCGAACAGGTCGCCGCCGGACAGCTTGTCGCCGTCCACGGTGAAGACCCGGAGCGTGCCTTCCTCGGAATCGGCGATGTAGAGCAACGATTCGTCCAGGGAGAAGGCCAGCCCGTTCGGCCGGTTGAAGTCGTCGGCGACCCGGGTCAGCACCCCGTCCGGCGAAACCCGGTAGACATGGCAACCACCCGTCTCGATCTCACCCTTGTAGCCCTCGTAGTCGGAGTCGATCCCGTACGCCGGGTCGGTGAACCAGACCGAGCCGTCGCGCTTGACCACGACGTCGTTCGGGCTGTTCAGCCGCTTCCCGTCGTACTCGGAGGCGAGGACGGTGACGGCACCGTGGTGCTCGGTCCGGGTGACGCGGCGGTTCCCGTGTTCACAGCTGACCAGGCGCCCCTCGGTGTCGAGGGTGTGCCCGTTCGTGTTCCCGGCCGGGTGCCGGAAGATCGAGACCTCGTACGACGTCTCGTCCCAGCGCAGGATGCGGTCGTTCGGGATGTCGCTCCAGAGCAGATAACGGCCGGCCGGCGAATACACCGGCCCCTCGACCCACCGCCCACCGGTCCACAGCCGCTCGAGTAGCTTGTCCCCGCGGATGCCTTCGAACCGGTCGTCCTGTTTCTCCCAGACGGCCGGCGCCGTACCGGCCAGCGGCTCGAGAATGCCCGTCATCACCACTCCTCACGAAGTCGAATGCCCCGTCCGCCGGAAAGCCTATTCCTTCACCACCGTGTCGCGCCGGTCGTGGTCAGCAGCCAAGACCACACCGACGTGGTCGCGGTGATGAACAGACGGTTGCCCTTGGGGCCGCCGAAGCAGAGGTTGGAGACGATGTCGGGGAGCAGTAGCTTGCCGATCAGCGTGCCGTCCGGGTCGAAGCAGTGGACGCCTTCGTGCGTCGCCGCCCAGACCCGCCCGGCTCTGTCCAGCCTGATGCCGTCGAACATACCGGCCTCGCAGGGTGCGAACACCTCACCGGCGAGCAGCTTGTCGCCGTCCAAGTCGAAGCGGCGGATGTGCTTGCCCGGCGTGTCCACGACGTACAACTGAGACTCATCGAGTGAGAAGGCGAGACCGTTCGGGCGGGTGAAGTCGTCCGCGACGACGGTCAGTACGCCGTCGGGCCCGACCCGGTAGACGTGACAGCCGTCCATCTCCTGCTCGGCTGCGTGCCCTTCGTAGTTCGAGGTGATCCCGTACGGCGGGTCGGTGAACCAGACTGAGCCGTCGCTCTTCACGACGACATCGTTCGGGCTGTTGAGCCGGCGGCCGTCCAGGTGGGACGCGAGCACTGTGCGCGAACCGTCGTACTCGGTCCGGACGACCTGGCGATCACCCTGCGAGCAGCTGATCAGGCGGCCCTCGCGGTCGATCGTGTTGCCGTTGATGTAGCCGGACGGCTGCCGGAAGACGGACACCTGACCGGAGACCTCGTCCCAGCGGAGCAGCCGGTCGTTCGGGATGTCGCTGAAGATCAGACAGCACCACGCGGGTGAGTACGCCGGCCCTTCCAGCCAGCGACCGCCGTCGTACAGGCACTCGACGTACTCGTCCCCCGCGATCTTCCGGAACCGGTCGTCGAGGACGACGAGCTCGGCCCGGATCCGTGGCGGCGGGGGTGACAGTGTGATGGTCATAGTGCTCCCTGGTCGAACCTAATCCTGCTATTGTTGTACTTCACAGGATGAGGTTTGGCAAAGGGTGATGATGACCATAGATGATGTGGATCGGCAACTGCTGGCCCGGCTGCAGGAGGACGCCACCCAGTCGTACGCCGCCCTCGGCCAGGCCGTCGGGTTGTCCGCGGGGGCGGCGCACGAGCGAGTCAAGAAACTGAAGGCGTCCGGAGTGATCCGGCGGACCACGGTTGAGGTCGACCCAGCCGCGCTGGGGAACGGCGTACTCGCGTATGTCCTGCTCGACACGGACACCTGGATGGGCGACGAGCCGACCCTGCGCGCACTGGAGGACATCTCCGCGGTCCAGGAGGCCCACATCATCGCCGGACCCGCGTCGGTGCTGGTCAAGGTGAGGACGACAACGACCGAGGACCTCCAGGCAACGCTGCGCGCGTTGCATCAAGTGGACGGCGTGACCAGCACTCAGACGATCGTCGTACTCGAGTCGTTCTTCGAGCGGCCGCTCGCCGTCCGGGCGTAAAGCGGGATCAGCACGGCGCCAACGACCACGTGCATCAGCAGTAGGGACACCTTGGCGTCGGTGGCGATCTCGCCTGAGTTGAACGGCATCGCCAATGAGAGCAGCAGGACGACGGATGCCGTGATCACCCACACCCGGCGAGCCTGCGCGGTGAATCGCTCGAGCAACGCCAGGGAAGGCCCACCCGACCAGGCCGGCGCCGAGCGCCATGAGGATCACCATGCCCGGGCCGACGACTGTCGTCGTGCCGGATCTGGTCACGTCGAAGTCGACGCCGAGCAGTGGATCAGCGACCAGCCAGACGAGGAACGCGCCGACCGCGGCCAGTCCGACGGCGGCTGCTCTGGAGGTACGACGGGTGCGGACGGGCGCGACTGCTGTTGCGGACATCGGCGGTCTCACTTTCTGACTATTTTCTGGAGATCATCAATAATGGAGAATCTCCATTAATCCTGCGCCCAGATGCTGGAGGAAGTCAACTATCGAGATCCATGGCTAAACTCGAGGCATGGCTTCGGAACGGGATCAACTGGCCGGGCTCGCCCAGCAGGTGATGGACGTCTCGCTGTGGATGGCGCGGCACTACAACCAGCGCTTCGCCGCCGACCTCGGCCTGACCGACACCCTGGCCCGGTCGCTGCTGCAACTGGATCCCGACCATCCGGTGCCGACCCGCGCGCTCGCCTCGATGCTCGGCTGCGACCCGTCCAACGTGACGCCGTTCGTCGACCGGCTGGAGAAGGCCGGCCTGGTCGAGCGGCAGGTCGACCCGCACGACCGCAGGGTCAAGACGCTGGTGGTGACGACGGAGGGCCGGGCCATGCTCGAGCGGATGAACGACATCCGCGGCACCGACTCCCCGCCCCTGCAGGCGCTCTCCCCGTCCGAGCGCGACACGCTGGAGAAACTGCTCGACAAGGCCAGGACCGCGGCCAAGGCGTACGAGGCCGAGCAGTGCGCCCGGGTCCGCGCCACGATGTGAGGAACGCCCTGTCTCGCTGACGGTCTCTTGACCCTAGACTCGGGCTGGCCGAAGGGAGTCAGCTGTGTCCGACAGCAAGCAGATCACCAAGGTGCTGGTGGCCAACCGGGGCGAGATCGCCGTCCGGGTCGTCCGCGCCGCCGCCGACGCGGGGCTGGGCAGTGTCGCCGTGTACGCCGAGCAGGACCGCGACGCCCTGTTCGTCCGGCTCGCCGACGAGGCGTACTCGCTGGACGGCGCGACACCGGCCGACTCCTACCTGAACATCGCCAAGATCCTCGACGTCGCGGCCCGCTCGGGTGCGGACGCCGTCCACCCGGGGTACGGGTTCCTGGCCGAGAACGCGTCGTTCGCGCAGGCCGTGATCGACGCCGGGCTGATCTGGATCGGGCCGCCGCCGTCGGCGATCGACTCGCTCGGTGACAAGGTCAAGGCGCGGCACATCGCCGACAAGGTCGGCGCGCCACAGGTCCCCGGCACGCCGGACCCGGTCGCGGACGCGTCCGAGGTGGTCGCGTTCGCCGAGCAGTACGGCCTGCCGATCGCGATCAAGGCGGCGTACGGCGGTGGCGGGCGCGGCATGAAGGTGGCCCGCACGCTGGACGAGGTGCCGGAGTTGTTCGACTCCGCTGTGCGCGAGGCAACCAGCGCCTTCGGCCGTGGTGAATGCTTCGTCGAGCGATACCTGGACAAGCCGCGGCACGTCGAGACCCAGTGCCTGGCCGATGCCCACGGCAACGTCGTGGTCGTCTCCACCCGGGACTGCTCGCTGCAGCGCCGCTACCAGAAGCTGGTCGAGGAGGCTCCCGCGCCGTTCCTGTCCGATGAGCAGCTGGAGACTCTGTACTCGGCGTCGAAGGCGATCCTGCGTGAGGCCGGGTACGTCGGCGCCGGCACATGCGAGTTCCTGGTCGGGCAGGACGGGCTGATCTCGTTCCTCGAGGTGAACACCCGGCTGCAGGTCGAGCACCCGGTCTCGGAAGAGGTCACCGGTCTGGATCTGGTTCGGGAGATGTTCCGGATCGCCAACGGCGAGGAGCTCGGGTACGACGACCCCGTCGTGTCGGGGCACTCGATCGAGTTCCGGATCAACGCCGAGGACGCCGGCCGTGGATTCCTGCCCGCACCGGGCACGCTGACCCGCTGGCATGCACCGTCCGGTCCGGGCGTGCGACTCGACGGCGGCTACGACCAGGGCGAGACGGTGCCGGGTGCGTTCGACTCGCTGGTGGCGAAGCTGATCGTCAGCGGTCGCGACCGGACCCAGGCACTCGAGCGGTCCCGTCGAGCGCTGCGCGAGTTCGTCGTCGAGGGGATGCCGACGGTCATCCCGTTCCACGCGGCCGTGGTGTCGGACCCGGCCTTCGTCGGCGACGACGGCTTCAAGGTGCACACCCGCTGGATCGAGACCGAGTACGACAACCAGGTCCCGCCGTACGACGGACCCACCGCGGAGCCCGTGGAGGAGGCCGAACGCGAGAAGGTGACGGTCGAGGTCGGCGGCAAGCGACTCGAGGTCGTCCTGCCCGCCGGACTCGGCGCATCCGCGGTCGCGGCCGGCGGTGCGGCAACCGGCAAGAAGAAGCCGACCCGCCGAGCGGGCGCATCCGGCAAGGGCTCTGCCGCATCCGGCGACTCGCTGACGTCCCCGATGCAGGGCACCATCGTCAAGATCGCCGTCGAAGAAGGCGCCACCGTCGCCGAGGGCGACCTGATCGTCGTCCTCGAGGCGATGAAGATGGAACAACCCCTCAACGCCCACAAGTCCGGCACCATCACCGCCCTCACCGCCGAAGTAGGCACCACCGTCACCGCCGGCGCCATCCTCTGCGAAATCAAAGATTAAGAAAGACTGCCGAAAGGACACCGCTCCGCGGCGGCCATTCTCATGCGCACCCTCTCTCGTATTCCGGTCAGCGGGATGCCGCGAGGCGGGACTCGAAGCCGGTGAGGATGGTTTGGAGGCCGAAGGTGAAGGTGTTGTCGGGGGCTGCGGAGTAGGTTTCGGCGGCGGTGGTGTGCATGCGTTTGCGGAGGTTCGGGAAGTCCATCGCGATCTCCTTCGCCTTCGTCATGGTGTCCGCCAGGGTCTGGTCGGCGTCGCGGCCTGAGCGGCTGAGGCGGCGGGTCAACGAGACCTGGACGGCTGACCCGAGTGCGCTTCCGGCGACGTAGATGAAGACCGTGGCGGCTGCCCGGTCCGCGTCGGCGGGTGCGAAGCCGGCCCGTTCGAGGAGCTCCAGGCTGCGGTCGTCGTACCGCGACTTCCCGGGCCCGTACATCAGATGACTCCCCAGCGCCTGGCCGAACCACGGATGCCGCGTGAGCATCTCGTGCAACCCGGTGGCCATCGCAGTCGCGGCGTCCCGCCAGTCGGTGCCATCGAGTTCGGGCAACTCGATCTCCGCCCAGATCGCGTCACCAGCCAGCCGTACCAACTCGTCCTTGGTCTTGATGTGCCAGTAGATCGCCGTCGCCGCCGAGTCGAGTCTGTTGCCCAGGGCCCGCATGTTCAGCCCGTCCAGCCCCTCCTCGTCCAGCAGCGCGATGGCGGCACTGACGATCTGCTCCGCGGTCAACGTGTCCCTAGGCATAGCCGACAGCTTAGTTGAACTTAGTTCAGCCAATGCCCCGCAAAGTCACATCGCCAGTCACCACATGTGGTGATGTCCGGTCACCACATCGCGCCCTACGTTCCAGACATCCCGCGGCACCCGCCTCGGATCACAGGAACAAGGAGCCGGACATGACCGTCACGCCAGCCACTCTCACCCGGGCCGCCGGGGCCGCCGCCGTCGCCGCGGGCCTGATCTTCATCGGAGTCCAGATCGGCCACCCCCACTTGGACGCCACCAACATCACCTCGACCGAAGTGGTACTGCGGAACTCCCTGAAGCTGCTGATGGTCGCGCTGGCGCTGGCCGGCATCACCGGCATGTACCTGAACCAGGTCCGCCGGAACGGATTACTCGGCCTCGTCGGCTACCTGATCTTCAGCCTGGGCTACCTCGCCATCCTGAGCTCCACCTTCGTCGCCGCGTACGTCCTGCCCTCCATCGCCGAGACCAACCCCGGTTACGTGAACGACGTCGTCACCGTAGCCACCGGAGGCAGCGCAGCCGGAGACATCGGAGCGCTGCAGACCGTCGCACAGTTCCAGGGGTTCGGCTACCTGGCCGGCGGCCTCATCTTCGGCATCGCGCTCTACCGGGCACGCGTCCTCGCTCGCTGGGCGGCCGCGCTCCTCGCCGTCGGCGGCGTCGTCTCCATCCTGCTCACCGTGCTGCCGGATGCCTTCTATCGGCTGCTGGCCTACCCGAACGGCATCGCGATGATCGGCCTCGGTTACTCCCTCTGGCGCGTTGCCCGCCGGGACAGCACCACGCAGCCGGCCGCGGTTCGCACCGCGAACGTCACCACGGCTGGTGCGGAATGACCCAGTACGCCGCCCCTCGCACCCGACCGGCGTCACAGCGCCGGCCGGGGTCCCGGGACGGATCGAGCTGGCAGGTCCCCACCGCACTGGTGGCACTCACCGTCTTCCCGCTCATCGCCGGGTCGCTCAGGCTCCTCGAGATCGCCGGTGGGCCGCAAGTGTTGCCCACCAACCCGCGCATCGACGCTTCACCGGTCCCGCTGATCCTGCACGTCGTCGCCGCCGCGGTGTACGCCGTCGTCGGCGCATTCCAGTTCTCTGCTCGGGTACGCCGTACGCATCGCACCTGGCACCGCCGAGTCGGCCGCGTCCTCGTCGGAGCTGGTTTGGTCGTAGCCGGCTCCGGGCTCTGGATGACGCTGTTCTACCCCGGTGCACCCGGCGGTGATCTGCTGTGGACTGCGCGATTGGTCGCCGGCTCCGCGATCGCAGTCAGCATCGTCCTCGGGTTCACCGCGATCCGACGCCGCAACATCGCCGCACACCGCGCCTGGATGATCCGCGCCTACGCACTTGCCGTGGCGGCCGGCACCCAGGTGTTCACCCAAGGCATCGGCGAGGGCCTCTTCGGGATCACCGAACTCAGCACCGCTCTGTCGGTCAGCGCCGGCTGGGTGATCAACGCGGCCATCGCCGAGTGGGCCATCCGCCGACCCGCAGCCCGCCGGGCACGGCGAGCCCGAGCCGCGGCAGCAGGCACCTGACCATGTCGACCGATGCCCCCACGGGTTACGAGCTCCGCATCCAGGGCCACCTCGACCAGCACTGGTCGACCTGGTTCGGCGGCCTCACCCTCACCCGCGAAACCGACGGCAGCACCACCCTCCGCGGCCCCGTCACGGACCAATCAGAACTCCACGGCCTCCTCGCCAAGATCCGCGACCTCGGCGCACCTCTCATCTCAGTCGCCCCCATCAACGCTGATTCCCAGCACGAGCACCATCTGTAGACCTGCGGTGCCCGGCGCCCCTCCCGTCCGACCCGAACAGGAGAAGACCCATGTCCGTCACCACACCTGCGACGCCCACCGCCGCGACCGATCTGTCCCTGCCCCGCCTGCACCTGATGCGCGTCGGCTACCTCCTCATGGGTGTCGGACTCGCACTCGTGAAGTGGCCGCTGCTTCCGCAGGCTCAAACCCTGCCGCTCTACGAAGGCGTGACGCTGTGCCTCCTCACCGCGATGTCACTCCTGGCCTTCCTGGGTCTCGTCCACCCGGTCAAGCTGCTCCCCCTCCTGCTGTTCGAGTCGGCCTGGAAGCTCCTCTGGCTCTCGCTGGTCGCCCTCCCCAAAGCCGTCGCCGGCGACCTCGACGCAGCCACCACCGAGACCGCGGTCAACTCCTCCCTGGTCGTCGTCATCCTCGCGGTCACCCCCTGGCGGTACGTATGGCACACCTACTTCCGCGCCACCCCAACCCGCTGGCGCTAACCAGCTCCCCACCCAGATGAACAATGTTCAGGAAACTCTTGCACATTGTTCAAGTGGTGACGTACGCCCTGCACTTAGTTCAAGTCGATCGAGAGGGTGCGGCAGATGCTGGAAGAGTTCGTGGCGGCGAAGACGGCCGCCGCCGAAGGCGGCGTCCTCTCCGCGCCGGTTGCCTGCTGACCAGGCCGAGTTGAACGGCGTTCTCCGCCGAGTCCCAGTCCGCTCGCGTATCGCGATAGCGCGTGTCCCGGTCCGCGCACGCCGCCGAAGGCGGCCAATGGAACAGCCGCCGCCGGAGGCGGTGTCCTTTCGGCGGTGGTCGCCGGAGGTGGTGTTCCTTCGCGGTGGTGTTCTGTTGGAACGCGATTAACAGACAGTTCTCAGGTTTTGGTTGTAGGTTCCCTGCAGGCATTTTCGGTGAGGAGGGTTCTGCATGTCCAAGAAGACCCATCAGCAGCAGCTGGCGGCGCGGAAGGCTAAACGGCAGGCCGAGCGGGAGGCTGAGCGGCGGCGGCAGCGGCGGAACGTGGGGATCACGATTACCGCGATCGCCGCGGTGGTTGTGGTTGTGGTCGGGGTCTTCGTGGTGGTCGGGAACAACGGTGACGACTCGCCGGCGGCCGCGCAGGCCGGTGCGGAGAACAAGCCGAAGAGCATCCCGACCGCGCTCGCGGCGGCGCCGAAGCGGCCGGAGGCGTTGCCGGCGGAGGTGACGTGCACGTACAAGAAGGGCACCGAGGCGGCGAGCAAGAAGGTGAACCCGCCGGCCGACGGCAAGACCAAGGCGTCCGGTACGTCGAAGGTCAGCCTGAACACCTCGATCGGCGATCTGCAGGTCACCCTGGACAGTTCGCTGGCACCGTGTGCGGTGAAGAACTTCCTCAGCCTGGTCGGGCAGAAGTACTACGACAACACCAAGTGCCACCGGCTGACGGTCGGCGAGGGTCTGCAGGTGTTGCAGTGCGGCGATCCGACCGCGAGTGGGAGTGGCGGGCCGGGGTACAGCTTCGCGGATGAGGTGTACCCGACGCTGACGTACGGCCGCGGCATCCTGGCGATGGCGAACTCGGGGCCGAACACGAACGGGAGCCAGTTCTTCATCGTGTACGGCGATGCGTCGGGACTCAGCCCGAACTTCACCGCGTTCGGGACGGTCGACGAGCCGAGTCTGAAGCTGATCGACAAGGTGGCCGAGGCCGGGGTGGTGCCTGAGGGTGGGCCTACTGATGGGGCTCCGGTCACTCCGGTCGAGATCAAGACCGCGAGCGCTGCAGCCTGACAAACAGAAAAGCACGCCCGGTCGCTCCCTGCGGAGCGACCGGGCGTGTTGTTGTCGGGCCGAGCGTGGTGTTGATGGTGGAGGGACCAGCCCGTGTTGGTGCGGCGGGCTGGGTCAGGCGAGTAGGCCGTACTTGGAGCGGGGCCAGGCTAGGAGGGCTTGGATTTGGGCTATGCCTGCTTGCTCCAGGAGTTGGACCGGGCCGTCGACGAAGTGGTAGAGGCCGGTGGCCGGGTCGCGGGCCTCGGTCCAGGCTCGGTCGGCGTACGCCTGCATGGTCTGCTTGTAGCGGTGGTCGGGGGCGACCGAGTCGAGGATCAGCAGGTTCTTGAACCAGATCGAGTTGAACCGGGTCGGCTGCTTCCACAGCCGGTCGTCCTCACCGTAGAAGGCGAGTGACGCGTTCGCCACCGACTTGGCGTCGTCGAGGTACTGCCGGTCACCCGTTGCCTTGTACAACAGTACGCCGGCGCCCAGCATCACACCCTGGTTGTAGCTCCACTGCGTCTTCTCGATGGTGCCGGCCAGGTCGATGTGGTCCCAGTACAGACCGTTCGGCGCGAGCATGCAGTCCTGGGTCCACTCGTACATCCGCTTCGCCCAGGTCAGGTACGACCGGTTCTTGGTGAGCAGGTACAGATGCGCGCCGAGCTCCGCACCCGGTCCGTTCGACACCGTGTTGCGGTCCTGGCTCCACGGGGCCTGGGTCCAGTAGACGCCGCCCGCGCACGGGTGCGTCGGGTCGGTGTCCCAGCCGTGCACCACCAGGTCGAAGATCTCGCGTGCCCGGGCCAACGCCGCACGGTCACCGGTCCGCTTGTAGTGCTGGATCAGGTGCAGCCCGATCCACTCGTTGTCGTCGTAGAACTTGTCGCCACCCTGACCCAGCGGCGGGCGCACATACGAGTCGTAGCCCTTCGGCGTCGTCTCCGCGTTCCAGTACGGCTCGTACGCCGCGATCCGGCGGTCGGCCTCCTTCGACGCCTTCAGCCCGGCGCCCGGGATGCCGGCCAGGTTCTCGGCCGCGATCGCCGCCTGCGAGTACGGCCAGACGTAGGCGTACGGGTTCGGGTGCGTGTTCGGGTACTCCTCGAGCAGGAGGTCCTTCCCCGCGTCGAAGTACTTGTTCAGCGCCTCGTACGACGCATTGGCACGGGCCGCGGGGCTGGTCACGGCATCAGCCGCGGTCAGGTGCAGAGACCCGAGTACGGCGACCGCCAGCACACCGGCCGCGATCCTGGTTGATATACCAAATTTCCTGCGCATCGACCTGCTCCTCCTGGGCGGTGGCGGTTGACATCGATGTCAAGTTCTAACCGGCACAGGGGAATCGCGTCAATGGCTCAGCGTCCGACGATTTGATCAGGTGTAGTTGGTATATCAAGCGGACTGGGTACGAACGCGAACCAGGACGAGCGCAGATGCAGCCGGCCGCGGAGCTGGTCACCGGTCAGCACGCGCCGGCCCTTGGAGCCGACCGCCTCCACCGTGAGCGTCCGGCCGCCGTTCGGACCGACGCCGGTCCGCTTGAGCACCCGCAGGCTGCGGATCGACCCGACGTCGAACGCGGCCTGCAGCTCGGCCGCCGTCCGGGTCACGGTCCAGGTCACGTTCGGATTCCCGTTCCCCGGGTACGCGTCCCAGCTGTCGAGTTTCATCACCTGGTACGGCACCGCACCGGTCGCCGTCGCGCCGCCGTTCGACGAGGAGAACTCGGCGATGATCGGCTTGCCCTTGTACAACCGGATGTGCCCCGCCGTGACCGCGATGGCAGTATTGGTGGACGCCTTCTCCGAGTCGTAGCCGCCGTACACCTGACACGAGATGGTGTCGCACAGGTCGTACGCGCGCCGCGTCGCCCGATTGCGGTGGAAGACGGAATAGGTGCGTGCGGCAACAGCCTGGGCCTGCAGAGCCGCCGGACGCCAACTGGACAAGGCCTCCCGCGGTACGACGCCGCGCAGGTAGTACTCCAACGACACAACATTCACCGTGTCCAGGTGAGCACCCGACACGTCGACGGCGCGGAGCGCTCCGCGATAACGCCGTACCGCTCCGCTGGGCAGGATCAGACCCGTCACGGCCGCGCCCTCGAACTGCGTCATACCGGTGAACGTCTTCCACAACGTCCACTTCCGCGTCTTCGCGTCGTGCGAGCTCACCTTGGTGCCGTGGTCGCCGTACGGGTCGATCGACCACTGGTTCCGAGTCGATGCCTTGGGCAACGTGTAGACCCTGCCGGCCTTCAGGTCGCGGACCTTGAGCCGGTTGACCGTGCCGACCCGGATGCCGTCGGTGGTGTCCGCGGTGATCCGGACCCGGATGCTCCCGGTCGCCTTCCCGGTCCCCGTACCGGGGTAGTAGAAGTCGAGAATCTGCTGCACCGACTGACCCGCGATCGCCGCGCCCTGAGCGCCGTACTGCGACATCCCCCGACCGTGGCCGAAGCCGCGACCGCTGATGGTGGTGTCCGGCGCGGCGGCCGGCTCGATCTCACGCGCCTCCGCGGTCGCGCTGATCAAGGTGCACGCAATCACGACGACCGCAACGGCGCGTTTCTTCATGACGCACTCCGGTACTGGACGTAGACCTTGTTGCGGTGTTCGTTGTAGGTGAGCCAGCCGCGCTGGTACTTCTGCCGCAGGCCGCCCTTCACCTTGTACATGTCGGTGATCGGCAGGCCGAGCCGCGATCGGTCCGCGCCGAGAGCGGCGTACTTCCGGTAGATCAGGCCGGCCACCGGACGGGTGCCGATCGCCTTCGACCAGTAGAGCGCACCGTTGCGGAACGGCTGCATCTTCACATCGGCTGCACTGTTCCGGTATTCGCCGGTGGGTAACCCGAGGATTGCGTCGGGCCCGAGCTGGCGATACCGCGCCCGAAACACACCGACAGTCGAATGGGTGCCGGTGGCAACGGAGTAGAACACGTCGCGCGTGCCGAAGTAGGTCGCCCAGCCGGTCTTCGTCCGGTGCTCACCCCAGAACGGCTGACCCACGCTCCGGAAGCCGATGCGATGCGCGAACCGGTAGATCGGCGTGGAGACGCTGCCGCCGATCAGCACGTTGATCCGTTGTTTCAGCCAGCCGAGTTTCTTGTACAGCTGGTTGCCCGGGCACGCCGTCGCCTTGGTGTCGCGGTGCCCGGAGACGGTGTGCAGCCGGCTGCCGTCGAGCACGATTGTGGCCAGCGGCGACCGGTAGTTCGCGTCCATCTTCCAGGCGATCACCCGGGCCGTCTTCTCGAGCATCGCCTGCGTCGGCGCGACCTTCTCGAAGTTGCCGATCAGCGCGACACCGAACGAGTTCGCGTTGAACGCACCGGTGTGTGCGCCGAGGACGGGCAGTTGCGCACCGCCGTACCGCCCCTCGAAGGCGCGGCCGAAACGGTCGACCAGGAAGTTGTACCCGAGGTCGCACCAGCCGCGGCTCTTCACGTGGTACGTGTACATCGCGCGCACCATCGCCGGGACCTGTGTGCGGGTGTAGTCGTTGCGATCGGCGGTGTGGTGGACGAACGCGGCCTGAACGGTCGTCGTGTACTTCGGTCGTGCACAAGCCTTGCCGTTGTGGCTGCGCAGCCGTTCGTCGGCACCCCAGGCCTTGCGGCTCACCATCGCCGGCATCGGGTACGGCGCTCTGGTCGCCGCAGGCTCAATACTCCTCACGTTCGGTTCATCAACATCCGTGGCCAGCACACCAGGCTGGATCAGGACCACCTTCGCGTCGCCGACCGTCGTACCGTCGAGAGTCACCGCACTGGCCTGCACACCGGTCGCGTCGCCCACCCACAGCGGCTCCGTACCGGACCGCTCCGTCCCCTCGGGTACCGCCGGATCGGGCCCGTGCTCGTCCTCGATCCGCAGCGGCTCCCAGTCGCTCCACTGCCCGGCACGCTCGACCCGGACCTTCGCCTGGACCCGCTCCACACCGCTCGGCCAGGTGATCCCGACCATCGTGAACGGTTGCGTCTCCGCCGCCACCGACGGACCGTCGAGCGCCAGCTCCTGGTACGACGCCTCGACCGGGGCCGGCGGTGGTGGTGTAGTGGGAGGGACCGACTGGCGATCCGGCAGGACCTGCGGGGCGGCGAGGGCGAGCCCTGTCACCGCGAGCGTCACGAGTCGGGAGGTCTTGCTCATGGCACTGCCTTCCGGCGGAGGTACGACGGTCGCTGGGCGGCGGTAATCGATTATGCGCGCTGAGTGACCGCTTTCGGGGGATTACGGTCACCCTGCGTGGCGCCATCCGGTTGAGCGATTGGATAGGCTCGGCACAAAGCCCTGCGAGACCAGCCCTAGAGGCAGAAGAGGCCCGTCATGGAACTCATCCTGATCATCGCGCTCGTGGTGATCGCCGTTCTGGCATACCGGTCGTACCGGCGGACCCAGCTGCAGAACCGCAAGCAGCACGAGATCACCGCCGCCGAGCTCGAGTCGGTGAAGCGCACCGCCGACGAGGACATCACCAGGTTCGGTGAGGAACTGCAGGACCTGGATCTGGACATGGTCGGGAAGGACCTCGGTGACGGGGCCCGGCAGGACTACCAGCGCGCCCTGGACTCCTACGAGTCGGCCAAGGAAGCGGTCGGCCGGGTCACCCAGGCCGAGGAGATCAAACACGTGATCGAGATCCTCGAGGACGGTCGCTACGCGGCGGCGTGTGTGCGCGCCCGGGTGAACGGCGAGCCGCTGCCGCAGCGCCGCCCGTCCTGCTTCTTCAACCCGCAGCACGGCCCGTCCGTCGAGGACGTGACCTGGGCCCCGCCGGGTGGCGCGCCGCGTGACGTGCCGGCCTGTGCGGCCGACGCCGAGCGGGTCCGCGCCGGCGCCGAGCCGGACGTCCGCAAGGTCATGGTCGGCCCGCAGCGGGTTCCGTACTGGGAGGCCGGCCCGGCCTACTCGCCGTACGCGCAGGGCATGTTCGGCGCCCTCGGCGGTGTGATGACCGGTATGTTCCTCGGCACCATGCTCGGCGGCATGTTCGCCGGCGGCGCGTACGGGGACTACGCCGGAGGCTACGACGGTGGTGGCGAGGGCGGCGACGGTGGTGGCGGCGACGCCGGCGGTGACGGCGGCGGCGACTTCGGGGGCGACTTCGGCGGCGGCGACTCCGGCGGCTGGGACTTCGGCGGCGGAGACTTCGGCGGAGACTTCTGACCCGACCTGCACCGAGCCCCGGCGACCACGACGGTCGCCGGGGCTCGTTCCTTTAGTCACTCGCCGAAGAGGTCTTCGGCTTCGCCGGTCATGGCGTGGTGGGTCACGCCGGGGAAGGCCGCCGGGATCTTGCCGAGGCCCTCGATGACGGTCGACGTGCCGGTGGCGTGGCCGATCGCGTACAGGTAGGCGGAGTCGGTGTCGTGGTCGACACCGGTCAGCAGGGTGCCCTGCTTGCCGCACTTGTACGCGACGATCGACTCGAAGCCCTGCCAGGTCGATGTCCGGACCGGCTTGACGATCGGCTTCATCGGCGACGTCAGCGGGATCCGGATGGTGTAGAGGGCACCGCCGCGGGTGGTGGCCAGCAGCGTGTCGTACGTCCCGGTCTCGCTGATGATCGCCATCGTCTTGACCGCGGCGAAGCCCGGGTACGAGCCGAGCGACCGGAATCCGTTGGTGTCCCAGCGGAACAGCACACCGTCGTCGCGCAGGCCGTACAGGTAGCTATGCGGCTTGCTGACAAAGGCCGCGTCGGACTCCTCGATCTGCGTGAACCTGTCCCAGCCGCCGCCGATCCGGCGCGTGGTGACGACCGGCTCGGGCTCGGCCCCGTCCCAGCGCATCTCGGCGGCGTACAGGCCGGTGCCACTGATCACCTTGCCGTACCACCACGACTCCGCGGTCAGGGCGCTGTAGTACCAGGTCGTGCTCTCCTTGGCCTGGACGAGCTTGATCGGGGTGAACGGGTCCGCTGTCGGCGGCCGGGTGGCGACGACATCCGCCCCGCCACTGTTACCGGCCGCGTCGATCGCCCCGACGTACATGCCACACGGGGTGGCGGCCGTCGCCGCTTTCCGCGGCCCTTCCTTCAGTGCCGGCCCCGGTTTCGGTGTTGCCGCATTCGCCGAGCCGGTGATCAGTCCGGCCGCAAGCCCCAGCCCGGCCACCGCCAACGCGGTTCGCTTCAGTTTCATCTGTTCGTTCCCTTCCCCAGAGAGATCGATCACTATTCGCCGAACAGCGGCGGGACGCCTTCGGTGGTGCGGAGGTAGTACACCGGGTCGTTGTAGGTGCCGGGGACCTTGCCCAGACCCTTGATCACGGTCGAGGCGCCGTTCGCGTGGCTGACGGCGTACAGGTAGGCGGAGCCGGTGTTCTTGTCGATCGCGGTGAGCAGCGTGCTCTGCGCGCCGCACTTCTCCGCGACCAGGTACTCGAAGCTCTGCCAGGTGGACGTGCGGACCTTCTTGACGATTGGCAACTGCCCGGCAGCCCGCGGGATGCGGATCGTGTAGAGCGCACCGCCATGGGTGTTCGCCAGGAACGTGTCGTAGGTCTTGGTCTCGCTGATCAGCGCCATCGTCTTCACGGCCGCGAAACCGTTGAAGCGGGTGACGTAGGAGCCGTTGTGCGGATCCCCGGGGATGTACGCCCACCGGTACAGGCCGCGGCCGGCGCGGCGAACGCCGTACTCGCGGGAACAGTTGCCAGCGTTCCCAGCAGTACGGCGGACGCCGCGACCGCGGCGGCTCGTTTCAAGCTCATATCGGGAAATCCTTTCGGAGGGTCTTCTCGAAGAGCTTGATACGGGTAGGGCCGGGAAAGTTACCTCCTATCTGGTGATCTTGATCGGGACGGAAAGGGCCGCCGGGGCCGTGGTCGGGCCGAGGAGCAGCTCGCCGTTGTAGGTCTGGCCCGGCGTCATCGCCTTGTTGTAGTCGACGTGCAGGCTGACCTGGGTGCCGGCCGGAACCGGTCCGGTGGGCAGGCCGCTCACGGTCAGATCGTTGCCTTGGACAGCGTTCACGTTCAGCGCGAAGGACGGCGTACCGGCGACGGAGAATCCGTGCACCCAGATCTGGTAGTTGCCGTCCGGCGGGTTGATCAGGTCGACGGACTCGTTCGCCGTACCGCCGGCCGACGAGGCGACGATCTCGGACGACGAGAAGACGCCGTCGTTGTTGGCGTCCCGGACCACGTACAGGTCCAGGTCGTTGCTGTCGAGCGCCGTACTCACACTGAGCCGGGACGCGTGTGACAGCGTGATGTTGCGCTTCACACTCGCCGTCGACGGGTCGTCCGGGTTGTCCTGGTGCGCCACCTCGGTCGTCGTACTCGGCTGGCTGAGACCGAACGCGGCCGCCGTCAGCCCGTCCAGCGGCACGCTCGACTCGAACTTCACGTCGAACCCACCGGTGTTGCCGGTCGCGGTCTGGACGACGGACGACGGCGAGACGGACGCACTACCCAGCTGCACCTTGAACGGGGTGTTGAACTTGTCGCCCTGCCAGCTGACCTGGTGCAACGCGACCGCCTGCAACCCTTCCTGTGCCGGCGCGGTCACCACGTCGGCCGGTCCGCCGGTCGCCGTGTCGAACCGCCAGACACCCGCGCGTACGTTGGTGTTCGGGCTCTTCCCGACCGTGTCCAGCGTGTACGGCGCTCCGAACACGGAGTCGGGTTCGAGCTGGAAGTGGTTCACCGACCGGCCCATGATCAACGTGTCGACATCGGTGTACGGACCCGAGTCCTCCCAACTCGTGTTGGCCAGGAACTTCGTCCCCTCCGCCGGTGTCTTCGGTACGTCGAGGTAGAAGAACCGCCAGTCACCGGACTCGGCCCGCCAGGTCCAGTCGTTCGCACCGAACACCGACCCGTTGTTGTAGGTGTAGTTCTGCTGCGCCTTCGCGACATCGTCACCGCCGAAGGTGATCGCGCCGGTGATCTTGCCGCTCGCGTCCTGCGCCGCCTGGGCCGCGACCGCCACCGACACCGGGACCACCATCGAGTCCGAGCCCCGGGTCAGCACGACGGCACCGGAGTACATCCCGTACGGCGTGCTGGACGGCACCTTGATCGACGCGGTGAACGAGCCCGTCGCGACCTTCGGCGTACTGACCCACTTCCAGTCGCTGTTCTTGTACCAGTCGATCGAGATCTTGAAGTTGGTGACCGGGATCGACGTGTTCTTGGCCGAGTGCTGCAGGCCGAGGAACAGGCCGTCCGCCATCCGCGTCGCCGGGTCGGCGACGAACGACTGCAATGCGTTCGCCCCGGCCCGGTGGTACATGAACCGGCTGTACTCGCCCTGCTGCATCTCCGACCTGGCGAAGTCGAGGTCGAGGAAGCCGTCGATGTTCGAGCTGGTCGTCTTGTCGGTGTGGTTGACGACACCGTTGTGGTTCTTGTCCGTCCACAACTTGCCGTCGTGGTTGACGTCGGTCCAGTCGTAGGTGAGCAGCCGCCAGCCCTGGTCCTCGGTCAGGTTGTTGTCACCGTCGAACTGCGACCGCGGGTACTCGAGTTTGACCACCATCAGATCGGCGTCGCGATGCTGTTTCACCTGTTTGGTGAGGTCGATCAGGTAGTCGGGTGCGTTGAAGTTCGACGTGCTCTCCTTGCTCAGATCCTGACTGTTGTAGGAGAACGTGGTGTTGTCGGTGCGGACCAACTGCCGGTCGCTGACCTGCCAGGCGCCCGGACCCTGGAGGGTGAACTTCTGGGAGTCCGTCGCACCGGGCGAGATCACGTTGGCGAACACCGGGTACTCCGTGCCGCGGTAGTCGCCGACCCGCCACTGCGACGGCGTCACGACGGCCCGGTTGCCGGCCGCGCTCGCCACTGCCTTGCCGGCGTCGATCGAGCCGGAGCCCTGGACGTTGGCGTCGTACCCGAGATCCTTCGCGGACGACTTCAGGATGTCCTTCGCGGTCTTGTAGAAGCCGGCCGGCAGTTGCCCGCCGTGGGCCTTCTCGTAGGCCTGGTAGACCAGCGCGGTGGCGCCGGCCGCGACCGGGGTGGACCGGCTGGTGCCGCCCCAGCTGACCCAGGCGTTCCGGCCGTCGAGCACGGTGTTGAGAGTCGCGTCACCGGGCGCATAGGCGCCGTCGGCAACGACATCGACGCCGTTGGTGGCGTTCGCCCCGAAGCCGCGGTTGGACCAGACCATCACGTCGTTGTCGGTGATCTGGCTGGTGCGCACGATCGAGTCCCAGCCGGTGCCGCCGAACTGCGTCGACGCGCCGACCTCGATCCCGGCCGTCGGTGCCGCGGAGCCCGTCGTACCGAAGCCGGGGGCGCCGTTGCCGGTGGAGAACAGCGGGGTCGTCTTGTAGCCGTCGTGGATCACGTCGGCTTCCTGGCTGGCCGCGTCCCAGCCGTCGTTGTCGACGGCGGACTGCCCGTAGGAGTTGGAGGTCACGTCGACGCCCTGCCGGGTGGACAGCAGATACCCGAACTGGGTGGAGAAGTCGAAGCCGAGGTAGATGTCGCCGAACGGCGCCAGCTTGGCGTGCGGAGCACCACCGAGTACGGCGCCCGCGTACGTGCCACCCGGGATGTCCTTGAACGTCGGCGCCTTCCCGTTGATGACCGCCTGGCCGACGATGTTCGACGCGGTCAGCGTGCCGTGACCCTCGATCGCCGGGTCGTAGTCACCGGTCCAGGCCAGCAGCTGGCCGGAGCCGTACGACGTGTCGTTCACGCCGAACGCGTCCAGACCGCCGGGGATCGGGGTCTTGCCGTCGGAGATGTAGTACAGCAGGCCGCCGGACAGGTCGGTGTAGCCGTCGCCGTTCATGTCCCGGTACGACGCCGGAGAGGACTTGGTGACCGGCTTCTCGTCGGCGAACGAGTGGTCGTCGTCCAGATCGACGTACACGGTGTCGTAGACGCCGGCCGTGTGCGGGTCGGTGACCAGGAACGCGGGCCGCTCGCCGTACAGCTGGAGCAGGTGGTCGTCGGGGTGGCTGCCGAGCATGACCTTGCCGGACTTGCTCCACGCCGCCGGGAAGTCGTACGTGTGCTGGTTCGTGCCGTCCGGTGCGCCGAAGTTGCGCGACGGACCTGTCCTCGTGGCGAAGTCGACGTCACACGAAGCACCCGGGCTACTGCAGGTCGCCGCGGTGGTCTTGGTGTACCAGGACAGGCCCTGGTCGATCTGCGCCGGTGCGGACAACCACTGCAGGGTTCCGTACGGGTCGAAGGCCTTCGGCCAGCCGTTCCAGCCTGCCTTCGCACCGGTCTGGCCGGTCCACGTCTGCCAGGTGTTCAGCAGGTCCGGGTGGCCGAAGTCGGTGCCACCGTCGAGGACGCCGACGGTCACTCCCTGACCGGTGAAGCCGGCGTTCCAGGCGCCGGTGAAGTTGTGCGACTTGGCGTCCAGCAGGTTCTGGTGCCGGAGCTTGTCGAAGTTCGACTTGCGCAGCGGCGGCGCCTCGCCGTACGGGACCTCGTCGGTCTTGATCCTGGCGATCGCGGCCTGCTGCTCGGCCTTGGTCGGCGGCTGGTGCAGCTCGGGGTCGGGGTCGTTCAGCGGCTGGCCGGTCTTGCCCAGCTCGACCGGCTGGATGGACACGACCCCCGGTACGGCGGCCAGCTTCGGCAGCGCCTGGACCGGGATCGACCCCAGCACGATGCCGGTGTCACCAGACTTCGCGACGCGGGCATTGCCGAGCACCGCGCGCGCCTGCGCGGTGTCGCCCTGGACGGTCGCGAACACGGCCACTGGGGCGGTCTCGCCCTTCTTGACCTTCGTCTCCAGCTTGGGGTCGAGCTTGGCCAGCACGGCGTCGACGGCGGTCTTGACCTGGGTCGCGTCCTGCGTCGGCGGGGGCGGATCCTCGCCGGTCGCGGCCTGGACCGGAGCCGGCCGCAGCGACGCGACGATCAAGGTGGTCAGGGCAACGAACGCAGCACCGTGCGACAGGCGTCGTCTCATACTTCCCCTCCGGAGTGGGCGGTCTCCCCGCGGACCGCAGACTGATCATCCGGAGAGTAAGACCCCTTACCGGCCGGGCGATAGCGACTGCACCGGCAGTTTTGCCGCCGCGTCATGTGGTTGCCGCAAGCAACGGTAACTATTGGTGACCAATATAAATCGGCGAACGGCGCGAATCTCGATTTCTGCCCGGGACGACGCCGAACGGACCCGATCACACCGCGTATCCACTCAAGGGCTTGCCCACGTGCAGGTTTTCCCGTGTCTTCCGGACTTGTCGCGCCGCGGCGGCCCGGCCTACCGTCACAGGTGTGCACGAGCTCGCCATCACCGAGAGCGTGGTCGACGCCATCACCGACAAGGTCGGCGACGGACCGGTCGCGGCCGTGCGGCTGGAGATCGGCAAACTGTCCGGGGTGGTCGTCGACTCGATCCGGTTCTGTTTCGAGATCGTGGCCGGTGGCACCGGGCTGGAGGGTGCCCGGCTGGACATCGACCAGCCGTCCGGCCGAGCGTACTGTCGGGAGTGCCGGCGGGAGTTCACGCTCGACGATCCGATCCTGTTGTGCGCGTGCGGCAGCGCGGATCTCGACATCCTGTCCGGCCGCGAGCTGAGGATCGTCTCGGTGGAGGTGCGATGACATGTGCAGCACCTGTGGTTGTTCGGGCGAGGACAGCACCACCCGGGTGACGCTGGTCGACGGCCCGGAAACCGCCCACGACCACGAGCACCCCCACGGTCACGGTCATGGACACGAGCACGGCCACGGGCATGGCCATGAGGCCGGCACGCGGACGGTGCTGCTGGAGCAGGACATCCTGGCCAAGAACGACCTGCTCGCCGCCGCCAACCGGCACCGGCTGGCCGAGCACGGCGTGACCGCGATCAACCTGATGAGCTCACCCGGCTCGGGCAAGACGACACTGCTTGAGCGCACCGTCCGCGACCTGGCCGGCCACCGCGAGACGCTGGTGATCGAAGGCGACCAGGAGACCTGGCTCGACGCCCAGCGGATCCGGGCCACCGGCAGCACGGTGGTCCAGATCAACACCGGTGCCGGCTGTCACCTGGACGCCGAGATGCTGGACCGCGGCCTGACCGAGCTCGCCCCGCCGGATGGCTCACTGGTCTTCGTCGAGAACGTCGGCAACCTGGTCTGCCCGGCCCTGTTCGACCTCGGCGAGTCGGCTCGGGTGGTGATCATCTCGGTCACCGAGGGCGCCGACAAACCGGCCAAATACCCGTACATGTTCCGCACCGCCGACCTCGTCCTGCTGAACAAGATCGACCTGCTGCCGTACGTCGACTTCGACGTCGACCTGTGCCTCGGCCTGATCCACCAGGTCAAGCCGGACGTGGAGATGCTGTCCGTCTCCGCGACCCGCGGCGACGGACTGGACAGCTGGCACGACTGGCTCGCGTCCCGCTAGCAGATTCTCGGCAGCTGCTCTCCGATCGGGGTGTCCACCACCCGGGTCGCACCGAACGCGGTCTTCGTCACCACCATGCCGGGATGCGCCTCCACACACTCACCGATGATGGCCGCGTCCGCGCCCAGCGGATGGGCCCGCATCCCCGCCAGTACGGCGTCCGCGTCGTCCGGGGCCACGATCGCGAGCAGCTTGCCCTCGTTCGCGACGTACAGCGGATCGAGGCCGAGGAACGAGCAGGCGTTGGCAACCGGCTCCGGCACCGGCAGGGCGCTCTCGGTCAGTTCGATACCGACCCCGGCCGCCTTGGCGATCTCGTTCAGCGAGGTCGCCACGCCGCCACGGGTCGGGTCGCGCAGGACGTGCAGGTCGGTGGTGACGGCAAGCATCGCCGCGACCAGACCGTTCAGCGGCGCGCAGTCGCTGACCACCTCGGTGCCGAACGAGATCCCTTCCCGCACGCTCATGATCGCGATGCCGTGCACGCCGATCAGCCCGCTGACCAGCACGACGTCACCCGGCGCGGCCCGCTGCGGCCGGATGTCGACACCGGCCGGGACCAGCCCGACGCCCGCGGTGTTGATGTACACGCCGTCGCCGTGCCCCGCGTCGACAACCTTGGTGTCGCCGGTCGCGATCGTCACGCCGGCCCGCTCCGCGGCCGCGCCGAGGTCCGCCGCGATCCGGCCGACGACGGACAGTTCGACACCTTCCTCGAGGATGAACCCGCAGGACAGGTACGCCGCCTGGGCCCCACTCATCGCGAGATCGTTGACCGTCCCGTTGACGGCCAGGTGCCCGATACTCCCGCCGGGGAAGAACAGCGGCTGGACCACGAACGAGTCGGTCGAGAACGCCAGCCGGGCATCCCCGAGGGTGAACACCGCCGAGTCCGTCAGGCTGCCGAGCACGGGGTTGGCGAACGCCGGCACGAAGAGGTGCTCGATCAGCTCGCCCGACATCTGACCGCCGCCCCCGTGACCCATCACGACCGTCGGGTGGTCGCGTAATGGCAGCGGGCAGGTCCACCCCTCGAAGTCCGGCGGATCCGGCAGCGCGGGATCCGGCAACATCACCCGCTCAACCACTGGTCGCCACCGCCTCAGCGGGCGCCGGAGTCTGCAGCCTGCGGTACAGGTAGTACGCCGCACAGGCGCCTTCGCTCGACACCATCGTCGCGCCGAGTGGGTTCCGCGGCGTGCAGAGCGTCCCGAACGCGGAGCACTCGTGCGGCTTGATCAGCCCCTGCAGCACCTCGCCGCTGCGGCAGACCGTCGACTCCTGGGTGTCGATGTCGCGCACCTGGAAGCGGTACTCCGCGTCGTACTCGCGATACCGCTCGGACAGTCGCCAGCCGCTCTGCGGGATCATGCCGATCCCCCGCCAGGCCCGGTCGGTCGTCTCGAACACGTCGGCGAGCATCGCCTTGGCGGCCGGGTTGCCCTCGTCGCGGACCGCACGGCGGTAGGCGTTCTCGACCACGTGCTCGCCCTGCTCCAGCTGGCTGACCGTGCGGAGGATCCCGGCCAGGATGTCCAGCGGTTCGAACCCGGTGACCACGATCGGTACGCCGTACTTGTCGGCCAGCTCCGGGTACTCCGCCGTACCCATCACGCTGCAGACGTGGCCGGCGGCGAGGAAGCCCTGTACCCGGCAGGACGGCGACTGCATGATCGCCTCGATCGCCGGTGGCACCCGGACGTGCGAGACCAGCAGGCTGAAGTTCGGGATACCGAGTTTCTTCGCTTGGTAGACGGTCATCGCGTTCGGCGGTGCGGTCGTCTCGAAGCCGATCCCGAAGAAGACCACCTGCTTGTCCGGGTTCTGCTGGGCCACCCGGAGCGCGTCCAGCGGCGAGTAGACGACCCGCACGTCACCGCCCTCGCTCTTGACCCGGAACAGGTCCCGGCCGCTGCCGGGAACTCGCAGCATGTCGCCGAAGGAGCAGAAGATCACGCCCGGCTGGGAGGCGATCTCGAGCGCCTTGTCGATCACTTCCAGCGGTGTGACACAGACCGGGCAGCCCGGGCCGTGGATCATCTCGACACCGTCGGGCAGCAGCTGGTCGATCCCGTGCCGCACGATCGTGTGCGTCTGCCCGCCGCAGACCTCCATCATCGCCCACGGTTGCGTCACGGTCGCGTGGATCTGGTCGACCAGCTTCCTGGCCAGGACCGGATCGCTGAACTCGTCGAGGTACTTCATCCCACCGTCTCCTGGTTCCACTCGGTGCCGGGTGGGCGGCGCTCGCCGGCCTGCCGCGCGGCCAGGCCCCACTGGTCCCCGAACTCCTCCTCCAGTGCGCCGAGCTTGCGGTACAGCGCGAGCGACTGCATCGCGGACTCCTCGTCCAGCCGCTGCAGCGCGAAGCCGACGTGCACGATGGTGTACTCACCAACCTCCAGGTCGGGCAGGTACTCCAGGCAGACGTCCTTCAGTACGCCGCCGAAGTCCACCCGGCCCATCCGGGTACCGTCCTCCTCCCGGATCTCCACGACCTTTCCCGGTACGGCCAGACACATGCTGATCACTCCTCCCCGACACTTGCCGCGACGGCCAGCTGTCCCAGTGCGAGCCCGGCGTCCGTCGGCGGCACCCGCCGATGCCGCAACACGGTGAAGCCGGCCGCGGACAATGCCCTGGTAGTGGCCGAAAGCAACACTCGGTTGACGAAGACCCCGCCGGACAGGGCGACGGTGGACAGACCTTCGGCAGCGCGGACCCGCTCGGCCATCAACACCATCAGCTCGGCCAGCCCCTGATGGAAGCGGGCGCTCACCACGTCCGGCGACACTCCGCTCAAGACATCCCGGACGACGCCGGCCAGCACCGGTGCCGGGTCGATCTCCGCACCCTCGACCGCGAACTCGTACGCACCGAGCCCCGCCGCGAGCGAGGTCAACCCTTCCAGCTCGATCGCGGCCTGCGCCTCGTACCCGACCCGGTGACAGACGCCGGCGAGCGACGAGACCGCGTCGAACAGCCGGCCCATGCTGGACGTCGGCGCGCACACGATGTCCCGATCGAGCTGCGTCGCGAGCAGCTCGAGCTCCAGACCCGCGCAGGCCTGGTGCGACGGAAGCCGCGGATCCCAGCCGATCCCGGCGGCCTTCAAATGCGACAACGCCATCCGGCAGGGATTCCGCACACCCGCATCGCCACCGGGCAGTTGCACGTACTTCAGGTGCGCATAGCGTTCGAACCCGTCGTACCCGGCCAGCAGCACCTCGCCGCCCCACACCGCGCCGTCCTCGCCGTACCCGGTCCCGTCGAAGGCGAAGCCGATCACGCGGTCCCCGTCGTACCGGTGCTCGGCCATGACGGAGGCGAGATGCGCGTGATGGTGCTGCACACCGACCACCGGCCGGCCGGCCGCGTTCAGCACCGCCCACAGCCGCGAGCGGTACGACGGATGCTTGTCCGTCACCAGCACCTCGGGCCGGACTCCGGTGAGCTGCTCGAGATGCTGCTCGGCCCGTTCGAAGGCGTGCTGGGTGGCGAGATCGTCCATGTCCCCGACGTGCGCCGACAGCCACGCGTACTGGCCGTCGCCGAGGCAGAACGTGTTCTTCAGGTCCCCACCGACCGCCAACGTGGGCCGGACCGGCCTCGGCAGATCGATCGGGAACGGCGCGTACCCACGGGACCGGCGCACCGGCAGCTCGATCCCGTCCACGACCCGTACGACGGAGTCGTCGCAGGGCACGTGGATCGGCCGGTCGTGGCCGAGCCATGCATCCGCGAGACCAGCCAGCCGGGACTGGGCCGCATGGTCCGACGTCACGATCGGCTCCCCGGACAGGTTGCCACTCGTCATCACCAGCACGCACGGTCCGGGCTGGTCGAACAGCAACTGGTGCAGCGGCGTGTACGGCAGCATCACTCCGAGATCAGGGTTGCCGGGGGCAACGGATTCGGCGACGGCCGCACCGGCCCGGCGGCGGAGCAGCACGATCGGGCGCCGGATCCCGGTCAGCAACTCCACCTCGGCCGCGTCGACCTCGGCGATCCGCCGGGCCACGTCGAGGTCGGCGGCCATCACGGCGAACGGTTTGTCGCCGCGGTCCTTGCGTTTCCGCATCGTGGCCACGACCGCGTCGTCCGCCGCGTCGCAGACGAGATGGAAACCACCGAGCCCTTTGACCGCGAGGATCGCGCCGTCGACGAGCAGCCGGTGCGCGGCCGCCAGCGCGTCCTCGTCGTACGCCATCTCGTGCCCGGGCTGGACCAGGTTCAGCCGTGGCCCGCAGGCGGGACAGGCGATCGGCTGGGCGTGGAACCTGCGGTCGGCCGGATCGGTGTACTCGCGGGCGCAGTCCGGACAGAGCGGGAAGTGGGCCATCGTGGTGGCCGGCCGGTCGTACGGCAGGCCGGCGATGATGGTGAACCGCGGGCCGCAGTTGGTGCAACTGATGAACGGATGCCGGTAGCGGGGGTCGGACGGGTCGGCGAACTCGGCCAGGCAGTCGGCGCAGGTCGCGACATCCGGCGAGACCAGGGTCCGGCCCGGTCCGGGGGCTGAGTCCAGGATGACGAACTCGGTCCCACCGAGCGCCGGCACCGGCCGCGGCGTCACCGTCCGGACCACGGCCAGCGGTGGCGCGTCGGTGGACACGCGGTCCTCGAACGCGGTCACCGCCGCGGCCGATCCCTCGACCTCGGCGACCACTCCGGCGGCGGTGTTGGCGACCTGGCCGGACAGCCCGAGCTCGCGAGCCAGTGCGTAGACGAACGGGCGGAAACCGACGCCCTGAACGACGCCGGTGACCAGCACCCGGCTGCGTACGCGTTCCGGATCGTTCGTGATGCGCCCCCCGCCGGGCGATGACCATTGACGTATTCCGCGATCAGCGGACAAATTCGACACTAAACCCGGGCCGGTGGCCCAGACCAGAGATCAGGGACCGAAGATCTCGTGCACCCGGCGCAGGTCCCGCAGCCGTGGCTCCGTGTCGCCGCGCAGCCACCGGCTGATGGTGCGGACCGACACTCCGATCCGCTGCGCGGCGGCCTCCTGGGACAGCCCCTGGCCGCGCAGCACACCGTTGAGCCAGTCGGCGAACGGCTCCGCCGCGGGCTGCACCCGGCGGGTGCCGGCACCGTGCAGCACCTCGACCTCCACGCCGTCCGGGAAGATCCGCACGGTCACGTCGAACACGCCGTCCTTCGGTCCCGCGGCGGCCAGCAGCGCGGTGGTGATCGCGTGGTAGAGGGCCTGGTGCTCCTCCGGTTCGAGGGTGACCGGTTCGAGCGCCTCACGGACGAACTGCTCGGCGTCCGGCAACGACCCGGGCCGGGCCGGGAAGGCCTGCGAGACGACCACCACGGGTGAGACGAACACCTCGTGGCCGGGATCATCCATTGGCCAAGATTACCGGTGCAGAGCCGCCGAAAACGTCGCCCGAATCGTCCTGGAATCCGCCATTCCGGGAATTACGGACACCGCCATAAATACCTGACACATGTGTCTGTCGGAGACAAGGGGGCGGACGTACGGTCGAAAGAACCCGGGGATCGCTCTGTCCGAGGGAGGCGGGTCGTGTCCACGACACTGGAGCCGGACCAGGCGCAGCAGGAGACCGACGAGGGTGTGGTGCACATCCTCTGGATGAACGGCGGACTGAGCTGCGACGGTGATTCGGTCGCCCTCACCGCGGCCACCCAGCCCAGTATCGAGGAGATCGTCCTGGGCGCGTTGCCGGGACTGCCGCGGATCGCGGTGCACTGGCCGCTGATCGACTTCGAGTGCGGCCCGGAGACCGGCGCCGACAACTTCATCGAGTGGTGGCACAAGGCCGACCGCGGTGAGCTCGAGCCGTTCGTCCTGGTGGTCGAGGGCTCGATCCCGAACGAGGCGATCAAGACCGACGGCTACTGGGCCGCGTTCGGCAACAACCCGGCCACCGGCCAGCCGATGAAGACCTCGGAGTGGCTGGACCGGCTGGCCCCGAAGGCGACCGCGGTCGTTGCCGTCGGCACCTGTGCGACGTACGGCGGGATCCACGCGATGGCCGGCAACCCGACCGGCGCGATGGGCGTACCGGACTACCTCGGCTGGAGCTGGAAGTCCAAGGCCGGGCTGCCGATCGTCTGCGTACCGGGCTGCCCGATCCACCCCGACAACCTGTCCGAGACCCTGGTCTACCTGCTGTACCAGGTGGCCGGCCAGGCCCCGATGATCCCGCTCGACGCCGAACTGCGACCGCAATGGCTGTTCGGCCGGACGGTGCACGAGGGCTGCGACCGGGCCGGGTACTACGAGCAGGGCGACTTCGCCAAGGAGTACGGCTCGCCCAAGTGCCTGGTGAAACTGGGCTGCTGGGGCCCGGTGGTCAACTGCAGCGTGCCCAAACGCGGCTGGATCAACGGCGTCGGCGGCTGCCCGAACGTGGGCGGGATCTGTATCGCCTGCACGATGCCCGGGTTCCCGGACAAGTTCATGCCGTTCATGGACGAACCGCCGGGCAGCAAGATCTCGACCACCGCGAGCATGGTCTACGGCACCGTGATCCGCCGCCTGCGCAAGATCACCCAGAACACGAGCAACAAGGAACCCAAGTGGCGGCGCAAGGGCTCCGACCTCGCCACCGGCTACGAGAAGGTCTGGTAGGCCATGACCACCACCGAATCCAAGGCGAGCCCGGCCGCGCACGAGTCGAGGAGCTCCGACGTCGTCGAGATGGCGTGGGACCCGATCACCAGGATCGTCGGCAGCCTGGGCATCTACGCGAACGTCGACTTCAAGCAGAAGACCGTCCAGGAGTGCCACAGCACCTCGTCGATCTTCCGCGGCTACAGCATCTTCATGAAGGGCAAGGACCCGCGCGACGCGCACTTCATCACCAGCCGGATCTGCGGGATCTGCGGTGACAACCACGCGACCTGTTCGGTCTACGCCCAGAACATGGCGTACGGCGTCGCGCCGCCGCACCTGGGCGAGTGGATCATCAACCTGGGCGAGGCCGCGGAGTACATGTTCGACCACAACATCTTCCAGGAGAACCTGGTCGGGGTGGACTACTGCGAGCGGATGGTCAAGGAGACCAACCCGGGCGTGCTCGAGCTGGCGAACCGGACCGAGGCACCGCACGCCGGTGACCACGGCTACCGCACCATCGGCGACATCATGCGGTCGCTGAACCCGCTGGAAGGCGACTTCTATCGCGAGGCGCTGCACGTCAGCCGCTACACCCGGGAGATGTTCTGCCTGATGGAGGGCCGGCACGTCCACCCGTCGACGCTCTACCCCGGCGGTGTCGGCACGGTCGCCACCATCCAGCTCTTCACCGACTACCTGACCCGGCTGATGCGCTACATCGAGTTCATGAAGAAGGTCGTCCCGCTGCACGACGACCTGTTCGACTTCTTCTACGAGGCGCTGCCCGGGTACGAGCACGTCGGCGAGCGGCGGATCCTGCTCGGTTGCTGGGGCAGCCTGAACGACCCGGCGATCTGCGACTTCCGGTACCAGACGATGGCCGACTGGGGCCGGCGGATGTTCGTCACCCCGGGTGTGGTGGTGGACGGCGAGCTGGTCACCAACAGCCTGGTCGACATCAACCTCGGCCTGCGGATCCTGCTCGGCAGCTCGTACTACGACGACTGGGTCGGCGGCGGTCACGAGAAGTTCGTCGACATCGACCCGCTCGGCAACCCGATCGACGTCCGGCACCCGTGGAACCAGCACACACTGCCGAAACCCCAGAAGCGCGACTTCGCCAACGCGTACAGCTGGACCATGTCACCGCGCTGGTTCGACGGCAAGGACCACCTCGCCTTGGATACCGGCGGTGGCCCGATCGCCCGGCTCTGGTCGACGGCGCTGTCCGGTCTGGTGAACACGGGCAACGTACAGGCGACCGGGCACAGTGTGAAGATCCAGCTGCCCCGGACCGCGCTCAAGCCGGCCACCGAGTACGAGTGGAAGATCCCGCGCTGGAGCAACGCGATCGAGCGGAACCGGGCCCGGACCTACTTCCAGGCCTACGCGGCGGCGCTCGCCCTGCACTTCTGCGAAAAGGCGATGGCCGAGGTCCGGGCCGGCCAGACCGAGACCTGGACCCCGTTCACGGTGCCGGACGAGGCGATCTCCTGCGGCTTCACCGAGGCAGTGCGGGGCGTGCTCTCGCACCACATGGTGATCCGCGACGGCAAGATCGCGAACTACCACCCGTATCCGCCGACCCCGTGGAACGGCAGCGTCCGGGACACCTATGGCACGCCGGGGCCGTACGAGGACGCGGTCCAGAACACGCCGATCTTCGAGGAGAACCCACCGGACCGGTTCAAGGGCATCGACATCATGCGGGCGGTGCGCAGCTTCGACCCGTGCCTGCCGTGCGGCGTGCACATGTTCGTCGGCAACGGACGGGAGAAGACCCACCTGCACTCACCCTCCATCGCGGTCAAGCCGTACTGACATGGACCGGCACGACGTCCAGGCGCTGAGCGAACGGATCGATGTCCTGCTGGACGAGGTCCAGCGGCGGGCCGAGCCCGAGATCACCCTCAAGGTCGAGGAGCTCGTCCGCGCGGTGCTGTCACTGCACGGCGCCGCCCTCGATCAACTGCTGGATCTGCTGAGCCATGAGCAGGTCCAGCAGTTGGTCGAGGACGATCTGGTCGCCGGCATGCTCCTGCTGCACGACCTGCACCCCGACGACGTCGCGACCCGGATCCAGCACGCCCTCGACTCGGTCCGGCCGTACCTGGGCTCCCATGCCGGTGGCATCGACTACCTCGGCCTCGACGACGACGGCGTCGTACACCTGCGTCTGCAGGGCAGTTGCGACGGTTGTCCCGGCTCGACCGCGACCGTCCGCCTCACGGTCGAGAATGCCGTGCTGGACGCCGCCCCCGAGGCCGTCGCGGTCGATGTCGCCGGCATGGTCGAGACACAACAGACCCTGTTGACCATCCAGCCCTTCCGCCCCCACCGGGACGGCTGGCACCAGCTGGACCTGGCCACCCCTCCAGGCCAGGTCCAGCACCTCACCGTTGCCGCCCTCGACGTGCTGGTCGCGAACCTGGCCGGTACGTTCTTTGCCTACCGCAACAACTGTCCGGTCTGCTCGTCGGCCCTGCACCACGGCATGCTGGACGACGACCGGCTCACCTGCCCACGCTGCACAGCGGCGTACGACGTCCGCCTGGCCGGGCGCGCACTGGCGCCGGAAGGGGCACCGCCACTCGAAGCACTCCCGCTGTTGCCGGAGGGGTCCGGGTGGAAGGTCGCAATCCCGGGGGTGCAGCCGGCGTGAGACCTTCGCCGACCCTGCGAGCGCTGGCGCGAGACAAGCCGCGGCCGGCCGTCGATCCGGTCGCGGTGCTCCGTGAGTTCACCGGCGGTGTCCGCGAGCAGGCCGCACCAGGTGAGCAATGCGAGATGTGCGCCGTACCGATCGGTCCGAAGCACTCGCACCTGGCCGATGTCCAGGCGCACCGGCTGCTCTGCAGCTGCCGGTCCTGCTATCTGTTGTTCACCGACGGCGGCGCGTCGCACGGGCACTACCGCGCCGTACCGGAGAACTACCGGTTCAACCCGGGCTTCACCTTGTCCGCGGCGGAGTGGGACGCGATGGGCATCCCGGTCAGCCTGGCCTTCCTCTTCTACCAGTCCGACCAGGCCCGGTACGTCGCCTTCTACCCGAGCCCCGGTGGTGCCACCGAGTCGCTGCTCGACCTGGCCGGCTGGAACAGCGTGGTCGCGGGTGATCACCTGCTGCAGGAGCTGACCCCGGATGTCGAGGCGGTGCTGCTGCGCCGGGTCGACGACGGGTTCGAGTGCTACTTGGTCCCGATCGACGCCTGCTACGAGCTGGTCGGCCTCGTGCGCCAGTACTGGGAGGGTTTCGCGGGTGGTGAGGAAGTCTGGCGACGTATCGACGACTTCTTCACCGGTGTCCGGGAGCGTTGCCGTGGTTGACCTGGAATTCACCTGTACGGGTGCGGAGGCCGACCGGTACGCCGCAATCCCCTCGATCCGCCTGCACCTTCGGATCGAGGAAACCACCGCAACGTCGGTGCACGCACTGGCGTTGCGGTGCCAGATCAGGATCGAACCGATCCGGCGGCGCTACGACGACGAGGAGGCCGAGGGTCTCGCGGATCTGTTCGGCGACCGGGCTCGCTGGGGCGAGACGTTGAAGCCGCTGCAACTCGCGTTCGTGACCCAGATGGTGCCGGGCTTCACCGGCACGACCGAGGTGGAGCTGCACCTGCCCTGCAGCTACGACTTCGACATCGCAGCGCACAAGTACCTTTACGCGCTGCGCGAGGGCGGCGTACCCCTGCTCCTGCTGTTCAACGGGACGATCTTCACCGGTAGCCCCGGCACGCTGTCGGTGACCCCGGTCGCCTGGCAGAAGGAGACGACGTACGTGCTGCCGGTGCCGGTGTGGCGGGAGGCGATGGACCAGCACTTCCCGGGTGCCGCGTGGTTGCGGCTGCGGCAGGACACGTTCGAGCGGCTCTATCGCTACCGGACCAAGGAAGCGTTGCCCGGATGGGACGACGCGATCGAGCGGCTGCTGAAGGAGCAGTTGGAATGAACAGGTTCGACGCGGTCCAGCAGGTCGCGGACGCGCTGCTGTTCGAGGGCTATGTGCTCTATCCCTATCGCGCGTCGGACGGCAAGAACCGCGTGCGGTGGCAGTTCGGCGTCCTGATGCCGCCCGACTACTGCGCAGTGGATACGTCCGAGCGAGGCTGGTCGCAGACCGAGTGTCTGCTCGACGGCGAGCAGGCCGGGTTGATCGTGCGGGTCCGGTTCCTGCAGGCACAGCGTCGTACGGTCCTGAACGCCGATGAGGTCGAGGTGGCATCGCTGCAGACCGACGATGCGACGTACCTGCCCTGGGACGAGGCCGTGGTGCGGACTGTCGATCTCACCGTCGACCTGCGCAAGCTGCCGCGTGAGGCGCCGTTCAGGATCGCCGGCGGCACCGAGACCGAGCCGATCGGAACGGCTGGGTTCCTCCGCCGGACCCGGCTGCCGGTCGCCGGAGTCGTTGCCTTGAGCATCAAACCGCTGCATGGCCCGTACGGCGTGACGCGACTGCGGATCCGGGTCGAGAACACCACGCCGGACAGCAGCTCGGAACGCGTCGGAGCGTTGCGGCAGGCCCTGATCGCCCACCACGTCCTGGTCGCGGCCGACGGCTGCCGCTTCCTCTCGCTGCTGGAGCCGCCCGAGTGGGCCACCGCGTACGCCGCCGGCTGCGAGAACGTCGGCGTCTATCCGGTGCTGGCCGACGACGTGCTGCTGTCCTCGCCGATCATCCTGTACGACCATCCGCGGATCGCGCCGGAGAGCCAGGGCGACCTGTTCGACGCCACCGAGATCGACGAGATCCTCAGCCTGCGCACGATGACCCTGACCGATGACGAGAAGCGCGAGGTCCGCGGTACCGACCCGCGGGCGGCGGAGCTGCTGGCGCGGGTCGACACGATGCCGCAGGAGTTCCTCGACCGGCTGCACGGCACGGTCCGGTACCTGCGCAAGGTCACCGAGCCCGAGCCTGCGCCGGCCGATACCCCATGGTGGGACCCCGGCAACGACGCCACGGTGTCACCGGAGACCGACACCGTGATGATCGGTGCCGTCGCCGTCCGCAGCGGTACCCGGGTCCGGCTGCGGCCCGGCGTCCGGCGGGCCGACGCACAGGACATGTTCCTCACCGGCCGGCTCGGCACCGTGGTCGCCGTACTGTCCGATGTCGACGGCCAGACCCATGTCGCGGTCGCCCTGGACGGCGAGGAAGGCGAGGTCCAGCGGTCGCACGGCCGGTACCTCTACTTCAGCCCGGACGAAGTCGAGCCACTGGTGGGTGCGGAATGACGATTCTCGTGGCCGGCCTGGGCAACATGTTCTGCGGTGACGACGCGTTCGGCGTCGCGGTCGTCGAGGAGCTCGCCACGCGGAGCCTGCCCGACCACGTCGAGGTCCGCGACTTCGGGATCCGCGGGATCCACCTCGCCTACCAATTGCTGGAGCCCTACGAACTGGTCGTGCTGGTCGACGCCGTCCAGCGGGGCGGTCCGCCGGGGACCGTGTACGTGATCGAGGCCGAGCCGGGTGCCGAGCCCGGTCCGGAGGTCAGCATGGACGCCCACGACCTCGCTCCGGACGCTGTCCTCTCGCTTGTTCCGCGGCTCGGTGGCACGGTGGGACGAGTGGTGGTGGTCGGTTGCGAGCCGGCCGGCATCGACGCCGGGATCGGGTTGTCGCCGGCCGTCCAGGACGCGGTCGCGACCGCGGTTCAGGTGGTGACCGAGCTGGTTACCGGACAGAGCGCCGTACCGGCTGATCGGCCGGTGGGTGTGACGGAGAGAAAGTTGTGACGGAGGGGATGGCGTGATGCGCATCGTGGTGCTGGGAATCCTGCTGCTGATCCTGCTCGCGATCGGCTACTACGGGCTGGACGACATCCGCCGCTACCGGCGGATCAGGGACATGTAGCCCGATGTGCCTCGGCATCCCGGGCCGGGTGGTCGACTGCCCGGACGGCGCGGACCTCGGCCGGATCGAGGTCGCCGGTGTCGTCCGGGAGATCAACCTGTCCCTGCTCGACGGCCCGTTCGTTCCGGGTGAGTACGTGCTGATCCACAGCGGTTTCGCACTCGAGCGGATGTCACCGGAACGGGCGGCCGACGCGATGGCGTTCTTCGGGGCCGATCTGTGACGACCGGGCCGGCCTTGTTCGTCCGGTACGCGTTCGCGCCCAACCGGCTCGGGTACTGCGGTCCCGCCGACGCCGGTGCCCTGCTGGAGTACGGCGCTCTGGGCCGGGCCGACGGCGGATTCCGCGCGCTGGCGAAGCAGTTCGAGGGCGCCTGGCCCCAGCTGCGGCTGATCGCTGCGGCCACCGGTACGGCGGATCCACTCGACCGCGAGGTGGTCGAGGCGTACTGGATCGGCAACCGGCTGCTGGACCGGGCCGGCGACGCCCGGGGCGGTCTGCCCCATCACAGCTTCCAGGTGTTCTGCCTGTATCCGTGGGCGGATCTGCTGGGCGACGAACGCCGTAGGGCGCAAGCACTCCGGGTGCTCGACCAATGCCGGATCCGGTGGGGCCGGGTGATCGCGGACACCGCCGACCAGGTAGTGGTCGAGTCGCGGCCGCTGGTGTGGGACGGGACGCAACTCGCCCTCGGCCCGCCCCAGCAGGAGACCGCGATCCGCGGTTTCGACGGGGTGCGCCTGATCGAGCGGTTGGACCCGGGCGACTGGGTGTCGCTGCACTGGGAGTGGGTCTGCGACCGGCTGACCCCGGACCAACTGGTTGCCTTACGCCACTATTCGGCCCACCACCTGGGCCTGGTGAACGAGCGACTGACTCAGCGGCGCGGCGGCCTGGCCGGGATGTCCGGGCCGAGAATCCCGTGACCGTCCGGCAGGCTCACGACTCCTGGTGAGGTCAGCACGGCGGGACGCGGCACCGGCCGGTCGTCCGGGGCACTCGCGTGGTCGGGCTCCCACCGGGCCGGGTCCTCGGTCAGGCCGAGCAGGTAGGTGACGGTGCAGTCGAGGGCGGCGGCCAGTTCGGGCAACCGGACCACGTCGACCCCGGCGCCGTGCTCGAAGCTGGACAACGTCTTGTTGGTCGTTCTGATCCCCCGCCGCGCCAGCCGGCTGACCAGTTGCTTCTGCGTCAGGCCGAGCTGCAGCCGGCGGGCACGCAGCCGATGGCTGACGACCAGATGACGGTCGACGGCCAGATCACTCCGATCCTCGAACATGGGACCCCCCCTCCCGTGCTGTCACGATCCCCCCGCCGCGGCGGCCCGTCAATCGCCCGGGCGGCCGGAATCCATGTCGGCCAGGGCGTGCACCGTGTAGCGGGCGAAGTTGAAGACCGGCGCCCGGCCGAGGAGCCGCTCGAACTCCTCGTGGGAGTCGACCTCGTAGATCCAGGCCCCGCCGTGCGATCCGACCACGTGGTAGCGGGCCAGCACCTTCCCTTCGCGCTGGAGGCGCTCGCCGTACTCGGGCATGGCACCGACCGCCCGGGCCATCTCGGGGGACAGCAGGCTCAGCTCCATCTGCCACAGCACCAGGAACTTCACGATCGGAGGTGCAGCCTTCTGGCCGCCTCGGCGATGGAGCCGGAGACCGAGGGATAGACGGTGAAGGACTGGGCCATCTGGTCGACGGTGAGGCGGGCGCCGACGGCCAGGGAGATCGGGTGGATGAGTTCGCTGGCCCGGGGAGCGACGACCACGCCGCCGACGATGATGCCGGTGTTCGGCAGGCAGAACAGTTTGACGAAGCCGTCCCGGACACCCTGCATCTTGGCCCGTGCGTTGTCCGACAGCGGGACCTTGACCACGATCGCCGTGGTGCCGCCGGCGTCGACGACCGCCTGGGACACGCCGACGGTGGCGATCTCCGGGGCAGTGAAGACGTTCGCGGAGACCGTCGACTGGTCCAGCGGCGTGACCGCGTCGCCGAGCGCGTGCGCCATCGCGATCCGGCCCTGCATGGCGGCGACCGAGGCGAGCATGAGCACGCCGGTGCAGTCACCGGCCGCGTAGACCCCGCGTGCCGTGGTCCGGCTGACCCGATCGACCGTGACGAAGCCGCCGTCACCCAGCGACACGCCCGACTCGACCAGGCCCATGTCATCGGTGTTCGGCAGCGATCCGACCGCGAGCAGCGCGTGCGAACCCTCCACCGTCCGGCCGTCGGTCAGGGTCACCACGACCCCGTCGCCCTGCCGCTTGACCGACTCGGCCCGGGACTTGCCCAGCACCGTCAGTCCACGCCGCTTGAAGACGTCCTCCAAGACGGCGGCCGCGTCGGCGTCCTCACCGGGCAGCACCCGGTCCCGCGACGACACCAGGACCACGTCGGCGCCCAGGGCGTCGTACGCGCTGGCGAACTCCGCACCGGTGACACCGGACCCGACCACGATCAGCCGCTCCGGCAGCTCGGCCAGCTCGTAGACCTGCTCCCAGGTCAGGATCCGCTCCCCGTCCGGTTCGGAGCCGGCCAGGATGCGAGGCCTTGCTCCGGTGGCGATCAGGACGACATCGGCCTCGAGCCGCTCGTCGCCGACGACAACGGTCTCCGGCCCGTCCAGCCGGCCGCGGCCCTGGACGATCCGGATCTTGTCCCGCTCCAGCCGCCGGCTGATCCCGTCGGACTGCGCGGCCGCCAGCCGCTTGACCCGTTGGTTGACGACGGAGAGATCGACACGCACGGAGTTCGCCGGATCTGTATCGTTACTGGCACCGTCCCCAGTGACTCTGACGCCGAGCTGACCGGCCTCCTCGACCTCCGTCATCACCTCGGCCGTCGCTATCAGCGTCTTACTCGGCACGCAGTCGGTGAGCACGGCAGAACCGCCGATCCCGTCGGAATCGACGACCGTCACCTCCGCGCCCAATTGGGCGGCCGCACTGGCCGCTTCGTACCCGCCCGGACCGCCACCGATGATCACAACTCGCGCCACGGGAGGTCATTCTTCCGTATCCTGTTTCGTCGTGACCCTGTACGCCGCGTTTGCGTCGAATCTGGACCCGAACCTGATGGCTGAGCGGTGCCCGTACTCGCCCCTGCGCGGGACCGGGTGGATCACCGGCTGGCGCCTCACCTTCGGCGGGGAGGAGCTCGGCTGGGAGGGCGCGATGGCGACCGTCGTCGAGGACCCGTCGCACCCGGCCAACCAGGTCTTCGTCGCGCTGTACGACGTCCACCCCAAGGACGTCGAGCGGATGGACGAGTGGGAGTGGATCGAGCAGGACGTCTACAGCAAGATCCAGGTCCGGGTGCAGACCCTGGACGGCGAGCAGCTGGCCTGGATGTACGTCCTGAACGCCTACGAGGGCGGTCTCCCCTCGGCCCGCTACCTGGGCATCCTGGCCGAGGCGGCCGAGGCCGCCGGCGCGCCGGACGACTACGTCGCCGACCTCCGCGCCCGCCCCTGCCAGTCGTCGGGGCATTAGCCCTCGTACGGCGGTTATCGTGCCGGGGTGACCGTCAACGATGACCTCAGGACAGCCGCCGAAGCCTGGCTGAGCGAAGATCCCGACCCCGACACGCGCGCCGAGCTGGCCCGGTTGCTGGACATCGGCGCCGCCGACGAGCTGGCCGACCGCTTCGCCGGCACCCTCGAGTTCGGTACGGCGGGCCTGCGCGGAGCCGTCGGCGCCGGACCGAACCGGATGAACCGGGTCGTGGTCATCCGCGCTGCCGCCGGCCTGTGCGCCTACCTGAAGGCGAAGGGACTCACCGGCGGCCCGGTCCTGATCGGGTACGACGCCCGGCACAAGTCCGACGTGTTCGCCCAGGACACCGCGGCCGTGGTCCGCGGCGCCGGCCTGGACGCCGTCCTGCTGGACAGGCCCGCTCCGACGCCGGTGGTTGCCTTCGGGATCAGGCATCTGAAGGCCGTGGCCGGCGTGGTCGTGACGGCGTCGCACAATCCGCCGCAGGACAACGGCTACAAGGTCTACCTGGGTGACGGGTCGCAGATCGTGCCGCCCGCGGACGCGGAGATCGCCGCGGCCATCGCCGCCGTCGGACCGCTGGACTCGGTGCCGCGCGGGGACGACTGGCAGACGACCGGTGACGAGCTGCTGGGCGCCTATCTGGACCGGATCGCGGAGCTGGTGCCCGCGGACGCGCCGCGGGCGCTGAACGTGGCCTACACGCCGCTGCACGGCGTCGGGCGGACGCTGGTCGAGGACGCGATCGCCCGCGCGGGCTTCGCCGAAGCGTCGGTCGTGGCCTCGCAGGCGGAACCCGATCCGGACTTCCCGACCGTGTCGTTCCCGAACCCGGAGGAGCCGGGCGCGATCGACGCGGCGCTCGAGCTGGCCCGGTCGGTGGACGCGGACATCGCGGTGGCGAACGATCCCGATGCGGATCGGTGTGCGGTCGCCGTACCGGATCCGGCGGCCGACGGTGGCTGGCGGATGCTGCGTGGGGACGAGCTGGGCGGGTTGCTCGGCGAGTTCCTGCTGGCCGCGCGGCCGTCCGGGGTGGCCGCGTGCTCGATCGTGTCGTCGTCGCTGCTCGGCAAGATCGCGGCGTCGTACGGCGTCGAGTACGTCGAGACGCTGACCGGCTTCAAGTGGATCGGCCGCGTGCCGGGGCTGGTCTTCGGCTACGAGGAGGCACTCGGGTACTGCGTCGACCCGGAGTCGGTGAAGGACAAGGACGGGGTCTCGACGCTGGTGCGGGTGCTGCAGCTGGCGGCCCGGGCCAAGGCCGAGGGGCGCACGCTGCTGGATCTCCTCGACGACCTAGCGGTGAAGCACGGCCTGCACGCGACCGACCAACTGTCCGTCCGGGTGGAGGATCTGTCCCTGATCACGATCGCCATGGAGCGCTTGCGGGCCACTCCCCCGACGTCGCTGGGCCGTCACACGGTCGAGCGGGTGGACGACCTCAGCGAGGGCAGTGCGACCCTGCCGCCGACCGACGGCCTGCGGTACACCCTGTCCGAGGGCGCTCGGGTGGTGGTGCGCCCGTCCGGCACCGAGCCCAAGCTGAAGTGCTACCTCGAGGTGGTCATCCCGGTGGCGGACTCGGACGTCTCAGCGGCTCGCAGTACGGCGGCGTTGGAGCTGGCCGCCGTCAAGGAGTCGTTGTCGGCCGCACTGGGTATCTGACGGCGGCATCTGAAAGCTCGAAACGTCAGCCGCTCGACCTCAGGGTCAGCGGCTGACGTTCGACGACCGGGAGCACCTGGCGGGTAGCTCCCCGGTCCAGTGTCAGCGGGCCGCGGCCGCCGCGGCTTCGGCCTCTTCGGTGCGGAGCGAGCTCTGCAGCGAGGAGTGCAGGATGCGCAGCGTGCTGGTCGACTGCATCAGCGCGTCCCGCTCGTCCGGGTTCCGGTTCGCGAGGCTGACGATGTCGTTGATACTCGCCTCGATCCGGGCGATCCGGTCCGCGACGGTACCTTCCTGGCTGCTGGCCTTGCGGATCGCGTCGGACGTGACCGTCCAGACGTCCTCCTTGTCGTTGGTCCGCCGCGACATGTCGACCATCTGGCTCAGCGCGGCCAGATCGTGGTCGACCTGGGTCCGCTCCACCGGCACGGTGATCCCGGCGGTCGCCTGGCGCAGCCGGGTCACGTGACCGGACAGCTCGGACCAGCTGCACCTGCCGCTCTTGATCTTGTCCAGCACCTTGGCGTACTCGGTGTTGAACTCGTCGTAGTTCACTGTCCTACTCCTGCCGTGAGACTGCTCGCTGGAGAACTGTACGGCGTGCGCCTGGCGAAACAAGTAACCACACGATCGCAGATCGTGTACGTGTCGGCAAAACGCAACAGCCGCCCGGTACGCCAACGCGTACCAGGCGGCTGAGTTACGTTAGACCGCTGAACAGGTCAGGCGACGTACGTCGACGTCGCGTTGAAGGTGTTGCAGCGGCCCGCGTACGTCTTCGTGCTGGCCGCGTAGAAGCCGGCGGTGGACCAGAAGCCGTGGTTCTTCGGCGAGCCGTGGTCACGGACGCCACCCGGCTGGTCGCCCATGTGGCTGATCAGGTAGTTGTACTGCGTCAGCAGGCCACCGCTCATCGGGTAGTACCGCTTGTTCGCGCCGACGTAGGCCGCGCCCAGGCAGGACGCCTGCAGCTCACGGCGACGGCTCTCCTCGAGCCGCGCGGCGTTGGTGCTGAAGGCCCGCTGACGCTGCCACGACGCGTTCAGGATGCCGGTCAGGAACTGGACGTGGTGACCGTACTCGTGCGACATCATCTGGGTCAGCCAGGCCCGCGCGTAGGTCGGGTTCTGGCCCCAGGTCTTCATGATCTGGGCGGCCGGGACGTAGATGACACCACCACGCCCGCTGCAGTAGTAGCCAGTCGTGTTGCTGACGGTCCCGCAGTCGGTGGCGATCAAGGTGCCGCTGTGCACGGACAGCTTCGGCTTCACCTTGTACGCCGCACCGGCGGCCTTCAGCGGGACGGCCCAGGCCGCGTACATGCACGTCCAGAGCTTGCTGGCGTAGGACGCCACGCCTGCCTGGGTGCGCAGCGAGACGTTGACCTCCGCGCACTTCGACGGCGTGATCGCCGGGGTGCTGTAGAGCCGGTTGTAGCGGACCACGTTCGTCGGCGAGGAGGCCATGGCCGTCACGCCCTCGCCCGGCGGCGGCGTGCTGACTGCCTGGTTCGGGGTCTCGGCGGGCCGCGGCAGCACCGGGGCGGCCGGGTTCGCGGCCGGGGTTGCCTGCGCGTTCGGAAGTGCCGAGGCTGCGAGAGCGGCGACGGCAGCGACGCCGGCCAGACCACGCAGGGTGTTACGGGAGAGGTTGAGCATGTTCTCCACTCTCGAGGTTAGGGACCTGTCGTGCCCATCCTGGAGTGACAGGGGTCCACCCCAGGCTGAACACGGGCTCTGACGCCGCGAATCACAGCGGAGTTCCCGTCAACCCGCGACTTTCGCACCGAGGAATCGCAGCTGGTCAGGGAGCATGCGCCGCCAGTAGCCGGCCGTGTGCGCGCCGAGCTGCAGACCGCCCGCGGCGCCGAGCTCGGCCCGCAGTTCGTCGGCCGCCTCGGCGAACGGATCGTCCCGGCCACAGTCGATGCGGACGGCAACATCCCGGAATCCGCTCCGGCGGCCGAACACCTGACTGTTCTCGAAGTCGCCCGCGTCGTCGAACGCACCGGGCGTCGTGTCCTCGAAGCGACGCCACAGCGCCGGACTGAGCGCACCCACCGCGACCGCCCGGGTGGCCGGCCGGACGCGCCGCTGCCAGTAGTGCAGTGCGACCCAGAGCAGGGCGCCGTACCCGCCCATCGACCAGCCGAGCAGGCCGTACCGTTCGGTGTTCAGGCCGCGATTCGCCAGCAGGGGCAGGAATTCCTGGTCGAGCATGAACCCGGGATCCTCACCGGCGGCCCGGCGATGCCAGTAGGTGTCCGTCCCGCCGTCCACGGTCGCCAAGGCGAAGGGCGGCGTACCCGATTGAACGGCAGCTGTCAGGTAGCGGTCGATGCCGAGGTCGTTGATCGCGGACGTGTGATCGCCGCCTCGGCCATGCAGCACCAGTACGACGGGCAGCTCGGCGGTCGGCCCGTAGCCGTGGGGATAGATGACGTTGTAGCCGACCGTCGTCCGGCGGCCGAACGACTCGAACGTCCCTGACTCGACCGGACCGGCAGGCACATCGGGTACGACGCCGTCCGGACCGGTCAGCCCGAGTGCGTCGTGCACCCGCGCGCGACCGGGGATGACACCGGTCTCCAGCGCGACCACGCCAGCGACCCCGGTGACCGCGGCGGCCGCGCCGGTGCGGATCAGAGTGCGGCGGGACAGCGAGCGCATCGACGGCCCGCGTCGATCAGCGGAGCAGGGCCGCCACGACGGCGACCACCGCCAGCGCACCGATGACGGCCAGCTCCGGGCGGGCCCAGGTGGTGACCACCTCGCCGTGGGACTTGGCGGCGTACTGCTCCATGTGGCTCTCGACCCGGTTGACGACGAACTCGGCCCGGGAGACGGAGCTCTCGGCCGACAGTTTGCGGCCGCCGACCCGCTGCTTCCTGAGGTCACGCATGACGAGTTGGACGCCGGGAGCGCGGAACCGGTCGTCACCCACGTGCACGCGGAGGATGTCGGTGACGTCGACGCCCGTGACCTTGCTCCACGGGATGGTGTGGTCGCGCAGGTGGTTACGCAGCAGGAGATGCTCGGGGCTGAGCGTGACCGACGGCCGGATCAGGCCGACGTACGTGAGCACCATCAGGATGCCGATGATGGCGGCGACCAGCAGACCGCTCACGGTCCGCCACTCCAGCGCGATGTCGAGCAATCCGGCCAGGCCGATCACGAGCACGATCACACCGGTGATCCGGTTCGAGGTGGACAGGTACTGCTCGCTCTCCAGCGACTTCGGCTTCACCAGCACAAACTAACCGCCGACCGGTCACCGGCCCCACAGCGAGGGACGGATCGTGACCTGGCCGCGAGAAACCGCACTAGACTGCCGGACGTGACCACACTCGACAGCGGCGTCGACACACTGGCCGACGTGACCTCGTCCGAGGACCGGCTGCGCCGGTTCCTGCTCGGCCTGCCGGGCGTCGACCAGGTCGGCGCCGAGGCGAGGGCTGCCACTCTCGGCACCCGGTCGATCAAGACCACCGCCAAGGCGTACGCACTCGATCTGGCGATCCAGATGATCGACCTGACCACGCTGGAGGGCCAGGACACCCCAGGCAAGGTGCGGGCCCTGTGCGCGAAGGCGAAGCGGCCCGATCCGGCCGACCCGACCGCGCCGCAGGTGGCCGCGGTCTGTGTCTACCCGGACCTGGTGGCGACGGCCAAGCACGAGCTGCGCGGCTCGGGGATCAACGTGGCGAGCGTCGCAACCGCCTTCCCCAGCGGGCGTTCCAGCCTGGCGATCAAGATCCAGGACACCAAGGACGCGGTCGCCTCGGGTGCCGACGAGGTCGACATGGTGATCGACCGCGGCGCCTTCCTGTCCGGCCGCTACGGACTGGTCTTCGACGAGATCACCGCGATCCGCGAGGCGGCCGGCGACGCGCACCTGAAGGTGATCCTGGAGACCGGCGAGCTGGTCACCTACGACAACGTCCGGCGGGCTTCCTGGCTGGCGATGCTGGCCGGTGCGGACTTCATCAAGACTTCAACCGGCAAGGTGTCCCCGGCGGCCACCCTGCCGGTCACGCTGGTGATGCTCGAGGCGGTCCGCGACTACCACGAGGCCACCGGCCTGCACATCGGCGTCAAACCGGCCGGTGGCATCCGGACCGCGAAGGACGCGATCAAGTACCTGGTCACGGTCAACGAGACCGCCGGACCCGACTGGCTGGACCCGGAGCTGTTCCGCTTCGGCGCCTCCAGTCTGCTGAACGACCTGCTGATGCAACGCACCAAGCTGGCCACCGGGCACTACCCCGGACCCGACTACTTCACGCTGGACTGAGGCATGAGCAGATTCGAGTACGCACCGGCCCCGGAATCCCGGGCCATCGTCGACATCAAGTCGTCGTACGGGCTCTTCATCAACGGGGCGTTCGTCGAGGCGACGGACGGGAAGCCGTTCAAGACCGTCAGTCCGTCGTCGGAGGAGGTGCTCGCGGAGGTCAGCGAGGCCGGTCCGGCCGACATCGACAAAGCAGTGAAGGCGGCCCGGAAGTCCTTCGACAAGGTCTGGGGCCCAATGGCCGGCCGGGACCGGGCGAAGTACCTGTACCGGATCGCGCGGCTGGTCCAGGAGCGCGCCCGCGAGCTGGCCGTGCTGGAGTCGCTCGACAACGGCAAGCCGATCCGCGAGTCGCGTGACGTCGACATCCCGCTGGTGGCCGCGCACTTCTTCTACTACGCGGGCTGGGCGGACAAGCTCGAGTACGCCGGTGCCGGCCAGGACCCGCAGCCGCTGGGGGTCGCGGGCCAGGTGATCCCGTGGAACTTCCCTATGCTGATGCTGGCCTGGAAGATCGCGCCCGCGCTGGCCGCCGGTAACACCGTCGTACTGAAGCCGGCCGAGACGACCCCGCTGACCGCGCTCGCGTTCGCGGAGATCTGCCGGCAGGCGGACCTGCCGCCCGGTGTGGTGAACATCGTCACCGGCGCCGGCCGGACCGGCCAGGCGCTGGTCGAGCACCCGGACGTGGACAAGGTCGCGTTCACCGGTTCGACCGAGGTCGGCCGCTCGATCGCCAAGGCGGTCGCCGGGTCGGACAAGAAGGTGACGCTGGAACTCGGCGGCAAGGCGGCGAACATCGTCTTCGAGGACGCGCCGATCGACCAGACCATCGAGGGCATCGTCAACGGCATCTTCTTCAACCAGGGTCACGTCTGCTGCGCCGGTTCGCGGCTGCTGGTCCAGGAGAGTGTGTACGACGAGGTGCTGGCGCGGCTGAAGCGCCGGATGAGCACCCTGCGGGTCGGCGACCCGCTGGACAAGAACACCGATATCGGCGCGATCAACTCGTCGGCCCAGCTGGCCAAGATCCGCGAGCTGTCCCAGATCGGCGAGGACGAGGGCGCCGAGCGCTGGTCGCCGGAGTGCGAGCTGCCGGCCGAGGGGTACTGGTTCCCGCCGACCGTCTTCACCGGGGTGTCGCAGGCGCACCGGATCGCCCGCGAGGAGATCTTCGGGCCGGTGCTGTCGGTGCTCACCTTCCGGACCCCGGCCGAGGCGGTGGAGAAGGCGAACAACACCCCGTTCGGGCTGTCCGCCGGGATCTGGACCGAAAAGGGCTCCCGGATCCTGTGGATGGCCAACCAGCTGCGCGCCGGCGTGGTCTGGGCGAACACGTTCAACCGCTTCGACCCGACCTCGCCGTTCGGCGGGTACAAGGAGTCGGGCTACGGCCGCGAGGGCGGTCGCCATGGTCTGGAGGCCTACCTTGCCCACTAAGGCTGCATCCAATTCTCCTGGACCGAGGCTGGAAGTGCGGAAGACCTACAAGCTGTACATCGGCGGCGCCTTCCCCCGCAGCGAATCCGGCCGGTCGTACGTGGTGACCAATGCCAAGGGCAAGTTTCTCGCGAACGCGTCCCAGGCCTCCCGCAAGGACGCCCGGGACGCGGTCGTCGCGGCCCGGAAGGCGTTCGGCGGCTGGTCCGGCAAGACCGCGTACAACCGCGGCCAGATCCTCTACCGGATCGCCGAGGTGATGGAGGGTCGGCACGAGCAGTTCAGTGCCGAGGTGGCCGCCTCCGAGGGCCTGTCGATCAGCAAGGCGCGGGACGTCGTGGACGCCGCGATCGACCGCTGGGTCTGGTACGCCGGCTGGGCCGACAAGCTGGCCCAGGTGGTCGGTTCGAGCAACCCGGTGGCCGGCCCGTACTTCGACTTTTCGTTGCCCGAGGCAACCGGTGTGATCGCGGTGCTGGCACCGCAGGACTCCAGCCTGCTCGGGCTGACCAGCGTGATCGCGCCCGCGATCGTCTCCGGGAACACGGTCGTCGCCGTCTCGTCGTTCGAGCGTCCGCTGCCGGCCGTGACACTGGGCGAGGTGATGGCGACCTCCGACCTGCCGGGTGGAGTGGTCAACATCCTGACCGGGTCCGCGTCGGAGATCGGCCCGTGGCTGGCGTCGCACATGGATGTCAACGCGATCGACCTGTGCGGGATCGCGTCCGCCGACGAGGCCCGCGACCTGGAGGCCGCGGCCGCCGAGAACCTGAAGCGGGTACGACGTCCCGCCGAGGAGGACTGGTCGGAGTCGCCGGGCCTGTCCCGCCTGACGCAGTACCTGGAACTGAAGACCGTCTGGCACCCGATCGGCGTATAAATCACTCACCCTGACGGGCGAGGCGTCGTACAGTCGCCGCATGGTTCAACCTGGTGACAAGGTCGCGATCGTCTCACCGTCGGGTGGGTTGCCGGAGATCTTCCCGGCGCCGTACGAGCTCGGGCTGCGGCGATTGCGTGACTTCGGCCTGGAGCCGGTGGAGTATCCGACCACCCGCAAACTCGGCACGACTCCGGCCGAGCGGGCCGCCGACCTGCACGCGGCCTGGTCGGATCCGTCGATCCGCGCGGTGATCGCGAGTATCGGCGGCGACGACCAGCTCACCGTGCTGAAGCACCTCGACCCTGAGGTGTTCCGGGCCGATCCGAAGCCGTTCTTCGGCTACAGCGACAACACGAACCTGCTCAACTTCCTGTATTCCTTGGGATTGCCGGCGTACCACGGCGGCAGCGTGATGGTGCAGTTCGGCCGCGGCGGCGCGATGCACCCCGACTCCGAGCGCTCGTTGCGGGCGGCGCTGTTCACCCCGGGCGAGTTCGAGCTGACTCCGGCTGAGGGCTGGACGGATCACGACCGCGACTGGGCCGATGCGTCGCTGCTCGAGACCGAGCCGCCGCTGTTCCCCGGAACGGGCTGGACCTGGAGCGGCTCACAGCCGGTCAGCGGGCGGTTGTGGGGCGGCTGCGTGGAGATCCTCGACTGGCAGTTGTCCGTCAATCGCTGGATGCTGCCCGTGGAGTCCTATGACGGCGTGCTGTTCCTGGAGACCAGCGAGGAGATGCCGACGTCGGAGCAGGTCTACCGGATCCTCCGCACCTTTGGCGAGCGCGGTCTGCTGGAGCGCTTCGACGCGGTTCTCTGGGCCCGGCCGAAGTCCTGGTCGCTCGAGCAGCACACCACCCCGGCGGAAGCCGTCGCCTACGTCACCGGGCAGTACCTCGCGGTCGACCGGGCCCTCGCCGAGTACAACCCGTCCGCCGTCGTGGTGAAGGGCCTGGACATCGGCCACACCGACCCTCAGCTGATCCTTCCGTACGGCGGCCAGGTCTCGATCGACCCGGCTGCCGAGCGGATCACCGTCACCTACTAGTAGCCCTCGGCGGCGGGCGAGGTCAGCGGACGACGGTGCGGGTCAACGCGGGATTGGGGTCGGGGAAGCAGGAGACCGGGGCCGTGATGGTGACGAACTTCCACTTGATCTTGGCCTGGAGGGTGAGGCCTGGATCGTCGTAGCTGGTGCCCTTGAGTCTGGTCTCGATGACGGCGCCGCGCCGGCCGGACTTCAGCCGGACGGACAGCGACGGAAGCTGGTAGTTCGCGCCGCCGGGGATCGGGCCGGCCACCTTGATGACGGCGACACCGCGATCGAGGTGGACAGTGGGCGTGGAGTTGAGCCCCGAGCCGCCGCTCAGCTTGGCACTCACGTACGACGAGTTGGCCGGGATCGGAACCCGCAACGACAGGTCCCGGACCTCCTTCAGCTTGAACCCTTTGACCTCAGCGGGCAGTGACCCCGGCTTGAGGTCGACGGCGACGGTGAACCGGGTGTTCGGCGGCACAGTGGCCGGCGCCTTCGCGTCGACCCCCTGCCGCAACGACAGCAGATGCCGGCCGAACTTGGTGTCCGCCCGGCACGAGTAGCTCGCGACCGGCGCCGCCTCGGCCCCGCTCGCGACGAGCAGCGGCAGCACGGCAAGGACCATGACACTGCACTGAGTAGTCATATGACTACTCTAAGCAGCCGCCCACTCCAGCAGATCCCCTCGTCTCACTGGCCGAACAAGAACCAGCCGCCCAGGCCGGCGAGTACGAAGACGAGTGGTAGGGCCAGGAGGAACAGGGCTCGTCCGCGGCGGCGGCGTACCGCTGACTCCGTGGCGACGGTTGTCGGTATGTCTTCGTCGGGGTCGCTGATGTGCGTCCGCTCCAACGCGCGCAGCGGCGCTTCCTGCTCCAAGCGGTACGCCTCCGCTTCCAGTCGCTCGGCGAGGGTGTCCGCACGCTCCCAGCGGTCGCCCACGTGGTACGCCAGCGCGCGGGCGAAGAGATCGTCGAGCTGCCCGACCGAGTCGTGCAGCGTCGGCCGCAGGCTCGGCGGCGGTAGGTCGGGGTCGCGGTTGAGCACGTCGGTGATCGAGCCCGCGGAGTACGGCGGATGCCCGGTGAGCAGTGCGTACGTCACCGCACCGACCGCGTAGATGTCCGCCCGCTCGTCGAATCCGCCGTCGCCACGGCCCTGCTCGGGTGCCATGTACGACGGCGTGCCGACGGCCTGGGTCAGTCCGGACGCCTCGGCGGCTCGCTTGGCCAGCCCGAGGTCGGCCAGGACGATCCGGTGCGTCCCACCGCCGGACTCGTCGCCCTGGTTGGGCCGGAGCAGCAGGTTCGCCGGCGTCACATCGCGGTGGACGACACCCTCGGCATGCAGCGCGGCGACCGCGCGGGCCAGGTCCGCACCCCACCACAACGCGTCGGCCGGATCCAGCGGCCCGTGCCGGAGCACCTCGGCCAGCGTGCCGCCGCCGACGTAGTCCATCACGAAGTACGGGCGCCCGTCCGGCAGCTTGCCGAGGTCGAACACCCGGACCACCCGGTCGCTGGCGATCCGCCGCATCAGCCGTGCCTCGGACAGGAATCGCTCCCGGACGTCGGCGCGCGACGCCCAGTTGTCGGCGAGCACCTTGACGGCCACGTCGACGTCGAGGTCGTCGTCGTAGCCCCGCCAGACCGTCGCGAACGCGCCCGCGCCGATCTTGTCCTGAAGCCGGTACCTGCCGATGACATCCATCCGGGCTATTGTCGACCACAGCCGAGTTGTCAGGCGAACGCCACCCTGGGGGAGCATGAACGAGGAGCTGGAGCATCTCGCGGCCCGGGCCGCGGCGGGGGATCAATCGGTGGTGCCCGAACTCCTGCAGGCGATCCGTCCGCAGGTGCAGCGACGGGTGGCCAGGTTCCTGCCGTACCGCGAGGACGCCGAGGAGGCGGTCCAGGACACTTTGCTCCAGGTGGCGAACAAAATCCACACTTTCAAAGGCACCGGCAGCTTCGCCGGCTGGGTGACGATCGTCGCCACCAACCAGGCCCGGCAGACCTACCGTTCACTCAAGCGGCGCTCGGTCGAACAGTCCGCCGAGGTGCTGCCGGAGGCGATCGATCCGCGCACCACATCGGTGATCGCCGGTTCCCGGCTCGACCTGCTGGAAGCCTTGGAGAACCTGGAATCCAGCCATCCCCAACTGGTTCAACCGCTTGTTCTCCGGGACCTCGGCGCGATGACGTACGCCGAGATCGCGGACGAACTGGACGTCCCGCTAGGGACCGTCAAGGCCCGCATCCACCAGGCCCGAAAGGCCGTGGCCGAGCGGCTGACGCTCCACTAGAGCCCGGACCGTCGGGGCGACACTGTGCGTAGCCAGCCTAGGCGCTCTGTCACCCGTAGGTACGGCGTACCGCGACCGCCTTGCGCAGGTTGTCGGCGAAGTTGGCGGTCTGCCGGCGGATGCTCGGGGCAACGGTCTCGTCCGCGACCAGCGCCTCGGCCCGGGCCAGCAGGTCCGGCTCGATGACGAACTCCGGCACGATCCGGTGCACGGTGAGCGCCACCACCATGCCGGCCCTGATCTCGGCCGTCCGGTGGATGTCGGTGAAGAAGCGCTGCACGTACGGCGCGGTGACCGCGGCCTGACCGGGATGCCAGAAGCCCTCGGCCGCGGCCAGCAACTCCTTCACCCCGATGGTCGGATCCGTCATGATCCGGGTCCAGGCCGCTTCCTTGCCGTCGGCCAACGCCGACCGGCAGCGGGCGGCGTGGTTGACGCCCTCTGTCGAAGTGTCCCGGACCAACTCGGCGTCGATCTCGGCCGCCCCGAACGCATTCAGCCGGACCAGCCGCAGGACCAGGGACCAGCGCAGATCCGCGTCGATCTCCAGACCGTCCGGCGTCCGCTCACCGCTGAGCCATGCCGTCAGCAGCTCAGCCTCCGACGTGGTCGCGATGAAACCGCGCACGGTCGCGAGTTGCAGGCTGCTGCCGGGCTCCGTGGTCGCCAGCTTGTTGCCCAAGGCATCCGCGACGGCGCCGCGCGACTCGTCGTACGGAAGGTAGCCGCCGAGCACCCGCTCCTCCAGCCAGCGGACCAGCGAGCCGACCGCGATATCGCTGTCCTCGTGCTGGATCGCGGTGGCGAAGAGGTCGAGTGCCTGGCGCGGATCGAGCTCGGCGTGTGCGGTGGCATCGCGGATCGAGTTCCAGATCACTGCTCGAGTGGTGCCGTCGGCGATCTTCGGCAGTACCGCCGGGAGGTTCGCGAGGCTGGTCGCGTCGAGCCGGATCTTCGCCCAGGTGTCGTCGTCCGCATCCGGCACGATCACGGCGAGGTCATTGCTGAGGGCAACTTCCACGGAGTCGCCGTCGAGGACGACGTCGACGGTTTGTCCGCTGCCGTCGGCGTCGTACCCACGAACACTGAGTTTGTGCGGCCGGCGGGACGCGTCCGGGCTGGCGCGACGCAGGATGACACCGGCCGGGGTGCGTTCGGCCGTGATTGTGTCCAGGCCGGACGTCCGCAGCCACTGCGCGGACCAGTTGTCCAGGTCCTGCGCGCCGGCCTCGGTCAGTTTGGCGATGAACTCGTGCAGATCGGCGTTGCCGTACTCGTGCGACTCCAGGTGCGCGTTGACGCCCTTCAGGAACACGTCGTCACCGAGGTACTTCGCGAGCTGCTTGAGCACCGCGGCACCCTTGGCGTACGAGATCCCGTCGAAGTCGTCGAGCGACTGGCGCGCGTCCTTCAGGCTGTCCGGCGCGACCGGGTGGGTCGAGCTGCTCTGGTCCGTCTGCATCCCCCACCACCGGCGGACGAAGCCGAAGTCGGTCCAGTTGCCCTGGTAGTCGGTCGCGTCCTCGGACACCCGATGGGCCATGTACTCGGCGAACGACTCGTTCAGCCACATGTCGTTCCACCACTTCATGGTGACCAGGTCGCCGAACCACATGTGCGCCATCTCGTGCACGACGATCCGGGCCCGGGTACTGCGCTCGGCCTCGGTCACCTTGCTGCGGAAGACCAGGTGATCCGCGAACGTCACGCAGCCCGGGTTCTCCATCGCGCCGAGGTTGAAGTCCGGCACGAACGCCTGCCAGTACTCACCGAACGGGTACCGCTGCCGGAACATCCGGTGGTACTCGTCAAAGGCCTGCCCGGTCGTGCGGAACAGATCCTCGGCGTCCCGCTCCAGGTGCTCCTTCAGCGATTGCCGGCAGGCCAGTCCGAGCGGGATCCCGTCGTACTCGCTCCTGATCAGGTGATACGGGCCGGCGACGATCGTGACGAAGTACGACGCCAGTGGCTTCGTCTCGGCCAGCTCCCACTGCCCCGGGCCGACCTGGGTGGCGGCACCGTTGCCCAGCACCACCCAGTCCTCGGGGCACTTCACCGTCACCGTGTACGGCGCTTTGAGGTCCGGCTGGTCGAAACACGGGTAGTAGCGGGGCGCCGACTCGAGCGACGACATCCCGTAGGTGTAGACGCGTCCATCGGCCGCGTCGACCGATCGCACGAGGCCCTCGCCGTCCACGGAGTACTTCAGCTCCGCGGTCACCACGACCTCGTTCTCGGCCTGCAAACCGGTCAGTGGAAACCTGCCCTCCGCCAGCAGGCCGACGTCCAGCGCGGCGCCGTTCAGCTCGACCGCGAGCAACCGCTCGGGCTTGACGTCCACCCAGGTCGAGTCACTCGTCGCCCCGAACCGGATCCGGCTGGTGGTGACGAAGGTGTCTCCCGATCCGGTCAGATCGAAGTCGACCCGGTACGACCGGACTGCAAGGTCTGCCGCCCGGATCCGGGCCTCTTCCACTGTCAACGCGCGCATGGCTGCACGCTATCCGAGAGGTCCTAGGACCCCGTCAGCTTTTCGCGCACAGCATGCGCCCGGGCCCGATCCCGCTCCGCCAGCGTCTCGTCCAGAGCCATCGTGTCAAGGGCCCCGAGCAACCGCGCGTCCGGCAAACCATCGGCAGGTACGGCGGCCGCCGCGAGCAGAGCCGTCGCACGCACGTCCGCGTCGCTGGTGCCCTCGAGCACCGCCGCGATCAACGCCGCGTCCTCGGCCTCGGCAAGACTCGTCAGCACGTTCAGCGCACTCAGATGATCGAACGCCGCCCGCAGCTCCGCATCACCGGCGATCGGCGGCCGCGACAGCACCTCCCGCGCCACCTGCCGCACCTCACCACCGAGCGGCTCCAACGGATTCCCTCCGGACAACCGCGTGTACGACGCAGCCACCTGGTACATGTTCAGCGCCCGGCAGACAGTGGCCACGTTGTCGCTGTGGAGCAGCGCACTGAACGCCTGCAGGGGAATCGCCTCGTCCGCAGTCATACCCGCACGCTAGCTGCCGCGTGCAGGTGGGCGGCCAGGAGGTGCGCGGACTCGGGGGCGTTCGCGGCGTAGCAGAGCAGGTGGGCGCGGGTGGACCAGGAATCCTGCAGCGGGCAGATCTCGACCGCGGTGTTCGCGTCGACGGCCCGGCGGGGAACGATCGCCAGGCCGGCGCCCGCGGTGGCGAGGGTGATCAGGGTGTGCAGGGTCGGCACGAGCGTGCGGTAGCGAGGAGCAGGGGCGTGGGGTCCAAGGCGGTCGTCCATCCACTGGGTGAGGGGTGAGCCGCGGTCGAGGCCGACCAGGGGATGTTCGGCGACTTCGGCGTACGCGATCGAGGTGCGGCCGGACAGGACACCGCCGGCCTGGCCGATGACGACGAGCGAGTCGTCGGCGAGGGGTTCGGTCCGGAGATCGGTGGGTTCGTCGTCGAGGATCACGCCGAGATCGGCCTCACCGGAGGCCAGGATCCGCACGCTGCGGACTGTCCGGCGTTCCCGGACGTTCACGTCGTACTCGGGATGGTCGCGCAGGAAGGTGGCGAGCGCGGCGGGGACGAGCTGGTGCATCGCGGAGCCGCCGGCGACCAGCCGGATCGGCTCGGTGCGGGAGACGGCGTACGACGCGACGGCGCTGTCCAGGCGGGTGGTCTCGGCGAGGACCTCGCGGGCGTGTCGGGCCAGGGTGGCGCCAGCGGGGGTGAGCCGGACACCGCGGCGCTCGCGGATCAGGAGCGGTACGCCGGCCTGCGCTTCGAGGGCCCTGACCCGCGCGCTGGCCGAAGGCAGACTCAGGTGCATCACCCGCGCGCCGCCGGTGATCGAGCCTTCTGCCGCAACATGTGTGAAGAGTCTGAGGTCGTCCAGGTCGTACCGCATGAGGTCTAGCCTACGTCCCAGCCTTAGGCTGACTACGAGGATCGCGCATTGTGGAGCCCCGGTCGAGCCGTGATGCTCGAAGGGTGCTGATGATCCTCCTGGCCGGTGTCGCCGCCGGCGCCCTCAACGCCGTCGGCGGTGGCGGGAGCTTCGTGGCACTGTCCGCGCTGGTCGCCACCGGCATGCCTCCGGTCACCGCGAACGCGACCACGACCGTCGCCCTGCTGCCCGGCAACGCGACCAGCGCGTGGGTGTACCGGCGCGAGATCCACGCCTTCCAGCAACCGTCGACACTCGGGCTGACGCTGGCCAGCGTGGTCGGCGGCGCGCTCGGCGCCGGGTTGCTGCTGTGGTTGCCGTCAGCATCTTTCGACGCGGCGGTGCCGTGGTTGCTGGCGTTCGCGACGATCGTGCTCGCGTTCGGCCGGCGGCTCACCCAGGCGATCCGGCTGGGCACGCCCGGACCCGCGGTGATCCTGGCCGGGCAGTTCGTGCTGTCGATCTACGGCGGGTACTTCGGTGGCGCGGTCGGGTTGATGATGCTGGCGTTCTGGACCGCGACCACGTCGCTCGACCCGGCCAAGGGCAATCCGTTGCGGGTGAACCAGGTCGCCGCCGTCTACCTCACCGCCGGCGTCATCTTCCTGTTCGCCGCCGACGTCACTGGGCAACCGTTCGAACTGGTCGCGCTGCTGGTCGGTGCTGTCGTCGGCGGTTATGCCGGTGCCCATCTGGTTCGCCGGCTGCCGGCCGCCGTACTGCGTGCTCTGGTCCTCACCACCGCGGTCGCTATGACCGCCCTGTTCTTCCTGCGAGCGTTCCGGTGAACCGCGCGCAGCTCGCGATGGCCTACCAGGCTTGCGAGGTCGCCGACCTGGCCCGGTCGGCAGTCAGCTTGCACGACCCGGCCGAGGCCGTTGCGCAGGCAGAGCTCGTACTGGCATCCGCCCACCAGCTCCTCGCCGCGGCCACCCGCCTCAACGACCCGGCGCCTCCCACCGACGGCTTACAGCTGTTCGCCTACGAGCACCCCGAGGAAGCCGCCGCCGACATCACCGACTGGCTCCGCCACTGCCCGGCAGCTTTCCCGGAAGACGGTCACGCTCATGACGAAGGTAGAGACCCGTCGCCGTCGACACGCTCGTGAGCAGCCAGACCGCCACGCCCGCGTCGTCGGCCACCCCGATGATCGGCAGCAGCTCCGGCAGCACATCGATCGGCGACACCAGGTAGACCAGCGCCAGCCCCCACAGAGCCATCCGGCTGGTAGGCAGCCCGGGGTAGTCGCCGCGCCGTGCGGCCCGCAACAGTCTGGGCAGCGCCCGAGCCCGCTCGAACACGTCCCCGATCGGCTCCGGTTCGCCGCGCGCCGCCCGCCGGCGTTTGAGCGACCGCCGCCGGACGACGCCAACGCCGCTCACCGCGGCCCCGACCACCAGCAGGCCCACGCCGACCCCGACCGCCGGCAACCCGGCGACCTCGCCGTCGCGAAAGACCAGGGTCGCCAGCCCGATCAGGCCCAGCAGTCCACCGAAGAACACCATCCACCAACTCTAGGGCCCGCATCCGTTACGCGCTGTTCAGCCGCTGAAGGCGTCCAGTCGGGACAATTGATCGGCGGTCAGGTGGAGATCGGCCGCGGCGACGTTCTCGGCCAGGTGGACTTCGGAGCTCGTGCCCGGGATGGGTACGACGACCGGCGACCGGTGCAGTAACCACGCCAGCGAGAGCTGCGCCGCCGTCGCGCCGGACTCGGCCGCGATCTCCGCCAACACCCGCGACCCTGCGTGCGCGCCGAGCGCGATCGGGACCCAGGGGATGAAGGCGATGCCCTCGGCTGTGCAGTAGTCCAGCACGGGCTGGTGCTCGCGGTCGGTCAGGTTGTAGCGGTTCTGCACGCTGACGACGTCGACGGAACGGCGCGCTTCCGTCAGCTGATCGACGGTCACCTCGGACAGTCCGACGTACCGCGCCTTGCCCTCGTCCACGAGTTGCGCCAGGGCGCCCAGCTGGTCGGCGAACGGAACCGCCGGGTCGACCCGATGCAGTTGCAGCAGGTCGATTCGCTCGACCCGCAGGCGCCGGAGACTCAGCTCGGCCGCCTGTCTGAGGTACTCCGGCCGCCCCAACGGGATCCACTCCCGCGGCGACGGACGGGTGTGGCCGATCTTGGTCGCGATCACCACGTCGCCGTACGGATGCAGGGCCTCGGCGAGCAGTTCCTCGTTGGCCCCGATGCCGTACGCGTCGGCGGTGTCGATGAAGTCGACGCCGAGCTCGACTGCCCGCCGGGCCACCCGGATCGCGTCCCCCCGGTCCGCCACCGGCCGGTAGCCGGTCAGCCGCATCGCGCCGAAGCCAAGTCGATGAATGTCCAGCTCGCCGATCTTGAGTCGCATCGTCATGGCCTCAACCCTCGGATCGCCGGAGCGCCGAGTGAATTGATTTAGGCTGGGCTGAATGCTGACGATCACCTTCACCGTGCCCGATCTGGCCCGCACCCGGATCGCGGTGTCGCCGTTGTGGGAGGTGGTCGCGAGCATCCGGCTGCTCATGACGCGGCGGCCGCACCAGTTCCACGACCGCTGGGCGCGGACGGCGAAGGAGCGGATCGCGGGCGTCGACCTGGGGCTGCTGTTCGATCTCGTCGATCCCGGTGTCTGGTACACCCCGGACTTCCTCACCCCGCCGCCGCACAGCCCGTTCCCCGACCTGGCCGCGGATCTCGGCGTACTGCGGCGTGTCCCGGCCGACCAGGTCCGTGCGGATCTCGACGTACTCGCGTACGCCCGAAGTCATCCACTCGGCTCGTTGGCCGAGGCATCGGTCCCGCGCCGGCTTCCGGCGGCGCGCGACCTTCCGTCCGATGCTGTCGCCGCCCTGTACGCCGATCCAGTGGCCGGGATCGCGTTACTGGCCGAGCAGGTGCAGACCTACTGGGACCTGGCGATCGCACCGCACTGGGGCCGGATCCGCGCCTTGCTGGAGGGCGATCTGCGCTACCGCGGCCGGCAACTCGGCCTGGCCGGTCCGGCCGGACTGTTCGACGACCTGGCCGCGACAGTGAAATGGCGTGGCGACTCCCTGCACATCAGGCACCGGCGCTTTCACGGCGTCCGGCAGCTGGCTGGTGAAGGGCTGTTGCTGGTGCCGTCCGCCTTCGTCTGGCCGACGGTCTACTCGAGCACGATCCCGCCGTGGCAGCCGACACTCACCTACCCCGCTCGCGGAATCGCCACTCTCTGGGACGACTCCGCGCATCCGGCTCCGGCCGGTGTGGCCGCCGTACTGGGCCGGTCTCGGGCCGAGTTGCTCAACCAGCTCGGCAGTCCACGATCGACCACCGAACTGGCTGCCCGCACCGGCCTGACGCCCGGCGGTGTGTCCCAGCACCTGAGTGCCTTACGCGCCGCCGGGCTGGTCACGTCACATCGGTCGGGCCGCTTGGTCCTCTACGCCCGTACCGCTCTGGCCGAGGCTTTTCTCCACGTCAGTTGATGAGTCCTTCGACGATGGTCTTCATCCGGTCGACCGGGATGGCGAAGCCGATGCCGATGTTGCCGGAGCGGGAGGTGCTGCCGAGGGTGGCGATGGCGGTGTTGACGCCGACCACCTGACCGGCCGAGTTGACCAGCGGGCCGCCGGAGTTGCCCGGGTTGATCGCGGCATCGGTCTGGATCGCCGACTGGCGGTTGCCGTTGTCACCGAACCGCGCCTGCCGGTCGACCGCGCTGACGATACCGGCGGTCACCGTTCCCTCCAGCCCGAGCGGTGAGCCGACGGCCAGCACCGGGTCGCCGACCTGCAACTGTGCGGACCGGCCGAGCGTGAGCGCACGCAGTCCCTCGGCGTCAGCGGCCGAGACCTGGAGTACGGCGAGGTCGTTGTCCTCGTCCGCGCCGATGATCTCGGCGTCGACCCGGCGGCCGTTCGACAGGACCAGCGAGACATCGCTCGCTCCTTCCACCACGTGTGCGTTGGTGACCACGTGACCTTCCTGGTCGATCGCAAACCCGGAACCGGTCGAGCGGCCGGCCCGGACGGACACCACGCCGGGCAGCACACTCGCCGCCGCCGCGGTGATCGAGCCCTGGGCGGCCGCGGGTGGTGCGGCCGCCTGGGGCAGTTCGACCGACGCGGCCTCGGGATCACGCGATCCCGTCACCGCGCCGGCCAGCCCGCCGGCCACGATCGACAGCGCGATGCTGGCGACCAGGATCCGGCCGCGGCGTGCCGTCGTACCTGCTGGTGAGACCGTCACCCCGGCCTGAGGTGCCGCAGCCGGAGAGGGGGGAGCCGACCCAGCGGAGGCCGGGGTGACGGAGAAGGGGTACGGCGGTTCCAGTACCGGCAACGGCGCCGCAGGGGGTGGACCGGGCGCGTAGTGCGGCCCACGGAACGGGTGACCGAGATGAGGGCTCATCGAAGGCTCCTTCACGGCTCAGGACTGCGCTTGCCAGTCAGGGGAGGCGCGAGAACCAGAGCAGCGAGGCCAGGGCGGCCAGCAGCGCGGCGACCAGGGCGATTCCCGCCACCAGGTTGGTGATCTCGCGTGGTTCGGTGGTCCAGCCGATCGACGACTGGAGGTCGGAGTAGACGTCGCGCAACTGCTCGTCGCTCTCGGCGGCATAGGACTCACCGCTGGTCGCGTCGGCGAGGCTCTGCAACGCCTCGGTGTCGGCGGGGACCGGGATGTCCCGGCCTTCGATGTTCACGGTGCCCTCGGCGGTGCCGTACGCGATCGTCGAGACCGGTACGCCGGCCTGGACCGCGGCGTCGGCGGCTTCGTCGATCGGACTGCCGGAGGTGTTCCCGCCGTCGGACAGCAGCACGATCCGGCTCGGCGGCGGATCCTCCGGGTCGATCGTGCGAACCGCCTGCAGGCTGGTCAGGACGGCGTCGCCGATCGCGGTGCTGTCGGTCAGTTCGAGACCGTTGATCGCGTCCACGGTGGCCTGGTGGTTGGTGCTCGGCGGCGCGACCACGGTCGCGGTCCGGGCGAACGAGACCAGGCCGACGTTGAACTTCTCCGGCAGTTCCTGGACGAACTCGACCGCGGCCTGCTGGGCCACCTCGAACCGGTTCGGCGCGACGTCGGTCGCGGCCATCGAGTTCGACACGTCCATCGCGACCACGATGGTGGCGCGTTCGCGCGGGACCCGGATGTCGGCGACCGGGCGGGCGATCGCGATCGTCAGCACAGTCAAGGCGGCGAGGAAGGCCACGGCCGGCGCGTGCCGGCGCCAGCCGGGCCGAGTCGGTGCGACCTTCTCCAGCATCGGCAGGGTCGCGAACCGGACGGCGTACTTGCTGCGGCGGCGCTGGGCGACCAGGTACGCGGCGATCAGCGCCACGACCAGCACCAGCAGCCAGAGCCACAGGGGTTGCTCGAATCTCATCGGATACCGGTCCTTCCGATCGGGTTCCGGCGGGTGCTCGCGCGGCGGCGGGCTGCGGCGAAGGCGGCCACGTCGCGGACCCAGTCGGTGTCGGTCCGCAGCACGAGATGCGCCGCGCCGGCGGCCCGGATGTCGCGAGTGGTCTGTTCACGTTTGGTTCTCATCGCGTCGGCGTACCTCCGGCGCAGTTTCCGGCTGCTGGTCTGCACCTCGCGGCGCCGGCCCGTCTCCGGGTCGACCAGCGTGAGCAGGCCGACCTCGGGGAGGTCGAGCTCGCGCGGGTCCAGCACCTCGACGGCGATCACTTCGTGCCGCGCGGACAGCCGCCGCAGCGGGTCCGCCCAGGTCTCGTCGTGGAAGTCCGAGACGACCACCCGCAGGCCGGGGCGTGGATGCTCCCGGTTGAGCCGGGTGATCGCCGCGCCGAGCGGCACGGCCGGGTGTTCGCCGGGTGTTGCCCTAGGCAACGACAACAGCGTTCGCAGGGTACGGCGAAGTGCTGCGGCCCCACCGACGTCGGGGATCCGGGACAGTTGGTCACCGACGGCGATGCGGACACCGAGCCGGTTGCCAGGACCGTCCGCGAGCAGACCGACCGCCCCGACGACGGCGATGGCGAGATCCCGCTTCTCGCTGAGCGCCGTACCGAAGTCCATGCTGGCCGATGCGTCGAGCAACGCCCAGGTCTCCAGTTCCCGCTCCGCCAGCGGCGCCCGCACGTGCGGTTCGAGCGAACGAGCCGTGACGTTCCAGTCCATCCGGCGGACATCGTCCTGGCCGGCCTGGTACGGCCGTGCCTCGTTCGGCTCGCTGCCCGGACCGCTCCGCAGACCGGTGATGTCGCCGTGCAGGAAGCCTTCCAGCTTCCGCTTGACCGAAAGCTCCAGCGTCCGCAGCGCCCGCTCCCGCCCTTTGAGCAGGTCCGGGCTGTGTTCGTTCATGCTGCCGACCCCTGGGCGTCGTCGGCGGGGACGACATGCGGTTGCTCGATGGTGTGCAGGATGCGCGAGATCACGGCCCGCGGGTCGACACCGTCGGCGAGAGCGTCGAAGGTGAGGACCAGACGATGCGACATCACGTCGAGGGCGACGTCGTACACATCGGCCGGCAGGACGTAGTCCCGGCCACGCAGCAAGGCCAGCGCCCGTCCGGCGGCGACCAGGCCGAGCGTGGCCCGTGGGCTCGCGCCGAACTCCAGCACGCCTTGCAGGTCGTTGATGCCGTACTGCTGCGGCACTCGAGTCGCATGCACGAGGCGGACGACGTACTCGGCGACCGCGTTGTGCACGAAGACCTCGTCCGTTGCCTCCTGCAACTGAGCGACCTGCTCCGGCGTGAGCACGGCGTTCGCGTGCGGTCGGTGTGCGCTCATCCGCTGCAGGATGGTGAGCTCCTCGAGCGGGCTCGGGTAGTCCACCGTGATCTTCAGCAGGAAGCGGTCCCGCTGCGCCTCGGGCAGTGCGTACACACCGTCGGACTCGATCGGGTTCTGGGTCGCCAGGACCAGGAACGGTTCGGGCAGCCGGTAGCTCGTGCCGCCGATGCTGACCTGGTGCTCGGCCATTGCCTCGAGCAACGCCGACTGCACCTTGGCCGGGGCGCGGTTGATCTCGTCCGCCAGCACGAGGTTGGCGAACACCGGGCCGAGCTCGGTGTCGAACCCCTCCGCCGACGGCCGCCAGATCCGCGTCCCCATGATGTCGCCCGGCACCAGGTCCGGCGTGAACTGCAGCCGGGAGAACCGGCCGCTGATCACCTCGGCCAGCGTCCGGACCGCCAAGGTCTTCGCAACGCCGGGCACGCCCTCCAGCAGGCAGTGCCCGCGAGCCAGCAGCCCGACCAGCATCCGCTCCACCAGGTGGTCCTGGCCGACCACGACCCGCTTCACCTCGAACAGCGCATGCTCCAGCAGAGCCGACGAAACCCCCAGCTCCCGCCGCGCCTCCGATTGCCTCTCCACACCTACCTCCACGTGATTGCTCGAACCAGACGCCGGCCACCCGGGCGCACCGGGGCCGGAGTGCCTCGCCCCATTCCCCGCCCCCAGCGCCGCGTTGGGCTGGGGGCTGGGCGGCGCCGGCGGCCTTCCGACTCCCCGGGCCGGGGCGGATGGGTCTGGGGTTGTCATGCGTTCTCGGCCGCGTCCGGCTGGGTCTGCTCGGGCTGCGACGGCTGCGACGGCTGCGTTTCGGGCTGCGACGGCTGCGCCTCACCCTGGCCCTGACCGTTCTTCTCCGGGCAGTCGGCGCCGTTGCGCCCGGCGCTGCCGCTGCCCGGGGCCTGCCCCTCGGTCCCGTTGCCCTGCGGACCGTTCTCCGAGCCGGTGCCTGGCGACGGGGTCGTGGCGCCGTCTTCGATGGTCACGTAACCCTGCTGCGGAGCCGGGTCGTCGCTCGCCGCGTACGCGACCCCGCCGACACCGAGTGCCGCCACCGCCACCGCCGCACCGAGAATGAGCCGTTTACCTGGGACGTTCATCAAATCTCCTTCGATCGATTGGCCCCAAGACCATCAAAGGAGTGCGAAAACGACCGGAAAGCGGAGCGAAAGTCCAGCGAAAGCGCAGGCTGGACGACCCGGCCGGTCCGGCTACCTTGGTCTCGTGCGACTACTGGTGGTGGAGGACGAGGAAGGCCTGGTCAGCGCGCTGCGCTCCGGACTCGGCCGGGCCGGATATGCCGTGGACACGGCGACGACCGGTGCCGAGGCGATGGAGAAGCTCGCGACCACGGCGTACGACCTGGCGATCCTGGACATCACCCTGCCGGACACCAGCGGCCTCGACCTGTGCCGCGCCGTACGCCGGGGCGAGATCGAGGTGGCGTCCGGCCGGGAACTGAGGGTGCTGATGCTCACCGCGCGCGCCTCGCTGGCCGACCGGGTCCGCGGCCTCGACGAAGGTGCCGACGACTACCTGACCAAGCCCTTCGCGCTGGTCGAGCTGCTCGCCCGGATCCGCGCCCTGCTCCGCCGCGACGTCACCAACGGAAGCACCCAACTGCACGTCGGCGACCTCGTCCTCGACTCGTCCCGCCACCTCGCGACCCGATCCGGCCGCGAACTTCCGCTGACGTTGAAGGAGTTCGGCGTACTGCGGTATCTGATGTCCCGGCCTGGGCACGTCGTCTCGGCCGAGGAACTCCTCGAACACGTCTGGGACGAGAACGCCGACCCGTTCACCCAGAGCGTCCGGGTGACGGTCGGCACGCTGCGCCGCAAGCTCACCCAAGAAGGCGAAGACCCCGTCCTGGAAACAGTCATCGGCCGCGGCTACCGGCTCCGAGGTGGCACATGAGATTCCTGAAGTCGCTGCGCGCCAAGGTTCCGCCTTGGGCGCAGACGATCCGATTCCGGCTGACGTTGACGTATTCCGCTGTGCTGATCGCGTTGTCGGCGTTGCTGCTCGGCGGGGTGTATGTCGCGTTGTCGTCGCTCCTTGACCCCAAGCCTTTGAGTCCGATCGAGGTCAACAAGGTCTACAAGGATCACAACGGCAATCTGAAGGTGAAACCAGGTCAGGTGATCGAGGCTGCCGAGCTGTCCAGTATCGAGTCCGCGGTCAACTACCAAACCCTGCAGACCCTGCGGAACTACTCGGCCGCGGGCATGGGCGCGCTCTTCCTGGTCAGTCTCGGCACCGGCTGGTGGTTGTCGGGTCGCGCGTTGCGGCCGGTACGGCGGATCACCGCAACGGCGCAGGAGATCTCGGCCACGGACCTGTCCCGGCGGATCGCCCTGGACGGCCCGCAGGACGAACTGCGGAACCTGGCCGACACCGTCGACGACATGCTCGGCCGGCTCGAGTCGGCGTTCGTGTCCCAGCGGCAGTTGGTGGACGACGCATCGCACGAGTTGCGCAATCCGCTCGCGGTGATCCAGGCGAACGTCGACGCGGTCCTCGCGCATGACGACACGACCCCTGACGACCGGGCCCAGGCGACCGCGATCGTGAGCCGCGCGATCCAGCGGATGACCCGGCTGGTCGAGGATCTGCTCGCGTCGGCCCGCCGTTCCTCACCGGCCTTCGTCGACGCGGATGTGGACCTGGCCGCGATCGCCGGCGAGGCGGCCGAGGAGTACCAACTGCTCGCGGCCGACCGCGAGCTTCACGTCGTACGACGCCTGTCGCCGGGACCGACCGCGGCCGGGGACGCGTCGGCGCTGCGGCGGGCGGTCGACAACCTGCTCTCCAACGCGGTCCGGCTCGCTCGAGGTGGCAGCGAACTGGTCCTGGCCGTGGGAAGCCGCAACGGCTGGGCGTGGATCGCCGTCCGCGACGAAGGTCCCGGCATCGCCGCCGAGGACGCCGATCGCGTCTTCGACCGGTTCTTCCGCTCCGGCCAACGGCAGTCCCCGTCCACCGTCCCGTCCACCGGGCAACGCCGCGCGGGCCTGGGTCTGGCCATCGTCCGCCAGATCGCCGAGTCGCACGGCGGCACCGTCGCACTCCACTCCGAACTGGGCATCGGCAGCACCTTCGTCCTCTGGCTGCCCGAACGCTCCCTCACCAACACCACCCGCCGGACCCCGATCCCCCCGGACGACGACCCCCTCGGCCCCCGGCTCTAGTCGGTCGATGGTTCGTCCGGCCGACTCCAGCACCTGACCAAGGCGACGATCAGGGCAGCCACCGCGCCACCACCGAAGACGATGGCTGGGGTCTGGTAGTCGTAGCCCCAGTCGGTGGACTGCAGCCGAGTGGGATCCATCGGGTCGTAGATCACCTGGATGGTCCGGCCCACCTCGGCCTCGTAGTAGTTCTCGGTGGTGGTCTCGACCGTCCGCCCGTCCCGGGTCACGAACCTGACCTCGATCAACGGCGCACGGCCTTCCTCCTCGCGGACCACGGTGGCGGCCGCGACCTCACCCCGCCGCTCCAGCACGCGGTTGTCGTCGACCTCGGCGTACCCGACCCCCGCCAGCATCACCGCAACGAACACGAACATCACGCCCTCAGGCGCAACCCGCCACTGCCGCTTGGCCCGAGCACGCGACGGCTCCTCGGAGCGGGCTGCGGTCCCCTCATGCTCTTCCACGCTGGTCAGACGCGCCGACCGGCCGCCACGCTCCTCGCTCTACCGGTTGTACGGGGTGGAGAGGACGGGTTGGGTGTTGCTGAGGACGTGAGCGTAGAGCGAGCGAACTCGAGCGGCTTCACCGTCTGTCATGGCGGACGGCTCGGGTTTGCCGACCGGGACCTGCCACGTGGGTGGGGCGTCGGCGCCGGACAACGCCCAGGCAGCTTGGCGGGCGGCACCCAGTGCGACGTACTCGGCAGGCTCGGGTAGGACGACCTCGGCACCGAGGAGGGCAGGGGCCAGAGCCTGTACGGCGCGCGAGCGGGCAGCCCCGCCGAGCAGGAGGATGCGCTGGACCGGGAGCCCCTCTGCGCGGAGGGCGTCCACCGCGTCGGCCAGGCCGCACAGCAATCCCTCGACAGCGGCGCGGGCCATCGTGGCCGGTTGCGCAGTGGCGCGGGTGAGGCCGTAGATCAGGCCGGTCGAGTGTGGGAGGTCCGGAGTGCGCTCGCCATCCAGGTAGGGCAGCAGAACCAAGCCATCGCTACCCGATGAGGTGAGGGCGGCCTCGTTGAAGGCCTCGAGATCCAGACCGAGCAACCCGGCGGTTGACGAGAGAACCCGGGCGGCGTTCAAGGTGCAGACCAGCGGCAGGTATCCCCCGGTCGCGTCGGCGAATCCGGCGACCAGACCCGTCGGGTCGGCAGTCGGGTTGTCTGACCGCGCGAAGGCAGTCCCACTCGTGCCCAGCGAGACGGCGACATCCCCTGGCTGCAGGTCCAGACCGAGCGCGGCCGCCATGTTGTCACCGGTCCCGGCCGCGAGAGCAGCACCGCCGGCGGTCCGCCCAACGATCTCGGCCGGCCCGGCGACCCGCGGCAGCTCCAGCGATCGGCCGAACGCCAGTTCCACCAGGTCAGGCCGGTAGCTGTTCGAGGCAGGTGACCACCAGCCAGTGCCGGACGCGTCGCCCCGGTCGGTCGTGATCCCCGAGATCCCGCTCCGGTCCGCAGCCAGCCGGTGCGTCATCCAGTCATGCGGCAGTACGACGGCCGCAGCCCGAGCGGCCGCATCCGGCGCCGCACCGCGCACCCATCGAAGCTTCGTCACCGTGAAACTCGGCACCGGCACCGAACCCACCGCGTCGGCCCACGCTCCGGGCCCACCGAGCTCGGAGACCAGCTCCACCGTCGCGTCGGCGGATGCAGTGTCGTTCCAGAGCACAGCCGGGTGGACGACCTCACCGGCCTCGTCCAGCAGAACCATGCCGTGCTGTTGCCCGCCGATCGAGATCGCCTCGACCCCGTCGAGCAGTCCGTCGGACGCGATCTCCCACGCCTTCCACCACTCGGCCGGGGCCACCTGGGTCCCGTCCGGGTGCGGTGCGCGGCCTTCCCGCAGTACCGCTCCGGTCTCGGCATCGCACACGACGACCTTGGTCGCCTGGGTGGAGCAGTCCACACCGGCGACCAGCCTGGGTTGACTCATGTTCGGCCCTCCATGTCAGCGCCGGTCCTGCGGGCGGAAACCAACCCTAGCCGCCCGCGAAAGAACGCGTACGGCGTTGTCCACAAGCGGCCCGGCACCCGCAGCTGGACCGGGCGTCGCTACGGGTGCCGGGGTCGGGGGCCGCTCAGCTCCCGGGATGGACGATCGCCTTGATCGCAGCTGGATCCCGGCGGGAGGCAGCCAACGCTTCGGGTGCCTGCTCCAGCCCGTGGCGACTCGTCACCAGCCTGTCCAGGTCGATCCGGCCGCTCGCGACCAGCTCGATCGCCGTCGGCCAGGTGTTCGCGTACCGGAAGGTGCCGGTCACCTGGATCTCATGCTCCTGCACGTACGACAGCGGTAACGGCAGCTCGTCACCGCCCATGCCGACCAGGACCGCACGGCCTGCCGGCGCGAGCGCCCGGATGCCCTCGGCGACCACGGGCGGATGTCCCGAGCACTCCAGCAGCACCGTCGGTGACCAGCCCAGCTCGGCCAATTTCGCCGTACGGGCATCGATCACGTCGGTGGCACCGAGCTCCAACGCTGCCTCGAGACGGGCGGGATTCACGTCCGAGACCGCGATCTGGGTCGCACCCAGCGCCCGCGCCACCTGGACGCAGAGCAGTCCGATCGCCCCGGCACCGGTGACCAGCACCCGCGAACCGGCACCGACCGCACCCTTACCACAAGCCCAGACAGCCACCGACAACGGCTCCAACAGGGCCGCCGCGTCGTCGCTCACAGTGTTCGGTACGACGTGCGCCATCGCCTCATGTACGACGACCAACTCGGCGAAAGCCCCGTCGATTGGAGGGGTGGCGAAGAACCGCATGTTGGGGCAGAGGTTGTACCGGCCGGCCAGGCACTGCGCACAGGTGAAGTCCGGACGGCCGGGCTCGACCGACACCCGCTGCCCGACCTCTCGACCAGTCACATCCGCGCCGAGCTCCACGATGACACCTGACGCCTCGTGTCCCAGCACGAGCGGCTGCTCGACGACGAACCGCCCGATCCGGCCGTGGTCGAAGTAGTGCGTGTCGGACCCGCACACCCCGACCGCCGACACCTTCACCAGCACCTCGCCAGGCCCCGGACGCGGCCTCGCCCGCTGCTCCGTGACCACGTCCCCGGCCCCTCGCAGCACGGCGACCCGCATGGTCGTGTCCGTGTCCATCAACCACCAAGGCCTTCGAGAGTCGCCCGGGCACCGCGCTCGTGCAGAGACTTCAACGCCGACGTGTACTCCGCGACGAACCGGTCATCGGACGCCAGGTCACCGAACAGATCCGGGTCCGAGACGAAGACGAGCGGATCGTTCCGGTTGTGCTGCGCGCGTTCGACCAGCTTGTCCCGGAGCCGGTCCACGACCTCGATCGGTTCACCCTGCTCGTCGACGCCCTCGGCGTACCGGGCCCAGGACGCGACCACCAGCGCCGACCGCCCGATCTCCCGCCCGGCCGCCAACTGCTCGCGGACGACAGGCAGCAGCCACTTCGGGATCCGGTCGGAGCTCTCCGCGCACAGCCGTGCCAGCGTGTCCCGGACCTCCGGGTTCGCGAACCGCTCGATCAGCTGATGCTTGTAGCGATCGAGGTCGACCCCGGGCACCGGCGGCAGGGTCGGCGTACCTTCGACATCCATGTAGCCCAGCAGGAAGTCGACGAACAGCTTGTCCTGGCACACCTCGTGCGCATATCGATAGCCGGCCAGGTAACCGAGGTAGCACAACGCCTGGTGACTGGCGTTGAGCAGCCGCAGCTTCATCAGCTCATACGGCTCGACGTCCTCCACGAGTTGTGCGCCGACATCCTCGTACGGCGGCCGATCGCCGCCGAAGTCGTCCTCCAGCACCCACTGCGTGAACGGCTCGCACACCACCGGCCAGCCGTCCTCCACGCCGAACCGCTCGGACAGCGCTGAGCGGTCGGAGTCCGCGGTCACCGGCGTGATCCGGTCCACCATGCAGTTCGGGAAACGCACCTCGGCCGCGATCCAGTCGGCCAGCTCGCCATCCTTCAAGCGGGCGAAGGACGTCAGCATCTTGCGCGCGACGTGCCCGTTCCCCGGGATGTTGTCGCACGACATCACCGTGAACGGCGCGACCCCGGCCGCCCGCCGCCGGGCCAGCGCCTCGACCACGAACCCGAAGACGCTGACCGGCACAGCACCCGGCTGGAGGTCAGCCGCCAGCCCAGGATCGGAGGCGTCGAGCTCACCCGTCACCTGGTTGACGTGATACCCGCCTTCGGTGATCGTCAGCGAGACGATCCGCGTCGCCGGGTCGACGAGCCGGTCCAGCACCGCTGACGGATCGTCCGACGCGAACAGGTAGTCCACGATCGACCCGATCACCCGCGGCTCGAGCGTCCCGTCCGGGTACTTCACCACCAGCGTGTAGAGGAAGTTCTGCGCCTTCAGTACGTCGTACATCCGCCGGTCCTGGGGCAGCACGCCGACCCCGACGATGCCCCAGTCCAGCGCCTTGCCGTCGTTCATCAACTGGTCGAGGTACATCGCCTGGTGGGCCCGGTGGAAACCACCGACCCCGAAGTGCACGATGCCGGGGCGCACCGCCGTACGGTCGTACGACGGCACACCGACCTCGTTGCCCAGAGCATCCAAAGCGGCGGTGGAGAGCACAGTCACTTGACCGCCCCCAGCGACAGACCCTGGACGAGCTTGTCCTGGGCGGCGAACCCGGCGATCAGCACCGGCAACGACACCACGATGGACGCGGCACAGACTTTGGCGAGGAACAATCCTTGGCTGGTCACGAACCCAGTCAAGAACACCGGCGCCGTCTGCGCCACCGTACCGGTCAGCACCCGGGCGAACAGCAGCTCGTTCCAGCTGAAGATGAAGCAGATCAGCGCCGCCGACGCGATCCCCGGTGTGACGATCGGCGCCACCACCGAGCGGAGCGTGCGGGTCAGGTTCGCACCGTCGACCGAGGCCGCCTCGAGGATCTCCACCGGCACCTCAACCAGGAAGCTGCGCAGCATCCAGACCGCGATCGGCAGGTTCATCGACGTGTAGAGGATGATCAGCAGCCAGATGTTGTCCAGGAACGAGACCGACTGCGCGAACAGATAGATCGGCAGCAGGCCGGCCACGACCGGCAGCATCTTGGTGGACAGGAAGAAGAACAGCACATCCGTCCACTTCCGCACCGGCCGGATCGACAGCGCGTACGCCGCCGGGAAGGCGAGCAGGATCACCAGCGCCGTCGACAGGATGCTCGCGGTCAGCGAGTTCAGGATCGAGGGCCATGGGCCGGTCTCGAAGAAGGCCCGGTAGCCGTCCAGCGTCAGCGGTGCGGCCAGATCCGGCGGGTTCTTCGCCGCGTCCTCCTCGGAGTGGAACGACGTCAGCAACATCCACAGCACCGGCAGCACGAACAGGAGCCCGACGATCCAGGCCAGCCCGGTCAGCGCGAACCCGCCACCACGGTTCTTCCGCCCGCTCACGATCGTCACCTGGCCACTCATCGTCCGATCTCCTCTCGGAACAGCGTGGACACCGACCGCAGCGCGAGCGTCGCGATCACGATGGTGCCGATCACCACGATCACGCCGGCCGCGGAGGCCCGGCCGTAGTCGTGGGCGGTGTAGAAGGTCTGGTAGATCGTGTACGGCAGGTTCGCCGTACCGAGGCCACCGGACGTGATGACGAAGACGGCGTCGAAGTTCTGCACGATGTAGATCGAGCCGAGCAGCGCCGACAGCTCCAGGTACTGCCGCAGGTGCGGCAGCGTCATGTACCGGAAGATCTCCCACTGGTTCGCGCCGTCGATTCCGGCCGCCTCGATCACGTCGAGCGGGCGGCTCTGCAGACCGGCCAGCAGGATCAGCATCATGAACGGCGTCCACTGCCAGACCAGCGCGAAGATGATCGCCCACAACGGCTGGTTGCTGATCCAGTCCGGCTGTGGCGCGTTGTCACCGAAGATCCACTTCAGCACGCCGTTGAACAGACCGTACGTCGGGTTGTAGAGCGCGTGCTTCCACAACAGTGCGGCGGCCACGGGTACGACGAGGAACGGTGTGATCATCATCGTCCGGACCGCACCCCGGCCGCGGAACTTCCGGTCCAGCAGCAACGCGATCAGCAACCCGAGAACCAGGCTGATCAGGACGACGCCCGCCGTCAGCACGACCGTCACCCAGATCGCGTGCCGGGTGTTCGCATCCGTCAGCACACGACGGAAGTTGTCGACTCCGGCGAACCCGCGCTCGTCCGGGTAGTAGGCGTTCCAGTCCATGAAGGACACCACGATGGTGACCAGGAACGGCAGCTGGGTCACGATGATCATGAACACCAGCGCCGGCATCAGCGGCGCGCGCCGGGCCCAGTCGCCGGTCTTGCGCATCAACGAATCCTGGGAACCGGGCGGCGGAGCGGAGTGCCGGCTCTTCGGCGTCTCGGTGGTGACGGTCATGACAGCTCCCCTACTTCGCTTCTCGTGAGCGATACCGCTCGGCGACATCGTCGGCGAGCTCCTGCCCGCGTTCCAGCGCTTCCTCGACGATCATCCGCCCGGCGATCGCCGAGCTGACGTCCTGGCTGACCTGCGTCCCGAGGTCCGGGAACTCCGGGATGTCGACGAACTGGATCCCGATCGCCGGCCGCGGCTGAACGCCGGGGTTGCGCGGGTCGGCGGTCTCGATCGCCTGCCTGGTCGGCTCCGCGAACGCCGCGGCCTCCTTCAGGTAGGCCGGGTTCTCGTACGTCGAGGCGCGTTTGCCGGCCGGGACCCGCGACCAGCCGAGCCGCTCACCGACGAGCTGTTCGTAGTCCTTGCCGGACGCCCAGGAGATGAACTTCCAGGCGTTGTCCTTCTTCTCACTGGCTTCCTGGATGCTCCAGGCCCACGCGTACAGCCAGCCCGAGCTGTCGGTCTTCACCACGGGTGCCGGGGCGTAGCCCATCTTGCCCTTCACCGGTGAGTTCGGCGCTTCCAGCGAGCCGGCCGCGGACGTGGCGTCGTACCACATCGCCACGTTGCTCTGGACCGTGTTGTTGAGGCATTCGGTGAAGCCCGCCTGGGGTGCACCGAGCTCGCCGTGGGCGCGGACCAGATCGACGTAGAACTTGACCGCCTCGGTGAACTCGGGCGAGTCGACCTGCGCCTGCCAGTCCTCGGTGAACCAGGTGCCGCCGAACGTGTTCACCACCGTGGTCAGCGGCGCGAACACCTGGCCCCAGCCGGGCTGACCGCGCAGGCAGATGCCGCGCATCCCGGGCTGTGCGTTGTCCACCTTGGCCGCGATGTCGGCGACCTCCTGCCAGGTCGGCTTGGCCGGCATCGTGACGCCCTTCGCGGCCAGCACGTCCTTGCGGTACATCAGGAACGACGACTCGCCGTAGAACGGTTCGCCGTAGATCTTGCCGTCCTCACCGGACAGCGACTGGGTCATGGGGGCGAGGACGTCGTCCTGGTCGAACGACGGATCCTGGTCGATGTAGTCCGAGAGCGGGGCGATCCACTTGCTGGTCGCGTAGATCGGGATCTCGAAGTTGCTCAGTGTCGCGACGTCGTACTGACCGGCCTGGCTGGAGAACTCCTGGCTGATCTTGTCCCGGACGTCGTTCTCCGGCAGCACGGTGAAGTTGACCTTGATCCCGGTCTGTTTGGTGAAGTGGTCGGCGGTCAGTTTCTGCAGGTCGACCATCTGCGGGTTGTTCACCATCAGCACGTTGATGCTGTCGGCGCCGCCGCCGCCCGCACCGCCGCCCCACCCGGCGCAGCCGCTGACCGCGGTCACCAGGAAGGCGATCGCGACGGCCCCGAGGCGTTTCCGCTGTCCCAGCACGAGCCGCTCCTTCGCTGTCGAGGGGTTCGCTCATTTGAGCAGAGGTCTGCTCACGTAGACGAGTGAACCGGCAAGCCCCTTGACCTGTCAAGAGTCTGTGCAACACTAGGGCGCAGGCATGCTCATATGAGCGGGGAGGCTTCATGGAGTCGAGCACCTTCGGCCCGGCACAGCTGGTGCTGACGGCGTCGATCGCGCGCCGGTACTATGTCGACGGGCGCTCCAAGGTGGAGATCGCCGACGAGTTCCGGCTCAGCCGGTTCAAGGTCGCGCGGTTGCTGGATCAGGCGCGCAGCAGCGGGCTGGTGCGGATCGAGATCAGCCACCCGGGCGCCATCGACATCGACCTGTCCGCCCGGCTGCAGGAGACACTCGGTCTCCGCCGGGCGATCGTCGTCGACACGCCGGAGGAGGACCCGGCGGCGCTGCGGCTCCAGCTCGGCAAGGCCGCCGCGGACCTGCTGTCCGAGATCGTCACCGCAGACGACGTTCTCGGCCTCGCGTGGGCGCGCGCGGTCACCGCGATGACGGAGCAGTTGACCTCGTTGGCCCCCGTCCCCGTTGTGCAGCTCACCGGCGCCCTGTCCCGCCCGGACGTCGAGGCGAACTCGGTCGAGCTGGTGCGGCACACGGCCCGGTTGTCGGGTGGACCGGCGTACCTCTTCTATGCGCCGCTGGTGGTGCCGGACGCCGCGACCGCGCGGGCGTTGCGGCAGCAGCCGGAGGTGGCCGAGGCGATCAGTCACTTCGAGTCCGTGACCAAGGCGGTGGTCGGGCTGGGTTCCTGGACCGCCGGCCAGTCGACGCTGTACGACGCGATGGACGAGAAGGCCCGTGAACAACTCCGCCGCCGCGGCGTCGCCGCCGACATTTCCGGGGTGTTCGTCAGTGCCGACGGCGAGCCGGTGCAGACCCGGGTCACCGACCGGGTGATCGCGATCAGCGCCAAGCAGATGGACGCGATCGACGAGGTGATCGCGATCCCGTACGGGCTGGCGAAGGTCGACGCCGTCCGCGCCGCGGTCCGCAGCGGCCTGGTCAACGGGATCGTTACGCACGGACCCCTGGCGAAAGCGCTACTGGACGAGACACACTGACGCGCGATGCCTGAAGTCGAGACGCAGTTGCTCGGCGGCACCGCCAACCGAGGCCTGGTGGTGCGTGTCGGCGACACGGTGCGCAGACCGTTGCGCGCGAGCAGCGCTGCCACCCATGCGCTGCTCGAGCACCTGGCGAGCGTCGGCTTCACCGGTGCACCGATCTTCCTGGGGGTGGATTCCCAGCAGCGCGAGGTGCTGTCCTATCTGGCCGGCGAGACGGTGACACCGCCGTACCCGGCCTGGTCGATGACGGACGAGGCGCTCGACAGCGTTGCCCGGCTGCTACGCGAGTACCACCAGGCAGTCGCGGGCTTCGATCCCACCGGCCTGGACTGGGCCGAGCCGGTGCCTCCGGCGTACGTCGAGGACCTGGTCAGTCACAACGATCCGAACCTGGACAACGTGGTGTTCCGGGACGGTCTCGCGGTCGCCCTGATCGACTTCGATCTGGCCGGCCCGGGCTCCGCGCTGTGGGACGTCGCCACCGCGGTCCGGCTCTGGGCCCCGCTCCGCCCGGACGCCGACATCGCCGACGTACGCCGCGGCCACACGCTGAGCCGACTCCGGCGCTTCGCCGACACCTACGGCCTGGACGAGACCGACCGCGACCGCCTGGTCGACGCGACCGCCCGCAACCACGTCTGGTGCATGGACTACGTACGCCGCGGCGCCGAGACCGGCCACCCGTGGTTCCACCAGCGCTGGACCACCGGCGAGGCCGACCTGACCGACCGCACCAACCAGTGGTTCACCGAGCAAGCGGCGGCTCTTCGCCGCGCACTGCGGCTCTGATCTCCAGCTCCCGCTCTCCCTCGGAGCGGCCGTCGTAGTACGACTCCTGCAAACGCCGGATGAAATGCGGCAGGAAGACCGCCGGGCCGGTCGGCCACGGGCTGAGCTCCTGGTCAGACAGGAACGCGACGAGCGCCCCAGCTGCGGTCAGCCCGACCAGCAGCACCCAGCCGGACCGGCAGATCCACGGTCCGTCATCGGCGATGAGCCCTCGGCGGGTCACCGCACCGACGGCGAACAACAAACCCGACAGCGCATCTACAACCGCCGTTGCGACCAGTGGCCAACCGTGCACACCGGCGTACGGGCCGACCTGTCGAAGGACCATGACGGCCGACGCAAGCAGACCGATGGCGACAAGGGCATACGCCACTGCGCCCAGTTTCAGCTTCGGCAACTTCGGCTCCTTCGCGGGTCTAGTCCGCCTATCGCGGGGAGTGGGTTGGTTGTTACTGCAGCAAGTGGCAGAGAATGGGCCGGTGAGTTCGCGTGTGGTGTTGCTGGCGGGGCCTTCGGGGACGGGGAAGTCGCATCTGGCCGAGCTGGTGGGGCTGCCCGTCGTTCGGCTGGACGACTTCTACCGTGACGGCGACGACGACGCGATGCCGCGCTCCCCGCTCGGAATCGTGGACTGGGACGACCCGCGGTCCTGGGACGGCGACCGGGCCGTCGCGGCGCTGGAGACCTTGGGTACGACGGGGACGGCGGACCTGCCGATCTACGACATCGCCGCGGACAGGACGGTCGGGCACCGGCCGGTGTCCACCGCCGGGTCGCCACTGATCATTGCCGAGGGCATCTTCGCCGACCAGATCGTCGGGGCGCTGCGCGATCGCGGGCTGCTCGCGGCCGCCATCTGCGTCCGGCACCACCGGCTCGTCACCTTCGTCCGGCGGTTCCAGCGCGACCTCCGGGAGCACCGCAAGCCACCGTTCACCCTGCTGCGCCGCGGTCTGCTGCTGCTCCGCGACGATCCACTGGTGGTCCGCCGCTGTCTCGACGCGGGCTGTGAACCCCTGCACCCCAAGGCGGCCCGCCGCCGGATCGAGACGCTTCTCACCGAGGCGCGCTCCCGCTGATTCGCGGGCCGTTCGCCCGGTGTTCACCTTTGTCTGATGACATCGGGCCCGAAACGTTCTGATGCTCTCGGGGTGAGAAGCCGGACGGAGAAGAACCGTGAAGCGGACTGCGCCAGGCGTCGCCGCCGTGATGACCGCGCTGTTGCTCGGCGTGACCGGGTGCGGGAACGACGCCGGAGCCTCGACCGGCACCCTGCAGACGCCCTCGGCAACCAAGGGGCCGGCGGCCGCGCGGGACAAGGCGGCGAAGAACACGCTGGCCGGCCTGGTCGTGCTGCCGCGCGGCTACATCGCCGATCCGCGGAGTACCAGCGGTGCATTCACCGCCACCACGTTCCTGGGCAATTGGTCTGCCGACCCTGCTCTCGATCGGGCGCTGTTGCTCAACGCCGGCTTCGTCGAGGGGTATCGCGCCAGCCGGTTGAGCCCGGACAAGAAGAAGCGGTTCACGGTGCAGCTCTTCAAGGCCGCGAGCCCGGCCAAGGCGAAGACCTTGCAGCAAGGCTTCTGGAGCCAGGACACGCACGAGAAGAGCTTCGGCGTACCGAACGCCTTGAGTGACGCGCGGGTCCAGTACGACGGCGGCACCGGCCAGTCCGAGGCGGTCGCCGAGGTCAGCTTCGTCGTCGGCTCCCTCGTCGCCGAACTCACCATCCGCCAGACCGGTGCCCTGGGCACCGACCCCCGCCCCGACACCGCCCTCCTCAAAACCCTCGCCACCCAACAAAAGGCCCGCCTAACCACCCGCTCAAGCTGAACTCAGCCCGCCCCGCGCGGCGGAGGGGGTGCGAGGCGTCGACCACGACATCTGGCACCAGGACCGCGCGCACTGTCAGGCGGTGATTCGGTCGATGATCAGAGGGGTCGGGGTGTACGACGTGGAGACCTCTACCGCGTCGGTCAACGACTCCAGGGCTCGGGGGAAGCGGGTTGGGTCGTCGGTGTGGAGGGTCAGGAGTGGCTGGCCTTCGACCACCTGGTCGCCGGGCTTGGCGTGCAGCTCGACGCCGGCGACCGGGGAGACCGGGTCCTCCTTGCGGGCGCGGCCGGCGCCTAGGCGCCAGGCGGCGACGCCGACGGCCAGGGCGTCCAGCTTCGACAGGACTCCGGAGGAAGGCGCTGGTACGACGTGTTGCTCGGGCGCAACCGGGAGTTCGGCGGACGGGTCACCGCCCTGGGCCGCGATCATGCGTCGCCAGGCGTCCATCGCCGTACCGTCGCGGAGCTTCTCGGCCGGGTCGACATCCGTCACTCCCGCGGCCGCCAGCATCTCCACGGCCAGAGCGACGGTGAGCTCGACGACATCCGCCGGGCCGCCGCCGGCCAGGACCTCGACCGACTCGCGCACCTCCAGCGCGTTCCCGGCCGTCAGCCCGAGCGGGACGGACATATCGGTGAGCAAGGCAACTGTCTTCACCCCGGCATCGGTGCCGAGCGCAACCATCGTCTCGGCCAGCTCACGGGCGTCGGCGAGCTCCTTCATGAACGCGCCGGAGCCGACCTTCACGTCCAGCACCAGCGCGCCGGTCCCCTCGGCGATCTTCTTGCTCATGATCGAGCTGGCGATCAGCGGGATCGCCTCGACCGTGCCGGTCACGTCCCGCAGCGCGTAGAGCTTCTTGTCGGCCGGCGCCAGCCCGTCACCGGCGGCGCAGATCACCGCGCCGACGTCCTCCAGCTGACGCATCAACTCGTCGTTGGACAGCGCGGCCCGCCAGCCCGGGATCGACTCGAGCTTGTCCAGCGTGCCGCCGGTGTGGCCGAGGCCGCGCCCGGACAGCTGCGGTACGGCGACGCCGCAGGCCGCCACCACCGGGGCCAACGGCAACGTGATCTTGTCCCCGACGCCGCCGGTGGAATGCTTGTCCGCGGTCGGCCGGGACAACCGGGCGAAGTCCATCCGCTCGCCGGAGGCGATCATCGCCGCGGTCCAGCGGGCGATCTCCCGCCGGTTCATCCCGTTCAGCAGAATCGCCATCGCGAGTGCGGACATCTGCTCGTCGGCGACGTCGCCCCGGGTGTAGGCGTCGATCACCCAGTCGATCTGACCGTCGCTCAGCTCGCCGGAGTCCCGCTTGGTGCGGATCACGTCGACGGCGTCGAAGCTCACTTCTCCTCCAGAGACTCCGGCCCGAACGCGTCGGGCAACAGCTCGCGCAACGGCCGGATCCCGGTCGTTGTCTCAAGCAACAGTTCGGCACCACCGTGTTCGTGCAGCAACTGGCGGCACCGGCCGCACGGCGCCAGCAAGTCCCCGTGGCCGTTCACGCAGGTGAACGCGACCAGCCGCCCGCCGCCGGTGTTCATCAGCTCCGACACCAGCCCGCACTCGGCGCACAGTCCCAGCCCGTACGACGCGTTCTCGACGTTGCAGCCGGTCACGACCCGCCCGTCGTCGACGAGCGCCGCGGCACCGACCGGGAAATGGGAGTACGGCGCGTAGGCCCGTCCCATCGCTTCGACCGCCGCCGACCGGAGCGCCGGCCAGTCGACGGTCGAAGCATCGTCCGGCACGGCGCTAACCCGCCTGACCGCGTCGATATCGGAGCCCGTCGGCAGCAGGCATCCGGAGCCGCTGTGAGGCCAGCCCGAGCACCAGCAGGGTCGTCACGTACGGCGTCATCCGGGTGAAGTCGGCCGGGACGGCATCGGTGGTGAAGAACCAGATCGCGAACACGATCGCGATCGCCAGCGAGGTGGCGGCGGCGATCTTCTGGCCCCGGCGGAACTGCAGGACGGCGACGCCCAGCAGGATGATCGCGACGATGATCAGCAGCGCGTGCACCGCCTCACCGCCGGCCCGGAGCTGGAGCGCGTCGGTGTAGCCGAACAGCACCGAGCCCAGCACCAGGCCGCCCGGGCGCCAGTTGCCGAAGATCATCGCGGCCAGGCCGATGTAGCCGCGGCCGCCGGTCTGCCCGTTCTGGTAGATGCCGGACGAGACCAGCGCTATGAAGGCACCACCGGCGCCGGCGATGGCGCCCGACGTCAGGACGGCGATGAACTTGTAGCGGTAGACGTTGACACCCAGGGTCTCGGCCGCGACCGGGCTCTCGCCGCAGGACCGCAGCCGCAGGCCGAACGACGTACGCCACAGCAGCAGGGCACTTCCGACGATCATGACGATCGCCAGGATCGTCATGGTGGACAGCTCGGTGGTCACCGCGGCGACCAGCGAGGCGAGGTCGGACACGATGAACCAGTGCTTGGCCTGCAGGTCCATCATCGCTTCCGAGATGCCGGGAATCGTGATCGACAGTGGAGCGTCGAGCGGTGGCGACTGGGTCGGGCCACCACCCTGCAGACCGGAGAACCAGGTGTCGGCCAGGAAGGCGGCCGTACCGAGCGCGATGATGTTGATCGCGACACCGGACACGATGTGGTCGACGCCGAAGACCACCGTCGCCAGCGCGTGCAGCGCGGCGCCGATCATGCCGAAGATCATCGCGCCGACGATGCCGGTCCACGGGCCGTACCAGTAGCCGAAGTACCCGGCGCCGATGGTGCCGAGGATCATCATGCCCTCGAGGCCGATGTTGACCACGCCGGCCCGCTCCGACCACAGACCGGCCAGCGCAGCCAGGGCGATCGGGACCGAGGCGTTGACCGCCTCGCGCATGGTGCCGGCCGAGTCGACCTCGTGCGCTCCGGTCAGCACCCGGACACCGGAGAGCAGCGCGAGGCCGACGAGCAGCCAGATCCAGATCCTGAGCCGCCGCCGCTGATCGAGTGGCGCGGACGGGGCTCCGGCGGGCCGGAGCTCTTCGGGAGCAATCGTCATCGGGTCGCCTCCGGGGTCGCGTCGGCCGGGGCCGAGCTACTGAGTTCCGCTGCCACCTGCCGTTGTTCGAGTGCGTTGCGGTACCGGCGTACCACCTCGTAGGCGATGACGACGGCGAGCACGATGACGCCCTGGCTGATCGCCACGATGTCCGGCGACACCCGCGCGTTGATCTCGAGCAGATTGCTCTGCTCGGTCAGGTAGGAGAACAGCAGCGCGCCGAACGCGATGCCGATCGGGTTGTTCCGGCCGAGCAGTGCGACCGCGATCCCGGCGAAGCCGATCCCGGCCTGGAACGTCGTACCGTAGCTGTGCGAGCTGCCGAACAGCAGCGGCAACCCGATCAGGCCGGCCACCGCGCCCGAGATCATCAGCGAGACGACCACCATCCGCCGTACGTCGATGCCGCTGGCAACGGCCGCGCTGGCCGAGGTACCGGTGGCCCGCAGGCTGAAGCCGAACTTCGACCGGTTCAGCAGGACGGCGTACGCGATCCCGCCGAGGACGGCCAGCAGGGCGAGGCCGAGCAACTCGTTCGGAGCCCCTGGCAACAACGGAATACCGGCCACCCAGCTGTCCTGCGGGATCTCCTGGGTGGCCAGGTTGCTGCCCGTCTCCACACCGACCTGGCGGAGCAGGTACGCCGTGAGCGAGACCGCGATCGCGTTCAGCATGATCGTCGAGATCACCTCGCTGACGCCACGGGTGACCTTCAGCAGGCCGGCGATGGACGCCCAGAGCGCGCCGGCCGTCATCGCCAGCACGATGGAGACCAGCACGTTGAGCGGTCCCGGCAGCCAGCCCTGGGCGGCGAACACCGCGGCGGTGAAGACCGCCACCTGGTATTGCCCCTCGACGCCTATGTTGAACAGGTTCATCCGGAACCCGATCGCGGCGGCCAGGCCGGACAGGTACAGGATCGACGCGTTGTTCAGGATGTTGATGACGTTGCGCTCGGCCGGCACGGAGAAGATCGTGCTGAGGAAGCCGGAGACGGAACTGCCGGCGGCCAGCAGGATCAGGCAGGTGATCACCAGGGAGACGACGATGGCGAGCACCGGCGCGGCGAGCGCCAGTCCGATCCGGCGCAGGTCGAGCTTGCCCATCACTCCTCTTCTCCGGCACCGGTCATGGCGGAGCCGAGCTGCTCCGGGGTGACTGTGTCAGGGTCGAACTCACCGACCAGCTTGCCCCGCAGGATCACCTGGATCTGGTCCGACAGGCCGATCAGCTCGTCCAGGTCGGCGGAGATCAGCAACACCGCCAGCCCCTGCCGCCGGGCCTCCCGGATCTGGTCCCAGATCGCGGCCTGGGCGCCGACGTCCACACCCCGGGTCGGGTGGGATGCGATCAGCAGCACCGGGTCGCCGCTCATCTCGCGGCCGACGATGAACTTCTGCTGGTTACCGCCGGACAGAGCCCGGGCGGTGGTCTCGATCGACGGCGTTCGGACGTCGTACTGCTCGACGATGCGCTCGCTGTCCTTGCGAGCACCGGACTTGTTGATCCACGGTCCGCGCGAACTCGGCGACCGGTCCTGGTGACCGAGGATCCGGTTCTCCCAGAGCGGGAAGTCCAGCAGCAGGCCATGCCGCTGACGGTCCTCGGGGATGTACCCGATGCCGGCGTTGCGCCGGTCCGCCGTGCTCCAGTCGGTGATGTCCTTGTCGCCGAGCCGAACCTGCCCGGAGGTGGCGGGCCGCATTCCCATCACCAGCTCGACGAGCTCGGTCTGACCGTTGCCTTCGACACCGGCGATACCGAGCACCTCGCCGCGGTGGATGCGCAGCGACACGTCGTCCAGCAGGTTCCGCTCTCCCGCACCGGCCAGGGTCACGTTCTCGAGGGTGAGCTGGACGTCCTCGGTGACGGTCGACTCCTCGGTGCTCGGCGACGGCAGCTCCGAACCCACCATCAGCTCGGCCAACTGGCGCGCGCTGACATCCTTCGGATGCACCGACGCGACAGTGGTGCCGCGCCGCATCACGGTGACGTCGTCGGCGACGGCAAGCACCTCGTCGAGCTTGTGCGAGATGAACAGCAGCGTGTAACCCTGGGCTTTCAGCTCGCGCAGGTTGCCGAAGAGCGCGTCGACCTCCTGCGGCACCAGGACGGCAGTCGGCTCGTCCAGGATGATGATCTTCGCGCCACGGTAGAGAACCTTCAGGATCTCGATCCGTTGCCGATGGCCCACACCGAGGTCCTCGACCAGATCATCCGGCGACAGGCCGAAGCCGTAGGTGTCGGAGAGTTCCTTGATCTTGGCCCGGGCCCTGTCGCCGATACCGTGGAGCTTCTCGGCGCCCAGGACGACGTTCTCGACCACGGTGAGGTTGTCGGCGAGCATGAAGTGCTGGAACACCATGCCGACACCCTGCTTGATCGCATCGGCCGGCGAGTGCAGCACGACCTCGTCGCCATTGATCTCGATCGACCCCTCGTCCGGCTTCTGCACGCCGTACAGGATCTTCATCAAAGTCGACTTGCCGGCGCCGTTCTCACCCACCAGGGCGTGCACGGTCCCGCTCCGGACCTCGATGTCGACGTCGTGATTGGCCACCACGCCGGGAAAACTCTTGCCGATTCCCCTCAGCCGGACGGCCATCGTCTGAGTCATGGTGTCGATGTCACACGCTCCCAGATCTCCTGCGGCGACCCCGTTGTCGCCGGGACGAGCCTCGGGCCCGGGCCAGAACGCTACCGCGTCACCGGCCCGAGCCCGAGATTTCAGTCGTCAGAGTTTCGACGGCGCCGTCAGCTCGCCGGAGACCAGCTTCGCCTTGTACTCCTCGATCTTGGGCGCGATGTCGTCGACGAAGCCACCGCTGGTGGCGTACCCGACACCGTCACGCTTGATGTCGTACAGGTCGAAGCCGGCCTTGGTGGTGCCGTCCTTGAACATCTTCACGTAGTCGAAGACGGCGACGTCGACCTTCTTCAGCGACGACGTCAGGATGCGCTTCTGCTGTTCCGGGGTCGCGGTCTGGTACTGGTCGGCGTCGACGCCGATCGCCCAGGTGCCGTCCGGCTTCGTGGCAGCAACGTCGAACAGGCCGTTGCCGGACAGGCCCGCGGCGTGGAAGACGACATCTGCACCGGCGTCGTACAGCGCCGTCGCAGCGGTCTTGCCGCCGGCCGGGTTCGCGAACGCCTTGGCGTCACCCTTGTCGGACAGCCACTTCATGTCGACCGTGATGCTCGGGTCGACGGCGGCGACCCCGGCCTTGTACCCGGCCGCGAACGGGTCGATGATCGGCCCCCGGACACCGCCAATGAAGCCGACCTTCTTGGCCTTGGACTTCAGGCCCGCGGCGACACCGACCAGGAACGAGCCTTGCTCGACCGAGAACACCAGGTTGGTGACATTCGGGGCTTCGCCGAAACCGTCGACGATGGCGAACTTGATGTCCGGGTACTCCTTGGCGACCTTGACGACCTCTTCGGTGTAGACGAAGCCCACGCCGATGATCGGGTTGAAGCCTGCCTCGGCGAGGGTGCGCAGCCGCTCCTCCTTCGCGGAGTCGGGCTCCTCCTGGCCGGCCTCGGCCTCCTCACAGGTGGCGTCCAACTCGTCCACTGCCTTTTTCACACCCGCTGCGGCGAGGTCGTTGAAGGACTTGTCGCCGCGACCGCCGATGTCGTAGGCCAGGCCGATCTTGGGTCCCGCCCCCGACTTGTCAGCGCACAGCTCGTCGCTGGCGGCGGCACCGGGCTCTTCCTTCTTCGCGCAGCCGGCCACCACCAGCGCCACGGTGACGGCAAGAGCCGCCAGCTTCGTCGTGTGCCGCAAGATGCCTCCTCGATCCAGATCGCCCCGTGCAGGCGTTCGCAGCGACACCATAGACCCGGGCAGACCACCCAGCCACTGACAATGCGTGACTGAAATGCTCGTTACTCAATCGTAGTTTCCACCGTGACGCTCAGCCAGAATCCCAACGCGTCGGGTGAGCTGCACCTGACCGGATCCGTCCGGTCTCGGAGCCTGGGACAGGCGTCTCGCCGACCGAATGCGAGAATCGCGCAATGACGATTTCGCAGCAGGTGCTGCTCAGTGACCTGCAGACTCGGGTCGCCGCGGCTCAGGAAGAGATCGTGGCGGTCCGGCGCGACCTGCACGCCCACCCGGAGCTCGGCTGGCACGAGGTGCGGACGACCGAACTGATCCGGAAGCGGTTGGTGGCGGCCGGTCTGTCCCCGGAGGTGCTGCCGACGGGCACCGGTCTGATCTGCGACATCGGCTCCGGCGACACCTGCGTCGCTCTCCGTGCCGACATCGACGCCCTGCCCGTGCCGGACGGTGTCGACTCGCCCTTTCGTTCCACCCAGGAGGGTGTCGCGCACGCCTGCGGCCACGACGTCCACACCGCCGTTCTGCTCGGCGCGGCGATGGTGCTCGCGCGGATGGCGGCCGACGGCCTGCTGAAGCACCGGGTCCGGCTGATCTTCCAGCCGGCCGAGGAAGTGATGCCCGGCGGTGCACTCGGAGTGATCGCGGCCGGCGGGATGGACGGCGTACGGCGGATTTACGGCCTGCACTGTGATCCCCGGTTGCCGGTCGGCCAGGTCGGCCTCCGGGTCGGCGCACTGACCGCCGGTGCCGACCGTATCCTGGTCCGGCTGGCCGGCGCCGGCGGCCACACCTCCCGGCCGCACCTCACCGGCGATCTCGTCTACGCCCTCGCCACCCTGGTCACCGAGATGCCGGCCGCGCTGTCCCGCCGGGTCGACCCGAGGGCCGGCATGTCGCTGGTCTGGGGCCGCATCACCGCGGGCTCGGCCGCGAACGCGATCCCGGCCCGCGGCGAGGCCGAGGGCACCCTGCGCTGCCTGGACGTGAACGCCTGGAAGCTGGCGGGCGACCTGATCCCGACGCTGGCCGGGCAGTTGATCGCCCCGTACGGCGTCGAGGTGAGCACCGAGGTGACCCACGGCGTACCGCCGGTGATGAACGACGCGGACGCCATCGGTGTGCTGAAGCGCGCCGTCGAGCTGTCCGCCGGGCCCGACGCGGTGGCGTCGACGGATCAGAGCCTGGGCGGCGAGGACTTCGCCTGGTATCTCGAGCACGTCCCGGGCGCGATGGCCCGGCTGGGCGTCCGTGCGCCCGGCGTGGAGAATGCCGCCGATCTGCATACGCCGGGCTTCACGGTGGACGAGGACGCCATCGGCCTCGGAATGATGGTGCTGGCGTCCTGCGCCCTGCTGGACTGAACGGATCCTGCGCTAGCGGTCGGGCGGTCCAGACCAGCCGAGAATCAGAAGGTGTCGGCCGGCACGTACACGCCCCACACATCGCGCAGGGCGTCGCACACCTCTCCCACCGTGGCCCGGGCCAGCAGTGCCTTCTTCATCGGGTAGAGGCAGTTCTCCGACCCCCGGGCCGCCGCCTGCAGTTCGGCCAGCGCCTCGTCCACTGCGGCCTGGTCGCGCTCGGCCCGCAGCTTGGCCAGACGCTCGGTCTGCTGGGCCTCGATGGTCGGATCCACCCGGAGCGGTTCGTACGGCTCTTCCTCGGCGATCTTGAACTTGTTCATCCCGACCACGACCCGCTCGGCCGAGTCGATCTCCTGGGCGATCAGGTACGCCGATCGCTCGATCTCCTGCTTCTGGAAGCCCTTCTCGATCGCGGCGACGGCACCGCCGTACTCCTCGACCTGGTCCATCAGCTCGAGCGCGGCCGCTTCCACCTCGTCGGTGAGCGACTCGACGACGTACGAACCGGCGAACGGGTCGACGGTCGCGGTCACGTCGGTCTCGTAGGCGAGCACCTGCTGGGTGCGCAGCGCGAGCCGGGCCGCCTTCTCGGTGGGCAGCGCGATCGCTTCGTCGTACGAGTTGGTGTGCAGGGACTGGGTTCCACCCAGTACGGCGGCCAGGCCCTGGATCGCGACGCGGACGAGGTTCACCTCGGGCTGCTGCGCGGTGAGCTGCACACCGGCGGTCTGGGTGTGGAACCGGAGCATCAGGGACTTCGGGTTCTTGGCGCCGAACTCGTCCCGCATCACCCGGGCCCAGATCCGCCGGGCGGCGCGGAACTTCGCCACCTCCTCGAGCAGCGTGGTCCGGGCGACGAAGAAGAACGACAGCCGCGGCGCGAACTCGTCCACGTCCAGCCCGGACGCGACCGCGGCCCGGACGTACTCGATCCCGTCCGCGAGCGTGAACGCGATCTCCTGCGCGGGCGTCGCGCCGGCCTCGGCCATGTGGTAGCCGGAGATCGAGATCGTGTTCCAGCGCGGCAGTTCCGCTTTGCAGTAGGCGAAGATGTCGCTGATCAGCCGCAGCGACTCCTTCGGCGGATAGATGTAGGTGCCGCGGGCGATGTACTCCTTGAGTACGTCGTTCTGGATCGTGCCGGTGAGCTTGTCACCGGCGACCCCCTGCTCCTCGGCGACCAGTTGGTAGAGCAGCAGGAGCACCGATCCGGGCGCGTTGATCGTCATCGAGGTGGACACCTGGTCCAGCGGGATCTTGTCGAACAGCACCCGCATGTCGTCGATCGAGTCGATCGCCACCCCGACCTTGCCGACCTCGCCGTGCGCGATCGGGGCGTCGGAGTCGTAGCCCATCTGGGTGGGCAGGTCGAAGGCGACGGACAGGCCCATGGTGCCGTGGTCGATCAGCTGGTGGTACCGCTGGTTCGACTCGGCCGCGGTCCCGAAACCGGCGTACTGGCGCATCGTCCACGGCCGCTCGGTGTACATCGACGGGTAGACGCCGCGGGTGAACGGGAACCGCCCCGGCTCGCCCAGCTTCGCGTCCGGCTCGAACCCGTCCAGCGCCTCCGGCCCGTACACCGGCGCGAATTCGAACCCCGACTCACTCCGATGGCTCATCCTCCAAAGGTAGGCCGAACCACCCCACCACTGGTATGCACCAGGGTGGTGACATCCAGCACCCTGTGTGACGACTCCCACAGTTCGCGTGGCACTAACCAAACACCGCCGGGTGGCTACCTGAAGGACACTTCACGTCCGTGCACGCGTCGACAGGGAATCGACGCGGTGTCACGAGAGTGTCGCCGAGGGTTCATGCGCGGTGGGGAACGTTCGGACCGTGCGCATCGTGATGGTCGCTGAGTCCTTCCTGCCGCAGATCAATGGCGTGGCGAACACGGTTCGCCATGTCGCCGACCGGCTGCTCGCCCGTGGGCACGAGCTGCTGATCATTGCCGCCGGCCCCGGTCCCGACACCTACCGCGACGTGCCCGTACTGCGGGCCCGCAGCTTCGGGATCCCGGGATACAAGGAGTTCCCGGTCGGTCTGCCCGATCCGTCGATCGAGCGGGCGATGGCCGAGTTCAGGCCCGACCTGGTCCATCTCGCCTCGCCGTTCATCATCGGCGCCTACGGACTGCGCAGCGCGCGCAAGCTCGGCCTGCCGACGGTCGCCATCTTCCAGACCGACATCGCCGGGTTCGCCCGCCAGTACCCCTGGTTCGCGGCCGCCGATCGCGGTGTCTGGCGTTGGGTACGACGGGTGCACTCACGAGCCGACCGCACGCTCGCACCGTCGACCGCATCGGTCCAGCAACTCGTACAGGGCGGCGTACCGCGGGTCCATCTGTGGGGTCGCGGCGTGAACCTGGACCTCTTCGATCCCCAGCATCGCGACGAGGACTGGCGCCGGGAGATCGCTCCGGACGGCCAGCCGATCGTCGGGTACGTCGGCCGGCTGGCCGCGGAGAAGAAGGTCCGCCGGCTGGCCGAACTGACCGACCTCGACTGCAGAGTGGTCATCGTCGGAGACGGTCCGGATCGCGCGTCACTGGAGTCGGCGTTGCCTAAGGCAACCTTTCTCGGGATGCGCCGGGGCGCTGACCTGGCCGCGATCTTCGCCGGGCTGGACGTGTTCGTGCACACCGGCGAGCACGAGACGTTCTGCCAGACCATCCAGGAAGCGCAGGCCTCCGGGGTCGCCACCGTCGGTCCGGCCGCGGGTGGTCCGCTCGACCTGATCCGTCCGGGCGACAACGGACTGCTGTTCGAACCAGGGCAGCCGGGCTCGTTACGCAACGCGGTCAAGACCCTGCTCGACCACCCCGCCGCCCGGAGCCGGATGGCGGCCAACGGACTGCAGCGGGTGCAGAGCCGGACCTGGCCGGCGGTGGTCGACGACCTGGTCGACCGCCACTACGCCGAGGTCCTCCGCGAGGCCGCGGCCATCCGGCGCGTCGCATGAGCACACTGAGGATCGCCCAGCTCGCCAACTTCGTCGGGCCGACGTCCGGCGGGATGCGGACCGCGATCGAGCACCTCGGCCAGGGGTACGCCGACGCGGGCGCGGAACGGATCGTGATCACGCCCGGCGACCGCGACACCGTGATCGAGACCGAGGCCGGCACCGTGATCCGGATGAAGGCACCGAAGGTCGGCGGCGGCTACCGCCTGATCACCGATCCGTGGAAGGTCATCGACACCCTCGAGCGGTTCCGGCCCACCACGGTGGAGATCTCGGACAAGTCGACGTTGCTGCCGGTGGCGCGCTGGGCGCGTCGCAATGACATCGGCTCGGTGCTCTTCAGCCACGAGCGACTCGACGCGATGCTGTCGCTCCGCACGGGCCGGCAGTTGGGTGTCGCGGCCGGCGTCGGTGCGCTCTACAAGCTCCTCAGCCGGACGTACGACGCTGTCGTGGTGACGTCCCGTTATGCGGCCGCCGAGTTCGACGAAGTGACCACACCACTGGTCCGGATCCCGCTCGGCGTCGACCTGCACACGTTCCACCCGTCCCTGGCGGAGCCGGTGGACGACGGCGTACTCAAGCTCGTCCACGCCGGCCGCCTGTCCCGCGAGAAGAGCCCGCACCTGGCCGTCGCCACCGCCGCCGAGCTCCACCGCCGCGGCGTGCGGATGCGGATGGACGTGTACGGATCCGGCCCGCATCTCGACGAGCTGATCGCGATCGCGGGCTCGGCCCCGGTGACGTTCCACGGCTACGTCGACGGCCGCCGTACCCTCGCCCGCCACCTCGCCGAGGCCGACATCGCCTTGTCCGTCTGCCCCGGCGAAACCTTCGGCCTCGCGGTGCTCGAAGCCCTAGCCTCCGGTACGCCGGTAGTCACCGCCAACACCGGCGGCGCCCGCGAGCTGGTCGACGAATCCTGCGGCCGCTGGGCCCCCGCCACCCCAGCCGCCCTCGCAGACGCCGTACTGCAACTCGCCCAGCTCCCCAACCGCAGAGCCGCGGCCCGCCAACGAGCCGAGCTCTACGACTGGGAAACCTGCGTCCACCGCATGCTGGCCCTGCACAGCCGCCTGGCCCAGTCCCGCCTGGCCGCCTGATTGCACAAAGCTGCAACGGGGTTGCGGTGAAGACCGCAATCGCGATACTTCTTGCCTTTCTCGCCGGTGTGTCTCGGGGCGCGCCGGAATCCCCTGCCTGGAGATTTGATGCGCCGCGCCCGCACGCCTGCCCTGTCCCGTCCTGCCCTCTTCCGCTCTGCCCTGGCCGCCGCTCTCGCGGCCATCACCATCCCCTTCCTCGCCCACGCCGCCTTCGGCGACGAGTCGGTCGCTGCCCCCGCCGCCCAGGTCTTCCCGACCCGCCAAGGCATAGGTGTCACCTGGAACGACGTGGACGCCTCCGGCTACCGAGTCGAACGCAAGCAGGGCACCGCCGAGTGGCAGGACCTCAGCGGTCCCCTGACCGACTCGACGACCACCTGGATCGACGAGTCGATCGCCGCCGGCGCCACCGCCGACTACCGCGTCGTCGCCACCTCCGACACCGACCCGGCCACCAGCCCCGAGGTCAAAGCCACCCGCGCCGCCGAGGCTCCGGCGGTCGGCGACATCGACGTACTGGCCCTCGACGCCAACCGCAGCGCCGGATTCACCTGGCTGCAGAACCAGACCGAGGGTCCGGTCACCGCGTCTGCGCCGGCCGATGGGACCCGCACGTTGACAGCTGGTTCGCTCACACTGAAGATGCCTGCGTTCCTGGCTGGTCCCGGCTACTACGAAGTGCCGATCGAACTCACCCAAGGCGACCGTACCTGCGTGACCACCGGCGTCTTCCGCGTTCGGGCGCTGACCTACACGCCCGACCTGCAACTCGAGACGTTCACGACGTCTCTCGGCGCCTCCTGCCCGGGAACCGCGAGCACCGCGGTACTCGAGATCCGGTACAAGAGCACCTTCGGTTACAGCCTGCTGTCCGTCACGCCGGAGAAGCTGGAATTCGGTCGCGTCCTGGTTGGCAGCGCCAAGAGCCTGCCGCTCACGTTGACGAACACCGGCACCGAGCAGTTCCGCTTCTCCAACATGTACCTGCGCGTCGGTACCGAGTGGAAGCTGAGCAACGACTGCGGGCAGTTCCTTGCGCCGGGCGCGTCCTGCACCCCGACCCTGACATTCGAGTCGACCAACAGCTACGGCTACGGAGACTTCTCGGACCAGCTGTGGATCTTCGAGTCCAACTCGCCTCGGGTGCGCACCGTCGACCTCGTGGCCACCTCGGTCTCCCTGCCCAAAGCACCGCAGGCGCCGGCCGTCCTGCCCACCTACCGCGGCGTCACGATCGCGTGGCCGGCGTGGAAGACCGCGGGCGGCACGTCGGTGCGCGGGTACTTCATCCATCGCTACCGGAACGGTCAGGAGACCACCCAGTGGATCGAGCCGGACCCGTACGGGCGATCGATGGTCTGGTACAACGAAATCTCGCCGGAGGCGGGCACGGAGTACGCACTGTCGGTGGTCAACGAGATCGGGGAGGGACCGGTGAGCCCGCGCGCCGTATCGTCCCGTCCGACGCAACAGGTCGCTCTGACCGACGGCCGGCCGAGTGAGCTGATGGCAGCCGGCCTCGGGGGGTACGTCGTTCCGCTGGGGCTCCGCGACTCCGTCACGCCGAAGGAAGCGCTGGCCGCCGCGCCGGACGGGCGGGCGGTTGCGTACGTGACGACGAACTACGAGAAGAGCCTCTGGACTCAGCGCCTCGAGCCGAGTGGAATCGGTGACCCGGTCGAGCTATGGACCTCACCGACCCGGGCGGCGATCACCCACCTGTCCTGGTCTCCGGACGGCACCCGGATCGCCTTCCAGACGCCGGAGAACGGGATGCCATGCGTCTACGTGATCCCTGCGGCCGGAGGCGCGGCAGAGAAGATTGCCTGTGACGTGACCAGCCCGAGCTGGATGCCGGACGCGCGGACGTTGGTAGTGGTCGACCGCCGGTTCGACGGTGACGACCGGTTCACCCGGATCCAGGCAGCTGCGGGCGGTGCGCGACTGGCGATCCTGCCGGCAGCTATGGCCGCGGCGGACGGTATGCCGGTCCGCGTCTCGCCGGACGGCCGGCTGGTCGCGTTCGGCTCCGACCGATACATCAAGTTCGTCGACTTCACCTCGAACAAGGTGCTGTCGAGCCTGCCGCTCGACACCACGGTCCGCTCCATCAGCTGGAATCCGGACGGCCGCACGCTGCTGGCGCTGAGCGGGAACGACCAGATGTTCCGGCTCGACAGCGACAACCTGGGTCTGGAGCCTAACCAGCTCGCAAACGACTACCACGAGGGTCAACGGTTCGACATCGCGTGGCAGCGCCTCGGGCCGACGATCGCGCCGACACCCGCTGTCGTCGGTCCACAGGCCTCCATCGCGTTCGACGGCTCCGCGCTGCAGCCGGGCACGAAGTTCATTTGCTCTGCGGGATGGTCCGCGGCGACCGCGTGCACCTCGCCGTACGTTGCGACGAACCTGTCGACGGGTGAGAACACCGTGGTGGTCACGGCCACCGAGCCCGACGGGCGGGTGACGAAGGCGTACCGGACCGTCACTGTCGACGCGACCGGGCCGGTGGCTCAAATGACGGGGCCGGGGTATCAGTCGTCGGTCGCCGCGACGGCGACGCTGACGGTGTCGGCCACGGATGCCAGCGGGGTCGCGTCGTACGACGTGCGCTACCGCCGGGCCACGTCTGCCGGGCCGTACGGCGCTTATGTGCAGCCGTGGACGAATACGACCGCGACGTCGATGAATCTCGCGGTCGCGGCCGGGTACGAGTACTGCGTTTCGGTGCGGGCGAAGGACAAGCTCGGGAACGTCGGCCAGTGGAGTCCGGAACGTTGTTTCTCCCGGCCGCTCGACGACCGGTCGTTGACGTTGGCCTCGACCGGCTGGGTCCGGGCGACCGGGTCGACGTTCTACTTCGGCACGACGACGCAGACGACGGCGTACGGCAAGTCGTTGACGCGGACCGTGCAGGGCAAGCGGTTCTTCCTGATCGCCACCCGGTGCCCGACCTGCGGTTCCGTCGCGGTGTACGCCGGCAACAGGTACCTGACCACGGTCAACCTCGCCTACCCGACCACCCATCGTCAGGTCGTGCTCGGCCTTCCGGTCCAGAGCACGCTCTTCAGCGGCACGCTGAAGTTCGTCTCTGCCTCCAGTGGCAAGCTCGTCCAGATCGACGGGCTCGCGGTCGGCCGGACCTGACCGGCTGCCCGGACGCCCCGGTTGCAGGGGCGTCCGGGCACAGCTCAGGTCAGGTGGTCGTAGTCGCCTCGGGTCCAGGCGGCGTGGCGGTCGGCGGAGCGGCGGACGATGGCTTTGGCGTCGACGGGGATGACGGAGCCGAAGTTGTTGTAGAGGCGGTCGTAGTCGAAGACGTCGAGGGAGCGAGCGACCCGGTCGACGACCGCGCCGGACAGCGGGATGCGGTTCGGGTAGCTGCGCATGAAGCTGACCGACGTGCGGTCCGGGTTGGCGAAGACGGTGTCGCCGGACAGGATCACGCCCTTGCCGTCGGCACCTTCCGCCCAGTGAATGACCGCGCTGCCCGGGAAGTGGCCGCCGGGCTGGATCACGGTGATGCCCGGGAGCGGGGTGAGTTTGCCCGACCAGGTCTTGATCACCGGGTCCTGCCGGGCCACCCATTCGGCGTCCGCCTCGGAAACGTAGACCGGTACGTTCCCGAGCCGGTGACTCCACTCGACCTGGACGCCGTACATGTGCGGGTGGCTGGCAATGACCCCGACCACTCCGCCGAGCTCGCGCACCCGCCGTACGGCGTCGTCGTCGACGAACCCGATCGGGTCCCAGAGCAGGTTCCCCTCCGCGGTCCGCACGAGCATCGACTGCTGCCCGATCCCGGCCGGCGGCTTCGACGTGATGCCGTACAGCCCCGGCTCCACCTCCTCGATCGCCACCGTCGTACCGGCGGCGGCCAGCTCGTCGAGCGTCGTCCAGTGCTGACCGTCGGCGGGCACCCACTGGCGTTCGTCGGCGCAGATCGCGCACACCTCGACCTGCTCGGAGTGCTCGACCGCACAGGTCGCACAGATCCAGAAACTCACCGTGTTCTCCCCTCGATGTGACCCGGGCGACATCCCAGGCCTGTCGGCAGTCTTGACGCTGAAGCCCGGTTGAAGTCAAGACGCGACCGATCTCACATCTGTCAGGACATTTTGAGTCTGAACACAGGACTAGCATCGAACCGGCCTGGTTTTCGCCCGGTCGAGCCGGTCGCGGCAGCCGCACGGCTCTCGGTCAGACGTCCGATCGGAGGATCGGTTTGCCCAGCAAACCAGCCGGCACGCTGTACCGCGGCCGGGAGGGCATGTGGTCATGGGTCGCGCACCGGATCACCGGGGTGGGGATCTTCTTCTTCCTCCTGGTGCACGTGCTGGACACCGCGCTGGTCCGGGTCTCCCCGGAGGCCTACAACGAGGTGATCGGCACCTACAAGAACCCGATCGTCGGCCTGCTCGAGGTCGGCCTGGTCGGGGCGATCCTGTTCCACGCGTTCAACGGCATCCGGCTGATCCTGGTGGACTTCTGGGCCCGCGGCCCGCGCTACCAGCGCCAGCTGATGATCGGCGTCGGCGTGGTCTGGGTGGTTCTGTTCGTGCCGTTCGTGATCCGGCACCTCACCCACGTCTTCGGAGGCTGAGATGTCCGAGATCGCGGCACCCCGGTCCAGCTCCCGCTCCCGCTCGCTGAAGGGCGGCGGCCGGAACCGGTCCGGTCAGACCAACTTCGAGCTGTACAGCTGGCTGTTCATGCGGCTGTCCGGGCTCGCCCTCGTCGTCCTCGTGCTCGGCCACCTGTTCGTGAACCTGATGCTCGGCGACGGCATCAACGCGCTGGACTTCGGATTCGTGGCCGGCAAGTGGGCCAACCCGCTGTGGCAGGTCTGGGACCTGCTGATGCTGTGGCTGGCGATGCTGCACGGCACCAACGGCCTGCGCACGATCATCAACGACTACGCCGAGAAGGACCAGACCCGGTTCTGGCTCAAGTCCCTGCTGATCACCGCGTCGATCGTGATCGTCGTACTCGGCACCCTGGTGATCTTCACCTTCGACCCCTGCCTGGACCCCAGCAGCACGCTGTCGGTCTGCAACAAGTAAGGACTGTGCTCAGATGCAACGGCATCAGTACGACGTGGTGATCGTCGGCGCCGGTGGGGCCGGGATGCGGGCCGCGCTGGAGTCCAGCAAGCGGACCCGGACCGCCGTCCTCACCAAGCTCTACCCGACCCGGTCGCACACCGGCGCGGCCCAGGGCGGCATGTGCGCCGCACTGGCCAACGTCGAGGAGGACAACTGGGAGTGGCACACCTTCGACACGGTCAAGGGCGGTGACTTCCTGGTCGACCAGGACGCGGCCGAGGTGATGTGCCGCGAGGCCGTCGACGCGGTCCTCGACCTGGAGAAGATGGGCCTGCCGTTCAACCGGACCGCCGAGGGCAAGATCGACCAGCGGTTCTTCGGCGGCCACACCCGCAACCACGGTGAGGCCGTCGTCCGGCGGTCCTGCTTCGCGGCCGACCGGACCGGCCACATGATCCTGCAGACGCTCTACCAGCAGTGCATCAAGCAGAACGTCGAGTTCTTCAACGAGTTCTACGTGCTCGACCTGCTGATGGTGAACGGCCGCTCCACCGGTGTCGTCGCCTACGAACTGGCCACCGGCGAGCTGCACATCTTCTCCGCCAAGTCGGTCGTGTTCGCCTCCGGCGGGTTCGGCAAGGTGTTCCGGACCACGTCCAACGCGCACACGCTGACCGGTGACGGGATGGGCATCGTCTGGCGCAAGGGCCTGCCGCTGGAGGACATGGAGTTCTTCCAGTTCCACCCGACCGGCCTGGCAGGCCTCGGCGTACTGCTGTCCGAGGCGGCCCGCGGCGAGGGCGGCATCCTGCGGAACAAGGACAACGAGCGCTTCATGGAACGGTACGCGCCGACCGTGAAGGACCTGGCGCCGCGCGACATGGTCGCCCGGGCGATGGCGAACGAGGTCCGCGAGGGCCGCGGCTGCGGCCCGGACGGCGCCTACGTGATGCTCGACCTGACCCACCTCGAGCCGGCCCACATCGACGCCAAACTGCCGGACATCACCGAGTTCGCCCGGACGTACCTGGGCGTGGAGCCGTACACCGAGCAGATCCCGGTGTTCCCGACCGCGCACTACGCGATGGGCGGCATCCCGACCAACATCAGGGGCGAGGCGCTGGCCAACAACGACGACGTGATCCCCGGCCTGTACGCCGCGGGCGAGGTCGCCTGCGTGTCGGTGCACGGTGCGAACCGGCTGGGTACGAACTCGCTGCTCGACATCAACGTGTTCGGCCGGCGGGCCGGGATCGCCGCCGCCGAGTACGCGGCGACCGCGGCCTTCGAGGACCTGCCGGACGCCCCGGAGACGTACGTCGTCGAACTCGTCGAGGGGCTGCGCAACTCCACCGGTCAGGAGCGGATCGCCGCGATCCGGGCCGACCTGCAGGCCACGATGGACCTGAACGCGCAGGTGTACCGGACCGAGGGCTCGCTGAAGCAGGCGCTGGTCGACATCGAGGCGCTCAAGGAGCGTTTCGCTCGGGTTGCCGTGCAGGACAAGGGGAAGCGGTTCAACACCGACCTGCTCGAGGCGGTCGAGCTCGGCTTCCTGATCGACCTGGCCGAGGTGCTGGTGGTGTCCGCGCTGGCCCGCAAGGAGTCCCGCGGCGGGCACTTCCGGGAGGACTACGACAAGCGCGACGACGTCAACTTCATGCGGCACACGATGGCGTACCGCGAGATCGATGCCGAAGGCAACGTGAACATCCGGCTGGACTACAAGCCGGTCGTGCAGACCCGCTACAAGCCGATGGAGCGCAAGTACTGATGGACGTCAAGGTCAAGATCCTGCGGTACAACCCGGAGGTCGTCGACGAGGCCGAGTGGAAGACCTACTCGGTCACCCTGCAGCCGACCGACCGGGTGCTGGACGCGCTGCACAAGATCAAGTGGGACCAGGACGGCACGCTGACCTTCCGCCGGTCCTGTGCGCACGGCGTCTGCGGCTCCGACGCGATGCGGATCAACGGCCGCAACCGGCTGGCCTGCAAGACGCTGATCAAGGACCTGAACCCGGAGAAGGAGATCACCGTCGAGCCGATCAAGGGCCTGCCGGTGCTCAAGGACCTGGTCGTCGACATGGAGCCGTTCTTCGACGCGTACCGCTCGGTGATGCCGTTCCTGGTCACCAGCGGCCACGAGCCGACCCGGGAGCGGATCCAGTCCCAGTCCGACCGGGACCGGTTCGACGACACCACCAAGTGCATCCTGTGCGCCGCCTGCACGACGTCCTGCCCGGTCTTCTGGTCCGACGGCCAGTACTTCGGCCCGCAGGCGATCGTCGGCGCCCACCGGTTCATCTTCGACAGCCGCGACGAGGGCACCGAGCAGCGCCTGGAGATCCTGAACGACAAGGAAGGCGTCTGGCGCTGCCGGACCACCTTCAACTGCACCGACGCCTGCCCCCGCGGCATCGAGGTCACCAAGGCGATCCAGGAAGTGAAACGAGCCCTGATCTTCCGCCGCGTGTGAGGCGGCCTGACCCCGGCGAAGCCGATCGGTCACGACGGGTAGGCGCACGGTGAACGGCGTCATCCTGATCGGCATCCTGGCCACGACTCCCGCGCGACCCACGTCGTTCATATGTCCGGAAGCGGATTCGGCGCTCGGTGAGTGCCGGTGGGGTCGACGTGGAACATGAAGCCGTTGGGAGTCGTCCACCGGAGGGTCTTGTGGTCGAGGCGGCGCACGTTCCAGCCGCGGCCGTGCGTCTTTACCCGGTGGGGGAAACGCCCCAGCGGTGCAAGGTTGTCGGTACTTGTCTGACCTGGTGGGCCGAGGGGGTCGTAGGGTTGGATGTGGTCCAGATCCATGGCGCGATGCGTTTCGCGGGTGCCGTACGGGAACAGCTCAACCGGATGGAGTAGCTTGACGCGCTCGCGGATCCGGTCGGGAATCTCGTAGGCGTCGACGCTGACCGCATCGTGCAGATCGATGACCGGCTTCACGGTGTACGGGCCATGGCCGACGAGTTCACTCAACTGCGACGCCAACAGTGGACCGACGTCCTCGACACGGAGCACGCCGGTGCCGGTGGCGAGGGTGTGGTCGGTGAGGTGGACGTAGATCTCGGTCTGCCCGGGCCGCAGCTGTCGCCCTGTCCGCGGTTTGGTGTGCGCGTCGTGCCTGATCTGGGCGAGCCGGGCGTCCAGAACATGTCGCGCCGCGGCATCCACCGTCGCGGCGTCCGCAGCCGTAGCCTTTGCGTCCGCAGCCGCGGCATTCACAGTCGCGGTGTGGAGGGTGTCGCTGTCGTCGCGGTCGAGTCGCAGGCTGGGGTCGAACGGCTCGATCACCTCTTCGTACGGGGTGTCGAGTGGGCCGGGGACGTCGCCGTGGCTGGGGTGGGGCGCGTCGCGGTCGGCTTCGTCGTCTAGGCCGGGCTCAGGCCAGTCATCCAGGAGACTCTGGTCACTCGGGTAGGGACCGTGGCCCTCGTCTGCTGTTGTGCGTCGGCCGCTCGCTGCACCGCGCACCGGGTTGCCTGTTGACGTCCCTCCCCGACCAGGGACTGGCGGGCCGCCGCGGTCGGCAGCCTTGGCGGTGCTGTGGTCATTGGTCACGCCGGCGCCTGGGGTCATGTCCTGGCCGGTGGCTACGGCGGGTGCTCGCGCGGCGCCGGCATCGGTGGCCGCCTCGGCCGTTGGGCTGTCGTTGTCGGTGGGCGCGGGCGGTCCGGGTGGGGCGTTGCGGAGGTATTCGTGGGCCTGGTGGAGGAGTTCTTCGGTGTAGCGGGGGTCGGCGATGATGCCAACCGCGTCCGCGCGACGGCTCTGCAGGGAGGCGGTGTCGCCGAGGATCTTCAGCGCTTCGGCGATGCTGCCGATGCGGGCGTTGAACCGGATCGCGCGACCCGATCCGGTGCGGATGAAGATCTTCTTGGTGCCGTGCTCGTCGCAGCGGCCGAGGTAGACGCCGCGTTCGCGGTTCTTCGCCTCGGCCTTGGCCCGGGCATTCTCGGGGTCGGCGTGTTTCTTGGCGGCTTCGACGATCTTGTCCAGCCGGATCGGGGTGAGCAAGTCGACGACGCGCGCGACCCGCTGGTCGACGGCCCGGGTGGCGTCTTCGGGCAGGTCGAGGCAGGCGGTGGCGATCTTGCGGGCCTTCCACGGGGTCGCCTCGCCGGCCTGCACGCGGGCCCAGGTGAGCGGGAGGCGGTGGCGCAGGGCGAGGGCTTGGCCGATGTAGTCCGCGGCCACTCCGGGCGACATGCCGACCATCACCCCGAACTCGGCCGGGGCGAATTCGGCGATCGCGGGGCAGCCGTCGCCGCCCAGAACCACGGCGCGTTCACGGCCGTCGCTGGAGCGGCGGCCGGGGCGGGTGGGACTGGTGTCGGGGTGGTGGTGGTCGGCAAAGATCTGGGCGTGTTCGAGCAGACGCGCGTCGAGGCGGTTGACCTCGGCACGGTGCGCGGCGGCCGACTCCAGCAGGTCGGCCATCGACAGCACGGTCAGATCATTCTCGAACATGTGTTCGATCTTACGCGATGGCTGATAGCTGGGCAAACTCGTGAATGCTCAGAATCCCTTATCCACAAGGGGAAACGTCACACTTCCCCAGCACCTCTCGTGCTGTATCAGCAGTAAAGCCGCCACACCGCTCCGTCTTGGGGTAGTGCGTGAAGGCGTCATGTGCCCAGTGCTGGTAGTCATGAGTGGCTCCGGGAGAATCTTGAACCGCCGTGCCGATCGGCTGCGTCCCACGGGGTCGAACAGCTTGTCGCACCAACCTCGCAACAACGGACACCGATCAGGCTCACGGCAAGCCAGCTTGCCGAGCTGGGCAGCTCGGTCGCTGTGCCGTAGACACCGCGAGCCTCGAACGCACATGCTTCGCTCGAGGCCGCCCGTCTTGCCCCATTCAAAGGGTGCTGCAACCGATCGCCTTCCACGTGTCGACAGTGCGCGAGCGTCCGCCATCGCTAGTGGTGCATCCGAGCACCCTTGAGCACCTTGTCCACAGCATTCTTCGGCCCGTACACAGCGATCCCGACCAGGTCGAGCTCCTCGGTCCGAACCGCCTTCACCGCCGCCCGATTGTCCCGGTCATTGCCGGTAGCAAACAACTCCTGCGTGAACACCGAATGCTCGATCTCCCGCCTCAACGCCCGCTCATGCGCCGCGGCCATCAGCTCCTTGGACCCCTCAAACACCAACACCGGCTGCCGGAACATCGGCAGATACGTCTGCCCGTCCGCGTCCTCATACGCCTCCCCCACCACCTCCGGATGGGTCCCAGCAATCCCACTCACCAAGAACGCTGTCACATTCAACCGCTGCCAAACCGCCAGATCATCGCGCAACAGCACAGCAATCTTCGTCTCGAACCTGACCGGCTCCATCTCACTATCCACACCCCAAGCGTCCCGCCGGCTCCGCCGCACCGTCTTGTACGTTCTTGACCTCTAGGCGCACGTGGATCTCTCGCGTTGAGTTGCTCGCCCACCACCTCCGGCCGTGACCCCACCTAGCAACCCGCCGAAGGCGGCCAGAAGAACAGCCGGCACCGAAGGCGGTGTCCGTTGGCGATGTCCTTTGGCGGTGTCCCGTCGGCGGTTCTTCAGCAGTACGGGGGGTTGGTGGTTACGGCTGTGGCTACTCGGAGGAAGAGGTTGAAGAGGCGGTAGAGGTGGAGCATGTCGGCCTCGACGGTGACGGTACGGTCGTCGCGGCGGGTGACGCCGGGGATGGCGGTGAGGTGGGAGGTTACTGAGGCGGATTGCCAGCGGACGGTGAGGCGACGGATGGTGGCAGGGTCGGCGGGGTCCGCGGTGGTGGCGGGGAGGTTCTGGAGGGCTTTGCGGGTTGTGGTTTCTATGGCTGCCTGGGCTTCGGCTACCGGGACCAACTGGGCGGCGAAGCGGTCTTTGGCGTATTTGACCGGGACGGTGGCGACCGTGGGGTCCCAGGCGGTCATTTCGGCGCAGGCGGTGTCGTCGCCGGTCAGCATGGCGACGGGTACGCCGTACGCCGCAGCGGCGGCGTGGAGGAGGCCGATCTCGCCGGTGACCTGGTCGTCGAGCCAGATGTCTTCGATCTCGTGGCCCATGAAGCTGTGGCTGAGGACGCCGAGCACGCCGGCGCGGGCGTGGAAGCCGAGGCAGAGGGCGGCGTCGTACTCGCTCGTCAGGCCTTCCATCATGCCCATCGGCTTCGGGCGGCCCTTGATCAGCGTGGCGCGGGGGTCGAGCAGGTCGGGCAGCAGGTTGCGCATGGGGCCGTGGGCGTCGTTGACGAGCACGGCGGTGGCGCCCGCGTCGTACGCACCCCGGACGGCCGCGTTGGTGTCCTCCGTCATCAGCACCCGGCCACGCTCGTAGTCCCGGCCCGGCGGCTGGACGTCCTCCGCGTCGACCAGTCCGGTGATGCCCTCCATGTCCACGCTCACGTATACCTTCACGGCAGGCAGCGTATGTTCTTTACCGTGAGCGGTGGCGCCGAGGTCAGGGCGTGGCGGCCCGCGCTGAGCGGCGTCGTCGAGGTCCTGCACGCCCACTTCCCGTCCCACGCGTACCCGAGCCACACGCACGACGCCTGGACCGTGCTGATCGTCGACGAGGGCGCGGTGCGGTACGACCTGGACCACCGCGAGCACGGGCTGGCGCAGGCGCAGGTCTCGCTGCTACCGCCGAACGTGCCGCATGACGGGCGATCGGTCCGGCCGGAGGGGTTCCGCAAGCGGGTGCTGTACCTGGAACCCGATCGGCTCGGCGACAACGTGATCGGGGCGGCTGTCGACCAGCCCGAGTACGTCGATCCGGTCCTGCGGCACCGCATTCACCAGCTGCACGGCGTACTGCTCGACGGCAAGGAAGACCTCGAGGCGCAGAGCCGGCTCACGCTGATCGAGGAGCGGCTGCGGCAACACCTGCGCCGGAACGTCACCGATCCACCCGATCGCCGCGATCCCGGGGTGGCTTCGCGATTGCGCGAGGTCCTGGATGAGGTAGTGCCACAAGGGATCACGCTGGACGAGGCGGCGAAACTCGTCCATGCGCATCCGGCGCATCTGGTCCGGGCGTTCAGCCGGGAGTTCGGGATGCCGCCACACCGGTACCTGACCGGACGGCGGGTCGACCTGGCACGCCGGTTCCTGCTCGACGGGCACCCACCCGCCGAGGTGGCGACGCTGGCCGGCTTCTACGACCAGTCACACCTGAACCGGCACTTCCGGAAGATGCTCGGGGTGACTCCGGCGAGCTTCGTCAGGCGTTGACCTTCCCGGCCGAACCTGAATCCGAATCCGAAGCCGAAGCCGAGGCCCGCGCGGCCTTCAAGGCGCGGACACCCCACGTGCCGAGCAAACCGGCGATCAGCAGATTGACCACGATCAGGACGGTGTGAGCGACGTAGTACCCGGTCGGCCGTCCTTCGGTGGCGGCCAGGTTTTTGATGAACGTCACGTAGGTGACGACGTTCCAGATCGCGATCCCGAGCAGGACCAGTGCGTGCTTGCGTTCGAGTTTCACCTGGTCATTGTCCCAAGAGGAAGAAACGGGGCGGCCGCGCCTCACTCGGCCGCCCCGGATGCGAGGGGCGAGCTCACTCGAACGACACTTGTCGATCACGCACCGGACAGCAAGACATCCAAGCTACTGACGGGTCACCTCAAGGGTTTCCCTGCAGACCCATACGACCTTCAACTGAAACTCGGTCAGCTGTGCGGACGGTCGACCATCCGGAGCAGTTGGGTGCGATTGGCCACACCGAAGCGACGGTAGAGGCGGGTCAGCTGGGATTCGACCGCCTTGACGCTGAGATAGAGGGCGGCCGCGATCTCGCGGTTGGTGGAGCCGTCGCGAACCATGGCGACGATCTGCTGCTCGTTGTCGGTCAGCTCGGACGGCTGGCGGCTGCGGCTCGGGACGTCGAGCCGGGCGAGCTCGGTCTCGGCCACCTCGCGCCAGGCCGGGGCGCCGTACGCCTCGAACTGCTCGATCGCGTCCAGGAAGGCCGTCCGTGCGACCGACCGGCGGCGGGCCTGGCGGGCTACCCGGCCGCGGGTGAGCTCGCACCGGGCCAGGTCCAGCGGGTAGACGCGGTCCCCCGCCGTACTGATCGTCTTCTCCAGCAACTCGAGCGCGGCAGCCGGATCACCTTGCTTGGCGATCAGCAGGGCCTCAGAACGCGCCAGACCGACCCGCACGACCGCACGGTCCAGGGTCTCGGCGCGGGTCCGGATGTCGGCGATCAGCGTCGCCGCGTCCTCCAGCCGCCCGGCCGCGACCAGCGCCTCCGCGTAGTCCGCGTGCCACGGGATGACGGCCGGGTCGAACGGCATCGCCGCCTCGCCCGAGTCCGCGATCGCGTCGAACGCCTCGACCGCACGCTGCGGATCTCCGGTCAGTACGCCGATCAGGCCCAGACTCGCCAACGCCGGCCCGGTCCACTCGTCGTTGCCGACCAGCCGGACACCCTCCAGCGCCGCCTCGGCCAGTTGCCGTCCCATCACTGCCGAGCCGCCGACCCACTCCGCGCGGCTGGCGATGATCATGCCGACCTCGGCCTCTTCGCCGATGTCCTGCATCAGCTGGTAGCACTCGTGGCCCGCGGCGAGCGCGTCCGCGCCACGACCGCTGCGCTCGTAGATCGCGGTCGCGGAGATGAGTACGGACGCCAGCCAGCGCATCGCACCGCCGTCGCGGACCTCGTCGACCAGGGCGCTGATCGCCTTGATCGCCTCTCCGGTCCGGCCGCGGAACAGCTCCCGCATCGCCGCCATCTGCCGCGCGTTGACCACGGTCTTGGTGAGCGGGAGGTCGTGCGACAGGTCAGCCGCCTCCTGCAGCAGCGCGTCCGCGGTCTGCTCGGCGTCCCGGGCGATCTGCACCGAGCTCGCCGCACTCAGCGCATCCACGATCGCCTCGGTGTCACCGGACTCCCGCGCCAGCGCCTCGGCGACCCGGGCGTCCTCCTGCGCCTCGTCCAGCCGACGGTCGAAGTACTCGCTGTGGCTGCGCATGATCCGCACCCGCGCCTCGAGCCGCTTGTCCCCGACCGCTGCCTCGAACGCCTCGGCCAGCAACTCGACCCGACGGTCGCGGTCCGGCCAGGCGGCGTCGACCAGCAGCAACAGCGCGGGAACCTTGGTCTCCGACTTCGTTGCCGCCTGGATGGCGAGATGCGCCATCTCGGCCGATTCCGCGAGGTGGCCGGCGGCTGCGGCATCGTCAGCGGCCCGGGTGAGGCGCCGGGCGCGCTCGTCCGGCAGGCTGATCGGCGTACGCTCGGCCGCCAATCGCCAGAGCGTCGCGGCGGCTCCGGGTGCGCCACGGCCGGCCGCGACCGCGGCGGCCTCCTCGATCGTGACGGCCAGCTCCGGGTTGGCCTCCTGGGTGGCGAGCGCCCGGTGAGTCGCGTTCTCGACCGGTTCGTCCACCACGGCGGCCAGCTGGGCGTGAGCCCGTCGACGGGCGGCTGACGTCGCCTCGGCGTACACGAACTCCCGCAGCAACGGGTGCGTGAACCGCAGCCGCTCGGACGACACGTCGATCAGCCCGAGCGCCTCCGCCTCGGCCAGCCCGGTGTCGATCGGCCGCTCGAGGGACTGGGCGAGCTGAGTCGTGGTCGGGCGCGGTGACGAGGCCGCGTGCAGCAGGAGCTCGTGCGTCCCGGCCGAGAGGTCGGAGAGGCGGTCACCGAGCAGGGTCTTGAGCCGATTGGACACCGGGAGCGGGTCGTTGGGCGAGACGCCTTGCGGGTGCCGCAGTACGGCTCGGCCGAGCTCCAGCGCCATGAACGGGTTGCCGGCGCTTGCGGTGAAGATGCGGCGAGCTGTGCGCACCGGGAGCGGGCTGGAGAGGCGCTGACGCAGCAGACCGAGTACGTCGGGCTCCGTGAGCGGCGGGACCTCCAACTGCAGCACCGGCTCCGGGCACGCCTCCGCCATCACCGGGAGGTCACCATCGGCCACCTGCTCAGTTGCGAGCATGTGTACGCCGTCGGACAGCCTGCGCGCGCAGAACGTGAGTACTTCGAGGCTGGACGGGTCCACCCACTGGATGTCGTCCACCACGAGCAAGACCGGGCCAGTAGCGGCCAGGCGGCGCAGCACGTGCAGTACGGCGAGACGTACGGCCAGCTCGTCACGGACAGTGTCGGGCGCGCTGGCCTTGAGCAGCGCGACCTCGAGCGGCTGGCGGAGGTGATCGGGCAGGACCTGCCAAGCGAGCTCGAGCTGGTGGGAGAGGAGATCGAGGAGGGTGACGTACGGGAGACTGGCTTCGGACTGTGACGGGGCGGCGCTGAGGACCCGGCAGCCGGCTCTGGTGCGATCCGCGACGAGCGCGCGGCCGAGCGCGGACTTGCCGATCCCGGTCGGGCCGTAGAGCAGCACACTGCCGCTGGTCTCGAGCTGCTTCCGCGCACGCTCGACCAGCCCGGTGCGCCCGACCAGCTCGTCGTCAGTCATCGATCCACAAACTCCTCGAAGGCCGCTCGCCCTGTTTGTTGGCCCTCGCCGATTATCACAGTCAACGACCATCCGACACGGCGAGTGTCACATGAGGAAACCGTCTCGTCACCATCCTGTCACCGGTTGCTGCCCAGTTATGAGCAGTCCGAACGGCACTGTTGTGCCCCGGCACGGATTGCCCACCCTGGCTGTCGGTGAAAAAACCTTGTAGTTGAAAGATCAGCTGAGGAAAGCGCGGAGCAGGGCCGCGGTCCCGGAGAGGTGTTCCTGCATGGCCCGGCGGGCCGCCTCGGGGTCGCCGGCCAGGATGGCCTCGACGATCGCCTCGTGCTGTTCGTTCGAGTGCCGGATGTTGCGTTCCAGCAGCGGAATCGCATCCAGCAGCTCGTTCAGCCGCATCCGGACGTCGGCCGTCGCCGACGTCAGCGACGGGGCGCCGGTGACCTCGGCGATGGCCAGGTGCAGGCGCGAGTCGAAGCGACGGTAGTCGGACAGCTTCGCCGCCGCGGTCTCCGCCAGACAGCGCCGCAGATGTGCCTGCTCGGCCTCACTCAGCGATCGCGAGGCGGCCGCCTCCGCAGCCCCGGTCTCCAGAGCGGCACGCAGTACCAATGCATCGTCCAGCCCGTTGCCCAGCTCACGGGCCAACCGCTTGGCCGGGGTACGGCGTGGCTTCGGCAGCTGCTCGTTGACGAACGTGCCGCCGTACCGCCCGCGGCGGGACTCGACGTATCCGGCCTCGGTCAGGGCGTGGATCGCCTCACGCAGGGTGACCCGGCTGACGTTCAGCCGGGCCGCCAGGTCGCGTTCGGACGGCAGCCGGTCCCCCGGTACGACGACGCCCAGCTTGATTGCCTGCAGCAACCGCTCGACCGTCTCCTCGAACGGGTTGCCGGTCCGGACCGGCCGGAACAACGCGTCGTCTGCCTGGGCCACCATGAGCACAGACTAGAGCGGAGTCACATAGGCGCCCGAGATGCCGCCGTCCACCAGGAAGGTGTTGGCGGTGATGAAGGAGGAGTCGTCGCTGGCCAGGAAGGCGACCGCGGCCGCGATCTCCTCCGGCTCGCCGAACCGGCCCATCGGGACGTGCACCAGCCGCCGCTGGGCCCGCTCCGGGTCCTTCGCGAACAGCTCGGTCAGCAGCGGCGTGTTCACCGGACCCGGGCAGAGCGCGTTGACCCGGATCCCCTGCCGGGCGAACTCGACGCCGAGCTCGCGGCTCATCGCCAGCACGCCGCCCTTCGACGCGGAGTACGAGATCTGTGAGGTGGCCGCGCCCATCACCGCGACGAACGACGCGGTGTTGATGATGGAGCCCTTGCCCTGCCGCTGCATGTACGGGATGACGGCCTTGCAGCACAGGTACACCGAGGTCAGGTTGACCTCCTGCACCTTGCGCCACGCCTCCAGCCCGGTGTCCAGGATCGAGTTGTCGTCAGGCGGTGAGATGCCGGCGTTGTTGAACGCGATGTCCACGCTGCCGAACGTGTCGAACGCCTGCCGGAACAGGTTCTCCACACCGGCCTCGTCGGTCACGTCGACCGCGACGAACAGCCCGCCGACCTCGTCCGCGGCGGCCTTCCCGGCGGCCGGGTCGAGATCGCCGATGACGACCTTGGCTCCTTCGGCCGCGAGTCGCCGTACCGCGGCCAGACCGATCCCGCTCGCTCCGCCGGTCACCACCGCGACCCGGCCCTCGAGGCGGGTCGCCTTGACGTCAGTCATTCAGTCCTCCGTGCTGATGAAGATGTTCTTGGTCTCGGTGAACGCGTCCAGCGCGTCCGGGCCGAGCTCGCGGCCGAGCCCGGACTGCTTGTAACCGCCGAACGGTGTCGAGTACCGCACGGACGAGTTCGAGTTGACCGACAGGTTGCCCGCCTCGACACCGCGACCGACCCGCAGCGCGCGGCCGACGTCCCGGGTCCAGATCGACCCGGACAGCCCGTACTCGCTGTCGTTGGCGAGCCGCAGCGCATCCGCCTCGTCCTCGAACGGGACGACCGCGACGACCGGCCCGAAGATCTCCTCACGCACCGCCCGCGCGTCGGCCGCGACCGGCGCCAGCACGGTCGGCGGGAACCAGAAACCCGGCCCTTCAGGCGCCGTCCCCTGGAACGCCGGGGTCTCGACGTACGACGCCACGCGCTCCAGCTGACCCGCCGAGATCAGCGGCCCCATGTCCGAGGAAGGATCACTCGGGTCTCCGACGCGGAAAGACTTCACCGCAGGCTCGAGCAACTCCATGAACCGGTCGTACGCCGACCGCTCGACCAGGATCCGCGACCGCGCGCAGCAGTCCTGCCCGGCGTTGTCGAACACGCCGTACGGCGCCTGGGCCGCGGCCTTCTCCAGATCCGCGTCGGCGAACACGATGTTGGCCGACTTCCCGCCCAGCTCGAGCGTCACCCGCTTCACCTGCTCGGCGCACCCGGCCATGATCTGCTTGCCGACCGCGGTGGACCCGGTGAAGACCACCTTGCGGACGGCGGGGTGCGTGACGAACCGCTGCCCGACAACGGACCCCTTGCCGGCAACGACCTCGAACACTCCCGGCGGCAGCCCGGCCTCCAGCGCCAGCTCGCCGAGCCTCAGCGCGGTCAGCGGCGTCAGCTCGGCCGGCTTCAGTACGACGGTGTTGCCCGCGGCCAGCGCGGGAGCGAAACCCCAGCCGGCGATCGGCATCGGGAAGTTCCACGGCACGATCACACCGACCACGCCGAGCGGTTCCTGGACGGTCACATCGATGCCGCCGGCAACGGGAATCTGCTTGCCGAACAGGCGTTCCGGCGCGGCCGAGTAGTAGGTCAGCACATCGCGGACGTTGCCGGCCTCCCAGCGGGCGTTGCCGATCGTGTGACCGGCGTTCTCGACCTCCAGCGCCGCGAGGTTCTCCAGATCGGCGTCGACCGCGTCCGCGAACCGGCGCAACAGCCGACCCCGATCCGCCGGCGTCACGGTCCGCCAGTCCTCGAAAGCCCGTACGGCCCGGGCGATCGCGGCGTCCGCGTCCTGCTCGGTGGCCAGCGAGATCGTCCGGACGACCTTCTCGGTGGCCGGGTTGATCACGTCGTGGGTCATCGTGTCCTTCTCCTGAGAGCGGCTTCGGTCAATGCGGTGAACAGCCGCAGGTCGTCGGGGTTCTCTTCCGGGTGCCACTGCACTCCGATGGCGAAGTCGTGGCCGTCCACCTCGGCCGCCTCCACGGTCCCGTCCCCGGCGCGGGCCGTGACGGCGAGGGTCGGCGCGACCACGTCGAGGGCCTGGTGGTGGTAGCAGCGCACGCTGGTCCGGTCGCCGAACAGCCGCGCGGTGAGTGTGCCCGGCTCGACCTTGACCTCGGTGGTGCCGAAGATCGCGGGCGACGGCCGGTGCCCGTCGTGCGCGACCACGTCGGGCAGATGTTGTTGCAACGTCCCGCCGAGCGTGACGTTGAGCATCTGCAGGCCGCGGCAGATCGCGAGCAGCGGGAGATCCCGGTCCAGCGCCGCCCGGATCAGGATCTTCTCGTGCTCGTCCCGCCCGGACCTGGTGTCGACCGTTTCGGGATGCGGCGCGGCGTCGTACGTGGCCGGATCCACATCGCACCCGCCGGCGATGATCAGGCCATCGAGAAGGTCGAGGACCGTCGGGTCGGTGCCGACCGGAGGCAGCAGCAGCGGCACCCCTCCGGCCGCGACCACCGAGTCGAGATAGACCCGCGGCAGCAGGGAGGCGTCCCGCTCCCAGACACCCCAGATCGTCGGTTCGAGGTACGTCGTGATGCCGATGCGGGGCCGTCGATCGTCAGAGGCGCTCGAAACCACGGACCCGCTCCCAGTCGGTGACGACGGCGTCGTACGCGTCGAGCTCGACCCGCGCGGCGTTGGCGTAGTGGTCGACCATCTCGTCGCCGAACGCCTGGCGGGCGACCTTCGAGCCGGTGAACAGCGCGGCTGCCTCGCGCAACGTGGTCGGCACGTGCTGTTTGTCGGACTCGTACGCGTTGCCCTCGAGCATCGGCTCGAGCTCCAGTTCGTTCTCGATGCCGTAGAGGCCGGAGGCGATGATCGCGGCGACGGCGAGGTAGGGGTTCACGTCGCCGCCGGGCAGGCGGTTCTCGACCCGCAGCGACTCGCCGTGGCCGACGACACGGAGCGAGCAGGTGCGGTTGTCCAACCCCCAGGCGACCGCGGTCGGCGCGAAGCTGCCGCGGACGAAACGCTTGTAGGAGTTGATGTTCGGGGCGAGCAGGTAGGTGAACTCGGGCAAGCAGGCGAGCTGGCCGGCGATGAACTGCTCCATCAGCTCGGAGAACCCGTTGGCGCGATCACCCGCCAGGACGGCGTCTCCGTCGGTGGACCGGAAGCTCAGGTGGATGTGACACGAGTTGCCCTCGCGCTCGTCGTACTTGGCCATGAAGGTCAGGCTCTTGCCGTGCTTCGAGGCGATCTCCTTCGCACCCGTCTTGTAGATCGAGTGGTTGTCGCAGGTGGCGAGAGCCTCGTCGTACCGGAACGCGATCTCGTGCTGGCCGAGGTTGCACTCGCCTTTGGCCGACTCGACGTACAGGCCGGCGCCGGTCATCGAGTTGCGGATGTCGCGCAGCAGCGGCTCGAGACGCGAGGTGCCGAGGAGGGAGTAGTCGACGTTGTACTGATTGCCCGGGGTCAGGTCGCGGTACCGCTTGTCCCAGGCGGACTCGAAGGTGTCGTCGAAGACGATGAACTCCAGCTCGGTGCCGACGTACGCCTTCAGGCCGCGCTCGGCCAGCCGCTCGAGTTGCGCCTTCAGGATCTGCCGCGGTGACGCGGGCATCGGGCTGCCGTCGAGCCACTGCACGTCGCAGAGCACCATCGCGGTCCCCTCGAGCCAGGGAACCAGCCGCAGGGTGTCGAGATCCGGCGCCATCAGCAGGTCGCCGTACCCACGCGCCCAGGACGACATGTCGTAGCCGTCGACGGTGTTCATGTCGACGTCGACCGCGAGCAGGTAGTTGCAGCCCTCGGTGCCGTGCGCAAGCACCTCCTCCAGGAAGTACCGGGCGCCGCAGCGCTTGCCCTGCAGCCGGCCCTGCATGTCGGTGATCGCGACCAGCACGGTGTCGATCCGCCCGGCCTCGACCAGATCTCGGAGTGCCTGCTCGGTCAGCTTGCCGGTGTTCGAGTCCACGGTCGCTCCCGGGAGGTCTATTGGTCTGTCGTCAGTCCATTGACCCAAGCCCCGGGCCGGATGTCAATCCGCGGCCACTCCTGACAATTGGCCAGAGGCCTTGACAGCGGGTCCCGGCACGAGGAACCTCATGGCCATTCCTAGTGGTATGGCGGCAGACCATTGGAGGGCCTCGATGAGCCGGAAGAAGACCCACGTCGACTACCAGCAGGTCGGCAAGGAGTACCTGGAGAACCGGCAACTCAAGCGGGGCGCGGCCGGCTGGATCCTGCTCGCCGGACTGGGTGTCGCCTACGTCATCTCCGGTGACTTCGCCGGCTGGAACTTCGGCTTGGCCGAGGGCGGCTGGGGCGGCCTGCTGATCGCGACCATCCTGATGGCGACGATGTACACCTGCATGGTGTTCGGCCTGGCCGAGCTCGCCTCCGCGATCCCGGTCGCCGGCGCCGGGTACGGGTTCGCCCGCCGGGCCCTCGGCCCGCTCGGCGGTTTTGCCACCGGGACGGCGATCCTGATCGAGTACGCCATCGCACCCGCCGCGATCGCCACCTTCATCGGCGGCTACATCGAGGCCCTCGGGTTGTTCGGGCTGACCTCCAGCTGGCCGGTCTACCTGGCCTGCTACGTGATCTTCGTCGGCATCCACCTGTACGGCGTGGGCGAGGCGCTCCGGCTGACCCTCGGGATCACCGCGCTGGCCGTGGTCGCGCTGGTCGTGTTCGTGATCGCGATGGTGCCGAAGTTCGACGCCGACAAACTGTTCGACATCGTGCCGAACACCGCGGCCGGCGCCAGCGACTTCATCCCGTTCGGGTACGCCGGGGTGCTGGCGGCCCTCGTCTACGGGATCTGGTTCTTCCTGGCGATCGAGGGTGTGCCGCTGGCCGCCGAGGAGGCCCGGGACCCGCGCAAGGACATGCCCCGCGGCATCATCACCGGCATGGTCGTGCTGCTGGTCTTCGCCGGCCTGATGCTGGTGTTCACCGCCGGTGGCGCCGGGTCCTCGGTGATCGCCGAGTCCGACAACCCGCTCCCGCTGGCGCTCCGGACCGCGTTCGGCGGCGACACGTGGGTCGCCGACTTCGTCAACTACGTCGGCCTCGCCGGACTGGTCGCGAGCTTCTTCTCGATCGTCTACGCGTACTCGCGGCAGTTGTTCGCGCTGTCCCGGGCGGGCTACCTGCCCCGCTTCTTGTCCGTGACCGGCAAGCGCAAGACGCCGTACCTGGCGCTGACGGTCCCCGGCGTGATCGGCTTCCTGCTCGCGGCGATCACCCAGGACGGCGCCCTGCTGATCAACATCGCCGTCTTCGGCGCGACCGTCTCGTACGTGCTGATGATGCTCTCGCACATCGTTCTCCGGGTCCGCGAACCGGGCCTGGACCGGCCGTACCGGACCCCCGGCGGCAGCGTGACCACCGGCGTCGCCCTGGTCCTGGCGGTGATGGCAGTGGTGGCGACCTTCTTCGTCGACAAACTGGCCGCCGCGATCACCGCCGCGATCTTCGTGGTCGCGATCGCCTACTTCTGGTTCTACAGCCGCCACCACCTGGTCGCCGCCGCGCCCGAGGAGGAGTTCGCCGCCATCCAGCAGGCCGAGGAGGAGCTGTCCTGACCACCGAGTGCCTTGGCACTCAACTGTCAGTGGATGGGTTTGCACTCTGCGCAATCGCGCGGAAAATCGGGTGATTCGGCCGCACCGCCCAAGCGGCCCGACCCGGAGGACGCATCATGCGATCTTTCATCACCCGTCCCCGCGCCCTGGCCGTTCTGCTGGCCGGTACGGCGCTCGCCTTCAGCCCACTCGGTGGACAGGCGACAGCGCAACTGCCCGTCGACCAGGTGGGAGGACCGTGTCTGACACCTGCCGAGGGACCCGCCGCGCGCGGTGGCCACGGCGCCGACCACCGCGAACTGTCGGCGGCCGAGCAGAAGGCGATCGACGCGAAGACGGCGCAGATCCTGAAGGCGAAGGCCGCCCGCGGCCTGACCCCGCAGGCCGGCCAGTTGGCGGCCGCGAGTGTGCCGGTCTACATCCACGTGATGCGCAGCAGCTCCGGCGCCGGCGACGTGACCAACTCCCAGATCACGCAGCAGATCGCCGAGCTGAACCAGAACTTCGCCGGCGGTGAGTCGTCCCAGGCGGCGAACACCGGCTTCAGCTTCTACCTGGCCGGCACCTACCGCTACAACAACAGCACCTGGCACCGCGACGGTCAGAGCACGACGTACCGCGCGCAGACCCGCAAGGGCGGCAAGAACGCGCTCAACATCTGGCTGGTCAACTTCTCCTACCTCGGGATCGCCACGTTCCCGTGGGACTACGCCAGCAACCCGTCGATCGACGGCATCCGGGTGCAGTACAGCTCACTGCCGGGCGGTTCGGCGACCAACTTCAACCTCGGCAAGACGGCCACCCACGAGGCCGGCCACTGGTTCGGGCTCTACCACACGTTCCAGGGTGGCTGCACGAGCACGAACGACTCCGTGTCGGACACCCCGGCCCAAGGTAGTGCCAGCAGCGGCTGCCCGACCGGCCGCGACTCCTGCTCGCTGCCCGGTCTGGACCCGATCCACAACTACATGGACTACTCGTACGACTCCTGCTACAACCAGTTCACTCCCGGTCAGAGCACCCGCATCAGCAACATGTGGACTGCGTACCGGGCGTGACGTCGACACCCCGGGCCGTCTAGAGTGCCGCCGATGCGTGTGCTTCTGACGGCAGCCGCTACCGCCGCACTGGTGGTCAGCGGTCCGCTGACAGCAACCGCCGCCGGCCAGGGCCCACAAGGCCCGGTCGGCGGCGACCTGCTGACCACGAAGCCGACGGTGGTCGCCGACGGGGCGACACCGCCGGCCGTCCAGGCATCGGCCTACGTCGTGGCCGACATCGACACCGGCGAAGTACTGGCGGCCAAGGCCCCACATGCCAAGTTGCGGCCCGCGAGCACGCTCAAGACCCTCACCGCCCTGGTCCTGCTGCCGCGGCTCAAGAAGTCGGACGTGGTGACCGGCACCGACGCGGACGCGGGGATCGAGGGCAGCAAGGTCGGTGTGTACCCCGGCCTGCGCTACTCCGTCGACCTGCTGTTCGAGGGCATGTTCCTGGCGTCCGGCAACGACGCGGTGCACGCACTGTGTGCCCACGACCAGGGCGGCGTCAAAGGCACGATCCAGCGGATGAACCAGAAGGCCAAGGAGATCGGTGCGCTCGACACCACCGTGACCGACCCGACCGGGCTCGACGCCGACGGGCAGTACTCCAGCGCCTACGACCTGGCCCTGTTCGCCAAGGCGGGCCTGGCCCGGCCCGACTTCGCCGAGTACGCGTCGACGAAGTACACGGCCTTCCCGAACGTCGGCAACAAGGGCACCTACCAGGTCGCGAACCAGAACAAGCTGCTGTTCAACTACGACGGCGCGCTGGGCGTGAAGACCGGCTACACGACGCTCGCCCGCAACACGTTCGTCGGCGCGGCCCGCCGCAACGGCCACACGCTGGTGGTGACGCTGATGAACGCACCCCACGGCATCACCGAGGACGCCACCAACCTGCTCAGCTGGACGTTCAAGAACTACGACCAGCTCAACCCGGTCGGCACCCTGGTCAAGCCCGCCGCTCCACCACCGAAAACAGCCGCCGGTCCCGCCGAGAAGAAGACAGACTCCGGTACGGCGCAACCGCCGCGCAGCCGCACAGTCCTCAACCCGGGGCAAGCCGTCCAGTCACTGGCATTGCGGATCCCGGCCTGGGCGTACGCCGGACCGCCGGTGCTACTCCTCGGACTGTTTCTCCGCAGGCCTCGTGCACTCAGGAGACGAAGGCACTAGCGCCGGACGGCGCGAGCGGCCTTGGCCAGCTGGATGGCCAGGGCGCTGGCTGTGACACCGAGCAAGGCGCCCGCGGCCACAGCAACGCTGTCTGCCTTCTTCTGCGGCACCGGCACGACCTTGAAGCGCTTGCCGGGCGGCCCAGGCAGGAGCGGCTCCTCAACAGGTTCGGGTGGTGGCGGTACCGCTGCCACTTCCTCGGTTGCCCGGGCGTCGAGGGTCGCCTCTTTGGTCCAGGCGGCGATGTACATGATCGCCCGGGTGATCAGGTAGATCCACACCAGCAGCGCCAGCGGCAACGCCAGAGCGCCGTACGCGGCGTTGTTGCCGATGACGTAGGTGACGTAGACGTTGCCGAGCTTCTGCATCAGGAAGAACAGGACGCCGCCGGCGAGTGTCGCGATCAGCGCGACCTTGAACGGCAGGACGATCCGCGGCAAGGCCGTCTGCATGTAGAGCAGCAGGATGGCGCCTGCTCCGACGCCGAATGCGACGCTGATCACGTCGAGTCCCCAGCTCGCCAGCCAGGTGCCCTCCAGATCGGCCCACTCGACGATGCGCGCCGACAGCGCGGTCAGCACGGACGAGGCGGCGGTGGCGATCAGGGCGAGCACCCCGAGACCGATGAGCGCCCCGAAGTCCACGAGCTTGCGCTGCACCATGTTGCCGGGCATGTCGTCCAGTTCGTGCATGGACCGGATCGACGCCCGCATCGAGTCGACCCAGCCGAGCCCGGTGAGCAGCAGCGAGACTCCCGCGATCAGCCCGATGGTGCCGGCATTGTCGATCAGCGCGTCGAGGTCGACCCGCTGACCGATCACGGGCAGATTCTGCTCCAGGGCCTCCTTCAGCTTGTCGATCGCGTCCTCGCCCAGCAGCGAACCCACGATCGCCGCGGCCAGCACGATCAGCGGGAACACCGACAGGAACCCGTAGAAGCTCGTTGCCCCCGCCAACCGGTTGCCCCGCCGGTCGCCGTACCGCTGCTGGACCCGCCACACCTGCGTCCGGCTGAACCGGGCCCAGATCGCCTGACCCCGCTGGATGATGCCCATGTGTCGCTGTACCCCCTTGTGCGGAGACTCAGCCTGCCAGCGGGAAGGACCGCTGCGGGCGCCACACGCCGTCGGCGCCGTGTTCGTATCGGCTGAAGGCGTCGACGTCGAACGCGCAGTCGTACTCCGACAGGGCGTCGTACGCGCGGTCCAGCGCCTTCTTGTCCAGGTCGTGCGCCACCGTGACGTGCGGGTGGTACGGGAACCGGAGCTCCACCTGCAACGGGCCGGACCGGACCTGCGACTGCAGCACCTCGCAGGACGAGATGCCCTCGGCCAGCGGGACGAACACCACCGGGGAGATCGGCCGGAACGTCGCCGTCCCGCGGAGCCGGATCCGGAAGCTCGGGAACCGCGCGGCCACCTCGAGCAGGTGGTTGTCGACCAGCCCCAGGTCGGCGTCGGCCACCTCGGTCGGCGGCAGCAGGGTCACGTGGGTGGGGATCGACGAGGCCATCGGATCACCGAAGTCCGCCCGGTACTTCTGCAACTCCGAACCATAGGGCTCCGCGATCGGGATCGCGACACCGATCGTCGCCATCCGGGGCCCTACCGGCCCGATCCGAGGGCCGGCCCGGGCACGAATCCCAGCCGGTCGTAGACCCGCTGCAGGGTCGGCTCGGTCACCGCCCGGGCGCGCTCCGCCCCGGCGGCCAGGATCGCGTCCAGCTGGGCCGTGTCGTCCAGGTAGCCCAGGGTCTTCTCCCGGAACGGCGTGACGAACTCGACCACGACCTCGGCCAGGTCCTTCTTGAAGTCGCCGTACCCGCGACCGGCGTACTCGTCCTCGAGCTCGCTGATCTTGCGGCCGGTCAGGGCCGAGTAGATGGTCAGCAGGTTGGCCACGCCGGCCTTGTTCTCCGGGTCGAAGACGACGTCGCGACCGGAGTCGGTGACCGCGGAGCGGATCTTCTTCGCGCTCACCTTGGGGTCGTCGAGCAGGTCGATGATGCCGGCCGGCGAGGAGCCCGACTTGCTCATCTTCGCGGTCGGGTCCTGCAGGTCCGCGATCTTCGCGGTCTCCTTGACGATGTAGGCCTCGGGCAGCCGGAAGGTCTTGCCGAACCGGTGGTTGAACCGGCCGGCCAGGTCGCGGGTCAGCTCCAGGTGCTGGCGCTGGTCCTCACCCACCGGGACCCGGTCGGCCTGGTAGATCAGGATGTCCGCGGCCTGCAGGATCGGGTAGGTGAACAGGCCGACGGTGGCCCGGTCGGCGCCGCCCTTGGCGGACTTGTCCTTGAACTGCGTCATCCGGCTGGCCTCGCCGAACCCGGTCAGGCAGCCGAGCACCCAGCCCAGCTGGGCGTGCTCGGGCACGTGCGACTGGACGAACAGGGTGGACCGCTCCGGGTCGATCCCGGCCGCGAGCAGTTGCGCCACCGAGCGACGGGTCCGGTCCCGCAGCGCCTTCGGGTCGTACTCCACCGTGATCGCGTGCAGGTCGACCACGCAGTAGAACGCGTCGTGGTCGTCTTGCAGGGCCACCCACTGCCGCAACGCACCGAGGTAGTTGCCGAAGTGGAAGGAGTCCGCCGTCGGCTGGATCCCGGACAGCACCCGAGGGCGCCGCTGGGATCCGGCTGCGGAGGGGTCAGACGCAGCTACAGACATGACCCCGATTCTGCCAGCGCCCCAGGTCCGATCCACACCGGGGCGGTCCCGGCCGCCCAGAACCTCCGACGGCCGTGGCCCAGGTCACCAGGACCAGCCGCGGGAGGCCAGTTCCTGCTCCTCGCGCCAGCGCTTCTCCTCGCCCCGCTGCAGTTCGGCCTCGGTGGCTACGCCGGCCATCCGGCAGGCCTCGTCGAGCAGGTCGTCGTACGCCGCCTCGAGCGCCATCAACCGATGTGCTTTCGCGTAGATCCGCGGCGTGGATTCGACTCGCCGGATCTTCCCGGCGAGATGGCCGAGCCTGGTCTGCAGGCGCAGCGTGTCGAACGGATCCGGCTCGGGCTCGGTCCGCCGGCGCAGCCGTCCGCTGACCCGGTTCGCCGACGACCGCAGGCCCCGGCGCCAGCGCGACGGCGGAGGCTGCGGCAACACGAGGTTGAGCAACGTGCACAAGAAGAAGAAAAGGAGCAGCAGAGCTATCCACTCCATCGATCTCACCACCCTCTTTCGAGGTTACGACGGCTCGCGGCCGACGGCGAGATCTTTTTCGCGATCAGCCTGAGCCGGCGCGATCCCCATGGCGTTACGTCCGAAGAAGTTTGGGTTATAGCCCACTTTTCTTCGGACGCAGGAAAGGGTCAGTCCCGGTGGTACTTGGTGACCGCTTTGTCCTGTTTGAGCTTGTCGGCGGCGGACTGGATTCTGGCGGTCCACTCGGAGAACTGGAGGCCGCCGGCCAGGAACTGACCGGTGGTCTGGGCCGCGGCGGTGGCGAAGTCCGGATACCAGTCGGCGAAGTACCAGGTGATGACGTGGTCACCGGCGGCAGTCAGCAGGTCACGGGCCGAGCGGAGCGCCGTACCGATCTCCAGGCCGTCGGCCGCGCCGCGGACGATGGTGAGCTGGTTGGACTCCTGGGTGACCTGGGTGGCGATGTCCTTGGACAGCATCACCCGGAGGTACTCGAGCCCGCCCGCCTTGTTCTTCGCCTTCTCCGGCACCAGGTACGGCGCAGTGGCCGCGACGTGCAGGCCCCGCGCGAGAGCGGACGACCCGTCGAGCGGTGGGACACCGGACATGGTCAGCGCGAAGTTCGCCGGGATCAGCGGCTTCATCTCGTTCTCGAGCCAGTTGCCGCACGGCAGCAGGCCGGCCTTCGAGGCGAGGAAGCGCTTCTGCGCAGCGATGTGGTCGAAGTCGGTGCTGCCGGGCGCGATCAGTCCGCGCTTGGCGAGTTCGCCGACCGCCGTGATCGCACGGGTGACGCTCTCGTCCTTCCAAGCGCCGTCCTCGAGGTTGTCGATCCGCTTCATCACGTCGTGGCCGCCGGTCTTCGCGGCCAGCGTGAGCACCATCTCCAGCAGGTAGTACGGGTGTGCGCCGGCGTACACGAACGGGCCGAGCCCGGCCGCCTTCATTTCGGTGCCGAGGGCAAGCAGTTCCGGCCAGGTCCGCGGCACGTCCCAGCCGAACCGCTGGAACAGGCCGGCCGAGTACCACAGGCCGTACACGGTCGCGACGTAGTTCACGCTCCGCTGCGACCCTTCGTACCGCCCGGCGTCGAGCATCCCCGGCAGTACGGCGTCCTGCACCGTCGCGTCGGCGTTGTCCCAGGCCGGAGCCTCCAGCAGCGACTGCAGGTCCGCCAACTGGCCCTGCCCGACCAACCGCCCGAGCTCGAGCCGCCCGTCGCCGGAGTTCAGCACCACATCCGGCGGATTCCCCGCCGCGAACCGCGGCAGCACCAAGTCCCGCAGCTTCGCCGAGACGGTCGCGGTCACGTTCACCGCCGGGTACTTCTTCCGGTACGCCGCCGCCCCGAACCCGCCGTACTCCTCACCGGCCAGCACCTCGACCGGCGCGTCCGGGGCCACCGCGAACGGATTCTCCGGGTCCACGGTCGGTTGGCCCGACGGACCCGAAGAACACCCGCTCACGAGGGCGCCCGCGAGCGCCCCCTGCAGCACAGTCCGACGTTTCAGCACCCCGGCAGGTTAGCGTCCCCGGCGGGCTACTTGAGGGTGGCGCCGGTGAGGCCGGCCTGGACCTGGCGGTAGAAGACCAGGTAGACCGCGATGACCGGGACCATGGCGATGGTCAGGGCGGCGAACAGCGTACCCCAGTCGTTCTCGTAGCGCTGGCTGCCCAGCAGGGTCGCGATGCCTTGGGAGAGAACCGGTTTCTCCGGGGACAGGAACGACGGCAGCACGAACTGGTTGAACTGACCCAGCACGTTGAAGATGCCGACGCTGATCAGGCCCGGCTTGGCCATCGGGAGCATCACCCGGAAGAACGTGGTCGTGTGGGAGGCCCCGTCGACCAGGGCGGCCTCGGCGATCGAGGTCGGCAACGTTCGGAAGAACGCGTGCATGAAGAACACGGTGAACGGCAGCGAGTAGGCGATGTAGACCAGGATCAGGCCCTGGTACGTCGACACCATCCCGAAGCCCTTGACCACGAAGAACAGCGGCACGATCGCCAGGAAGACCGGGAACATCATTCCGGCCGCGAACAGGTAATAGACGAACCGGTTGCCGGGGAACTCGTAGCGGGCCAGCACATAGGCCACCATCGAGCCGAACAGCATGGTGCCGAAGACACCGCCGGTCACCACGACCAGGCTGTTGAACAGGTACTGGCCGATGCCCTTGTCCCAGGCCTTGGTGTAGTTGGACCACAGCAGGTCCTTGGGCAGCGCCCACGGGTTGTCGCCGAAGATCTCGCCGGTGCTCTTCAGCGAGGCGATCACCGCCCACACGAACGGCACCACGACCAGGATGCTCCAGGCGATCAGCACCGTGTGGGAGAACACGTTGACCGGGCTGAAGGAACGCTCCTTGCCACCGGCCGGATGGGCCGCCGACTCGGTCTTCGGCCGGGTGTCCTCGACGTCGATCTGTACAGGTACGGTCATTTCCGGCGACCCCTCAGTATTCGATCCGCTCGCGGCGGGTGGCCCGGAGCAAGACGGCGGCGATGATCAGGGTCAGGAAGAACAGCACCACGCCCATCGCCGAGGCGTAACCGGCGCGGCCGTACTGGAACCCGTTGTCCGCGATCTGCAGACCCATCACCTGAGTGGAGTTGTCGGGCCCACCCGGTCCCGCTGTCATGACCGCGACCAGTGCGTACGCGTCGAGCGCGATGATGGCCAGGTACACCCACGACGTCTGGATGGTGTCCCAGAGCAGCGGCAGGGTGATCCGGAAGAACGTCGACAGCCGGCCCGCGCCGTCGATGATGGCGGCCTCGAAGATGTCCTTCGGTATCCCGGACATCGCCGCATTGAACAGCACCAGGTAGAACCCGACACTGCCCCAGATCAGCACCCACATCACGCAGTACAGCGCGATGTCGGGGTCGGCCAGGAACTCCGACGTTCCCAGCCCGAGCCGCTTGGTGACGGAGTTGGCCAGACCGGTGTCGGTCGAGGTCATCACCGTCGACCAGATGACGGCGATGACCGGGACCGCGAGGACCTGCGGGAGGAAGAACGCCAGCTTGTAGAAGCCGTTCCCCTTGACCCCCTGCACCCCCGCGGTGTTCGCCCGCCCGCCCACGTTGAGCAGGTAGGCGAACGTGAGGGCGAGGAAGATGGTGATCAGCGGGAGGCCGATCAGCAGGATCAGGTTGTGCCCGAGCGCCTGGCGGAACACCGAGTCGTTGGCGAGGGTCCGGAAGTTCTCCAGGCCCACGAACTTGAACTCCGGCGAGATCCCGGTCCAGTCGGTCAGGGAGTAGTAGAACGCCTGGACGAACGGCGAGATCACGAAGATCGCATACAACGCCAGTGGAATCGCGAGGAAACTCGCGACGAACCGATAACTGCCGTGCCGCATCTTTCTCCTAACAGCGCAGGGGCAGGTTCAGCTGGGCTGCGGGTCAAACTTCCCCCACAGCCCAGCATGCACCCAACTACTCAGGTACGGGTCTGCTTCACGGTCTTCGGGTCCTTGGCCGTGTCGTCCGCGATCTTCTGGGCACGGGTGCAGAACTCGTCGGCCGTGATGCGGGCGGCGGCAAGCTCTCCCCACACGCTGCGGATCGGCTTGTCCATCGTCGAGTACCACGCGGCGAAGTACGTCGTCCAGTTGTTGTCGCCACCGGACTTCAGCAGCGCGCCCGACGAGGACGCACCCGGGCTCAGCTTCAGACCTTCGCCGGCGCCCTTGACCACCGTCGGGGAACCGGTCAGCTCGGTGAACTTGCCGGCCGCTTCCTTCGACAGCATGATCCGCATGTACTCCAGGCCACCGGCCTTGTTCTTCGCCTTCTCCGGCACGATGAAGGGCTCACCGGCGGCGATCTCGGTGCAGTCGACCGGCAGCTTCGAGCCGTCCAGCAGCGGAGTGTAGGCCGCGGTGGTCTCGAAGTCCTTGGGCGCGACCGGCTTCTGCTCGTTCTCCAGCCAGGAGCCGGACGGGATGAACGCCGCCTTGCCCTGGTTCCAGGCCGTCTGGGACTGGATGTGGTCCAGACCCTCGGTGCCCTGCATGAAGTAGCCCTTGCCCTTGATCTCCAGGATCGCCTCGGCGGCGGCCTTGACCGACTCGTGCTTCCACGCGTTCGGCTCGAGCTCGTCGATCGCCTTGATGACGTCGTGGCCACCGTGCTTGACGGCCATGTCCATCATCACCTGGCCGATGTAGTACGGGTGCTTGCCCTGGTGCGCCATCGGCGCGATGCCGGCCTTCTTGATCTCCTCGCACAGGTCGAGGAACTCCTGCCAGGTCTTGGCCGGCTCCCAGCCGTTCTTGGCGAACAGGGGCTTGTTGTACCAGATCGCGTAGACGGTCAGCACGTAGTTGAGCAGCAGCGGCTTGCCGCTCAGCTGGGCCGCCTCCAGGGTGATCGGCTCGATCGAGTCGCGCACCTTCTTGCTCGCGTCGTCGATCGAGGCGGCGTCGAACAGCTGGGTCAGGTCAGCGAGCTGACCGGAGGTCGCCAGCGTCGATGCCGGCAGCGCCGAGGCGCCGGAGTTGTCGATCACGTCCGGCGGGTTGCCACCGTTGAACCGCGGCTGCAGCTGCGGCGTGATGTCGGTGATACCGGCGTGCTTGATCGTGGTCTCGGGGAACTTCTTCTTGTACATCTCCTCGTGGGCCTTGGCGTAGTCGTCGCCGTACCCGCCCTTGAAGATCACCACGTCCAGCGGGTCGGCCGCCTTCACCCCGAACGGGTTCTCGGCCGTTTGTTCGGCGCCGCCACCGCCGCCGGAGCTGTCTTCGCTGCCGCCACTGGCGCACGCCGCCAACAGCGTGCTGCCACCTGCGGTCAGCATCGTGCCGACCGCCGCGCGCTGCAGGAACAGCCGCCGCGACAAGTTGTTGGGAGTGGTCATGGGTCCCGCCTTCCGAGAGTGTTTCATGCAGTACGCCGGATCCGGCCGGCGTACTGTGCTTCAAGGGCGTGGTTGTGGTCGTCGCCACCGGGGATGTTCGCGGACAGGTAGACCGGTGCGGTCTCACCCGCCTCGGTCAGCCGGCGCAGGACCTCGGCGACCAGCATCTGCGCGAGCAGCGCGGCGGTGATGGACGACACCGCGCAGACCTTGCCACCATCGGGCAGGTCGAGCACGGAGTCGCCGTACGGCGCATGGTTGTCCAGCACCACGTCCGCGAAGTCGATCAGTTTCTTGCCGGACGGGTGGCGCGAGTCCATCCCGCCGGTGTGCTGCAGTGAGGTGATCGCGATCAGCGGGTGGCCCTTCTCCTTCACCACGGTGGCGAGCTCGACGATCGAGCCGTTCACACCGGAGTTGGACGCGATCACGAACAGGTCGGCCGGATGCGGCTCGGCCAGGTCGTAGAGCCGGCGCGCGATCGACGGGTCGCGTTCCAGTTCGCCGCCGCGGAGCAGCTCGATCGGCGCGCCGCCGAGCAGGACCAGGTCGCGCAAGGCGATCCGGTTGGTCGCGATCAGCCCGCCGGCCCGGCCGGCGATCTCCATCGCCAGCGCCTCGGAGTGCCCGGACCCGAAGGCCTGGATGACGCCGTTCGCCCGCAGCGCCTCGGTGAACAGTTCGGCGGCCTGCTGGATCGGGCCGTCGATCTGCTCGGTGACGGCGGCCATGATCGGGGTCAGCGCATGAACAAAAGCCTGCGCGCTCACCCCTCCGGTCTCCCCCGGTCCGCCCTGGTTACTGCTGGCCATCAGCGGCCCCACCCCTCGACTAATGTGTTCGCCGCGACACACCTGCTGCCGACAAGTGCGCAAGTTTGCGGTTTGCTGGACAGAACTTTTCTCAACTGGCAGCTAAAGTCAAGGCTCATCTCACTCTTCTCTCCAGATCGGGACCGTTGCGTGACCTTGTTTGCAGTTGTCCATTAGAGATCTCTTTCGAGCAGTTTGGAGCATCGCCAATGTCGGTAGAACGCCAACTGCCGGAACCTGCGGACTCAGTGGTCTTGATGCCAGCATCGGCACTGGTCCTGGGCGGCGACCTCGGCGGCACCTCCACCCGGATCGTGATCGCGGACCATGAGGGCAACGTAGTCGGTCGAGGGGCGGCAGCAGGCGGAAATCCGACCAGCCACCCCGCAAGTGCCGCGGCCAACTTCGGCCAGGCGCTTCACGCCGCGCTGGCCGGGCTGGACCCGACCGCGGTCAAAGCCGCCGTGATCGGCGCGGCGGGCGGGTCTGCCCTGGCCAGGCCCGACGTCCGGGCCCAGTTCGACGCCGCCTGGGACGGCGCCGGGCTGACCGGCGAGCCCGAGTTCATCGGCGACCTGGAGGTCGCCTTCGCCTCCGGTACGCCGGAGCCGGACGGCGTGGTGCTGATCGCGGGCACCGGCAGCGCGGCCGGCCTGGTCCGCGACCACCAGCTGGTCCGGACGGCCGACGGCCACGGCTGGCTGCTCGGCGACGACGGCTCCGGATTCTGGCTCGGCCGGGAGGCAGTGCGCAGTGTGCTGCGCAAACTGGATCTGGGTGAACCGATCGGTGTGCTCGGTCAGGCCGTCGTTCGCGCAGTACTCCCGGACCGGGACGAACACGCGATCTCCCAGCGCGAGGGGTACGACGTACTGCGCGACGACCTGATCCGCCAGGTGAACAGCCGGCCACCGGTGATGCTGGCCGAACTGGCCCGAACTGTGGTGTCGGCGTTCGAGCAGAACGACGAGACCGCACATGCGCTGGTGAAACGCGCAGCCGACTTGCTCACAGAAACGGTCGGGCGGCTCAGGACAACGTCGGACAAGGGCCCGATGGTCCTCGCGGGCAGTGTCGCGGGGGAATCATCTCCGGTCGGCCGGCTGATCCGGGAAACAATCCACCAGCACTTCTCCGGTGAGGTCCGCACCGCCCGGGACGGTGTCGGCGGCGCCACCTGGCTGGCCCTGGGCACCCTCGACCCGACCCTGGCCACCCGCGAGAACCACACCCGCCTGGTCAGCTGACCAGGCGGGGTTCGGTCCTGCCTACTCGAACGTCGAGACCGGGCGGAGCTCCACGCCGCTGCCGAACTCGGCTTCGGGGATGGTGGCTGCTATCTCTTCGGCGCGTTCGGGGGTGGCGACGTCGATGACGAAGACGCCGGCCAGCTGTTCCTTGGCCTCGGAGTAGGGGCCGTCGGTGGTGGCGCGGACGCCCTTGCGGACGCGGACCACCTTCGTCCGCGCCGGCGGCTCGAGCGGTTGGGCCACCACCAGTTCGCCCGAATCGGACAGCTCGGTGAGCAGCTTCTCCAGCTGGGCGGCCAGCGCATCGCGCGCCTTGGCCGGCAACCTCTGCCCTTCCTCGGTGTACAGGAAGGAGGGGTGGCCCCAGGTGATCGGGTTGCTGTGAATCAACAGCACGTACTTCATGACCGTTCCTTTCGGAGTCTGAGTGGATCTTCGCAGCAGAGGTCGGCGCCGCCCGGGACAACTCGACATTTCCCCTCTGGACATTGCCGGCTGCCCCGAAATGTCGAGTCCGCGGCCCGACGTCCGACGTACCGCTCGCGAACAGATCTCCGACCTAAGGTGAGTGACATGACGGACCCTCCGGCTGGCGGACGGCCGCACCCTGCACGTCTACGACACCGCGCCCGGCGACGACGGCCGGCTGCCGGTGTTCTGGCACCACGGCACCCCGAACCTGGGCGCCCCGCCCGAGCCGCTGTTCGAGGCCGGCGAGTGGCTCGGGATCCGGTGGATCTCGTTCGACCGGCCCGGGTACGGCGGCTCGACCGCGGCGCCGGGGCGGACGATGGCCTCGGTCGCGGCCGACCTGACCGCGGTCGCCGACGCGCTCGGGGTCGGCACCTTCGCGCTGATGGGCTACTCGGGCGGTGGCTCCTACGCGCTCGGCGCCGCAGCGGTCCTCCGCGAGCGGGTCGAGGCGGTGGCCACGTTCGCCGCCATCGCGCCGTACGACGCCCAGGGCCTCGACTGGTACGACGGCATGATCCCGGCCGGACTCGCCTCGCTCCGGGCCGCGGCCGCGGGCCGGGAGGCGAAGGTCGCGCACGAGACGTCCGGCGTCGAGTACGACCCGGAGTTCACCCCGGCCGACCTCGCCATGTTCGACGGGCCGTGGGGCTGGCTCGGGTCGGTCGCCGGTGACAAGTCGATGCCGAACGGACCGGACGGCCTGGTCGACGACGACTGTTCTTATGTCGTCCCGTGGGGCTGCGACCCGACCACCATCACCGCCCCCACCCTGCTCTGCCACGGCGAGGACGACGGCATCATCCCCAGCTCGCACGGCAGCTGGCTGGTCGAGCACATCCCGTCGGCGGCGCTGCGCCTCTCCCCGGGCGACAGCCACATCTCCGTCCTCGCCCACGCCGAGCCCGCGCTCGAGTGGATCCGCGAACAGACCGGCTGACAAACATTCCAAGCAACAGCTTGACATCTGATCCGTCGCGGCGCATATTCCAAGCATGTCTTTGGAGAGTGACCCGCGGCGGATGCGGTTGCTGGACGATCCACTCGCGATCCGGGCGATGGCTCACCCGGTCCGGCTGGATCTCATGACGTTGCTGGGCCGGGAGGGGCCGCTGACCGCGGCGGACGCGGCCCGCACCCTCGGGATCAGCCAGGCGCTGGCCTCCCATCACCTTCGGCAGTTGGCGAAGTACGAGTTCGTCGAGCCGGCACCGGGCAAGGACAACCGGGAGCGGCCCTGGCGAGTGGTCTCGACGTCACAGTCGTGGCGAGAGGCCTCGCGCACACCTGAAGGCGCCGCGGCTGCCGACGTACTCGAGCAACTGCTGGCCGAGCGGGCGCTGGACTCGCTCGCCAAGTGGCAGCAGCAGCGGGTGAACGAGGACCCGATCTGGCGAGACAACTCGGGCATCGGGAACACCGGCTTCTACCTGACCGGAGAAGAGCTGCAGGAGCTGACCGCGCAGATCGACGCACTGCTCAAGCGGTACGTCGACGAGCGGCCGATCGACGACAAGTCCACCCGCCCGCCCGGCAGCCGGCACGTCTCCATGACGCAGATCGTCACGATCTCACCCGAGACCGCGGATCCCGAGCAGTAGCCGTGAAAGAACTGTGGGGCGTGCTCGCGCGGCAGCGCGACTACCGACTGGTGCTGAGCGCGGGGCTCGTGTCGCTCACCGGCGACTGGATCCTCAAGACCGGCCTGGCCTTCCAGGTGTACCTCCTGACCGGATCGACACTGGCCTCCGGCGGCCTGCTGCTCTCGTCGTTCGTGCCGATGGTCGTGCTCGGTTCGCTGGCCGGCGTCTTCGTCGACCGCTGGGACCGGCGACGGACGATGATCGCCACCAATCTGCTCCACGCGGTTCTCCTGCTTCCGCTGCTCGCCGTCCGCGACGAGAGCGCGATCTGGATCGTGTACGCCGTCGTCCTCGCGCAGAGCTGTTTGCAGCAGTTCTTCCGCCCGGCCGAGCAGTCGCTGATCCCGGCCCTGGTCGAGCCACGGCAACTGGTGACAGCCAACGCACTGAACAGTCAGACCAGCGACATCGCCCGGCTGATCGGTGCGGGGATCGGTGGACTACTCGCGGGGCTTGGCGGATTGCCGCTGCTGGCGGTCGTGGACGCCGCGACCTTCCTCCTCGCCGCGGGGCTCATCGTCCGAGTCCGGTATCGCGTCGTCCGCACGCTTGCCCGGTCGGCCAGCGGTGCGATCGAGCGGCTGAAGGCGGAATGGACCGAGGGTCTCCGGCTGTGTGTCGCGAGCCCGGCGATGCGGTTGCTGTTCGTGTTCTGCCTGGTGACCGGTGTCGGTGAAGGGGTGATGAGCACGCTGTTCGCGCCGTTCGTGTCGGCCGAGCTCGGCGGCGACGGGACGGCGTACGGCTTGATTCTGTCGTCGCAGGCGGTGGGCGGGATCGTCGGCGGACTGGCCGCGGCCGCGATCGGCTCACGGTTGCCAGCAGCAACGATGTGGGGTGTCGGGGCGTTCCTGTTCGGGCTGATCGACCTGGCGTTGTTCTGCTATCCGCTGGTCACCGACAGTCTGATCCCCGCGTTCGTCTGCATGCTCATCGTCGGCCTGCCGGGCGCGTTCATCGTTGCCGGCATGATGACGGTGCTCCAGCGGCTCACCGAGGACACGTCCCGCGGCCGGATCTTCGGCGCCATCTCCGCGGCCGAGGGCGTGGCCGTCCTGGTCGGGATCGCCTCGGCCGGTGTCCTCGGCGACCTGGTCGGCATCATCCCGGTCCTGGTCTTCCAGGGCCTCGGCTACGTCGTCGGCGGCGCGGTCGTCCTCACCCGCCGGCGGATGCTTTCGGTCACGGCTCCTCAGCAGGAACTGGTTGGTCATCCGTCGGCTTGACCCGGTGGATACGGACCCGGGCGACCCGGCGGCCGTCCATCACCGTGACGGTGAGGGTGTGGCCGTCGACCCGGGCCTCGTCGCCGGTGGCGGGGACGCGGCCGAGTTGGGCGGCGAGGAAACCGCCGACCGTCTCGTAAGGACCGTCGGGGAGTTCGACGCCGGTCTCGTCGGCGAAGTCGTCGAGGTTGAGCAGACCGTCGACCTCGATGTCGCCGCTACGCAGGCGGGTGGTCTCGAGCGACTCCTCGTCGTACTCGTCCTTGATGTCGCCGATCAGCTCCTCGACCAGGTCCTCCAGCGTGACGATGCCCGCCGTACCGCCGTACTCGTCCAGGACGATGGCCAGGTGGGTCGATCGCCGGCGCATCTCGGTCAGCGTGGGCAGCAACTTCGCGGTGTCCGGCAGCTGCAGCACGTCGCGGGCCAGGTCGCCGACCCGGACCGAGCGGGACGCGACGGCGGGGTCGAACAGGTCGCGGACGTGGACGAACCCGACGATGTCGTCGGCCGAGCCGTTCATCACCGGGTAGCGCGAGTGCGGCCGCTCGGCGGCGAACTTGACCGCCTTGTAGGCCGGCATCTCCGAGTCGATGAAGTCGACCTCGGTGCGCGGCAGCATCAGCTCGCGCAACTGCCGGCTGCCGGCCTCGAACACGTCGTCGACGATCCGGCGCTCCTCCTCGCCGAGTGATTCATGCGCCGAGACCAGGTCGCGCAACTCCTCGTCCGACATCACCTCACGGTTCGCGTTCGGATCGCCACCGAGAGCGCGCACGACCAGGTCGGTCGACCTGGACAGCAGCCAGATCACCGGCCGGGCGATGGACGCGATCCGGTCCACCAGCGGAGCCAGGCCGAGCGCGAACGTCTCGGCCCGCTGCAGCGCGAGCCGCTTGGCCGCCAGCTCGCCGATCACGATCGAGACGTAGGAGATGAGGATGGTGATCAGCACCAGCGCGACCGTGCCGGCCACCGATTCGGGCAGACCGAGGTCCTGCAGGTGCGGGGCCAGGCCGTCCGCGAGCGTCGCGCCACCGAAGGCGGCGGACAGGAAGCCCATCAGGGTCACGCCGATCTGGACGGCGGACAGGAAACGATTCGGGTTGGCGGCCACCCGGGCCACCGTCTCGCCGCGCTTGCCCCGGTGGGCGATCGACTTGAGCTGGCTCTCCCGGAGCGAGACCAGGGCCATCTCGGCGGCGGCGAAGACGCCACCGATCAGGACGAAGACGAAGATCAGGACGATATTGAGCAGGGTCTCGTTCATGGGTGGGAGTTCCTAGCGCCCTCTCGTCAGATGTCGAGAGGGCGTGCGTTGGGCGTAGTCGTCCATCTATTTAGCCTACCGGTGTCAAGTATCACGATGCATGTTCGAGTTTGTTGGTTTACGATGATTCCTGGCCGTCGGTGTCCGGCGGCCGGGAGGGTCACACGATGAACACACCGCGCGGCGCGCGCCGTACGGACACCAAGCTGTCCGACGGCCGCGAGCTGATCTACTACGACCCGGCCGACGCGCCGGCCCGGGTGCCGCTCGAGGACACCCGCGGTCTGCCGGCCCCGCAGCCGCAGGTGGACCTGCGGACCGATCCGCTCACCGGTGACGTCATCACGTACGCGACCCACCGCAACACCCGGACTTACCTGCCGCCGGCCGACCAGTGTCCGCTGTGCGCGAGCAAGCCGGGCAACCCGACCGAGATCCCGGACCACGACTACAACGTCGCCGTGTTCGAGAACCGGTTCCCGTCCTTCGCCGGCCCGGGCCGGACCGAGGTGGTCTGCTTCACCAGCGACCACAACCAGTCGTTCACCGACCTGTCCCAGGGCCAGGCCCGGCTGGTGGTCGACACCTGGGCGGACCGGACCGCCGAGCTGAGCGCCCGTGACGACGTCGAGCACGTCTTCCCGTTCGAGAACCGCGGCCGTGAGATCGGTGTGACGCTGAGCCACCCGCACGGCCAGATCTACGCCTACCCGTTCCTGCCGCCGCGGATGCGGACCCTGATGGCCCGCGCCCGCGAGCACCAGGCGGTTGCCGGCAGCAACCTGTTCGCCGACATCCTGGCCGCGGAGAAGAAGGACGGCGCCCGGGTCGTCACGCAGAACACCAACTGGACCGCGTTCGTGCCGGAGGCGGCCCGCTGGCCGGTCGAGGTGCACCTGTACCCGCACCGCCAGGTCGCCGACATCAGCGAGCTGTCGGTCGGCGAGCGCGACGACTTCGCCGAGCTCTACCTCGACGTCCTGCAACGGCTCGACGGCCTGTACGGCGACCCGCTGCCGTACATCGCCGCCTGGCACCAGGCCCCGGTCCGGATCGATCGCGAGCTCGGCTACCTGCACCTCGAGGTGTTGTCGATCCGCCGGGCCGCGGACAAGATCAAGTACTTGGCCGGCTCGGAGTCCGGCATGGGCGCGTTCATCAGTGACACCCGGCCGGAGGATGTGGCCGAGACTCTGCGGAAGGTGGGTTCGTGAGCTCGTTCGAGGACGTCTTCGGGGTCGCGCCGGAGGGCAGCTGGCGAGCGCCCGGCCGGGTCAACCTGATCGGCGAGCACACCGACTACAACGACGGCCTGGTGCTGCCGATCGCCCTGCCGAACCGCATCCAGGTGACCGCGTCGAAGCGTGACGACGGCCGGATCGCGGTCGCGTCGAGCGGTCACTCGGGCGTGATCGAGTTCGCCATCGACGAGCTGGCTCCGGGTTCGGTCGGCGACTGGGCGGCGTACCCGGCCGGCGCGGCCTGGATCCTGCGTGAGTCCGGCTACCCGATCGGCGGCGCCAACCTGCTGGTCGACTCCGACCTGCCGTCCGGCGCCGGTCTGTCCTCGTCCGCCGCCCTGCTGTGTGCGACCTCGGTTGCCCTGCTCGGACTGCGCGACATCGAGGTCGACCCGGCGGAGGTCGCCCGGCTCGCACAGAAGGCCGAGAACCGGTACGTCGGTGCGCCGGTCGGCCTGATGGACCAGATGGCGTCGATGTGCTGCACCGCCGGGCACGCCCTGTACTTCGACATCCGCGCGATGTCCACCGACCAGATCCCGTTCGACCCGGCCGCCGACGGTCTCGCGCTGCTGGTCGTCGACGTGAAGGCCCCGCACCGGCACGTCGACGGCGAGTACGCCGCCCGCCGGAAGAGCTGCGAGGAGGCCGCGGCCGTGCTCGGCGTACCGGCCCTGCGCTCCATCGCGTACGACGACCTCGCCGAAGCACTCGATCGGCTGCCGGACGACGTCGTACGCCGCCGGGTGCGGCACGTGGTGACGGAGATCCGCCGGGTCGAGGAGGCGGTCGAGCTGATGCGCTCCGGCCGGCTGCGCGACGTCGGGCCGCTGTTCACCGCGTCGCACGCGTCACTGCGCGACGACTTCAAGATCACCGTGCCGGAGCTGGATGTCGCGGTCGACACCGCCCTCGAAGCCGGCGCGCTCGGCGCCCGCATGACCGGCGGTGGTTTCGGCGGCTGCATCATCGCCCTGACCGAGGCCGAGTCGGCGGACGCCGTACTGTCGGCCATCGAGAAGGCCTTCGCGGAGCATGGCTTCCGTACGCCGACCGCGCTGGCCGCGGATCCGTCAGCCGGGGCGTCCCGGGTCGACTGACAGCTCCCGTTTGATCAACGGGGCGAAGGCGAGGGTGGCGGCGACCTGTAACAGGCCCATTACCAGGTACGGCGTCTGTAAGTCGGTGCGATGGGCGAGGACTCCCGCACCGACCGCACCCGCCGGCGCGGCGCAGAATGCGACCATCCGGTACACCGCGGTCACCCGGCCGAGCAGCTCGGCCGGCACGATCCGCTGCCGCAGCGAGATCGAGATGACGTTCCACCAGGTGCTGCCGAAACCCATCAGCACGGCGCCGGGGATGATCAGCGCGAGCTCGCTCGCCACTCCGAACACGACGACCGCGAAGCCGAGCACCAGCATCGAGATGATCAGGTTCTTGAAGGTCGAGAGGCGGCGTGCCAGCCGGGGTGCGAGCGCCGCGCCGACGACTCCGCCGACCGCGTACGTCGCGACCAGCCAGCCGAACCAGGCCTCCGGCAGGTGCAGCGCCTCCAGTACATAGAGGACAAGGATCGCGACGATGCCCGCGCCGACCGCGTTCGCGACCAGGAGCAGCAGGCACAGCGTTCGCAGCAGCTTGTGCCGCCAGAGATAGAGCAGTCCTTCTTTCAGCTCCCGGCCGAGGTTCCGGTCCGGCGACACCGCCCGGGCCGGGGCGGCACGCCGTACCAGGAAGACCAGTACGGCGGCGGCCGCGAACGAGATGGCGTCGACCATGATCGGCAGGCCGTGATGCAGGACGAACAACACCGCACCGAGCGGCGGGCCGATCAGGTTCGCCAGCAGGACCAGCGCGGCCTGGTTGTAGCCGTTGGCCCGCTCCAGCGCGGTGGCGGCGACGAGGTCCGGGATCACCACCGCGGACGCGTTGTCGAAGAACGGCGCGAGCATGCCGAGCAGGAACCCGGTGATCAGCAGCAGCGGGATGCTCTCCTGGCCCAACAGGACGACGACCGCGAACGCGCCGGCGATGACGGCCCGGATCGCGTCGACGATCCACATCGTGGTGGTACGGCGCCAGCGGTCGACCATCACGCCCGACACCAGGCCGAGCAGCAGCCAGCCGATCCCGGTGACGGCTTCGGTGAGCGAGACGACGCGCGGGTCGCGACTCATCGATGCGGCCAGCAGCGGCAACGCCCCGAAGGTGATGCCGTCCCCGAGGAAGGAGATGGCGCCGGCGGTCCAGAGAACCCAGTACGGCCTACCGAGAGGGGCCTCTCGGGCCCTCATGAAGCAATGATCAGCTCACAGCCCGTGTCGCGCATGGCTTTGCGGGCGGGGGTGGACAGGCCGGCGTCGGTGACGATGACGTCGAGGTCCGCCCAGGTGGCGAACGTACTCAGTCCGACCGTGCCCCACTTGGTGTGGTCGGCGACGACGACCACCTCGCGACTCGCGGCGATGAAGGACCGGTTGGTCTCGGCCTCCATCAGGTTCGGGGTGCTCAGCCCGTGCTCGGCGTCGACGCCGTGCGCACCGAGGAAGAGCAGGTCGAGGTGCAGCGAGCCCAGCGCGGCCGTCGCGATCGGGCCGACCAGCGCGTCGGAGGGCGTCCGGATGCCACCGATCAGGACGACGGTGCGGTCGGAGCGGCTGTTGCCGTGGAACACGTCGGCGATCCGGGCCGAGTTCGTCACGACGGTCAGGTTCTCCACCCGGAGCAACTGGCGGGCCAGTGCGTACGTCGTGGTGCCGGCGCCGATGCCGATCGCGCTGTCCGGCTGGACCCGGCTGGCCGCCTCGGCCGCGATCGCCTGCTTGGCCGCGGACTCCTGGGTCAGCTTGGCGTCGAACCCCGGCTCGTGCGCGCTGCGCAGCCCGACCGAAGTGGCGCCACCGTGCACCTTGTGCAGCAGGCCACTGGAGTCCAGCGCGTCCAGGTCGCGCCGGATCGTCATGTCGGACACACCGAACCGATCGACCAGTTCGGCGACCGTGACCGCACCCCGACTGTTGACCTCGGCAACGATCGTGGCCTGGCGCTGAGCGGCCAGCTGCCCTCCCCGGCCCCGCGGTGCCTCTGCTCCGGCTGCGTTCACGGTCCACAGCCTAGTGTGGATAGGCCTGTCTGTCAGGGAAATGCATTGCTCCGGTGATTGCGTCACGTCACCCTGAAGTATGCGATTCCCCGACGACGTGCCGGTGCTGACCGATGACGTGGTGACCCTGCGTGCGCACACCGAGGCCGATATCGACCCCGCCTACCTGATGTGCCAGGACCCGGAGATGCAGCGCTGGACCACCATCCCGGTCCCCTACCGGCGCGAACACGCGGTCAGCTTCCTGACCGAGATCATCCCGACCGGCTGGCGCAACGGCGGCATGTGGGCCTGGGCGATCGAGTACGACGGTCAGTACGCCGGCACCATCGATCTGCGCGACGGCGAGGGCGGGGTCGGTGAGGTCGGGTTCGCGCTGGCACCGGAGGTCCGGGATGCCGGGGTGATGACTCGGGCGCTGAAGCTGGTGGTCCGGTACGCGTTCGACGTGCTCGGCTGGGACCGGGTGATCTGGCGCGCGTTCGTCGGCAACTGGGGTTCGCGCCGGGTCGCGTGGAAGGCCGGGTTCCGCGGCCTGGTCGTCGTACCAGGGGGTGGGAAGGCTCGGGGTGTGCGGTACGACGAGTGGGTCGCCACGGTCGGAAAGGACGGTGCACTCGAGCCGCAGGGCAACTGGTGGCCGGTGACTGTGCTCGAAGGGAACGGGCTTCGATTGCGTCCGTTCCGCCCGGCGGACGCGGAGCGGATCGTCGAGGCGTGCAACGACGAGCGGACGCACTACTGGCTGGCCGGGCTGCCGTCGCCGTACACCTTGGAGGACGCGAAGACCTTCATGGAGGGCCGGCAGGAACCACGGGCGATCGGTGAGGGTGTCTCCTGGGCGGTCGCAGACCTCGCGACCGACGAACTGCTGGGATGCGTGAGCGTCTTTGGCATGAACCACCGGCTGGACAAGACCGTGGGTGAGATCGGGTACTGGATGCACCCCGGTGCGCGTGGCCGCAAGGTGATGTCGACCGCGGTCGGGCTGATCATCGATCACGCCTTCACGCCAGTCGCGGAGGGCGGTCTGGGCCGGCGGCGACTCGTGCTGTTCGCTGCCGATGGCAACAGTGCGTCGGCGCACGTTGCCGAGGTCAACGGCTTCACCCGGTTCGGCACCGAGCGGGCCGCATCGGCGCGACGGGACGGTTCGTACGTCGACCACCTCGGCTTCGACCTGCTCGCGTCCGAGCGGGATTGACCGGCGAGCCCGGGAAATCGGTTGGCGCCGAGGGGTTGCCGGTTGGTGACTCCGAGCGGTATTGGTGACCGCCCGGAATCGGTGATGTACGGCCAGTTGGTGACAGACGACACCACTTCCCCTCGCCGTCTCGCCATCTGGCTGCTTGAATCGACGGGTGAGAGATCGTGAGGAGCTCGTCCGCCGCTGGCAGGCCGGGTGGTCGGTTTCGAGGGGCTGGACCACCGTGGAGGACGACAACGACGGCATCCTGACCGTCCGTGCGGGTGAGGAGAACCGCGCGATGGAGTATGTCGTACTGGATGCCGATGACAAGCCTGAACGGGTCGAACGTGCCGCCGAGCTGGCCCTGGCCGCCGGTGGTGGCCGCGGGGCCGGCTGGATCACCCTGGCCACGGACGACAAGGAAGCCCGGATCGAGCAGCTCGAGGACCTCGGCCTCGAGGTGCAGCAGGATCAGGACTGGCTGATGACCATCCAGTTGTCGGAGCAGCCGGCGCTGAAGCTGCACGAGCGCTATACCCTGCACACCGAGCTCGAGTCCGACCTGATCATCACCCGCGCCACGTTGCACGGCGGAGTTGTGTCGAGCGGGCGGATGGCGGTGGTCGGCGAGGACGCGGTCGCGGACCGGATCGAGACCGATCCGGCGCACCGGCGGCGCGGGCTCGGCAGTGCGGTGATGGCCTCGCTGGTCGAGACGGCGGCGGCCCAGGGCGCCAAGCGCGGCATCCTGATCGCCTCGATCGACGGCCTGCGGCTCTATCGCAGCCTGGGCTGGAAGGTCGTCGCGGACATCATCATCGCCAGGTGCTGACCGTTTCGTTCAAACGCATGACATTGTCAAAGGTTCGTGAAGTGCGGCCGGGCCGGGGAGTGATGCCTGCCCAGGGTGGGCAAGGCTGCACACCATGACGAGCCACAAACGCCCGCAGCAGCGCTTTGGAGTGATCGGGCCGGTCCTGGCCTCGCTCGCCGCCTTGGTGCTGATCGCCGGCATCGGGTGGTTCGTGCTGGACCGGACCGCGAATGTCCTGACCAGCCAGGACCGGCCGTTGACGACCACCTCGGACGACACCTCTCTCACACCGAGCATCTCAGCGACCCCGTCCTCCACACCTCCCCGCCGTACGACGCCCGCTCCGAAAGCGACACCGACCCGGACGAAGACCACGACCCCGACCCCCACCCCCCGCCGAACGACGTCCGCACCGAGCCGGGAGGGCACCCGGTCGACGAAGCCGACGCCGAGGCCGACGCGCACCAGTACGCCGACGCCCACCAAGACGACGACCAGCGCGCCGTCCGGTGGATCGGGTACGGCGGAAGCGCAGGTGCTGAAGCTGACGAACGACGAGCGCGCCAAGGCCGGCTGTGGTCCGCTGCGGACGAACAGCGCGCTGACCAATGCCGCCGAGGCCCACGCGGCCGACATGGTCGACCGGCACTACTTCGCGCACGACAGCCTGGACGGCCGCAGCCCGTTCGACCGGATGAAGGCCGCCGGGTACCGCGGCGGCGCGATGGCCGAGAACATCGCGGTCGGTTACCAGAGCCCGGCGGCCGTGGTCGAGGGCTGGATGAACAGCTCCGGGCACCGCAAGAACATCCTCAACTGCACCTACACGGTGATCGGCATCGGCTACGACGCCGGCCAGGTGAAACCGGAATGGGGCAACGGCAGTTGGGTGCAGGACTTCGGCGGATGACCCGCTGACCCCAGCGCGGTGGTTAAACGTTTCCCGGAAAACCTTCGGGAAACGTTAAGAGCCGTCGCGAACCTGTAACGGTGACCTCTCCGGTCGGTTAAGGTCGCACTCCTGTAACCAGGGGGGACCTGGCAGCAACTGCAACGCGGGGAACGACGAGCACTCGGTACGACGAAAACGAAGAGGATTCGCCCACCCATGACGGATTCGCCTACCCCCCGGCGACACCGCGGCAGTAGACGAGCTCCCCGGCGGAGCCGTGGCCTGATCGGCCCGACGGTCAGTGCGCTGTCCGTCCTGCTTGCCATCGGCCCGGTGGTCTGGCTGATGTCCCGCGACGGTTCGACCGTCGACGGCGCGACGAAGGTCCTGAACGTCTCCGAGGAGACCCGGGACGACGCCGGCCGATCGGTTGTCGACGGCACCAACTCTTCCGGTACGCCGTACAGCACGGTCACCAAGACGCTTCCGAACGGAACGACCACGACCGTCGCCGGTACTCCGACCCTCGGCTCGGCCGCGTCGACGTCGACCTCGGACTCACCGGCCACGACGCCGACCGGTTCACCGACGAGCATCGTCACCACTGCATCGACTGCCGGCGTGACGACCGTGACGGTCAGCCCGACGGCTCCGCGCACCACGGACTCCAGGACCATCCAGAAGCCGCGGCCGACGCGGACGACGCCGACGAAGACCGAGACCACCGAGCCGCGGCCGAGCGATCCGACGACGCAGCCGCCGGTCAGCGGTGGCGGCACGAACGCGCAGGAGCGCGAGGTGCTCAACTACACCAACGCGATCCGGGAGCAGCAGGGCTGCGGTCCGCTCCGGCTGGACAGCGCGCTGGTCTCGGCGGCCGGGAAGCACGCGTCCGACATGGTCCGCCGGCACTACATGGATCACACGAACCCCGACGGCCAGGACCCGGGTGACCGGATGTCGGCCGCCGGATACCGCGGCTCGGGCTGGGGCGAGAACATCGCCGCCGGCTACGACAGCGCGCAGAAGGTCGTCGCGGCCTGGATGAAGAGCGAGGGACATCGCAAGAACATCCTGAACTGCCGGTTCACCTCCATCGGCATCGGCTACGACCCCGGACAGGTCCGATCCGACTGGGGCCCAGGCAGCTGGGTCCAGGACTTCGGCCGGAGCTGAGGACGTCATTGTGTCGAACGCACCGAGTGTGGCGGAGATGTTGTCTCACGGCCACAATGTCCGGCCGGTTCACGGCCGGTCACTGCGGGTAGATCCGTCCTTGCCATGTCGCCGGACCGTCCTGGGGGTTCCGGTGAGACGAATGATGAGGCACGTCTTGGGGGCGAGACAGTGAAGGGAACAACGAAATAATGTCCGAGTCCGGCGCCAACGGCCGGTACAAGCCACGCAGGAAAGCGACCCGGGCAGCATCCCGCGGATCCCGCTCCAGCGCGGCCAACCGCCCCACTCCGGCGGAGACCACTCCGCCGCCCCCACCGGAGCCACCCCGGTACGCACCACGGACCAGTGACGAGTCGCCGTTCTGGGCGACCGCACAGTCCGCGGGCGCGGCCAACGAGTCCCCGTTCTGGGCAAACACCCAGTCGTCCCCAGGCGCCGGGACCCAGCCGATCGCCCGCCCCGCCTCCCCCTCCAGCGTCGGAACGGGCCCCAGCGACACCACTTCGCCCCGGTCCTACACCCGCGCGAGCGAGTCCGGCCTCGGCGAAACGGCCTCATCGCGCTCCTACACCCGCGCAGCAGCCGCCGGTACGCCGCCCGCCGCAGCCACCGGCCTGGGCGAGACCGCCTCCTCCCGCTCCTACACCCGCGCCAGCGAATCCGGCCTCGGCGAGACGGCCTCGTCCCGGTCGTACTCCCGCGCCAGCGAGTCCGGGCTCGGCTCCGGGGCCGGCGAGACCGCCTCGTCGCGGTCGTACTCACGCGCAAGCGAGTCCGGCCTGGGCGAGACCGCCTCCTCCCGGTCGTACTCCCGCGCCAGCGAGTCCGGGCTCGGCTCCGGGGCCGGCGAGACCGCCTCGTCGCGGTCGTACTCGCGGTCAGCAGCAGGCGGTTCGCCGGCCTGGGTGACTCAGTCCGCGGCGGGCTCGACGACCGAGTCGGGGTCCCGGGCAGGCAGGCGCTTCGCCTCGACGGACGACGCGGACTCCGAGACCGCGCCCACCGTCACGTCAGGCTCCCGGACCGTCGGCACAGCCATCACGACCGCGGCCACCGCGGGTCGAACGACCTCCAGCCCGCACGCCGCGGCTGCCTCAGGTGGAGGCGGCCGCGGCGGTTCACGCGCGGCAGCCCGGTCCGCCGCCGGAGGCTCGCGCGCTCGTCGACCGCTGGTCGCGGTGGCATCCGTCCTACTCGTGATCACCCCGATCTCCTGGATCCTGCTGCACCAGCCGCAGAACGACGAGGCCGACGCCTCGGTCCCGATCGTCACGCGCACCGACGACACCTACGTCACCCCGACGACCAAGCCGGTGGTGAATCCCCCGTCGTCCAAGGTGAGTACGCCGCCGGTCACGCCCAGCGCGACCCCGACGCCGACCCCGACGGACTCGGCCACGCCGACCTCCACCCCGTCGACGAGCGAACCCACCGAAGCCCCGACCTCGAAGTCGACCGAGGGCCGCACCACCACGGCACCCAACCAGCCCACCCCGACGCCGGACCGCACCACCGCAACCCGGCCGACCGCCCCGCCCACCACCAACACCCCGCCACCTCCGCCGGCGCGGGACGGTGGGATGGAGAAGGACGAGTTGCAGTTGTTCGACATGATCGACGCGGCCCGCGTCGCCAACGGGTGTGCACCGCTCGAGCAGGATCCCGGGTTGACCCAGGGGGCCCGCGCGGACGCCGGCAGCCGCTCGAAGTCGGCCAGCAACCTCAATGCCAGCGGTTCCTCCATGACGGCAGCGGGTGGCGACGAATGGTCCCCGCAGAGGGCCTACGACCAGATGATGGCGCAGAGCAAGAGCACCGTGCTGAACTGCAACCTGAAGACGCTCGCCGTCGGCAAGGCCGTGACACCGTACTGCAAGGCCCTCCTCTGTCTGACAGGTAGGACCGACCGCGTCAGCTGGGTCGCGGATTTCACGTAAGGCGGAGCGCACTTTCGTCGGGAGTTGGTGCGACCATGGGAGGGAACGACCCTTGGTCCACCAACCCTGCGGAGGCCGGATGTACGGGGAACGCGACGACCTGGACCCGCCCCGGCCCGCTCACTTCGGGATCCCGCCGGACGCCCTCGCCGACGAGCGCCCCGATCCGCGCCCGGAAGAGGCCAGGCGGATGGGTCTGAGCCGTCATACCGAGGAAGGCGCCGTGCTCTACTTCGCCTCGTCCCTCGACGGTGGCAAACCGGGTCACCGGATGATCGCCTGGATCCTCCTGGTCACCTTCGCGGCGCCGGCTCTGTATACCCTCCTGCTCCTGCTGTGAGTACGCCGAACTCCTGACGATGCCGCTGCGGCGTCGTACCGAGGACGGTGTGGAAGTGGTGGCGCAGGGCTGCGCTGCTGCCGAAGCCGCTCTCGGTGGCGACGCGTTCGACCGGGTGATCGGTGGTCTCGAGCAACAACCTGGCCCGATCGAGCCGCTGGCGTAGCAGCCAGGCCTGCCCGGAGCTGCCGGTCCGGGCGCGGAACTGCCTGGTGAAGGTACGACGGGACAACGCGACCGCGGCCGCCCATTCGTCCAGGGACACAGGCTGATCGAGTCGGGCGCGGGCCCAGACCATCGCCTTCTCGATCACGTCGTCGCTGGGATCGGGCGGGACGGGCACCGGGATGTACTGCGCCTGGGAGCCGCTGCGATGCGGCGCGACGACGATGCTCCGGGCCAGCCGCTCGGCCAGCTCGACGCCGTGGTGGGTGCGGACGAGGTGCAGACAGCAGTCGATCGACGCGGCTGTCCCGGCCGAGGTGACGAGATCGCCGAGGTCCGACCACAGCATGTCCGCGCGGACCTTGATGTCCGGGTGCATCTCTTGCAGTTGGTCCGCCCACCGCCAGTGCGTGACGACCTCCCGGCCGTCCGCGATCCCGCTCGCCGCGACCAGGAACGCGCCGACGCACAGCCCGACCACCGTGGCACCGCGGTCGTGCGCCTGCCGGATGCTGTCGATCAGTACGGCGGACGGTTCGCGTTTCGGATGCCAGCTCGGCAGGATCACCAGGTCCGCCGCGTCCATCGCCTCGAGGCCGTGGTCGACGGTGATCCCGAAGCCGGCGTTGGTCGACAGCGGACCGGGCTGCTCGGCACACACGCGGACGTCGTACTCGCTCGGCTCGCCGAGACGGTCGCCGAGCACCAGGCACGGGACGGAGAGATGGAACGGGCTCATCCGGTCGAAGGCGAGGACGGCGACGGTACGCATGGAACCAGTATGGCCCGATCTTCAGGAACTGTGGCTCTCGGGCCAATGGTAGTCGCGGCAGCCGAGCGCGACGATCGTTGGCATGAAGATCACCCACATCGGCGGCCCGACCGCACTGATCAGCCTTGGTGGACTGACCATCCTGACCGACCCCGCGTTCGACGAGCCGCAGGAGTACGTCTTGGCGACCGGTCGGGTGATGACCAAACTGATCGGCCCGGCCGTGCCCGTCTCGGAGCTCGGCCCGGTCGACGTCGTCCTGCTGTCGCACGACGAGCACAAGGACAACCTCGACGACGCCGGCCGCGCGCTGCTGTCGGCGGTCCCGGCGGTCCTGTCGACTCCAGGAGCCGCCACCCGGATTCCCGGCGTACGCGGTCTGGAGATCTGGGAGTCGGTGGAGCTGCCGCGTCCGGACGGCGGCGTACTCACCGTCACCGGCGTGCCGGCCCTCCACGGCCCTGAAGGCGCCGAGGCCGTGCTCGGCGCAGTCACCGGCTTCGTCCTCACCGCGGACGACCTCCCGACCGTCTACGTCTCCGGCGACAATGCGTCGGTCGACCTGGTCAAGCGGATCGCCGATCGTTTCGCTCCGATCGACGTCGCCGTTCTCTTCGCCGGCGCCGCCCGGACCTCCTTGATGGACGGCGCCCCACTGACCCTCACCTCCGAAGCCGCCGCCGAGGCCGCCCACCTCCTCACCCCCGCCACCATCGTCCCCGTTCACACCGAAGGCTGGTCCCACTTCTCCGAGGGCCCCGACCACCTCGCCAAGACCTTCGACCAGGCCGGCCTGTCCACCCGCCTCCAACTCCTCCCACACGGTGTCCCGACCACCCTCGGTTAACGCACGCCGTGTGAGGTCCAGAACGGGGCGGGCTACCGAGTGGTCGGCGCCGGGTCCGGGCCGTCCGGGAGCCAGTCGTGTACCAAGACCTCATCGCCTACATGAAGGGTGCCTTCGGCAAGTACTGCGGCCTTGAGGCCGAAGCTGACGCCGCCGCCGTAGTCCGGCTGCCGGCGGTACGTCGCCAGCGTCCGGGTCGGCTCGGGACCTCGCTTCTCACCGGTCGCCTGGTCGACGGTCGGGACCGCGCACCGGATCGAGCGGGCCGCGTACCCGATCTCGACCGCACCGGCCGACATCCGCAGCACCTTGTCCTCGGTGTGCGGTTCGGGCCAGCCGGCCACGACGATGTTCGGCCGGAAGCGGTTCATCGGGATCGCGTCGCCGCCGTGCTCCACGATCCGCTCGTTCAGACCGTCCAGCGAGGACAGTGACGTGATCAGCAATGCGTGCGCGTCACCGAACCCGGTCTGCCCGCGATGCACGCCCCACCCCGGCCGCTCGTGCTCCGGCGTCACCCGGACCAGCGCCGCGGGCTTGCCGAGTCGCGCGGAGAACCACTCGTCCGCAGCCGGATCCTGTACGACGCCCTGGCCGAACCACTTCCCGAACAGGCTGACGTCGCGCCGCTTGCCGTCGTACTGGACCGGCACCTCGAGGTCCGGCGCGCCCGCCGCGGTGAACCGGAGCGCCGCACCGTCGTCGAGAACCTCGGCCCGCAGCGCCGCCATCGCCGGCAGGCTCCGCTGGCTCAGAAAGGTCCCGTCCGGCTCGACGAGCATGAAGTTCCGGTCGTGCCGGAGCCCGGTCGGCCCCACCTCGGCCTGCTCCACGGACACCCCGGCCAGACCCTTCACCGGGTAATAGCTCAGAGCAGCAACCTTCGCGACAGACATTGCCCAATCGTACCTTGACTCCTGACACTTGCTTTGTTCATTCATGTTGAATTATGTTTGATCGCGAGGAGGTCGAGATGCAGGATGTGGAGGCGTTCGCCGCGGCGTTGCAGCGGGTACGGCGGCACGCCGGGCTGACCTATCGCGAGCTGGCCGATCACGCGCACTACTCGCACGCACACCTGGTCCGGGCGACGAGCGGCAAGCAGCTGCCGTCGTGGGACGTGACGTCCGCTTTCCTCGCGGGCTGCGGGGTTGCGGCCGAGCTCATGCCGGTCTGGCGGCGGAGATGGGAGATCGTGAGCCGCGATCCGCAGGATGTTGTCGAGCTCCTGCAGGCCGCCCAGACACTCGAGGATCTGGGCGCAGCGCTGTCCGCGCTCGCACGGCCGCGGTCGCAACGGACGTTGGAGCACCTCACCGGCGTCCCGCGGACGACTCTGCAAGGCTGGTTCCGCGGTACGCGCCTGGCCAACCGGGATCGCCTAGACCGCCTGGTCCGAGCGCTCGGCGCGACCTCCGACGAGCGCGCCGCCTTCGCCCAGACCCTCGACCGCCTCAGCTACGCGAGGAGCCGGGCCGCCGCGTGACCGTCAGTTCCGGAACGTGCCGGGCGGCGCGGCCGGCGTGACGAAACCTTCCGCGTCGGTGAGCGGCGCGGCCTTGCCGGCCAGCTCGCTCAACGGCATCACGTCGTACGGCGGTTGAGCCCGTCGACCGGCTGGGGTCAGATCGGGGACGGGCTGCGGTGACGCGACCAGGATGACGTTCCCGAACCCCTTGCCCCGAAGGACTTTCCGCTCGGCCAGTACGACGCCGTCGCCGAGGACTCCACGGACGGTCGCCGCCGTACGACGGATGAACGGCAGGCCGGCCGAGCCGTCGATCAGGTTGGCGACCAGTACGCCGGTCGGCCGCAGGACCCGGGCGCAGTGGGCGAAGAACTCGGTGGTGACCAGGTTCGCCGGGACCGCCTCGTGCTCGAACGCGTCCAGGATCAGCAGGTCCATCGAGTCGTCGTACAGCTCGGTGATCCCGGCCCGGCCGCTGACGCCGCGCACCTTGATACCGGAGCGTTTCGGCAGCGGCAGCGCCTCGCGGACGAACTCGGTCAGATCCTCGTCCGGCTCCAGTACGATCTGCCGCGACCGCGGCCGGGTCACCGCGACGTACCGCGGGAGACTCAGCCCGGCGCCGCCCACGTGCGCGACGGCGACCGGCTGACGTCGAGGTGCGACGGCGTCGACGACATCGCCGATCCGTCGCATGTACTCGAAGGACAGGTGGGTGGGGTCGGCAAGGTCGACCTGCGACTGCAGCGATCCGTCGACCCGGAGCACGAAGGTCCCGTCGGCGTCAGCCTCGACGGTCGCGGTCCCGGAGCCGACCTTGCGTTCCACCCGCCTATCTTGTCATCGCGCTTCGGTCTCCTCGGCCACCGCGATGTCGGTGTTGTCGGTGAACAGCCCGTCGATCCCAGCTTGCCGGTACGCCGCGATCTCGCCGAACAGGTTGCCCGAGTCGGCCGCGACGGTGGAGCTGTCGAAGTTCGCCGGCAGGAAGTTGTTCTCCACCCGGAAGGTGTAGGGGTGGACGACGAGGCCGGCCCGGTGCGCGTTGGCGACCAGCGCGGTCGGCTGACCGAGCCTGCCGGTCGCGTCGAGCGGGATGACCTGGTCCTTCGACGGTCCGAGGCCCTTTGCGTACGTCGCGACCTCGCGCAGACCGGCCGGGCTGACGACGTCGGCATACGTGCGCGGGTCACCGGCGACGACGAAGTCGTACGGCGCTCCGGACGAGCTGGTGAGCTGGACGAGCGGGACCCGCAGCTGCGTGCGCAGGGCCTTGAGGTTCGACACCTCGAAGGACTGGACGAACACCTTGGCGTCCGCGCGGTTCAGGCCGTTGCGGTTGAGGGTCTTCACCAGCTGCGGCTCGAGCGCGAGGCCCTGCTGCTGGAAGTACGTCGGGTGCTTGGTCTCCGGGTAGATGCCGATCGGCCGGTCGAGCTCGCGGGACAGCCGGCGGCTCAGGTCGATGACCTCCTGCAGGGTCGGCACCTGGTAGTGGCCGTCGAACACGGTGTTGTGCTGCCGGACCGCCGGGATCCGCTCCTTCGCCCGGAGCGTCCGCAGTTCGGCCAGGGTGAAGTCCTCGGCGAACCACCCGGTCACCGCGACACCGTCGAGCTGCTTGGTCTTCTTCCGGGCCGCGAACTCCGGGTGCGCCGCGACGTCCGTCGTACCGCCGATCTCGGGCTCGTGCCGGGCCACCAGCACCCGGTCCTTGGTGGTCACCAGGTCGGGCTCGATGTAGTCGGCCCCCATCCGGGCCGCCAGCTCGTACGACGCCAGCGTGTGTTCCGGGCGGTAACCGGACGCACCCCGGTGCCCGACGATGACGTAGTCGTCGCGATGCTTGTCGGCGGACTGGGCGGCCGTGTCGGTGACCGGCGCCGTCGCTGGGACGGCCTGCGGGACCAGGAAGGCGGCGGCGACGGCGAGGGCCGACGCGGCGACGGGGACGAATCGGCGGGGCAGCACCGTTCGCTTCATGGGGTTCTCCTTACACGTCAGGGACTCGCCTCACCCTCAGCGCGGGCGGCGAAATCGCCGCTGCCTGCCGGGGTCCGGCCGGTATCCGGGCAGTGAACGATCCCGGCCTACCAGCACAAACCGATGTGAGGAAGGCCTCCCCTCCTCTCTCCCTTTCTTTCCTTTGTCCCGCCCGCCGCAGGCGGGCGGATGTGAGGAAGTCGTGGGCGCCCCAGCGTTGGTGCTGCGGGCGGGGCTTGCTAGCGTCCGAAGCACACACATCACATGAGTTCGAGGAGCGTGTCGTGAGCACTACACCGGTGAAGGTGGCCGTTACCGGGGCCGCTGGTCAGATCGGCTACAGCCTGTTGTTCCGGATCGCGAGCGGTGCGCTGCTCGGCCCGGACACGCCGGTCGAGCTGCGGCTGCTGGAGATCACCCCGGCGCTGAAGGCGCTCGAGGGGGTCGTGATGGAGCTCGACGACAGCGCCTTCCCGACGCTGGCCGGCGTGGAGATCGGCGACGACCCGAACGTCATCTTCGACGGCGCGAACGTGGCCCTGCTGGTCGGCGCCCGGCCGCGGACCAAGGGAATGGAGCGCGGCGACCTGCTGGAGGCGAACGGCGCGATCTTCACCGTCCAGGGCAAGGCGCTGAACGACCACGCCGCGGACGACATCCGGATCACCGTGACCGGCAACCCGGCCAACACGAACGCGCTGATCGCCCGGAGCAACGCCCCGGACATCCCGGCCGAGCGGTTCTCCGCGCTGACCCGGCTGGACCACAACCGGGCGCTGGCGCAGCTGGCGAAGAAGACCGGTACGCACGTCACCGACCTGAAGAAGGTGACGATCTGGGGCAACCACTCCGCGACCCAGTACCCGGACATCTTCCACGCCGAGGTGGCCGGTAAGAACGCCGCCGAGGTCGTCAACGACCAGGCCTGGCTGGAGAACGACTTCATCCCGACCGTGCAGAAGCGCGGCGCGGCGATCATCGAGGCCCGCGGCGCGTCCTCGGCGGCGTCCGCGGCGGCGGCGACGATCGACCACACCCGCGACTGGCTGCGCGGCTCGGCCGACGGCGACTGGCTGTCGATGGCGGTCGTCTCCGACGGTTCGTACGGCGTACCGGAGGGCCTGATCTCGTCGTTCCCGGTGACCACGAAGGACGGCAACTGGGAGATCGTCCAGGGCCTGGAGATCAACGACTTCTCCCGCGCCCGGATCGACGCCAGCACCACCGAACTCGGCGAGGAGCGCGACGCCGTCCGGGCCCTGAACCTGCTCGGCTGACCCGCACCACCACGCACAGAACCCCCGGGGAGACCTGAACCTCTCCCCGGGGGTTCTTGTGTCTCACCGCAGTGGGTACGCGGCGATCACCGTCTGGTCGGTGGTGTTGCCTGCGGCATCGACCAGGGTGGCCTTGAGCGAGACCGACGGACCGGCGGGCGTCGCGAACACGGCCTTGTAGCCGGCGCCGGAAGGTACGACGGACGCCGCCTTCCAGGTCGTTCCGCCATCACCAGACACCTGGACCTGCAACTGCTTCACCGCCGGCAGCACCGCACCCGGCGTACCGTCCAGCACGATCGGCAGCACCGTCACCGCCGTCCGCTTCACGGTGTTCTGCGCATCCACGTCCGGCTTGTATCTGACCGTCCGTACCGGCAACGCCGTCTTCGCAGCCGGCGCCGCCGAGCTGAACGTCGCCGTCAGGTCCGTCCGCGTGGAGAACCCGGACACCGTCTGCGTCCCCGACGTGACGAACTTGTACGACGCCTTGTCCGCCGGCAATCCACTCGCCGCGACACCACCGAACGAGCCCGACGTCGCCACCTCCGCGCCGTTTCGGTAGAGCGTGCTGCTCCCTGAACTTCGCACCCGGCCGACGTTCCCGTCCGCATCCGCATAGGTCCAGACCGACACCCTCAGATCACCGCCGTCCCGGTACGCCTCATTGACGGACGGCACGAACGAAGCCGCGTTCCACCGCTCGTGATAGCTCCGCCCGGCCTGATAAGACTTTGCCGGGCCGGCCAACGACCAGGCGCCGCGCGGCACATCAGGTCCGACGTCACCGAACCATCCCCCCGGCGTCTGATCGAGGTAGTAGCGCAGAGTCCTCGGGAGGTCGAGCCGCACGACCGGGACAAAGACTCCGCTGACCCCGGGCAGGCTCGGTGCGATCAGCTTCCCGACCTGCTCGCTGTTGGTCGCGTTCACGGTGCTGTCGACCGTGGCGAGCTCTTCCTGACGGACGTCCCGATGGAAGCCGGTGGCGAACTCGCCCGGCTGGTGGTTCGCGAGCCCGTACACGTACGGCGTGTTCGTGAAGTACCCGTCACCGCGAACACCCCACTGCGACGTGACATGCCCGGTCAGCTCCGCAGCCGGCAGGGCCGGCCCGGTGCTCAGTGTGAACATCCGCCCGAACTTGAAGCCGACCGCCGAGGACACGTAGGGGCGCGTCCCGTCAGCCGAGTTCCGGTCGAATCCGACATCCAGGTTCGCCTGCTCGGCATCCGCCCGCGGCACCGTGGTGGTGAGGACCTTCGCCTTCCGCGCGTCCAGGACGACCTGCTGGTCGGAGGTCAGCTTGATACTCGGCGCGAGGAGTTTGTAGAACGCCCAGTCCTCGGTGGCCAGCTCGAACTCCTGGAAGTTGTCGACCAGGTACTCGCCCTTCGGCAGCTTGATCTTTACCGTGCCGCCCTCGCTGCCGTAGGTGTCGAACACGTCGTTGTCGAGACCGAAGACCGTGATCGGGTAGTCGCTCGGCGTCCCGTCCGGCCTGATCGTCGAGACGGTCAGCGTGTAGACCTCGCCTTCCTTCTCCACTCCCAGGGGTACGACGACCGAGGTGCCCGAGCCGGTCGCGGTGATCCGGCCGGAGTACAGGCCGTCGGCGCCGCTGTGGTTAGTGTTCGAGGTCGCCTGGACCGAGGCGGTGCCGCCGGCCGGCACGGTCACGGAGTCGGCGCTCAGGGTCAGCGCTCCCGTGGGCGCCGCCGTACCGTCCGGGCCGTTGAGTACGGCGGCCAGCGACAGGGTGACCGGTTGGTCGCCCAGGTTGCGGAAGGTGACGTCGCGCGTGACCGGTTCATCGTCGTTGTGCGGGAAGGCCGCGGTGCCGAACGACACGCTGCCCGACTCGGCGATGACGGTCTGCTTGATCGCGGCCGCCAGGTCGATCCGTCCGGCGCCTTGCTGGAAGGACGTCTGGTCGGCGGCCACCTTGGCCGAACCCATCAGCGCGCCCTTGAGCTGTCCCGGTGTCCAGACCGGGTGTTCCTGCAGCAGCAGGGCCGCCGCGCCCGCGGTGTGCGGTGCGGCCATCGACGTACCGGACAGGCGCAGGTACTGGTCGCCGACGGGCTCGCCGATCGAGGAGTCCTTGGACTTCGCGGCGACGATGTCCGTGCCGGGCGCGGTCACGTCGGGCTTGACCGCGCCGTCACCGACCCGTGGGCCACGGCTGGACAGGAAGTGCAGTTGGTCCTGCTTGTCGACGTTGCCGACCGTCAGCGCCGCGTCCGCGCTGCCCGGCGAACTGATGGTGTGATCACCGGACCCCGCGTTGCCCGCGGCGATGACGAACAGCGTGCCGGTGTCGGCGGTCAGCCGGTTGACGGCTTCCTCTAGCGGATCGATCTCGGGAGTGTCGGTGCCGCCGAGGCTGAGGTTGACGATCTTCGCCTTCACCTCGTTCGCGGCCCACTCCATCCCGGCCAGGATCGCGGAGTCCTGGCAGGTCCGGCCCACACACACCTTCCCGTCGTACAGCTTCGCGTCCGGCGCCACACCCTTGTACCTGCCGTCCGATGCGGCCCCGGTGCCCGCGATCGTCGACGCGACATGCGTGCCGTGACCGACCAGGTCGCCGGCGCTGTCGTCGGTGAAGTTCCGGGCACCGGCCAGCTGAGTCGCCAGGTCCGGGTGGGTGGCGTCGATCCCGGTGTCGAGGACGGCGACCGACACGCCCTGACCGGTGTAGCCGGCCTGCCAGGCCACCGGGCCGCCGATCTGCGGCACCGACTGATCCAGCGAGATCTCACGCTTGCCGTCCAGCCAGACCTTGCCGATTCCGTTGGCCGACTGTGCGGTCGCCGTACCCAGGAACGCGGTCGCGTTCTTCTTGTCCACCGCCATCGCGGCTCCGCCGATCGACGGGAGCTGCCGGGTGACCTTCGCACCCGCGGGCACCGAGCGCTTCGCCGTGCCCTGGTACGTCGCCAGCACCGGGATCACCGGGCGCGACGCGTCGTCGTACCCGTCCTCGATCAACCCGGTCACGTCGAACAGCCGGCGATCCAGCCGGCCGTCCGCGACGGCCTTGGTGACATCGGACGGGATCACATAGGAGTGGTCCTTCGACCGGTAGGTGTTGAACCCGATGTCCTGCCGGCCGTTGCCCGGCTGGACCGTCGCCTTGGCCGGGTCGCCACCGCGCACCGTCACCTTGTCGCCGGTGATCAACGTGACCTGAATGTCTTTCCCCACTGCGGCCGCGGGCACCGCGGGCGGTTCCGCAGCCTGGGCCGGTCCTCCCGCACCGGCCGCTATCAAGCCCGCGGTCGCCAGCAAGGCCACCGCGGACAATGCTCTGTGTCTCGATATCGAACTGAAAGCCACGCCGGGCCCTCCCAGGATTCGGTTGTATTACGCAGGTCTCACGACGGACCGAACCGACGTCCGGGTTGCACCGCGACAGAGACCTCGGAGGAAACGGGCTCCTCCGAGGCCTCTGTGTCCGGAGATGGTCAGCGGTTCCGGTAGGCGTTGACCACTGTCTGGATCGCGGTGTTCCCGTCGCGATCCGAGACCACGGACCGCAGCGCCATCACCTTGGCCGCCGGTGCGCGTCCACCACCGGCCGGAACTCCACCGACCGCAGCGGCAGCACCTCCTTGGCGCCTCCGGTGTCCTGCAAGCTGAACGTCCACACGTGATCGACCCGCGTCGCCAACTGCATCAACGACCGCTGCAACGACACCTCCAGCCGGTACAACGCCTTGGCCGCCGGCGCGTTCTCCACGAACAACTGCCCCGCCCACGAGTCGTCAGCGGCCAGCAGCTTGCCATCGCGGTAGAGCCGGGTGGCACCTTGGTCGTACTTCATCTCCAGCAGGCCGGAGACGTCGAACAGACGGCGGTCCAGGCGACCGGATGTCACCTCCGAGCTGACATCCAGCGGGATCACCGAGAGCCGGCCGTTCGTTCGGCTGATCCGGAACGTGACCCCCTCCCGGCCTTTGCCCGGGGTGACGGTGACGCGCTTGATGTCGCCGTCCTTCAGGACCACGCGATCGCCGGTGATCAAGGTGACGACCTTGTCCCCGGCGCTCTTAGCGGTAACTGCTGGTTTTGTGTGTCGGTGGTCTGTTGGGCGGCTTGTGCCCCTCCGCCGCCGGTCAGCGACACGGCAAGCACCGCGGCCGTGACGACCGCGGTGCCTGCCAGTGCCTTCTTCCTCAACCCCATCGCTGTTCCTCCCCGAGATTCCGTCGACCCGATCGGGTCTACTCGAGGAGTTTGACGCCGGCGCTCCGGCCGGGGTTGATTGCGGTTTCCTTTCTGCCCTTCAGGGATTCGTCATCGGAGCGGGTAGGAACCGATCACGGTCTGATCGGTGACGTTGCCCTGGGCATCGACCAGGTGAGCCTTCAACGACACGGTCTTCGCGTCCTTCGGGGTGGCGAAGATCGCCTTGTACGTTCCCTTGCCGGTCGGCGCGACCGCGGCTTTCTGCCAGGTCTTGCCGTCGTCACCGGAGACCTGGATCTCCAGCTTCTTGATCCCCGGCAGAGCCTCACCCGCCACCGCGTCGACGACCACCGGCAGCACGGTCACCGGCTTGCGCTCGGCGATGTTGTGGCTGTCCACCTTCGGCTGGTAGCGCAGCCCGAGCATCGGCAGCGACGTCTCCTCGGCCGTCGCGGCCGAGGAGAACGTCCAGCTCAGGTCGGTCCTGGTGCTGAACGTCGAGTACGTCGGCCGGGTCTGCGAGGTCTCCAGCGTGTACGTCGCCTTCTCCGCCGGCAGCCCGGTCGCCTCGATGTACCCGAAGTACGGCGACTCGGCCACGACCTTCCCGTCCCGGATCAGCTTGCTGGACTGGGTGTCCGCGCTACCGAACCCCTTGTTGCCATCGGCATCCGACAGCGAGTACGCGGACAGCAGCAGGTCGTTCTCCAGCCGGACGGCGAGCTCCGGTGTCGCGGTGAAGGCCGCCGCGTTGTACCGCTCCCGGTACGTCTTCCCCGCCTTGTACTCGCGGTCCGGCGAGGCCAGCCGGGAGATCGTGATCGGGAACGGGTCCTCCGGGTCCGGATTCGGCATGATCTCGGAGACGGCCGACTGCCACGTGGCCGGCTTGTCGTCGACCAGCAGTTGCGTGGTGGCCGGGGTGTCGTACGGAATCACGATCGCCCAGGCTCCACCCATGTGCGGCGCTCGGCCGAAGACGGTCCGCTCGGCCTGCCGGTCCGACGTCGCGTTGATGGACTGAGCGACCACGGCCAAATCCTTCGACTTGACGTTCCGGACGAAGCCGGTCGGGTAGACGCCCGGCATCGAGTCGACCTGGCCGTACAGGTACGGCGACTTCGCGACCGATCCGTTCTCGTCCTGCTTCGCCCACTGCGACGCGACATGGCCGGTCATCTGCTCCGGCGGCAGCGACGGTCCCACCTGCGCGGTGTACACGCCGGTGAAGTCGGACAGCAGTGTCGACGAGCCCAGCCCACGAGTTCCGTCCGCAGACGTCCGGTCGTAGCCGAGGTCGCCGAGCGCCAGTGCGGCATCGGCCTTCGGCACGGTGACCTTGACCGGTTTCGCGGTCCGCGCGTCGAGCACCACCGCGGTGTTCTCGGTCAACCGAACGCTCGGCTGGACGAGCGAGTAGACGTCCATCGCCTCGCCACCAGGCCGCTCGACGAACTGGTCACCCTGAACGGCGTACTCACCCTTCGGCAGCCGGAACTTCGCCGTCGCGCCACCGAAGAACGTGAACAGGTCGGTGTCCAGGCCGAAGATCAGTCCGAACGGCAGGGCCGGCTCGCCGTCGGCGCCGATGCTGCTGATGGTGAGGTCGTAGCTCTCCCTCTCCTTGTTCACACCGATCGCCGACTCGACCGTGGTGTCACCGCCGGTCGCGGTGATCCGGCCGGAGTAGGCGCCGTCCGGTCCGCTGTGGTTCGTGTTCGACGTCGCCTGCACCGATGCGGTCCCGCCGGCCGGAACGGTGACCGTGGTCGCGCTGAGCTTGAGCGCGTCCGCCGGAGCGGGCGCTCCGTCCGGACCCTTGAGATCGGTGGTCAGGGTCAGGGTGACCGACTGGTCGCCGAGGTTGCGGTAGGTGACGGTCTTGGTCACCGGGGTGTCGTCGTTGTGCGGCCAGAGCGCCGTACCGAACGACACACTGCCCGGCTCGGTCATCACGGTCTGTTTGATGCCCTTGGCAACGTCGATCCGGCCGGCGCCCTGCTCGAACGCGGTCTGGTCGGCGGCCGGCTTCGCGGACGCCATCAGCGCGCCCTTGAGCTCACCGGCCTTCCAGTTCGGGTGCTCCTGCGCCAGCAGGGCCGCCGCTCCCGCGGTGTGCGGGGTGGCCATCGACGTACCGGACAGCTTCAGGTACTGGTCGCCGACCGGGTCGCCGATGACCGACTTCTTCGCCTTGGCGGCGACGATGTCGACACCGGGCGCGGTGACGTCCGGCTTGACCGCGCCGTCGCCGACCCGCGGGCCACGGCTGGAGAACTCGGCCAGCTTGTCCTGCTTGTCCACCGCACCGACGGTCAGCGCGGCGTCCGCACTACCGGGCGATCCGACCGTGCTCTCCCCCGGGCCGTCGTTTCCGGCCGCGATCACGAAGAGCGTCCCGGTCTGCGCGGTCAGCCGGTTGACGGCCTCCTCGAGCGGGTCCACCTCCGGGGTGTCGGTACCGCCGAGGCTGAGGTTGACGACCTTCGCCTTCACCTCGTTCGCGGCCCACTCCATCCCGCCGAGAATGGCGGACTCAGGGCAGCCGCCCATCTCGCACACCTTGCCGTCGTACAGCTTGGCGTCCGGTGCGACACCTTTGTACTTGCCGCTCGACGCGGCCGCCGTACCGGCGATCGTCGAGGCGACGTGGGTGCCGTGACCGACCAGGTCCTCGTCGGACTCCTCGGTGAAGTTCTTCGCACCGGCGACCTGGCTGGCCAGGTCAGGATGGGACTTGTCGATTCCGGTGTCGAGTACGGCGACCGAGACGCCCTTGCCGGTGTATCCGGCCTGCCAAGCGGCCGGCGCACCGATCTGCGGGACCGACTGGTCGAGGCTGATCTCCCGCTTGCCGTCGAGCCAGATCTTCTCCACGCCGGCCGCGGACCGGGCCGAGGTGACCCCGCTGAGGAAGGTGGCGGCCTTCGCCTTGTCCACCTTCATCGCCGCGCCGTTGACGACGGGGAGCTGGCGGGTCACCGTCGCTCCCGGCGCCGCGGATCGCGGCTGGACTTTCCCTGCATACGTCACCACGACCGGGATGGCCTTGGACGACTTGTCGTCGTACCCGGCCTTGATCAGCCCGGTCACGTCGAACAGCCGGCGGTCCAGGCGGCCGCTGGTGAGCTGGTCCCGTACGTCGGAAGGTACGACGTACAGGTGGTCTTTGGTGCGCTGAGTACTGAAGGTGATGCCGTCACGGCCGGGCCCCGGCTTCACCGAGGCGCGCGCCGGGTCGCCGCCGTGCAGGGTGATCCGGTCGCCGGTGACCAGCGTGACGACCTGGTCGGACGCCTGGGCCCTGCCGGCCTGGGCTTGGACTTGGTTCTGCGGTGGTGATGCCTGAGCCAGGCCGGATAGGCCCACACTCAGGACAGTGATCGCGGCGACGGCCAGGCCGAAGCGACGCGATCGTGGTGTGGATCGCACGATGAGTTCCCTCCCGTTCGGTTGTCCTCACATCAGGCCGACCGGACGCCTCACGCAGCGGAGCCGATCTGCCACTCACCGTTAGATGTCCGGACTAGGCCGAATGGTTGCCGTAAGCCCCTGCCGTGGCAGGAAGCTGCACCGACGGGGAACTAGGCGGGTGGGGCGACGGCGGCGTCGGGCTGGTTCGAGCGGAGGAGGGAGTCGGCGATGAAGCCGGTCGCTTTGAGGTCCTCGACCAGGGTGTGGAGGTAGGCGACGGTGTCGGAGTGGCGGGTCTTGGTGGTGCCTACGGCCTGACGGATCTCCATGAAGCGCTCGTCGATCACCCGGTACTCGGGGTTCTCGGCCACGAACTGGGTGATCGGCTGACGGATCCCGGCGGCGGCCTCGAGCCCCTCGGCCAGGAAGATGTCGACCCCTTCGTCACCCCGGACGATGGTCGCGTGCTGCAGCGTCCGGGTCAGATACAGGTCGTACGCCGAACCGCGCTTCACCCCGACCCGGACCCCGGCCCGATCGACGTCCGCGACCCCGGCCAGGTCCGATTCCCGCCGTACGGCGAAGACGCCTTCGATGATCACGTACGGCGCGGTGAACGCGACCTCGCCGGCACGGGCGGGCTCGATCGCGAGGAAGCAGATGTCGGCCTGTCCGGTCGTCAGCGCCTCGAAGGACTTACGGGCCGCGTCGAAACAGACCAGCTCCAGCGGCACCTCGAGCCGCCGGGCGATCTCCCGTGCGATGTCGACGGTGACACCGGCCGGCTCCTCCGGCGTACCTTGCGCCAGCACCGGATTACCCAGGTTGATGGACGCCCGCAGTACGCCCGACGGCGCCAGATCCGCACGAACACTCGTCATGCCGCGACCTTACTCGTTCGGAACAGGTAGGAAACTTTCCTGACGATCTTTCAGTAGAGTCATTGCTTAAATCATCGGAAGAGCTCTAGAGTCGGCGCCAGTTGTCCCCTCGACCGCCCGAATGGGAGTCAGATGAAGCGTCGGAGTATGGGGTTGCTGGTGGCGGCCGCGACGGTGATGGCGGGGCTCACCGCCGTACCGGCCGAAGCGCACAGCAGCAAGCGAGTGGTGGGGTACTACACCAACTGGAGTGGGTACGACCGGAACTTCCTGGTCAGTGATCTGGTCAAGAACGGGTCGGCCGAGCGGCTGACCCACATCAACTACGCGTTCGGGTTCCTCGACGAGCACGGGACCTGCGTGAGCAGCGATCCGTGGGCCGACTACCAGCGGCCGTTCACCGCCGAGCAGAGTGTCAGCGGCACGGCCGATGCGCCGGGTCAGGCACTGAACGGCAATCTGAACCAGCTCAAGCAACTCAAGAAGAAGTTCCCCAAGCTGCGGATCAGCATCTCGCTGGGCGGGTGGACCGGCTCGAAGTACTTCTCCGACGCGGCCCTCACGCCGGCGTCGCGGGCCGCGCACGTGAAGTCCTGCCTGGACCTGTGGCTGAAGGGCAACATCCCCGGGCTGCCGGCCGGTGCCGCGAAGGGTGTCTTCGACGGGATCGACCTGGACTGGGAATGGCCGGGTAGCGAAGGCGCGCCGGGCAACATCGTCCGGCCGGAGGACAAGCAAAACTTCACCGCGCTGGTCCATGAGTACCGCAAGCAGCTCGACAAGCTGTCCTGGCCGTTCAAGGGCCGCTACAACCTGACCGCGTTCGTACCGGCCGATCCGGTCCAGGTCGACAACGGGTTCGAGGTCTCGAAGGTCTTCAAGGACCTGACGTTCGGTACGACGCAGGGCTACGACTACCACGGCACCTGGGATCTGATCACCAACCAGCAGTCGGCGATCGACGGACCTGCCGGTGACCCGTCGCCGGCCGAGTTCAGCTCACAGGTGACGATCGACGCCTACCTGTCCCGCGGTGCGCCGCGGAACAAGCTGGTGATGGGGGTGCCGTTCTACTCCCGCGGCTGGACCGGCGTGACGAACGAGAATAGCGGCCTGTTCCAACCGGCCACGGGCCCGGCGCCGGCGACGTACGAGGCCGGGTACGAGGACTACCGCCTGCTCAAGGCGAAACTGTCCGGCTTCACCGTCTACCGCGACAACAAGGCTGGTTTCGCCTGGTTGTTCGACGGTACGACGTTTTGGACCTGGGACGACCCGGTCGAGATGAAGCGCAAGGCGCAGTACATCTCGCAGCGCAATCTCGGCGGCGCGATGATCTGGTCACTCGACGGCGACACCCAAAATGGGGAGCTGATCTCGGCGTTGCACCGTAACCTTCGCTGAGTGGACTTGAATGCTCTGGTGGATCGGTTCGGCGCGGGTAGTGCCGAGCCGATCCACCTCGGGAACTCCGCGGCGACCGTCGTACGGCTCCGGCGTCGCTCGGAGCACCTGTTCTACAAGGCCGGCCCGGGTGTCGACGACGAGGCGGACCGGCTCGCCTGGCTCGGCACGACCGGGTTCCCGTGCCCGCGCATCGTTGACCGAGGCAACAACTGGCTGCTGACCACGGAACTGTCCGGCCGCGACACCTCCCAAACCTGGCCGGCCGCTGAGCGACCCGCCGTACTCACCGCGATCGCCGACGGCCTGCGCGCTCTCGACGAGTTGACCGATTGTCCGTTCACCTCGCCGTTCCCGGGCGACGGCGGCGCCGTGACCCACGGCGACTACTGCTGCCCCAACGTCTTCGTCGACCCTTCGACCCTTCGCTTCACCGGCATCCTCGACCTGAGCAGACTCGGCACCGGTGACCGCTACGTCGACCTCGCGCTGATGTACAAGAGCCTCTCCGGCAGCCTCAACCCGCAGTACGGCGGACCGCCCGCGGCCCGCCGTTTCGTCGAGGCGTACGGCGCCGACCCGGACGACCCGCGCATCGCCTCCTACATCGACCTGGACAACTCCGGCGACTTCTGAGCTTCCGGCGACTTCTGAGCGCTCGGCGACTTCTGAGCGCGGAAGGCGCGGCGGTAGGCGCTCGGTGTCGTTCGCAGGGCGGTGTGGAAGCGCCGGCGGAGGTTGGTTGCCGAGGACAACCCGACGCGGGTGGCGATCGTCTCGATCGGGAGGTCGGTGTCTTCCAGCAGGGCCCGGGTTCGGGAGATCCGCTGGGCGAGCAACCACTGGCCGGGAGCGACGCCGAGCTGGTCGGCGAAGCGGCGCGCGAGGGTCCGCGGTGAGACGTTGATGCGGGCCGCCAGGTCGTCGAGCGTGATCGGCTCGCCGAGGTGCTGCGTGGCCCAGTCGAGCAAAGTGCCGAGCGACTCGGTCGGTGGGGATTCGTCCACCCGGTACTGGACCTGACCGCCCTCCCGGTGCGGCGGCATCACCATCCGCCGGGCGATCTGAGCGGCGTACGCGGCGCCGTGGTCGTTGCGGACCAGCTGCAGACACAGGTCGATCCCGGTGCCCGAGCCGGCGCTTGTGGCGACGTCGCCGTGGTCGATGTAGAGCACGTCCGGATCCACCAGTACGGCGGGGAACCGGCGCTGGAGCTCGTCGGCGTACCGCCAATGCGTCGTCGCCCGGCGGCCGTCGAGCAACCCGGTCGCGGCCAACGCGGTCGCGCCCGAGCAGATGCTCACCAGCCGCGCTCCTCGCCGATGCGCCCGTTGCAGTACCCGTACGACGGCCGCCGACGGCTCCCGCTCAATCGGCAGCCAGCCCGGTACGACGATCGTGTCGGCGCGGTCGAGGGCCCGCAGTCCGGACCTCACCAGCATCGAGAAGCCCTCGGTGGTCCGGATCGACCCCGGCCGCTCGGTACACACGCTGAACCGGTACCGGTCGGCGCGGAAGACGGCCGCCGCGCACCCCAGCTCGAAGCTCGCCTGCGGCCCGGTCACCAGCGCGACGACACGATGCGGCTGCATGGCATAAAAGTACCTGACCACGACTATCCAGACACTGTGGGAAAGCCTGTGGACAACTGATGCTGGTGGGTATGCAGACGTTCGAATCGGCCTCGGCCGACACCGCACCCGTCCGTGAACTCTTCCCCGGCATCAGATTGCGGTCACTGTGGTCCGGCCCGGTCGCGCACGCGCACGTGCTGGAGATGGAGCCCGGCACCAGCTGGGAGGGCATCGACGTGCATGAGCCCGGCCCGGAGGAGGTGTACGTCGTCGACGGCGTCTTCAACGACGGGACCCGCGACTACCCGGCCGGCTCGTTCATCCACTGCCCGGCCGGGTCCTCCCACGTCCCACAGACCACCCAGGGCTGCACCCTGTTCCTCTTCTACCCCGAGGGCTGACCTCAGGGCTTCTTGATCTGGACCACGTCGAAGTCGGTGCCGGGCGGCGCCCCCGGGCCGAACGGCGGTGGGAAGCCGAGGTCGAAGCGGCCGTTGACCAGCGCCAGGCGGTCCCCGCTCTTGGCGACCGTGGTCGGGATGCGGAACAGATCGCTGGTGAACGTCTCGGTGATGCGGCCGCTGGTCAGGTCATGGCTCAGCTTGATCTTGACCAGCCGCTCGGAGAAGTTCTCCACCACCCACAGAGTCCTGCCGTCGAGCAGGATGCCGTCCGGCGTACCGGGGGTGATCGTGCCGCCGGTGATCGCGATGGTCCGGCTGGACCCGGTCCGCGGGTTCACCAGGTACAGCTCACCGCGCGACGAGTGCCCGAGAATGAGTGCCTTGCCGTCGCGGGTCGCGTCGATCCCGTTCAGATTGGGGAACTCCCCGACCACAGCCGCGGGCCCACTGAGCGGGATCGTCTGCGGCGTACCGATCCGGCCATGCTTCCCGATCGGGACCTTGTAGATCACCGGACTGAACGTGTCGGTGAAGTACGCCGCGTGCTTGGTCACGGCGACATCGTTGATCAAGGCATCGGACGTGACGTTGAGCGCCAGGTCCTTGATGGTCGCGCCGGTGCGGGTGCTGTAGACGTAGCCATGACCGGTGGGGCCGCCCGCCACCCAGAGCCGTTTGGCGGACCGTTCGACCTTCAGCCCGGCGGCCGAGCGGCCCGGCGGCGCGTCGACGAAGATCGCGCCCTTGCCGGTGCGCAGACTGCCGCGATAGATGTCACCGGTGGTGAGCGACCCGGCGTAGAACGTTGCCTTCGGCCCGGTGGCGATACCTTCCGGCTGGAAGTCGTTCGGCAGCGGGATCGAGGCCGGGAATGGTGCTCCCGCGGCAACAGTCAGTGCCACTGCGGACACGATGAGCGCTAGTTTCCGGAAACGCGACATGATGAACCCCCTGAACCCCGTTTCCCCTTGTTTTGAAGGTAGATCCGGGGTTTCAGGTTGTCCAGGGACTGGCTATTCGGTACTGCGCAGTTCCGTCGGTGCGCCGTGGACGGCCGGGATGCTGCCGAGCTTGCCGGCCTGGAAGTCCTCGAAGGCCTGGATCACCTCGGCGCGGGTGTTCATCACGAACGGGCCGGCCATCGCGACCGGCTCCCGGATCGGGCGCCCGCCGAGGACGAGGACGTCGAGGTTCGGTTCGGCCTGCGGCTGCGTCGTACCGGCCGCCGTACGGATCGTGTCGCCGGGCCCGAAGACGGCGAGCTGGCCCTTGCGGATCGGGCGGTGCTCGGCGCCGACCGTGCCCTGACCGGCCAGGACGTACACGAGCGCGTTGTAGTCCGGCTGCCAGGGCAGCACCAGCTCAGCACCCGGGCTGACCGTCGCGTGCACCAGCGTGATCGGCGTGTGGGTCGAGCCGGGGCCGTCATGACCGTCGACCGTGCCCGCGATCACCCGGATCAGCGCGCCGCCGTCCGCGGTGGACAGTAGCGCTGAGTCGCCGCCGCGGATGTCCTGGTAGCGCGGCGGGGCCCACTTCTGCGCCTTCGGCAGGTTCACCCAGAGCTGGATGCCGTGGAACAGGCCGCCGCTGAGCACGAGGTGCTCCGGCGGGGTTTCGATGTGAAGGAGTCCGCTACCCGCGGTCATCCACTGGGTGTCGCCGTTGGAGATGATGCCGCCACCGCCGTTGGAGTCCTGGTGCTCCATGATCCCGTCGAGCATGTACGTGACGGTCTCGAAGCCGCGGTGCGGGTGCCACGGGGTGCCCTTCGGCTCGCCCGGCGCGTACTCGACCTCGCCCATCTGGTCCATATGGATGAACGGGTCGAGGTCACGCAGGTCGACGCCGGCGAACGCGCGCCGTACCGGGAAACCCTCGCCCTCGTAGCCGCTCGGGGCCGACGTCACCGACCTGACGGCGCGCTCGGTGGCGACGGCCGGATCGGGCTGGTGGACGCGGGGCAGCACGGTGATGTCGCTGACGGTCACGGCGGGCATGGTGGTCTCCTCGCTCGGGGTAGTTCAAGAATAAACTATCTGCCTCAACCGCGGCAAGGGCGGAGTCATTCCCGGTTCCCAGGAACCTCCCAGCAGACATCCAGGGAGGCCGAAGTCCTGCTTGCCATCGTTCCAAGGAGACCAGACAGCCCTCGTGCCTTGTGACAGGAGACGATCCATGCCAACCCTGCTGGACCCGCCGCGCGCCAACTCCGGCGCTCCACGCGTCGACCCACGGTATGTCCGCGCTCCTGGTCGGTACGGCGACGATGCCTTCGGTACCGAGATCTCCTGGTTGTTGCCTGCGGCACTGATCGCGATGGGCGGCGGGGTATGCGTGGCGGTGGGGCTCCTCCCAGCCGCGACACACAGCAACAGGGCGGTGGCGGTGAAGCTCGGAGCAGCAGCGGCCTGACCGATCTGCTCTCCAAGACCACAACCACCTGGGCAGCAGCCGTCAGCGGATCACAGACTGCAGCCTCGCTCGAGCTCTCCACCGGAAAGTCGGTCATCGCCATCGGCGGCTTCAGCGGCGCCGACGATGCGCCAACCCTGGAGCAGTTCAAAGAGTGGGTGGCCGAAGGCACGATCGCCTACGGCGAGATCCAGTCCTGGGTCGAGGCCAACCACACCGCCACCACAGCAGGCAGTAGCACGGTTTACGACCTGACCACCTGAGTCCGTGCACAGACGTCCGGTGGGTACCCGCCGGACGTCTGTCGCGACGTGGCAGACTCATACGTCGTGACGGCGCAGATTCTGGACGGTAAGGCGACGGCGGCGGCGATCAAGGACGAGTTGAAGGTCCGGGTCGCGAAGCTGGCCGAGCAGGGCTTAGTCCCCGGTCTCGGCACCATTCTGGTTGGGGACGACCCGGGCAGCCGGGCGTACGTGGCCGGCAAGCACCGCGACTGCGCGGCGGTCGGCATCGCGTCCCTCCAGGTGGAACTGCCGGCCGAGGCGACCCAGGACGAGATCGCCGCGAAGGTCACCGAACTCAACGAGAACCCGGACTGCACCGGCTTCATCGTCCAGCTCCCGCTGCCCAAGCACGTCGACACGAACGCGATCCTCGGCCTGATCGACCCTGTCAAGGACGCCGACGGCCTGCACCCGGTCAGCCTCGGCAAACTCGTCCTCGGCCAGGACGGCCCACTCCCGTGCACCCCGAAGGGCTGCGTCGAGCTCCTCCGCCGGTACGACGTACCGATCGCCGGAGCACACGTGGTCGTCGTCGGCCGCGGCGTGACCGCGGGTCGGCCGATGGGGCTTCTGTTCACCCGTCGTACCGAGAACGCGACCGTGACCCAGTGCCACACCGGCACGACCGAGCTCGCCGGGGTCGTTCGTACCGGCGACATCGTGATCGCCGCGGCCGGGTCCGCCGGGCTGATCACCGCCGACATGGTCAAGCCAGGCGCCGTCCTGCTGGACGTCGGCACAAGCCGCAACGCCGAAGGCAAGATCGTCGGCGACATCGAGGACGCCGCCCGCGAGAAGGCAGCCTGGATCGCCCCCATGCCCGGCGGCATCGGCCCGATGACGCGCGCCATGCTCCTCACCAACGTCGTAGAGGCAGCCGAAGCGAGCGCCGCCCAGTGACGGTCGCGGCAGCCCCGGGCCACGTGGCCCTGACGCACACGGCGGCTCTGGCCGGGGCGGGCGTGACGCACGCGGCGACTCGGGGCGAAGTGAGCGTGACGTGCTGATGGCGGGAGAGGCACAGCGGCGGAGTGAATGGCCTCTGATCCTGTCACTCCTGGTCGCGGCGACCGGTCTGGTCGTCCTCACCTTCTACAACTGGCGCAACGGCGTCCTGGTCTTCGCCGGCGCCGTCCTCCTCGCCGGCATCCTCCGCGCCACCCTCACCGACACCGCCGCCGGCCTCCTCCACGTCCGCGGCCGCATGTTCGACACAGCCCTCTTGATCGGCGTAGGCCTAGCCATCGGCGGCCTGGGCCTGATCGTGCCGAACTGACAGGGTCTTTCCCACGCGTGCTACGCGGTCGCTCCTTCGTCGCACCCGCTACGCGCGCTCCCGCCCACCCTTAGTTACGGGCTACCGCCCGTGGTGTCACGGGCTGCCGCCCGTGTGCCACGTGCTCACGTGTTACGAGATGCGTACCCCACCGGGCAATCGTCACCCCATGAGTGTCCCCGGGCTGCCTTACTGTGCGGCCATGGCAGACCAGGCAGAACGCGGACACATCGCCGCGGCCGGCAATACCGTCGTACCAGCCCTCCTTGCCCTGGAAGCCGCCGGCTACCGGGTGAGCAAGCTGGGCGAGCTTCTCGAGGCGACCTCGCCCGATGGCAGCAGCTACGTGGCTGACGACCCCGTGACTCTGCTCGGCCTGATCAAGCTCGTCGAGCTTCGAAGCTGGACCTGGCATGCCACCGACGCGGAGATCGACTCCGTCCTGACCCGCTTCGGTTGGATGCACTGAGTACCTCGATCCGGCCTCGCCGGGACGCGCGGCGGGTGGCGGAGCTCTCTGAGGAGTCGTGGAGCGTCGGCCCTCGGTTCCGCGGGCGAGCGGCTCAGTCATTACGTCGTCGGTGGTCGGCGTCCGAGTGGGCTCAGTCTCGCGGGGTGCCGTCGTACACTCAGCGCATGGCCGGCCTGCAGCACACCGTCGCCATCGCGGCCTTGCCCGCGCGGGTCTGGGCGGTGGTTGTCGATGTCGAGCGTTGGCCCGAGCGGATCCCGACGGTCGACTCCGTGGAGCGTCTCGACGCCGGACCGTTGGCCGTCGGCTCCCGAACCCGGTTGCAGCAGCCCCGGCTGCCCACTGCGGTGTGGACGGTCACCGAGCTGGCCGAGGGGTCGTCGTACACCTGGCAGTCGAAGTCGCCCGGCGTGACCGTCACCGCCGCGCACGTCGTCGAGCCGCATCCCGACGGGAGCCGGCTCACCCTCGCCCTGACCGTGTCCGGCCCGCTGTCCGGGATCGGCTGGCTGATGACGCGGTCACTGACCAAGCAGTACGTCGAGACGGAGGCCGCCTCGATCAAGAAGGCTGCCGAGGCCTCGACCACGTAGACAACTAGTGGCGCGAACTCGAAGCTGTTGGACGGCTGGCGTTCGCGAGGATCTGTCCGGCTGTCTTGGTCACCAGACGAGGGGTCGTTTGCTGGCGCGCGACGCGGGAGTCGCGGAGGGCGGCAGCCCGCAAACAAACTCAAGGGCGGGAGCGCGCGTAGCGGCCGCGACGAAGGAGCGACCGCGTAGCACGCGTGGGAAAGAACTCAGTGGAAGAAGTGCCGAGTCCCCGTGAAATACATGGTGATGCCGGCCTTCTCCGCGGCCTCGATGGCGGCCTCGTCGCGGATGGAGCCGCCGGGCTGGACGACTGCCTTGACGCCGCCTTCGATGAGGACCTCCAGCCCGTCTGGGAACGGGAAGAAGGCGTCCGAGGCGGCGACCGAGCCGACGGCACGTTCGCCGGCGCGGGAGACGGCGAGGCGGCAGGAGTCGACGCGGTTGACCTGGCCCATGCCGACGCCGACCGAGGCGCCGCCGGAGGCGAGGAGGATGGCGTTGGACTTGACCGCCCGGCAGGCCTTCCAGGCGAAGGCGAGGTCGGCTAGGACCTCGGGAGTTGCCGGGGCGCCGGCCGCGAGCTTCCATGCGGACGGGTCGTCGCCCTCAGCCTGGAACCGGTCGGTGTGCTGCAGCAGCAGACCGCCGCTGACGGCCCGCATCTCGACCTTCTCCGCAGCGGAGAGGGCCGGCGCGACGAGGAGCCGGATGTTCTTCTTTCCTTGCAGAATCTCGACGGCACCGTCGTCGAAGGCCGGTGCGACCAGCACCTCGGTGAAGATCTCCGCGACCTGCTTGGCCATGTCCACCGACACGGGGGCGTTCGTCGCGATCACACCGCCGTACGCCGACACCGGGTCGCACTCGTGGGCGCGGCGGTGGGCCTCGGCGATGTCCTTGCCGACCGCGATGCCGCACGGGTTAGCGTGCTTGATGATGGCGACCGCCGGCTCGGTGAAGTCGTACGCAGTACGTCGGGCCGCATCGGCGTCGACGTAGTTGTTGTACGACATCTCCTTGCCGTGCAACTGCTCCGCGGCCGCCAGGCCACCCCGGCCGTTCACATACAGAGCGGCCGGCTGGTGCGGGTTCTCGCCGTACCGGAGCACGGCGGACTTGTCCCAGGTCGCTCCGACCCAGGCCGGGAAGCCGGAGCCTTCCGACGTGTCGGTGAGCACGCTGCCCATCCAGGAGGCGACGGCGACGTCGTACGACGCCGTGTGCACGAAGGCGTCGACGGCCAGCCGCTGCCGCTGCTCCGCAGAGAAGCCGCCCTCCGCCAGCGCAGCCAAAACCTCGCCATACCGCGACGGCGAGACCACGACCGCGACGTTGGCGTGGTTCTTGGCGGCGCCGCGGACCATCGACGGCCCGCCGATGTCGATCTGCTCGATGCACTCGTCCACCGACGCGCCGGACGCGACCGTCTCGGTGAACGGGTAGAGGTTGCTCACCAGCAGGTCGAACGGCTCCACCCGCATCTCGGCGAGCTGCTCGACATGCTCGGGTTTGCGGACGTCGGCCAGCAGACCGGCGTGCACCATCGGGTGCAGCGTCTTGACCCGGCCGTCCAGGCACTCGGGGAACCCGGTCAGTTCCTCGACCTTGGTCACCGGTACACCGGCCGCCGCGATCCGGGCCGCGGTGGAGCCGGTCGACACCAGCTGCACGCCGGCCGCGGAGAGGGCCTTCGCGAGCTCCTCCAGACCGGTCTTGTCGTAGACGCTGATCAGCGCCCGGCGAATCGGCCTGCGGTCGGTGCTCACTTCAGTCGAACCTTTCGTCCGGTGATGGTCCAGCCCTCGCGGACCAGCCGGCCGACCCACTCCACCAGCTGGCGGCGTTCGACCTCCTTGATCCGTTCGGTCAGGGCTTCTTCGGTGTCGTCGTCCTGCACGGGTACGACGACCTGGGCGATGATCGGCCCGGTGTCGACGCCGCCGTCGACGAAGAACAGGGTCGCGCCGGCCACCTTGACGCCGTACTCGAGCGCGTCCCGCGGCCCGTGGATGCCGGGGAAGGCCGGCAGCAGCGCGTTGTGGGTGTTGATGTACCGGTCACCGAACGCGGCCAGGAAATCCTCGCCGACCAGCTTCAGGAAGCCCGCGGAGACGACCAGGTCCGGCTTGTACTCGGACACCGACGCGGTCAGCGCGCGATCCCAGTCGGTCCGCTCGGCGTAGTCCTTGACCTTGTGCACGAAGCTCGGCACCCCGGCCTCGGCGGCCCGGTCCAGCCCCGCGACACCGTCGCGATCGGCACCGACGGCGACGACCTGAGCGCCGTACGCCGGATCGGCGCAGGCGTCCAGCAGGGCCTGCAGGTTCGACCCCGACCCCGAGATGAGCACGACGAGGCGCGCAGGATCGGGGGTCGGCGCAACCGGGTCTGTCACGCGCCGAAGCTTATCGCCCGGCGTCCGCCTCGCCGTCAGCCGGTCGGCGGGAGGCGATGACCGCCGCCGTGATCGCGGCGCCGATGGCCATCCCGGCAGCCAGTACGCCGGCCGCCGGCAGCGCGGCCGGGATCCCCACGGCCGACATCCGCCCGGACCCGGCAGAACCACCCGACAACGCCATGAGCACGTAGAGCATCACTCCGGCGACCAGAGCCGCCATACCGCCCCGCAGCGCGAACGCGTCCCACCCCAGCGCATCGGAGTCCTCGTCCGCCAGCCCACGCCGGGCCACCACGAGTCCAGCGACCGCACCGGCGAGCAACGGCACCGCAGCGGTCAGCACCAGCAGGTACGTCGGTGTAGCCCCATCAGCAGGTACGGCGGCCAGCAGCGGAAGCGCCGGCAGATTACCCACGTCCACACCGGTCGGTGCGATCGTCGTACCCACTCCCAGCTGGAATCCGGGCCCGGCGAGGAACGAGACGACGTACAGGACCATGTTCGGGATCAGCATCAGGCAGATCGCGAAGAGCACCACCGACCCGACCACACCGGCGTCCAGGAGCTCCAGCATCCCGGTGACGCGGGAGAAGTGGATCGCCAGCAGTACGCCGTACAGCAGCGAAGCGATCGCGATCACCGTGAGTACTGCGGCAGCCGCAGCCGGCACGGCGTCGCGCAGGCCGGTGGGAGTCGCATCGGCGATGTCCTGGGCCGCCCCCGACTCGACCAGTACGCCGATGGTCCCTGCGACCAGGGCCAGTGAGGCGGCGCCGAAGAAGGCGGACAGCGGAGACACCCGGAGCGAGCCGTCGGCCGTGAGCAGGGCGATGATCAGCGCGCCCAGGCCGTAGACGAGGGCGAACGTGCCGGACAGCACGATGAGGTCCTTGGTCCGGTCCGCCCCGCTGGAGCGGGCGGCGGACTTCCCGCCGCGGTACAGGCACCAGCCCAGGAACAGGGTCAGTCCGAGGGGCGCGATCGTGATCGCACCACTGCCGAGCGTCACACCGGCCTTGTGGGCGACCAGCCAGGCCGATGCGCCTGCGCGGATGGCTCCGGACGCTCCGCCGAAGGTCGCGGCCAGCCAGCCGATGACGGCGACCGCGGCGCAGGTGAGCAGACCGGCGAGCAGGCACGCGCCCGCGGAGATCACAGCCGACAGAACCACCGGCTTGGTCGGGGCGGCGACCGCAGCATCCGCCGGGGCGGGCCCGGGCGCCTGGTGTGGTCCGCCGTCACGGGCGCCCGGACGGCTCAGCATGTCGGTCATCTGGCTCCCATCGTCCCCCGCGCTGGGGGACCACTCGTTCTGACACGCCGGATATGGAAGACTTCGCCCCGCTTGTTCACGCTCAGTTGGCGGGTGGACACCTGCCGGTGTCCGCGATCCGGCTGAGTGGGGACGACCAGGGACCACCGGGTACTGTCGGGTGGAATCAGTCAGGAGGTCGAGCTTTGGCCGGTTCCCACCGCGCACCCCGCGGCGGCGGTCGCGCCGCTGCACGGGAGGCACGCCGGCAGAAGGCGCGCAAGCGGAACCAGACGATCGCCGCCGGAGTCGCAGTCGTCGTGCTGGTCGGTGGCGGCGGTGTCGCCGCCCTGAACGCCTTCGGCGGCGACGAGACGCCCGGCGCGAACTCCGGTGCCACCGACGACAAGTCGGCCGACACGAACATGCTGGGCGACGCCAAGGTCCTGCTCGACGCCGCCACGGCCAAGCCGCTCGGCGCGACCGGCGCCTGGGCGATCACCAAGACCGCCGACGGCAGCAGCGCCCCGGAGCGCTCGTTCGTCTGCCAGTCCCAGCGGTTCGCCGACCCGGCCGGCCAGCGCACCTGGGTCCGCACCTTCCAGAACTCGGCCACCAAGGACACCGCGGTCCAGTACGTCGAGGTGTCCAACGACAAGGCCGCCGCGGCCAAGGCCTACACCTCGATCGTCGGCTGGCTGAGCGCCTGCTCCACGCCTCAGGTACGGCTGGCCTCCAGCTACGTCACCACCGGCGTCGGCGAGCGCGGCGTGCTGGCGGTCTTCGGCCAGCCCACCGGCGGCAAGACGAAGTACAAGAGCGTCGCCGTCGCGGTCGCCGGCCAGGCCACCATGGTGCTCGAACACGACACCATCGCCGGTACGCCGCCCAAGCCTGAGCCGGTGCTGGCCGCGGCGACAGCCGGCCTGAAGCGGATCTGTGCCCAGACCGGCGGCTGCGGCACCGGGGCACCGCTGGCCAAACCCGGTCTGCTGCCGACCACCGAGGCGCCTGGGTTCATGGCGCCGGTCGACCTGCCGGTGCTGAGCGGTATCGACAAGCCGTGGGTGAGCAGCGGGGGCACCAAGACCGGCAGCGGCACCGGCTGCGAGAAGATCAACCTGAAGACCGCCAAGGCGACGAAGTCCAGCACGCTGACCTACGTGACGCCGGAGGCGAAGGTACCGACCGAGTTCGGCCTGGACGACATGGTGGCGGATTTCGCGTCCACGGCCGCCGCGACCAGCTTCGTCACCCAGGTCCGCAAGAACGTCGACGGCTGTGAGAAGAGCGTCTCGAACGCGAAGGTGGAGTCGACCGGGAACGTGTCGACCAGCGTGATCAAGGGTGAGAGCTGGCGGGCGTCGTACGACACCGGCGGCGGGAAGACCTTCACCTACCGGATCGGCATCGCCTCGCTCGGGGACAAGGCGGTCTACGTGCTGTTTCCGGTCCTGAAGGGCCTGGACATCTCCGACACCGCGTTCAACGAGACCCTCACCCGCGCCGCGGAACGCTCGGCCACGTACAAGTAGAAAACGGCCCCGGGAATGTCCCGGGGCCGTTCTCGCACCACTGCCTACTTGGTCAGGGCCTGCATGATCTCGCGCATCAGGTTCGCGGTCTCGGACGGGGTCTTGCCGACCTTGACACCGACGGCCTCGAGGGCCTCCTGCTTGGCGGCCGCCGTACCGGACGAACCGGACACGATCGCACCGGCGTGACCCATCGTCTTGCCCTCCGGCGCGGTGAACCCGGCCACGTACCCGACGACCGGCTTGGTCACGTTCTCCTTGATGAACGCGGCCGCCCGCTCCTCGGCGTCACCACCGATCTCACCGATCATCACGATCGCGTCGGTGTCCGGGTCGTCCTGGAACGCCCGCAGCGCGTCGATGTGGGTGGTGCCGATGATCGGGTCGCCGCCGATACCGATCGCGGTGGAGAACCCGAAGTCACGCAGCTCGTACATCATCTGGTAGGTCAGCGTGCCCGACTTCGACACCAGCCCGATCCGGCCCTGGCCGGCGATGTCGGCCGGGATGATGCCGGCGTTCGACTCACCCGGCGTGATGATGCCGGGGCAGTTCGGGCCGATGATCCGGGTGGTGCCGGACGCCTGCGCGGCGGCGAAGAACGCGGCCGTGTCGTGCACCGGCACGCCCTCGGTGATCACCACGACCAGCGGCACCGCGGCCTCGATCGCCTCGATGACGGCGTCCTTGGTGAACTTCGGCGGCACGAAGATGACCGAGACGTTCGCCCCGGTCTCCTTGACGGCGTCCGCGACGGTCCCGAAGACCGGCACTGCCTTGCCGTCGAAATCCTGGCTCTGGCCGGCCTTGCGCGGGTTCACGCCGCCGACGATGTTGGTGCCCGAGGCAAGCATCCGGGTGGTGTGCTTGGTGCCTTCCGAGCCGGTCATGCCCTGGACGATGACCTTGCTGTCCTTGGTCAGGAAGATAGACATTGTTCAGCGATCCCTTACTTCGCAGCCAGCTCGGCGGCCCGCTTGGCGGCGCCGTCCATGGTGTCGACCCGCTCCAGACCGGCCAGACCGGCCTCGTCGAGGATGCGGCGGCCCTCCTCGGCGTTGTTGCCGTCCAGCCGGACGACCAGCGGCTTGGTGACGTGCTCGTCCCGGCTCGCCAGCAGTTCGAACGCCTGCACGATGCCGTTGGCGACCGCATCACAGGCGGTGATGCCGCCGAAGACGTTGACGAAGACGCTCTCCACCTGGGCGTCGGAGATGATGATCTCCAGCCCGTTGGCCATCACCTCGGCCGACGCGCCGCCACCGATGTCGAGGAAGTTCGCCGGCTTCACGCCGCCGAACTCCTCACCGGCGTACGCGACGACGTCGAGCGTGGACATGACCAGCCCGGCGCCGTTGCCGATGATGCCGACCGAGCCGTCCAGCTTCACGTAGTTCAGGCCCTTGGCCTTGGCCGCCGCCTCCAGCGGGTCGTCCGCGGACGCGTCCTCGAACTCGGCGTGCTCCGGGTGCCGGAAGTCCGCGTTCTCGTCCAGCGTGACCTTGCCGTCCAGCGCCTCGACGTTGCCGTCCGCGAGCTTGACCAGCGGGTTCACCTCGACCAGCGACGCGTCCTCGCTGATGAACACCTCGTACAGCTTGACGATCTCCGGCGCGACCGCGTCCAGGATGTCGTCCGGGTACTTCGCCGCCTGCGCGATCTCCCGGGCCTTGGCCAGGTCCACCCCGGCGGCCGGATCGATCGAGATCTTCGCCACCGCCTCGGGGTTGGTGTGCGCGACCTCCTCGATCTCCATACCGCCGGCCGCCGACGCGATGCACAGGTAGTTCCGGTTCGCCCGGTCGATCAGGAAGGAGAAGTAGTACTCCTCCGCGATCGCCGCGGCCGGGACGATGTTCAGCGTCTTGACGATGTGGCCCTTGATGTCCAGACCGAGGATCTCGCGGGCCTTCTCCTCCGCCTCGTCGGGCGAGGAGGCCAGCTTCACGCCACCGGCCTTACCGCGGCCGCCGGTCTTCACCTGGGCCTTCACCACCACCCGGCCGCCGATCTTCTCGGCCGCCGCGCGGGCTTCTTCCGGAGTAGTGACGACCTCACCCACGGTCGTCCGCACTCCATGCTTGGCGAAGACAGACTTCGCCTGGTATTCCATCAAGTCCACGACTGTGGTCCCTCTCTCGCACCTGTTCGAGTAGGCCGCGGCAGGCGGGCTGTTCCCGATGGAGGGCACGGTCGCCGGCGCGTTCCGTCGGCCTGAGACTAGCCACCCCGGTGTCCTCCGCAACAGCCGGGGTGCACGCTGAGACGACCGTCACAGCCGTCTTGCGCGTCCGTGAAAGGCTGAGCGCCATGACCTCTGCAGCGACCAGACCAGCTGACGACTGGTGGCGTAGCGCCGTCGTCTACCAGGTGTACCCCCGATCCTTCGCCGACGCCAACGGGGACGGCACCGGTGACGTGAACGGCATCCGGGCCCGGCTGCCCTACCTCGCCGATCTCGGCATCGACGCGATCTGGATCAGCCCGTGGTACCCGTCCCCGCTTCTCGACGGCGGGTACGACGTGTCCGACTACCGGGACATCAACCCCGACTTCGGCACCCTGGCGGACGCCGACGCGCTGATCGCCGAGGCGCACGCGCTCGGGATCCGGATCCTGATCGATCTGGTCCCGAACCACTGCTCCTGGGACCACCCGTGGTTCAAGGCCGCGCTGGAGGCCGGTAAGGGCTCTCCGGAACGCGACCTGTTCTGGTTCCGCGACGGCAAGGGCTCAGACGGTTCGGAGCCGCCGACGAACTGGCCGGCCGCCTTCGGCGGACAGGCGTGGACCCGGATCGACGACGGGCAGTGGTACCTGCACCTGTTCGACGTCAGCCAGCCGGACTGGAACTGGGACCACCCGAAGGTGGTCGAGGAGTTCGACTCGATCCTGCGCTTCTGGTTCGACCGCGGCGTCGACGGGTTCCGCATCGACGTGGCCGACTCGATGGCGAAGGACCCGACGCTGCCCGACGTGATCCCGGCCCCGAACGGCGAGGTCACCCGGGACAAGTACGCCGGGCACCCGACGTACGACCAGCCCGCGGTGCACGACATCCACCAGCGCTGGCGCCGGATCGCCGACGAGTACGCCGCGACACCGCTCGGCCCGCGGGTGTTCGTCGCCGAGGCCTGGCTGTCCCCGGCCGACCGGCTCGCGCAGTACGTCCGGCCGAACGAGCTGCACTCGGCGTTCAACTTCGACGCGCTCCAGTGCCCGTGGGACGCCACAGAGTTGCGGGAGGTGATCGACCACACCACCGAACACTTCTGGGCGGTCGGCGCACCAGCCACCTGGGTGCTGAGCAATCACGACACGATCCGGCACCGCTCCCGCTACGGTCGCAACCAGAAGGACGCGTCGATGCCCGCCGGCACAGTGCCGACCGACCTGAAGCTCGGCCGGCGCCGGGCCCGCGCGGCGGCGTTGCTCGAGCTGGCGCTGCCTGGTGGGGCGTACATCTACCAAGGTGACGAGCTCGGCCTGCCCGAGGTCGAGGACCTGCCGGAGGAAGTCCTGGACGACCCGACGTGGGAGCGCTCCGGTCACACCGTCCGCGGCCGCGACGGCTGCCGGGTACCCATCCCGTGGTCCGGCACCGAGCCGCCCTTCGGCTTCGGCACCGGCGCCGGCCAGCCGTGGCTACCTCAGCCGGCCGACTGGGCCTCGCTGACCGCAGAGGCCCAGGCCTCCGACCCGGACAGCCACCTCAACCTCTACAAGGCCGCCCTCCGCGTCCGCCGCTCCACCGAGGCCCTCGGCGAAGGCCACCTGGTCTGGGACGAGGACACCCCCGCCGGCGTCCTGTCCTTCACCCGCTCTCCCAACTTCCGCTGCCTCACCAACCTCAGCGACACCCCCATCCCGCTCCCCACCCACACCCAGGTCCTCCTCGCCAGCGAGCCCCTGACCAACAACCAACTCCCCACCGACGCCACTGCCTGGCTCGAGGTCTGACCAAGCCCTGCGCAAAGAGCAAAGGCCGGAGCCGCCTGAGCGACTCCGGCCTATCTGTCTGCTAACGGAAGCGGGCGCGATCCTCGCGGTCCCGCCGGTCCCGTTCCTCTCGTTCCCATCGGTCCCGGTCCTCGCGATCGCGTCGATCACGCTCTTCGCGGTCCCGCCGCGCCCGGTCGTCCCGGTCGCGGCGGTCCCGATCCGCCCGGTTGCGGAACAAACTCACTTCACGCCACCTGCCGTGAGGCCGGCGACGATACGACGCTGGAACAGCAGTACGGCGATCACCAGCGGGATGGTGACGACCACGCCGGCGGCCATCTGGCTGCCGAACGGTTGGTCGCGGCCCGAGGCGCCGGTGAACTGCGAGATCACCACGTTGGCGGTCTGGTACTCCTTCTTGTTCACCATGCTCAGCGCGATCAGGAACTCGTTCCAGGCCGCGATGAAGGTGATGATCGCGGTGGTGAACACACCCGGTGCGGCCAGCGGGAGGATCACCTTGCGGAACGCCTGGGCCGGCGTACAGCCGTCCACCATCGCGGCCTGTTCGAGCTCTCGTGGCATCTGCCGGAAGAACGCGGTCAGGAGCCACACCGCCAGGGGCAGTGCGAACGACAGGCTGGGCACGATCATCGCCTGGTAGGTGTTGATCCACTCGATGTCGCTGAACAGCTTCTTCAGCGGGATGACCAGTGAGATCCCCGGGAACATCGAGGTGACGATGATGATCGCCAGCACGAAGTTCTTGCCCCGGAACTCCAGCCGGGCCAGGGTGTAGGCCGCCACCATGCCGATGAGCAGCGTCAGGATCGTCACCGTGCCGGCCACGATCAGGCTGTTCAGCAGACCACGCTGGAACCCGGTGCCGGGCTTGAACACGTCTTGGAAGTTGGCCAGCGAAATGGGCGACGGAATGATCGTGTTCTCGAACTGGTCGGCCGGCCGCCGCAGCGACGACACCACCATCCAGAGGAACGGCACCAGGCAGTAGAGCACGATCAGCCCGACACCGATCAGCGGCAGCCAACGCCGGTACCACGGCGCCTCGGCAGCCTTGACGTCGATAGCCCTCGGGGCCTTCTCAGCAATAGCCATCATTCACCTCCTAAGCCGCCACCGGCGGTCAGTCCGGCCACCGGGGCGCCAGAGTCCGCCTGCTTGCCCCGGCCCCGGCCGTTGCCGTTGCCGTTCTTCTTCTTCTTCGCCGTCCGCTGGATGGCGTCGCCGAACACGTCGGCACCCAGCAGCTTGACGAACACGTACGCGACCACAGCGACGTAGATGAACAGCAAGGTCGCGTACGCCGCCGCCGGCCCGTACCGCGTCTGGTTGGCTTCGAGGTACGCCAGGATCGACAGCGTCTCGACCGACTCCTTGTTCGGGCCGACCAGCACGAACGGCAGGTCGAAGATCCGCAGTGTGTCGAGGATGCGGAACAGCACTGCCACCAGCAGCGCCGGCTTCACCAACGGCATCGTGATGTGGATGAACGTCGACCACACCTTGGCGCCGTCGACCTTGGCGGCCTCGTAGACCTCGTCCGGAATCGTCTGCAGGCCCGCGAGCACCAGCAGCCCGATGAACGGCGCGGTCTTCCAGGTGTCGGCGATGATGACCGACAGCACCGACTGCCAGCCCTCGGTGGACCACAGGATCTGGGTGCCGAGCATCTCATTGGCGATACCGTCGGCCTGGAAGATCCACTTCCACAGCAGCGCGGAGACGACGGTCGGGATCGCCCACGGGACCAGGATGCTGGCCCGCACGATGGCGCGGCCCTTGAACGCCTTGTGCATCACCAGGGCCATCGCGACACCCAAGGTGGTCTCCAGGAGCACACAAGTGACGGTGAAGAACGTGGTGTTGTAGAAAGCGTTCCAGAATCGGTCGCCGGTCTCGCCGGAGAAGATCGCCGTGTAGTTGTCGAGGCCCACGAATTGGGAGCCCTCGACGATGAAGCCCGACTCGTCGATCTGTTGACCGCTCGTGTACAGCGACTCGCGCAACGCCGCGAGGATCGGCAACCCGACGACGAGGATCAGCACGATCATCGTCGGCGACAGCAGCAACGCGGCCAGCCGGCCGGTGCCCTCGTTGAACGAGCTCCGCTTGGGCTTTTTGGTAGTCTCCGGTGTCGGTCGCTCGGCGACCGGGGCGGATGTACTCACCTCTGCCTCCTTCTCTCTGCCCGCCTCCAGCGGGCAGCGACAGGCCGGGGCCGGCACGCAGCGGTGAAGCTACGCGCCGGCCCCGCCGCTTCGGTCATTGCGTGATGAGCGTGCTCAACTTGGTCTGCAGCTCGGCCAGAGCGTCCTTCGGTGGCGTCGTACCGGTCAGAGCGCCGTACGCCGCCTCCTGGATCGCGGTGGTGACGTCGCCGTACTTGACCACCTTCGGCCGCGACTTCGCGGTCTCGATCGAGGCCTTCAGCGGTGCGAGGTACGGGAACTGCTTGTTCAGCTCCGGGTCGTCGTACAGCGAGGCCCAGGTCGGCGCCTGCGAGGTCTTCTCGATGTTCGCCTTCTGCCGCTCCTCGCTGGACATGAACTTGATGAAGTCCGCCGCGGACGCCTTGTTCTTGGCGAACTCCGAGATCGCGTAGTTGTGGCCACCCAGGGTGGACACGCCGGCACCGTCCTTGCCCGGCAGCGGCGCGACGGCGTACTTGCCGACGATCTTCGAACCCGCCTCGGCGGCCTTCGCGTACACATACGGCCAGTTCCGGTGGAAGATCAGGTTGCCTTCCTGGAACGCCCGGCGGCCCGGCTCCTCGGTGTAGGTGATGCCGGCCTTCGGGATCATCCCGGACTTGAAGCCGTCCACCAGGAAGGTCAGCCCGGCGAGCGCCTCCGGGGTGTCCACGTTCGGCTTGCCGTCGTCACCGACGACGACACCGCCCGCACCGTTGACGGCCTCGGAGAAGTTCACCGTCAGGCCCTCGTACTTCTCGAACTGACCCGCGTAGCAGCTGGCCGCCTTGGCCTCGGGCAGCGCCTTGACCTTGTCGCATGCGGCCTGCATCTCGGCCCAGGTCTTCGGCGGCTGCACACCCGCCTTGTCCAGCAGGTCCTTGCGGTAGTACAGCAGGCCGCCGTCGGACGTCACCGGGACGGCGTATAGCTTGTCGCGGTACTTGGCTGTGTCGACCGTGGACGGCAGCAGCTTGTTCAGGTCAGGGAACTGGTCCGGAGGCAGCTCGGTGACCCACCGGTTCGCCGCGAACTCGGCGGTCCAGACCACGTCCAGGTTCAGCACGCTGAACGCGTCGGACTTGATCTGGGCGTTCGAGATCATCTGGGCCCGCTGCTGGTCGGCAGACTCGGGCAGCTCGGTGACCGTGACCTTCTCGTCCGGGTGCTGGGAGTTCCACGCCGCGACCTGGTTCGTCAGGTTCCCGGAGGTGTCTTTGCCGGTGGCAAAGTTGATCGGGCCGCGACCCTCCAGTGCTGCTCCCCCGGTCGAGCCGCCTTCGGCACTGCTCCCGTCGTCACCGCCACACGCGGACGCGAGCAGCACCAAGCTGCCGGCGACGGCCAGAGCGACCGCCTTGCGTGTGTGTGATCGTTCAAACCTCATCGTTTACCTGCCCTCTCCCGATGGGAACTCGCTTTTTCCTGCGTCAGCGGTTCACAGTCCCCCACCACGCTGCGATCCCGCCTGTCCGGACAGTAACCGACGACGGGGGTGATGTGTCCTGAGCCACACACCTTGCCGTTCGACAGCCTCTGCAACAGACAGCCGCATGGCTGTATGCGACCGCGATTCGACAGTCCGCACAACCGGGTCTTTCTTAACGATTCGGTATTACCGGTTAGTAACCTAACTGAACGCACGGTATCCGTTCAGAACGACTCCACGCAGTCGCCATCACGCTCCGGAGCGGAACTGGCCTTCTCCAGAGCCCGGAAAACGCGGGTCCGGCGGCTCAGGCCGGCGAGGAGGAGGCGTCTTCGGCCGGGGCGGCGGAGGCATCGCCGACATGGGTCCGAACCCAGTCGACGATCTCGGTGGTGGTGGCGCCGGGAGTGAAGATCTTGTGCACGCCGAGCTCGGCCAGCGGCTGCAGATCGGCGTCCGGGATGATGCCGCCGCCGAACACCACGATGTCGTCGGCGTCGCGCTCGGTGAGCAGTTCGCGGACCCGCTTGAACAGGGTCATGTGCGCGCCGGACAGCACCGACAGGCCGATCGCGTCGGCGTCCTCCGCGATCGCGGTCTCGACGATCTGCTCCGGCGTCTGGTGCAGACCGGTGTAGATGACCTCCATACCGGCATCCCGCAGCGCCCGGGCGACGACCTTCGCGCCGCGGTCGTGGCCGTCCAGGCCCGGCTTGGCGACGACGACTCGCAGAGGGCTCGTGGTGGGCATGTCCGGTGGCCTTTCAGTACTGGAGCGCCGCGTTGCGTCCAGATTCGCAGGCTATCCGAGCCGAACCTCACGGATAAGACACGGAGGTGTGTGTTCCCCGACACGCCGGGAGGGAACCGGTTACCGTGGAAAGGATCGGACCAATCGGGGGGTCTGGTTGTGTGAGGAGTCGCCCATGAGCAGCGAGGCGGTGGAAGAGCCGGGCCAGGTGGTGGCGGAGGCCGGCGGCTCCTGGCAGGACGGCGTCCGCGGCGCGCTGGACGGCCTCAAGTACGGCGCCCGGTCCGCACTCTCACCCAGGGTCCTGCAAGGGGCGGCAGTCGAGCTCGGCTGGCTGACCACCCATCTCGCGATGTACCCGCTCGGTCTGGTCAGCGGTTCCGGTTCGCGCACCGAACGGCTCAACCTGGCCGGTCTGACGCCGGCCCAGCGCGGCCTGCTCGTCCGCGACGTCCGGGCCGCCGGTACGCCGATCCTGCTGGCCCACGGGATCATCGACAACCACACCGTCTTCGCCCTGATGCGCCGGCAACTGGTGCGTCGCGGCTTCAGCAGCATCCACACCTTCTCGTACTCACCGTTGACCTTGGACGTACGCCGTACCGCGGAACGGATGGGGGACGAGATCGAGCGGATCTGCGAGGAGTCCGGGTCGGACCAGATCCATGTGGTCGGGCACAGCCTGGGCGGGCTGATCGCGCGGTACTACGTCCAGCGGCTCGGCGGTCACGAGCGGGTGCACACCTGCGTCACCCTCGGCACCCCGCACCAGGGCACCGTCGCCGCGCGACTGCTGCCGTGGCCCCTGGTCAAGCAGGTGCGGCCGGACAGCAACCTGATGGCCGAACTGGCCGAGCCGGCGCCCGACTGCCGGACCAGGTTCGTCGCGTTCTACAGCGACGTCGACCAGTTGATCGTGCCGCAGCGCCGGGCCCGGATTCGGCACCCCGATCTGCTGGCGAGTAACGTGCGGGTTCGCGGCGTGGGCCACCTGTCCCTGCCGTTCCACGGCGAGGTCGTGCACCGGATCACCGGGATGCTGGCCCAGCTGGACGGACAGGACGAACCGGACGACGAGAACACCGTCGCCTGACAGTTGTCCTGACATGCTCGATTTTGCCTGACGAGGAAGCCTTCTGGGCGCCTTTGGGCAGATGCACGTGCAGCGGCTCGTGCAAAGGTTTCGTGAAGGAGACGGGAAAAAGTGGGTGGCAGGGTTTGTCGCCTCGTGACTCATCCGTTATCGTGCGTGAGTCCCCAGGGGGAATAAAACCTCCCCGGGGTCGAAACAAGGCTTTGGTCCCTCCCCTAGCCCTCCCCTGTGACCGAAAGGCCACGTTGTGTCCCAGCACCGTGCCGCGGGCGACCGCGTCACGCCAGGCAACGCTGCGCGCAAGCCCGGCGCAGGACGTCACAGTGCCAAGCATCGTGTTGCCAGGCGTAATACCCCCAGCAGTACCCAGATCGTCGGTTTGACCGCAGCGCTCGCTGCGGCGGCAGGAGCTGTGGGATTCAGCCACAGCACGCTCGCCTCGCCGACCCAGGCGAACTCCGCGGTGAACCTCGCGGCGCTCAGCATGGACAACGGGCAACTGTCCGGCATCACCACCGCACGCATCCAGGCCCGCCAGCTCGCCACCCGTGACTCCTCCCGGGTCCAGCTCGCCGGCAACGAGACGAACAAGAAGCAGGCCGCCGCCACCCAGCTGGCCAAGGCGCGGGCCGCCAAGCTCACCGCCACCCAGGCCCTCACCGCCAAGCGCGCCTCCGCCCTCGCCCAGGCCAAGGCCAAGGCCGACGCGGCGGAGAAGAAGCTCCGCGAGTCGGCCACCCGCTGCGAGATGATGATCTCCGGCTACCACATCACCGCGACCTTCGGTCAGGGCGGCAGCCGCTGGGCCCGCAACCACACCGGCACCGACTTCGCCGCCCCGATCGGCACCACCATCCGCAGCGTGATGAAGGGTGTGGTGATCTTCGCCGACTGGGCCGGCCCCTACGGCCGCCAGGTCCAGGTCCGGCACGAGGACGGCACCGTCACCTGGTACAACCACATGTCGAAGTTCAGCGTGTCGGTCGGCGAGACCGTATACGCCGGTGACCAGGTCGGCGCGGTCGGGATGACCGGTAACACCACCGGCCCGCACCTGCACTTCGAGGTCCACCCGGACGGCGGCGACGCGACCGACCCGATGCCGTGGCTGCGCGACCACTGCGGCCTCAACCCCTGAGCATTCGCACCGTACTGAAAAGCTGCTGAGGCCGGCTCCCGGTAGGACTAGGATCCCGGGCATGCGTCCAGCAGCCGGAGAGGTTCTGCACTTCTCCGAAGATCCGACCATCGAGGTCTTCCGGCCGCACGTCGCCAGGACGGCGCAGCAGGCCACGCCCTACGTCTGGGCCGTCGGCCACGACCGAGCCCCCGACTACTGGTTCCCGAGGCAGTGCCCCCGCGCGATGGCGTGGGTGGGCCCCTCCACCACACCTGCCGACCGCGACCGCATCATCGGCGCCGGCTCCGGCTCCCGTGTGCACGCCGTCGAGTACGGCTGGCTGGACGCGATGCGCTCGGTCAAGCTCTACGCCTACCGGCTGCCCGGCGACGCCTTCACCGAGTACGACGCCGCAGTCGTGGCTACCGCTGAGGTCCGGCCACTGGCTCCGCCCGAACGAGTCGGTGACCTCTTCGAACTGCACGACGAAGCCGGCATCCAGTTGCGCGTCCTGTCCCGGCTGCACGACTTCTGGGCCGAAGTCATCACCAGCACGCTCGAGTGGAGCGGCATCCGGCTCCGGAACGCCCGGCCATGACGTCGTACGGCGGACTGGCCGAAGACGCCTGGCGATGGTCACTCCAGCAGGTGCGGTGGGACGACACGGGTCCGTGGATCCCCGAGGCCGCCGGCGGTGACAAGCCGGAGAAGTACCGCGACGGCATGCACAGTGGAATCGGCGGCCTCGCGCACGCTCTCGCGGAAATCCGGCTGACCCGCGGCTGGACCGCCGAGGAGGAGAAGCTGGCCCGGGCGATCGCCGACCGGATCCGCATCGCCGTCCCGGCCGAGACGTCGATCACCTACTTCGACGGTCTGGTCAGCTCGATCGGGGCCCTCACCACCCTCGGCGAATCCGGCTCGAAGCCGGTCATGGACCGGATCACCGAGCTCACGACCGACAACGGCTGGCCGGAGAGCTTCCTCGCGCCGCCCAAGTACCGCCCGGACGCCGTGGCGAACGACGTGACGCTCGGCACCGGCGCCGTACTCATGGGCGCGCTCTGGGCCACTCGGCAGGGCGAGGACGCCCGTTCACTGGCCGATCGAGCGGCCGACCTGCTGATGGGCGAGCGGGAGGAGCCGGGGAACTGGCAGTTCATCCCGCGACGCTTCTGGACCGAGGAGTCCCGGGCCGAGATGCCGAACTTCTCGCACGGCCTGGCCGGGATCGCCGCCGTGCTGGCGATCGCGGGCGTCGAACTCGCGCGACTGGACCTGATCGACGCGGCGCGCGCCGGCGCCGAGCATCTGGTCACGCTCGGGATCAATGACAGCAAGGGTTTCCGGGTGGCCCGCGTCATCCCGTGGGAGGAGCGGCACGGCGACGAGTACACCTACAACTGGTGCCACGGCGGCGCTGGTACGTCGCTGCTGTTCCGCGCACTCGAGTACGCCGGAGTCGACAAGGTGGCCGGTGAGACGCCGGCTGTCTGGCATCGACGGTGTCTGGACAGCGTGCGCTACTCCGGTGTGCCCGAGCGGCTCCACCCGGGCTTCTGGGACAACGACGGACGCTGCTGCGGTACGGCGGGAGTCGGCGACGTGTTCCTGGACGCGTGGCGCCGCGACGGTGACGAGCAGGACCTGGAGTTCGCCGTACGGCTCGCGGATGCCCTTGTAGAGCGGGCGTTTCAGGACGACAGCACGGCGTACTGGCGTTTCGTCGAGCATCGCAACGAGGAGCCGCTGCTGCCGCCGGGCGTGGGCTGGATGCAGGGTGCGGCGGGGATCGCTGCGTATCTGTTCAGGCTGCAGCGCGTGCTCGACGGTGGCCGGGAAGCGGTCGAGCGGATGGACAACTGGTGGGCGCTCAGCGGCGCCAAACCTCCGCTGTCGTAAGGAACGCGGACGAACCGGGCTTGTCGGGTGAGCCGTCGACCTGGACGAAGCCGGGGACCGAGGCGCCGCCGATCGAGACGGTCGCGGACCGGACCGGGGCGATCACCAGGCTCAGGCTGTGGTTGCCCTCGCCGAGCTGGAAGTTGTCGGTGGCGAACAGGCGGCGGTCGAGGACACCGCCCATCTCGATCTGGATGTCGGCCGCCTTGGCGCTGAGGCCGTCGGCCAGGTTCATCGACACCTGGACCAGGTCACGCTCGACCGCGGGCTCGTGCCAGGGCAGGCCCTGGACCTCGAGGAACGAGCGGACGAAGTAGCGCTCCAGCCACGCGGCCAGATCAACGTCCTCGGACACCACCCGGACGATCCCGTCGAACCAGAGCACGACCGCCGTACCGGCGCCGCGGATCGACCAGTCGACCATCCAGATCGACGCGTACGCCGTCACCTTGCCGGACTCGTCGAACAGCCGCAGCCCAGGGTTGGCTCCCGCCAGGATGATCCGGCGGTTACTACCTGCTATCGACTTGGACATGGGGCGAACGCTTCCGGGGGAGGGCCGAAGATCCTCGATTGTCTCAATCCCGGGGCCAGATGCAACGCAACGTCCCAGAATATTGACTCAGATCTTCTCCACCGGTGCATACCGCAACAGCAGCCGCTTCACACCTTCTGAGCCGAAATCGATGTCGGCCTGCGCCTGCTGGCCCTCGCCGCGGATGACCACCACCGTGCCCATCCCGAACGTGTCATGGACGACCCGGTCACCCGGGTTGAGGCTGATCACCGGCTTGTCGGAGGCGGTCCGGCGGGGTGGCTCGTAGCGACTGGAGATGCCGCTGCCCCTCGTCGTACCGGTGCCGGACCAGCGGGTGATCGCGGACTCGTCGCGCCGCCAGTCGAGCAGCTCGGCCGGGATCTCCTCCAGGAACCTCGACGGCGGGTTGTGCTGCGGAGCGCCGTACGCCGACCGGACCGCGGCCCGGGAGATCGCCAGCCGCTGCCGCGCCCGGGTGATCCCGACGTACGCGAGCCGCCGCTCCTCCTCCAGCTCCTTCAGGTCGGTGAGCGACCGCGAGTGCGGGAAGACGCCGTCCTCCATCCCGGTCAGGAACACCACCGGGAACTCCAGGCCCTTCGCGGTGTGGAGCGTCATCAACGTGACCACACCGCCGTCGTCGGCCGCGTCCGGGATCTGGTCCGCGTCGGCCACCAGCGCGACCCGCTCGAGGAACGCCTGCAGATCGGCCGCTTCACCGGCGGCCGTCCGCTCCTCGACGAACTCGCGGGCGACCGAGATGAACTCGTCCAGGTTCTCCAGCCGGGTCTCGTCCTGCGGATCGGGTGACTTCTGCAGCGTCTCGTAGTACCCGGAGCGATGTAGGGCGACGTCCAGGATGTCGTCCGGCGGTGCACCCGAGTCCACCATCGCGGTCAACTCGTCCAGGATGTCCACGAAGGCCTGGACGGCGTTGACCGACCGCGACGCCATCGCCGGTGCGTCCTGCGCCCGCCGCATCGCCTGCGCGAACGAGGTCCGGTCCCGCGCGGCCAGCGCCTCGATCGCGGCCTCGGCCCGGTCGCCGATCCCGCGCTTCGGCTCGTTGATGATCCGGCGCAGCGACACGGTGTCCTCGGGGTTCACCAGCACGCGCAGGTACGCGAGCGCGTCGCGGACCTCCTTGCGCTCGTAGAACCGGACGCCGCCGACCACCTTGTACGGATGGCCGGTCCGGATGAAGACCTCTTCGAAGACACGCGACTGCGCGTTGGTCCGGTAGAACACCGCCACGTCGGACGGCTTCACCCCGTCGGCGTCGGTGAGCCGGTCGATCTCGTCGGCGACGAACTGCGCCTCGTCGTGCTCGTTGTCGGCGACGTACACCGCGATCTGCTCGCCCTGGCCCTGATCGGACCACAGGTTCTTCGCCTTGCGGCCCTCGTTCCGGCTGATCACCGCGTTGGCCGCGGTCAGGATCGTCTGGGTGGAGCGGTAGTTCTGCTCCAGCAGGATCGTCTCGGCGCCGGCGAAGTCCTCCTCGAAGGCGAGGATGTTGCGGATCGTCGCGCCACGGAACGCGTAGATCGACTGGTCGGAGTCACCGACCACCATCAGCTCGGCCGGTGGCGCGGTCGGGCCGTTGCCATTCGGATCGTTGCTGGCGGCCGGGTCCTCCCCGCAGAGCTCCCGGATCAGCGTGTACTGCGCGTGGTTGGTGTCCTGGTACTCGTCGACGAGCACGTGGCGGAAGCGGCGCCGATAGTACTCACGGACCTCCGGGAACGCCTGCAACAGGTTGACCGTGGTCATCAGCAGATCGTCGAAGTCCAGTGCGTTCGCCTGGGCCAGCCGCTCCTGGTAGATCCGGTAGCACTCGGCGTACGTCTCCTCGAGGTGGTTCGACGTCTTCGCCGCGGCCGTCTCGTGGTCGATCAACTCGTTCTTCTGGGTGCTGATCCAGTTCAGCACGGCGCGCGGGTTGTACCGCTTGACGTCCAGGTCGAGCTCGCGGCAGACCAGCGTCATCAGCCGGCGCGAGTCGGTGTCGTCGTAGATCGAGAACGTCGAGTTGATCCCGAACCGCTTGATGTCGCGGCGCAGGATCCGCACACAGGCCGAGTGGAACGTCGAGACCCACATCAGCTTCGCCCGCGGCCCGACCAGGTCCACCACCCGCTCGCGCATCTCCGCGGCGGCCTTGTTGGTGAAGGTGATCGCCAGGATCGACCCGGGGTGCGCGTCGCGGGCCGCCAGCAGATAGGCGATCCGCCGGGTCAGCACCCGGGTCTTGCCCGAGCCCGCACCGGCCACCACCAGCAGCGGTTTGCCCGCGTGCACGACGGCGGCCCGCTGCTGCGGGTTCAGCCCTTCGAGCAGCGAGTCCGGATCGGTCCGATGCTTCTTGGGCTCCTCCAGCGGCACCGGGAGCTCATCAGGCGAGAAAAGGGTAGTCATCACCACTCACCTTAAAGCGTGTCGAACAACCCTCGGTGAGGCTGTGTCGGCGCCGCCCTTCTCGGGCGTCTTCAGTTCGGGCAGCGGGTTGTGTCCGAACGTCGGTTCCCACGTCTTCCAGATCCGTTTCGCCGCCACATGTGTGACGGCCAGAGCGTTCCTGTCGGTGGGCGTTGGTGACCGGGCCTCCTGCTTGGGGGTCCCGGACCTGGGCGTCAGCACCGTGGTGCTGCTCGGCCCAGGTGGCGAGGTTGATCGCGGCGTTGAGGTCGCGGTCGATGATGAGTCTGCATTGGTCGCAGCCGAAGGTCCGGTCGGTGAGAGACAGCACGGGTTTCACGGTGCCGCACGCTGAGCAGGTCTTCGACGAGGCGAACCAGCGGTCCGCGACCGCGAACTCGCCCTGCCGCCACGCCTGCTTGTACGCCAGGAGTCGGGCGAACTCGGCCCACCCGGCATCAGTGATGGCGCGGGCGAGCCGACGGTTGCTGAGCATCCCTGTCACGTTCAGGTCCTCGACGACGAGCCGGTCGTGGGTCTTGACCAACTCGTTCGACACCTGGTGCAGGAAGTGTTTGCGGATGTTCGCGACGCGGTGGTGATGCCGCCCGAGCCGGGCGGCGGCTCTTCTCCTGTTCTTCGATCCCTTCGCTTTACGAGTCACGTCACGCGCGAGCCGCCGCTGCCTCCGCATCCCCGCCGCGAGCGCCTTCGGTTGGTCGGTGACGCGGGCGACCTCGGCGCCATTGCTGGAGGCGGCTACGACAAATGTGGATAGGCCACGGTCCACACCCACCCAGCCGTTTTGATCACGATCGGTGCGCGGCGCGTGCTGATATGCGGGGTGGAAGTCGTCCGCCTCCACGTTCAGCGAGACCCACCAGCGTCCGCCCCGGTGAGTGACGGTGGCGAACAGGACCTTTCCCCGGCCCTTGTTGAGGAGACGTCGGAGGTGTCTGGTGTCGTCGTGCACCCGAACCACCCCTATCCCAGGGAGGGTGACCGAGCGGGGGTGGGCGTCGCCGACCCGGATCGTGGCTCTGCCGTCCTTCGTGTGTTTGTTCCTGAGCCGGAACGACGGCTTGCAGCGGCCCTTCCTCTTGAACCGCGGATGCCCCACCTTCTGTCCGGCGCGTTTGCCGCGGCGAGAGTCCGTCCAAGCCCTCAGCGCTCTAGAGAGGTCTACGGCGGCTTCCTCGAAGACCTGCTGACGCACACTCGCCCGCCACGCCAGCCCAGTCACCTCGACCGTTGCTTCGCCGCGGCAGTCGACGATGATGACTCGTCCCGCCTGCTCGGTCTTCTTCCACGCGTTGAAGAGGTTGATGAAGTCGAAGCCGGTCCAGGGCACCACCACCGCGCCGTCCCGCCGCTGATCCGCGCGGGCCCGGAGGTGGAGGCGGAGGCATTGGTTGAACGCGAACCGCGCCGCGCCGGCATGCCGGGCAAGCGCCACCTGCTGCTCGACCGTCGGGTCGAGGCAGTAACGGAACGTGGTGTGCCGAGTCATCGCGATCCATGCTGCACCACGGCACCGACACTTTGATTTCGGCGCGATCGAGAGCCCATTCGGACTGATTCGACGCCGGCTCGACCAAGAACAGTCGTTGACAGCGAGTTGCAATGCGCCTTGGGTGGGCGGCATGACTGGTCACGCGCATCCTGTGTTCGCGCGGGTCTACGCGCGGGTGCGGCCGACGCTGGACGAGCAGGGCGTTGCTGAGCACAGGAAGCGGCTGCTGGACGGTCTGGCCGGGCGGGTAGTCGACGTCGGTGCGGGCGACGGCGGCAATTTCCCGCACTACCCGGCCGAGGTGACCGGCCTAGTGGCCGTCGAGCCCGAGCCCTATCTTCGCGCCAGGGCTGAGTCTGCGGCCTTCGCGGCCGCCGTACCGGTCGAGGTCGTGAACGGTACGGCGGACCGCCTGCCGCTCACGGACGACTCAGTGGACGCGGTCGTCGCGTCGTTGGTGTTGTGCACGGTCCCGGACCAGGCCGTCGCGTTGGCGGAGGCCTTCCGGGTACTGCGACCAGGCGGCGAACTCAGGTTCTACGAACACGTCGCAGCCGAGCCGGACAGCCGGCTGGACCGCGTCCAACGGCTCGCGGACGCCACCATCTGGTCCTGGTTCAGCGGCGGCTGCCACGTCCACCGCGACACCGCCGCAGCCATCACCACAGCCGGTTTCACCATCACCGATCTGGACAGCTTCACCTTCGGCCCCAACCCCGCCTCCCCCCACATCCTCGGCCGCGCGATCCGTCCGGCCTGAGCATCGTCAGTCGGCGGTACGACGGACGATGAGGATGCCCAGGCCGCCAAGGACGATTATTGCGGCGCCGCTCCACGCATCGGGAACACCCCACCTGCGGTCGGCGGTCCGAAACCGATCGGCGGGCGGCACGGTGGCCTTGTACTTGTCGACGAGGGCCTGGACCTGGTCCTCGTCCGTCTCGGACAGACCGTCCCGTCCCAGCTCACGAGCCAAGCTGTAGACGTCGTCCTTCTGCTCGTCGGTGAAGCCGAACATCGCGTTCGTCTTCGGCTTCTGCGTCCGCATCACACCCGCCGGGCCGCAGTGCAGCTCCTCGCCGGTCCCGACGTCGAGATGCACGAACCCGCCACCGCAGTCACCACCGGACCGCCCGACGTCCAGCCGGTACGCGTTCCGCTCGACGTTCAAGTCGGCGAAGCCGAAGAACGCGATCATGCACCCGGCGAACACCAGGGCGCACGACACCAGGTACGCGATCCCTGTGAACAGACAGCGCATCAGCCTCACCCTCGTCAGGAACCCGACCGATGATCTCAGCGCACGGGGGCGAGCGGCGGCTCCTGACCGGAAGCTGCCGTCAGGACAGCTGGCGGGTGAGGTGGAGTTCTACCGGAGTGGCGGCGCCGAGCCAGTGCATCTTGGCTGAGGTGTCGTCGCAGCTGGTGAGGCGGAGGCCGGGGACGCCCTCGATGGTGCCGTCGTAGTCCTTGGCGGCCAGGTGGGCGACGACGGCCGGGAGTTCGGGGCCGTCCATCCACTCGACCCGGGCCAGGTCGGGGCGAGCCTGCCACATGTCGACCCAGACCGCCGGGTCCTCGCCGAAGAGCGTCGTACGCAGGATCATCGACACCGCCCCGAGCAGCGTCGCGGCCGGGGTGGCCGTCAGTTCCAGCAGGGTGCGCTCCTGGTCGGACAGGTCGTCCGCCACCAGGATCGCGTGGTCGCTCAGGTTCACGGAGCAGGAGCCTGCCACAAAGCCTTGTCCGCTGTGGGCAGACTTGCCGTCAGCAGAAAAACTATGGTGCGCCCGGTCGGCCGGTCAGGGTTGATGACATGGCTGATGACAACAAACCCCCGCTGTTCAACGAGTCCGCGCGACAGCGGTTGCTCGGGCAGCGCATCGTCGTACTGGACGGAACCCTCGACGACGACAACGGGACCCTGCTGGCGACGCAGATCCTCACCCTCGCGGCCGAGGACCCGGAGCGCGACATCGCGCTGTGGATCCACTCACTCGGCGGTTCGGTGCCGTCGATGCTGGCGATCCGGGACGTGATGCGGCTGGTGCCGTGTGACGTGTCGACGCTGGCGATCGGACTGGCCTGCAGTGCCGGTCAGTTCCTGCTCTCCGCTGGTACACCGGGTAAGCGGTACGCACTGCGGCACGCCCGGGTGCTGATGCACCAGGGTTCGGCCGGGATCGGCGGGTCCGCGGTGGAGATCGAGATCCAGGCCAACGACCTGCGACTCATCCGCGACACCGTGCTGTCCCTGATCGCCGAGGACACCGGGCAGCCGTTCGACACCGTGCACGAGGACTCCCTGCACGACCACTGGTACACGGCCGAACAGGCCCGCCAATACGGCTTCATCGACCACATCGTGGAGTCCTTCGACCAAGTCATGCCTCAGCGAAAGGCCGCGTGATGAGCTCTTACACGATCCCCAACGTGATCGCCCAGCACCCGCGGGGCGAACGCATCATGGATGTCTACTCGCATCTGCTCACCGAGCGCATCATCTACCTCGGTACGGCGATCGACGCCGGTGTGGCGAACGCGCTGATCGCGCAACTGCTGCACCTGGAGGCCGACAAACCGGAGCAGGAGATCAACTTCTACATCAACTGCGAGGGCGGCGACATGACCGCGATGCTCGCGATCTACGACACCATGCAGGTCATCCAGTCGCCGGTCGGGACCTTCTGCGTCGGTCAGGCGATCGCGGCCGGCGCGGTGCTGCTCGCCGCCGGCGCGCCCGGGCGTCGCGCCGTACTGCCGCACGCGCGCGTCGTCCTGCACCAGCCGGCCGCCCGCGGTCAGGGAACCATCCCGGACCTGATCCTGCAGGCCGACGAGGTGGTCCGGGTCCGCAGCCAGGTCGAGTCGATCCTCGCCACGCACACCGGTCAGAGCATCGAGCGGCTGCGGCACGACACCGATCGGGACCACGTGCTGACCGCCGAGGGCGCCCGCGAGTACGGCATCGTCGACCAGGTCATCCAGCACCGCATAGCGGCGCCGGCGGTCGCCTGAGCGCCCAGGCGTCCGACCGGCGCACCCCCGCTCGCTCCCGACGAGCCGCCTCAGTCGAAGGCGGCCTCGAGGATCTTGTCGGCGACGGCGGCGTGGTGGGCGACGTCGGCGTCCCGGCGGCCGACCCGGTTGGTCAGGTAGGCGTAGGCGATCCGCCGGTCGGGATCGGCCCAGCCGATACAGCAGTTGCTGCCGTTGTGCCCGAACGTCCGCGGACTGCTCGTGGTCCCGAGCGGTGTGATCGCCTCCGGGAGGAACCGCGGCCCGCCGAGCTGGAATCCCTGCGACCACCGGATCGGCGCGCCGACGGTCCGGTCCAGCTCGCCCTCGCTGGTCGGTGCGGTCGCCTCCGCGACCGACGCCGGCCGCAGGATTCCCCCGCCACCCTGTAAGAGGGCCTGGTACAGGGCGGCCAGATCCCGTGCGGTGGTGGAGATGCCGGCCGCCGGTATGACGGCCTCCCGCGTACCGCGCCGGTTCACCACCGACTGGACGAACGGGCCGGCCGCGCCGGACACCCGGATCGGCACGCTCCGGTCCCATCCTTCGGCGGGCAGTCCGAGGAAGGTGTTCGCGACGCCGAGCGGTTCGAGGACCGAGCGTTGTACCAGCTCCTCGATCGGTTGCCCACCGCATCGATGCGCGACCTCGCCGAGGACGAAACCGAAGGCGAGCGGGCTGTACGCGACCGTGCCGATCGGCCAGCGCTGCCGGGCCTGCTCGATCCGCCGCAGCGACCGGTCCCAGTCGGCCATCGCCCGCGCGTCGCCGACGTAGGACCCGACCGTGGTCAGCCCGGACCGGTGCTGCAGGACCTGGCGAACGGTGATGTCCCGCTTGCCGTTCTCGCCGAACTCGGGCCAGTACGCCGCCACCGCGTCGTCCAGGTGCAGCCGCGCGGCCTCCACCAGCTGGTGGATCACGATCGCGACGTACGGCTTGCTCGCCGAGAACAGCCAGAACAACGCGTCCGGCGCGCACCCGAGCGCCCGGTCGACCACGACCCGGCCGTCCCGGATCACACAGAGCTGCGCGACCGCCTTACGCGATCGCACCAGCTCCAGCGCCGCCCCCAGCCGGCCCGCGTCCATCCGGACGTCCCGCGGTTCGCACTCCCCGCCCAACTCCATCGATCCTCCTCCCCGTCACCTCCAGCTTGACGGGTCGGGCCAATACGCGCGCGTCAGCGGCTAATGGATTTGCAGGTTGGAGCGCGAGCGGCGAGGGTGCGGGCATGACTATTGCTCACTGGGTGGTTGGGGACGGGCCGGCGGTGCTGCTCGTGCACGCCGGAGTGGCGGACGCGCGGATGTGGCGCCGGCAGGTCGACGAGCTCGCGCAGGACCACCGAGTGATCACGGTGGACCTCCGGGGGTACGGCGAGACGCCGTTGGAGCCGGCCGCGAAGTACTCCGATGCGGGCGACGTGCTCGCGGTGCTCGACGAGCTGGGGGTCGACGCGGTCGAGGCCGTCGGGGCGTCGTACGGCGGGTACGTCGTCCAGCAGGTGGCCAGTCGGCAGCCGGAGCGGTTCAAACGTTTGGTGCTGATCTGCGCGCCGACCGACGGGGTGGTGCCGACCGCGGACATCCGGGCGGTGTGGGGCGAGGAGGAGCGGTTGCTGGAGGCCGGTGACGTCGACGGCGCGAGCGACCTGACGGTGCGGAGCTGGCTCGGACCCGAGGCGGACGCCGACGCCAAGGAGCTCCTGCACACCATGCAGAAGCGTGCGTTCGAGCTTCAGCTGCCCGCGGGTGATGTCGACAACGAGGAGTACGACCTCGAGCCGGAGAAGATCAGCGCGCCCGTGCGGTTGATCACGGGCGCGCATGACTTCGAATGGTTCGGCAACTGTGCGTCGTACCTGGCCGAGCGGCTCCCGAACGTCGATCGCATCGACCTCCCGTGGGCCGGCCACCTGCCGACCCTCGAGCGTCCCACCGAGGCGATGGGGTTGATCACGGCCTAGTCGGCGAGGGCGCCCATCGGGTCCCAGGCCGGCAGCAGGATCGGCGCTTCGTCGAGTCGCGCCTGGAGCTCGGCCGGCAGGGCGGAGCGCCGGACGGCGATCTCGAAGACGTGCTCGCCGAACCACGAGTCGTTCATGGTCCAGAAGCCGCCGTCCGCCTTCTCGTCACCCCAGCTGTTCTCGACCCGCCAGCGCCGCGGCTTGCCGTCCACCACATCGACACCGGTGAACAGCATCGCGTGCGTCATCAGCGTCTCGTGGTGCACCAGGCGCTCGGCCTTGTCCAGGGTGAACTCGGTGTCGTAGACGGAGCCGTAGTCGTACAGCTTGGCGTCCCAGTAGCCGAGGTCGGCGTTCATCTGCTTGCCGACGTCACAGCCGAACCAGACCGGCTCACCGCCGACGATCGCGTCCTGGGCGAGCTGCTTCATCAGGTCGACCTCGACGTTCAGGTACACCACCGGCGGTGCGTCGATGACGTTGCCGAGGTAGTCGACGGTGAACGTCTTGCCGACCGGGCTGGTCTCCCGCGGGTCGTGCACCAGGCAGACGTACTCCTCGACCGGCAGCTGGACGTACGCCGCCGCGAACTCGGCCGGCGTGGTCCAGCCGTCGCGGTGGAACTCCTTGTCGCTGTCCTTCCACTGCCACAGGAACTTCTGCGGCGGCGTCCCGAGGTGGATGCTCAGCACCCGGTGGACGGTGGTCAGGATCTCCTGCTTGCGGTCGCGCTGCGCCTCGACACCGTCGAGCGCGCGCAGGTCGCGGGCACCCTGGCGGAGCAGCTTGCGCAGGGTGTCGTTGAGCTGCGCGGTCGCCGACGAGCTCTCGGTCTCCGGCATCGCCGACTTCGGCACCAGGCCGTGCTTGCGGACCAGCGCGACGAACATGTTCCACTGGCCGCCGTCACCGATCGGGTCGGACAGCAGGTGCGCCACGGTCCGGTCGTCGACGTCCCGGCCGGCGGTCTCGATGATCGCCTCGAGGAAGAAGTTGGACCGCTCGAACTTGTCCCAGAACAGCAGGTAGTTCTGGGAGAACTCGAAGTCCTTCACGCCGAGCTTCTCGGCCGCACCGGCGCGAAGCAGGTTCAGCCCGGCGAACAGCCAGCAGCGGCCGCTCTTCTTCTGGTTCGTCACCTTCCAGTCGTCCAGCAGATGCGACACCGAATGGTCGATCGAGGTGACGACCTGGCGGTCGAGGGCGATGGCGTTGACCGGCGTCTGCGTGACGGCGTTCTGCATGACCCGGTACTGCGGGTTCGACACGAACTCCTTCTCGAAGAGCGCGAGCTGTTCGGCAGTGAGATTCCGCTCCATAAGAGTCGACGGTATAACAGCGGCCAAGCCCGCACCGCTCCCGTCGGGGTGGCGAATCCGTGCCCTGTCCACAACGCGCCACACCGGCTATCCTAAATGAAAACGACATTCAACAGTGAAGGGCTCCCGACCATGCCCCGACGCCCGGCGCCGACCGGCAAGCGCAAGCCGAAGCAGAACCCGCTCGACCGCGACGGCATCACCTACATCGACTACAAGGACACCGCGCTGCTGCGGAAGTTCATCTCCGACCGGGGCAAGATCCGCTCCCGCCGGGTCACCGGGCTGACCGTCCAGCAGCAGAAGCAGATCGCCCGCGCGATCAAGAACGCCCGCGAGATGGCGCTCCTGCCCTACACCTCGGCCAACCGCTGATCCTCCCGATCGGCGGAGGTGATTGCCGTGGGCAATCACCTCCGAGGCGAACGACGGCCGGTCAGACCAAGCGGCGGTCGGTGGCCCAGCGGGTCAGTTCGTGGCGGTTGGAGAGCTGGAGTTTGCGGAGCACCGAGGAGACGTGGGTCTCCACCGTCTTCACCGAGATGAAGAGCTCGCGAGCGACTTCCTTGTAGGCGTAGCCGCGGGCGATCAAGCGCAGTACCTCACGCTCCCGCTGCGACAGCCGGTCCAGGTCCTCGTCCACCGAGGCGATGTCGATCGCACCGGAGAAGGCGTCCAGCACGAACCCGGCCAGCCGCGGCGAGAACACCGCGTCCCCGTCCGCGACCCGGCCGATCGCGTCGACCAGTTCGGCGCCGCTGATGTTCTTGGTGACGTACCCGCGGGCACCGGCCCGGATCACACCGATCACGTCCTCGGCCGCGTCCGACACCGACAGCGCGAGGAACTTGACGTCCGGGTGCCGCTGGTGCACCTGCTTCATCACCTCGGTGCCACCGCCACCGGGCAGGTGGACGTCGAGCAGTACGACGTCCGGTTCGGTTCCGACGATCGCCTTCACCGCGGAGTCGACGTCGGAGCCCTCCCCGACGATCTCGACCGCGGTGCCGATCTCGCTGCGCACTCCGGCCCGGAACATGTCGTGGTCGTCGATGACGACAACGCGCCTCTGGCTCATCTGTCCATCTCCAGTCGCACTTCGGTTCCTGTCTCCGGATCGGACCGCACCGTTGCGCGGCCGCCGTGCCGTTCCATTCTGCCCATCACACTGTGCCGCAGGCCGAGCCGATCGTCCGGCACGCCGTCCACATCGAATCCCTTGCCGCGGTCCCGGACGAAGATCTCGGCCCGGTCCCCGTCCACCTCGACGAACACGTCGATCTTGTCCGCACCGGAGTGCTTGGCCGCGTTCACCATCGACTCGCGCGCGGCCCGGACCATCGAGGAGAGCGGTTCGGTCAGCTCGCAGTCCCCGACCGTCACCACCTCGACCGGTACGCCGTGCGAGTCCTCGACCTCGGCCGCGGCCCGCTTGGCGGCACCGGCGAGGGTCTGGTCGGTCTTGTCGTCCTCGTCGTACAGCCAGGTCCGCAGTTCCCGCTCCTGCGAGCGGGCCAGCCGGGCGACGGCCTTCGGGTCGTTGGCCTGCTTCTGGATCAGGGCCAGCGTCTGCAGCACCGAGTCGTGCAGGTGCGCGGCCATGTCGGCGCGCTCCTGCGACCGGACGCGCTCGGCCCGCTCCGCGTTCAGGTCCCGGGTCAGCCGGTGCACCCACGGCCCGGCGATCACGCCGATACCGACCACGGCCAGCAGCAGCGCCACGAGTACGTCGCCGACCATCGAGAGCCGGCCGTTCTGGACCAGGAACACCGTGATCGCGGTGCCGATCAGGATCAGGCCGACGGCGATCCGGACCAGCGACTTCCAGCCGCCCTTGCCGAGCACGATGCCGAGAATCGGGACGCGAACGTCCCGGGCCCACTGCGCCTTCTGACTCTCGTCCGCCTGCCGCCAGATCAGCGCCAGACCGGTGCCGGCGAACACCAGCGGCCAGAACATCTTCCCGGCGATCCCGAGTCCGGCGACCTGCAACAGGAGCAGTACGCCGATACCGACGACCACCAGGGCCGTCACCTGGCCGCGGCTCTTCTGGTTCTTCCGCTCCTTGGCCTCGGTCACCGGCTGCGGCGGCGGCTGGTCCGTGCGGAGTCCACCCCGGGTGTGCGCGGCCAGGCCGGGCGCGGCCGGCACAGTCGGGGTGCCCAGCGGCATCAGGAACCAGAGCGCCGCATAGATCAGTACGCCGAACCCGCCGAACACCGTGGCAGCGATCAGCACGAGCCGCACGACGGTGTCGGACACACCAAGGTGGTCCGCCACACCCCCGGCGACCCCGGCGACCACCCGTCCCTCGGTACGGCGGTATGCGCGTCGAACCGGTGGCTGCTCCTGGCCCGGCCCGATCTGGGCGCCGAATTGGGGCTGCCCGGTCTGAGCGCCGTACGGGGGCTGCTGACCGGCGTACGCGGCGTACGGGCCCTGGTACTGCTTGGGTCCCTGGGGTCCCCAGCCTTCGTACTGCCACTGGCCCGTGCCTTGGTTGCCCCGGCCATGCGGCGGCCCGGGTGGGGTCCCTGGCGTGGCGGACCCGCCCGTAGGCGCGGCTGAGGCTGGCTGATTCATCCCCACGATCGTCACACGTGGACCGGGCCGACACCAGCAGGCTTGTCCCTAGCCGTCTCCTCAGCGCCCGCCCGGTGGGGTCAGGGTCGTACCGGGGAGAACCCCGAGCGGCCCGCTCCCCGGGAGGGCACCCCGGGGTCGCGAGAGGGGGATCCCCGATGTCGTTCCGCCGGGGAGGGGGCCAGTATCGATGTCATGGAGCAGAACTCGAGCGGGCCCGGTGGGTTCGACCGCAGCGGCCTGCAGAACGTGCAGAGCTGGCAGCGCAGCCGGTCGGACCGGATGGTGTCCGGCGTCTGCGGCGGTATCGGCCGTGCGCTGAACATCGATCCGGTGCTGGTTCGTGTGGTGATGTCGGTCCTCATCATCAGCGGCCCCGGGATCATCTTCTACATCGCGGCGTGGGTGCTGATGCCCGACGAGGGCTCCGACCGCTCGGCGGCGCAGGGTCTGCTCGGCGACCGGGTCCGCCCGGACCACCCGTGGCTGTGGCCGATCGTGATCGGCGTCTGTGTGTTCGTCGGGATCGCGATGATGTCGTCGTTCGACTTCGGCCGGGTCGTGCCCGGACCGCTGATCGTGCTCGCGGTGATCTGGATCGTCGCCCGCCACCGGAAGAAGCTTCGCCGCGGCCAGAAGCAGGACTGGGCGGCCAACCCCGGCTGGTCCGGCCCGCAGTGGACCGGCCCTGCCGGCCAGCCGGGTCAACCCGGTCAGGTGGGTCAGCCTGGTCAGCCGGGTCAGCCCGGTCAGTGGCAGCCCGGTCGGCCGGGTGAGCCCGGTCAGCCTGGCCAGTGGCAGCCCGGTCAGTCGGGTCAGGCCGGTCAGCCGGGTCAACCCGGTCAGCCTGGTCAGCGGCAGCCGGGTCAGGCCGCGCCGATGGACCAGCCGACCACTTCGGCGTACCTGCCTCCTCAGACCGGCCCGTCAGCTCCCCCGGCGGGTCCGTCGTCCTCGGCCCCACAGCGTCCACAGGACCGCACCGTCGAACCGGTCCAGCCTGTGTGGACCGAGGACGACCCCCTCGGCCTGTACGTCGACGAGCCCTCGACCGCACGACCGCCCGCGACCGCGAAGCCGGCCGAACCGCCGGCCAAGGGCATGCGCGGCGTGAAGTCGATCGTCGTCGTCCTGACCGGTCTCGCGATCGCGATCGCCTGGGCGGCCGGCGCGGCCACCTCGACGATGCTGATCATCGGCCTGGCCACCCTCGGTGCCGGCATGCTGCTCGGCGGCTTCGTCGGCCGGACGCTGGCGCTGCTGCCGCTCGGCATCCTGCTCGCGGGCGCCGCGGTGGCCAGCACGGTCTTCCCGGAGGGGCCCCGCAACTTCTCGGACATCCGCTACACCGCGCCGGCCGGGCAGGCAATCACCGCGACGAGCACGTCGTACGACCTCGACGGTGGGGCGGTGCACCTGGACCTGACCAAGGCGACCTTCGCGCCGGGCGCCAAGGTCGACGTGCACCTCGGGGTCGGTGAGATCGTGGTCAAGGTGCCGCAGAACGTGGACGTCGAGGGACAACTGTCCGCCGAGATGGGCGACGTGGCCTGGCTGAGTGAGAACAAGGGCGGCCATAATGCCGAGCTGACCGTGAAAGACCTGGGCCCGGACAACAAGCCAGGACCGCAGACGGTCACACTGGACCTGGACGTGAAACTGGGCAGCATCAAGGTGGAGCGCGGATGAAACAGAAGTCGAAACCGGACGTCCCCGGCATCATCGCCGGCACCGTCCTGTCCGGCGCCGCCACCATCTGGATGCTCACCGACAACGGCGTACTCCAGACCGACGACCTGGGCGTCACCAGCGCCCTCCTCCTGGTAGCCGCCGGCATAGTAGGCCTAGCCGCCTCCCACCGCAGCTAACCCGGTCCACCGCAACTAACCCGAACCACCACAACCGCTCCCGGTCCACCGCAGCTGCCCCGGTCCACCGCGGCTAACTCGGTGGACCGTTGGCATGGGGTTCTCTAGGCTCGGCCGCATGTCCAGCCCGGAGGCCAGCAGACCGTAGCCTCCGGCCGTTCGGTGGCGCACCGCTCCGAACCGCCGGCGATGCCGGCCGTGCACCTCTCCTGAGCTCTCATCAGGCGACAGCCGCGGCCTGTCCTGCGGCAGCCTCTGCCGCACCCATCGACGTGGTTGCGGAGCTTCTCCATGCCTTTCGTGCTGTATCTGCTCGGCCTGGCCGTGTTCGCCCAGGCGACCTCCGAATTCATGCTCTCCGGCCTCGGCCCGGACATCGCCCGTGACCTGGGCGTCTCGATCCCCACCGCCGGCTGGCTCACCTCGGCCTTCGCGGTCGGCATGATCGTCGGCGCACCGGCGATCGCCGTCCTCGGCGCCCACTGGCCGCGCCGCCGGACGCTCCTGGTCACACTGACCGTGTTCCTGCTCGTCCACGTGATCGGCGCGATCACCACCAGCTTCACCGTCCTGCTGATCACCCGCGTGCTCGCGGCACTGGCGAACGCCGGCTTCCTGGCGATCGCCCTCGCCACCGCCACCAGCCTGGTCCGCGCCGACGCCAAGGGCCGCGCGACCTCCGTCCTGCTCGGAGGTACGACGCTCGCCTGCATCGCCGGCGTACCAGCGGGTGCTCTCCTCGGGCAGCAGTTCGGCTGGCGGTCAGCGTTCTGGGCCGTCGCGATCATCTCGTTCCCGGCGCTGATCGCGATCCTGCGCGCCGTCCCCACCACCCGCACCACCGGCCCGGCCACCACCACCGGCGGACTACGGCTGCAGCAGCGTCTCGTCGTACTCCTGCTGCTCGGGGCCTTGGTGAACGGGGCAACGTTCTGCTCGTTCACCTACCTCGCGCCGGTGCTGACCGACGTGACCGACCTCGCCGATGGCTGGGTGCCGGTAATGCTCGCGCTGTTCGGTCTCGGCTCGTTCGCCGGCGTCGCCCTCGCTGGCCGGTACGCCGACCGCCGCGAGAGCCGGCCGGTGTTCATTGCCGGCGGCACCTTGTTGCTCGGCTGGTGCGCGTTCGCGCTAACCGCGTCCGTCCCGGCCGCGGCCGTCGTACTGGTCTTCACGCAAGGATCGTTGTCGTTCGCCGTCGGCTCGACGCTGATCTCGTACGCGCTCTACGCAGGCTCGGAATCACCCGTCCTGGCCGGTGGTCTCGCCACCGCGTCGCTCAACGTCGGCGCCGCCCTCGGCCCGGTCCTGGGCGGACTCGCCATCACCGCGACCGACTACCGGGCCCCACTCTGGGTCAGCGCTCTCTTGGTCGGTACGGCGCTCTGCCTCGGCGGCGCGGTTCAGCTCCGGGCCCGACGGGCCGCTCGGCGCGAGACGTAGAGCCTGACCTTCTCGTCCGTACCGCAGATCTCCATCGAGCACCAGCGCCGGCTGCCGTTCTTCGACTGATCGAGGAACAACCACGGGCAGCCGGCGCACCGTTTGACCCGCCCCGCCCGCGGCCCGGTCAGCAACTCATAAGCACCATGCGCCACCGGCCACAACGGCGAGTCGATCAGCTCGAACCGCCAGGTCGGCGTCAATCCCACCAAATCCGCCTGGTCGACCGCCGCCCGCACGAACGGCCGCAGCTCCAGCCACCCGTCGAGCGAACCTGCAGGCCCCGGGCGTGTGGAGACAGCCGGTGTGTCGGCGACGGCGCCGGCTGTGCGGTTGATTGCCTCGCGCAACGAATGGGCTCGGCGGACCACAGCGGCCGCTCGGCGTGGGGCTGCGGTGTGGAGTAGGCGGTCTGCCTCGGGCTCGGTGAGCAGGGCAACGCGCAGCGACCACGCCAACAAAGCCTGGTAGTCGGCGATGTGGTCGTGGCGGGCCGGGCCGAGTGGGTCGTCGACCGTGTTGGCGAAATCCAGGGCGAGGTCACCCGCGACCACCGGCAGGTCGCGGATGCCGTCCGGTAGCTGGGCTGTTTCCATCAAAACGCACTTTACCAGTTTGCGCTCGAGGACGTCGGGCACTGTTTCGGGCATGGGCGGTTTTACTGGAAACACCCCGGTGCGGACCGGCGGCTGGGCGATCGTGTGCGCGGCCCAGTTCGTGGTGGTGCTCGCCGCCACGATCGTCACGATGGCGCTGCCCGCGATCGACGGCGATCTCGGGTTCGGGCCAGTCGGATTGCTCTGCGTCTTCACCGCCTACACGGTCGCGTTGGCTGGGCTGCTCATCCTCGGCGGCCGGGCGGCAGACCTGGCCGGTCCGCGGCGGATGTTCCGGGTCGGACTCATCGTGTTCACCGTCGCATCGCTCGCCTGCGCGCTGGCCTGGTCGCCGGCCACCTTGATCGGCGCCCGCCTGATCCAAGGCTTTGGCGCAGCCGTCCTCGCACCAGCCGCCCTGGCCGCACTCTCCGACTCGCTGCCACCAGACGCCGCCAGACGCGCACTCGGCTGGTGGACCGCCGCCGGAGCAGCCGGGGGCGCGAGTGGTTGGGTGCTCGGCGGCGTGCTGACCCAACTCGGCGGCTGGCGCTGGGTCTTCGCGGTCAACGTCCCCATCGGGGTAGTCGCACTCCTCGTGAGCCTGCGCGCTCTGCCTGGCCGCGGCCGGACCACTCCCGTCCGCGCCCTTGACCTACCAGGCGCCTGCCTTGTCACCGCAGGCATCGCCCTGACCGCTCTCGGCCTGTCGGAAGTCGCACACGACCCGACCGGACCTCGCGGCTGGGTAGCACTCGCAGGAGCCGCACCACTGCTCGCCCTGTTCACCAGGATCGAGCGGCGCTCACCCCAGCCGCTCCTGCCGACCACCCTCGCGCGAGCGCCCGGCGTACTCGGCGGCAACCTCACCGCAGCCGCAGTGACCGCATCCACGGCACCACCGATGCTCAGCGCCGCCCTCTACGTCCAGGACCAGTTGGCACCCGCGCAAGCCGGCCTGATCTTCCCGGCGTTCAACCTGGCCGTCGTCGCCGGCTCGCTGGCCGGTCCGCACGCCGCCCTGCGCCACGGCACCCGCCGGACGCTGATCACCGGCTTCATCGGCATCGCCCTCGGCGTCGCACTCCTGCTGCTCATCCAGCAAGGCGGCATACCGCTGGCACTGCTCCTCACAGCCTTCACCGTGATGGGCCTCAGCCTCGGCCTCGCATCGGTGTCCTCGACCACGGCCGGTACGGCGGAAGTCGTCGATGGCGAGCGCGGCGTCGCGGCCGGCGTACTGACCTCGTCGGCGCAGCTCGGCACCACCCTCGGCCTGGCTCTGTGCGCATCTGTCACAGCCGCCGAAGACTCGATGACGGGCTACCGCCCGGCTTCCTCATCGGCATCGTCGTCGCGCTGGCCGGCGTCGTGGCGGCGTTCACGGTCCCCAGGGCAGTACGGCGTACCGCGGACGACCTCCGCTAGGCTTTGGACCGCTAAAGCGGCTTCGGCCGCGGGTCAGTACCCGAGGGGTCCGGGTGAAGCGGGTCCCGTGGTCACAGGAGTTTCGATGGTGCGCGGCACCGTGAAGTGGTTCAACGCCGACAAGGGCTACGGCTTCCTCGCCGTCGACGGCCAGGACGACGTGTTCGTCCACTGGAGCAAGATCGTCTCCGACGGTTACAAGACCCTCGAGGACGGCCAGCAGGTCGAGTTCCAGATCGTCGACGGACCCAAGGGCCGCGAGGCCGACGCCGTCACCCCGGTCTGATCCACCCGCCGCCCGGCCCGGGTGGCAATCGGTTGCCCGCGGGCCTGCGACGCACCCGGGTTCCGGACTGCACCGGGCGGCGACAACCGGTAACCTGTCGTCTCACCGTGTGAGGGGTGGATACGTGACAGAGCCGGTACCTGTGATCCGGAAGCTCGAGAAGGCGCTGGCCGACGACGACTTCGCCTGGTCGCTGCTGCTCGTCGGCGAGGACCAGACCGACAAGCTGGCCACGCTGACCGGTGACCTGCGCGGCCCGTACTCGAAGACCGGTGACGGCAAGCAGATCACCTCCGGCTTCTCCTACTGGGGTATCGGCCCGACGATCGCCTGGGCGAACGCGACCAACGACCCGTTCTACCTGGTGATGAAGGCCGGTGCGGAGTCCTTCCTGCGGCACTGGCGCAAGGTCCGGCCGCACGTCGACAAGGGCGGCTTCCACCTGGTCAGCCTCGGTGTCGGCACCGGGGTCAAGGACCGCACCATCATCGGCGACATGCGCCGGCACAACCCGGACATGTACTACGTCCCGGTGGACATGAGCTCGGAGATGCTCCGGATGGGCACCCTGGAGCCGGTCCGCGGTCTCCGGTTCCCGATGTCGCAGGTACTGCCGGTGCAGCTCGACTTCTCCCTCACGGACAACATGAACGAGCTGGGCCAGATGCTGTCCCGGCTGGTCGGCGACGAGCCGATCCTGTTCACGCTGACCGGAAACACGCTGGCCAACTTCGAGAGCGACGAGGAACTGCTCAGCACCATCACGCGAGTACTGCGGCCGCAGGACCGGCTGCTACTCGAGGTGGCGAGCACCAGCAGCCTCGACGACGACGCGGCGAAGGCGGCCGCCGACGAGTATCACCAGACGCGTGCGTTCGCCGAGTTCGTCACCAGCGCACTGCGGTACAACACCGACCTGAAGATCGACAACGACCGGATCGACTTCCGCGGCGAGGTGGAGAGCGACGACGCCCTGCGGGTGAAGATCGTCTGGCAGAACAACACCGGCGAGCCGATCGTGATGGGCCTGCCGGACCACACCGAGGTGGTGCTCGAGCCGGAGGACACGATCCTGCTCTACACCACCCGCAAGTTCTCCACCGAGCGGCTCAAGAAGCTCACCGCGGCCTGTGAGCTGACGCCGATCGAGCACGCCCACTCCGGCTTCCGCTACACCCGCCGGCCCAGCCCGTTCGGTCTCGACCTGCTCCTGCTCGCACCGGGCACCGCCGAGAACACCACCGCCACCACTCTCGCCGACGACATCTGGGCGACATGACCCCAGCCGGTACGCCGACCGACCCGGCCGACCCGGCACCGCCAGGCGCGACCCCGGCACCGCCGGACGGGACCCCGGCACCACCGGACGGGTCTCCGGCGCCGGATCCCGGTGTACGGCGAGCCAGACTGCGGGTGCTGGCCCGATTGCGGCAACTCCGGCAGGCGGTGCCGCTGGTCGACGGCCGCTGGGCCGCGTACCGGCGTACGGTCGTCACCGTCGTGAGCTACGGCCTGCTCGGGCTGGCGTTCGTGCTGGGCGTGATCTGGTTCCTGTGGCCGGAGAACTCGCGCTGGGAGCCGGCGGTCAACTCACTCACCCTGGTCGCCGGGCTGACCGGCATCTTCGTCGAACGCCTGACCGCCGAGGCCGAGCGTCGTACCGAGGTACTGCGGGCGGTCGCCGACGAGCTCCGCGAGAACACCAGGCTGCTCAGCGACGAGCGGTTCTCACCGAAGACGCCGACCACCCGTCAGGTGTACCCGCGGCTGGTCGTCTCCGCGGTCGACCTCGCGCTCGTCTCCGGCGCCCTCGGCCGGCACCGCGACGCCGAGCTCGTCGGGCTCCTGCATCGGTGGCGCGACACGGTCCACCTGTTCAACCGCCGTCTCGACCTGACCGAGATCAGCACGTTCTCCAACACCATCTCGCCGGCCGAGCTGGCCGCGTTCCACCGGGCGCTGCACCGCGAGAACAGCTACTTCGCCGCCACCCGTGACATGCTGGAGAACCTGCTCACCCGGCTGCCGCCTGCTTAACGGCCGAGGCCGAAAACGGGGTGCGACTGCCAGAACCAGCAATTGTGTCCGAGCGGTTGACTTCCCCACGCACCCGACGCTTCACTTTCGGACAGGACCGTAAATAGGTCGTCCACCGGAGGCATCGCATGCGATCAGCCCGCTCGCTCATCGCGGTGGCACTCGCCGCCCTGCTCGTCACCACCTTGTCCACACCGGCGGATGCCAGCCATCCAGCCGAAGCCCAGACAGGAGGACCGCCCACGCCGACCATCACCTCGCTCGGTACGCCGCTGTCCGACGTCCTCCTGATCGGCGGCACCGTCGCGCCCGGCCCGAACGGCAAGACCGCGATCTGGAACGTCTCGATCGGCAAACCGGCGTACCTGAACGCCGTCGACCCGGCCACCGGCGCCAGCCTGCTCTCCGCGCCGCTGCCCGGCGCCGACGGCAGCTACGCCGTGGCCGCGACACCCGACGGCACCATCTACGCCGGCACGTACAACAACGGCCACCTCTACCGCTGGAAGCCCGGCTCCGGGAACACGGTCGAGGACCTCGGCCGCCCGATCGCGTCCGAGAGCTTCATCTGGCGGATCACCACCGATGAACAAGGCAACGTGTACGGCGGCACGTTCCCGAACGGCAAGGTGTTCCGGTACGACCACGCGACCGGCGCGGTCCGCGACTACGGCCAGGTCAAGGCCGGCCAGCCGTACGTCAAGAGCATCGACTACGCGAACGGCAAGATCTACACCGGTTCGCTGCCCGACGCGCACATCATGGAGCTCGACGTCGTGTCCGGCGCGATCACCGAGCTGCCGTCGCCACCCGGGCTCGGCGACCCGACCGACAAGGTCGTGTACGACCTGAACGCGCGGGCCGGCCGGATCTACGCCCGGATCAGCACCGCCTTCCCCGGCCCGATGTACGTCTGGGACATCGCCAGCCGCACCTGGGTCGACGAGATCCCGAACGCGCACGGTCTGGACATCTCCCCGGTCGGCGACAACGGCGAGATCTACCTGATCCAGGCCAGTGAGCTGAAGAAGTACGACCCGGCAACGAAAACGCTGACCGGGACCGGCCTCACCTTCACCGGCCGGATCCAGAACACCCGCTCGATCGGCTGGGCCGAGCTCGACCTGCCCGACTATCCGGGCAAGAGCATCGTCGGCACCCTGTGGCGCGGTGAGGAGTTCCGCTACAACCCGCAGACCGGGAAGTCGGAGATCTTCCAGACCCAGGTACGGCGGGAGCCGATCGAGATCCTGTCCGTGGCCGGAGGCAAGGACAAGATCTACGCCGGCGGATTCCTGAACGGCGGCGTCTCGGTCGTCGACCCGGCCACCGGCAACGCCACCTTCAACCGGTTCTCCCAGGTCGAGGCGTTGCTGGAGGGCAAGGACGGCAAGCTCTGGATCGGCGCCTACCCAGAGGCCCGGCTGTACTCCTACGACCTGAGCCAGCCGTGGAGCAGCCCGGAGTACTCGCCTGGACCACCCGGCACGCCGGACAACCCCACGCAAGTGCTCAACCTCAAACCGGACCTGTTCCAGACCCGCGCCCGGGCCCTCGTCGAGGTGAACGGCAAGATCGCGATCGGCACCGTCCCCGACGGCGACCGGCTCGGCGGGGCGCTCGTCATCTTCGACCCGACGACCGGCACCGCGCAGAAGTTCCGCAACGTGGTCCAGGACGAGAGCGTCTTCGGCCTGACCGCCCGCGGCGGCATCGTGTACGGCGGTACGTCGATCGTCGGCGGACTCGCCACCACGCCACCGACCCGGACCGACGGCACCGTCTTCGCGTGGGACGTCAAACGCGCCCGCAAGCTGTGGGAGACCGTGCCCGTGCCCGGGGCGATCACGGTGTCGGCGGTGACGATGGGCCCGGACGGCCTGCTCTGGGGTGTCGCCGGCAAGACCGTCTTCGCGGTGGACCCCCACTCGGGCAAGGTGGTCAAGTCCTACGTCCTCGGGACGACGACGTCCAGCGGAGACATCGTCGCGACCGGGGAGGCGGTGTACGTGAGCATCGATCTGAACAAGATCTTCCGGATCGCGCCGGGTAAGGCCCCGGCGCTGTTCGTCGAGAAGGCACACCGCCGGCTCGGCGTCCGGAACGACCACCAATTGCTGCTCACTTACGGCGCCGAGCTGTTCCGAGTTGATATCAGCCGTTGACAGCCGAAATTCGACCCAGCTACTTTCGGTCCTGACCGTTATTCCGGACCCTGACTTCCGGACACCCAGGGGGTGCGATGAAATCCACCGTCCGCCGCATCGCGGCACCACTCACGGCGCTCGTGCTGGCCGCTGCTCTCAGTTCCTGTGGGGGCGGCGACGACTCGGGCAGCTCGTCGGAGAAGAAGGCCATCACGCTCTGGATGTATCCGGTGATCGGGGACCAGGCGGCCAGTGACGCGTACTGGAAGAAGGTCGAGACCGACTTCGAGTCCGCCAACTCCGGCATCGACCTGAAGCTCGAGATGCAGCCGTGGGACAAGCGCGACGAGAAGATCGCGGCCGCGTTCGCCGGTAAGAAGGGCCCGGACGTCGTCTTGCAGATCCCGGACCAGCTGCCGCAGTACGTGAAGAACGGTTCGTTCGAGCCGGTCGACGACGTGGTCGAGCCGGACAAGGACAAGTTCCTGCCGGCCGCGATCCCCGGCCTGACCGTCGACGGCAAGGTCTACGCCGCGCCGATCTACCACACCGTCACCACGACGATGTTCAACAAGACGATCCTGACCAAGGCCGGGATCAGCAAGCCGCCGGAGACCTGGGACGAGATCAAGGCCGCGGCGCCGAAGATCAAGGCGGCCGGCTTCTCCACCCTGGACTACTCCGCGTCGCCCGAGGCGTCGCTGAACCTGAACTTCTACCCGCTGCTCTGGCAGGCCGGCGGCAAGGTGTTCGCCGACGACAACAAGACAGTGGCCTTCAACCAGGAGCCGGGGCTCAAGGCACTCACCTTCCTGAAGGAGCTGTACGACCAGGGCGCGATCCCGAAGAGTGCCCTGACCAACGGCAACCTCGTGGCCGACCAGCCGTTCGGCAAGGGCCAGGTGGCGATGGCCTTCACCAGTACGCCGGCCGATGCCAAGACGGTGGCGGCGACCTGGGGGGCCGCCAACGTCGAGATCGGTACGCCGCTGACGGGCGAGAAGCAGGTCGCCTTCGGAATCCCCGGCGGCCTGGCCGTGAATGCCGCCTCGGAGAACATCGACGCGGCGAAGAAGTTCCTGTCCTTCATGATCCAGCCGGCCCAGGTGGAAGGGCTCAGCAAGGCGTCGGGCTTCTTCACCCCGCGCACCGACGCGAAGGCGCCGATCACCGACCCGACCGCTCAGAAGTTCGCCGACTCGCTGCAGTACACCTACGCGGGTGAGCGGAACGCGTCCGCCCGTCAGGTGATGTCTTTGCTGAGCGTCGAGATCCAGGCCGTGCTGACCGGCAAGAAGGCGCCGCAGCAGGCGCTCGACGACGCCGCGAAGCAGGGCAACGACCTCCTGTCGAGACAGCGTTGACCCAGGTCAGCGTCCGCCCGGCCCGGGACCGCATTCGCCGGCCCTGGGTCGGGCTGTTGTTCGTCGCCCCCATGCTGGCGCTGTTCCTGCTGTTCCGGTTCGTTCCGGTGGTCGGCGCCGTCCTCCTCTCGCTGACCGACTACCGGCTCAGCGGGCGCTGGTCCTTCGTTGCTCTCGACAACTACACCCGGCTGGTCCAGGACAACCTGTTCCACCAGGCACTGATCGTCACCCTCACCTACACGGTGATCTTCGTACCGATGACCGTGCTGCTGTCACTCGGCACCGCCGTACTGCTGCATCAGGTGGTCTGGCGGCGGGGCTTCTTCCGCGGCATCTTCTTCCTGCCGTACGTGACCAGCATCGTGCTGGCCGCGGTGATCTGGAAGTGGATCTACGACGCGCAGGACGGTCTGATCAACGCCATCCTCGGGCTGGTGTCGATCGGGCCGATCGACTTCCTCGCCGAGTCCAGTCTGGTGCTGCCGTCGATCGCGGTGACGTCGGCCTGGAAGGGATTCGGCTACTCGATGCTGATCCTGCTCGCCGGGTTGCAGGCGGTGCCACGCTCGTACCTTGAGGCCGCGATGATCGACGGCGCCGGCACCTGGCAGCGGTTCCGCTACATCACCCTGCCGCAACTGCGCCCGGTGCTGTTCTTCGTGCTGGTGATCGAGACGATCGGTGCGTTCCAGGTCTTCGACGCGATGTACGTGATGACCGGCGGCGGCCCGGTCCGGTCGAGCTACTCGCTCGTCTACTTCCTGTACGACAGCGGTTTCAAGTACTTCGACTTCGGCTATGCCAGCGCGATCGGCCTGATGTTGTTCGCGATCGTACTCATCGTCTCGCTCGTGCAGCGACGGCTGGTCGGGAGGGACGACTGATGGTGAACCTGCTCGAACGGCCGCGCCAGCAGGATGCGGCACCGGCGCCCAAGAAGGAACGGCGCCCGGCCGCGCGGCTCACCCTGCCGACGCTGCTGACGCTGACCGCGATCGTCACCATCCTGCCGTTCGCGGCGATGGTGCTGGTCGCGTTCGCGCCACCGAGCGGCCGGACCTTCCCGGACGCGCTCGACCCGACCCGCTTCACCTTCGAGAACTTCACCCGGGTGCTGTCCAGCTCCGACATCCCCCGCTGGACGGTCAACTCACTGCTCTACTCGCTGGTGTCAGTGGTCTTCGTCCTGCTGTTCGCGGCGATGGCCGGCTACGCCTTCGCGAAGAAGCGGTTCCCGGGCCGGGAGCTCATGTTCTGGGCGTTCCTGGCCACGCTGATGGTGCCGTTCCAGGCGACGCTGATTCCGTCGTACATCCTGGTCTCGCGGCTCGACTGGGTGGACAGCTATTGGGGGCTCATCGTGCCCACGCTGGCGAACTCACAGGCGGTGTTCCTGCTCCGGCAGTTCATCAGCCAACTGCCGGACGAGCTGTTCGAAGCGGCCGAGATCGATGGTGCACCGGAATGGCGGATCTTCACCCAGATCGTGCTGCCACTCATCCGGCCGGCGCTGGCTACGCTCGGCATCTTCGTCTTTCTGTGGCATTGGAACGACTTCCTGTGGCCGTTGGTGATTGGGCAGTCGGCGGAGATGCAGACCCTGACCGTCGGGCTGGCAACGCTGCAGACCCAGGCGGTGCCGATCAACCAGATCATGGCTGGTGCGACTATTACCGTCGTACCAAGCCTGCTGGTCTTCGGCCTACTCCAGCGCTACCTCACCGACAGCATCGCCATGTCAGGCCTGAAGGCGTAGGAATTTACCCACGCGTGCTACGCGAGGGCTCTCACCCACCCGACTCTCCCTGCGTGCTATCGCCCGCGGGTTTGCGGGGCTATCGCCCGCGATCGACGACTCGGCCGGCGTTGTCCGCTGAACGGATCTCCGCCACGCCTACCGTCGGAGTTCACGGGCCCGGCTCCGGAGTAGGTCGGATCGTGTCGCACCGTGCGGCGCCACCGTTCCGCTCAGGCCTGCGACAAGGAACGTGCGATCCTGTCGCCCGGCCAGGGTGTCAGACCTGGTCGGTCGGCATGATCCACAGCTCGCCGATGGCTGTGTGGCGGGGACGGGTGACCATGTAGGCGACACCGTCGGCGATGTCGTCGGCGGCGAGGACCTCGGTCTGTTCGTAGAAGGGGTCGATCATCGCGGCGCGGACCTCGGTCGTGTTGTGTGAGCCCAGTTCGGTGTCCACGCCCCCTGGTTCGAGGACGCCGACGCGGACGTGCCGCTGGGTGACTTCCTGCCGCAGGGATTCGGTGAATCCGTTCACGCCGAACTTGGTGAGGTTGTAGACGCCGTAGCCGTTCCAGGCAAGGCGGCCGGCGATCGAGCTGATGTTGACGATGTCGGCAACACGCCGCGGACCGTCCTCGGCGGCCCGCAGCAGGTGCGGCAGGGCGGCGCGGGTGGTGTAGAGCAGGCCTTGGACGTTGATGGCGATCATCCGTTCCCACTCCTCGGCGTCCGCGCCGACGACGGGGCCGAGGAGCATCAGGCCGGCGTTGTTGATGAGGGTGTTCAGCCGTCCGAATCGCTCGACGACCTGCTGGACGGCTGACTCGGCCTGGCCGCGGTCGGTGATGTCGGCCTGGACCACCAGCGTGACCCCGCCCGACTTCTCGATCTCGGCAGCCAGCTCGTCCAGCCGATCTTTGCGGCGGGCAACCAGTGCGACGGATGCACCGTGTTCTGCGAGTCGGCGGGCGGTGGCGGCACCGATGCCGCTGCTGGCACCCGTGACGAGTGCGACGGTTTCGGTCAATGGCGAACGCATGAGGTTGTCCTGTTCTCTAGAGGTACGGCGTGGGGGCAGGCGGCGAGGTATGGCACCGGTCGCCGCAGACCACGGGACGGTCAGGCGTGCTCTAGGAGCTCGGTACGGCGCCCATCTGCTCGAAGGCTGAGCATGTCGAGCTGGGCGCGTTGCTCGACGATCTTGCCGTCGGCCAGTCGGTAGAACGCCATGCTCTGCGCGCGGACGGGTTTGTCGGTCGCTGCGACCCCGGCGAAGGTTCCCCGGTGGGTGCCGGTCATGGTGTAGCGCACGGCGACGGTGTTGCCCTCGGCCACCATCTGATCCACCGTCCACTTGAGGTCCGGGAAGGCGACCTTGTTGGCGGCGACGACGCCGAGGTAGGTGTCGCGTAGTCGCTGCTGCTGTCCGGCGAAGTGCATGACGATGTCCGGGCTGATGAACTCCTCAGCCAGCGTGGTGTCGCCGGTGGGGAGGAATTCGCTGGTGAAGCGCTCCATGATGCGCTTGTTCGGCTGGCCGATGCTGGTCGACGGGTATCAGGCGTCGTTGTGGGCGAGGTTGCTGGACAGCTCGCGGTAGGCGTCGGCCTGGGCGAGGAGGTCCTTGGCCTTCTGCTCGATGGCGGCGACAGCGTCGGCGCCTGCCGCGAAGCGCAGCGGAGGCTGGTCCTGGTTTGCGAGCTGGATCAGTGCGGTCGCGAGTTTGGCGGGGTCGCCGCCCTGCTGGCCGTTCATGCTCTTCCAGCCGGCGACAGTCTGCTGGGTGCGATCGGCGTAGTCCTCGATCGTTGCCTCGGCGTACTTCGTCGACTCCGGGCTGAGCAGTTCGGTGCGGAAGAAGCCGGGCTCGACGAGCATGGTGCGGATCCCGAATGGCGCGACCTCCGGGGTCAGCGACTCCATCCAGCCCTCCACGCCGAACTTCGACGCGGCGTACGCCGTGCAGAATTCCTGGCCGACGATCCCGGCCGTCGACGAGATGGTGACGACGAGACCGGACCGCTGGCCGCGCATCACCGGGAGCACGGCGCGGGTGACATCGACCGGACCGAACAAGGTGGTCTCGATCTGTGCTCGGAACTCCGCAGGGCTCAGCTCCTCGAAGAACCCGGCGTTGAAGTTCGCGGCGTTGTTGACCAGTACGTCGATCCGGCCGAACCGATCGACCACGGCGCGTACGGCGGCCTTGACGCCGGCCGGATCGGTGACGTCGAGCTTGACGACCAGGAGATCGTTGTGGGCGCCGAGCGCGGAGCTCACCCTCTCCGGGTCGCGTCCGGTGGCGACGACCACGTGACCGGCCGCGAGTGCCGCCTCGGCGATGTCGACGCCCATGCCTCGGCCGGCGCCGGTGATGAACCAAACCTTCTTGTCAGTCATGCGATTGCACTTCCCTCTCGTTGATGTACCGCGATCCCCGCGGTGGTGTTGTCCACAGAACCAGCCGGGGCGTGCGGCAGGCAGACTCTGTTTGAGGGGTACTCAGAGGGACCCCCTACCGCGCGGAAGCGCTCGTAGAGTGGAAGGCATGACAGCCAAGAGCGACCGTGACATCCGCGGCGACGTCCGCGCGGAGATCCGGGAGTTCATCAGTACCCGGCGGGACCGGATCAGCCCCGAACAGGCCGGGCTACCCGTGTACGGCGGAGCCCGCCGCCGGGTCCCGGGCCTGCGCCGCGAAGAGGTCGCCCTCCTCGCCGGGATCTCGACCGAGTACTACACCCGGCTAGAGCGCGGCAACGCCATCGGCGTCTCTGACAGCGTCATCGACGGCATCGCGCACGCACTGCAGCTCGACGAGGCCGAGCGAACCCACCTACTCGACCTGCTCCGCACCGCCGCCACGACCCGCCCGCCGCGACGGCGCCCGACGGGGCAGCGAGTCCGGCCCACCATCCAGCGCATCCTGGACTCGATGAGCGGCACTCCGGCGCTCGTGCTGAACGGACGCCTCGACATCCTGGCCGCCAACGCCCTCGGATCCGCGCTGTACTCACCCGCCTACGCCATAGCGGCCGAGCCGCCCAACAACGCCCGATTCGTCTTCCTCGACCCGCAGGCCACCGACTTCTTCCCTGCCTGGGACACGGTCGCCAATGACACCGTCGCGTTACTCCGGGCAGAAGTCGGCCGCGATCCATACGATCGGCAAACATCGGACCTGATCGGGGAGCTGTCCACCCGCAGCGACGAGTTCCGCACCCGCTGGGCCGCTCACAACGTCCGGATCCACACGACCGGCGTCAAACTCCTCCATCACCCCGTCGTCGGAGATCTCGAACTCCCCTTCGAGTCCTTCCCGCTGCCTTCCGATCCGAGCCAGAGCCTCCTCACCTACACCGCCGAACCCGGATCCCCTTCGCAGGATGCCCTGAATCTGCTGGCCAGTTGGTCCGCGTCCACCGCCGCAGTCGAGCAGCACACGTCTACCGGTGGTCCCCAGCCGGCGCCGTCGGATCAAGACACCTGACTGAACAGATCTGCACGGTGAACGGCACAGGTTGGACTAGTTCGACAAAAGCCGCCCGGGCGGACAGTCGGGGCGGCGAAGGAGCGGCTGCGTAGTACGTGTGGGTTAGCCGAGGTTTCCGAAGGCTTCGATCGAGCGAAGGGTGTCAGCCTGGGACAGACCCGGCGGTTGGATCCGGAGGATGATGCCGTCGGCACCCATCTCCTCGTAGTGGGCCAGGCGCTCGGCGCACTCACCCGGCGAGCCGATGACGCTGCGGGCCGCGATGTCGTCCCAGCCCTGGGTGTAGCGGCTCGCATCCGCCGACGTGCGCTTCCAACCCGCGTAGGCGTCGTACAGGTCGCGCAACGGCTCCTCCAAAACCTGCCGAGCATCCTGCGACGTCGGGGCGCAGAACCCCTCCCGGCACAGGATCACATCGCGACCCAACGTGCCCTCGCCACTCGGGTACGCGAGGTACTCCGCGATCTTCTCGGGTAGGTCGGAGTCCAGCTCGTTGAACGACGTCGTCCACCCGTCGCACATCCGCGCCGTCCGTTCCAGTACGGCGGACACGCGCCCGCCGTTCCACAGTCGCGGCCGCGGATTCTGCACCGGGCGCGGCGACAGAAACGCCTCACGGATGCTGGTGAACTTCCCGTCGTACGTCACCTCGTCCTCGGTCCACAACCGGGTGAGGATCGTCAAACACTCCTCGAACCGCGCGACCCGCTCGGCCTGCGTCACGCCGTACAGCGCGAACTCCTCCGGCCGGTAGCCGAGGACGAATCCGGCAGTGAGCCGGCCGCCCGACAGTACGTCGATGTGCGCGAGTGTCTCGGCCAGTACGACGGGGTCGTAGAGCGGCGCCACGATGCCGGAGGTGGCCAGACCGATCCGGTCGGTCTTGGCCGCCAGGTACGTCAGCGAGGTGAGGATCTCGTGGTATCCGGGCCGGTGCAGATGCCGTTCGCCGAGCACGATCCACTCGAACCCGGCCTGCTCGGCCAGCCGCGCCTGCTCGACGGCGTCCTCCAGTCGCGGTCGCTCGTCCGGCGTGCCGTACAGGTTCAGATAGAGACCCAGCCGCATCAGGGTGCCACCTTCCGTTGACAGAGAGCGCTCGCGGTATTTACGGTCTTGACCGTAAGTCCTTTCTCGCCAGATTGCGACCCTGAGGAGCCGGATTTGAGTGTCGTACCGCATCCGGTCGAGTTGCCGGCCGAAACCGGCTCGGGGCCGATCAGCGCGATCAAGACCCGCGTGGTCAGTGCGCCGTACCGGCGCCCGTTCCAGATCAGTAGTGGGATCAGCACCGAGCTGATCAGCCTGGTGGTCGAGGTGCACACCGCCGACGGCGCGATCGGCATCGGTGAGACCTCGCCGATGACCGCGTACACCGGGGAGACGCTGGCTGGTGTCACCGCCGCGATCGAGGAGCATCTCGCCCCGGCGCTGATCGGCCGTGACCCGCTGGACCGGGCCGGCGCCCACCTGGTGATGGACGCCGTCCTCCGCGGGCAGCACGTGGCCAAGTCCGGTCTGGACATCGCCCTGTACGACCTGGCCGGGCGGGTGAGCGGCTGGCCCGTGCACGTCCTGCTCGGCGGCAGCATCAGGAAGCGGGTGCAGACCACTTGGGTGGTCGGGCTCGGCACCCTGGACGAGATGGCAGCCGAGGCCGCCGAGTACTCCGACAAGGGCTTCGGGCACCTGAAGGTCAAGGGCGGCCAGGACCCAGCCAAGGACCTCGAGCTGGTGCGTGCGGTCCGTGCGGCCATCCCTGCCGACGCAGAGCTCTGCCTGGACGCCAACGAGGGGTACGACGCAGCCACAGCGCTCCCCTACCTGGCCAAGATGGGTGAGGCCGGGCTGACGCTGTTGGAGCAGCCGCTGCCGCGCTGGGACCTGGCCGGCCTGGTCCGGCTGCGTGAGCGGCTCGACGTCCGCCTGATGGTCGACGAGAGCATGCACTCGCTGCAGGACGCTCTGGAGATCGCCCGGCGTGGTGGGGCCGACGTACTGAACATCAAGATCCTCAAGGTCGGTGGACTGCACAGAGCCCTGCAGATCGCCAACGTAGCCGAGGCCGCGGGCCTGGCGGTGAAGGTAGGCTCGATGCCCGAGCTTGGCGTGGCCACACTGGCTGCGGTCCACCTGGCCGCCGCCGTACCCGGTGCGACCGTGGCAGCCGACCTGGTCGGGCCGCTGATGGTGCACGAGGACCCGCTGGCCCCGACCGTGTTCGCCGACTGCGACGGCTGGATCGACGTACCCACGAGCCCAGGCCTCGGCCACGACGTCTGAGAGGTCCGATGCATCCACTCGTCGAGCAACTCCGCGGCACACTGCTCCCTGCCGTCGTCACCCCGATGGACACCGACGGTGTCATCGCGTACGACGCTCTGACCGCGTACGCGGGCCGGATCGCGGCGGAGCCCATCGGTGGCGTCGCCGTATGGGCTCACACTGGTCGCGGGCTCTACCTGTCCCCTGGGGACCGCTCCAAGGTGCTGGAGACCTGGCGACAGTCGACTGACGTCCCGATCGTGGCCGGGGTCGGCGTACCTCGCTCCGAAGCGGCACAGACCCTGCAGGAGGCCGCGGACGCCACTGTGGCGATGGCTGTGCAGGCCGCGGCGGGTGGAGCTGATGCAGTGATGGTCTACCCGCTGGCAGCGCTTGGAGGGCTGCCAGACGGCCATGCACAGGCCGTGGCACTGCATGAGCGGGTCGCGGCCGAGAGTGGGCTGCCTCTGGTCGGCTTTTACCTGCACGGCGAGGCCGGCGGGTACCCGTATCCACCGGAGCTCATCCGCGACCTGCTGAGCCTGGACGCCATGCTCGGGGTCAAGACGGCCACACTGGACCGCGCTATCGGCTGCCAGGACGCCATCTGGGCCGGCCGCGGGACGGGCAAGCTGCTGATCACCGGTGAGGACCGGATGTTCGGGCCGTCGTTCATGTGGGGCGCCGACACCGCGCTGGTGGGCATCGCCGCGGCTCAGGTCGAGCTCTCGGCCGCCGTACTGCGGACCTGGACGTCAGGCGACCACCGCGGCTTCCTGACTGCCTCCGACCGGCTGGACCGGTTCGCCGCGGCGACCTTCTACGCGCCGATCGAGGGCTACGTCCAGCGGATGCTCTGGGCCGCGGTCTGGGAGGGCCTGATCCCGTCGGAGGCGGCCGCGGATCCGTATGGGCCGGAGCTGCCTGCGGCCGAGCGCGACGTCGTGATCCGCTGCCTCGAGGAGCTCAGCCACTATCCTGCGACTTAAGGGCCCGACCAGAAGTCTTCGGAGGACAGCCGTGCAGATCAATCCAGCGGTGGCCTGATGGCCCTCACGGTCGGTGTCATCGGCCCGGAGGACCTGGTCCAGCGGGTGATCGCGGTCGGTCCGCCGAGCGGCACGACCCTCGTTCCGCTGCCCTATCACCACGAGACCGAAGCGGTCGAGGTGGTCGAGCGGTCCCACGAGAAGGTGGACGCGATCCTGTTCACCGGCGTCGTGCCGTACACCATCGCCACCGAGGCCGGCGTGATCGACCGCCCGGCCATGTACGTCTCGTACGACGGCGCCACCCTGCTGCGCGCCCTGGTCGAACTGCTCCGGCTCGGCCACAACGTCACCCAGTTCTCGATCGACACGCTGCGGCGCAGTGAGGTGCTGGAGACGCTGATCGAGGCGAAGATGCCGACCGAGCAGATCCACGTCCTCCCGTACCGGCCCGGCCTGACGTCCGACGACATCGTCGCGTTCCACCGCACCGCGCGCGAGAAGCACGACACCAAGGTCGCGATCAGCTGCCTCGGCTCGGCCTTCCACCTGCTCGAGAACGAGATGCCGTCGGTCCGGCTCGCGCCGTCGCGATACTCGATCCGGTCGACGTTGCAGGCTTTGGTCCTGACGACGACCGGCCAGCACGTCGGCGACGCCCAGGTCGCACTCGGCGTCATCGACCTGCCCGAGCCCGACGACAACCTGGCCGCCGACCTGATCACCCTCGGCGGCAGCCTGGCCGCCCTCCCCGACGGCCGGCACCTGGTCGTCACCACCCGTGGCGTCCTCGAGCAAGCCACCGAACAGTTCACCCGGATGCCCCTCCTCGACCACCTAGCATCGCGACACAGCACGGCGTACGTCGGCTTCGGCGTCGGCCGTACGGCGGCCGAAGCCGAAGCACTCGCCCGTCGCGCCGTGAGCCGCGCAGCCTCGATCGGCTCTGTCGCCGGCGTCGTGTCGATGTCCGACGACGTGGAGATCGTGATCGAGCCGACCGGCGACCAACCCGCCACCGCCCGCGGCCCGGAAAGCCTTCCCCTGCTGGCCCGCCGGGTCGGCCTCAACACCCAAACCCTCGCCCGGATGCGCGAACTCGTCGCCACCCTCCCCGACGGCCTCACCACCCAAGACGTCGCCGACCACCTCGCCGTCCAACTCCGCACCGCCCGCCGAGTCCTCAAACGCCTGGAACGCGCCGGCCTGGCCGACCCCATCGGCAGCCAACAACACGGCCGCACCGGGCGCCCACCAACTGTGTACCTGATCCGTTTGTAGGAGTACTGGGTCCAACCCACGCGTGCTGCGCAGCCGCCCCTTCGTCGCGTCAGCTACGCGCGCTCCTGCCCGCCCCGGCTCACTGGTGCGCCCTGTTGTGGTCAGCGGTTATGGGATTGCTGATGCACCCGTGGTGCCGTCGGGTCACTGCCTCCCCGGCTGGATCGTGAGAGGTCCTCGATAAGTGGTGCGGGGCCCGGCGGTTACCCGAGACGCGGTGATCGTCGACAAGGCTGTGTGCCAAGACCGGTGCGGTTGGTTGGTGGTCCGCCCCATTGACCGGCCACCGGCGGCTACTACCAGACGAGTCCATCTAGATGGTTATGGCCGGAAAGCAGGCGAGCGATGCGGTCCTGCGCCGCTTCGCGTATGTCAGGCTGGGGGTGGTGTGCGTAGAGCGCGAGCTCCCCGTACATGTCATAGAAGTTCAACCGCTCGCGCAGATGCTCGCGCTCGAACAGCTCCGGATACGCGCCGTGCAGCCATCCGGGGACCTCTGTGAGTGTGGTCTCGTCGAGCCCTTGTTCGTCGGGTGTGGGTGGGAACCCTCGCGCCTTCGCGCACCAGCGCAGGATGGTATCGAGCTCGACATCCGCTGGCTGAGCCAACGCCTCCGCGAAGTCGATAAGACCGGTGACGCGTCCTTGGTCGACGATCACGTTGGATCCATGTAAATCACCATGGACGAGGACGGGTTCGTCGGCGGCGAACAACGCCAGCCGCTCCTGGATCCAATCGGCGACGTCCGCGAGCAGGCGCGAGTCATGACTGGGCAGTCGCCGGGCAGCCTCGACCTGCTGGAGCGTCGCGCTCACTACGGGTGGGTGGAACGCAGGCCACGGCTTGCCGGCGAGCGCGTCGGCCAGCCAGGGCGGCAGCAGGTCGGCCGGGACAGGAACGCGGTGAAGTGCGCGCAACGCAGCGCCGAGGCTTTCGATCATTGCTTGGCGCGTGTGCGAGTCCGCCGCCGGCCATGCGTCGTACAGGGTTCGGCCGGGCAGGCGTTCGGAGATGTACCACGGCCCGTCCGGGCCGTCGCCGTAGGCGAGGTGTCGGGCGTGTGGGACCTCGCTGCCGGCGAGCAGGTTGACGACTGTAGCCTCGTGGCGATACGCGTCGCGGAACTGTCCGTTGTTGTTCAGTCGTACGACGTAATCGGCGCCGACCCACACGCGGCTGACCCAGCCGGCCTTTGGAAGAAAGCGCCCGGTTGCTGGCAGACCAGCGGCCGCCAGCGTCCTCCGCAGCGCCGGATCGGTAGCCCAGGCGAGAGTCTCCACGGAGGGCCGACGCTGCCTGAACCCGCCATCCCTCCAGTCGCCGTCGGTCATGAGCGCGAGCCTATTCGTCAGGGGCCCTGCGGCGATACGGGTTTTCTAACTAACCCGCCGCCGGAAGAGGCAGGTGACCCGTGCAATACGTCCCTAGCGGCTTTCGCCGGTGATAACAGCTGTTATCACACATCAATCCACGGGAATTGCATCTAATGCAAGGACTCCCGCTCCTGAGCGATTCCGGCATCTGCGCAGGTCATCCCTGAAGGAGCGGGGCCGGTCAAGTGTTGCTTGTGACCGTGTTTCTGCTTCTTCGCTGGGTTTGGGACGCGCCGAAGTGAGGCGACCGGTGCTGGTGCCGGGGCATCGATGATGCCTGCTATACCTAGGGCGTGACAGCTGCCGAAACGCCTGTGATCGCCGGGACGGTCGGATCGCTGCTCGGCAAGACTGCGGCGGCCTGGCGTGCACCTGAGTTCGGGCTGTCGGCTGCGGACCGGCTCGTCGTCACGTTCAGCGATGGCAGCGCCGCGTTTGTCAAAGGGGCGACGACCGAAGAGACTGCGGGCTGGCTGCGCAACGAGCACCGGATCCTCGATCACCTGCGAGGCACCAGCCTCTCCCCCGAGGTTCTCGGCTGGCAGGACGACGGCACCGGACAGCCGTTGCTGGTGACGGAGGATCTGTCCGCCGCCTACTGGCCTGCGGCCGGCGCCGAGAATCCGGGCGGCGGCACGTCGACGGTCTGGCGACCCGGCGACATCGACGTTCTCCGCCGCACGCTCGACCGTTTGCGCCGAGCGCCGCTCCCTGCCGAGCTGCCGCGGACGCCCAGCTGGCCGGGACCACAGTGGCCGCGTGTTATCGAGCTGGCCGACCGGCTTGTCGATGTCGGTGTCGTCATCCCCGGCTGGCTCGAGGCGAATGCCGAGACCCTAACCACCGTCGACGCGGAGGCGGACACCGCCCTCGAGCTCGGTGCATACCTGGTGCACGGCGACGTCCGCAGCGACAACGTGTGCATCCTCAGCAACGCCGGCGAGCGCGAAGTTCGCCTCGTCGACTGGTCGCACGCCGGCGCCGGCCACGAGTTGCACGACCTCGTGCAGCTGCTCCCCACGCTTCACCTGGAGGGTGGCCGCCGCCGTGGCAGGTGTGCACCGAACCCGCACCCCTCATCGCGAGGCTTGCAGGGCCGTCGCTGCAGCGCGCCTGCGTGAGCGAGCAGCCAGACTGGCTCCGTCGCGTGTTCATCGACCTCGCGTCGATCAACCTGAAGTGGCTGGCAGCGACCCTCGGGCTGCCACTGCCCGTGCCGGATCAACACACGCCCGGTTGACCAAGGCGCTCCAGGGGTCTCCGGCAGTACACAAGACCAGCGCTGAACCGAGTGGCGGGCTACGGGGCAGCCGCACCAACTCCACGAACCGTCGGCCGGCCGGGCGACAAAGTATCCGTCGAGGGAGGGTTCGTGGACGCAGCTGAGGCGATTGCTGTCTCATGCACAGGCGACGAGCGGGTATTCGTGGCCGCCAAGTTCTCCCGCGCTTAACGAGCTCGCCCGAGGCGGAATGTCCTCGGGACACAACTCTATTCGACACGTTGGGAGTAGGCGTTATCGGAACCTGCGCTATTCCGCCTCGTCGCTGGCAATGGCCCTTATCGCAGGAGTCCGACCGCAGGGAGGCCTGGAGTCCGGGTGGTTGCCGGCTCCTACCGACCTCCTGGTCGGCGGGCCTGCATGAGTGCCCCGGCCACACGGGTCTTCTCGGTCAAGAGCGTCCAGGAATGTTCATGTGCGTCCGGGTCAAGCATCTGCGATCGAACAGCCATCTGGTCACCCCGGTCCGAGAAGGTGCGAGGTTCGAGGACGGCCGGCTCGTTGAATGGCTAGGCGACGCAGGAGGTGATGCGCAAACCCCGCAACAAGGGCGGCCATGGGACTGGTCGGCGTGTCGGTCACAGGTAGGTCCGGATCAGGTTGGCTGCTTGACGGGGCGCAGGGACGGAATCAGACATGCAGGGTGGGGCGGTAGATGAGCTCCTGGATGTGGCCGTCGAGAGTCCGGCTCTCGAGCAACTCGAGGTCGAAGTCGGCCGCGCCCTGGAAGATCGGGTCGACTCCGGTCTGGCCGGTGATCACCGGGAAGACCGTCACCTGGACGCGGTCGACCAGGCCGGCGGCCATCAGGGCCCGGTTCAGCGACAGGCTGCCGTGCGAGCGCAACGGCACCTCGGACTCTTCCTTGAGCCGGGCGACGGCCTCGACGGCGTCGCCGCGCGCGAGGGTCGCGTCCGGCCAGTCGAAGGGTTCTTGCAGGGTGCTCGACACGATGGTTGCGGGCAGCTCCCTCATCCGGGTGACCCACGGGTCATGGATCTCGGACTCCTCGGGGCTCGAGACCAGCATCTGCGCGTGTGCCCGGTAGGTGTTGGCTCCGAAGACCATTCGCTGCTCCTCCTCGTACAAGGCGAGGCGGCGGTCGAGAAACTCGGGGCCTTGCTTGCCCCAATAGCCGCCCAACTTGCCGCCCCAGTGGCCGCTGTGGGCGCCGAAGCCGTCGAGGCTGGAGAAGACGTCGAAGGTATATGTAGCGGTCATGGTGTTCTCCTCGAGTACGGTGCGGCGCCCCCCGTGGGCGGCCGCTTACCCCTGCTACGAACACCTCGGGCCCGATCCGACACCGACTGCCCGGGTTTCTTTCGAGCACATTCCGGTACGCCGGTCGCGACTGGGCGGTCAACCGCGGCGACGCAGGAGCCGCAGACGCGGGCGACAGCCCGCAAGGAGGGCCGGGCGGGTGGGAGCGCGCGGAGTGGACGCGACGAAGGAGCGGCCGCGTGGCACGCGTGGGCTAAACCGGTGGGCGGATGACAGTGACGCCGGCGGGGGTGCCCTGGGAGAGGGCGGCGAGGGCGGTTGGGGTTTCGTCGAGGGTGATCGTGCGGGTGATCAGGTCGGCCGGTCTTAGGTTGCCGTTGGCAACGAGGTTGAGCATTTCCGAATACGCGTGGGCGGGCATGCCGTGGCTGCCCAGCCATTCCAGTTCCTGGCCGATCAGGCGGCCGACGTCGAGCTGGACGCCGGACGGGAGGAGGCCGACCTGGAGGTGGCGGCCGCGGGGGCGGAGGGCGAGTAGGGACTGCTGGACGATTTCGTTGGAGCCGAGGGCGTCCATCGTCACGTGGGCTCCCCCGCGGGTCAGGTCGCGGATGTCGTCAACGGTGGTCGGGGAGGCTTGCAGCACCACGGACGCGCCGTAATCGCGGGCCAGCTTCAAAGCCTCCGGATTGGTGTCGACGGCGAGGACCTCAGCGCCAAGCGACGCGGCGATCATCACCGCAGACAGGCCGACTCCGCCGCAGCCGAAGATCACCACGTTCTCGTCCGCGGTGACGCGGCCGACCTGGCGCACGGCGCGGAACGACGTCGCGAACCGGCAACCCAGGCCGGCTGCCGTGTCGAAGGACAAGTCGTCGGGCAGCCGCACCAGATTCACGGATGCGTAGGGCACAGCGACGTACTCGGCGAAAGAACCCCAGTAGTTGAACCCGGGTTGCAACTGGTTAGGGCAGACCTGCTGGTTGCCCTCGAGGCACTGCTCGCACTCGCCACACGCGCAGATGAACGGCGTGGTGACGCGATCGCCGACCTGCCAGCCCTCGACGCCGGCACCGACCGCGGCGATCGTCCCGGCCAGCTCATGACCCGGCACGTGCGGCAGCACGATGTCCGAGTCGTGCCCCATCCACCCGTGCCAGTCACTGCGGCACAGGCCGGTGGCCTCGACCTTCAGGACGACACCACCGTCCGCCGGCTCAGGCTGCGGAACCTCCTGTACGACGGGCAGAACGCCGAACTGCTCGACTACGACAGCACGCATCCCGGCATCGTAGTCAGCCGACGCAGAACTCGTTGCCCTCCGGGTCGAGCATCACGATGTGGCCGAGCTGGTCGCCGTAGAAATCCTCGCGCACCTGGGTCGCGCCGAGTGTGATCAGCTCGGACGCCTTCCGGCGCATCCGGTCCGCGGACGCGGCGTCGCGCATCCCCGGACCGGCCACCCGGATGTCGATGTGCAGCCGGTTCTTCGCCGTCTTGGGCTCGGGGACGCGGAGGAAGCTGATCGCCGGGGCGACATCGTCGGGGTCGACGATCGACGCTCCGTCCGGGTCGTCGTACCCGGGCTCCAGGATGTAGCCGAGGGCCGCGGCCCAGAACTCCGCCAGCCGCTGTGGGTCGCTGGCGTCCCCGCCGATGGTCCACTTCGTCGCCATGTGAGCGGCGCTAGCGCCCGTTCCGGACGATCCACGCCCGGATCAGCGAATCAGCCGCCTGCGACCGCGGGGATGATCGAGACCTCGCCGCCGTCCTTGATCGACGTCTGCAGGCCCTCGGCGAAGCGGACGTCGTCGTTGTCGACGTACACGTTCACGAAACGGCGCAGTTCGCCGGACTCGTCCAGCACGCGGGCCTTGATGCCCGGGTACGAGCTGTCCAGCGACTCGAGCACCTCGCTCAGCGTCGCCCCCTCGGCGCTGACCGAGGAGGCACCCTGGGTGTAGGGGCGCAGGATGGTCGGGACCCGGACACTCACGCTCACTGCAGGCCTGCCTTCACGAAGGCGTCGTACGACGCGGGAATGGTCACCTTGGGGCCGACCCGGTCGGCCACGGCGTCGAGCGTCTTCAGCCCGTCGCCGGAGTTGATGATCACCGTCTCGGCCTCGGGGTCGAGCTGTCCGGTCGCGATCAGCTTCTTCAGCGTCGCGACGGTCACCCCGCCCGCGGTCTCGGTGAAGATGCCCTCGGTCCGGGCCAGTAGCTGGATGCCCTCGACCACTTCCTCGTCTGTGACGTCCTCGATCGCGCCGCCGGTACGACGGGCCACGTCCAGGACGTACGGTCCGTCCGCCGGGTTGCCGATCGCCAGCGACTTCGCGATGGTGTCCGGCTTCACCGGCTTCACCACGTCGTACCCGTCCCGGAAGGCCTGCGCGACCGGCGAGCAGCCGGTGGCCTGGGCGCCGTACACCTTGTAGTCGGTCGCGTCGACCAGGCCGAGCTTGCCCAGCTCGGTGAAGCCCTTGTCGATCTTGGTCAGCTGCGAACCGGAGGCGACCGGGATGACGATCTGCTGCGGCAGCCGCCAGCCGAGCTGCTCGGCGATCTCGAAGGCGAGCGTCTTGGAGCCCTCGGAGTAGTACGGCCGGACGTTGACGTTGACGAACGCCCAGCCCTCCTCCTCGCCGGCGATCTCGGAGGCCAGCTTGTTCACGTCGTCGTAGTTGCCCTCGACGGCGACCAGTGTGCCGCCGTACACGGCGGTGGTGATCACCTTGGGGCGCTCGAGGTCGTGCGGGATGAACACGACCGAGCGGATGCCGGCCCGGGCGGCGGCAGCGGCCACGGCGTTGGCCAGGTTGCCGGTGGAGGGGCAGGCGAAGACCTTCATGCCGAGCTCGCGGGTGGCGCTCAAGGCACTCGCTACGACACGGTCCTTGAAGGAGTGCGTCGGGTTGCCGGAGTCGTCCTTCACCCAGAGCTTCCGCAGGCCCAGCTCGCGGGCCAGGTTGCCGGCGTCGATCAGCCGGGTGTAGCCGGGTTCGGTGTTCGGGTAGCTGGCCACGTCGACGGGGACGGGCAGCAGCGGCTGGTAGCGCCAGATGTTCTTGGGGCCGGCCTCGATCTGCTCGCGGGTGATGGCCGGGTACTCGTACCCGACCTCGAGCGGACCGAAGCACTCGGTACAGGCGTAGAACGGTCCGAGTGGCGACTTCGCCCCACAGGCGCGACAGCTCAGGTGCGTACCGTTGCCGAAGGCACCTTCACGGATGGTGTGGGTGGTCGAGTCGGCGGTCAGGCTCATGGAGGTTCCCTCCTCATCTTCCCCGGACACCGGATCTCGGCGCGGGACGGATTTGGCACCGTTCCGCCGCGAGGGCCCCGGACTGGGACCTCAACGGGGAGGGTTGCCGGGACTTCAACGGGCCGTTTCCCTCAGTCCCTCTGGATGAGCTCCCCCGAGGTTACCCAATCGGGTCCATATTGTGTCTTCGGTTCCCACCATTCGAGACAGCCGATCTCAGCCGTGCCGGGCCCGGAAGGTCCGCCGGTACGCCGAGGGCGAGGTGTGCAACTGCTTGGCGAAGTGGTGACGCAGCGTGACCGGGGTGGCAAACCCGGCGGCCAGCGCAATCTCCTCCACCGGCGCGTCACCGGTCTCCAGCATGGTCAGGGCGGCCTGGATCCGCTGGGCGATCAGCCATTTGCCCGGCGTCGTCCCGGTCGCCTTCACGAAGTGACGCAGGTACGTCCGCGGCGACAGCCCGGCCTGCTTGGCCAGGTCGGGTACGCCGATCGGCTCGGCGAGATGTTCGAGCGCCCAGCCGAGGCTCCGGGCGACGGAGGCGTCGTCGGGGTCCGGCGGCACCGGGGATTCGATGTACTGCGCCTGGCCGCCGGATCGATACGGCTGGATCACCAGTCGGCGGGCGACCGCGTTCGCCACGGCCGCGCCGTAGTCCTTGCGGACCAGATGCATGGCCAGATCCAGACCGGCCGCACAACCGGCACTCGTGAGTACGTCGCCTTCGTCGGTGTACAGCGGCTCTGGATCCACGACGATCTTGGGGTAGAGCTCGCTCAAGAGGTCGGCGTACCGCCAATGGGTGGTGGCGCGGCGGCCGTCGAGCAGGCCGGCTGCGGCGAGTGCGAACGCTCCTGAGCAGATCGAGACGATCCGCGCGCCGCGGCGGTGCGCCTTCTGCAGGGCGGCGATCAGTTCGGGCGAGGTCTCGCCGGACGGGTCCGCGACGCTCGGGACGACGACCGTGTCCGCGGCCGCGAATTCCTCCAGGCCGTGCGGGCTGCTCAGCGTGGCGCCGCCGAGGACGCGGATCGGCTCCGGCGTCTCGGTACAGACCTTCAGCTCGTACCAGGGCTGGTCGATATCCGGCCAGGCCAGCCCGAACACCTCGATCACGATGCCCGCTTCGAAGGCCGTCATCCCGTCGTACGCGAGGACTGACACTGTGCGCTGACCCATGTGTCATTATCTTAGCGATAGTCGTCGTACGCGCCACTTCTACGGTCGGCCCGATCCTCGGACGATGGAGTCATGTTCCAGGGATTGAAGGACTTCGCAGCAGGGATCCACGCCGCCGCGGCCGTCCGTCACGGTGTCCAGCCGCCGGCCCAAGCGCTCACGAAGGCTGGTCGCGGCGGACGTCGAGCATCCGCATCAGAGGCGTCGCCGCAACGCCGTGAACAACCACGCTCAGCACGACGGTGAAGCCGACGGTCGCCCACAGCCACGGCAGGTCGGTGCTGAAGTCGGCACCGGCGTACGCGAGATAGAACACCGACCCGACACCCCTGATCCCGAACGCCGCGGTCACCCACCGCTCCGAGCGCCGCAGCGGTGTCCGGGCCAAGGCGACATAGGCGGTCAACGGACGGATCACCAGCACCAGCAGGAGCCCGATCGCGGCGCCGGCGAGGGTCAGCGGCGCTAGCAGCCCGGCCGTGATCGCCACCCCGAGCAGCAGCAGGATCCCCCAGGTGAGGATGTGCTCGAGCTGCTCGATGAACCCGTGCAAATCCTCGTGGAAGTCGTGGTTTCGCTCGGCCGCACGCAGGACCAGCGCCGCGACGAACACCGAGACGAAGCCGTAGCCGTGCAGCACCTGGGCAAGACCGTAGACGCCCAGCGTCATCGCGAGGGCCAGCACGGGTTCACGCGAGTCGGCCAGGCGGAAGGTGCGCGAGGGCGCGGAGAACGCCATCTTGCCGAGCAACCAGCCGACGCCCGCACCGACGGCGACACCGATCACGGTCCGGCCGATCAGGTCCCAGGCGAACCACTCCAGCGCCCAGTTGCCCACCGCGCCTTTGGTCGCGGCGAACACAGCGGCGTACACGAAGGGAAAGGCCAGGCCGTCGTTCAGGCCCGCCTCTGAGGTGAGTGCAAAGCGGACCTCGTCGTCTTCCTCCGGCTCGGCGCCCGCACCGGTCGTCGGCCCCTGCACTTGGACGTCCGAGGCCAGCACCGGATCGGTTGGGGCCAAGACGGCGCCGAGCAGCAGAGCGGTCGCAGGCGCCAGACCGAGCAGCCAGCCGACGCCGGCGACGGCTGCGATGGCTGCAGGCATGGCGACCAGCAGCAGGCGCCAGGTCACCTTCCAACGGGTCCACCCGATCGGCCGGTCGATGGCCAGGCCGACACCCATCAAGGCGACCAGGATCGTCAGCTCGGCGAAGTGCTTGGTGAGCTCGGGTTCGACGATCGGGCTGAGCCGGGAGCGGTCCACGGCCAGGCCGAGCAACAGGCCGGCGCCGACGAACCCGATCGGCGCGGAGACGGCGTACCGGCGAAGCAGGCGAGGCAGGACGGCACCCAGCAGGAGGGCCAGCCCCGCGACAAGATAGAGGCCGTCCCCGTCAATCGTCATGGTGAGACACAGGTTCCCAGATTCGGGCGGATCTACCGGAGACGGTGGGTTGCTCCGGGCGTGTGGGTGGGCAGTGCCTTGCGCGGGCCGTAGCGCGGGTGACCGACACCGGTCAGCTCGAGGAGGCGCTGGACGCGGAAGCGGTGGCCGCGGTACGGCTCGATGAGTTCGGCGCAGCCGTCGTCGTCGAGCTCCTCGCCGATCAGGGCGTACGAGACGTTGCGGGACACGTGATAGTCCGCGAACGAGAACGCATCCGCGTCACCGTGCGCCCGTTGCCGCACCTCGGCGGCCGTCCACACTCCGACGCCGGGCAGCGATCGCAGCCGCCGTTCGATCTCGGCCGAGTCGGTCAACTCCAGCGTCCGCTCCAACGCCTTGGCCCGCGTCGCCGCCGTGATGACGACCTTCGATCGCCGGCCTTCCACTCCGGCCCGCAACCACTGCCAGGAGGGGATCAGTCGCCACTCCTCCGGCGATGGCGGGACCATCATGATGCGCCCGTCCGGCGGCTGCGGTCCTGGCGCCGGTTCGCCGTACTCGCGCAGAATCACCCGCCACGCCCGGAACGCTTCCTTGCCGGTGACAACCTGCTCGATCCCCGCGGCCGCCATCGCCTCGAACACAGCCCGCGTCCGCGGCACCCGCACATGCGGGAACCGCCGTGCCGCATCCACCAGCGCCCGGTGCTCCGGCAACGGCTCGAACCCGTCCCAGCTGTCCGCCTCCCCCAGCAACTCCGGCACCCCGTCCAGCGCCCACCCGGCGCCAGGCCCCCACGCCTCCGCCTCGACTTCCCCGTTCGAGGGGTACGGCGTCAGCCGCAACAGCACCGGCCCGTCCGGCGTCCGCGTAGCCCGCCACACACTCCGCCGCACCGGATCGAACACATACGCCGGATCCCCCGGCCCCTTCCGCAACCCCCCGATCACCGAATGCGGATCCACCACCCGCCCAGCCCGCCAAACCCGCACTCCCGAACTCACCCGCCAAGTCTTACTCACCCCACGGACAGAACCGCATACTGAGGCATGAGCGGGTGGCAGTGGGTGAAGGTGGTGGGGAACTTTCTGAACCTGTCGACGGTCGTCGGACTGCTGGTCGGGGTGATCGGGCGGGCTCGGTTCAGTTGGGGGCCTCGGGGGTTGGTGTTCGCGAACGGGTACAAGGTGAAGTTCCCGGTGGCGGGGGCGTTCACGGTCGGGAACGTGGTGCTCAGCAAGCACGAGCGGGCGTACTTCGACGACGAGGCGCTGGTGCGGCACGAGGAGCGGCACTCGTGGCAGTACTTCTTCCTGATCGGGCTGCTGATGTGGCCGTTCTACGTCGTGGGGGTCGTCATCTCGTGGTTGCTCACCGGCGACCCGGCGTCGCGGAACCCGTTCGAGAGGCTCGCCGGTCTCAAGGACGGCGGGTATGTCGAACGGCCGATCCAGTCGTTCGGTCAGACGCTGACGCAGACGTTCAGCGGGCGGCGATCGCGTCCGAAAGCGCAGTGAGCACGGTCACCACGCCGGTCGGGTCGTCCACCACGATGTCCGCGGCCTCGATCAGCTCGGTCGCGTTCGACGAGCGGGTGGCCAGCAGGACGGCGCGCAGACCGGCCTTGCGCTGCTCCTCGATCGCCCGGTACGCCGCCAGGTCGCCGAGGTCATCACCGGCGTACAGGATCGACTGGGCGCCGGTGGACTCGATCAGGCGGCGCAGAGCGACCCCCTTGTCGATACCCGGCGGCCGCAGCTCCAGCACCAGGTTGCCCGGCTCCAGCCGTAGCTCTGTCGACTCGGCCAGCTCCGTCAGCGGCGTACGCAGCCGCTCGAACGCACCGACCGGATCGGCCAGCCGGCGGGTGTGAACCGCGAGCGAGCTCTCCTTGTCCTCCACGAAGGCATCCGGGACCCCGAGCTCCTGCAGCAATCCGGGAAGCCTGGAGCGCGCTTCGGCGACCCCAGCCGGCACCGGGTCGCTCGTCACCTTCCCGGTCGCGGCCTCCCACCGCTCCAGCCCGTAGTGCCCCAGTACGACGAGACGCCCGAGACCAGGGTGGCCGGTGACACCGGTGAGCTCGGTGGCGACCAGGGCCGGGCGTCCGGTGACGATCGCGACCTGGCTCACCGAGCCGGCCAGCCGGGCCAGCGCGTCGAGCGCACCCTCCACCGGGCGGGAACGGGCCGGGTCCTCGACCAGTGGCGACAGGACGCCGTCGAAGTCCGTCGAGATCACCGCGGTGGCCGGGTCGGCGACGATCGCCTCCCAGCCGTCTCGACCGGCTTCGGTCTGGATGGTCGGCGTACTCATCCGGTGTAGTCCGAGGTGAGGATCACGGTGAGGCGGTCCTTCTTCATGTTGTCCAGCGCGCCCTTGGTCCGGCCGACACCGATGTCACGGGCGAGCTGGTTGGCGGCGGCGAGCATGCCCGGCGGGTAGTACACGGTGCTGCCGGCGATCTTGCCATGCCAGTTGTCGGCACCGGCCACGGTCCAGCCGGCCTGCCGCGCGCGGCCCGCGACCGAGTCGGCCAGGCCCTTGCGCGCGGTGTTGTTGTAGACCTCGACCGCCGGACGCTGGGCCACCGGGATGGTGGTCGGTTGCGTTGCCGGCGGCTGAGTGGCGGGCGGCGCCGTGGTCGGCTCGCTCGAAGGCTCGGTGGTCGGATCGCTGGTGGGCGCCGTCGTCGGCTGGGCGGGAGGAGTCGGTGTGGGTGTCGGCCGGGGCACACTGGCGCCGACCGTCGACGGACCACCGGTCGGTTTCGGCGACGGCGTACTCGTACCGGCCGCCTCGTCCGCGGTGCTGTCGTCGCCCCGGGTGCCGAACAGCACCAGCAGGCCGGCGACGATCGCGACGACGGCGAGCACTGCGACGAGGGACGAGAGGACCTGTCCCCTGTCGTCCTTCGGGCGAGGCATCTTCAGACCTCGATACCCAAGCGGCGTGCGGAGCGGGCTCGCTGCCGGGCGGCGCGCAATCGGCGCAGCCGTTTCACCAGCAGCGGGTCGTGAGCAAGCGCCTCGGGCCGGTCGATCAGCGCGTTCAGCACCTGGTAGTACCGGGTCGCGGACATCTGGAACTGGTCCCGGACCGCCTGCTCCTTGGCGCCGGCGTACTTCCACCAGTGCCGCTCGAAGGCGAGGATGGCGCCGTCACGCTCGGAGAGTCCGGCGACGGCCGGCGGCGCAGCTTCGGCGGGGCCGGGAGAGCTGGCGTTGGCGCTGTCCATCTGCTGGTGACTCCTGTGCGGTCGGTGATCGTCCGTCCGCGCTCCACTGTACGTGCTGAACAACAGCCATGTCATTCACCGGTGATACGACACGGAACGTGTCGTCAGGCGGACTCCCGGACGCGCCCACTCTGGCAGGATCGAGGGGGTGAGCTCAACTCTCTCCGACCGGAGTGGTGGGGTGGGGAAGCAATTCCAGGCGGTGGCGCTGGTGGAAGAGCTGCAGGCCAGGAGCCGTGAGGTGGACCCGCTGGTCAACGCCATCTGCACTCCCAATCCCGCCGCTCTCACCCATGCCGCCCAACTCGACACCGAGCGTGACGAAGGCCGGATCCGTGGCCCGCTGCACGGCGTCCCGGTTCTGGTCAAGGACAACATCGACACCGCCGATCTGCCGACCACAGCCGGCTCGCTGGCGTTGGCCGACCAGCCACCACCGCTGGAGGACGCTCCCTTGGTACGGCGCCTGCGTGAGGCCGGCTGCGTCGTCCTCGGCAAGACCAACCTGAGTGAGTGGGCCAACTTCCGCGGCTCGGCGTCCTCCTCCGGCTGGAGCGCGTACGGCGGCCTGACCCGCAACCCGTACGCGTTGAACCGCTCTGCCGGCGGCTCCTCGAGTGGATCGGGTGCAGCGGTCGCCGCAGGACTCGCGGACTACGCCATCGGTACCGAGACCAACGGATCGATCGTGTGTCCCGCCTCACTCAACGGCATCGTCGGTCTGAAGCCCACAGTGGGGCTGATCCCGCAGCGGGGCATCGTGCCGATCTCCCACTCGCAGGACACCGCCGGGCCGATGACCCGGACGGTCACCCAGGCCGCAGCCCTGCTGACCGTGATGACCGGCGGAGGCATCGACTACACCGAGCACTGCCGTGGTACGGACCTCAGCAACGTGCGTATCGGCGTACCGCGGGGACCGCTGTGGGGTTACTCCCCCGGGCTCGATCAGGCCACCGAGCGCGCCCTGGGCATCCTCAGCGCGTGTGGAGCCACGCTGGTCGACCACCTGTCGCTCCCGACCCCTGGCGGCGACGAGGACCAGCTACAGGTGCTCGCACACGAGCTGAAGGTCGACCTGGCGGCGTACCTCGCCACCCGCGCACCAGGCGGTCCGCGGACGCTGGACGACCTGATCGCGTTCAACGAGGCGCATGCGGACGTCGAGCTCCAGTGGTTCGGCCAGGAGCTGTTCGAGCGGGCTGCGGCCACCGAGGGCCTCAATTCCCCGATCTACGTTGCTTCCCGGCTGACCGCGCTCCGGGCCGGCCGGGACGGTATCGACGACCTGCTCCGGGACAACCAGCTGGATGCTCTGGTCACCCCGTCGTACTCCCCGACCTGGACCATCGACCTGGTCAACGGCGACCACGTGCTCGGCAGCTCGTCCTCCCATGCCGCCCTGGCGGGCTATCCGCTGCTGTCCGTGCCGTCCGGACTGGTCGCCGGACTGCCGGTCGGGATCACCTTCAGCGGTACCAGCCGGAGTGACGCCACGCTCATTCGCTTGGCTCACGCCTTCGAAACCGCGAGAATCACAGCAGACGGACCGTTCCCGACCCCGGAGTTCACACAGTGGGTGTAGATCGCGTCAGGTGGGGCATCGTTGCTACTGGCAACATCTCCACGTCGTTCACGAGGGATCTGAAGCTCCTGCCCGACGACGCCGTGGTGACCGCCGTCGCGTCCCGTTCCCAGGCCAACGCCGACCGGTTCGCCGCCGAGTTCGGCATCGAGCACGCGTACGACGACTATCGCCGGCTGATCGAATCCGGCACGGTCGACGTGATCTACATCGGGACACCACACCCCCAGCACTACGCGGTCGCCCGGGCCGCCCTGCAGGCCGGGATCGCGGTTCTGTGCGAGAAGCCGGTCACGCTGACCGCCAAGCAGGCGCGGGACCTGATCGCGGTCGCAGCCGAGCACAAGACCCTGTTCGCCGAGGCGATGTGGATGCGGACCAACCCCGTCATCCAGGCCTTCTTCGCCGAGCTGGCCACCGGCGTGATCGGGGAGCCGCAGCAGGTCGTCGCGGACTTCGCCTTCCACAAGCCGTCGCTGCCCGCCCGCCTGCTCGACCCCGCGCTGGGCGGCGGTTCGCTGATGGACGGCGGCATCTACCCAATGACGTTCACCTACATGGCACTGGGCCGCCCAGCCGAGGTGAAGGCGGTCGGCTCTCTCAACGAGGACGGCGTCGACCTGAACGTGGCGATGGCCTGGCGATACGACTCCGGCGCGGTTGCCGCGCTGACCTGCGGCCTGCGGTCGCAGAACCCGTGGACAGCCGCGGTGAGCGGTCCGGACGGCAGCCTGTTGCTCCCGCACCGCTTCCACCATCCTGAGTACTACGTCCGTAGTACGGCGTCCGGTCAGGAGCGGATCGACGTACCGGTGCATGGCATTGGGTACCACTATGAGGCGGGGGACGTGATGCGTGCGCTGCGCGAGGGACTCGTCGAGGTTCCGTCACTGCCGCATGCCGCGACGATCGAGATCCTCGAGCTGCTCGACGAGACCCGTAGACAGATCGGGGTCAGGTACCCCGGTGACGACGAAGACCTGGGTGGATAACAGCAGATGCCGAACGGACGTAGTTCCTTCGTAGTGGTGGCCAATCGCCTTCCCGTCGACCGGATCGAGATGCCCGACGGCAGTACTGCGTGGCGGCGGAGCCCCGGCGGGCTCGTGACCGCACTGGCACCGGTGATGCAGGGTCACCACGGTGCCTGGATCGGCTGGACCGGCAGCGCCGACGAGAAGGTCGATCCCTTTGACAACGACGGCATGCACCTGGTCCCGGTGATGCTGTCCGCCGAGGACGTCCAGCTGTACTACGAGGGTTTCTCGAACGCGACGCTGTGGCCGCTGTACCACGACGTGATCGTGGCGCCGGAGTTCCATCGGGAGTGGTGGGAGTCGTACGTCGCGGTGAACCGGCGGTTCGCCGAGGCCGCCGCGGAGGCCGCCGACGACAACGCCGACGTGTGGGTGCACGACTACCAGTTGCAGCTGGTCCCGGCGATGCTGCGCCGGCTGCGTCCCGACGTACGGATCGGGTTCTTCCTGCACATCCCGTTCCCGCCGACCGAGCTGTTCGCGCAGATGCCGTGGCGGCGGCAGATCCTGGACGGGCTGATGGGTGCGGACCTGGTCGGCTTCCAGAGACCCGGAGCCGCGTCGAACTTCGCCCGGCTGGCGCGCAACCGGATGGGCTTGCGCACCCGCGGCGACCGGATCCATCTGCCCGACGACCGGATCGTCCGGGCCAAGGCGTTCCCGATCTCGATCGACGTCGGCGAGCTGGAGACCCTGGCCCGCCAGCAGGAGACCGAGGTCCGCGCCGCGGAGATCCGACGGGAGGTCGGCAACCCGGCCCACATCCTGCTCGGCGTGGACCGGCTCGACTACACCAAGGGCATCCGGCAGCGGATGCGCGCGTTCGGCGAGTTGCTGGACGAGAAGCGGGTCTCGGTCGACGACGCGGTGTTCGTGCAGGTGGCGACCCCGTCACGCGAGCGGGTCGAGCAGTACCGCGTCCTGCGGGACGAGATCGAGCTGCTGGTCGGCCGGATCAACGGTGAGCACGGCCGCATCGGTACGCCGGCCATCAACTACCTGCACACGTCGTACTCGCGGACCGAGATGGCCGCCCTGTTCCGGGCCGCCGACGTGGCCGTGGTGACACCGTTGCGCGACGGCATGAACCTGGTCGCCAAGGAGTACGTCGCCTGCCGGTACGACGACACCGGCGCGCTGGTGCTGAGCGAGTTCGCCGGCGCCGCCGACGAGTTCCGGCAGGCGTTCCTGGTGAACCCGCACGACATCAACGGGATGAAGGACACCATCGTCGACGCGATGAACACCGACGACCGTCAGCTCGGCCGCCGGATGAAGGCGATGCGCAAGCACCTGGCCGCGCACGACGTGAACGTCTGGGCCGCCAGCTTCCTGAAGGCGCTGCATGACGAAGACTGACGACGACCGGGGCGGTGGGGCGGGGCCGCAAGGACACCGCGTTCTCGCACTCGATCTCGGGACGTCGTCCGCCCGCGCGCTGGTGCTGTCCGCCGCCGACGCCACCCCGGTCCCGGGAGCGTTGGCGCGGTACAAGATCTCGCCGACCTACGCGACCGGCGGCTCGGCGACGCTGGACCTGCACGAGTACGTCGAAGGGCTGCTCGGCTGCCTGGACGAGTTGCAGCAGAACGGCCATCTCGACGACATCGGCGCGATCGTGCTGTCCTCGCAGTGGCACTCGATCGTTGCCCTCGACAACAAGGGCCTGGCGCTGACGCCGGTGATCACCTGGGCGGACACGCGGTCGGTCGAGCTGGACCTCGGGTCGTCGTTCGACGAGCACGCGTTCCACGCCCGGACGGGGTCCTGGCTGCACCGGCTCTACTGGACCCGGCGGATCCCGTGGCTGCTGTCCGAAGGGTCGCCGGCCGGCTTCGCGGGTCTGCCGGACCTCGTGCTCGAGCGGCTCACCGGCGAGCGGGTCACGTCGGTGTCGATCGCGTCCGGGACCGGCACGCTCGACCTGGCTCGCGGTGTGTACGACGAGGAGGCGCTGGAGATCGCCGGCGCCAAGGCGGAGTGGTTGCCGCAGATCGTTCCGACCGGGTGGACCGGCTCGTTGTCGGCGGAGTTCGCTCGCCGGTGGCCCGGGCTGGTCGGCGTACCGGTGTATCCGCCGACAGGTGACGGCGCCGCGTCGAACGTCGGGACCGGCGGGTACGACGAGACGACGGCAGCAGTGACGGTGGGGACGTCGGCCGCCGTACGAGTGGTGCATCCGATCGCTGACGCGCCCGAGTTGCCGTGGGAGTTGTGGCGGTACCGGGTCGACGACGAGCGTGCGGTGACCGGGATGGCGTTCTCGGCGGCGGGGAATCTGCATGCGTGGCTGACCGGCGTACTGCAACTGACCTCCGACGAGCCGACCGACGTCGAGATCGGGTCGTCGCGAGTGATCGCGATCCCGTTCCAGGCGGGGACACGGCCGCCGGCGACCGTACCGAGCGGGTCGGGGGTGTACTTCGGGCTGTCGTTCGACGACACCGGCGACGACCTGCTGGCTGCCTCTTTGCAAGGCGCATCGCTCGAGATCGATCGTGGGCTCCGGATGCTGGATGCGCTGTTCGGCCGTGAGCTTTCGGTGGTGCTGGGCGGTGGCGGGATCGACGCGTCCGCCTGGTGGCGCCGCTGTCTCACCGCGACCTTCGCCCGGCCGACGACGGTCTGCGCGGAGGCCGAGGTCGGTGCGCGCGGCGCCGCGGCCGTGGCGCTCGGTCTGTCACCCGACCCGGGTGGCGAGCACCTGAAGCCGGTCGACGCGGAGGTGGAGCGGGTCGCGGCCCTGCGGCCCCGCTACGCAGCCGTTCGAGAGCTCGCCGTCCAAGCCTCGGCTCACTGATACCGCGTTCGCAGTACGCCGGGGATACGGTCGAAGGACGACGCGGCTCGCCGACCGGACACGTACTGTGAGCTCATGGGCGCGTTCTCGCGATGGTGCCGGGACCTGCGGGTACACCCGGTGCTGCTGGACTGCGGCCTCGCGCTCGTCATCCTGCTGCTCAACATGATCGTGCTGGGCCAGCGCCGCCATGGACAGGTCGAGCTGACCGTGTCCGGCGCGTCGCTGGTCATCGCGGCCGCGGTGGCCATGGTGTTCCGGCGCCGGGCTCCGGTCCTGGCGCTCGGACTGACCACGATCTGCGGAGTCACCTTCACGATCACCCAGCAGGCGAAGAGTCCGATCGGGCTGTTCATGGCGTGCTCGGCGTACATGGTGGTGCTGCAGACGGACCGGCGTACCCGGGCGGCGGCGATCGTGTCCGTGGTCGCCGCCACTGTAGTCGCGGCGGCGGTCTACACCGACGGTGAGCTGTTCGCGAACCTGGTCAACGGCCTGGTGGTGCTGTTCGGGGCTGCGATCGGTGAGGCGACGCGGTACCGGCGTGCCTACCTGCAGGAGTTGGAGGAACGGGCGATGCGCGCTGAGCAGTCCCGTGAGGAGGAGGCGCAGCGGCGGGTGATCGAGGAGCGGTTGCGGATCGCGCACGAGCTGCACGACGTGATCGCTCACCACATCGCGCTGATGAACGTCCAGTCCGGGGTCGCCGCGCACGTGCTGCGCACCCAGCCGGAGGAGGCCGAGCGGGCGCTCGGTCTGGTCCGAGAAGGCGGCCGGACGGTCCTGCAGGAGCTCACCGTCCTGCTCGGCGTACTCCGACGATCCGGTACGTCGTTGCCGACCGCCCCTACACCGTCATTGCACGAAGTGGGTGCCCTGGTCGACTCGTTCGCAGCCGCCGGGGTCAAGGTCGACTGGCAACTGCCGGACTCACTCGGCCCACTCCCCGACGTGATCGAACTGACGGCGTACCGCATCGTGCAGGAGTCCCTCACCAACGTCCTCAAACACGCCCCGGGCGCCGCCGCCCGTATCCGCCTGTCCCGCCGGCCGGGAGCCCTGACCATCGACATCACCGACACCGGCCGGGTGCCCGGCCGAGGTGCGGGAGCTGCTCCCGCCCCCACGCAGCCCGGCTCGCCACTCCCGGTCGGTGCCGGCCACGGTCTGCTGGGAATGCGCGAGCGCGTGTCCGCAGTAGGCGGGGAGTTGAGGACCGGGCCGGAGCCGGGTGGCGGGTTCGGTGTGCATGCTGTTCTTCCTCTCGAGACGGGAGTCGTAGGTGACGATCCGGGTGCTGCTGGCCGACGACCAGACGCTGATTCGCAGCGGGTTCCGGGTGCTGGTGAACTCAGCACCCGATTTGTAGGTCGTTGCTGAGGCGTCGAACGGCCGGGAGGCGGTCGAGCTGGCCCGGAGCGAGCGGGCCGACGTGATCCTGATGGACATCCGGATGCCGGAGGTCGACGGGCTCGCGGCGACCCGGTTGATCACCGCGGACGAGGCGCTGGCCGGGGTGAAGGTGCTGATCCTGACCACGTTCGAGGTGGACGAGTACGTCTTCGAGGCGATCCGGTCCGGAGCCAGCGGGTTCCTCGGCAAGAGTGTCGAGCCGGCCGAGTTGATCAGCGCGATCCGGGTGGTCGCCCGCGGCGACGCGCTGCTCTCGCCGAAGGCGGTCCGTGGCCTGATGAACCGCTTCCTGGCCGAGCCCCGGATCGGCCAGGACGTCGGCCCGTCCGCCCTGGACGTCCTCACCGACCGGGAGCGCGAGATCGTCAGCCTGGTCGCGCTCGGGCTGACGAACGACGAGATCGCCGTACGGCTGGTGCTGTCGCCCTCGACCGCGAAGACGCACGTCAACCGCGCGATGGTGAAACTCGACTGCCGCGACCGCGCGCAACTGGTCGTGATCGCCTACCAGACCGGCCTAGTGCGTCCCGGTACGACGCTGCCGGCCGACGTACCGCAGACGCAGTAGCTCGTACGGCGTCCGCAGTACGTCGAGAAGCCCACGACTGACCGACGCGGGCTACAACGGCCGGCCGGAACGATCGGCGGCATGGCTACCTTCCTCTACCGGCTCGGCCGGTTCGCATTCCGCCGGCGCCGGCTGGTGGTGCTGGTATGGCTTGGTCTGCTGGCCACGGGTGTCGCCGGTGCGGCCACACTCTCCGGCCCGACATCCGACGCCTTCTCGATCCCGGGGACCGAGTCGCAGCGCGCGGCCGACCTGCTCGGTGAGCGGTTCCCGCAGGCCGGTGCCGACGCGGGAACGGCCCGGATCGTCTTCCAGGCGCCCGACGGCCAGACGCTCACGGACACGGCCAACGCCGCGCAGGTGCGCCAGACCCTGGATCGGATCACCGACTCTCCGCAGGTGGCCAGAGTCCTGGATCCCTTTACCGCCAAGGCGATCTCCGCCGACGGCCGCACCGGCTACGCCCAGGTCACGTACGACGTCAGCGCCCAGGAGGTGACGCCCGAGGCGCAGGAGGCGGTGGCCACCGCGGTCGAACCGGCGCGCGCGGCCGGCCTCACGGTCGAGTACGGCGGTGACGCCATGCAGGTGCAGGACGAGCAGAGCCTGACCGAGGTGATCGGTATCGGCGTCGCCGCGGTCGTGCTGCTGATCACCTTCGGCTCGCTGATCGCCGCCGGCCTACCGTTGCTGTCGGCAATCATCGGGATCGGGATCGGGGTCACCGCGATCACCGCCGCGACCGGTTTCATGGACATCGGGTCCGGGACGCCGATCCTGGCGTTGATGATCGGGCTGGCGGTGTCGATCGACTACGCGTTGTTCATCATGTCGCGTTACCGGCATGAACTGAGTACGGGCCAGGAACCCGAGGAGGCGGCCGGTCGCGCGGTCGGCACGGCCGGGTCCGCGGTGGTGTTCGCCGGGCTGACCGTGGTGATCGCGCTGGCCGGGTTGTTCGTCGTCAACATCCCGTTCCTCACCCAGATGGGGCTGGCCGCGGCGTTCACCGTCGTACTCGCCGTTGCGATCGCGCTCTCGCTGCTGCCCGCGCTGCTGGGCTTCGCCGGTCGGCGGGTCCTCGGCGGCCGGATCCCGGGTCTGCGGGCCGGCGATCCCGAGGCGAGTGGGCGCAGGTCCGCCGGGCGCCGCTGGGGACAGTTCGTCACCCGCCGGCCGGTAGCGGTGCTGCTGGTGACGGTGATCGGCCTCGGTGCGCTGGCCATCCCGGCGACCGACCTCGAACTCGGGCTGCCCGACGACAGCACCGCGGCCCCCGACTCCACCCAGCGCAAGGCGTACGACCTGCTCTCCGAGGGCTTCGGTCCGGGGTTCAACGGTCCGCTGATGGTGGTCGTCAACGCGGGCGGGTCCGCCGATCCGCGGACCGCGGCCGCTGCCACGGCGACCGCCGTACGCGGGCTGCCGGACGTGACGATGGTTGCGCCGCCGACGTTCAACCCAGCCGGCGACACGGCGTTGCTGACGGTCATCCCGGCCAGTGGCCCGGGGACGACGCAGACGGCCGACCTGGTCCAGGCGATCCGGTCGTTGCCGGAGAACGACAACACCGAGGTGGCCGTCACCGGCGCGACCGCGATCAGCATCGACTTCTCGGACAAGCTCCGCGACGCACTGGTGCCCTACCTCGCGCTGGTGGTCGGACTCGCGTTCCTGCTGCTGATGCTGGTGTTCCGGTCGGTGCTGGTACCGCTGAAGGCGACCCTCGGCTTCCTGCTCACGGTCGCGGCGACGTTCGGTGCGGTGGTCGCGGTGTTCCAGTGGGGCTGGCTGGCCGGGCTCTTCGGGATCGAGGGCCAGACCGGGCCGGTGATCAGCATGCTGCCGATCTTCCTGATCGGCGTGGTCTTCGGCCTCGCGATGGACTACCAGATCTTCCTGGTCACCCGGATGCGGGAGGAACACGTCCACGGCGCCGAACCGCGCGCGGCCGTCGTCGACGGGTTCGCCCACGGCGCCCGCGTCGTCACCGCCGCCGCGGTCATCATGACGGCCGTCTTCTCCGGCTTCATCCTGTCCAGCCAGACCCTGATCCGCGAGATGGGCTTCGGCCTCGCCCTCGCGGTCGCCATCGACGCCTTCGTCGTCCGGATGACCCTCGTCCCAGCCGTCATGGCGTTGTTGGGCCGCTCCGCCTGGTATCTCCCCCGCTGGCTCGACCGCCTCCTCCCGAACGTCGACGTGGAAGGCGACTCCCTCCGCCGGCACCTCCCACCCAGCCCCGACCGCCGCAAGAAGGAGCTGGTCAGCTGAACCGGTTGGGTGATGGTGGTTACTGACGGCACGGCAGTTGGGCTGGATCATGGCGCGCATGTGGAGCGAGATGATCCTGTGCTGAGAGAAATGATGCGGGCGAAGGTGCACCGGGCGACAGTGACGCAGGCGGATCTGGACTACGTGGGGTCCTGCACGCTGGATGCGGAGCTGATGGACGCGGCGGATCTGTTGCCCGGTGAGAAGGTGGACATCGTCGACATCACCAACGGCAACCGGCTGTCGACGTACCTGATCGAGGGGCCGCGCGGGTCCGGGGTGGTCGGGATCAACGGGGCGGCGGCGCATCTGATCCATCCGGGCGACCTGGTCATCCTGATCGCGTACGGGATGTTCGACACCGCGGAGGCGAAGGTGTTCGAGCCGAGCGTAGTCTTCGTGGACGAGCACAATGCGATCACCCGCATCGGCTCGGACCCCGCCGAGGCGCTGCCCGACAGCGGCACGCGCCGCGGCGACCAACTGCACACCTAGCCATCACCTGATGGCTACCGCACAGCCCGCGCGCCGAGATGAGGACTGGTCGACGATGACCGACACGACCGAGAGCACCGCAGCCGAGACCGTCGAGACCGCCGCCGGGGCCACCGCCGGAGCCACCGCTGCCGCCACCGAGGCGGCCGCCGCGCCGAAGACCGCCTCGCACGACAACGAGCCGAACCCGAAGCTCCGGGCGTTCATGAACTCGGGCTGGGCGGACTCCGAGCGACAGGACGTGACGCTCAGCGACGTCGGGGAGTGGGCGGCGAAGCGGCGGGACGCGCTGTCGCAGGCGTTCCCCGGCGAGCGGCTGGTGATCCCGGCCGGCACGTACAAGGTCCGGTCGAACGACACCGACTTCGTCTTCCGCCCGCACACCGACTACGTCTGGCTGGCCGGTGACCAGACCTCCGACGCGGTCCTGGTGCTGGAGCCGAACGGCACCAGCGGCCACGACTCGGTGCTGTACTTCCGCCCGCGCTCCGACCGCAGCGAGGGCGAGGAGTTCTGGCGCGACCGGATGTACGGCGAACTGTGGGCCGGCCGGCGTCCGTCGCTGACCGAGACCGCCAAGGAGTTCGGCCTCGAGACCCGGCACGTCGACCGGCTCGCGGACGCGCTCAAGGGCGACGTACCGACCCGGGTACGGCGGGGTGAGCACACGTCGATCTCCACCCTGCTGAGCGGCGCGAAGACGGACACCGACCGGGACCGGGAGCTGGCCGCGACACTGTCCGAGCTTCGGCTGGTCAAGGACCCGTTCGAGATCGAGCAGCTGCGGAACGCGGTCGCGATCACGCACCGCGGCTTCTCCGACGTGCTCGCGGAGATGGACAAGGTCCGCGAGTACGGCGAACGCTGGATCGAGGGCACGTTCTGGCGCCGGGCCCGGGCCGAAGGCAACGATGTCGGGTACACGTCGATCGCCGCGGCCGGACCGCACGCGACCACGCTGCACTGGATCGAGAACGACGGCGCGGTCGTCGACGGCACCCTGATGCTGCTGGACATGGGCGTGGAGAACCGCCAGCTCTACACCGCGGACATCACCCGCACGCTGCCGGTCAGCGGCGAGTTCACCCCGCGTCAGCGCGACCTGTACCAGCTGGTGCTCGACGCGCAGAACGCCGGCATCGACTCGCTCAAGCCGGGTGTCACGTTCCGGACCGCGCACGAGGCCGCGATGGAGGTCATCGTGCACGGCCTCGACGCGATGGACCTGCTGCCGGTGTCGGCCGAGGAGGCACTCGACCCGGAGAGCATGCTCTACCAGCGCTACACCCTGCACGGCGTCAGCCACATGCTCGGCCTCGACGTGCACGACTGCTCGGCCGCGCGCGAGGAGAAGTACCGCAAGGGCGACCTGCAGACCGGCTACGTGCTCACGGTCGAGCCGGGCCTCTACTTCCAGTCCGACGACCTGACCGTCCCGGAGGACCTCCGCGGCATCGGCATCCGCATCGAGGACGACATCCTGATCACCGAATCCGGCGCCGAAAACCTCTCCGCCGCCATGCCCCGCGACATCGAGGGCCTACAGAACTGGATGGCTTCCTAACACATCACTGCGGAAGGGGCGCACACCTCGTGCGCCCCTTCCGCAGGTTTACCAGATGCGGACGCGGTCCTCGGGGGCGAGCCACATGCCGTCGGAGGTGGTGGTGGCGAAGGATTGGTGGAACTCGTCGATGTTCTTCACCACCGCGTTGCAGCGGAACTCCGGGGGTGAGTGCGGGTCGATCGCCAGTCGCCGGGCCGCCTCTTCCGGGCGGGTCTTGGTGGACCATGCGGTCGCCCAGGACAGGAAGAACCGCTGGCTCCCGGTCAGCCCGTCGATCACCGGCGGCTCGGCGCCGTCCAGCGAGAGCTGATAGGCCACGTACGCGATCGACAGGCCGCCCAGGTCGCCAATGTTCTCGCCCAGGGTGAGTTTGCCGTTCACGTGCTGCCCCGGCGTCTCGGCCGGTTCGAGCACCTCGTACTGCGCGACCAGCTTGTCGGTGCGCTGCTCGAAGGCGGCCCGGTCGTCGTCGGTCCACCAGTCGTTGATGTTGCCGTCACCGTCGTAACGGGAGCCCTGGTCGTCGAAGCCGTGCCCGATCTCGTGCCCGATCACCGCGCCGATCGCGCCGTAGTTGACCGCGTCGTCGGCGTCGAGCTCGAAGAACGGCGGCTTCAGGATGCCCGCCGGGAAGACGATCTCGTTCATCCGCGGGTTGTAGTACGCGTTGACCGTCTGCGGCGTCATCTTCCACTCGGCCCGGTCCACCGGCTGGCCGAGCTTGGCCAGCTCCCGCGCGGTCTCCACCGCGACCGACCGGCGCACGTTGCCGAACAGGTCGGCCGGATCGGTCTCGAGCGCGCTGTAGTCCTTCCACTTGTCCGGGTAGCCGATCTTCGGCACGAACGCGGCGAGCTTGTCGAGCGCGCGTTGCCGGGTGTCGGGCCCCATCCAGTCGAGCGCGTCGATCCGCTGCCGGTACGCCTCGACCAGGTTGGCGACGAGCTCGACCATCCGGGCCTTCGCGGCCGGCGGGAAGTGCTCGGCGACGTACAGCTTGCCGAGCGCCTCACCGAGCGCCGACTCGACCACACCGACACCGCGCTTCCACCGCTCGCGCAGCTCGGGCGCACCGGTCAGCGTCTTGCCGTAGAAGGCGAAGTTCTCGTCTACGAAGACCTTGCTCAGCAGCGGCGCCGCGTCGTGCACGATCCGCCAGCTCAGCCATTCCTTCCACCGGTCGAGCTCGACCTCCTGCAGCGCCCCCGCGGCCGCGGTGAAGAAGTCCGGCTCGCGGACGACGACCTGCTCGATCGCACTCGCCGGTACGCCGGCGCCCTCGAGCCACCGCGACCAGTCGAACCCGGGGGTCAGCTCGTCGAGCCCGGCCCGGTCGAGCTTGTTGTAGGTCAGCGTGACGTCGCGATCCTTGACCCGGTCCCAGTGCCCGGCCGCGATCCGCGTCTCCAGCTCCAGGATCCGCTCGGCGGCTCCGGCCGCGTCGGGCAGTCCGGCCAGCTCGAGCATCCGGCTGACGTGCGCGACGTACGCCGTACGGATCTCGGCGAAGGTGTCCTCGCGGTAGTAGGCCTCGTCCGGCAGGCTGATCCCGCCCTGCATGAAGTAGACGATGTACTCGTCGGACTTCTTCGCGTCGGCGTCGATCCAGGTGTGGAACACGCTGGACACACCTTGCAGTTCGAGCGTGCCGAGGGCCGCGACCAGGTCGCCGACATCGGAGATCCCGCGGACCAGGGCGAGCTGGTCGGCGATCGGCTCGGCGCCGAGCCGCTCGATCGTCTCCTCGTCCATGAAGCTGCTGAACAGGTCGGCGACCTTGCGCGCCTCGCTGCCCTCCGGATGACCGGCGGCGACCGTCTTCTCGACGATGGCGCGAACGTCCTGCTCGGCGGTGTCCGACAGCGCGTGGAAGGCGCCGTAGATGGCCTTGTCCGCCGGGATCTCGTGCTGTTCCAGCCACGGCCCGTTCGCGTGCTGATACAGGTCGTCCTGCGGCCGGACGGCGTCGGACAGACCCGAAATATCGATCCCTGCTGTCATCCCTGCCCCTACTCGTTCAGTGCGTGATCTTGCTGCCAGCGACAGTACCCGGTGACCGGCACAGCGGCTTTGAACTATCCACAGGCCCATGCCGTTCTTCCGGATAAAGACATCGGATCAGGAGGTCCCGCCCATGCCACGCCTTGTCCGTCGGCTCACCGCCGTACTCAGCGTCCCCGCGCTGATGCTCGGCCTCGTCAGCACCTCGGCATCCGCACACCCGACGAAGTTCCCCACCCGGATCGAGTTGCCGGCCGGATTCCAGCCGGAAGGGATCGCGATCGACCGCGGTACGGCGTTCTTCGGCTCGAGACTCGACGGCGACATCTATGCCGCCGACCTGAAGACCGGTGAGGGCGAGGTGATCAGCCAGGGACCGGGCACCGGATCGCTCGGGATGAAGGTGGACAACCGGGGCCGGCTGTTCGTGGCCGGTGCGGCCGGTGGCAACGGCCGTGTCATCGACACTCGCACCGGCGAGGTGCTCGCCAGCTACACCTTCGCGACCGCTCCGACGTTCGTGAACGACGTGATCTTGAGCAAGGACGCGGCCTGGTTCACCGACTCGCAGAAGCCCGTGTTCTACCAGGTCCCGCTCGGCCGCCACGGCAAGCTGCCGGCGCAGTCCGCGGTCAAGACCATCGCGTACAGCGGCGACTACCAGCACGTCGCGGGTGTCACCAACGCCAACGGCATCGCACTCACCCCGGACGGCCGCGCCCTGATCATCGTCCAGTCGTCCACCGGCTTCCTGTTCCGGGTCGACCCGCGCACCGGCGTCACCAAGCGCATCGACATCGGCGACATCGTGATGACGAACGGCGACGGCCTGCTGGTCATCGGCACCACCCTGTACGTCGTCCAGAACCGGCTGAACAACATCGCAGTGCTCAAGCTCGACCCGTCGGGCACCAGAGGTCACCTGGTCGACAACATCACCAGCCCGGACTTCGACGTACCGACCACGGCGGCGGCCTTCGGGTCGCGCCTGTACCTGCCGAACGCCCGGTTCACCACGCCGCCCACTCCGACCACGCCGTACTGGGTCACTGCGGTCAAACGCTGAACCATTCCGAGTGCGGCTGGGCTGTCCTACGGTGAAAATTCTCCAGGGGAGGAAACACTCATGTCCATCCGTAGCATCACGGCCGCACTCGGCCTGTCTGCACTGATCCTCGGCGTGGTCGGTACGCCGGCGTCGGCGGCCACCACGTCCGAGGCCACCACGTCCGGCACCACCACGAAGCCGGTCTTCCCGACCCGGATCGACCTGCCGAACGGGTTCCGGCCCGAAGGCATCGCGATCAAGGGCAGTACGGCGTACTTCGGCTCGCTGGCCGATGGCGACATCTACGCCGCCAGCCTGCGCACCGGCAAGGGCAAGGTGATCAGCCAGGGGCCTGGTACGCCGTCCGTCGGGCTGAAGATCGATCACCGCGGCCGACTGTTCGTCGCGGGCGGACCCGCCGGGAACGCCCGGGTGGTCGACAGCCGCACCGGCAGGATCCTGGCGACGTACCAACTGGCAGCGGATGCGGCGACGTTCGTCAACGATGTGGTGCTGGGCAAGAGCGCCGCGTGGTTCACCGACTCGCAGAAGGCGGTCATCTACAAGCTGCCGCTCGGTCGTCACGGCAAGCTGCCCGCGCAGTCCGCCGTCCGCACGATCCCGTTGACCGGCGACTACGTGCACCAGCCAGGCTTCAACGCCAACGGCATCACCCTGACACCGGACCGTCGTGCGCTGATCATCGTGCAGTCGTCGACGGGTCTGCTCTTCAAGGTGAACCCGTGGACCGGTGTGACCAAGCGAGTCGCGCTCGACGCCCTGATGACGAACGGCGACGGCCTGCTGACGATCGGCCGGACCCTGTACGTCGTGCAGAACCAGCTCAACAAGGTCGCGGTGGTGAAACTCAACAGCACCGGGACCAAGGGCTCACTGGTCCGTGAGATCACCAGCCCGACCTTCGACGTACCGACAACCGTTGCCGCCTTCGGTAAGCGTCTCTACCTGCCCAATGCGCGGTTCAACACGCCGCCGACGCCCACCACGCCGTACTGGGTGACCGCTGTGCGGCGCTGACAGCGTCAGGAGACGGTTCGGAGATCTCCACGTGCGGCAGCCTTCAGACGGCTGCCGCACGACAGGCGGACGGAGTAGCCGGCCGGGATGGAGAGCGGCTCGCCGGTCTGCGGATTGCGGCCGGTGCGCGGCGCGCGCATCACCCGCTCGATGCTCAGCAGCCCGGTCAGCGACACCTTGTCGCCCTTGTGTACGGCCTCGGTGACGACGTCGCCCAGGGCGTCGAGGACCTTCTCGGCCTGGTTCCGCGGAATGCCTGCCTTCTGCGCCACGCCGGCCACCAGCTCGTTGCGATTCACGGCTCTCCTCAGACTCGTCCCGCCGGGCCGCACCTCAGCCGCCGCCCGGTCGATCGCCAGCACCTTAACCGAAATGATTGTCGTTAGCGAGAAGCGCCCGCATTCCGGTCAACCCCGCCGTCGCGGGAACTTTGCCGGCCGCACGGTCGTCGTTGAGCGATCACAGAGAGTCCTGGTCGTGCCAGTGGTTCTGCCACCGCCCGTCGATGGCCTCGTCGGACCGCTGGTAGCGGATGTCGGTGGACAGCCGGATGTCGTCGGAGACATTGTCCAGGGCTGCGTGGATCGTGTGCGCGGTGTGGATGACCACGTCCCCGGCCGAGTAGTCGGTGACCAGCCAGCGGGCGTCGTACTCGTCGGCGAGTCCGGGCAGGTCCGCGGTCATCGACGCAGCCGGGCGCTTGAGCCGTCCCGCGGCCTCCTCCTCGAGCACCCGGTGGTGACTGCCTTCGAGGTACGCGAGCCCGCCGCTGGCGACCGGGCAGTCGCCGAGCGGGATCCACGCGGACAGGACCTGGTCACTGCCCTCCCTGAGGTACACCAGGTCGTAGTGGGCCTGCGTCGCCGTACCGATCCCGTCCTCACCCGGTGCGATCTGCCGGATGATCTTCCGCTTGTGCAGGAACGGCTCACCGCCCAGGAACCACTCGAACCACCCCTTGATGGCCGGCTGCGCACAGAAGGCGCCGTACTCCGGTCCCGGCACAATCTGGTCGAACAGCACCTTCCGGTACGACGCCCGATCGGTCGCCGATCCGGTCAACCCGAAGTAGTACTGCCGAAACCCCAGCACCACCGCGGGATCCAGCAGCCCGGTCAGGTACAAGTACCCGTCCTGCCGAAGCCGTTCCCGCAGTCGGGGAAGGTCCGCACGTTCCTGCTCCGGTACGACGCTCAGTTCACCGAGCCGCCGTGGGGATTCGTCGAGCACATACCCATTCGATATCAGCACATCACCCATTCCACCCGCGACCGGCCGCACACCGGAATGGACACCGACGCCCCACTTCTTGGACTCTTGTCACGTGCCGAACTGGTCGATCTATCTGACACCCAGTGATCCTGAGCGCGAACTTGGACTCTTCTGCCTCGGCGCAGGCGAGCAGGAGAACCCTCGCGGACCGGCTCCGGAGCGTGCCCTCGGCTGCCACGCCCTCGTCTGGCTCAAGGAGGGTCGCGGCCACCTGTTGCACGGCCCTGACCGCCAACTGTTCGAGGTACGAGGGCCGGCCATGCTCTGGCTCTACCCGGGCATCCTGCACGGCTATCGACCCACCACCCGCTGGCGCTCGGCCTGGACACTCTTCAGCGGTCCAGCTACAGCAGCACTCACCACACTGGGCCAGCTCGACCCCAGCCAGCCAGTACGGCGGTACTCCGATCCCCGACCCATCGACCGAGCATTCACCCGGCTGCTACGCGTCAGCACGACGCGCAACGCCGTACAGACTGTTGCTGCATTGTTCGATCTCATCGCCCAGGCTGCACCACCACCTGATGACGATGTGGCCGCTCAGCTGGCTGGGCTCGCGTGCAGGGCGCTGAGCATTCAGGACTATGCCGCGGAGCTTGGACTCAGTGTCAGTGAGTTGCGCGAGGCAGTGCGTCATACAACCGGCTCCACACCGCAGGAACTGGTCTTGACCACAAGACTCAACACAGCCAAGGCTCTGCTCGCGGAGGAGGACCTGTCCGTGGGAGCGATCGCACGGCGGGTCGGGTACGACGATCCGGCGTACTTCACCCGGTTGTTCACCGCGCGTGTCGGCCAGTCACCACGCGCGTTCCGGCGGTCTGGTTCGATTTCCGGCCGGATTTCCTCCTTCTGAAGGAGGCGGAACCGACTTTCCGACCGGTAGAACCGTTCACTGGGGTGACGTGCGTGACGCCGGACCCCGATACGGTCGTGGGTATGAGTCAACCGCAGCCCATCGACCCGCGATACGTGAACCGGCCGCCGGCCAAGCCGAAGAAGCGGCGCAACTGGTTCGGCCGGACCGTCGGACTGATCGTCCTGCTGTTCATCCTCATGCTGATCTGCGTACCGCTGTACGCGTGGGGACGGATCGACAAGGTCGACGCGATGCCGTCGGGTGAGCGCCCGGCCGAGACGCCCGGTACGACGTACCTGCTGGTCGGCTCCGACAGCCGCGAGGGCCTCAGCCGGGCCGAGCGCGCCAAGCTGGGCACCGGCAGTGCGGAGGGGCGGCGCACGGACACGATCATGCTGCTGCACGTCCCCGAGTCCGGGCCGACCGCGCTGATCAGCCTGCCCCGGGACAGTTACGTGCCGATCCCCGGACACGGCCACAACAAGATCAACGCCGCGTTCGCGTTCGGCGGGCCGAGGCTGCTGGTCGAGACGGTCGAAGGCGTGACCGGTCTGCGGGTGGACAACTACGTCGAGATCGGCTTCGGCGGGTTCGCCGGGATCATCGACGGTGTCGGCGGCGTGGAGATGTGCTTGCCTAAGGCAATGAAAGACAAGGACGCGCACATCGACCTGCCGGCCGGCTGCCAGAAGCTGAACGGCACCAACGCGCTCGGCTACGTCCGCGCCCGCAAGTCCGACCCGCTCGGCGACCTCGGCCGGGTGCAGCGGCAGCGCGAGATGATCGGCGCGGTGGCCGACAAGGCCGTGTCGCCGTGGACGTTCCTCAACCCGGTCCGCTACTTCAGGCTTGGTACGGCGAGCGCGGACGCGCTGACCATCGACAACGACAGCGGCCCGATGGACATGATCAAGTTCGCGCTGGCGATGAAGGCGGTCGCCGGGGGCAGTGACGGCGTCACCCTGACGGTCCCGGTGTCCGACACCAGCTACAAGGGCTCGTCGGTCAAGTGGGACACGGCCAAGGCCAAGGCGCTCTTCCAGGCGCTCAAGGAGGACAAGACCAGCGGTCTGAAGAGCAGTTGATCGCTCTCGTCCATGCAGTGGTGAGCCTGGGCATGCTCGTCATCGTGCCGCTCGGGCTCACCCTGCTGCCGGAGCGGCTCACACTGCCCGGGCGACTCACACTGCCCGAGCGGCTCACGCTTCCCAGCCGGCTCACACTTCCAGGCCGGTTCACGCTGGCCGGCCGGCTCACACTTCCCGGCCGGCTCACGCTGCCCGGCTGGCTCACGCCGCCTGGGCGGCTCGCCCCGCTGCCCGGCCGACCCGCCCCCACCTCGCGGTCGTTGCGAGCCACAAGCCCACGCTGGTGGTTCTTCTTCGCACTACCGGGTGTGCTCGCCCTCTGGCTTCCCCGTGGTCCGGCGTCGATCACGTTGGCATCGATCTACCTCGCCGGGACCCTCGTCCTGATCGCACTCGCCGGCCGCGACTTCCTGCACCACAAGCGTTTGCGCCCCCGCGAGATCGCGCTCTACACCGCCCTCGCGACCCCGTCGATCGCCGCACTCGCATTGGTTGCCGAGCGATCGTCGTACGAACTGTTCGGCTTCAATCTGACCGTCCTGTCGCTCACGGTCGCCCACTTCCACTTCGCCGGGTTCGCGGCCGCGCTGATCGCCTTCCTGGTCGCCGGACCGCGCACGACCGCCGGCGACGCGGCGGCGATCAGTGTTCCGCTCGGCACCGGCATCGTGCTGCTCGGGTTCTTCCTCGGCGACCCGGTCGAGCTCGCCGGAGCCGCCGTCCTGACCGCCGGGATGTGGCTGGTCGGGTGGAACCTCTGGCAGCGATCACGGCAGGCCGACCGGACTACCGCCGTACTGCTCACCATCTCCGCCGCGGTGCTCGTCGCGACTATGGTTCTGGCGTTGAGCTGGGCCTTGGGGCACGTGGTCGCGACGCCCTATCTACCGTTGGAATGGATGGTCGCCACCCACGGGCTGGCGAACGCGGCCGGCTTCGCCTTGTGCGGATTGCTGGCCTGGCGACGACTCGGCACGACGGAAGGACCCGGATGAAGCTCGAGGACCTGGACCGACTGCGGTTCTCGTACGACGTGGTCGGCTCCACCCGGTACGACGAGACGCCGCCCGGCTACCACCGGATGGAGTACAAGGCCCGGATCGGTGAGGGCGACGAGGTGTTCCGCCGTGCCGGCGAAGCCTTGCTGAACTGGCGGATGCACCGCACCGCCGGCCTGCCGATGACAGCCACCGACAGTCCCGCGACCATCGGCACGAACACCCTCGGCCGCCTCGGCGCCGGCATGCTGATCGGCCGCCTCCGCACCGCGATCCCGCTGGGCCTTGTCGGTCTGCCGGTCCCGTGCCGCGTGGTCTGGACCATCGACGAACCCGACCGCATCGGCTTCGGCTACGGCACCCTGCAAGGCCATCCCGCCTCCGGCGAGGAGTCCTTCGTCATCACCCGCGAACCCGACGGCATCCACTTCACCGTCCGCGCCTACAGCCGCCCCGCCACCTGGTACACCCGCCTAGGCGGCCCCCTCACCCGCAAAGCCCAACACCAAGCCGCCCGCCGCTACACCAACGCCCTCCGCCGCCTAGCCACCCCCTAGCCGTCCGCAAGCCATAGCAAAGGCCCCGCAAGCTCATACCTTTGCGGGGCCGGGTCCTTTGTACCAGCCGCTTCAAACGGCTTTGGTGACCAACACGCCAACAGAACAAGACGATCGGCCGCCATCCCGTGAACCACGGACCACGACCTATCGCCCAACGGTTGCAGTTGTGATTGCAGTCACGCGTCCGTTGAGCCACAGCGCATGCCCAGCCTCGGTAGTGACACGCTCACGAATGGCATGTCGCAGACATCGCGGCAGCGCCCGAGATCGCATCGGGGACGTACCGCTGAGCCCGGACGATGTCGAGTCGTTTGTCGCGGCCTTCCCTCCAACTCCACTTCGCTGCGCTCCAGGCACGGCCGTTGGCTTGGCGCGCACTTGCCAACACGGTGCCGGGTCGAGGCAGCAGAACTCGCGATCCGCGATCGGCGCCGGCGGTGTAGTGCTCGCAAACTGTCGGCTACCCGGCCGCCCGCGGTTGATGCTGTCGTTGACAGGTGCACGGTCCGGTCTGCCCCAGTGCTCCGGACCTGGGTCTGCAGCCGTCGGGCGATGCGATGGACCGCTCGCAGGGCTGTGCGCTGCACCCCAGCAGTGCCGCCGTATCGTTGCATCCGCGGTTGCAGTGCGGCGGAGTTCGTCACGGTCGTCTTCTGTTCGAATCCCTTTGAAACGAGGGATCTCTGGGCGTGGTGTCGTACGGCCACCGACGGTAGCGGTCAAGCGCACCCCGTGCAGGGTCCCGGGTTCTTCGGGCCGTGCCTGGCAAGTCGTGGGGTTGAGCGACACGCGAACTTCAGACGAATCGGTGGTCTTGCGTCGGTTGGTGGGTGGTGTCTTACTGAGAGATGGGCCGTGGGGGCCTCAGGCAACCGTGGGGGGCATTGTTATGTCGGGCATCTTTTTCACTAGTCCGTTGTCGAAGACCGCCTCGTCGGGGGCCTCTTGGGACCACGTCGACGCGGGTTTCCCGGAGGTGCAGGTCTTCGCGAACGTCCTGCTGAGCGCCTACCGGACGCAGACGTCGGAGTTCTTCTCCGGCTTCCAGCCGAGTTGGGCCGAGGCGTACATCGTCACACCGCAGACCCCGATGACGACGATCGCCGGGATCTCGTTCCCGACGCGACGGGACAACACCGTTTTCCTCAGGACGAACTTCCTGACGTTCTGGCTGCAGGTCAGCAATGGCGGCAGCGCCAACCGTCCGACCATGGCCTCGGCGGTGGGGATCATCTACGACCTCACACCGGACGCGGCGTTCGACCTGAAGTCGCCGGCGCAGCAGCTGAGTCTGGCGGTTCACACCGAGGACGGCACCGTCCTCGGAACGCACCGGTCCGTGCGGATGGATGGCGGGCCCGAGCTCGACGAAGACGAGTTCCGCGAGCGAGTGCTGGCGCATGCCTACGGCCGAACCGGCCGCGAGCCGGGGTCACTGCAGCTCGCGGCGTTCGACTACGACCAGATGCCACGCACCGACTTCCGGGTGAATCCGTCGACCGGACAGACCGAACCGGTGGGCGACCCTGTCGAGCTGTTCCGGCCCTGATTGCTGGCAGTCGGTCGATGCTGCAAAACTGTGGCGGGTGAGTCCTAAGACGTTGACGGATCTGGTGGCTACCGACTGGGCCGAGGCGCTGGCGCCGGTTGAGGACACGGTCGCGAAGATGGGCGAGTTCCTGCGGGCGGAGATCGCGGCCGGGCGGCCGTACCTGCCGGCGGGTGAGAACGTGCTGCGCGCGTTCCAGCGGCCGTTGCAGCAGGTGAAGGTGCTGATCGTCGGCCAGGACCCGTATCCGACACCGGGGCACCCGGTCGGCCTGAGTTTCTCGGTCGCGCCGGACGTCCGGCCGATCCCGCGCAGCCTGGCCAACATCTACCGCGAGTTGATGGCGGACGTCGGCGTACCCGCTCCGTCGAACGGCGACCTGACCCCGTGGGCGGACCAGGGCGTGCTGATGCTCAATAGAGTGCTGACCGTGCAGCCCGGCAAGTCCGGCGCACATCGTGGCAAGGGCTGGGAGACCGTCACCGAGCAGGCAATCCACGCGCTGGTGAAGCGCGGCGGCCCACTGGTCGCGATCCTGTGGGGCCGCGACGCCCAGACCTTGAAGCCGATGCTCGGCAGTACGCCGTACGTCGAAAGCGCCCACCCAAGCCCGATGTCCGCCGACCGAGGCTTCTTCGGCTCCCGCCCGTTCAGCCGCGTCAACACCCTGCTGGCCGAACAGGGCGCGGCGCCCGTCGACTGGCGCCTCCCCTAGATCGCACACCCGCCGGACCGGGACCCGCGGCCTACGCCCAGGTTCAACCAGATCTGGCAGTTCTCCCGCTGGATCGTTGGGTTCGCTAACCAGCCTCCAACCAGCATCCGTTCTCCGATCGCATCCTGGTCACTCTCTACGACAACTCGCCCCGGCGCCGGCGCTGGGGCGAGTGTCCCGGTGGAGTGGCCTGCATTCGGCGCGTGCGCAGCAGCTTCGCGTAGACGTCCACAGCCCGTTCGCCGATGACCTGACCTGGTCAATGGCTGGGCGACCCGCCGGAGGCGCAGCCGCCGCCGAAGGCGGTGTCCAACCGCGCGTTCACAGTCCACTCGCCGATCACCTGGGCGTGGTTGACCGGTCGGCGACCCGCCGCAGGCGGCAAGAGACAGCCGCCGCCGAAGGCGGTGTCCGATCGGGTCCACAGTCCACTCGCCGATCACCCGGGCGCGGCTCACGGCTCGGCGACCCGCCGCAGGCGCAAAAGAACAACCGCCGCCAAAGGCGGTGCCCAACCGCCTGTCCACAGTCCACTCGCCGATCTCCCGGGCGCGGCTCACGGCTCGGCGACCCGCCGCAGGCGCAAAAGAACAGCCGCCGCCGAAGGCGGTGTCCTATCGCGCGTCCGCAGTCGGCTCGCCGATCACCTGACCCGCCGGAGGCGGGTAGAAACAGCCGCCGCCGGAGGCGTTTCCGAAACTTGTTCCCATGATCCATTGCAGGATCGTTCAACAATCTCTTACAGTAGCCGACATCGCGCTCTCCGTCCCCGGGAGGAACCATGTGGGTTCTGCTCGCTATCGCGGTTGTCGTCATCGGGTTCGCCCTGCGGCTGAACTCGATGCTGGTCGTCACCGCGGCCGGGATCGTGGCCGGCCTGATCGGCGGCCTGTCACCGGTCAAGATCCTGAACGCCTTCGGCGACGGTTTCGCCGGCAGCCGGTCCGTCACCGTCTTCATCGTCACGCTGCCCGTGATCGGGCTGATCGAGCGCTACGGCCTGCAGCAGCAGGCCCGCAAGCTGATCGGCAAGCTGAAAGTCATGACCACCGGCCGGCTGCTGGCCATCTACCTGCTGATCCGGCAGGGTACGGCGGCGCTCGGCCTGACCAGTATCGGCGGCCCGGCCCAGGCGGTCCGGCCGTTGATCGCCCCGATGGCCGCCGGTGCCGCGGAGCGACGCTACGGCCCGCTGCCGGAGAAACTGCAGGAAAAGATCAAGGGCTTCTCCGCCAGTGCCGACACGGTCGGGCTGTTCTTCGGTGAGGACATCTTCGTCGCGATCGGCTCGATCCTGCTGATCACCGGCTTCGTGGACGCGACGTACGGGCTGCACCTGGAGGCGATCGACATCGCGCTCTGGGCGATCCCGACCGGCATCTGCGCGCTGCTCATCCACGGCACCCGGCTCCTGCTGCTCGATCGCCAGCTCGACAAGCTGCACGCCGCGGCCAAGGCCGACAACGAGCAGGTGACCCGATGATCAAGGTCGAGTGGTTCTACTGGCTCTGCGGACTGTTCTTCGTCCTGATCGCTCTGCAGGTCGTCAACGACCGCAGCAACCCGAAGCGCATCGGCAGCGCGGCGTTCTGGGGCATTCTCGGTGTCTCGTTCGGCTACGGCACATTCGTGGTCAACAAGCAGGCACCGGCCTGGCTGCTCGGTATCGCGGTGATCGGCCTCGCGGTCCTGGCCGGGTCCGGCTTCCCGGGCCGCGGTCTCGAGCAGACCACCACACCGGCCGAACGGGTCCGCTTCGCCGACCGTTTCGGCAACAAGCTCTTCCTTCCGGCACTGGTGATCCCGGTGGTCGCGGCGATCTTCGGCGCCTGGCTGGCCAAGGTGAAGCTGGGAGACGGCCAACTCCTGCTGCAGAACGGATCCGCGACCATCATCGGTCTGGGGGTCGCTTCGTTGCTCGCCCTCGCGGTCGGCATGGTGATCCTCAAACCGAAGTCCCCGACAGTCCCGCTGCACGAGGGCCGGCGGTTGCTCGAGCACATCGGCTGGGCCGCGATCCTGCCGCAGATGCTGGCTACCCTCGGCCTGCTGTTCAACGCGTCCGGCGTCGGCCAGGCGGTCGGCCGCATCACCGATCACTTGGTGCCGAAGGGCTCGCTGATCGCCGCGGTCGCGCTGTACTGCATCGGCATGGCGGTCTTCACGATCATCATGGGCAACGCGTTCGCCGCGTTCCCGGTGATGACGGCCGCGGTCGGCTGGCCGCTGCTGGTGCAGCAGTTCGACGGTACTCCGGCGGTCGTGTTCGCGATCGGCATGCTGGCCGGCTTCTGCGGCACCCTGTGTACGCCGATGGCCGCCAACTTCAACCTGGTCCCGGCCGCCTTGCTCGAGATGAAGGACCAGTACGGTCCGATCAAGGCACAGATCCCGACCGCGATCCCGCTGCTGGCCTGCAACATCGCCCTGATGTACGTCTTCGCCTTCTAGGAGTCCTCATGAAGTACGCCGCCGGCTGGGCCGAGATCGCCTGTGAGGTGCTCGAAACCCCTTACCCGTACGGCGCCGCGCACGCATCGCTCGACCCGGACGACGTGGACGTGACCCCGGAACGGTTGCATCCTGCCTTCCACGGCTCGTACGACTGGCACTCCAGCGCACACATGCAGTGGTCCCTGGTCCGGTTGCTCACCCTGGCACCGGACCAGGTCGGCGGGCGCCCGATCGAGGTCCTCGAACGACGGCTGACCGCCGAGGCGATCGCGACCGAGGCGGCGTACCTGCGCGATCGGCCGTCGTACGAACGCCCGTACGGCTGGGCGTGGGCGGCGATGCTGGTCGCGGCGGCACAGAACGCCAAGTTGCCCAAGGCAAGCAATCTGGCCCCGCTGGGTGACGTGATCGCCGAGCTCGTCCTCGGCTGGTTGCCGCGTCAGGCCTACCCGGTCCGGCACGGCGCCCACCCGAACAGCGCCTTCGCCCTCGCACTGCTCCTCGAGGCGTACGACGATCTCGGCCGGACCGACGTGGTTGACGCGATCCGCGGCCGGGCGATCGAGTGGTTCGGCCAGGACACGGCGTACGACACGCGGTTCGAGCCGTCCGGCACCGACTTCCTCTCGCCGGCGCTGACCGAGGCGGAACTGATGCGCCGCGTCCTGCCGGAGGACGAGTACAAGACCTGGCTGACCGCCTTCCTCCCCGGCCTCGGCACCGACGCACACCAGCAACTGCTCGAGGTGCCGACGACCGACGACTCCGGCGACGGCCAACTGGCGCACCTGTCCGGTCTGGCGCTCTCACGTGCCTGGCAGCTCCGCACGATCGCGCCGACGCTCCCAGACGTTGCCGACGTACTACGAGCCGGTGCCGACCGTCAGGTCGAGGCTGTCCTGCCTACAGTGACCGAAGGCGACTTCATGTCGACGCACTGGCTGGTCTCGTTCGCTCTGCTGGCGACACTGGCTGACTAGTACCCGTCCAGCTGTGCCACAGCTGGGCATACCGGCCACCGTCGGCCAGCAACGACTTGTGCGTGCCTGACTCGACCACGCGCGCGTGATCCAGTACGACGATCCGGTCCGCCTGCTGGGCCTGCGTCAACCGGTGTGCCACCACCAACGTCGTACGCCCCTCCGTAGCGGCAACACTGGCTCGCTCTAGCTCGCGCGCACCAGCACTACCCGCTTCGGCCGTCGCCTCATCCAGTACGGCGATCGGCGGGTCCGCAAGCACCAGCCGGGCAAAAGCGACCTGCTGTGCCTGCGCACCCGTCAACTGATGCCCACTCTCTCCGACAACCGTGTCCACACCATCTGGTAGCGCATGCACCCAGGCCAGTGCACCGACCCGGCACAGCGCGTTGGCCACCTCGGAGTCATCAGCGTCGGGCCGAGCCAGTCGCACATCGTCCACCAGGGGACCCGAGAACACATGCACCTCCTGACTTAGGAGAGCAACCTGCGCACGGGTTCTGTCCTCACCCAGCGCACGCACATCCACTCCGCCGAGCCTGACTACACCATCTGTCGGCATGAGCACCCCGGCCGCAATCGCAGCCAACGTCGTCTTCCCGGCACCCGAAGCACCTACCAGTGCGACCCGCTCACCGGGCTCGAGCCGCAGCGACACCTCGTCCAGCACCCGTGGTCCGTCGTACGCGTGACCGATGTTCACCAGCTCCAGCGACGCGTCGGCCGGGGCAGGACCCGCAGGTGGCTCTTCAACCGGTGGAATCTCCAGTACGCCGGCCAACCGGGCCAGCCCTGCGGACGCGGTCTGGATCTGGTCGAACTCCATCAGCACGATGTTGACCGGGTTGAACAGCCGATGGAAGTACAGCGCGGCCGCAGTCACCGCACCGATGCTCACCGCGTCGTCACGGACCAGGAAGAACCCGGTCACCAGGATCGCGGTCAGCCCGGTGAACTCGGCGTGGTTGATCCGGGCCGAGAAGAAGCTGAACAGCTTGAAGACATGGATGGAGATGTCCCGGGCGACCCCGGACGTTGCCGCGATCTTCTCCACCTGCCGGTCCTCCAACCCGTAGGCCCGGACTGTCGCGCTGCCCCGCAGCGACGCGATGATCGCCTCGGACCGCTCGCCCATCGCGACCCGCTCCTGGCGGTAGTACGGCGCCGATCGCCGCAGGTACCAGCGCAGCGCCAGCAGGTACATCGGGACCGCCAGCAGCCCGGCCAGACCGAGCCGCCAATCGAGCGCGAACATCCCGCCCACCGTGAGCACGATCGTCAACGCCGCTCCCAGCACGGATGGCCCGACCTCGGTCAGCGCCGCTGCGACCGATGCCACGTCGTCACCCACGCGGGAGAGGAGATCCCCGGTCCGCACCTTCTCCAGCACCGGCGCGGGCAACTGCAGCACCCGGTCGAGGACCTGCTCCCGGATCCGCGCCAGCACCGTCTCACCGACCCGCGCGACCAACGTGACCCCGACCGCGGTCAGGACTCCGGACACGACCGCGGCGCCACCGATCAACACCACCACGCGGACGATCGCCGACCGATCGCCACCGTCGGCGATGTCGTCCACGAGCACACCGAGCGCCCACGGCGCGACCAGTCCGGCCGCGCTCGCCCCGGTGATCACCACCGCGGCGATCGTCGACAACCCGGGCAGCCGCCGGATCTCTTGCCACAACACGGCCCAGGTCGCCCGCGGCCCAGCCACCGGAAGCAGACTCATCGCAGCACCGCTTCCTGGTAGGCCGTGTCCTCGGCAGCGAGCTCCGCATGGATGCCCTCAGCAACCACCTGGCCGTCCGACACCACGATCACCCGGTGCATCTTGCCGAGCAGGGCCGGACTACTGGTGAGCACCAACGTCGTCAGCCCGTCCCGCACCTCGGCAAGGCCTTCGGCCAGCAGCTCCTCGGTGACCGCATCCACCGCCGTACTCGGGTCGTGCAACACCAGCAGAGGTGGCTCCGCCAGCAACGCCCGAGCGAGTCCGAGTCGCTGGCGTTGGCCGCCCGACAGTGACCGGTCGGCCAGCGGACGGTCGAGCTCGTCGATCAGGTCTGCAGCTCCTGCAGCCGTCATCACGCGCTCCATCGACGGCGACTCGACCAGCAGGTTGCTCCGCAGCGTCCCCTCGAACAGGTCCGTGTCGTGCTGCTCCAGCAGGACAGTCCGTCGTACGGCGTCGATGTCGAGCTCCTCGATCGCCGTACCACCCACGAGCAGCTGACCGGTGTGTTCGGGGGCACGGCCGGCCACAACAGTCAGCAACGCGTCGGCATCGCGTGGGTCGTAGCAGAGCACGCCCACGAGCTCTCCAGGTCGGAGTGTGAGATCCACTGCGGACAAGGACTTGTAGGACACGTCCACCAGTTCCAGCAGCGGCTTCGACGGGTCCACCGTCGTGGCCGAACCAGTGGCGATCAGAGGTGGCGACGACAGCACAGACGCCAACCGGCTGGCCGACGCACGCGCCATCGCCGCTACCTGGCTCGCGTACCCGAGCGTGCCCACCGGCTCCGCGACGAACTGCGCCAAGCCGACCACGGTGATCAGCTCACCGATGGTGATCCGGTCGGTCAACGCGAACCACCCGGACACACCAGCAACGGCTGCCAGCAGCAATCCGCTCAGTGCAGTGGTCACACCGTCCTGCAGCCCGTTCGTGTTGGCCGCACGCAGAGTCGCCTGCAGTGTGTCCTGACTGGACCGTCGATAGCGCGCTGCCGCGTTGTGCTGCGCTCCAATCCCCCGCAACGTCCGCAGCCCACCCACCAGGTCGGTTGCGAGTGCAGTGGTCGTAGCCACTGCCTCCTGCTGACTCGACGTACGACGGGTCAACAGCGGCGACAACGCCTGAATCCCCAGCACCAGCACCGGTACGCCGATCAGCACACCAAGCACGAGTGGTACGTCGACCAGCAGCAGCGACACCGACGACACCACCAGCGCCGTCGACGCGGCCACCCCGATCGAGACGGACCGCATCACCAGTGCGGCCTTCTCGGCGTCGGACGTCGCGATCGACAGCAACTCACCGGACCGCAGCCCGGTGCGATGCCTGCGAGGATCCAGGACCCGCTGGGCGATCTCAAGCCGCAGCGCGTGGGTCTCATACTCGATCGCGCGCACCACCTGACGTGCGCCGGTCTTCCACGCGTTCGACAGCACCGCGAACAGCACGACCATCATCAGCACGCACCAGAGCAACGGCTGTACGTCGCCGCTCGCCACCGCCCGGTCCACGAAGATGCCGATCGCCACCGGCACCGCCGCCTCGGTCGCCTGGTGCAACGACAACACCACGACGCCGACGATCATCCGGCCGCGGTGCCGCCGGACGGCCCGCCACAACAGTTCCCCGCTCGACATAGTTAGGCAACCCTAACTCGCGCGGATCCGTTGACACCCGCGCCAGTCCCGCCGTACGGTCTCGCATCAATAGGAAACTTTCCTAACAGTTGATCACACGAGCGCGGCACCGCGACGGACAGCGTGAAGGGAGGCAGGGTTAGCTCATGGCTATAACATCTGGGACACCCGGTACACCCCGCCTGCTCCGCGCGATGAACGACCGCGCCGCCCTGGACCTGCTGCTCGCCCAGGGCCCGCTGTCCCGCACCACCCTCGGCAACCTCACCGGCCTGTCCAAGCCGACCGCGTCCCAGCTGCTCGCGCGGCTGGAGGCGGCCGGCCTGGTCCGCGCCAGCGGCACCTCCGCCGGCCGTCCCGGCCCGAACGCGCAGTTGTACGAGATCAACGGCGGCGTCGCGTACGTCGCCGGCCTCGACGTCACGCCGGCCCGGATCCGCTCGGCCGTGGCCGACCTGACCGGCAAGGTGGTCGGCAGCTACGAGCTGCCCACGCCGGGCCGCAGCGCCAAGGGCACGGTCGAGCGGGTGATCAAGGCGATCGACGGCGCCGTCGGAGAGGCCGGTCTGACCCGCGGCCGGTTGTACCGCGTCTCGATCGGCACCCCGGGCGGTTTCGACCCGACCACCGGCCGGCTGCGGTACGCCACGCACCTGCCCGGCTGGCACTCCCCTCACCTGCTCGAGGAGCTGGCCGCCGCGATCACCGTACCGCTGGAGGTCGAGAACGACGTCAACTTCGCCGCCATCGCTGAGCAGCGAGTCGGTCACGCCAAGGACAGCGACAACTTCGTCCTGCTCTGGGGCGAGGAAGGCATCGGCGCCGCGGTCGTCATCAACGGCCGCCTGCACCGCGGCGCCACCGGCGGCGCCGGCGAGGTCGCCTTCCTGCCGCTTCCCGGTACGCCGCTCGTCCGCAACGTCAGCCGGAACAACGCCGGCGGTTTCCAGGAACTGGCCGGCGGCGAACCGGTTCTCCGACTGGCCCGCGAACACGGCCTCAAGGCCCGTACGGCGGAAGCCGCCATCGCGACCGCGTTGCAGACCGAGGGTGCCGGCGACGCCGTACTGGCCGAGTTCGCGCACCGGCTGGCCGTCGGGCTGGCCGCGATCGTCGCGGTCGTCGACCCCGAGCTGATCGTGCTCGCAGGCGGCGTCATCACCGCCGGTGGCGATCGCCTGCGCGGACTCGTCCAGGACGAATTGGCCGAGCTCGCCGTACCGCGACCACGCCTGTTGCTGACTGCGATCCACGAGGACCCGGTCCTCGCCGGCGCCCTGCAGTCCGCCCTGACCACCACCCGAGACGAAGTCTTCGACACCGCAGGTCCACCCATCCCCTAGGAGTAATGGATGCCAAGCATCAGCCGCGCCTTACTGGCCACCGCAGCCGTCGCACTACTTGCGACCGCCTGTACCGGTACGTCGACCGCACCGCAGGCCAGTGACGACGCGACCAAGGACGTCACGATCACCTTCTGGCACGGCTGGAGCGCGCCGAGCGAGGTGGCCGCGATCAACGCGAACATCAAGGCGTTCGAGGCGCAGCATCCGAACATCCACGTGAAGGCCGTCGGCAACATCAACGACGACAAGGTCAAACAGGCACTGCGCGCGGGCGGACCGAACGCGCCGGACGTGGTGTCGTCGTTCACCACCGACAACGTCGGCACGTTCTGCGCGTCGAACGTGTTCACGGACCTGAAGCCGTTCCTGGACAAGTCCGGCGTCGACCTGGACAAGACGTTCCCGAAGGCGTTGCAGGACTACACCCAGTTCGAGGGCAAGCGGTGCACGCTGCCGCTGCTGAACGACGCGTACGGCCTGTACTACAACAAGGACGCGTTCAAGGCCGCCGGGATCACCGCGCCGCCGAAGACACTGTCCGAGTTCGACGCGGCCGCGAAGAAGCTCACCAAGGTCAAGGGCGACTCGTACAGTCAGCTCGGGTTCATGCCGAACTTCCACGGCTACGAGTCGACCACCACCCACTTCGCCGCGCAGTGGAACGCCACGTATTTCACCGCCGACGGCAAGTCGAACCTGGCCGCCGACCCGGCATTCGCCAAGATGCTGACCTGGCAGAAGAACCTCGTCGGCTCCCTCGGCGGGTTCGCCAAGCTGGAGAAGTATCGGGCCACCTTCGGGGACGAGTGGGGCGCGAAGAACCCGTTCCACACCGGCCAGGTCGCGATGGCGATCGACGGCGAGTGGCGGCTCGGGATGGCTCGCGAAGCGGGGGCGAAGTTCGACATCGGGGTCGCGCCGTTCCCCGTCCCGGACGACCAGGCCGACAGCTACGGCAAGGGCTACCTGTCCGGCACCATCATCGGCATCCCGAGCACCAGCCAGAAGCAGAACGCCGCCTGGGAGCTGGTCAAGTACATGACCACCGACACCGACGCCGTGGTCAGCTTCGCGAACGCGATCCACAACGTGCCGTCCACTCTCGACGCGCTCAAGTCGCCCAAGCTGGACGCCGACCCGAGTTTCCGCACCTTCCTCGAGATCGCCCAGCACCCGAAAAGCAGCACCACCCCGGCCAGCCCGAACGGCGGCGCCTACCAGCTCACGCTGCAGGACTTCGGCTTCGCCCACGAGTCCGGGAAGGCGACCGACCTGGCCGCCGGACTGGCCACGACCGACCAGCAGATCGACAAGGACCTGGCACAGGCCAAATGACGTCGACGGCAACCATCACCACCGGCCGTCGGCGTGCGATCGATCCTGGTCTGCGCCGCAAACGCCGCCGGGAAACCCTGCGCAACCTGGCCTTCCTGTCCCCCTGGCTGATCGGCGTCAGCGTCTTCTTCCTCTACCCGCTGATCTCCACCGTCTACTTCAGTTTCATGCGGTACGACGGTTTCACCGCGCCGACGTGGACCGGCGTGAAGAACTGGCAGTACGTCTTCACCGACTACCCGTTCTTCTGGCCGGCCCTGCGGAACACACTGTGGCTCGTCGTCGTGATGGTCGCCCTCCGGGTGATCTTCGGGCTCGGCATCGGTCTGCTGATCACCAAGGTCAAGACCGGCGCCGGGTTCTTCCGGACCGCGTTCTACCTGCCCTACCTGGCTCCGCCGGTGGCCGCGACGATGGCGTTCGCGTTCCTGCTCAACCCGGGCACCGGGCCGGTGAACAGCATCCTCGGCAGTATCGGGTTGCCGCAGCCGGGCTGGTTCAACGATCCGGCCTGGTCCAAGCCGGCGCTGACCATGCTGGCGTTGTGGGGTATCGGCGACCTGATGGTGATCTTCATGGCGTCGCTGCTCGACGTACCGCAGGAACAGTACGAGGCCGCGTCTCTCGACGGAGCGGGCCCCTGGCAACGGTTCCGGTACGTGACGCTACCGAACATCTCGCCGATCGTGTTGTTCGCGGTCGTCACCGGCGTGATCCAGACGATGCAGTACTACACCCAGCCACTCGTCGCCGGGAAGGTGGCGAGTGGGGTGATCGGGGGCTCCGGGCAACAGTTCGAGCCGGGCTATCCGGACAAGTCGACGCTGACACTGCCGCAACTCGTGTATCACCTCGGCTTCCAGCGGTTCGACACCGGCGGGGCGTGCGTGATCGCGCTGGTGCTGTTCGCGCTGGCGATGGTGTTCACCGCATTGCTGATGCGCCGCGGCAGCGGCTTCCTGGCCACCAACGACTGAGAGGCGGCAATGACTCTTTCGATCACAGCTGCCCCGATCCGACTCACCGCGGCCGGCCGGGCGGCACGCCGTACCAAGGCGCTGGAATGGATCGGGGTGCACTCACTGGCGATCGCGGCGGCGTTGTTCTTCGTGCTGCCGTTCGTGTTCGTCTTTCTCACCGCGGTGATGAGTGATCAGCAGGCCCTCACCCGCGACCTGTGGCCGAACAGTTGGCACTGGGAGAACCTCCGGACAGTGTGGGAGACACCGGGCTTCCTGACCTGGTGGAAGAACACGCTCATCTATGCCGGTCTGGGTACGGCGCTGACGCTGCTGTCCAGCATCCCGGTCGCGTACGCGCTGGCGCGGTTCAAGTTCCGCGGCCGGAACCTCGCGTTGATGCTGGTCATCGCCACGATGATGCTGCCGCCACAGGTGGTGATCGTGCCGATGTACCTGCTCTGGGCCAAGCAGCTGCATTTGTCCGGAACGTTGTGGCCACTGATCATCCCGATGGCGTTCACCGACGCGTTCTCGGTGTTCCTGTTGCGGCAGTTCCTGCTGACCATTCCGAAGGACTATGTTGACGCGGCCAAAGTGGACGGCTGCGGCGACTTCAAGGCGCTGGTCCGGATCGTCCTGCCGATGGCGAAACCGGCCATCGCCGCGGTCGCGCTGTTCCAGTTCTTCTACTGCTGGAACGACTACTTCGGACCACAGATCTACGCCAGCGAGAACCCGGCGGCCTGGACGCTCAGCTACGGCCTGGAGTCGTTCAAGGGCGCCCACCACACCAACTGGAACCTCACCATGGCGGCCACGCTGCTGGTGCTGGCGCCGGTGATCATTCTCTTCTTCTTCGCTCAGAAGGCCTTCATCGAAGGCGTCACACTGACAGGGGTCAAAGGGTGAAACTAACAGTCGTAGGCGGCGGATCCACCTACACTCCCGAACTCGTCGACGGCTTCGCCCGGTTGCACGACACGTTGCCGGTGACCGAACTCGTCCTGGTCGACCCGGCCACTGATCGGCTCGAACTGGTTGGCGGGCTGGCTCGCCGGATCTTCGCCAGGCAAGGGCATCCCGGCCGGGTCGTCACGACGTCGGATGTCGACGCGGGGATCGATGGTGCCGACGCCGTACTGCTGCAACTGCGGGTCGGTGGGCAGGCCGCGCGCAACGAGGACGAGACGTGGCCGCTGGAGTGCGGTTGCGTTGGACAAGAGACGACGGGTGCGGGCGGGCTCGCCAAGGCGTTGCGAACTGTTCCTGTCGTGTTGGACATTGCCGAGCGGGTACGACGTACCAACCCGGACGCGTGGATCATCGACTTCACCAATCCAGTCGGGATCGTGACGCGGGCACTGCTGTCGCAGGGGCACAAGGCGGTGGGGTTGTGCAATGTGGCGATCGGGTTCCAGCGGCGGTTCGCACAGTTGCTGGGGGTTGCGCCGGAGCAGGTGGAGTTGGACCACGTCGGGCTCAACCACCTCACGTGGGAGCGCGCCGTACGCGTTGATGGCGAGGACATGCTGCCGAAGCTGCTCGCTGATCATCTTGGGGAGCTTGCTTCCGACTGGTTTCCGGCCGAGTTGCTGCTGCGGTTGGGCGTCGTACCGTCGTACTACCTGCGCTATTTCTATGCGCACGACGAGGTTGTGAAGGAGTTGCTGTCGAAGCCGTCGCGGGCGGCTGAGGTGGCTGCGCTCGAGAAGCAGTTGCTGGACATGTACGCCGATCCGTTGCTGGACGAGAAGCCTGCATTGCTCGAGCAACGTGGGGGAGCCTACTACTCCGAGGCCGCGGTCGCGCTGGCGTCGTCGCTGCTGAACAACACCGGCGATGTGCAGGTGGTGAACACGCTCAACAACGGGACGTTGCCGTTCCTGCCGGACGACGCAGTGATTGAGGTGCCGGCGGCCGTTGGTGCTGACGGTGCCCGGCCGGTTGACGTTCGTGCGGTCGAGCCTTTGTACAGCGGTTTGATCAGCCATGTCACGGCGTACGAACAGCTGGCGTTGGACGCCGCTTTACACGGTGGCGCCGAGCGTGTCTTCAACGCCTTGCTGGCCCATCCGCTGGTCGGCCAGATCTCGTTGGCGCGTGAGCTGACCGACAAGTTGCTGGCTCACAACGCGGCGTACCTGCCGTGGGCGCAGTGATGATCCCGGGCGGCGTACTCGCCTTCGACGCCGGCAACAGCAAGACGGACGTCGCCCTGGTCGCCGCCGACGGATCAGTCCTCGGTACTGCGCGCGGCGGCGGATTCGAGCCGCAGAACATCGGAGCCGCCGCGGCAGTCGCCGGACTCGAACCACTCGTGATCGCGGCCGCGGCGTCGGCCGGGCTGCAGGTTGGCGACGTACCGCTGGTGCAGCAGGTGTCCGCGTGCCTGGCGAACGCGGACCTGCGGATCGAGGAGGAATGGCTGGCGGCTGCCTTCGAGTCTTATGGCTGGGGTGAGTCGGTGTACGTCACCAACGACACGTTCGCGTTGTTGCGTGCAGGGGTGGACGAGCCGCGTGGAGTGGCTGTCGTCTGTGGAGCCGGGATCAACTGTGCGGGGTTGTTGCCGGACGGGCGGACAGCTCGGTTTCCGGCCCTGGGCAAGCTGTCCGGGGATTGGGGCGGTGGGCAACAACTCGCCGAGGAGGCGATCTGGGCAGCCGCCCGAGCGGACGACGGCCGAGGTCCGGCGACCGCGTTGGTCACGGCGCTGACGGCTCACTACGGCGTCCCCTCTTTCGCCGCCCTGCTGGAAGGCTTCCACTTCGGAGACATCCCTTCGCCGCGGAAGCTGGAGGCGGCCCCGGTCCTGTTTCACGTCGCCGCCGGCGGTGACGCGGTAGCGACTGCCATCGTCCGGTACCAGGCCGAGGAAATCGTGGCAATGGCAACAGTCGCCCTCCGCCAACTCGACCTCCTCGACGACCCAGTGCCAGTGGTGCTCGGCGGCGGGGTCTTGACCGCCGGGCATCCGCTGCTGGTCGAGACCGTCGCACACCTGCTGTCCGAGGCCGCCCCCAAGGCAATCCCACGCGTCATCGACGTACCACCGGTCGTCGGCGCCGCGCTGCTGGGGCTGGATCACACAGCTGCATCGCCGTCGGCTCAGGCGGCGTTGCGGGCCGCTTTTGCATCGCCCTCGGCTGCCTGACGGCGCACTGCTTGAAAGCGGGTTTGTAGTGGTGTAATCATGATTACATGAGTACGAAGACTGAGGTTGAGCGGGTGCGGGGCTGGTTGACCGGGCGGCTGCCGGCGGAGTGGTTCGAGGGTGAGCCGGAGCTGACGATCGACCGGGACGAGATTCTGATCGTCGGGCGGATCGCGGCGCCGGAGCAGAAGGGTGACGTGAGCGCGGCCGAGCGGTCCGCCGCCGAGGAAGGCCGGATCAAGCAGTACCGGGAGGACACCCGGGAGCGCCGGATCGGGATCGCGCGCGAGCTCGAGCATGCGACCCGGCGCAAGGTCGCTTGGGGCGTGCAGTGCGGCGACACCCGGACGATCTTCACGTCGTTGTCCGCCCCGGTGATGACGCGCCTGCGCCAGCCGGAGCGCCAGGTCCTCGACACCCTGGTCGACGCCGGCGTGGCTCGCTCCCGCAGCGACGCCCTCGGCTGGTGCGTGAAACTCGTCGCCCAGCACAGCGAAACCTGGCTCACCGACCTCCGCGAAGCCATGACCAAGGTAGAAACCGTCCGCCAAGCCGGCCCCGACAAATCCACCGACTAACCCGCGCCGCACACCCCGCGGAACCCCTCACCACCCACCGCGCCGCGCGCTGCGCCAGCGCCCCACCCCCGCGGGCAGCGCGCTCGCGCGCCACGGGAGTCCTCACAGCTCACGCCTGAGAACGCCTGCAGCTGAGATCTTGGTCACGCCTTGTTACGGCCGTCGCACCCTCTGGGAGCGGCGGCCGTAGTCGTTGCTTCTGAACTTTTAATGTGTGTAGCCGCGTCGACATCTTGCCTACTTCGTGGGTCTATGTTCACATTGTGAGTAGCCAAGTCCCTGCCCTGTCCCCAGCTGCCTGTTCGAAGGACTTCCGCTCATGACTTCTGACGTCGGAGTACTGATCAACACCGCGATCGCGATCCTCGCGATCGTGGTTCTCATCGTCCGGTTCCGGGTGAACCCGGTGATCTCTCTCGTGGTCGGCTCGCTGTATCTCGGCCTGGTCAGCAAACTCGGCCTCGACAAGACCGTCGAGACCATCACCCAAGGATTCGGCGACATCATGGCCGAGGTCGGCCTGCTGATCGCCTTCGGTGTGCTGATGGGCTCGATCCTGCAGGAGCTCGGCGCGATCGAACGCCTGGTCAAACACCTGCTCAGCCTGTTCGGCCCGAAACGGCTGCCGTACTCGATGGCCCTGACCATCGCGACCCTGCTGCAGTCGATCTACCTCGACGTACTGCTGGTGATCTCGGCCCCGCTGGCCCGCTCGGCGGCGAAGCGGATCGGCCCGCTCGGCAACGCCCGGATGGCGACCGCGCTGGCGATCGGCCTGGAATGCGGCATCGTCTTGATGGTCCCCGGCGTCGGCGCGCTGGCCTTGTCCGCGCTGCTGCACGTCCCGCTCGGCAAGATGCTGGTGTGGGGTCTGGTGCTGATCATCCCGACCGTGATCATCGCCATCGCGATCATGACGTTCCTGTTCCGCCGCGGCTTCTGGAAGCCCGAGTTCGACGAGCAGGCTGTCATCGGCGAGACGGTCGTGGTCGAGGCCGACGAGAAGGAAGCCGTCACGGTTGCCGCGAGCACCGGCTCCGCCACGAGCACTCAGGCACCCCGCCGTACCGGAACCAGTGGATCGGCCGGTAGCGCTGGATCCGCCGGCGGCGCTGGTGACGCCACTGGCAGCATCGACGACGAGCGCGGTACGACGCGGCAGCCGCCGCTGATCGTGTTGTTCGTTCCGCTGCTGGCTGCGCTGCTGCTGATCGGTTTCGGCGCGATCGCCGAGGCCGCCGACTGGGAGAACAAGGTCGTCGGACTGATCTCCGACCCGGTGGTCGCGCTGCTGGTCGGCCTGGTCGGCACCTGCCTGATCGGCCGGTCCGCGATGGGCCAGCCGCGAGTGGAGAAGGCGATCGCCCGCGGGTTCAAGGAGAGCGGCCAGATCCTCATCCTCACCGCGGTCGGCGGTTCGCTCGCGGCGGTGGTCGCGGCCGGCGGACTCGGCGACATCCTGCGCGGCTACTTCAGCGCGAACACGGTCGCACCGCTGCTGCTGGTCTGGGTGATGGCCGCCGCCCTGCACGTCGCCGTCGGCTCGGTCACCATCTCCGCGATCACCGCCGCCGGCATCCTGGCGCCGATCGCCCCGGCCCTCGGGCTCGATCCGGTTCTGATCGCGTTGGCGGCCGGCTCCGGTTCGCTGTTCGCCGTACACGTCACCAGCAACACCTTCTGGCTGCTGCAGGCACTGATGGGCCAGACCACCCGCGGCACGCTGAAGAGCTGCACGATCGGCGTCTCCGTAGCCTCGGTGGTCGCGATCATCCTGCTGATGCCGATCAGCCTGCTGTTCTGATCCACCAACCTCTGGAGAGCACTGATATGACCAAGAGCGAGTCGCCGGCGCCACTGGCCGGTGTCCGGGTCCTCGAGCTCGGCAACTACATCGCCGCGCCCACCGCGGGCCGCCTGCTGGCGGACTTCGGCGCCGAGGTGATCAAGGTCGAACGGCCCGGCACCGGTGACGAACTGCGCAACTGGCGGTTGTACGCCGGGACCACCTCGCTGCTCTACCGGACGATCAACCGGAACAAGAAGTCGATCGAGCTGGACCTGCGCAGCGAGTTCGGCCGCCGTACGGTGATCGATCTGGTCCGGCAGTGCGACGTCGTGCTGGAGAACTTCCGGCCCGGCACGCTCGAGGCCTGGGGGATCGGCCCCGAGGTACTGAGCGAGGCCAACCCCGAACTGGTGCTGACCCGGATCTCCGCGTTCGGGCAGACCGGGCCGATGTCGGACCGGCCAGGCTTCGCGGCGGTCGCCGAGGCGCACGGCGGCTTCCGCGAACTGGTCGGCCATCCGGACCGGCCGCCGGCCCGGGTCGGGATCTCCATCGGCGACTCGATCGCCGGGCTGTACGCGGGCTTCGGCTCGGTGATGGCGCTGTTCCAGCGCGACGTACGCCGTACCACCGGTCTGCCGCCGGCGCCGCTCGCCGAGCGGGTGATCGACGTCGCCCTGAACGAGTCGATGCTGTCGATGATGGAGTCGCTGATTCCGGACTACGAGGCGTACGACGTACTGCGCGAACGGATCGGCGGGCGGATGGAAGGGATCGCACCCTCGAACGCCTACCTGTGCCAGGACGGCGACAGCATCATCGTGGCCGGGAACGGCGACCGGATCTTCCAGCGGCTGATGACGCTGATCGGCCGCACGGATCTCGCGAACGATCCCGACCTGCGCTCGAACGCGGGCCGCTGGGCGCGGCGGGACGAGCTGGACGAGGCGATCGGTGCCTGGACTGCCGGGCGTACGGCGTCCGCGGCGATCGATGAGCTGGAGCGGGCCGGTGTCCCGTGCGGACCGATCTACACCGCGCGGGAGATCAGCCAGGACGAGCAGTACGCCGCTCGCGCCATGATCCAGCGCTTCGACGTCTCGAACGGCGCCGAGATGCTGAAGCAGGTCGGCTTCCCGGGCGTCGTACCGGTGATCGGCGGGCAGTCACTGCCGATCCGCAGCCTCGGGCCGGAGCTGGGCGAGCACACCGAGCAGGTGCTCGGCGGACTGCTCGGCCTCACCGCGGCCGACATCCAGCGCGGCGTACACGATCTGGAGGAGGCGTCATGACGGTGGCGCTGCGGGATGTGACGTTGCGGGATGGGCTGCAGCTCACCGGCAAACCGTTGCCTACGGCCCGTAAGGTGGAGATCGTCAGATCCCTGCTGTCGTTGGGGGTTCCGGCCCTCGAGATCGGCTCGATGGCGCGCCCCGACCTGGTGCCGGCGATGGCCGACACGCTCGACGTGATCCGTGCGTTGACTCCGGAGGAACTGAAGAAGTGCTGGATCTGGGTCGCGACGCCACGGCATGTATCGCGGGCGGCGGAGGCCGGGGCGCGGAACTTCCAGTACTGCCTGTCGGCCTCGGACAAACACAACCAGGCGAACATCGGTCGCTCCACCGCCGACAGCCTGGCCGCGCTACCTGCGGCGGTGGACCTGGCGAGTGACGTTTCGGGCGAGGTCCAGTTGTGCATCGCGACCGCGTTCACCTGCCCGTTCGAGGGGGAAGTGCCGGTCGAGCGGGTGCTGGACATCGTCCTCGATCCGCGGACCGACGGGACGAGTGACGTCGTACTGTGCGACACCCTCGGCCAGGCGATCCCGCGGCAGGTCTACGACCTCGTCGGCCGTACGGCGCAGATCGACGACCGGCCGGTCGTGTACCACGGGCACGACACGTGGGGGCTCGGTGTGGCGAACAGTCTGGCTGCGATCGACGCGGGTGCAACGACTGTGGACGGGTCGCTCGGCGGGCTTGGTGGTTGCCCGTTCGCGCCGGGTGCGGCCGGGAACACGGCGACCGAGGACCTGGTGTTCGCGCTCCGGCCGGACTGGCTGACGCCGGCCAAGTTCAGCAAGCTCGTCCAGCTGGCGGGCGGTCTGCTGGCCGACCTCGGCGAGCCGAACCGCTCCCGCTCCGCCGAAGGCGCCCAAGCCAGCACCACAACCTTCCCCTGGGCCTCATGATCATCTCCCCCACCCGGTCCCCGGCCCGGCCTCCTCTCCCGGGCCGGGGGACCCCTCCCTGCATCACCCCGGTCGGCGTCCTCGACCCCAACCCCGGCGTCCTCGCCCCACCGCACTCCCCGGCCCTGGCCTCTCCTCAGCCGGGTGGGTTCCCGGCCGGGAGTTTGGCTCGGGCCGGGGTCCTGTCTCCTCCCCTCACGCTTCCGAAGGCGTGGAGTGGTGAGCGGGGGTGTTTGAGGGATGATGACTGACGAGTCACGGCTGGGGCGGGTCGAATACGCTGAGCGCATGGCAACAGCGGATCCGGTCGGCGGTAGTGGGCAGCCTCTCCTGGTGCTGGGGAAGATCGGCGAGATCCTCGACGCCTTCTCACTCGACCGGCCGTCGCTGACCCTCGGCGAGATCCGCGACGCCACCGGCTTCCCGACGTCCACCGTGCAGCGTCTCGTCACGAACATGGTCGCGCTCGGCTTCCTCGATCGGCAGGGCGACCAGGTGCGGGTCGGCGTGAAGATGGCGTACTGGGCCGCGCCGGCCGTGAAGGGCGTCGACGTACTCGACCTGATCGTGCCGGTGCTCAAGCAACTGCGCGACGCCACCGGCGAGACGGCCGCGTTCTTCCGCGCCGAACAGGGCCACCGGGTCTGTGTTGCGCTCGCCGAGACCAACCACGCGCTCCGCCGGGAGATGCACGTCGGCAAGATCATGCCGCTGCACGCGGGCTCGGCCAGTCGGGTCCTGCTCGCGTGGGACGACTCGCTGGCCCGTTCGGTCCTGTCGCAACCGCTCGGGTCGATCACCGACAGCACGATCACCAGCGCGGACGAGCTGGCCGCGGTGATCAAGCAGACCCGGGCCGATGGTTATGCGATCACCATCGGCGAACGCGAACAGGGCGCCTCCGGCCTGTCCGCCCCCGTCTTCAAGGCGAACGGCGAGCTCGCCGGCTGCGTCACCATCAGCGGCCCCACCATCCGCATCCCCCTCGACCGCTGCCTCGAATGGCTGGACCTCCTGGTCGAATCCGCCGAACATGCCACCCGCCTCTTAGGCGGCCGCTTCCCCACCTCCACCGCCACCATCTGAACCCCACCACCTCGCCGGGGTCGCGCTCTTACGTCACGCACGCCTCCGCGCGGGGTGCGCGGAGGCGTGCGGGGGTGGGGGTGGGTCAGCGTTGTTCGGGTTGCCAGTTCGTGTCGGGGGTGGTGCCGTTGGACCAGCCGCCCGGGTGGCGGGCGCCGTGGGTGGCGGGGTGTTGCTCCGGCGGCGGGTAGGTGCCCTGCTCGTAGCTGCCCTGCTGGTAGGAGCCCTGGTCCTGGCCGGACTGCTGGTAGCCGCCCTGGTCGTAGGTGCCGTTCGCCGGCATCGTGCCGTTGGAGGGCATCGTGCCGTTGGAGGGCATGGTGCCGTTGGACGGGGTCGGGGTGGGCTTGATCATGCTGCGGTCGAAGAGGTTGCTGAGTGCGCGGCCCGCCATCTCGCGACCGCCGAGGCCGAAGGCGAGGCCCATGGCCAGGGCGGCGCCGGCGAGCACGATCAGCAGGGTGTTGCCGGTGAGCTGGACCGCGATACCGAGCTGGGTCAGCGCGGCGAAGGCGGCGTACACCAGGATCGCGTACTTGCCGACCTTGGCCAGCGTCTCGTTGCCGGTGGCACCGCGGATGATCGCGGCCAGGAAGTTCGCGAACAGCGCGGCCAGGCAGATGATCACGATCGCGGCGAAGATCCGCGGGATGTAGCCGAGCATGTCGCTCATGAACGCCGAGATCTCCGGTACGCCGAGCGCCGAGGCGAACATCGTGAAGCTGATCAGGAACACGAACCAGAACACGACCTTGCCGAGCATCGCCGAAGCGGTCAGCCCCGTGCCGGACCGCTGCAGGACGCCGGACACACCGGCGCGTTCCATCCACTGGTCGAAGCCGACCTTGCCGAGCAGCTTGCCGACGAGCTTCCCGAGCACCTTGGCGACGAAGTAGCCGATCACCAGGATGACGAGACCGCCGAGCAGATTCGGGACGAACCCGAGAAGTTTGCCGAAGGCATCTTCGAACGGCTGGGTGAAGTCGATCGCTAATGCGGACATCGAGACTTCCTTCCGGACTGGCCCGCATCCGCTGTCGCGCCACACCGCACACGACCCCGGCACGGGCGGATGCAGTGGTGTCTAGTATTTCCCGTGCCCCGCGCCGCGCACCCCAAACGGTTGTCTCAGGCATGTAAAACAACGATTGCAAAGGAAAGGTCTTTGCATAAGGCAACCGAAGATCGGGAGTCGGTACGGGCGAGCGTTGCTGGAGGCAATCACCGTCGAGAGGGTTCACTCATTACCCCCGGCCGCTGAACCGGTCAAGGCGGTTGAGAAACTGAGGGCATGATCGAGGAGACCGCCAGCCAGTCCAGCGCCGCGGAGACGGTGATTCGACGTGCCACCGCGGGCGATGTTGCCGGGATCGTGAGCATGATCGCCGATGATCAGCTCGGCGCCACCCGTGAGTCGGTCGACGACCTGACGCCGTACCTGAAGGCCTTCGAGGCCATCGACTCCGATCCGAACCAGGTCCTCGTGGTTGCCGAACGCAACGACGAGCTGATCGGCACACTCCAGCTCACCATCATCCCCGGCCTCTCCCGCCGGGGTTCCTCCCGCGGTCTGGTCGAAGCCGTCCGGGTCGCCGCCTCCGCCCGCGGTTCAGGCCTTGGTACGACGCTGATGGAATGGGCCGTCCAGGAGTCCCGCAACCGCGGCTGCACGCTGGTCCAGCTCACCTCGGACAAGACCCGCACCGACGCCCACCGCTTCTACGAGCGCCTCGGATTCACCAACTCCCACGAGGGTTTCAAACTCAAGCTCAGCTGACCCGCTTGGCCGGGGCCGAGAAGGTGTTGCAGGACGACGGGTTGGCGGACGTGAAGGCGCGGAGGCTCCAGTAGGCGTGGTTCTTGCGGGCGCCGTGGTCGCGGATCTTGTCCGGGTTGTACTCGTCGCCGGTGTGCTTGACCATGTCTTCCCACAGGTCGAGCCGTCCGCCGGTCAGCCGGAGCGACCGCTTGTGCGCGCCGAGGAACGCCGCGCCGAGACAACTCGCCTGCAGTTCCAGGCGCCGCTCGTCCTCCAGCAGCACCGCCTCGGATCCGCCGGCGTGGGCGAACACGTACGTCCGCAGGATGTCGACCGTGTCCTGAAGATGGTGACCGTACTCGTGCGCGAGCATCTCCTGGAAGTCGATCTGGTCCCAGACCGGGTCGCTGTCCGGGTCGGCGTACTCCTGCCACTCGAAGCAGATGACGTTGCCCGAGCTGCGATAGAACGCATCGGTGTGCTTGGGCGGATCGTCACACAGCCGGGTGCCCGTCGTCTTGCCCTCGACGTAGGCATCGATCCGGGGCGTCGGCAGGTAGAAACCGGCGCGGGCGACCAGCGGCGTCCAGGCTCGTTGCATGCAGGCCACCATCAGGTTGGCGTAGGAAAGCAGCCCGGCCCGCGTGCGCACCGGCTTGTTCGGCAGCTTGCAGGTCACTGTCGGCACCCGGCCCGCTGTGTACAGGCGGTTCTTGATCGGAACGAACCTCGGATCGTTCGAGATCGACGGCGCCGCCGAGGGCGCAGGCCGGGCCTTGGCCGATGGTGCCGGGGTCGGCGTGACGATGGGCTCCGCGACCGCGGGGGCCGCCGGATGCGTGGCGGCTCCGGCGACAACAGCAGCGAGTACGGCGACGATCGCCAGCCCGGCGGACTTCGCCGTGCCCGGCATCAGCTGACCTTGCTTGCGGGGGCGGCGAAGGTGTTGCAGGAAGCAGGGCTGGCGGACTTGAAGGCCGGACCGCCCCAGACCCAGTGGTTCTTCCGCGACCCGTGGTCGCGGACCTTCTTCGGGTTGTACTCGTCACCGCTGTGCTGGACCTGCCATTCCCACAGCTCCTGCTTCGCGCCGGTGAGGCCCAGCGATTGCTTGTTCGCGCCGAGGAAGACGGCGGCCAGGCAGCTCGCCTGCAACTCCCGGCGGCGGGACCACTCGAGCTTCTCGTCCTTCGTCTTCGCCCAGCCCTGGCGGGAGAACGATGCGGTGATGATCTCCGTCATCTCCTGCACGTGGTGGCCGTACTCGTGCGCCAGCGTGTCCATCATCCACACCCGGGCGGCGAGCTTGTCCTCGTTGTAGTTGCTGAGATCGTTCTTCCAGTTGATGTTGATGCTTTCGTCGCCGCTGCAGTAGTACGCCGTCTCCGCCTCACCCGAGCAGGAGGATGTCGGCGCCTGGTTGCTCTGCAACACGATCTTCGGCGGCCGGAAGTCGTACCCGGCCTTCCTCACGACCGGCGCCCACGCCTTGTTCAGGCAGGGCAGGAGGGCGTTGTAGTACCTCAGGATCGCGGACTGTGAGGTCGGCTTGATCGACGGTTCCTTGCAGGTGACCGACGGGACCTTGCCGGCCGTGTAGAGCTTGTTCTGGCGGAGGCGGACCAGGTCGGGGACGGGGGTGACCGTGACCGTCACTGTCGGGTCGGCGGGGACGGGGAGTGGGGCCTCGGACTTTCTGACAGTCGGGCGGGACATGGGGCTGTCGACGGAGCCGTAGGAGTCGATGAGCTTGAAGCCAGCGAAGGTGCCGCCGGTGATCAGGAGCAGGGTGAGCACCGACAGTCCGGCGATCACGGCCTTGGAGTACTGCCGGGGCGGGGTGGTCGGCGGCGGTTCGGCGGAGAACTGGGCGCCGGTCCGCGAGGACGGCGAGTGCCAGCCGACGGGACGGGAGCGTCCGGTACGGCGGGTGCCGGTCAGCGGGGTGAGTGGGGCGCCGGCCAGCGGTGCGGGCGGTGGCGCGCCGAATCCGGGCTCGGTGCCTGGGTCGGTCGGGAGCGGACGCGCTGTCTTCCGCAGCGTCGGGTCGACGGGTCCGGTGAGTGTGCGGGCCTTGCCCAGGTCGAGCGACTGGCGGCGCTCCGCGGCACGGGCACGGTCGCCGTCGGTCAGGATGTCCCCGGCGCCACCCGGCAGGAAGTGCCCGGGCTTCGGCGAGCTGCCACCGGACCGCGCCGTACCCGCACCGGCCGCCGCCATGGCAGCACCGGCCGCACCACCACCGACGGTCGCGTCGCCACTGCCGGCCGCCACGCCTGGATCGGCCGGCGCGGGTGCGCCGGCCGTGGACGATGGTTCCGCGTCCGGGTGCTCCTCAGGCATCGCTCGTCCCCCTCGCTCGTTCCCGCTTCTCAGCCGACCTTGGCGGATGATGCCACGAAAGTGTTGCAGGTGCCCGGATCGGTACTCGCAAAACCCTGGTTCATCCACAGCGCCAGACTCTTGGCGGAGCCGTGATCGCGGACCTTGTCCTCGGAATGCTCGTCACCGCTGTGCCTGATCAGCCAGGTCCACTGCGTCAGCAGTTCGCCGCGCAGCGGGAAGCTGGCCTTGGCCGCACCGAAGAACGCGGCCGACAGACAGTTCGCCTGCAGCGCCTGGCGCCGGTCCATCTCCAGTCGCGCCGCCTCGGTCGGTTCGGTGTCGCGGAGGTTGTCGGTCGCGTCGAAGATGCCGGTCAGGTTCTGCAGGTGGACGCCGTACACGAAGCCGAGCGACTGGGCCATGTCGACCCGGATGTTCGCCTTGTGCTGCGGATACTCCTCGGTCAGCTCCTGCCACGGCATCGTCACGCTGCCGCCCTGCTCGTCAGCGCAGTACGACGAAACGTCCTTCTGCACACCGCAGGCCGTCTCCTCGCCCTCGTCGAAGACGATCAGCCGGGGCGAGCGGAACTCGAACCCGGCCTCGGCGACGATCGGCTGCCACGCCTTGTCCATACACGCGATCAGGGCCTGGTAGTACGAGCGGACGTTCTCCTTCGACGTCGGCCGGAACGCGGGCTCCTTGCACGTGACCGTGGCCAGCGGACCGGTGGCGTAGAGGGGGTTCTCCTTCTGAACCACCGGATCCGGCGTCGGCTCACCGGTCGGTGTCGGTACGCCGGACGGGTGGAAGGACGGTGTGCCGAGTGGGTTGGCGACGAAGTCGTCGTACGACGTGAGCACCTTGGCGGCCAGCGCGACCCCACCGCCGACGACCACGAGCGCGGCCACGACGATGGCGGCGATCAACGCCTTCGACCGCTTCTTGGGGACGAACGGGATCGGCTCGGGTGCGTAGACGGCCCGATACGCCGCGGCGGCCGGATCGTCGGGCGGCGGCGGGCCGAACCGGGTGCCGGACAGCTGCACCGTTCGCCGGGACTCGATCCGCGACCCGGACAGCTGCGGCGGTGCGGCTGGAGACGCTCCTCCCAGCCGCGGTGTCGGAGCGGCCAACGGGGCCGATCCGGGCGTGGATCCGCCGTCCGTCGAGTCGTTCGCGCCCACGTTCTCGGGCAGAAAATGGCCAGGCTTCGGCGCCGGCTTGTCCGCCATGATTGTCCCCGCTTCTCCCCAGTACCGGACTCCGCCGGTCCCCACCCAGTGACCTCACCGCGGCTCGGGACCCCCTCCCTGAACCGCCGCAAGATGGTATGTCCTGAGAACGCTCCGGGGATACCGGATTGCTGCTTTTGACATCGTTTCGCTACCACCGTCCGCGGACTTACTCCGAGTAACAACCAAGAGGAGCACTGGATGAACGCGCTGGACACCTTCCGCCTGACCGGCCGCCGGGCCCTGATCACCGGCGGCAACCGTGGTCTCGGCCGCGCCTTCGCCCTCGCCCTGGCCGAGGCCGGCGCGGATGTCGCGATCGCCGCCCGGGACACGGACCGGAACGCGGCGGTCGTTGCCGAGATCGAGGCTCGCGGCCGCCGTGGGCTCGCCGTCGAGGCCGACATCACCGCCGCGGACGATGTACGACGGCTTGTCGCCGACGTCACCGCCGCGCTGGGCGGGATCGACGTACTGGTGAACAATGCCGGGGTCGCGATCCACCGTCCGGCCCTCGAGGTACCGCCCGAGGAGTGGCAACAGGTTCTCGATCTCAACCTGACCGCGCTGTGGAACTGCAGTACGGCGGTCGCACCCGGCATGATCGAGGCCGGTGGCGGGGTGATCGTCAACGTCGGCAGCATGTCCGGCCAGATCGTCAACCGGCCGCAATGGCAGGCGTCGTACAACGCGTCCAAGGCCGCCGTGCACCACCTGACCAGGAGCCTCGCCGCCGAATGGGCGCCGCACGGGATCCGCGTGAACGCGATCGCCCCCAGGTACGTCAAGACCGACATGTCACCCGTGGATCGCCCCGAGTTCCGCCAGAACTGGATCCTCGACGCCCCGCTCGAACGCTACGCAACCCCCGAAGAGATCGCTCCGACCGTCATCTACCTCGCCAGCCCCGCGTCGTCCTTCATGACCGGCTCGGTCGTCGTGGTGGACGGCGGCTACTCCGTCTACTGACGGACAGTGCCGCGGGTGAGGAAGTGGAAGCCGGCGGAGATCAGGCGGGGGTCGGCTTCGAGCAGACGAGCGAGGCGAATGGCTGACGGGAGGAGGCGGTCGACCTCGTCCGGGGTGGCCAGGTGGAGGACGGTGCTGGCTGGGCCTTCGACGCCGAGGGTTTCGAGGTCGGTCAGGCCGGCGGCGGCGAACTCGGCGGTCAGCTCGTCGGCGTGGTGGAAGTAGGCGTTGGTGAAACCGTTCGGGTCGTCGTGGTTCCGGCCGGTCTCGAAGGCTTCGATGAACTCGCGCTCGTTGGCTTCGGTGAGTGCGCCGCTGCTGCCGTACTCGAGCAGGCCGGCGTACCGGTTGATGCCGGCGGCAACTACCAGGCCGCCGGGTCTGGTCACGCGCGCGGCCTCCGACAGAGCCTGAGCCCGGTCGGCAGCCTCGACCAGGTGGTACAGCGGGCCGAGGAGGAGTGTGACGTCGACGCTCGCGTCGGGCTGGCCGAGGTGACGCGCATCGCCGACGACGGCCTCGAAGGTACCGATCGTCGCAGCTTGCTGGACGTGCTCGACGACCGGATCGACCAGGGTGACGCGATGACCGTCGGACGCGAGCCAGCGGGCGTGTGCACCGGTGGCTCCACCGACATCGAGTACAACGGACGCCGGCGGCAACCACCTGCGCAGTAGCTCCTGGGTCCGGAGGAACTCCAGCCGGCCGTGACCCGACCGAACCAGCCGATCGTCCTCGACATAACGGTCCCGGTAGAAGGCACGGATCAACGGATCGAGTTCAACCATCTCCCTACCCTGCGGGACGGAAATTCCCAGCACATCCCACTTTCGGCGCGCTACGCTGCGCGCGTGGTCGAGCTGAAGCGGGACGAGTATCCCCGGTCCAACGGGTACGACGCCGAGTGGTTGCTGAACGGGGACATGGGCCCGCATCCGTTGTGGCTGCTCGAGGACCTGGCCAAGGACCTGGAGCTCCGGCCCGGGATGCGCGTCCTCGATCTCGGGTCCGGCAAGGGCGCGACATCGGTGTTCCTGGCGAAGGAGTACGGCGTACAGGTCTGGGCGGCCGATCTGTGGATCGAGCCGACCGAGGCGGCCGCGCACATCGCGTCGCAGGGGGTCGACGGCGTCGTACCGGTGAAGGCGGAGGCACACACGCTGCCTTTCGCGCACGGGTTCTTCGACGCCATCGTGTGCATCGACGCGTACGAGTACTTCGGCACCGCGGACGGGTATCTCGCTTACCTCACGCAGTTCTTGAAGCCCGGCGGTCAGCTCGGCGTCGCGACCCCGGCGCTGCGGACCGAGGTCCGCGACCTCGGCTACATCCCCGACCACATCAAGAAGCTGGTCGGCTGGGAGGCGATCGCCTGGCACACCGCCGACTGGTGGCGGTCCCACTGGGAGATCACCGAACTCGTCGAGGTCACCGCGGCCCGGCTGCAGGAGTCCGGCTGGCAGGACTGGCTGATCTGGGCCCAGGCCGTCTCCGAACACAGCGGCAGCCGCGACGGCTCGCTCGACATGCTCGAGGCCGATCAGGGCGAGTATCTGACCTTCGCGCTGCTGGCCGCCCGCAAACCGACGGCCTGACTGTTGCCGGTGCACCCCGGTAGTGGATGCTGGGGTCATGAGCTGGGCTGTGTACGCAATGCGAGGACCCGGAGGCGTACGGCGCCTCGACGATATTCCGGACGGATACGAGCCGCCTTCGCTCGGTACGTCGACCGACGTGGTGGCGAAGGTCCGTGAAGTGGTCCCGGACGTCGACACGAGCAAGCCGTCCTGGCTGGCGCTGCGGAGCGACGACTTCGACGTCGAGATGACGATCGGCAAGGGTGTCGAGGTCCGCGACATCACCTTCTATCTGAACGACGGACCGCGCTCGATCCCGATCGTGATGGAGATCAGCCGCCTGCTCGGCGTCACGCCGTACGACACCGAGTCGGGCAACTTCCTCACCGAGGAGTCCCGGCCGCCGGTCCCGCCGCCGCTGACCGAGGACGAAATCAAGGCCAACAAACCCAAGTGGTGGAAGTTCGGCCGCAAGTAGTCCGCACCCTGGAGGCCCGACAGCCGGGGCGTTGACGACCCCGTGTTGCTCGCCGCCTTCGCACGTCCTAGAATCAGGGCGATCGTACAGGACGGATGTTCAGGGCGATTGCCCTGGAGGTGAGCCCGGATGACTTCACCCGCAGCTGTCCGCGGGCAGGAGGTGCGGCAGCGGTTGCTGGCCGCGGCGGCCGAGCTGATCCCGGAGCGCGGCTGGTCCGCGGTGAGCACGCGGGTCCTGGCCGACCGCGCCGGCGTCACGCCGAGCGTCGTGCACTACCACTTCCCCTCGGTGCAGGCGGTGCTCAGTGAGGCCGTCGTCACCGCGATGCGGCAGCTGCTGACCGCGACCGACGAGCAGTTCACCGCAGCCAGGACGCCGGCCGAGGCGATCGACGCGATGCTCGCCTCGATCGAGCAGCACTCCGGCGTCGACCCGATGTCGCTGCTGTTCGTCGAGGCCTACCTGGCCGCCACCCGCGACAAGCGACTGCGCGAGCAACTCGCGACCCTCGTCACGGACTTCCGGCAACGCGTCGGCGATTGGCTCGCGGTTCAGCAGGTCCCGGACCCGGCCGCGACTGCCGCCGTACTCGCCGCCGCCATCGACGGCATCCTGCTGCACCGAGGCCTCGGCTCGAGCGTCGAGGGCACGGCGGACGTGCTGCGGAGGCTGGTGTCATGAGGGCGATCATCTGCGGCGCCGGCATCGCCGGGCTGGCCGCCGCGAACCGGCTGGCGGCGCTCGGGCACGACGTGGTCGTCGTCGAACGCACACCGAGCCCGCGCACCCAGGGCTACATGATCGACTTCTTCGGCCCCGGGTACGACGCGATCGAGGCGATGGGACTGCTGCCTGCGTTGCAGGACGTCGGGTACCGCGTGGTCGAGGCCGTCCTGGTCGACGACCACGGGCGCCGCCGGGCCGGGATGAACCTGCGGCAGTTCGCCGAGGGCGCGCTGGTGAGCGTGATGCGGCCGGACCTCGAGCGAGTACTGCGTTCCAGCCTGCCGACCGGCGTCGACCTCCGGTACGGCGCCGGCGTGGAGAACGTGACGCCGTTGGACGACGGCGTCCGGGTCGAGTTGGATGACGGCGCGTCGATCGAGGCGGACCTGCTGATAGGGGCCGATGGCATCCATTCGACAGTACGGCGATCGGTCTTCGGCCCAGAGTCGTCGTACCTGCGTCATCTCGGCTTCCACACCGCTGCCTACACCTTCGATGCTCCGGACATCCACGCGGCGGTCAACGGCCGGTTCGTGCTGACCGACACGATCGGGAGCCAGTTCGGTTTCTATGGGCTGCGGGACGGGCGAGTCGCGTCGTTCGCGGTGCACCGTACGGCGGACCCGTCGCTGCCGGCCGATCCACGGGCGGCGATCCGGGCGTCGTACAACGGACTGGGGTGGGTGGTGCCCGAGGCGCTCGAGCTCTGTCCGTCGCCGGAGGAGATCTACTACGACCAGGTGGCACAGATCGTGATGCCGACGTGGAGCAAGGGGCGCGTCGTGCTGCTCGGCGATGCGGCGTACGCGGTCTCACTGCTGGCCGGCCAAGGCGCATCCCTCGGCATCGCGGGCGCTTACGTCCTGGCCGACTGTCTCCGCCGGGCCGAGACGATCGAGGTCGCGTTGACCGAATACGAACAGCTGTGGCGTCCTGAGGTTGAATCCAAACAACGGGTAGGCCGCTCGGCCGCCCGCTGGTTCCTGCCGGCGTCCAACGTCCAACTCGTCGGCCGCCGGATCGCCCTCCGCCTCCTCCGCCTGCCGCTCCTCAACCGTCTGGCGCCCACCGCGGTAGTCGGCAAACCGATCACCCTCATCCAAACTCTTCAACCCAGCGGGAGTTAGGCAGGGCGGCGGGAAACCAGGGTGCCGATCTTGTTGATGCGGTGTTCGGGGTTGCCGAGCTCGTCGCTCCAGAAGTTGCCGGCCGCGTGGTCCTCGGGGGTGGCGCAGGTGGAGAGAGTGATCGTCGCCTGGGTCGGGGTGACGCCCGGGCGGCCGGGGACGGCGGCGTTCTGCTGGGCCTTCTCGGCCGGCTTCCGGAAGGAGATCGTCATCGTCCGGTTGATCACGTAGTCGTAGACGAACCCGTTCGCGGTCACCAGGACGTGGTCGCCGTTCCGCAGCTCGGGCACCTGGCCGAACGGGCGCCCGTGCGTGGTCCGGTGCGCGGTGATGATGTAGTTGCCGACGTCGCCCGGCCCCACCCCGCCGGCCTTCCCCCGCGGGCTGGCCGCGACACCCCGATCCTGAATGTCCGTGCCAGGCCGGTCGTCGGCGGTCCCGGTGTACGGAACGACCCGAAGCCGCCGCACCCCGATGGCCGGAATCGCCATACTCGCTACGGCCGTGTTCGTCCGCGTCGCCGTCGGACTGGGCGACCGCGGCACCGAAGGTGTTGCGCTCGGCGACGTGGACCGCGTCGGCCCGGCGGTCGGCGTGCCCGCTGTCGTGCTCGGCGTACCAGCGCTTGGCGTACCGGCACTGGGCGTCACCCGGCTTGACGCCTCGCCCGCCGGGCCTGCCACATCAGCACACCCGACCAGCCCAGCCGCCATCACCACCGCACCAACCATCCACCGCCCCACGTTCCGAAGGTAACCCCACCCACCGAAAGCCGCCCGAAAACCGGCTCAGTCGAGCAAGGTGAGGGCGGCTGGGCCCAGGTGCAGGGAGCCGGAGGTGAGCGGGGAGGTACGGACGCCGGCGTGGCCGCGGAGGGCCTTGAAGGCGCCGGGGGCCAGGACCGTGTCCATCCAGGCGCAGGGGTTGGCGGGGCGGTAGGCCTGGAATTCGATGGGGCCGGCGCCGGAGTCCAGAGTGAAGCGGCGGCCGGGGATGCGGGTGCCGTCGGGGGTTCGGTGGGCGGCGAGGGTGTCGATCGGGAAACCGCGGAGGGCGATGTTGCGCCGGAGGAGCAGCGGGTCCGGGGCTGCGGGGAGCTGCAGGGTCTCGGCGAGGTCGTCCAGGCCGGCGGCGTCGAGGAAGGTGACTGCGGCGTTCTTGTGCACCGTCTGACCGAAATACCGGTCGCCGACGATGCCCAGTTCGGCCCGGATCTCGACCTCGGAACGGCCGACCGGTGCCGGGTCCGGGCGCGGACCGTCCTGCGGGCGCCCCTCGAAGGCATGGATCGGCGAGACCATCAGCGCGACGATCTCCACCGGGATACTCACCTGATCAACAGTACGGGGGTCAGCCCCAGGTCAGTGGGTCCAGCAGGCGATAGAACTCCAGACGGCGTTGGTCCGGATTCGGTACGCCGTACGCCGCGAAGAACGGCCCGGGATCGGCGGACCACTCGTCGTGCAGCTGGATCGCGGTGAGGGCGAGGTCGGAGTAGCGGTCGGCGATCCCGAGGCGGCCGACATCGATGAGACCGGTGACCTCCACCGTGCCGGGATCGAAGAAGACGTTCGGCAGGCAGGCGTCACCGTGGCAGACCGCGAGCTCGGCACCCGCTTCGATAGAGGGGCGCTCGGCAATCACTCGGTCCAGCAGTTCGGACGGCTTCAGCAGGCGCCACTCGTCGGTGAGGAAGGCCGGGTTGACCGCATCGCGTCGTACGACGTCCTCCGCCGTCGCGATCACCGACGCCAGCGGACGCTCGAACGGGCAGCCGCGCACCGAGTGCAGCTCTCGCAAGATCCGCCCAAGACTCTCCATCGCCTTCAGTTGAAGGGATTCCGGCAACTCAGTGCCCGCAATCCCAGGCACAGCTGTCGTGACCAGACAAGCACCGTCGGCCGACTCGAGCCAGTCCGCGACCGTTGCCGCCGGCAAGTTGGTCCCGGCCAGCCACTCCGCCCGATCCCGTTCGTCCCGCAGCTCCCCCACGCCGGACACCGCGCAGCACTTCGCGAACACATCACCCCGCCGGTAGACCAAGGTGTCGGACTCGCCGACAGTCACCGGCTCCCAGCCGTCACCCCTCAGTCGGAACACGGGAGGAGTCTCGCACGATCAGTTGCCAGGGGAAGTCGAACACCTCACCAGGCGCCCCTTCCCGATCTGTCAGCCGGCCCACGACGATCCGCGCCAGCGCCTCGTTGAAGCCGACCGGCCCGACCGTCGACAGCGACGGGTCCAGGTGCTCCCCCTCGGGCGTGTTCCCGACACCGACCACGGCCAGATCCCGAGGTACGTCGATCCGCAGCCGATGCGCAGCCCGGACCGCGGCGATGGCCGCGAAGTCCGTCGTACAGTAGATCGCCGTCGGCCGGTCCGGCTTGGTCAGCAACGCCATCGCGGCCCGGTAGGCGCCCTCCGGGTGACGCTCGAAGATCTCGATGTCCTCGTCCCGGATCGGCCGCCCGGCCGCCCGCATCGTGTTGAGGTACGCGTCGAACCGAGCGAAACCCGACGTCCGAGACGTCAGCGCGCCGACCCGGGTGTGGTGCTCGAGCAGATGCTCCACGGCCAGATGACAGCGCGGCTCAGCACCCGACCGGATCACGTCGAACCCGCGCGGCTCCAGCGTCTCGCTGAACGCCACGATCTGCACGCCCTGTGCCGCGAACGCCTCCAGTTCGGCGATCTGCTGCGGGTCCGGACTGACGCTGTCGATGAAGATCACGTCCGGGGTCCGGTTCGACAGCACCGTCCGCCAGTCACCGTCCGCGACGATCAGCGCGGTCTTCCCGAGCGGGCTGACCGCGTCGCTGACCGTGGCCGCGACCGCCTGCGACCACGGATCCGCGAGCACACTGAGCGACAGCAGCACCAGGTCGGACTTGCCGGTGCGGATCGCGCGGGCCGCGTCGTTGCGCCGGTAGCCGAGCTTGGTCGCCGCCTCGCGGACCCGGTCCGCGGTCGAGTCCTTGATGGTGTGGCTGCGATGCCGGCCGGACAGCACGTACGACACGGTCGCGACCGACACGCCCGCCTCGGCCGCGACCATCCGCAGCGTCGGACGGTCGGCCGCAGAAGGTTGCCCCGTCGCCATGCGATTGATTCTTGCAGAATCCGCCAATCGATTTCTTCTCCGCGCCATCAGGCCGGGACCATGGTCCGGCCTACCCCTTGACGGCGCCGGTGATCACGCCCTTGGTGAAGTGCCGCTGCAGGAACGGATAGACGAGCGCGATCGGCACCAGCGCGACCACCACGACCGCCATCTGCAATGACTGCGGTTGCGGCAACGGCTCCACCCCGAGCTGGTCGGCGGACAGCGACTTGCCCTGCAGGACGTACGTCCGCAGGATCACCTGGACCGGCCACTTCGACGTGTCGTTCAGATACAGCAGCGCATTGAAGAACGCGTTCCAGAAGCCGACCGCGTAGAACAGCCCGACCACCGCGATCACCGCCTTCGACAACGGCATCACGATCCGCCGCAGGATGGTGAAGTCGCTCGCCCCGTCGATCCGCGCGCTCTCCAGCAGTTCACCGGGCACGTTCATGAAGAACGTCCGCAGTACGACGAAATTGAACGCGCCGAGCGCCCCCGGCAGGATCAGCGACCACAGGCTGTCGAGCAGCCCGAGTTGCTTGACCACCAGGAACATCGGGATGATCCCCGGCGCGAACAGCAACGTGAACAACACCATCAACAGCACCGGCCGCCCGAACAACACCGGCCGCGACGTCGCGTACGCCAACGCGATCGTGACGGCGAGGGCAATCGCCGTACCGACGACTGTCACGAAGACACTCACCATGATCGCCCGGCCCATCAGCCCGCCGCTGAACAACGTCTCGTACGCCTTCAGCGTCGGATGCGACGGCCACAGCACGTACCCACCCGCGTCGATGATGTCGCGATCGCTGGCCAGCGACGTCGAGATCACCACCATGATCGGAATCACGATCACCAGCGCGAACCCGCCGAGTACGACCGCCTTGATCGACTGGTAGAGCGGAGACGGATTCTCTTTCCAAATCGGCCTCACGAGGCACCTCGCTTCTGGAAGATCCCGGGTTCACCCAGCCGATGGGCCAGCGAGTTCGCACCCCACAACAACAGGGCTCCGACCACGCCCTTGGCCAGACCGGCCGCGGCTCCGCTGCTCCAGTCGCCGCCGACGACACCCGCGTAGTACGTGAAGGTGTCCAGTACTTCGGCCGCACCCGGGCCGACCGAGTCGCGTTGCAGGATGAACTGCTCGAACCCGACACTCAGGATGTCGCCGATCCGCAGGATCAGCAGCAGCACGATCACGGTTCGCATCGACGGCAGCGTGATGTGCCAGAGCCGCCGCCAACGACCCGCGCCGTCGGCCGCCGCGGCCTCGTAGAGCGAGACGTCCACAGCGGTCAGCGCGGCCAGGAAGATGATCATCGCCCAGCCGGCGTCCTTCCAGACCAGCTGCGCGACCACCAGCAGTGGGAAGGTGTCCGGGTTCGTCATGAACGGGATCGGGTCCAGCCCGGCCTGCCGGAGCAGGTTGTTGACGAACCCGGCCCCGCCGAGCGACTGCTGGAACAGCGTGATCACCAGCACCCAGGACAGGAAGTGCGGCAGGTAGGCGATGGTCTGGAACCAGCGCCGGAGCCGGTTGCTCACCAGCGAGTCGACGATCAGCGCCAGCGCCAGCGGCACCGGGAAGAACAGCAGCAACTGCACCGCGGCCAGGATCAACGTGTTCCGCAGCGCGTCCCAGAAGTCCGGATTGTCGTACAGGTTGACGAAGTTCTGCAGGCCGTTCCACTCGCTGTGCATGATGCCGAGGTACGGCTGGAAGTCCTGGAACGCGACCACGTTCCCGATCACCGGCAGGTAGAAGAACACCAGCAGGAACACCACGCCGGGGATCATCAGCAGCACCATCTGCCAGTCCCGCCGCCACCGCACCCCGAGCGGCAGGCTGTTCTTCACCTGCCGCCGGGTGACCGCTTTCTTCAGCATCTATCAGGACCCCGTGACCGGGACGCTCGACGGCAGCACCGCCTCGAACTCGCCGCGCATCTTGTCGCCGCCGCCGCTCTTCCAGCGCTTCAGCGCCTCGTCGTACGCCGACAGCTTCTGCCGGCCGGTGACGATGTCGACGATGGTGTCGCGGAACGCCGCGGTGAGCTTCGGGCCCACCTTGCTCGAGGTGTCCGAATAGGTGCCGGCGGTCGGGTTGCGCATCGCGAACTCGAGCAGCTTCTGCTCGGTGGCGTAGATCTTCTTGGTGTCCTCGGGGAACGCCGGGTTGAAGATCACGCTCTCCGGTGCCGTCATGATCTGCAACGCGCTGACCAGGCCGGGCGCCTGCTGGGTGCCGGCCTTGGTCAGCACCGGGTTCTTCTTGGCGTCCAGCTCGTACTGCTGACCGGCGACACCGAAGTTCTTCTGCAGGTACTCCTTGGTGCCGAACGGCGCGGACAGATAGTCGACGAGCGCGAGCAGCTCGCGGATCCGGCCCTCGTCGGTCTTCTTGAACGGCGTGAACCCGACCGTGCCGTAGCCCATGTCGTAGATCGGCTTCGCCTTGCCGTCGTGGCCGAAGGGGATCAGCGTGTCGACGAAGAGAGTCGGGTCGAGCGCCCGGAAGTCGGCGGTCGCCCGCGGACCGACCACGACCTGCGCGGCGATCTGACCGTTCACGGTCTTCGGGGTGGCGTCGGCCAGGTTGAGGTCGGGGTAGAAGACCTTCGCCGCCCACAGCTTGGCGGCGTACTCGACCGCGGCCTTATAGTTGTCGGTCTCGTACAGGTGGGTGAGCGAGCGGTCCTGGTTCACCCGCCAGCCGTTCGGGGCGCCGAACCACTCGCCGAACATGTGCAGCATGTTGATGATGGCCGGCTCGAGCGCGTAGTTCGTACCGTTGGTCAGTTCCTTGCACTTGGCAAAGAACTCGTCCGCGCTGCTGCTCTGCAGACCGCCGACCTTCTGCCAGGTGCGCGGGTTGCCCATCATCACCTGGCCGAACGGCGTCGACGGGATCGGGGCGCCCCAGATCTTTCCGTTCACCACCGCGGTCCGCCAGGACGCCGGCTTCAGCGCGGCCAGGTTCGGGTACTCGAGGACGGCGTCGCCGGACAGGTACTTGGTGAGGTCCTGGAACTTGGCCTCCAGCATCGGGCCGATGTTCGGGATGCCCTGGTTCGGCGGCAGCCACATCAGGTCCGGCAGCGAGTCGCTGGCCAGCAGGGTGGCGAACTTCTCCGGGTACCCCGGGTCGGTGCCGATGGTGAGCCGCAGCTCGGCGCCCAGGGCCTGGTTCAGCGACTGCCACATCGGGTTGCTGCCCATCGGCGGCGGAGGCGTCGCGAACGTCTCGGTCAGCGCGCTCACCGCGTTCTTCAGCGGCGGTGCCTTCACACTCGAGATCGCGTCCGGCGGGAACTGCAGGAAGCCCGGCTCCAGACCCGATTCGGCTCCCGCCAGGTCGGGCCGCAGGCCCTCGAACGGCTTGTACGTCGGCAGCGTCAGCTCACTCGATGCCTTCGCGCCACCGTTCGCCGCACCGCCGTCACCGCAGGCCGCGAGCGTGGGACCGGCCACCGCTGCGCCGACCACGGCGCCGCCAACCTGCAGGAATCGCCGCCGACTGATCATAGTTGCTCCAAGTCAAGACCAAGTGCTCATCTATGCACACTTAAACGTTAACCCGGACCGTAGACCCCGCCCACCTCCGGATGCAAGACGTGGTGACAAAAATGAAACCGGCGGCCGCGGGGTACGACTCCCGCGACCGCCGGCCGGACACCAGATCGTGACGATCTGGTGGAGCTGGTTCAGTCGATCAGCACCTGACGATCAGGCTGGTCAGGGCGGTACAGGTACGGCTCGCCTGGTCGTTCGCCGCATTCGGGTCGGTCGGCGAACTCTCGGTGCGCTTCGCCGTCGCGACCAGGGATCCGAGCGTGAGCAGGCCGGCGTCAGCCGAGAACGTCCGCGCCGTGGTGGCACCGCCGGCCAGCGCCGGAATGTCACAGTTGACAGTCCTGGTCCCCGCGACCCGGGTGCAGCCCGTCGAACCGGCGTACACCAGACCGGCCGGGTAGGTGCCGGTCACCCGGATACCGGTCGCGTCGCCGGGCCCGTTGTTCTTCACGGTCACCGTGTAGGTGATCCGCGAGATGAGCAGACCCCGTGCCGACGCGGCCAAGGACACCGCGATGTCGGCGTCGTCCGGCGCGGGCGGCAGGATCGTCAGCACCGGCCCGTCCAGCGTCTCGAAGGCGTAGTTCTCACCGATGAACTGGTGCTGCAACGTGATCGGCCCGGCCGGCGCGGTGTCCTTGACCTTCAAGGTGAACACCACCGTCCGGGTCTCGCCGCTGGCCATGTCACCGAAGCCGCCGCGGATGCTGCTGCCCAGGATGTCGCAGGCGAACGCACCCGGACACGACACCAGGTCGACCAGTCCGGGGAGCGACGCCTCCTTGCCGTACAGGCCGGCCTTCGCTCCGGTGACAGTGAAGTCCCGGTCGTTGTGCAGCGTCTGAGTCACGGTGAAGGTGTCCCCCGCGTGCACCGTCGCCGGACTCAGTTCGATCGCACTCGACGGCGGCGCCGCCGTCGCAAGTTGTGGCACCGCCACCAGACCGGTACCGACCAGCGCCGTCACCAGCGCAGCACGCAGCAATCTCAAGGCACGCATGGTAAAGCCCCCCATTCACACACCCCAGGTCACACTTCCCCCACACCCGCAGACCGCGGGTGAGAAGAGTATGGACCGGCCGGCCATCCGGCACAACCACTGAGCGCGACGACGTTTCACACCCCCGCCGGACTTTGGTCACTCGGTAGTCTCGATACCCATTGGTTGCCCTCAACAACCGGAGGACGAGTGCTCGATATCAGTGCCCTGACCTGGGCCGTCACCATCGGCCTGATCGTCGTACTGCTGGCCGCCGACCTGGTCATCGCCGCGGTCCGGCCGCACCGGGTCGGGTTCCGGGAGGCGGCCGCCTGGTCGATCTTCTACGTCCTGGTGGCGATCGGGTTCGGGTTGTGGTTCATGAGCGCGTACGGCGGTGACTTCGGGGCGCAGTACTTCGCCGGCTACATCGTCGAGAAGAGCCTGTCGGTCGACAACCTGTTCGTGTTCGTCATCATCATGACCACCTTCGCCGTCCCCGAGGAGCACCAGCACAAGGTGCTGACCTTCGGTATCGTGCTGGCGCTGGTGATGCGGGCGATCTTCATCGCGCTCGGTGCGACGCTGCTGTCGCTGTTCTCGTTCATGTTCGTGGTGTTCGGCCTGCTGCTGCTGTACACGGCGGTGCAACTGTTCCGGCATCGCAACGAGGATCCCGATGTCGAGAACAACGTCGTCGTGCGGTCCGCACGCCGGGTGCTGCCGGTCAGCGACGACTACGTCGGCGGCAGGCTCTTCGCCCGGATCGACGGCCGCAGGGTCGTCACGCCTCTGTTCGTCGTCCTGGTCGCGATCGGCGGGGTCGATCTGTTGTTCGCGCTGGACTCGATTCCCGCGGTCTTCGGGGTGACCGAGGAGGCGTACATCGTGTTCGTCGCCAACGCGTTCGCGCTGCTCGGCCTGCGCGCGTTGTTCTTCCTGGTCAAGGGTTTGCTGGACCGCCTCGTCTACCTGTCCGCCGGGCTGGCGGTCATTCTCGCCTTCATCGGCGTGAAGCTGATCCTGCACTGGGCCCACGTCGACATCGACGACCGCATCCCCGAGGTGCCGACGCCGCTGAGCCTCGGCGTGATCCTCACGATCCTGGTGATCGTCGTCGTCGCCAGCCTGATCAAGACCCGCAACGACCCCACTGCCAAGGCGCACGCCGGCTCGCTGCACGGTCACCGGGATGACGAGGAGGGCTGAAGACTGCGCCCCGGCCAGGCGTTTGGCCGGGGCGCGTTTCCTCAGCTGACGGTGAGGATCTTGTTCGCCGTGAACGCCTGGGCATGGTCGGCGTCGGCCGGGAACCAGACGCGGTAGGCGATCTGGCCGCGGACAGCCGGCTTGATGCCGAAGGCGGGCCCGGGTTGCCTGCGGCATCGAGCTGTCCGCCCGACTGTTGTCATTGGCAACGGCCGGTCAACGGGGCCGGCCTGCGCAAGGGAGCGGCCGCGGCGCGAGGTTTGGTCAGCCGAGTTCGCGCAGGATCATCCTGATCAGGGCGTCGACGTCCTCCTCGACCATCGGCTCGCCGGTCATGCCCATCCGGTGCAGGAGGGTGCCGATCGCGACGTCGATGAAGAAGAGGACGCGCTGCGTCGGTTCGCCCAGCGCGGCCTCGAGCACGAGCCGGTAGGGGTCCTGTAGCTGGGTGGACAGGACGTGGCGCAGCTCGGGATCGCCGATGGCGTCGGTGAACACACCCGCGAACGCCGCGCCGACCCCTGGTTCGCCGATCTTCGCCGCGCCGAGGCGCAGCGCCGACTCCAGCATCTGCGCCGGGGTGTCGTTCTCGTTCAGTGGCAGCGGGCCGAACGCATCCACCAGACAGGCGGTGATCAGCGCGCCCTTGGACGGCCAGCGCCGGTAGATCGTCGTCTTCGCCACCCCTGCCGCGGCGGCGATCCGGTCGACGGTGGCGCGCGTGTAGCCGAGCTCGTGGACCGTGCTCAGCGTGGCCGCGTAGACCTCGGCGTCGATGCCGGAGCGGGGGCGGCCGGGGGGTCTGGCGGGGGTGGTTGCTCTGGCCATGGTGCCAGCTTAGCTAGTTATGCTACTTTCGGTATCGATACTTGCAGTAGCGAAATCATCCGAGGAGTAGACATGAGCCACACCACCGCTGTGCAGCAGCCACCGCTAGGCATCCGGCTGCTGCACATCCTGCGCAAGGAGCCGGACTACCCGGCGATGTCGGTCGAGGAACTGGTCGCCTTCCGGGACGCGCAGAACCGCAAGGTGTCGTCTGGTCTGGCGCGAGTGATCACCGGGTTTCCGGACCGCGGGGCTACGATCGGCTGGCAGCAGGTGGCCCTGCCGGACCGCGAACTCCCGGTCCGGGTCTACCGACGGTCTCGCAAACCTGTCCGCGCGGCCGGCCTGCCGCTCGTCCTCCACGTGCACGGCGGCGGATTCGTGGGTACGGCGGTGCAGTGCGACTGGATCAACAGCCACCTCGCCGCACAGCTGCCTGCGGTGGTGGTGTCGGTCGAGCACCGCCTCGTCGACTCGGAGACTCCGTTGTCAGCGGCTGTCGATGACGGTTGGGACGTACTGCGCCACGTGCTGGATCATGCGGCGAAATGGGGAGTCGACCCGGCCAGGGTCGCCGTCGTCGGAGAGAGCGCCGGCTCCATGGTCGCTGCCTTGGCCGCGATTCGGGCCAGGGAGTCCGGTCCGTCGTTGCGGGCACAGGTGCTGGTCAATCCCTGCGTCGATCTGACGTCGACGGCGATGGACTACCCCTCGATGAAGGAGTACGCCGACAGCCCGACCCTCACCCGGACGCGGCTCGAACTGTTCCGCCGGTTGGCCGTTCCGCAAGGTTCGGATCCTCGAGAAGTCTCGCCGCTGTACGCCGACGACCTGAGCGGGCTGCCCCCGGCGCTGGTGGTAGTGCCGACCCTCGACCCGGTGGCCGACCACGGACGCGCGTACGTCCACCGGTTGCGCGCGGCCGGGACGCCCGTGCAGTTGACCGAACACCACCGCGCCGGCCACGCGTTCATCAGCATGCCGGGCCTGGTGCCACAGGCCAAGGCCGCGCGGGAGCGGATCACCGCGTTCCTCCGCGACCAGCTCGCCGCATGACGAGCCTGCTGCGCCCTTATCTGGGGAGCTTCGCCACCGTTGTGATCCTGCAGGTCATCGGCGCTGTCGCGGGATTGGCTCCGCTGTTGGCGGTCGTCGAGATCGGTCGCGTGCTGCTGTCGCCCGACCCGGTTGACCGCGGTCATGTCTGGACCGTCGTGATCGTCGGCGCAGCCGGCCTGTTGGTCCGGCTGCTGGCCACGGCCGCCTCGGCCGGAATCGGGCACCTGCTGGACGACAAGGTGCAATTGACATTCCGTCGGCAGTTGGCCGCGCGGCTGGGACGCGTCCCGATCGGCTGGTTCTCCAAACGCCGTACGGGCGAACTGGCCAAGGTGGTCGGGGACGACGTGAGCGCCGTACATCCGTTCATCGCGCACGCTCCCGGCGAGCTCATCGCGGCCTTCGTGGTGCCGTTGGTGTCGCTGGTCTACCTGTTCACCATCGACTGGCAGCTCACGCTGATCACGCTGATCCCGGTGCTGCTGGCCGTCGCGCTGGTCCCGCTGATGATGACCCCGGCCCGGGTGAACGAGCAGGGCGAATTCGATGCGGCGATGGGGCGGATCGCGAGTTCGGTCGTCGAGTTCGTCGAGGGCATCGCGGTGGTCAAGGCGTTCGGCGGAGCCGGGCGCGCTCACCACAAGTTCCTCACGGCAGCGGACGATTTCGTCCGCGTCTTCTACCAGTGGGTGCGCGGCATGTCCGTGATCGCCGCCGGGATGCAGTTGGCGCTGGCGCCGCCGTTCGTGCTGCTCGTCGTATTGATCGGCGGTACGGCGCTGATCACGAACGGCGGCATGCCCGCGGCGGATCTCCTGCCCTTCCTGCTGCTCGGGTTGGGCCTGACCGCTCCGGTTGCCGCCCTCGGCCACGGCTTCGACGACATGCAGGCCGCCCGACGCGCGGTCGGCCGGATCCGGGACGTACTCGCGGTGGAGTCCCTACCGGAGCCCGCGCATCCGACCGCTCCACAGGGACATCGGGTGGAGCTGCGTGACGTGCGGTTCGGGTACGACGCCGATCACGAAGTACTGCGCGGGATCGATCTCGTGCTCGAGTCGGGGACGGTCACCGCGATCGTCGGCCCGTCGGGAAGCGGGAAGTCCACGCTGGTGCAACTGTTGCCGCGGTTCTTCGATCCGACGCACGGCTCGGTGCTCGTCGGCGGTGTCGATCTGCGTTCGCTGGGCAGCCGGGAGCTGTACCGCCTTGTTTCCTTCGTCTTTCAGGATGTCCGCCTGCTGCGGGCGTCGGTTGCGGATAACATCGCGCTCGCGGTACCGCAGGCCTCTTTTGACGACGTGGTCCGCGCGGCCGAGCTGGCGAACATCCACGATCGGATTCTCGAGCTGCCGCGTGGTTACGAGTCGGTGCTCGGTGTGGACACCGGCCTGTCGGGTGGCGAGGCACAGCGGATCTCGATCGCCCGCGCATTGCTCGCCGACGCACCGATTCTGGTGCTCGACGAGGCGACCGCGTTCGCCGATCCGCAGACCGAGCACGCCGTACGCCGTGCGCTGGCGACGCTGGACGGCCGGACCATCCTGGTGATCGCGCATCGACTGGAGACGGTGGCCGACGCGGACACCGTCGTACTGCTGGAGAACGGGTCGATCGCCGAACGCGGCCGGCCTGCCGAACTACTGGCCCAGAACGGGAAGTTCGCCGCGTTCTGGAGAGGACGTGAGCTTCGATGATTCGGATGCTGCTGCGGGTGCTGGGAGACGCGTACGCCCGGCCGGTGCGACGCACGGTCGCGCTGATGACCGTGACCGCGATGGTCGAAGGCTTGTCCTACGCCTTGCTGGTTCCGGTACTGCGGGCATTGTTCGGAAGCTCACCCGGCGACGCCTGGCCCTGGCTGATCGCCTTCGGGACGGCGGTCGCTGTCTATGCGGTACTGCGCTACATCAGCGATCTGTCCGGATTCCGCGCCGGCACCACGCTGTTGCACGGCATGTATCACCGGATCGGCGATCATCTGGCCCGGTTGCCACTCGGCTGGTACAGCGCGGGACGCGTCGGGAAGGTGTCCGTCCTGGCCAGCGGCGGTGTATTGCAGGCGATGGGGGTGATCGCGCATCTGCTGTCACCGTTCATCTCTGCCTGCGTGACTCCGCTGACGATCGTCGTCGTGATGCTCGCCTTCCAGTGGCAACTGGGGCTGGCCGCGTTGGTCGCCGTACCGATCGTCGCGGCGATCCAGGTCTGGACGGGACGCTCGATGGCCGCCAACGACTCGGCGCGTGCGGAACGCGAGCAGGACGCCGCTGGGCGCGTCATCGAATACCTCCAAGCGCAGCCGGTCCTGCGAGCCGGCGGGCGGACTGTCGAACGCTTCCAGTTGCTCGACGACTCGTTGCAGGAGGTCCAGCAGGCATCCCGCCGTACGACGTTGTCGGCGCTGCCCGGTGTGGTCGGCCTGGCGTTCGTCGTACAGGCTGTGTTCACTGTGGTGCTTGTCCTGGGCACCTATCTCGCGCTCGGCGGAGACCTCGGTGCGGCAGAGCTTTTGGCGATCCTCGTGCTGGCCGCCCGTTGCGCGGATCCGCTGCTGTCGCTGACGGATATCGGCGGCAAGCTCCGTGGCGCGCGGGCAGTGCTGGCCAGGCTCGACGCGTTGTTGCGCACCGAGCCGCTGCCGGAGCCGCGCTCACCGCGGCGCCCGGAACAGCATGATCTGTCGTTCGAGTCGGTGACGTTCAAGCATGGCGACCGCACAGTGCTCGACGACCTGTCGTTGTCTGTTGCGTCAGGTCAACGGCTCGCCGTGGTCGGACCGTCGGGTGCTGGGAAGAGCACCCTGCTGCAGTTGCTCGCGCGGTTCTACGACGTGGACGCGGGTGCGGTCCGCATCGGAGGTGTGGACGTGCGTGCGATCAGCACCGAGGTGCTGATAGCGCAGATCGCCATCGTCTTCCAGAACGTCTATCTCTTCGACGGCACGATCGAGGAGAACGTGCGCCTCGGCCGTCCCGACGCGAGCGACGCCGACGTACGGGCGGCGGCGACAGCGGCCCGGTTGGACGAAGTGATCGAGCGTCTGCCCGGCGGCTGGGAGACGAACGTCGGCGAGGGCGGCGCACTCCTCTCGGGTGGCGAGCGCCAGCGAGTCTCGATCGCGCGAGCCCTGCTGAAGGACGCCCCGGTCGTCCTACTGGACGAGGTGACCTCCGCGCTGGACCCGCTGAACGAAGCAGCGGTCCACGAGGCGCTCGACCACCTGATGACAGGCCGGACGGTCGTGATGGTGGCCCACCGCCTCGGCACCATCCAGCGCGCCGACCACGTCATCTTCCTGGACGCCGGCCGGATCGCGGAGGCGGGCAGCCACGACGAGTTGCTGCATCACGACGGCCGCTACGCCGCCTTCTGGAAGCTCGGCGTCAGCACAGGGTCTTGATCGCCGTACGAGCGTGGATCTCCGCCCAACTGGCGCACGGCGGAGCTAGGCGAGCTCTGGTACTGCCGACGGGTCGAGGGATCGGCCAACGGCGACCGCTTCGTCGTACACGTCCTCGCCGAGTGCGACCTGGGCTGCCCGCTCAGCCGCGTCGCGGAGGCTGTCGTCCGGAAGGTAGTACGCGTAGACGTCGGCGCCGACCGTCTCACGCAGGCCGGTCGCGGCTCCGAGCAGCGTCGCGACGCGGACGTGGTTGTCTTCCTTCGACTCGATGACCGCCAGGGTCTCGACGAAGTACGCGAGGTTGGCCAGATCACGGGTCTCTCGGGACAGAACGATGCCCTCATCGACGCGCCGGCGGGCGAGTCGGTAGTCGGCCAGGGCGAGCGCGGCCTGGGAAAGGTTGTACAGGGCAACGTACGTCGCCAGCCGGTCACCTCGGCGGCGAGCCAGGTCGAGCCCTCGTTCGATCTCCGGTACGGCGGCAGCGGGTTCGCCGCGGAGTAGATGTACCGTGCCGAGCCACACGTGAACAAGGGAAGCCATCCAGGGCGAGCCGCGATCCTCGAAGGCGAACTCGAGAGCGACGCGAAAGCGGCCCTCCGCAGTGTCGAGGTCGTCGTCGGCGAGAGCGGCGAGCCCGGTGCCGGCGATCGCCTTGCTGCGAATCTCGGGGTCGTCCTGATCCACGGCGACGAGGTCCGCCTCGGCCCAGTACGCCCCGGCTGCCGCGTGGTCGCCGGCGGCGTACGCCATGGTGGCCCCGGCCAGGTTGACGCGGCTGCGCTCCCACGGCGGAAGGTCGGCGTTGAGGCACTGTTCGGCGAGGCGGCGGCCGATCGTGAACTGGCCGCGCATCCACCAGTAGAGCCACATGAACCAGGTGATGCGGGCGGCGGTGGGGGCGTCGTCGGTGTCGAGGGAGCGTTCGACGGCGACGAGGATGTTCGCCTCCTCTTCCTCGATCCGCTCGAGCCATTCGACCTGGTCCGAGCGCTCGTATCCGGCGGCCGCCTCTTCGGCGAGGCCGAGGTAGACGCGGGCGTGGGCGCGCCCGATCCGCGCGGCGCGTTCGCCGACGAGCAGGCTTCGGGCGTACTGCGCAACGGGTTCGAGCAGGTCGAGACGATCGCCGCGGACGCGAACGAGCGAATGCTCGGCGAGCTCATGGAGAATTCCGAGAACGTCGCCGGTGGCGATCTCGTCGCCGTGCTCGGCCACCGCCTCGACGGCCTCCAGAGTGGCGCCGCCGCGGAAAGCCCCGAGCAGCGTGAAGAGGCGCTGCTGATCGGGATCGAGCAGGCTGTAGCTCCAGTCGAGCGTGGCCCGCATGGTCCGCTGCCGTTCCGGCAGGTCGCGTGCTCCCGACGTTCTGCCGGCGGACTCCAGTCGGTCGAGGAGCGCTTTGGGTGAGAGCAGCCGCAGCTGTGCAATGGCCAGCTCGATGGCGAGTGGCAGTCCCGCGAGTCGGTGGCAGAGTTCGGAGTACGCCGGTACGTCGTCCGCAGACGGTCGTACTCCGACAGCCAGTGCTCGATCCAGCGCGAGGGCACCGGCGGCATGGGCGCGGATGTCCCCGACGGTCGTGGCATCCCGCGCCGGCAGGTCGAGGGGCTCGACGAGGTACTCGCGCTCGCCCCTGACCCGCAGCGGTGAACGACTCGAGACGAGCACAGTAAGCGCCGGACACAGCGCGGTGAGCTGACCGGTCTGGGCCGCGGCGCTGAGCAGGTGCTCGAAGTTGTCGAGCACCAGCAGCAGCCGCGAGTCCCGCAGGTGCGCGGCCACCAGGTCGAAGGCACCCGGGGCATCGATCCCCGCGAGACCGAGCGCGCGCCCGATCGTTGCCATCAGCGCGGACGCGTCGGCAAGCGGCGCAAGAGACAGCTGTACGACGCCGTCCGGGAAATCGCCGGCCAGTACGTCGGACACCGCGGCGGTCAACCGGGTCTTTCCGACTCCGCCGGGTCCGGTGAGCGTGACCAAGCGGGCTCCGGAGCGGATGAGGTCGGCGATGGCTGCGATGTCGTCATCGCGGCCGAACAACGGGGTCGGCGGGATCATCAGACCCGTCGGACTGGTCACTGGTTCGGCAGTCGGCTTGCGGCGGGCAACTGCGGCAATGAGTGCCGCACGCTCACCGTCCGAGGCTCCGAGAGCATCTGAGAGTGACCGGACGGTGTGCGGGTACGGCCGGGTCCGAGCGCCCCGCTCCAGCGAGCTGATGGCGTGCGTGGTCAGCTCGGCCCGTTCGGCGAGCTCCTGCTGGGTCAGTCCGGCTCGTTCGCGGAGTGAGCGCAGGAGCGTGCCGAAGTGCCCATCGGGCTTCGCCTCGTCTCCAGACATTAGGCCTCCCCCGCGGCTGTGCGTCTTCAACTGTGCGAGCAGTGTACGAGTGCTGCCGGTGGTCTGTGGCGTGCGCGACCACGAGCCTGGTTGCTATGACTACAACCGCTTGGCTCCCGGAGGGCTGGAACCATCCGCACCGGGTGCCGCTGACAACAGGCCACCACCTCCGCCCGATCCGGGCGACTGACGTCGACCTGGACATGCAGGCGGTGATGGGGTCGCAGGAGCGGCTCTGGTCGCTGTACGGCGAGGCCTGGGGGTGGCCTCCCGCGACGATGACCGCGGACCAGGACCGCGAGGACCTGGCCCGGCACGAGGCCGAGATGGAGAGCCACGAGTCGTTCAACTACGCGCTGTTCGACAACGGCGAGACCGAGCTCCTCGGGTGTGTCTACATCGACCCGCCGATCCACCCCGGGACGGACGCCGAGATCTCCTGGTGGGTCGTCGACTGGCTCACCGGCGGGCCGATCGAGGCCGCCCTCGACGAGCTCGTACCGCGCTGGATCGCCGCCGACTGGCCGCTCGCCAACCCGCACTACACGCATCACTCGAAACAGGGGGAATCAACATGACCAGCACGTTCGTCACGACCGGCGGCCGGCACGCCGACTCGATCCGTCACTCACAGGGGAAGGGATGGGTCGTGGCCGGCATCGGCGCCGGCCTGGCGGGAATCGCGACCGTCGTCGGCTCGAGCCTCGCGAACGCCGTGTACGACGAGAAACTCGCCGGAGACGCCGTCGGTATCACCGAGAAGCTGGCCGAGCAGACCGTGCCGATCCTGGCGATGCACACCGCCGCGATGCTGTCCGCCTTACTCTTGCTGGTGTTCGCTGCCGGCCTCCGCCGCCGGCTCGTGGACTCCACGCCGGAAGGAAGTCTGCTCCCGCACGTCGCGGCCTCGGGCCTGCTCCTGGTGTCGGTCGCCCTCCTGATGGGGTCGGCGCTGACCACCGAGTTCGTCTTCGGCGTCAGGGAGCCAGAACTCCTGGTACCGGAGACCGCAGCGTTCTTCGGGCACTGGATCGGCACTGTGCCCTGGCTGTGGGTCGGCGCCGGCGTCGCCGCCCTCGCACTCGGCATCGCCGGCCGGAAGTTCAAGGCGGTCGCCCCGTGGCTCGCCTGGGTCAGCCTGGTCCTCGGTGGCCTTACCATCTTCCTCGGCATCAGCCCGGCGCAGTACATGGCCGGCATGACCGGCCCGCTCTGGCTCACGATCGCAGCCATCGGCCTGCTCAAGCAGAACTGAAACACCGACGCGCGCCCCGACGGATCCCACGTCGGGGCGCGCCACGCACGCTTCGGGCGTGCCTGCCGTCACTGCCCTCGAATCAACCGAACGCCGGTCGACGGCCGGGCGATGTGCTCCCGGCCGTCCAGCCAGCAGGTGATCACGTCCGCGAGTTCGCTGGGGTGGCTGAAGTTGATGGCATGAGCGGCCTGCTCGATCTGGACCACGGTCACATGATCAGGCATGAGCTGGCCGACCTCACGAACTCGACGCGGCGAGGGCATGAGTGGATCTCGTCCGCCCAACACCGCCAGCGTGGGAACCGGTGTGTGCAGCAGCCGCTCCAGGGACGGGAAGCGGGTGAGTTCGTGAAACAGGCGGAGTCCGTTGAGCGGCCCGAACCTCAGATAGTCGGGCAGCGCGACGGGAATCATCCTCGGACTCTCCCGGACCACGTCAAGAGCGAGCTGTCCGAGGCCGCGTCGCAGCGGCTGGTTCTGAAGACCACCCGCCGGGGAGACGAGGACCAGCCGGTGCACCCGGTCCGGCATCGCGTGGGCGACCTCCAAGCCGATCGGACAGCCCATGGAGTTGCCCACCAGCACGGCCCGATCAACACGCAACTGGTCGAGCATGGCGACGAGCGCCTCGGCCAAGGCCGGAATACCGAGCACGTGGTCGCGCCGCTCACTGCGCCCATACCCGGGGAGATCCGGTACTACGTTGACTCGATCGTCTGCCAGGAGACGGGCAGTCGGCATGAGGTAGGTGCCCGAGATGCCGAAGCCATGGACGTGGACGATCGGCAGCCCACTCCCGCCGAGGCTGCGCCGATAGTGGATGGAACGGCCCTGCACGAAGAGGTGCTCGTCCACCCATCCGCTCTCGCCCGGCGACCGTGACCACCTCACGCGCACCCCACACGACTGCCGACCTCGGACTGTTCCATCACCGGCTCCGACTCGATCGATGCGTCACATGATTCTGCGCACACCCAACCGAAGCCTCATCCGTCGTGGATGACACCGCAGAGGCAACCGTGAACCGATCCGGGGTGCTCTCCGCCCCGAACGCCTGAGACATCGGGGACTGCAAACGGCGGATCGGCGGAGGGATCGGGATCATGCGAGTGCCAGGACTGCCCAAGCTCGTGAAGCACCACGGGCGACGACAGCAAGGCCGGCACCGCCGCGGCCGGCCGGTGTCCGAGAGTCGGTGGCAGTTGGTGGGTGGGGTCGCCGCCGTGGTCACCCTCGCAGCGGTCTGGAATGCGCCACTCCCCGACCGTCCGGCGGCCGGCGGGTACAACGCGTCCGTACCTGCAGCGGTCGATCCCTTCATCGAGGACGAGATACTGGCCGAGTTCGTCGAGCCCGAGCAGTTGGACGCGGTCCCCGTCGGGCCCGGTCAGGTCGCGAAACCGGTGCAGATGGTGCTCGCGGGTGCGCCGGTGATCCGGACGCTCGGCGAGAGCGGGATCCCCGACGTCGCCGTACGGGCCTACAAGCAGGCCGAGGCGCGGTTGGCGGTCAGCGACCCCGGCTGCGGGGTTCCGTGGACGCTGCTCGCCGCGATCGGACGGGTGGAGTCCAACCACGGCCGGTTCGGTGGCGCCCAGCTGCGCAACGACGGCTCGGCGACCCGGCGGATCCGCGGCATCCCGCTCGACGGCCGGCCGAACGTCGCGCTGATCCGCGACACCGACGGCGGCGCACTCGACGGGGACACCGTGTACGACCGCGCGGTTGGGCCGATGCAGTTCATCCCGTCGACCTGGCGCGCGGTGAACGCCGACGGCAACGGCGACGGCTTCGGCGACCCGAACAACATGTTCGACGCCGCCCAGGGCGCCGCCCAGTACCTGTGCACCGGTACGTCGAACCTGCGCGATCCGGCCCGGGCCGCACAGGCGGTACGCCGCTACAACAACGCCGCCTCCTACGTCCGGGTAGTCCTCGACCTGGCCCGCATGTACCAGTCCGGCCGCATAACCGCCCTACCAACAGCCGGCGACGCCCTCCCAGACGACCCCGCTGGCCCCCCAGCAGCCCGCTCCTGGCCCGCCGATCCCCCAGTAGCGCGTCCCTGGACCGTCGATCCCCCCGCGGCGCGGCCCACCGACCCGCAGCCGGACGACACCGTGCTCGCCAAGCCCGCCCCGACCCAACGGACCAAGCCCTCGGCCCCACCACAGGCCGTGAGCCCCCCGCGCACAACACCGCTGCCCCCGACCACCCCTCGGCCCGCCACGACTCCCACCGGCAAACCGTCCCCAACCACGCCCTCCAAGCCACCGGCCGTACAACCCCCACAACCGCAACCGACAACCACCCCGACCGCCCCGAAGCCGACGCAGACTCAACCGTCCACGCCGACTCGCCCCTCCGGCCCCAAGCCAACAACCACCCCGGCCCCGACCGAGCCGGACACGTCCCAACCGTCCAAGCCACGACCGACCGTGCCGCAACCGTCGCAGCCGAAGGCGACCGAACCCGAGCCGTCTGAGTCCAACTCACCCACGCCGGCACCATCCGCCACCCCCTCCCCGGCGCCGTCCGCCGAACGCACCCCGGCGCAGAAACCGACCACGGCCGCGATCGGCTGGGCCCCGGCGATGCGCCAAGTAGTCGGCCGAGCCCTATCCCGACCGACCTGCCCCCAAACCCCCAACGAAGCAGGGCAGCCGCGCGCACCCCGGCAACCAACCCAGCCCTCCACCCCCTGCCCCGACGACTCCGCAACACCACCCCCGTCCCGGGACGACAAGAACCGCAAACAATGCACACCGCAAACCGCGTGCAAACCCCCGGCTCCCCGGCGCTAGCCGGCCAGGCGCCGCACTCCGGAGCGAGCCCTGCTCCGGAGTGCACTCTCGGACAAGCGCTGTGCACGCCAAGCCAAAGACACCGCGAGCACGGCTGCCGAGACTGCCTAGGTCAATCAGTTCCGACAACTGTCTCGGGAGAATAATGAACAGGGACAAAATCCGCCGGCTGACCGTCGGTGCCGCCGCGCTGCTCGCCACCTCGGCGTTGCTCACGGCAACGGCTCCGACGGCCTCGGCGCACTACAACTACGCGTACCAGGGCAAGGACTTCATCAGCGTGAGCGAGACGCACGGCAGCGGCAGTGTCTGCGACCGTGAAGTGGACGGCAACGCCGTCTATGGGATCTGGACCCAGGGCCCGGACCGCGACCCCGTGGTCGAGTGGGACGGCGGCGACCGCGGCTGCGACACCGCCCATTTCCCGGTGGGCGCGATCTACATGAAGCTCTGCGAGAACACCAACCACGGCACCGGCCCGGACACCTGCACCGACTGGATCCGCGTTTGATCCAGGGGCCCGGCTAGTGGCGCTTGCGGCGGTCCGCCTTCGACTGCGCACGCCGCCGCTTGCGCTCCTGGCGAGCCCGGTCCTCCTCGGTGTGGGTGTGGCTGTGGGCGGTGCTTCGCGGTGACGCTGTGTCTTCGCCGGCTTTGACGCGAGCGTTGCGGATCAGAACCACCACCACACAAAGGATCGCCAACCCCGCGAACATGAGCGTGTACCACATGCTGATCCCCTCCCGGTCGCTGTCGATTCTCGGCGGGGATCGGCAGTGGGCGCCTCATCCGCCGCGGGTGACAGCCGGGCCGCGCCAGGCCACCCAGAGTTCTTCGGCGGGCCATTGGGAAGCCCAGGCGGTGCTGACGATCTCGTAGAAGGGGTGGTCTGGTGCGTCCGGCGGGGCGTAGAGCTCGTGCAGGGCCTCGATGCTGAAACCGAAGCGGCGCAGGAGGCGGATCCAGTCTCCGTGGGAGGGGTGGAACTCGGCGCCGCCGCCTGGCCAGCGGACGTGATAGGCGGCGCGCTGTCCGCGTTGAAGGCTGTTCGTGGCGATCCCCTCATCGTCCGGTACACACAGCGCGGACAGCACGCTGTTGGTGAGGAACACGAGTCGTCCACCAGGCCGCAGTACTCGTGCCGCTTCGGCGAGCCAGCGTTCGGGATCGCACCAGGCGGCCGCGCCGTGTTCGCTGACGACGAGGTCGAAGGAGCCGGTCGCGAGCGGCAACTGCTCGGCGTCTGCCTGCACGAGCGGGAAGGTGGGTCCGGTACGCCGCTGCAGGTCGCGGGCCGTCCGGAGCTGCTCGGCCGACAGATCCGACGCGACCACGCGGGCGCCGGATCTGGTGAGCCAGGCCGAGCAGTACGCCGTACCGCAGGCCAACTCGAGTACGTCGAGGCCGTCGACCTCTCCGAGCACACCGAGCCGCCGTTCCGGCACGTCGTACAAACCCCACATCAGGTCCGGCCTCGACCACAGGCCCTCCGCCGCCGGACCGGTGTAGCGCTCGTTGACCAGTGCCCACAGTTCGCGGTTCAAGGCGATCTCGGCAGCCCGCTCCCCCTCCATCCAGCCAGGCTAGGCGAATCCGCGCACATCCGATCGGTTGATGGCAGCGAAGAGAAGGGTGAGACGCCGCCGGAGCTGGGCCCACCGGCGGCTCCGCCCGGCGACCGGGCCGCGTGAGGTGGATCGGCGCCGCGACCGAGAGGTGAATCAGCATGTACCAATCACGACGACACGTCCGCGTCGTCGCCGCGACGGTAGCCGCGATCGCGTTACCCGCGACGGCCCTGGTCCTCAGCAGCGCGACGCAGGCGACGGCCGGCGCACGGCCCGCCGTGGCCGCGCCGGCTCCAGCCGCGGCCGCGAAGGCCCGGCCCCAGAGCTCCGACGTGGTCGGCCTGACCGACAAAGGCCGGCTTGTGAAGTTCCGCACCGCCTCGCCCGACCGGATCCGGCGTACGGCGCGGGTCCAGGGACTGATGGACGACCAGCGGCTGATCGGTATCGACTACCGGGTCCAGAACGGCAAGCTGTACGGCGTCGGCGACCGCGGCGGCATCTACACGATCAACACCGCGTCCGACTTCGGCCGGGCCACGAAGGTCTCGCAGCTCACCGTCGCGCTGGACGGCCAGAACTTCGGCGTCGACTTCAACCCGGCCGCGAACCGCCTGCGGGTCATCAGCGACACCGGCCAGAACCTCCGTCACAACCTCGACGACCCGGCCGGCGCCCCCGCGGCAGGCACCACTGCGACGGACGGCACCCTGGCCTATCCCGGCGTACCGCCTGCTCCGCCGACCACGGCGACCCAGGTCACGGCCGCGGCGTACACGAACAACGACCTTGACCCGAACACCGCGACGACCCTCTTCGACATCGACACCAACCTCGACCAGGTCGTCATCCAGTCCCCGGCCAACGCCGGACTCCTGGCCGCCACCGGCAAACTCACCATCGACGCCAACCAGCCGGCCGGCTTCGACATCTCCAGCCAGGGCGGCGGCAACCGCGGTCTCGCCGCACTGAGCACCGGCACCCGCATGCGCCTGTACGACATCAACCTGACCACCGGCAAGGCAACCCGGCTCGGATCGTTCCCGAGCAACGCGCAGGTCGTCGACCTCGCCGTTCCGATCGCTCGATAGTCCGCGCGGCCAGGCTCCGCCGTTCACCCACCGGAGCCTGGCCCGCACCCACGGTCAGGATCCCCGGGAACGCCGACGGCCTGACGTACGTCCTCGGTCCGGATTCACCCCGGACGGAGGAGGCGACGACGTACCGGGCCGGTGCATGCTGGCGCTCTGACCGAGCGGGATGGCGGTGACGAGATGGGGAACTGGGGCAAAGGACAGGGAACGTGAGCGAGACGATACGGCCGTCCGGCGCCGATGGGCCGGAGCCCGGCGCAGCCCGCAGCTGGAGCCGAAGTGTCCGCTCGTGGGGTGTCTACCTGACCACGATGACCGGACTCCTCTGTGTGATCGCCATCTGGGGTGTTGGCGGGGCTCTCACCGCGGTGGTCGTCATCGGTGCCACGACAGCCCTCATCGCCTCGTCGGTGTGGGCAGCAGACGGGCGGCGCGCAGTACCCAAGATCGCTCGGGTCACGCTCGCCACCAGCCTGATGGCGCCGGCCGCGGCGGGTCTGATCGCGGTCACCAAGTTCGCCGGCGTCCTGGTCGTGCTGCTCCTGGCAGCGACCTCGCCCGCCCTCACCTCGCTCGTCCGGTCGCGACGGCCCACCCAGGGCGACGCTCCCGCCGCACCGCCGCCGGTACGTCGTGTCCCCACGACGTCATTCGCCGACGGCTCCGCGGAGGCGCCGGCGCGAGAACTCAGTTCTCTCGACGACGAGGCCTTGTGCCTGGCCTGGCGGCGGAGCTTCGTCCTGCTGGAGGATGCCCGGTCGGCGATGGCACGCCTGTCCGTCGTCGAACAGCGACAGCGGTACCTCGACGAGCTGGACCGGCGATCCCCGGAGGGACTCGCGGCCTGGCTCGCCTCCGGCGCACGAGCGTCCGGCAACCCGCTCCCGTACGTCGACGACGCGCGGCGCCGAGCCGGCTGAGTCAGGCGGCTCGAACGTCAGGCCGCTCGAACGTCAGGCGGCTCGAACGTCGGGAGGCTCGAACTCGAACGTCAAGCCGCGCAGACGTCGGGCCGCTCAGACGCAGGCTCCGATGCCACCTTCCACGCCGGTGTTGTACGCCGAGGTCCGTTGCTCCGCGTTTCCGTGGTCGCTCTCGTTGGTCCAGGGATAGTCGTCCGCGACCGCGGCCAGCGTTCTGGCGATCTCCTCGCTGTCTCCAGGCTCGAGCTGGATCAGCCCTTCGTCGGCTGCGCCCTGCAACGCGGCCCCCGCCAGGCAGTCTGCCTGGAGCTCCGCCGCCACCGAGACCCTGTCGCTGCGCAGCCTCGCCTGGATCGCGTGGCCCCACTCGTGCGCAATGATCAGATAGACCCACGCATCGCCGATCTGGCTGTAGCCGGCCGCCATCAGATCGTCGTCCCACGCGATGAAGTCGCCCGGCCGGCAGTAGACGGCGTTGAACGGCACGGAGGCCGGTTCGCCCCCGCAGGGCGGTCCGTTCGTGCCGATGTAAGGCCCGGCAACGTGAGGGCTCTGGTACGGCTGTCCGAACTGCTGGGTGAACCGACGGCGCCAGAACTCATCCACCGCGTTGACGGCGGTCTGCTCGTCCTCCGTCATCGCCGCGCGATCGACGACGGCCTCCGTCCCGTCTGTCGCCGTCGGCTGCGCCGTACGAGACGGCTCGGCAGTCGACCCACCAGACGGGACGGAGGTTGTCGTGGTGCAGGCTGTCGCGGCGATCGCGATCGTCAGCCACACGAGGGGCGTTCGCAGCGCGATGATCGACCGGCCGAGCTGGGCGAGCACCGTCGTCATGTGGTCCCGCCACTCAGACGAGGGGAGGCGGAGTCCGTTCGGAGGTTGCGGCTGAGTACTCGCCTGCTTCTGGGCTGCCCCACGTCGATTCACCCACCCCTCCGAGCCTGTCCCGTACCTCGGACCAGCGCACGGTGAGCGCGAAGAGAATGACGATGTCCAGCGCGATCATCATCACCGACCAGACGGGGTATGCGCCCAGCCACGCGATCTGCGTCACAGCGTGCAGGCAGACGAGCACGATGCCCGCGATCCGGGCCCACGTCTGCGTCACGAGCAGGCCGGCGCCGACGGCCAGCATGAGGAGTCCGGAGATCAGCAGGACCCATCCCCAGGCCGTGATGTCCACGACGACCAGGTTCTCCCGCGTCACCACGACACGCTCGTCGGCGAACAGAGCGATGAATGCCTGGAAGATGTTGACCAGGCCGATCACCAGGAGCAGCGAGCCGGCGAACACGACGACGCCGGCAAGCGCCGTGCTTCCTTTCTCAGCCATTGTGGCCTCTCCTCTCCTTGCGTCGACCGCTACCGGAATCGGCAGTGGCCCGCATCTGGATGGTGTCCCTCGCCGCCCGGCACGCGCCTCACCCCGCGCGGATGAGGCTCCGCCGGCTGCGGGCGGATGAGGCTCCGCCGGCTGCGGTGGGTCCGCTCGCCGCTCACCGTCGTACCCCGCTCAGATCTCGACGCTGACCGCGAACGTGGCGATCCAGGCGAGGGCGGCGACCAGGACGAGGCAGCCGGCGATCGTGAGGACCCAGCGCAACCGGCGGTTGGCGATCTTGGTGCTCATGCCGGCGAAGAACAGGACCACCGCGTACAGCACGACGGTGAGGACATAGTTGCTGGAGCGCTGGAGGTACAGGCGCACGTCGGCGGCAGAGGCCTCGGCCGCCGCGTCGAGCCGATCGGCCTCCTGCCGGGAGGCGAGCTGGTACTGGCTCATGGCGAACGGCGTCGCCGGCGCCTCCGGATTCGTGAGCGGACGGGTCGCCGTCCAGGCGTTGAACGCGGTCCGGAACTCCGGGCGGAAGCGATCGACGTAGAAGTCGGCGAGGGCGGCGTCGCCGTGGCGATCCGCATCGGCCCAGGCGATGAACGTGGCGACGTCGACCTGGCTCTGGGCCTCGGCCAGGCCTTGGGCCCGGCCGGCCTCGATCCTGATCGCGTTCGTGCGGCCGGCGGCCTTGGCCTGCTCACCGTTCCACCGGGTGGCCTGGTAACTGCTCCATGAGGTCCCGAGAGCAGCGACCACCAGCAGGATGGTGACGACCACCTCCTGCCAGGTGCGGCCACGGTCGGGCCGCTCCTCAGCGGCGGTTGCCATGCTCGTCACACGGAGGTGTCACGTCGAGCCCGACCACGTCGAGCTGGGCATCGATCAAGCCGACAGTTCGCTCCATCGCGACGGGCTGCAGCCGGCCCACTCCGTCGCCGTGTGGATGGTCGAAGAACACGAGCAGGAACAGCAGGAGAGTGATGACCACTGTCACGCTGCCCATCAGAACGCTCTGTGTCACCGCGCCCTCGGCCCGGTCGGCGAAGAACAGCAGGTACACGAAGATCACCAAGGAGATCACTGACAGAACCAGCCACAAGGGGGTCGGGATGATCCCCTCCGCCCCGTGCACCCTGTCGACGCGCGCCTGCTCCCGCTCGGCGGTCTGGTCCATCCAGCGGTCGTACGCCGACTGCTCGATCGGCGTTCGCGGGTCGACGGCCGAGATCGTCAGGAACATCTCCGCTCCCCACGGATTCACGGAGTTCCGGAGCGTGCCGGTATCCATCGCGTCCCACTCGACCCCGGCCACGGATCGTGCGTAGCACATCAGTTCGCCGGTGAGCTCCGTCGCGGTCTTGTCGGGCAGGAACTGGGCCGTCTGAACCTGCTGCGCCACGATCGTCGCCTCGGACTCGGCGCCGGACCGCGACTGGTCGTACGACGTGAACGACAGGAAGATGATGAACCCGAGAAGCACGGAGAACCCGGTGGCGAGCACACCGAAGACACCTGAGGCGCGGTCACCGTCACTGAAATAGCTGCCCTCCGGCGCCCGCCTGCGCACGAGGAGCATCGCGGTGACGGTGACCGCGGTCGCGAGGACCGTGACGAGGGCGGCCCAGACGATGTTCACGTGCGTCTGCCTGCCGCCGCTGTCACAGCCGGCTACTTCACGGTCCCGGGGACCGCTCCGGCCGGCGGCGCGGCACGGGAGACAGCCGTCGCCCTGCCTGCTCCGACCAGGACCTGTACGACCGCCAGCAACGCGACCACGAGTGCGAGCGACCAGAACAGCCGCGACAGCGAGACGTCGTTGCCCCAGAGCAGTACGACGACTCCTAGCAGACCCACGGCAACGCGCAACCACCGGGCGTTGGCCGCGACCCATCGGCCCGCGTCGCCGACCGGGGTGTCGGCCAGGGCGCCGCCGATGCTCTCCAACCCGCCGGAGACGGCATTGCGTACGGCGGTGCCGTACCGGTTCTGTCCCGCGAACCATCCGATGCCCACGAGGATCAAGCCCAGCCAGAGGAACACTTGTCGACCGCGGTCGAGGTAGGCAAGCAGCGTGTCGTAGAAGACCGCGCTCGCCGGACCGAACGTCGAACCCGCGAGTGCGTCGATGAACAACTGCCGTCCGACCGTCAGCGCAAGCGCCACCAGCAGCGCGTTCGCCGCCAGCACTGCCCCGATGATCACCGTCATCCGCGGACGTCGGCGCGAGAGGATCAGAGCTGCCAGGTAGAGCCCCGCCACGACCACGATCAGCCACTGGGCCAGCGGGTTCGCGAAGGCGTAGATCGTCCGGAGTTGCCTCAGTTGCGGCGCTTCCATCAACACGATCTGCTTGTCGATGTCGGGGATCGGCACGTTCTGCACGATCGTGAGTCCCCGGTCGACCAAGCGTTGCTTGACCCGTTCGATCACCTCGGAGACGTCGAGGACGACCTGATCACCCTGCAACGAGACGGCACCGGTCTGATCACCCTCCAGCAGGCGCTGGAGGGATTGCTGGACCCTGGTGTTGACGGCGATCCAGAGGTCGGCGAACTCGTCCGAGGCGAGGAACTCCCGAACCTGCCGGTCGATCAATCCGTTGATCGCCGCGGACAGCGGCCCGACCAGTCGCTGCAGCCGGGGGCGGTCGGTGATGACACCGGAGAACACGTCGTTCAGGATCGCCTCGATGTCGACCTGTTGCTCGATCGTGTCGGTGACCTTCGTCGCGATGGCGTTCTGCACCTCCGGCGAGTTCACCAGCGGGCCGACGGTGTTCACGTAGCGCGCGGTGTCGTTCAGCGTGCGTTGCCCCCAGTACGCGATCGCCGCCGGCGTCGTCAGCACCGCCGCCAGCACCAGGCAGATGACCGCCGCGACCGAACGCCCCCTGGACGGCCGCTTCGCCGCGGGCGACGGGTCGGGCACGCTGCGTTCTGGACCACCGGGCACCACGGGATCTGGGTCAGACATGCTGCGCCTCCTCGCCTGTCGGCTGTACGTCGGCGCAACGATCGTCTCCGCCACAGACGAACCGGACCTCACCCCATACGGATGAACCGCCCGTCCCGCCGTGGTCGCAGACTGCGTCAGCCGAAGAATTCGTCGAAGGCCGCCTGGTCCTCGGGCCGGAACCAGATTTCCGACAACTGTCCGTCCCTGACCTGGGCGACGACCACCTGCAACCCTTCGTACGACCGCCCACCGCGTCGCATCCGCTGGATCAACACCCCCGCGGCGTGGTCGTCGCTGCCGAGATCGTCCAGCGGAACCATCTCCGGCGGTGCGTCGAGCATCGACAGTTCACGCAGGGCGCGAGCGGTAGCCCGCAGGGAGGGACGGGTGGGCGGGAGCGCGTAGCACTGGAGAGCCGGTGAGGGGACTCGAACCCTAACCACCGCTTTGCCCTCCCAGACATCTCAACGCCTGTCAAAATTGTCCGAACATGCCCATCTCCCGCAAGGACTCCCCGCCGAGGTAGTCATCAATGTTCATCGTTGCGCAACGTTCAGCATCCAATCCGGTCAGTAAAACGGCCAGTGGCCTTCGCCGGATCGGCTCGCCGCCGGCGGAGTGAGAATCACAGAACCCTAGCCCCTGACGCTGCGATCTCAATTTGCCAGAGGGATCGCAAGAGAGGAACACGCGGCCCGCGCGCGGCCAGGTGCACGGGCGGTTACGTTATGGGTGCCGTGTGAGGAGGATGCACCGGTCAAGGGGAGGCAGCGTTGTGCAGCAGGACATGATCCAGGGCCGAGCGATGACGATCGAAGAGGTTTTCACCGGGCGCCAGTACCAGCTGGACAGCTACCAGCGGGATTACACGTGGGGTCGCGATGACATCCGTCGGCTGATGGATGACTTGCGCAAGAAGTTCATGGCGAACTGGAGCCTGGGGCACGACCGTGAAGAGGTTGCTAGCTACCAGCCGTACTTCCTCGGGCCATACGTCTATCACGAGGAGGCTCACACCACCTTTCTGGTGGATGGGCAGCAGCGGATCACCACTCTCCACCTGATGCTGATCTACCTGCGTGAGCTCCTCCGGGCGCAGGACCTCGATGACGAGGCCACACACCTCAGCGGTTTGATCCAGTCCCGCAAGTTCGGCAAGGCGGTGTATACGCTCGACATCCCAGATCGCGGCCGGTTTCTAGCGGAAGTATTCAGCGAGCCGGACTACACCTTGCCCGACAACGCAGCGGGCGACCTCCACCGACTCTGGGAGGGGGCGCGTGTACTGCAAGAGGAGTTCCCGGACGAACTCCGCAGCGATGCGCTGCCGTACTTCGTGGACTGGCTGCTGGACGGTGTCTGCATGGTCGGCATCCGAGCCGCGACCTCGGAGCAGGGCTGGGAGATCTACGAGTCGATGAACGATCGTGGTGTGCGCCTGGGCCCGATTGACCTGCTGAAGAGCTTCCTGTTGTCGCGGATCGGAGGCGAGAAAGGCGGCGCCGACAAGATTTGGCGGCAGATGGTCTCCGATCTGGCAGGGATCGACGTGAACGCGCCCAGCGAGTTCATAAAGACCTTCCTTATCGGCCGGTACGCGGACGTGAGCATAGAGCCGGGCGACGCTCCGACCGATATCGAGCGCATCAACGGGTCGTTCCACACCTGGGCCAAGGACAACGCGGAACGTCTCGGCCTGCACAGATCGTCTGACTTCCAGAGGCTCATCACCGACCTCGCCGAGTACTCCGAGCGCTTTCGCACCGTTGCGGCTGCGGCCACTGTCTACGACAGCGAACTTCAGAGCATCTTCTTCAACGCGTACAACGGCATCAAGGCCCAAGCCGCGCCGATCCTCGCCGCTGTCGAGCCGAAGGACGACTCCGGAACCTTCAAGGCGAAGGCCAAACTGATTGCCGACTACCTCGATCTCCTGTTCGCCCGCCGCTCCGTCAACGATCTGCCGTCGTCGGGCATCAACAGCTATGCCGCGCGCCTGATCGAGAGGGTGCGTGGAGGCGTCAGCGTGGACAAGCTGCGCACGATCCTCGCCGAAGAGGTATCCGTGCTCGACTACGACTTCAAGAGTATGAAGACCTATGGACTGCGCTCGAACAACAGTGGACAGGTGCGCTACCTCCTGGCCCGCCTCACCGGATTCGTCCAGACCGGCTGCAGGCTGAGCGACGACATGGCCGCCTACTTGGATGTCAGTCGTCCCTACGAGATCGAGCACATCTGGGCCAACCACTTCGAGCGGTTCCAACCGGAGACCGGCACACGCGCCGCGTTCGACTCCTACCGCAACCGTCTCGGTGCCCTGCTGCTCTTGCGGAAATCGGACAACGCCAGCTATCAGGACCTTCCCTACGAGAAGAAGGTCGACTACTACCAGCGGCAAAACCAGCTCGCCGGCGCGTTGCACACCAGCCACAGGGAGCGGAATCCGACCTTCAACAAGTTCGCCAAGCAGCACAAGCTCGACAGACTGCTCCGCGCTTTTGCGAAGTTCGACAAGAAGGCGATCGAAGAGCGTCAGATTCTATACCAACGTCTGTGCGAACTCATCTGGGACCCGGCGGTGTTCGGTACTCTCCCTACAGTCGCCACGCGACGACCAGATCCGACACGCACGCGGACCCGAGCACGCTACGACGTAACGGTTGCCGACCTCATCGTCAAAGGTCTGCTGCCGTCCAACGCCCAGCTGGTAGGCCTACGTCGCGGTGAACGCTTCCATGCCCTGGCCCTTGCCGACGGCCGCATCCAAGTGGCCTCCGGGGAGATCTTCCGATCCCTATCCGGAGCGGGAGAATTCGTTCTTCAGACCAAGGCATGTCCCGGATGGAACTTCTGGCAGGCAGATGTCGACGGGGGGCTAGTACGCCTCATCGACATCCGGCGCGACGCATTGGAGCGAGGGCTTGTCTGACGGATGTACCCGACCCCTCGCCCGTGGATGAACCCATCTCTATGTGCTCGCTCGAGAAGTCGGCTACTGGCTCGCGCCGAGTGGCGTCGCCTCGGAGGCTGCCGTGTCTCCGAGGTTGAGATCTCCGTCTCGTTCCGGTGCGTACGTCAACTGCTTGCTCTGCGGCGAAGCATCTGATCCTCGTGCTCGAGGATCTGCCAGGATGAACCAGACGCCAGGTGGCTTCGGCATGCTGGGACCAGGGGGTGCCCGGGGTCGTGCCAGGATGAACACTCAAGGTGCGGAACGTAACGAAGGTCGGGCGAATGACGGAACCAAGTCAGGCAATCAAGAACCATGCAGCATTCATCTGGTCGGTGGCGGACAAGCTGCGTGGGCTATACAAGCAGTCGGACTACGGCACTGTGATTCTCCCGTTGACCGTACTTCGTCGGCTCGACTGTGTGCTCGAGCCGAGCAAGGCGAAGGTTCTAGCTGTGCACAAGCAATACGGTGACCGAGCGGAATTTCTCCGTTCGGCCGCTGAGGTGCCGTTCTACAACACCTCAGAGCTGACCATGGCCCGTCTGCTTGACACGCCGGATGAGCTGGCCGACAAGCTGAAGATCTACCTGGCCGCCTTCTCGGACGATGCGCGGGACGTGCTGGAGAAGTTCGAGTTCGACAAGCAGATCACCAAGCTGGACCGGTCGAATCTGCTGTACTTGGTGGTCTCGCTGTTCTGCGAGATCGACCTGCACCCGGACACGGTGTCCAACATCGAGATGGGATATCTGTACGAGGAGCTGATCCGCAGGTTCTCCGAGCTATCCAATGAGACGGCGGGCGAGCACTTCACGCCCCGCGAGGTCATCCGCCTCATGGTGGACCTGCTGCTCACCGATGAGCCGGACTTGGCCAAGCCGGGCATCGTTAAAACCATGCTCGACCCGGCCTGCGGCACCGGCGGCATGCTCTTCACGGCGGAGCATCGGCTGCGCGAGCTGAACCCGCACGCCACCCTCCGTGTCTCCGGCCAGGAGTTGAACGAGGAGACCTACGCGATCTCCCGCTCGGACTTCATGGTGAAGGGTGAGGACGCCGAGATCCGGTTCGGCAACTCTTTCACGGAGGACGCGTTCGAGGGTGAGCAGTTCGACTATCTCCTAGCCAACCCACCGTTTGGCGTGGAGTGGAAGATGGTCGCCGACCGGATCAAGCAGGAACATGCCGTCCAGGGTTTCGATGGCCGTTTCGGGGCCGGGCTACCACGCATCAACGACGGATCTTTCCTGTTCCTGCAGCACATGATCTCGAAGATGCGACGTCCCAACCAGGGCGGTGGTCGCCTCGCGATCGTCTTCAACGGTTCTCCGCTCTTCACCGGGGCTGCCGGCTCCGGCGAGTCGGAGATCCGCCGCTGGATCATCGAGAACGACTGGCTGGAGGCGGTGGTCGCGCTCCCGGACCAGCTCTTCTACAACACCGGAATCTCAACCTATTTCTGGATTGTTACTAACCGCAAATCCAAGGAGCGTCAGGGCAAGGTCCAGCTTATCGACGCCCGCGACTACTTCATCAAAATGCGTAAGAGTCTTGGCGACAAACGCAAGGAAATATCGCCAGACCAGATCGACGAGATAGTCCGCCTGCATAACAACTTCATCGAGGGGGACAAGGTCAAGATCCTCCCCAACGAGGCCCTCGGCTTCCTCCGCATTACGATAGAACGACCGCTGCGCCTCCGCTGGGAGGTAACTGAGAAGACCTACGCCAGGTTCACCGCGGACAAGAGGATCGTCAAACTCTCCGCAGAGGTCCGCGAGATGCTGGTGTCTGGCCTAGCTTGCTGGGGCGACGAGATCATCAGCGAGAAACCCTTGGCCCGCAAACGAGTCATCGAACTATTGACGAGCGCGGGCCAACGAGGCAAACCCCTCCAGGATGCCCTCCTGGAGGTGCTCTCCGTCCGCGACCCAGCTGCGCCGCCCGTTCTGGATGACAAGGGATCACCAGTTCCCGACCCGGAGCTCCGTGACTATGAGAACGTTTCACTTCCCTCCGTCCGGGTCTCCTTCGAGACCGACGTCCAGACTCGCCTGTCCACGCTGGAGTACGAGGCAGCGGTCAACGAGTACTTAACCGCCGAGGTCCTGCCGCATGTTCCCGATGCGTGGGTGGATCACGACAAGACCAAAATCGGCTACGAAGTCCCGTTAACCAGGCACTTCTACAAATACGTACCCCCTCGCCCGCTTGATCAGATCGACACCGAGATCAAGCAGCTGGAGAAAGAAATCCAGGTACTGCTTGCCAAGGTGACAGAATAATGTGGTCGACGGTGCCGACGCGTCGCCTCTTCCGGGTCATCAACGGGGGAACACCGACGGCAGATGCGGAGAATTGGGACGGGGAAGTTCAGTGGGCGACTCCGGTGGATCTTGCAAAGTCGAACGGGTTGCATATTAATACTACAAAGCGAAGCATTTCAAGAATTGGACTAGCCAAGGGGAGCGGCGCGGTCCCACGTGGTTCGCTAATTATATCGACGCGAGCGCCAATCGGATACGTGTCCGAGACGGTATCTGAAACAGCGTTCAATCAAGGCTGTCGTGGACTGATTCCTACGACAGAGGTTGATATCCGATTCTACCGGTACCAATATTTCGCCCTATCTCAGTTGCTAGCCGCGCGCGGACTCGGCTCCACGTTCATGGAGCTATCGACCGAAAATCTGGCGGCGTTCGATGTCTCCGCTCCTCCGCTCGCAGCACAGCGAATAATCGCAGACTTCCTCGATGCCGAGACGGCTCGTATCGACACCCTCGTCGCCAAGAAGATCAAGCTGGTGAATTTGGTCGAGGAAAAAATTGAGTGCCGCATTCGCCAAAGGATGGCAGATAGCGGGCTTGCTGGCACCAAGGGTGGTGGAGCCGTAACGACAATACGGCAGGTCTTGGCCAAACTGGATCGCCCTGCTTCGCTCGTTAGCGAGACAGTGACAGCCTTCAGAGATGGGCAAGTAACAGCTCGATCGCGCCGTCGATTGGATGGGTATACGGAATCTTGGACGGAAAGTTCCCGCCTGCAAGGTGTGCATGAAGGCGACGTCGTCGTTCACGGTCTCGACGGTTTTGCTGGCGCTATCGGAACTTCAGAGGCGGACGGGGTTTGTAGTCCCGTTTACCATGTCTGTACGCCTAAAAAAGGTGGCGACCCCGTCTATCTTGGTCGAATGTTGCATGTCTTGGCAACGGATGGCTATCTTGGGCTATTTTCGTCCAGCACCAGGGAAAGGGCAGTCGATTTTCGAAACTGGGATCTTTTCGGGCGGATCCCAGTTCCTCAAGTGCCATTGCCGGAGCAGAGAATCATTGCCGAAATGATCAAGAATCTTTCGCCACTGAAGGATGCAGTAGCGCGTTCGGCTGACCTAGCGCGAGAGAGGAAGCAAGCTCTGATTGCTGCGGTGGTCTCGGGTGAAATGAACGTTCCGGGGGTTTCTCGATGAATCCGGATGAGATAGCATTTCAAGCCGAGATTGTCGCCTGGCTGGTCAACTCAGGCGGGTATCAACGAGTGGGCGACCATAACGTCGACCGATATGCCGGGCTCGATTTTGGTGCGACATTGCAATTCATCGGAGCCACCCAGAATGAGCAGTGGGAAGGGCTGATTGCGAAATATGGGGATGCCGGAGCAGCGCAGCGGGGTTTCAAGGCCCGTCTCGTCAAAGAGTTGGATGCGCGAGGGACTGTGGATGTGCTCCGGCGCGGTGTGGTTGACCGTAGCGTGACGATCCGGCTTGCCTACTTTAAGCCAGCCAGTGGCGTAACGCCGGAACTTGTTGCGCGGTACGAGAAGAATGTGCTCGCTGTTACGCCGGAGTTTCGGTATGACCCCAGTAGCGAGAGTCGAGTCGACCTAGCATTACTGGTAAACGGGCTGCCGGTGGCCACGGTGGAGTTAAAGAACGCGTTGACCGGGCAGGGTATAGACGATGCCAAGGCGCAGTATCGTAGCGACCGCGATCCGAATAATGTGACCCTCGCCCGTCGATGCGTGGTGCACTTCGCGGTCGACACCGAACGTGTAGCGATGACCACCAGGCTAGCCGGCGCGAAGACGCTGTTCCTGCCGTTTGACCAGGGGCACGACAAGGCCGCCGGAAACCCGCCGAATCCGCATGGGCATCGCACCGCCTACCTGTGGGAACAGGTTTGGCAACGCGACGCATGGCTGGATCTGCTGCAGCGGTTCGTGCACGTGGAGAAGCTGCCGAAGGGCAACAAGCGCGAGCGGAACATGATCTTCCCTCGGTTTCACCAATGGGACGCGGTGCGCAAACTCGAGGCGGCCGTCAAGGTGGAAGGTCCGGGGCACGACTACCTGATTCAGCACTCGGCCGGATCGGGCAAGTCCAACACGATCGGCTGGCTTGCGCATCGACTTTCGGCGGTGCACGGCGCGAATGACCGTCCGGCCTTCGACAAGGTCGTGGTAATCACCGACAGGCGGGTGCTCGACAAGCAACTGCAGGACACGATCTATCAGTTCGAGCACCAGTTCGGGCTCGTGGAGAAGATCGACACCGACTCGGCGCAACTCGGGGCCGCACTCGCTGGAAAGCGAGCCCGGATAATTATCACAACGCTGCAGAAGTTCCCCGTCGTGGTCGAGCAGGGTCTCCGGCTGCCCGATCGAAACTATGCTGTCATCGTGGACGAGGCGCACTCGTCGCAAACTGGTGAGTCTGCTACTAAGCTCAAGGCGCTGCTCGGAGCGGGCGAGCCGGAGCACACCGATGACCCGGTCGGAGACGCACTCGCTGCGATGGCGAAGGCGCGCGGAAAGCAACCAAACATTTCCTTTTTCGCGTTCACCGCGACGCCGAAAGGCCGCACGCTCGAAATGTTCGGCAGGCGCAACGTGGCCACTAACCGGCACGAGGCGTTCCACCTGTACTCGATGCGGCAGGCGATCGAGGAGAAGTTCATCCTCGATGTGCTAGCCAACTACGTCACCTATCAGACCTACTGGAACATCGAGAAGAAGGTCCGCGACGACCCGGCGTACGACCCAAAGAAGGCCGGCGCCGCCATCGCGCGGTTCATCAGCCTGCACGAGTCGAACTTGGCGCAGAAGGCCGAGGTCATCATCGAGCATTTCCGCCGGCACGTTAAGCACAAGATCGGCGGCAGGGCCAGGGCAATGGTGGTCACCTCCTCCCGCGAGCACGCCGTCCGCTATACGGAGGTGCTGCGGAAGTACTGCGACGACCACGGCTACAGGATCGGTGTGCTCGGCGCGTTCTCCGGCACCGTCGAGGTCGACAAAGTCGACTACACGGAAAGTTCGATGAACGGCTTCCCCGAATCGCAGACCGCTAAGGAGTTCGCCAGCGAAGGGTGGCATGTGTTGGTGGTCGCGGAGAAATACCAGACCGGCTTCGACCAGCCGCTGCTCTATGCCATGTACGTGGACAAGACCCTGTCCGATCTGGCCGCCGTGCAGACCCTATCGCGCCTCAATCGCATCGCCGATGGGAAGGACGGCACATTCGTCCTCGATTTCCGCAACAAGACCGAAGACATCCAAAAGTCGTTTGCTGAGTGGTATACGAGCACTGTCGCGCAGCCCACCGACCCAAACCTGCTCTACGACACTCGCCACCAGCTAGACCCATACGGCCTGCTCTGGCCGGAAGAGGTGAAGACAACCGTCGCGCTGCTCATCGGCAACGGCAAGAATCATGGCCTGGTGCATGCAAGGCTCGCACCGGCGATAGAACGGTTCAACGCCCTCGACGAGGACGAGCAGGACTCGTTCAGAGACGCGCTCGCCCGGTTCTTGCGGACCTACTCGTTCCTTTCGCAGATCGTCGAGTTCACGGATAGCAAACTGGAGGCTGACTTTCTCTATGGCAAGGCGTTCTCCGCCTTCATTCGGCCGGCCGGCGAAACCGGACTCGATCTCGGTGCCGAGGTCGAGTTGACCTATCTACGTACCGAGAGGACGTTCGCCGGGTCCATCGAACTATCCAACGAGGCCGGCGAGGTCAGCACGATGTTCTCCGGAACAGGAAGGCAGGCTAACACTGAGGCGCAGCTGCTTTCCACGATCATCGCTAAGTTGAACGAGCGGTTCAACACTGACTTCTCCGACGGTGATCGGGTGCATCTGGACGCCATCGTCGCGAACATGATTGAGCGGCCTGAGGTGCAGCGCGCCGCCGCGGCCAACACAGAAGACAACTTCCGGCTGTTCCTCGCCAAGGTCTTCACCGAGGAGATCGTCAACCACGTCAACGTGTCCCAGGAGTTGAGCCTCACGCTCATCGATAAGCCGGACGCGCAGTCGATGGTGCTGGACACCTACCTGAAAATGGTGCAAGGCAGGGCGAAAGTGGCTTACCAGGAACACTGCCCGATCAGTGATCTGCTCGGCTCCGACCTGGAGAGCGAGCACCTGGAGTACAAGGCCTCGCTGTCGGCCACCGAAGAGGGCGTGCGCTACAAGCCGCTCGAGACCGCCAGCCTTAAGACCATCGCGGCGTTCGCCAACAGTCGCGACGGTGGCACGCTGCTCATCGGCATCCACGATAGCGGCGTGCCGGTCGGGCTGGAGCCGGATTTTGCGAACCTTCGTCGGTCGGGCAAGGCCGACGCCGATCTGTTCGGGCTGCACCTCAACAACCTCATCGTCGAGTCGATGGGCGCCGCGCTCGCTGCCAACGTCGGCCGGCAGGTGCACGTCATCGACGGCAAGTCCATCTGTCGGATACACGTCCACCCGTCAGGCTTCCCGGTGGATGCCCGCATCATCGTCGAGAAGAGCGGCCAGCAACGCAAAGAGACCAAGTTCTACGTGCGAACCGGAAACTCGACTCGTGCCCTCGATGAATCCGAGAAAGCCAAATTTATATTGTCTCGCTGGCCAACCAGCTAGCAGCGTATCAAATAGATTGGTAATGCTTCATAATGTGATCCTTCGGGTCTTAATGGTTTCACTCAAGCCGAGGCCGCTGCATCGAGATCATAGCGCGAATCTTTCTCAAGCGTCCGGGAGGCTAGCGTTAGCGAACCCGCCATTCTTCATCTGGGATGTAGCTCTCCGGATGTCGCCTCAGCGGCCGGCCCATTGCCAGCCTACGAGGACAGGGCGGGTAAGAAGGATGGCTCCCGCTCGTTGAGTGCGGATGACGAAGCCAAGGCGGTCAGACGACGGATCGCCGTGCTGGTTGATGACGTAGTCGGCCTCCAGCCGCTCGAAGTTGTCGCCATACCAGTCGGCGACCTCCGACGGTGGTCTGCCGACCAATTGGAAGCCTTCGAATCTCACCCGAGGACCCACACGAGCGTCGACAGCGACCCCATGCGGACGCCCGTCCTGGTAGTACGTCGTGAAGCCCGACGCGAACCTCCCACTGCTAAGGCCGTGGTCCCGATGTCCCAGACCCCCTTGATGCCCGACCGCTTGCTCTACCTCAGCGTGTCCCATCCAGAAGATGAGTGGGCCCACGCTCATCACAGGATTGAAGAGCCCATTTATCATCACCCGGACTGGTTTGGTCGAGCGCCAAGAGGAAATTCACCGGCTTGAAATGCAAGCCGAAACGATTCGACACTTTCAGCCGCTATTTGCACCTGGGCAGCTTCAGACTCTCGATTACGCTCGGATGTTGATCCTGGGCTACGAGAAAGATCCAGTAAGGGCCCAAGAGGCTGCAGCGGCACGGATGCGCCGCGTAAAAGTGATCCTGAAGGGTCCTCGACCCAAATATCACGTTGTGATTACCGAATCAGCTCTCGACGTGACGTTCAAAAACGCCGCCTTCCGACTTACGGTACGGATTGTTGAAACAGATCTATCAAGCCGCAAAGCTCGATCACATCACAGTCCAAATTATGCCGCGGGACCATCCATACGGATTGGTTCCTATCGGAAGTTTCGTCATCTATGACATTGGGCAGGATGACTCGGTCGTCTTGGCGGACACGTTTGCGGCTCAGGTCAGCTTCAGATCGGGCCGTGATGTTCGTCAGTACGACACGTTCTGGGATGGAACTGATTGAACTAGCGCTGGATCCAGAAGAATCGTTGAAGTGGCTGGCAGAAGCCATCCAGGAATGAGGGGAGCACTGTGTCAACTGTCCCTACACCACCCCCGCTCGAAGAGTTCGGCCCGTTCGCCGCCGCGAAGAGCGGTGGAGGCTGCGGAAATGACTCGCCTTGTGTCGAGGTCGCAAAGGGTCCCGATGGCTGGTGCGCAGTACGCGACTCCAAGCTCGGAAGCGACTCGCCTGTGTTGACGTTTGATGCCGCCGAATGGCGCGTCTTCGCTGCTGGCCTGCAGATAGCCAGGATCAATTCGATATTCCGTTGACGCGGCGCAGATAGCCGGCCAAATGTTGCAACTTCCTCTGAAGGTCGCCACGCTGCGGCACTGCGACGCCGTCCGCCACAACCTTCTCGGCGATGCCGACCTTATCCGGTTGTTTAACACCTCCTGCGAACGGACTCTGACGGAGGTCACCTTCATAAGGTGTAGGTTTTCGTGTATGTATGGAGCTGTAAGCGGCTTTGAATTCAGAAGGCTCTAGGTAATTCTCGATCATCACGCCGTCAGTAATCCAAACGAACCCCCCATTCTCTGCACTGAATTCACCCCGAAGTCGTGTCTTATATCCGTCCAGCACATGTGCATCTACCCCAAGATCCGAATCCATCACGAAGACTGAATGCCTGTTGATGCGAGTGATGTTTAAGAACCGACTCATTTGTCCTTCGGTTATCTTGCCTTGATCTTCGTCAACCGCGGTGAGGTGTTCGGCGAGGCGCCCGCCGTACATCACGAATGTAAAGTGGATCCCCTCGACCAGCCTTTTGTCGATCAAGGCTAGCCAGTGCTTGATATAGATCCGATCAGACGGGCCTTCGACCCAAATCACGGCGTTTGCTTGCACCAGGTCACTCGCCCGGAATCCGAGCGCGATAGCGAGGCTCGCGCGATCCTGAGGTCCGCTGACCAGGTCGATGGAAGTCCCGTTGTCCGCAGACCAATCGACGCGAAATACATTCGCGTAATCCGTGTCCAGCAAGGCAGCCGAGTGGGTCGCCATGACGTACGTGTTGCTGGTCTTATCTAGCAGGTGACGGAGCAGCTGCCTCTGCAAAGTCGGATGCAGATAGAGATCCGGTTCCTCCAGCAGGATCAGCGTCTCACGATACTCGGTGCATATCGCGGCCAATACCACAACCTGCTCGATGCCGGCGCCGAGGTGGCTAAGGGGTAGCACCCGGTCTTCGAGTGCAACATGCACGGTCTGGGCGTTGTGTGGAACCAGCAATTCTGCAGTTGGCCTACCAAGGACATCGCGCAGAAATCCATTAAGTATCGCAAGGCGTTCGCGAGCCTGCTTAAACTGCTCAGCTGTCGGAGCCAGCATACTGAGGAGCATTCCAGGGAACCCTCCCCCATCAGCAGACGGCAGGGTCATATCACGATGGTTCGTAGAGGAAATTCTGCGGCCCGGAGGTATTAGAACTACCTTTTGGGGACCACCGATCGACCTAGCAATCGCCTTCCAAAACAATCCCGACCAACTAATGGTGCCCGAGTAGCCCGTGGAAGTCGCATACCTGAGGGCGCTGGGAGCGACAGGCTCCGATTCAATTGACTTCAGAAAGTCATCCGCAAGCTCCCCGCCAGCACCCACCTTTAGCCAGAACCAACGGACATTGGAGTCCTGCGGCGTGTCGGGCTGCAGGAGCGCTTGATTGTTCAGAACTGTCTCCAGTTCCCGATACCCCTGATTATCTGGCCTGACCTTCCTTCCGGTCGCGACCTCCAGGAGCAACTGAACGATGTTTCCCGGTCCAAAGTCGATTGCCAGACCAACACTGAAGGGATCCGACTCCACCTGCGGTACATCCAGGGCCTCCAGCGCAGATAGGGATGGAACAGCCCTCATGCCACCATTCCGATTATCGCCCGTTGGAAAATACTTTTCGAGCGCTGCGAGTATGGCCGACTTGCCAGAGTTGTTCACTCCGCCTAGGATGTTGAGCCGTTCCAGCGGACCGACGAATATCTTCGTTCGCACGTCCCGGAATCCCTGTACGCCAAACCCGACCAAGCGCGGATCCTCCACTACACCACCACATCTCGACTCATAGAGTTTCAGCCACAGCGAGCTCGCAAGGGCACTTGGGGAGAGCCTTCCTGAACAACACCAGCGGGCGCAACAGCGGGCTGCAGCGCTGGGCACACATGCTCGGCTTCGGCGGCCACTTCTCCACCAAGTCACGCCAGTACTCCACCACCCTCAAAGCACTCCGCGAAGCGAGGCCAACTGGCGCCGCGATCACCACCGCACCGTCGACCACACCGACGACGTCGAAACCACCCTCATCGTGGGCAACTTCACCTACGCCAACACCGGCTGGCGGACCATCGGCGACGCACTACTCGCCAACACCGCCGCCGCCAAAGCCCGCAAGCACCGACGCCTGATCAAGGACCTGATAGCCGAGACCAACGAGGACTGACACGTAACTGTCAACAAGGAGGAATGACGATGGTGGCAAGTATCGAACGGCGCTGGACCGTCGAGGACGTCTCCAGTTACCGGGCGTGCCGGTGAAGACGCTCCACAAGTGGCGTTGCCAGGGCTACGGTCCCGCAGGTGTTCGGATCGGCAAGCACCTGCGTTACGACCCGGACGAGGTTGTTGCCTGGTTCGATGCGCAGAAGTCGGCATCGTAGGTCGGGGGACAGATGGGCAGGAAGCCACTACTTCTTGGCTCTTGGGGCAAGATCCGAAGCTACGCCGTGCACTTCAACGACAAGGGTAAGGCGGATCGCTTCCGCGCGGTCGCATACTACCGAGACTTCGACGGCAAGACGCGACAGATCGAGGCCTACGGCAAGAGCGCGACAGCAGCAGAGAACAACTTGCAGACGAAGCTGAAGGAACGCTCGCAGTTGGCGAGATCCGGCACGCTCACATCGATGACCCGGTTCTCCGCGGCCGTCGATGTCTACCTCGGAAAGCTCGAGGCGATGGTCAAGGACGACAAGCGCGCACCCGGAACGCTCTACACCTACCAGACGCAGCTCAGGACGAACGTGCTGCCACGGATCGGCGACATACGACTCGGTGAGCTGACGAGCCCGCTGCTGGACAAGGTCATCACGGCAATCAAGGACGAGGTCGGCGCGGTGTCGGCAAAGATCTGCAAGAGCGTCATTGCGGGCGTTCTCGCACTCGCCGTACGCCACGGCGCGATCGTTTCGAACCCGGTTCGCGAATTGGAGTCCATCGAGGCAGCACCGAAGAAGGCACCGAGAGCGCTGACCGATGAGAACGTCAGGCTTGGTTCGGGATGTTGGCGAGCGATGAACGCGCCAAGCGTGCAGATACACCAGACCTGCCATTGTTCCTGCTGGCCACCGGACTCAGGATCAGTGAGTCGCTTGCCGTCCTCTGGGAGCAGGTGGACTTCGAAGCGAGGGAGGTCGAGATCACCTCGCAGATCAGCAGAGTGATCGGCGTGGGTCTCGTTCGGCGCCGCACGAAGTCGCGAGCAGGTCTGCGTGTGTTGAGTCTGCCGTCCTGGGCGATGGCAATGCTGAAGCGAAAGTTCAGTGCCGGTGTCCGACTGGACGCTCCGATCTTCGCCGATGGGCTCGGAGGGTTTCGGGATCCGCACAACGTTCGCACATCTTTGCGTCGGGCTCGAGAGCCGATCGGTAGCGAGCTGCGTCAGGAGCTTGGCAGCGAGTTGAAGAAGGTTCGCCGCGAGGCTGGCCTTTGCAGGTTGACGTCGCTCGTCGGTTGGGATGGTCGATACATAAGCTCAGCCTCATCGAAACTGCGCGTGTGCGGGTGGACCTCTCCGAAGTGGAAGCTCTGTTGGCGCTGTACCGGGTCAAGCGCTCCGTTCGTGTATCGCTGCTTGACCTCGCAGCTCGAGCGGGTGAGCCCTCGGTCTCCGATCAGTTCGCCTGGGTCACGTCGCACATCTTCCGGAAGACCACCGCGACCATGCTGGACGAGGCCGGGCAGACCCCGCGGCAGGTCGCCGACCAACTCGGTCAGTCGCGACCGTCCATGACTCAGGACGTGTACTTCGGACGGCGGGCACGGAACCCGGAGGCAGCGTCGGCGCTGGACAGGGCGATGCCTGAGTTCCTGGAAGACGAAAACCATGGGCTAAACCATGGATCGGAGGACTACGGTTCATGACGACCAAGGCATATGCCCTGGTTAGAGAGCCGGTGAGGGGACTCGAACCCCTAACCACCGCTTTACAAGAGCGGTGCGCTGCCAGTTGCGCCACACCGGCGGGTGCATCGTTGGACCATCTTAGGGGATCGTGGGTGGTGGGGATGGGAGCGGTGGGGGTGCTGCGGGGGTCGGCGGGGTTTCGGCGGTTGTGGGTGGCTCGGTCGGTGTCGTTTCTGGGGGACTCGCTGGGGCTGGTGGCGTTGCTGTTGTACGTCGAGGAGTCGACCGGGGCGGCGTTGGCGGTGGCGTTGTTGCTGTTGGCGGGGGATTTCACGCCGGGGCTGTTCGGGGCGTTCGCGGGGGCCGTCGGGGATCGGTTCGATCTGCGGCGGGTGATGGTGGTTTGTGATGTGCTGCAGGGTGGGCTCGTGCTCGCGATGGCGGTTGCGCTGCCGCCTCTCCCCCTCCTCCTCGCGCTAGTCGCCGTACGGAGTCTGGTGGCGCAGGTGTTTCAGGCGAGCTCGCGGAGTGCGGTGCCGGCTCTCGTCAAGGATGAGGACCTGGAGACGCGAACTCGACGCTCGGGGCGGGGACGAACGGGCTGGAGGCGATCGGGCCGCTGGTGGCTGCGGGGCTGTTCCTGGTGACAGATGTTCGCGGGATCCTGCTGATCGACGCGGCGACGTTCCTGGTGTCGGCGGTGGTGCTGAGCGGACTGCCCAAGCTGCCACCGGGAGAACCGTCGGGCCACAGTTTGATCAAAGATGCGAAGGACGGGCTCGGGTACATCTGGCGGACCAAGGTGATCCGGGTGATCGGGCTGGGGTTCTTCGCCGGGGTCGCGTTCAGTGGGGTGGACGACGTCGCGCTGGTGTTCCTGGGCCGGGACGAGCTGCACGGCAGCGACTCGGCCGCCGCGGCGCTCTACGCCGGGGTCGGCATCGGGCTCGTTGCCGGGTACGCCGTACTGACCAAGTACGCGAGCCGATTCCGCATGCCCGCGCTCATGCTGATCAGGTTCGCGGTGAGCAGCGCAGGCAACCTGTTCACCGGCCTCGCCTGGGCAGTCTGGGCGGCGCTCGCGCTGCAGGTGTTCCGCGGCCTCGGCATCGCGGCCCTCGACGTCGCGATCAGCACCTACCTGCAGCGCATCGTGCCGGCACCAATGCTCAGCCGCGTCTTCGGGAACCTGTACGGCGCTATCGGTCTGGCGGCCGGGGTGTCGTACGTGTTCGGCGGCCTCCTCCTCGAGCGCACCGACGCACGCGTCACGTTTGTTGTCGCGGGCATCGGTGGACTGCTGGCTACAGCTGCGACGTGGATCGGAGTTCGGCGATCGGACGCTTGAGCGCCCGCGCACCCGGTACGGCGACCAACGCGATGCCGGCCATCACGCAGAAGGCCGCGGATGGGTAGTCGACGAGCAGACCGACCACGACCGCGACGAGCAGGCCGCCGAGGTTGCCGGCCATCCAGATCAGCCCGGCCGCGGTCCCTTCGGCCTCACCGGTACGGCGCTCGACGAGCTCGAGCACGATCGGAAGCGCCGGAAGGAGGAGCAGGCCGATCACCGTGATCGAGAGGAACCCAGTGATCACACCCGGCACCACCGCCAGTACGACGCAGGCAACCGCGGTCAACGAGAGGCTGACGACCAGGAGGGCCGACTCGGCTCCGCGCCGTACGACGAGAATCGGGATCACCGCACTGCCCAGCACACCGGCGACGACGTTGACCAGCAGGATGGCGCTCGCCATCCCGCTGCTGACCCCGGCCGGTTCCAGCAGCGCCTGTGCGAAGGTGCTCAGGGCAACGAAGACACCGAACGGGAAGATCGCCAGCACACACAGCCGGCGGATCAGCGAGTCGCCCCAGGCGATCCGCAACGCACTGCGATCAGGTCGTTGCCGCGGCACCTCATAAACACCAGGGTTGCACAGGGCAACAATCAACGCCAGCGCAGCCAGAACACAGAACGCCGCGGTCACCGCGAGCATGGTCGACAGCTCGGCGGCCGAGGTGAAGACCGCGCTGAGCAGGAAGGCCATCACCATCCCGGCGAAGATGCTGGCGGTGCCGACCGCGATCCCGGTCGGCCGGTCCTTCTCGACGAGGTAGCGCCCGGTGATGCCGGTGACCGCGTTCAGCACCAGCGGTTGGGCGACCGAGGCAACGATCTGTCCCGCCAACAGCCAGCCGTAGTCGTCGCCGGTCAACCGCACACAGGCGCCCAACGCAGTCAGCAAAGCGCCCGCGATCAGCCCGGCCCGAAACCACCGGTCGAGGATTAGACCACAAGGGATCGCGAGTACGACGTACAGCAGCGGGAACACCTGCGCCAGCCAGCCGATCGCACTCTCGGAGACGTCGTAGTGCGAGGCGGCGACGGTGGTCACGCCGGCGAAGTTGAGCCAGACCAACTGGGTGGCCGCGCCGACCAGGGAATAACCAACGATCGCTACCCAGCGACTCCCGGTGACGACTCGCGCCATCCACATCCTCCAAATGCCGTGGCCTGAGCGAACTGTAGTGCCGTCACACGCCGGATCACACGCGATCGGCGTACAAAAGAGAGCAAAGGGAGGATGATCATGCCGGATTGGAAAGGGCCGCTCGGGGAGGCCTTCGAGCGGGCGACGACGTATCTGGACGGAATGCCGGAGCGTCCGGTCGGCCCGCGGGCGACGGCGGCCGAGCTGCATCACGCACTCGGAGGTGCGCTGCCGCAGCAACCAACTGACCCGCAAGAGGTGATCGTGCAGCTCGCGCACGGTGTCGAGGACGGTCTGTTGCCGAGCGGCAGCGGCCGCTTCTTCGGCTTCGTCTTCGGCGGCGCGACGCCGGCCGCGGTCGCCGCCGACTGGCTCACCGCCGTCTGGGACCAGAACGCGGGCCTGTACGCCGCCTCACCGGCAGCGGCCGTGGTCGAGGAGATCGCGGCGAGCTGGCTGGTCGAGCTGTTCGGACTTCCCAGCGGTACGACGGTGGGCTTCGTGACCGGCGCGCAGATGGCCAACTTCACCGGCCTCGCCGCGGCCCGGCACGACGTACTCCGAAGGGCTGGATGGGACGTTGAACGCGACGGCCTGATCGGTGCACCAAAGGTCCGCGTGCTGGCCGGCGCCGAGCGGCACGACACGGTCGACCGGGCCCTGCGCTTCCTCGGCCTCGGCACGAGTTGCATCGTGCCGATCGAGGTCGACGGCCAGGGGCGGATGCGGGCCGACGCACTCGCCGCGGCCCTCACCGAATCAGACGGCCCGACGATCGTCTGTGCCCAGGTCGGCAACGTGAACACCGGCGCGATCGATCCGATCCGGGAGATCTGCGAGATGGCGCATGCGGCTGGCGCCTGGGTGCATGTGGACGCGGCCTTCGGCCTCTGGGCAGCCGTGAGCCCCAGCCTCAAACCCCAGCTGAAAGGCATCGACCAAGCCGATTCCTGGGCGACCGACGCGCACAAATGGCTGAACGTCCCGTACGACTCGGGCCTCGTCCTCTGCGCACACCCCGACGCCCACCGGGCCGCGATGTCCGTGCGAGCGTCGTACCTGATCCATGACGAGCAAGGGGAGCGCGACGCGCTCGAGTTCAACCCCGAGTTCTCCCGCCGGGCCCGCGGTTTCGCGGTGTACGCCGCCATCCGGGCGCTGGGGCGCGAAGGGATCGCCGAGATCGTCGAGCGGTGTTGCGCGATGGCTCACCGGTTCGCGGACACGCTGGCGGCGAACGGGGTCACCGTACTGAACGACGTCGTACTCAACCAGGTCCTCGTCCGCTTCGGTGACGACGACGAGCTCACTCGTGCGGTGGTGCGGGCCGTGCAGCAGGAGGGCACGTGCTGGATGTCCGGCACGACCTGGCAGGGCAAGGCTGCGATGCGCATCTCGGTCAGCAACTGGACGACGGACGAAGACGACATCGACCGCTCGGCAGCCGCAGTACTCCGCTGCCTCGACGGTGCCTAAGCGCTGACTAGGCGAACGACTCCAGCCGGGCGAGCGCCGCATCCAGTGAGTCACGGAGCGGCTCCGGCCGGCGCAAGGTCTGGGACAGGAGTACGCCGCCTTGCATCGCCGCCAGCAACATATTGGCGAGCGCATCGGGATCCGCGTCCGCCCGGAGCAGGCCCTGGTCGCGCATGACCTGCAGGCTGTCCCGGAACTGCGCAAGCCAGCGGTCGTAGCCGTCGGCGAGATGAGCCCGCGTCTCCGGGCTCGTCTCGGCGAGCTGGCCGGCGAGTGAGCCGTAGTCACAACCGCCCTGGAACTTCCGCGCGGTCTGCCGGGCGACGACGTGGTCGGCCCAGCGGTGCCAGGCGTCGAACGAGTCGAGCACCGGTTCGCGCTTGAGGGTGGCGTGCGCCTGCCAAGCGATGACGTCGTCGATCAGCGTCTGCTTGTCGTGGAAGTAATGGGTCAGCTGCGAGCCGCTCACCCCCGCGACCCGTCGTACGTCGTCGAGCTGCGTGCCGGCCACGCCCTGCCGCAGGATCAGCTCGGCCGCGGTGGCGAGGATCCGCTCGCGAGTCGCCTGGCCCTTGGTGGTCAGGCGGTGTCCGTCCATGGGATCGAGCGTAGCGCTGTCTGGGTTCGGCAACCCAAACTGGATGGCGCATGATGGTGCCATGGGTGAGGGTGAGGGGATTCTGGAGCTGGCGCAGGAATTGGCCGAGGTCAGCCGGCTGGTCGAGGACGATGATGTCGCCACCACGCTGGGCCGATTCGTCAGTCGCGTGGTCCACACCGTGCCGGACTGCGAGGAAGCCTCGATCACCGTGCTCGTCGGCGACCAGGCGGAGATCATCGCGCGGTACCACAAGACCACCGCCGCGGTGGCCGAACCGGCCCGGGCCCCGCTGGACCAGGAGATGGTCAAGCCGGACGGCCCGCTCTACGACACGCTGACGTACGGCGAGCCGCACCGGATCAGCGACCTCGCCGCGGATCACCGCTGGCCCGAGTTCGCGGCGACCGCGATCAACGCCGGCTACCGCAGCGCCCTGCTGCTTCCGCTGCCGGCGGTCACCGGATCCGCGGCCGCATTCAGCCTCTACTCGGACAAGGTCGACGCCTTCGGCAGTACGTCGTACGACATCGTCCTGCTGTTCGCTCTGCACGCCGGTGTCGCGTTCGACAACGTGCAGCTGTTCAACGACAGCCGCAGTCTGGTCGAGCAGTTGCGTACGGCGCTGGTCACGCGGACCGTGATCGGCCAGGCGCAGGGCGTGTTGATGCATCGTTACGAGATCACCTCGAGCGTGGCGTTCGACGTCCTCAAGCGGGCCTCCCAGGACACCAACATCAAGCTCCGCCAGCTGTCCGCCGACCTCGTGGAGGCCCAGAACCAGGGTCAGCTGTCCGCGGCGCTGCGCAAGTTCGGCCTGCAAACCGGCGAGTAAGGGGTGTCGATTTCGGCCCCCGCTGATCGACGCAGTGGTGAAGACACTCATGAAGGAGACACCACATGTCGTTCCAGGCGTACTTGGACAAGATCGAGGAGAAGACCGGCCGGACGCCGCGGGCGCTGGTCGAGCAGGCGAAGGAACTCGGGTACGACGCTCCGACCGTGAAAGCCGGCGTGATCTGTGACTGGCTGAAGGCCGACTACGACCTGGGCCGCGGGCACGCGATGGCGCTGGTGCACGTGATCAAGAACGGGCCCGTGATCAGCGACAAGCACGTCGGCAGCAAGGGCACGCACAGCGACCCGTCGAACGTCCTATGGCTCGACGGCAAGGCGACTAACCCCGCCGGCTGACCAGGGTCAGCTCCGCCAGTTGGGCGAGGCGGTGGGCCCGAGCGGATTCGGCGGGGGTGAACGGTTCGCCGGGGCGGGTGAAGGCGAACAGGCCGGTCCACGGTGACGGGATCTTGAGGACGGTACCGTCGGCGGGCAGCGGGCCGGCCAGGGCGACCCGGTCGGTGACGAGCTGGGCGCCGAGGAGTTCGGCGACCGCGTGCGGGAGCTCGCTCGGGTCGCTGACCACCTGCGCCGAGAGGCTCAGCGCCTTCGTCTGGCCGTCGACCAGTGCGAGCGTGGTCGTCGGCCAGATGTGCGCGTCCCGCCCGCCGGCCGCTTCGATTGCCTCCAGCAACGATTGTGGGTCGATCGTGTCGGGGGTGGACACCACGAGCTCGTCGCGTACGCCGTCGTCGACCGGGTGGACGTGGAGTCCGAGGATGTTCGCGTCCAGGTCGGCCAGGTGATGCGTCAGCCGTTCCAGCGCGCCGGTCCGGTCCGCGAGCGTCACGCGGATCCGCCACAGCGCATCGATCCCGGACCTGGGCCGGGTCCGCGGCGCGTGCAACCACGACCGCAGCAGCCGCATCGTCGACGGCTCGATCACCCAGATCACCAGAGCCGTCGTGGCGATCACCAGCGTCGTGACCGCCACCACGTACGGCGGATGCAGCGCCAGGACGAGCGCATGCAGTCCGAACTCCACCGGGAAGATCGCCAGCAGTTTGGCCACCGTCAACCGCAGCCGGCGTGGATGCGGGAGTCGCCCACACACCTCACAGGCGGTTCCGCCGACGAGCGCCGTACGCAACTGTTCCATGCCACTCAGCGTGACGGACGCAGATTGCCCGCCTGTTGCCACGATGTGAAGATGGGCGGGTGGAATCGAAGAGGTCGCCGCGGGACAAGTGGATCACCATCTACGGGCGGAAGCCGGTGCTCGAGGCGTTGCACGACCCGGCGTTGTCGGTGGCGAAGGTCGTCCTGGCCGACAACGCGACCGGGCAGTCGATGCAGGAGATCCTGCGGGCCGCTTCGACGTACGACGTACCGGTCGAGCGGGCGACGGCCAGCCGGGTGAAGTGGCTGGCCGGCAACGGGAAGCACGACCAGGGCGTGGTGGCGGACGTCGACGCGCCGCGGATGACGCCGCTGGAGGAGTTCGTCCGGGACCGCGGCAAGCGGCCGACGAACGTGTTCCTCCTCGACGGCGTGACGAACCCGGGCAACGTCGGCATGATCCTGCGCACCGCGACCGGCGCCGGGTTCGACGGCGTGATCCTCCCCCGCGCCGGCACACCGCACGTCGGCCCGCTGGTGATCAAGGCCTCCGCCGGTGTCGCGTTCCAGGCCCCGATCGTGAACACCTCGACCGCGAAGACGGCCGTCGACCTCCTCCGCACCGCCGGCTACCACATCTACGGCCTGTCGGCCCGCTCCCAGGACTCCCTCTTCAAGACCGACCTGGCCCCTCGCGCCGTCTACGTCCTCGGCGGCGAAACCAACGGCCTCACCGTCCACACCGACTCCGACCTGCAGATCCCCCTCCACCCCGGCGTCGAATCCCTCAACGTCGCTATCGCCGCCGCCGTGGTTGCCTTCGAAGTAACCAACCGCTGAGTGCTGAGGAGGAGTCATGGCTGAGCGGGCAATGTGGGTGTCCAGTGTCACGATCGGCGCGCCGGATCCTGGGGTGCTGGCGGACTTCTATGCGCGGCTGCTGGGATGCGACATCACGGCCACGGACGGGCCGCCGCCGGGGGGGTCGCCTCCGGAGATCGGGTGGGCGCAGTTGCGGGCGCCCGAGGGGACGCCGGGATTGCGGACGATCAACGTCGAGCTCGAGCGGGACTATGTGCCGCCGGTGTGGCCGTCCGAGGCGGGGAAGCAGCAGATCATGACGCATCTCGACATTCCGGTGCAGGACGTCGACGAGGCGGTTGCCCGGGCGATCGAGGCCGGTGCGCGGCCCGCCGACGTCCAGCCGCGGGAGCACACGCGGGTGATGCTGGATCCGGCCGGGCATCCGTTCTGCTTGTACCCGGGATGAGCTAGCCGGTGATCTTCTTGGCCAGGTCCTCGGCGGTCTTCTGGTCGTAGGTGCCGCCGGTGATCTGGATCTTGCCGCCGGGGATGGCCGACTGGACGGCGGGGGCGGCGGCGACCTGACCGCGGACGACGATCGCGATCTGGTTGAGCGGTGGGGTCTTGGTGGCGAGGTCGGCGGTGAGGGTGCCGAACAGCTTGGCGCCCTCGTCGTCCAGGGTCAGATTGACCTGCCAGCCGCCGGCGTCAGGCGACTGCGAGGCCTTCACCTCGGTCACGTGGTTGCCGTCGAGCTCGGTCTTGCCGAGGACGTAGTTGTAGCCGTCCAAACCACACACAGTCGGGTCCGATGCCGCCGGCGATGCGCTGGCGCACCCACCTGGTTCGGTCTTGAGCACCCGGCGGAACTCCACCGCATCCGGGCTCGCGGGATGTGCCGATGAAGTCACCCGACCGGGGCGACGCGGGACCGGGCGTCCAGGAAGTTCTCGGTGGGATCGCCGGGGAGATATCCCCAAGGCACGGGCGTCGGGTGGTCGCCGAGTCGCTGGAAGACAGCAGACGCCGCCGCGGGATCGGCGCTGAGGCTGAAGCCCATGGCGAAGATGTTGACCGGGTTCTGCCAGCCCGGACGGAACTCGGCGGCCGGGTGCCAGATGGACAGTTCGGCCGCGGTCCGGAGGTCGGCGCGGACGTCGGGCCGGGTCATGTAACCCGCGGTCTGGTTCGGGTCGAGCTCGAGGGTGATCTCCAGATGGGCGAGCGGCACGAGGGAATGCAGCATGCTGCCGTCCGGGCTGCGCGTCGCGGCGTCACGCGCGAAGCGGTGCATCCGCTCGTGGTCGCCGTACCACTTCGCGCAGAGGGTCTGCATCCACTCGAAGTTCGCCTTCCAGTGGAACGGATACCGCCTCGTCGCCTCGCCATAGCGGAACGCGCCGTCCTCCAGCGGCAACTGCAGCCCCCGTGCGGTGCGGACCATGAACGCCCAGGCCGCCACCTCGTCCGGTGTGCGACTGACCACGTCGTTCAGATACGACTCGGCGAGCCGGAGCCGCTCGAAGAAGACCTGGAACCTGTCGGTTCCGGTGTACTGCGCCATCCGGCCGCCACGCGCGTCCCAAGCCCAGTGCACCGCGTGGGCGCCTCTGACCAGTTGCGCCAGGTCGTCGTCGGGCGTGTGGTGGCCGATCCAGTACTGCACGCCGGGCACGGCGCCGCAGACGTCGAGATAGAAGGCACGGTCGTCAGGGTGCTCAGCGGTGACCAGTACGGCGCGCGCCTCGGGCCAGTCGCGGTGCTCCAGCGCGTCGTACAGACGACGGGCCACGGGATCGCCCATGCACGGGTCGGCGACCAGCGTGGGCCTGGGCCGGGGAGGAACTGTCCGCCGTCGCAGCCTCATCTGGACCGCCTTTCGCGCAGGTACATGACCGCGCCGACCACGAGCACGCCCAGCGCCCCGGGCGAGGCCAGCTCGGAGAGCGGAATGGTCGTCGTCAGTGTCACCACGATGAGGAGAATCAGGACGAACGCGACCCACGGCACCGGGTTGTTCAGCCAGTACTTCGCATGCTGGCGCCACGTCACCGAGGGTCGCGGGATCTCGTCGGGTTCGCGGGCCGGCATCGGCACCCGCAGCGCCGCCGAGGCCGCGCCGTCGACCGTCGCCACCGCCTCCTGCCCGCGGTTCCACAGCGTGGGTTCGATCGGCAGCTGGTACCCGTCCCGCCGGATCAGCAGCCGGCCGCCGTCGGGATAGGCGATGACCGCCGCCAGTTCGTCGTACGACGCGGACGTCACGCCGGCCGCGGTCTCGACATGGGCGCCGCTGCGCCCGACGACCAAGGTCCCCTTCGCGACCGGACTGCCCACCGGTTTGTGCTGCTGGCCGGTCGGCACCGAGCGCGATGGCGGCGGGCCGGTGTGCCAGCTCAGCTGAGGATCGCCGGTGCCCGCGGGCTCGACCGACAGCAGCAGGCTGTTCCACATCGCTCGGGCAGCTTGCCGCACGTCCGCCACCGTCACGGCTTCGACCTCTGCCGCCAGCTGGTCACGATCCGTCGGTGGACGGCCGTACAGCGCGTCCCGCGCCGCCAGGAACGGCAGCCAGTTCTCCGTGGGCTCCGTCTTGAGTCGCCGCAGTTCCTGCTCCAGGTCGTCGCGCAGGTCCGCCGGATCGATGCCTCGGTCCCGAAGGCGCCGCAGCACAACCGTGGTCTCGCGGACGACGTTCGGCAGCGCCTCGGGCAGGATGTCGATACCGGCGGTCACCATCGCATGATCCGCGTCCACCAGCTCGTACGACGACCAGCCGCTGTAGCCCACGCCGGCGCCGTGCCGGAATCCGCCCTCCAGGCCGCGCTGCAGAGCTCGCGTCAGTGCGGCAGCGGCGGTCGACCGTGGCAGCACCCCCGACACCGCGACCGCGCCCGGGCGGCCGGCGAACCCGCCGGGCAACGGCTGGTCGCACGGCACGGCAGAGCGGATCGGCCAACGGTCCCCGTCATTGAGCGGCAACCGCAGACCGGCGGGTGGTGGGCCGGTGAGAGCAAGCACCGCGTTGCCGCGGGTGAAGACCTGCCGCGCCAGAGACTGCAGGTGGGCCGCGTCCGCAGAGTGCAGCCCGAACTCGTCGTACCCGGCAAGCCCCGGACCCTGCGCCCCGTAGCGCCAGAGCAGATGCGTCGCGACCGCGCCGGCACCGCGCGTCGCACCTTCAGCACGAAGTACCCGTCGTTCGTGCTCCAGGTCGCCGAAGTCCGGCGCGGACACCCACTGGCAGACCTGCTGCAGGAAGGCCGTCACATCATCGGGCTCGCCCTCCACGTCGAAGCTGGTGTGCAGCATGCTGACGTATCCGTTGACGGGTACGCGGATCGAGCCCCGATCGTGCAGGGCGAGGTGTTCCAGCAGGTGCAACCAGCCGTGGGTCGGCAGCGACTCGTCCGCCAGCCCGGCCCGGAACCACAGGCCGGCCCGCAGCCGGCCCTCACCCGGCACCCAGTAGACGGGAACCCCGTCCACCTCCGTGGTGCGCAACTCCCCAGTCATGTCCCCAACCCCCCAGCCCCTGAACGATGCCGGATCATCTTGCCCGAAACTGTCGGTCACGGCTGCAGGTTTTCGACGATTTGCCACTGTTGGCATTCGTGGGTGGGCTAGCCGCGGAGCAGACGGGCGGCGAGTTCGGCGTTGCGTTGGGCGAATGGCTGCCAGAGGGCCGGGGTTGCGGCGACTCGGTCTCGCGCGACCGACGAGGTGGCGGCACGCTGGGTCCACTTGCACATCCGGCCGGCGCGGACTTGGAAGTGGACGAGTACGTCGTCCGCCCAGCCGTACACATCGGCGTCGCGCGGCTCCAGCCAGGACACCTTCTGTTCGGCGACGATCCAGTCCAACCCTGCGATCTCCTCCTGCAACTTCGCCGCGAACTCGAACCGGAGCTCGGCCGCAGCCCGGTCCCGGCGGCGTTCCAGCTCGGCCCGCAGAGCGGTGACCGCCGCCGGATCACGTTCGAGTACGGCGATCGCCGTACGGGCCAGCGTCTCGCGATCGGCCGGCCCGATCCCGAACAGCTCGGCGAACTCGCGCGCCGACCCGTTCGTCGTCCCGCTGTAAGCCAGCGGCAGCACCCGGTGGAGCGCGGAGAGCGCCAGCCGGATCCGGACACCGCCGAGGTACGGGCCGAAGTGCTGGGCGGGCCCAGTGACCAGGTGCGCGAACCGCAGCTCGGGCCGCCTCGGACCTTCGTCGTACCGGATGTAGCCGACGACTTCCTGACCGCCCTTGGTGCGATTCCACCGCGGCTTGGAGTGCTCCAGCAGATTGCGTTCCAGCCAGGCCGCCTCGTGTTCGGAGTCGCACCAGGCGGCTTCGACCCGGTCGATCCGCTCCACCATCCGGCGCAACCGCGGTCGATCACCGAGATGCGTCCAGTACGACAACACGCGCCGCCGCAGGTTCACCGCCCGGCCGACGTACAGCACCTTTCCGGCCTCGTCCCGGAACCGATAGACGCCAGGCTCCATCGGGAGTCCCCGTGCCACCGTCCGCGCCGCGCTCACCCAGCCATTGTCACTACTTGGCGATGAAATTGATGACAGCGGCGCCGGTCGAGGTCATGAGTTCCAGGCGGTTGTGATCGACCGAGTAGGTCCGCTGGCCCGTCAGCGTGGAAAGCATGGCTTTCTCGAGCCGAGCGGCGTCACCGGAGCACAAGCCGGTGGTGATCTTCAGCGCACCGAAGGTCAGCCTCCCGGCGGTATGGGTGACGCTTCCCTCGAACTCGTTGCAGCCGGTCGAACCCGTCACGCGGCCGCCCGCGATGGTGAAGTGCGCCGACAGTCCGGCGAAATGCTGGGAGGCGTCTCCCCACATCACGTCGGAGACGGTCCACTTGGTGCCCTCGAGAGGGAGGTCCGGCTCGACAAGCTCGCGGTCCTTGAGGACGAGCGTCGTACTGCCCCTGGTGAGGGTGAGGGTGTCCCCCTCGAGCTTCCACGCGGGCCGGTCCAGCAGAAGCTTCGCGAGCCACTCCTCCTGGGCTTGTCGGTCCGGGCAGGCCATCTCGGTGCCGCCGTACCCCTCCATCGTCACTGTGCCGCCGTCCAGCGAGACCTCTCCGCCCATCTGGTTGCAGCCGGCGTGGAAGCCGAGGTTCCCGCTGTCGCGGAAGTCGAGGCGAAGCCGGGTGTTCGGCGCCAGCTGCTTCGGCTTGCCGTCCTCGGTGACCTGCACGGACAGGTACGACTTCCCCACCGGCGAGCCACCACTGCCGCTGGCCTGCACTTCGGCACCACAGGCGGTCAGCGAGATTCCCGCCACCAGCAAGCCCAGCAGTCGCATCCTCATACCTCAAGGATGCGATCGGAGCCCTGAATGTTGCACGGGTGACCCATTCGTGTGATGGGATCTGTGGTTGGGTTCCCCGGGTCGTCGGGTTACCGTCCAGGCGCGTTCGCCCGCTCGGGGAGCGTCCCGGGGAACCCACCAGCTAGTTCTTGGCGACCATCAGCCAGCTGACCTGGATATCTGGTGAACGGGTCGGCGCGATAGTGACGGTGAGCTTGCCGTCGTCGCCGACAGTCACGCCGCTGTACGCCGCCGCAGTAGGCGTCGCGGTGAAGAGGCGCTCGGCGTCCACCACCGATCCGTTGATCGACACCGCGGCGGCGCGGTTGGCCCACGGCCACGGGTCGTAGTAGCCGGCGTGGGCCGTGTACGTCCCGGCCTCCAAACCACCGAAGGTATAGACGAGCGGCTCGTGGTCCTTGGCGTAGCGCAGCGTGGTGTACATGTCACCGGTGCCGGCTGGTGCACTGGATCCGGTGTAGCCCCAGGTCGTTCCGGTGGATGGATCCGTGCCGAGTGGCTGTTCCGCGGTGGAGTTGAGCAGCGGTCCGGCCACCTGGGTCAGCCGGGTCCAGTCCGCGGTCGCAGTACCTCCCGCGTTGACGGCGTACCGCAGCCCCTGCGGCACGACGACGACAGAGCGGGTGAAGGTCCGGCCGTCCGACAACGTCCCTCGCAACTGAGCCGGGCCGGGCTGCGCGATCGTGGACGCGTCCCACGTCACCCCGACCTGCTGTGATCCGCCTGCGGTCGTCACGGTGACCTGGGCCGGCAGAGTGCTGGTGTCGTTGAGCCAGACATGGTCCGGGACAGCCGAGGTGACGGTCCAGCGGGTGTACGACTTCAGGTCCTTGAGGGTCCACTCCTGATCCGGGCCTATCGACAACGAACCGCCCTCGCCGAAGCTCATCGGCATCCACACGTACGGCGCGTTCGCCAGATCACTCGGCGTCCACCGGTCCCCCATGAAGATGAACTTGTTGTGCTTGCGGTCGACCGGGATCACGTTGGTGCTCTGCGACCGGTAGGTGTTCGCCGCCCCGGCGCCCGGCACCGGGTTTCCGCGGTCGGTGAACTGACCGAGGATGTTCTGCGACGTCGCGTACCGCGCCGGGTTCGGGTCCCAGCCCGTCGCCCCCGACGTCACCAGGTAGTACGTGCCCTCGGACTTGAACATCGCCGGCGCCTCCCGCTGGTTGCACGGCAGTGTCCGGACGAAGTCCTTGCCCTGTACGGCGTTCTCCGGCGCGGCGGACAGATACGTGTACGACGGGTTCAGCTTGGAGACGTACATCGTCCGGTTCTCCTCGGACGAGTAGATGATGTACGCCGTACCGTCGTCGTCCACGAACAGGTTCATGTCCCGCGCCATCCCACCGGCCGGGTCGAAGGCGGACGACGTACCGCACCACGGCACCGAGTCACTCGGCACGCGGTTCAGCCGGTACGAGTCGATCCAGCGGAACGGACCCTGCGGCGAATCGGCGATCGCGACCCCGGCCTCGGCACGCGCGTACGTCGACGTGCTCGTCGGGGACGACGGGCCGTCGGAGTGCACCCACATGATCCACTTGCGGGTCGCCTTGTTGTAGATCACCTTCGGCCGCTCGAGGATCGACGGGCGCGCCCAGCCGTCGGTGCGGACACTGTTGGTCGACAGGTCCCGCCAGACGACCTCCTTCTGCGCGGCGGTGTAGCCCTTGTACAGCTTCGCGAAGTACTTGTCGTTCTCGAACTGGTCCGGCGAGCTCATCGCCCGCAACGCGAGCCCTTCGTCCTTCCAGTTGTAGAGGTCGTACGACGAGTACAGGTGCACCCCGGGACTGTCGAAGTATCCGCTGCTGCGGTCCTCGCCGTACCAGTAGTAGATCCGCCGGCCACGGGTGTCGGTCGACGGCACGACCTGTCCGCCATGTGCCTGGATCACTTGGCCATTGGTGTCGAGCCACGACGCACCGGGCCGGAAGGACTCATACTGCTCAGCGGCCGAGGCGGCCGACGAGGGCAAGACGCCGGCGACCGAAGCCACCAGAATCGCCAATGCCGCAAGGGCTCTTCGTACACTCCGACTGCTCATCGTGACTGTCTCCTCACCAGGCGAAAACGTGCGCCTCAGCGTGCTGCGCACGCCCGTTGACTTCAACAGTCCGTACACACTCGAACACAGTCGATCCCGCCAGAACTCTTCGCGGTAACCGTTTCAAACGGCCTCTTGCCTGCACGCTGATCGTGCCGCATGCTGTCGGGCACCTCGTGGTCTTGCCGGGAGTGGGGCCCGGCGGCGAGGCTGTGCGTGGGGGCAGAGCATGTTGCATTCCGCCAAGAGGTTGCTGGCAGCGCTGTGCGTGGTGCTGTTGGCGCCGTTGACACTGACCGAGCCGGCACGGGCTGCAGTCGTGCCGAGCGGTTTCAGTGAGCAGGTCGTGTTCAGTGGACTGACCGATCCGACGAATGTCGCGTTCGCGGCCGACGGCCGGGTGTTCGTCGCGGAGAAGAGCGGCCTGATCAAGGTCTTCGACTCACTCGACGACACGACGCCCAGTGTGTTCGCGGACCTGCGCACGAAGGTCTACAACTACTGGGACCGCGGTCTGCTCGGCCTCGCGTTGCACCCCGACTTCCCCGCCGATCCCCGCGTCTACGTCCTCTACACATACGACGGCCTGATCGGTGGACCGGCACCGAAATGGGGAACCGTTGGCGGAACCAACGACCCGTGCCCGTCGCCGCCCGGGCCGACGAGTGACGGCTGCCAGGCCAGTGCGCGACTGTCGGTCCTCACCCCGAACGGCACGGCCGTGGCGGAGCAGGTGCTGGTCGAGGACTGGTGCCAGGTGTTCCCCAGCCACTCGATCGGCTCGATCGAGTTCGGGCCGGACGGCATGCTCTACGCGGGCGGCGGCGACGGCGGCAGCTTCAACTACGCCGACTACGGCCAGGATGCGTTCCCGTCCTCGGATCTCACACCCGACAACCCGTGTGGTGACCCGCCGTCGCCGACCGGCACCGCGCTGGCACCGCCATCGGCCGAGGGCGGCGCGTTGCGGGCCCAGGATCTCCGCACGAGCGGCGATCCGGCGACCCTCGACGGTTCGATCATCCGCATCAACCCCAACACCGGACTGGCCGCGCCCAACAACCCGCTGCTGAGCAGCACGGACCTCAACGCGCGCCGGATCGTGGCGCACGGCCTGCGCAACCCGATGCGCTTCGACTTCCGCCCCGGCACCAACGAGCTCTGGGTCGGCGACGTCGGCTGGAGCGCGTGGGAGGAGATCAACCGGATCGTCAGTCCGACCGCGGGCGTGACCAACTTCGGCTGGCCCTGCTACGAGGGCGCCAACCGGCAGAGCGGGTATGACGCGATCGACCTGAGCATCTGCGAGAACCTGTACGCCGCCGGACCGAGCGCGGTCGCGTCGCCGTACTACGCCTATCACCACTCCGAGAAAGTGGTGGCCGGTGAGAGCTGTGGCACCGGCAGTTCCTCCATCACCGGGATGTCCTTCTACGAGGAGGGGAACTACCCGCCGGAGTACGACGGCGCCCTGTTCTTCGCCGACTACAGCCGTAAGTGCGTCTGGGCGATGCTCCCCGACGCCAACGGGCTGCCCGATCCGGACGAGATCGTCACCTTCGCCTCGGGGTACGGAACGACCAGGCTGCAGACCGGGCCGGGCGGTGACATCTTCGCCGTCGACTACGACAACGGCCGGGTCATGCGCTACGTCTACAACGGCACCAACAACCCGCCGACCGCGATCATCAACGCCGATCCGACCAGTGGGCCGAGCCCACTCAAGGTGACGTTCGACGGGACCGCTTCCAACGACGCCGACGGCGACGCGCTGGCCTATGCGTGGGACCTAGACGGAGACGGCCAGTACGACGACTCGACCGCGGCGACCGTCCAGTACACCTATTCGGGCAGCGGAGCCAAGACCGCCAGGCTTCGGGTGAGCGACGGCCAGGGCGGGACCGGCACCGCGTCGATCGAGATCGACGTGGCCAACGGCCCACCCACCGCCACCATCACCGCCCCCACCCCGGCGACGAAGTGGAAGGTCGGCGACACCATCAGCTTCTCCGGTACGGCGACCGACCCGGACCAGGGCACGTTGCCCGGATCGGCGCTGACCTGGGCGTTGATCATGCACCACTGTCCGAGTGACTGCCACGCGCACCAGATCACCACGATGACCGGCTCGAGCGGGACGTTCACCGCGCCGGATCACGAGTATCCGTCGTACCTGGAACTCAAGCTCACCGCCCGGGACTCCGGCGGGCTGAGCAGCGTCAAGAGTGTGCGGCTCGACCCGCAGACTGTCGGGCTCACGTTCGCGACCCAGCCGGCGGGTATGAAGGTCACCTACTTCTCGAAGTCGGTGACCACTCCGAGCACGAGTACGGCGATCATCGGGTCGAACGGATCAGTGTCCGCCGATCTGCTGCAGTCGTCGGCCGGCAAGCTCTACCGGTTCGCGTCCTGGTCCGACGGCGGTGCGCGGAGCCACAACTTCACCGCGCCGGCCACACCGACCACGTACACAGCGACGTACGTGCCGAAGCGCAATCTGGCGTTGAACCGGCCGGTGGCCGTTTCCAGCGTCTACACCGCGGGCCGGGAGGGCCCGAAGGCGGTGGACGGCTCGATGTCGACGGCCTGGTCGAGTGCCCGCACCGATCCACAGTGGTTGCGTGTCGACCTCGGCTCGGTCCAGCTCGTCAACCGCGTCCTGCTCAGCTGGCTGGGATCGGCGTACGGGAAGGCGTACCAGATCCAGGTATCGGGGAGCGGACGGACGTGGAAGACCGTCTACTCGACCACGGTCGGAGACGGCGCAACCGACAGTCTGGAGTTCACTCCCAACTTCGCCAGGTACGTGCGGATCAACGCGACGGCCCGGGGTGTCGCGGGCAGCTACTACTCGCTGTGGGAAGTCGGCGTGTACCAGGACACCGGTCCGATCACCGGGATCGCCGGCAAGTGCATCGACCTCTACCAGGCCAGCTCGGCCGACGGTACGCCGGCCACGCTGTACTCCTGTCACGGCAAGGCGAACCAGCAGTGGACTCCGTCCGAGGACGGCACGCTGCGATCGCTCGGCAAGTGCCTGGATGCACGCAGTACGGCGATCCGTACGCCGGCCGTGCTGTGGACGTGTGACGGCAGTGCGGGCCAGAAGTGGTTGCCACGTGCGAACGGCACGCTCCTCAACGTGCGCTCCGGCCAGTGCCTCGACGCCACCGGAGGCTTGAGCGCCAACGGAACCAGACTGATCCTCTACACGTGCCACACCGCCCTCAACCAGAAGTGGGTCCTGCCATAAACCAGTCGTGACACCTCGCCTGCGGACGTAGGGTGACTCCGGCCTACGACGGAGGACGAGATGTTGGACAACGGCTGGGTGGACGAGGGATTCGGCGCTGTCGCCGACGCGTTCGCGCGGAACTTCGCCGAGTTCCCCGAGCTCGGAGCCGCGGTCACGGTGTACGTCGGCGGACGCAACGTCGTCGAGCTGTGGGACGGGGAGGCTTCGCCCGGACGCCGGTGGTCGCGCGAGACCGTCGTACCGGTGTTCTCGGTCGCCAAAGGGCTGGTGAGCCTGAGTGTTCACCTGCTGGCGCAGGAGGGTCGGTTCGATCTCGACGCGCCGATCGGGACCTACTGGCCCGAGTTCGTTGCCAACGGCAAGGAGGCGATCACGTCCCGGATGGTGCTCGGGCACCGGGCCGGGATCCCGGTGCTGGACCGGACGCTGTCGTTCGAGGAGATCACGGCCTGGACGCCGGTGATCGAGGCGATCGAGGAGCAGAAGCCGCTCTGGGAGCCGGGGACGACCTACGAGTACCACGGTCACGTGTTCGGTTTCGTCCTCGGCGAGGTGGTACGACGTATCACCGGGCTCCGGCCGGGTGCGTACTTCCGCCAGGCCATCGGCGACCCGCTCGGGCTCCAGGCCTGGATCGGGCTGCCGGCCTCGCAGTTGGACAACCTCGCTCGCTTGGTCGAGGCGGAAGGCCGTCCGCCGATGCCCGGGCCGGAGCACCTGCTCACCCGGATCGTGACGATGAACGGCGCACTGGTCTTCCCGGGTCTCGACGTACCGCACGGCTGGAACGACCCGGCGCTGCTTGGGATGGAGCTCCCCGGCGCGGGTGCGACGGCGTCCGCGACAGGCCTCGCCGGTCTGTACTCAGCGGCTGCGACAGGCCGCCTGCTCACCTCGGCCACCGTCACCGACATGGTCCGCGAGGTATCAGCAGGCCAGGGCTTCCTAGGCTTCGACGCCGGCGCCCGCTGGGGCTCAGGCGTCCTGCTCGACTCCACGTTCCGCCCGATGCTGGGCCCCCGCAGCTTCGGCAACGACGGCGCCGGCGGCCAATTCGCCTTCGGCGACGACGAGTACGCCGTCGGCTTCGCCTACGCAGCCAACCGCATGCTAGGCCACGGCGACCCCCGAGCCACCAACCTCATCACCGCCCTCCGCACCTGCTTGAGCTGACGGCCGCCTCCCGGCGATGTCACACTTCAGGGGGCTGTCTCGTCGTAGAGGGTGAGAGCAGATGTCACCAAGAAAGTTGCGGACCCATGACCATCCAATCCGTGCCGAGAAACCCGGCGTTGTCTGTGGTGGAGAACATCGACTGGATCGGCCAGTTGCTGGCGGACAGCCCTGCGCTGGCTGCTACCGCGTGGCGGTTGACGGTGATCGCGGGCCTCGTATCGGTCGAGGTGACGGGCGGCTACGACGAGGCACACCTGTGGCACTCCGCTGTCGGTGGCCGCATCCTTCCCAGCGTCACGAACGCCGCTGGAGTCCGGCGGCAACTGGTGGTGGGCCGGTACGTGACCGTCGACGTAGTGCAGCAAGGGGTCTCGCGCACCGGCCTACCACTGGCAGGCTGACATCCACTGCGTCGACAGCAGTCAGCCAGGGCTTGAGGTGTGAGGTCACGCGTTGCGGCGCTGGTCGGCGCAGAGGGCGGCGATCCAGGTCCAGCCGAGGATGACGGCGACGCCGAAGGCGATGATGGTGGGGCGGGAGCCGGCACCGGCGCTGAGGCCGGCGAAGGCGCCGAAGAACAGGATGCCGGTGGCGGTGGAGTAGCGGCTGAACGCCGTCCGGCCGATGCTGCGGTAGTGCGCGGCCACCACCAGGCAGCCGGCGATCAGGCCGGTGAACCCGATGCTACCGGCAACGAAGTGGCCCATCCCGCGGGTGCTGATCTCGGCGTAGTCGGCCGGCGTACCGGCCGGGAAGCCCGCGCCCGGGTCGGCCGGGAAGATCGCCGCGAGCAGCAGGCCGACGCCGTACGCGCCGAGCAACCGCGGCGCCCACTTGCTGCCCCGGCCGGTGAGCGTACGGCGGACGCCGACCGCGGCACCGATCGACAGCAGGCCGGCGATCACGAAGTTCGCGGTCTGGATCCAGCCCGGGCCGCCGTTGGCCAGCAGGCTGGCCGGGTGCCGGGTCGGGTCGAAGGCCTCCCGGGTGAAGGCCTGACCCAGCCAGACCGCGACGTACAGCGGGCCGGCCACGATCCCGCCGGTCAGCAGAGCGCGGGTGGAGACACGGGTGCCAGGAATCGTCAGGTCGTTGGTGGTCATGGCCGGGGTCCTTCCAGGTGGTGTGAGGTCTTCCGTCACCCCTGCGTCGAGCGAACCCGGCCGTTCTCGACACCCCTCCCGAAGAACCTCCAAATCAACCTGTGGTGAACCTTCAGACCACTCGACCGCGCTGCCGGGTCCTCCGGCAGCGCGGTCGCGTTACTCAGCCAGCAGCTTCTCGTAGGCCGTGGCCGGCCAGCTGGCGGCGGTTTTGGTGACCAGGTTGGCGCCCAAGCGGTCATAGAACCGGTAGCCGGCCTCGTTCTCGAGGCGTAGGCCCCAGCTGATGGTCAGGCGGTCGGGCAGGGCGTGCCGGGCCAGCTCGAGCATCAGAGCCCGGCCGACGCCGGCGTCGCGGAACTGTTCGCGCACGTAGAGGTCGTCGAGGGCAAGCACGTCCCCGCCGACCCACAGGTACGGGCGGCGCAGTGACGACACGTACCCCGCCGTCGTCCCGTCGATCTCGGCGATCAGCACGATCACGTCGTCCCGGCCCAGGAACCCTTGCCAGTGCTCGACCGTAGCGGTGACGTACTTGCCCTGGTCCTGGTAGTCGGCGAGCTCGACCAGCAGGGTCCGGACGATCTCGGCATCCGCGGGGACGGCACGACGGATCTCAGTGGGCGGCATGAGCTGCTCCTGTCGAAGGCTTGGCGACCGGTACGACGACCAGCGCGAGGACGGCGGCGACGGCCGCGGTGACGGCGGCGAAGGTGAATCCGCGGCTGAAGCCGGTGGTGACCGTTCCGGCCAGGCTGGCTGCCGCGATACTCGACACGATCGCCACACCGAGCGCCGCACCGAACTCGTGGAAGGTGCTGAGGATGCCGGACGCCAGCCCTGCCTCGGTGTAGTCGATCTGCGCGAACGTGGTGGTCGAGGCCGCGACGAACGCCGCACCGATCCCGCCGGCGCCGAAGCTCGTCCCGATCACGACCATGGCAGCACCCTCCCAGATGGCGGGGACAGCGATCCCCAGCGCCGCGATCGTCAGCCCGATCATCGCGACCGGCCGGGCCCCGACCTTGCCGATGACCTGCCCGGCCACCTGCGCTCCGATGATGGTCAGGACGGCGACCGGCAGGAAGAGCAGTCCGGTCAGCAGCGCGCCGTACCCCTTGTAGTGCTGGAGGTAGAACGAGCCGAGGAAGAAGACCGCGATCATCAGTGCGGTGGCGACCAGGATCAGGAAGGTACCGGCGGCCACCGGGCGGCGAGTCAGGATCCGCAGGTTCATCAGCGGCGACCGAACGACCGTCTGCAGCCAGGCGAACACGGCGTACAGGACGACCGCGCCGGCCAGCGTGGCCAGCGTCGCGGCGGACAGCCAGCCGCGGTCACCGGCGTTGATCAGCGCGTAGATCGCCGTACCGGTACCGGCGGTGACCAGGATCGCGCCCGGTACGTCGAGCCGGCCCTGGCTCTCCGCCGGACGGTCGACCGGCAGCGTCTTCAGCAGGATCGCGAACACGACCACGCCGATCGGCACGTTCACGTAGAACACCCACTGCCAGCCCGGGCCGGCGGTCAGCACGCCACCGAGCAGCACGCCGATGGCGGAGCCGCCGCCACCGATCGCGGACCAGATCCCGAGCGCCTTGTTCCGCTCATCGCCGTCGAACGTCTTGGTCACCACCGAGAGCGCGGCCGGCGACAGCATCGCGGCGCCGATCCCCTGCGCGATCCGGCCACCGATCAGCAGCTCGGCGCTGTTCGCCAGACCGGTCGCCAGCGAGGCCGCGGTGAAGACCAGCAGACCCGCCAGCACCACCTTGCGGGAGCCGAACAGGTCGGCCGCGCGCCCGCCGAGCAGCATCAGGCCGCCGAACATCAGCGTGTAGGCGCTGACCACCCAGGTCAGCGTGTCGCGCTCCAGCCCCAGGTCGGTCCCGATGTGCGGCAGCGCGATTGCCACCACGGTCACATCGAGGATCAGCATGAACTGCGCGATGGCGAGCAGCCCCAGCATCCGCCACCGCCGCGGGTCCACTGCGGTGGACTCAGGTTCCTTCGTCGGTCCGGACATCTCCGGCCCCTCCTCACATTTTCGACTATCTCGAACACCATTGTTCAAGTTATCTGAGCTACAGTAACTCGTACAGTGGTGTTCGACAAGAGGAGTTCTCGATGCCGGCGAAAGCAGCAGGTACGACGACCAAGCGGGCCGACGCACAGCGCAACATCGCGGCGATCGTGGACGCGGCCACCGCCTGCCTCAGCCGGGATCCGGCCGCCAGCACCAGTGAGATCGCGAAAGCGGCAGGCGTCGGCCGGGTCACCCTCTACGGCCACTTCCCGTCTCGGACCGACCTGGTCGACGCGGTCTTCGTGCAGGCGATCGAGAGCGGCGAGGCCGCGCTCAGCCAGGTCGACCTGACCGGCGATCCGCGCGAAGCGCTGGCCCGGCTGATCGAGTCCAGCTGGCATCTGGTCGACCGGTTCCGCTCACTCCTGGTCGCCGCCCAGGACGCACTCCCGCCGGGCCGGGTCCGTGAGTTGCACGCCGATCCGATGACGCGGGTGGAGCGGCTGATCGAGCGCGGCCAGAAGGAAGGCGTGTTCCGGACCGACTTGCCGACGTCCTGGCTGGTCGGATCCATGCACAGCGTCATGCACGGCGCGGCCGAGGAGATCAACGCCGGCCGTCTCACCCCCGACAACGCCGCCGAGTACATCACCGCGACGGTTCTGGCCGCCTTCACGCCGCCTGGGGAACGCGTCCCCGGGGTGCAGCGATGACCATGCTGAACGTTGCCGAGCTGGCGGAACTGCAGAAACGGCGCAGTGAGAAGTGGTCCGGGCATGCGCCGGGGGTGATCGCCTCGACGGTGGCGGAGATGGACTTCGACCTCGCCGAGCCGATCGCCCGGGTGCTGCACGACGCGATCGATCGCAGCGATCTGGGCTACGCCTTCGAGGTGCCGGAGCGGTTGAAGGAGGCGTTCACCGGGTTCGCCGACCGGCGTCTCGGCTGGACCGTGGATCCGGAGCGGGTCACGCTGGCGCCCGAGGTGCTGGCCGGGCTGATCGAGCTCTGCCTCGCGCTTGCGCCGGGTGGTTCGGTCGGTTTCGCGACGTCGGCGTACCCGCCGTTTCTCCAGCAGATTCCGCAGGCTGGGCTGCGGACGGTGTTGATTCCGCTGCGTCCGGACGGCTGGTTCGACCTCGAGAGGCTCGGGGCGGAGCTGCGCAACGGGTTGCGGGTGCTCGTCCTCACCAACCCGCACAACCCGACCGGGCGGGTGCTTCCCCGCGAGGAGCTCGAGCAGATCGCCGAGCTGTGCGCGTCGTACGACGCGTGGGTCCTGGCTGACGAGATCCACGCACCGCTGGTCCTGCCGGGGGCGACGCATGTGCCGTGGTTGGAGGTGTCCGACGCGGCGCGCGCGGGTGGGATCTCGCTGATCTCGGCGTCGAAGGCGTTCAACATCGCCGGGTTGAAGGCGGCACAGATCGTGACCGCGTCCGATCGCGCGCAGGACGTCGTACGGCGGCTGCCGTACACGGCTGAGCAGGCCGGGTTGCTCGGCGTCCTCGCGGCCGAGGTCGCCTTCTCACAGTGCGACGACTGGCTGGACGCCGTACTGCGGCAGCTCGACGACAATCGTGCGTACCTGCGCGACAACCTCCCCGACGGGATCACCTGGACCCCGCCGGACGCGACGTACGTGGCCTGGCTCGACTGCCGCGCCCTCGGCCTCGACGAGGAGCCGAGCTCCTTCTTCCTCCGCCGAGCGAAGATCGCCCTGTCCCCAGGCCTCGACTACGACCCGGACGCCTCCGGCTTCCTCCGCCTCAACTTCGGCACCGGCCCGAAGCTCCTCGAAGAAATAGTCTCCCGGCTGCGATCGAGCCTGGAGTAGCTACTCGAGCCAGGTGGTTTCGAAGGTGGGGTTGGCGTGGATGTGGACGGCTTCGTAGCCGCCGGGGCCGGTGGCGAACTTGTGTGGGGTGTCCGCCGGGACGACGAGGATCTGGCCGGCCCGGCCGACGACCTGCTCGGTGCCGACGGTGAACGTGGCCGAACCACGCCGGATGATGAACGTCTCGGCGTACGGGTGCTTGTGCAGGCGCGGGCCGACGCCCTCCTTCGTGGTGGACTCGAGGATCAGCGAGACCCCGGCCCCGCCGGGTAGCTGCTCGTAGTTCTCGGTCCACTCCTCGCCGTCGTCCCGCCCGTCGGCGCGGTTGACCACCGCTGCGCCGGTGTTCGCGATCTCGGTCATCAGCTGTCTCCCCTCAGGTTCCTGCCCACCGTAGACGGCGATCGGTTCGGTCGCGACCGCATTGATCAGGGTTGAAAGGTCAGTGAGCGGGCTGCCGCTCGGGCTGCCGGGCAGCGACCGGACCGAGGGCCGCGACGAGCAGCGCCAGTACGGCGACGCCGCCAAGAGCGATCGGCAACGACCAGGCGGACGAGGCGGCACCGACCGCGGCCGGGCCGAGCAGGAAGCCGAGGTACGCGATCGTGGTGACGGTCGAGATCGCGCCGGCTCGCCGCTCCGGACCGGCCCACGCACCGGCCATACCGATGATGGTCGGCGCGCACACCGACGTACCCAGGCCGGCGACGCCGATCCCGATCAACGCCAGCCACGCGGAGCCCGCCGCGGCGGCAGCGATCGAACCGACTGCCGCGAGCGCGCCGCCGGCAACCAGCAACTGAACCGGCCGCAACCGTCTGAGCAGGGCGTTACCGGCGATCCGCCCGGTCGCGGCTGCTGCGGCGAACACCGCGGGTGCGCTCGACGCCAACCCTGGTGCTGCGTTCAGCGACGTGTCGAGGTGTATGGCGCTCCAGCTCTGCCAGGCGTTCTCCACGACATAGGCGAGTGCGCAGAGTGCCCCGAAGACAAGGAGAACGGGCTCGATCCGCCGCTTGGGCTTTGGTTCTGTGGATGCTTGCAGGTTGTCGCGGGAGCCTGGCGCGAGTACGACGACCGCGACGACGGTGATGATCACGCCGACTCCGCCGAGCACCGGCAACGCGTCCGCGCCGGCCGTGCGCAGTGCCGCCGAACCGAGGCTGGCGGCGACGACCGCGACGGAAAAGATGCCGTGGGCAAGGTTCATCAACGGCCGTCCGGTGACGGCCTCGGCGTCGGATCCGGTCGCGTTGATGGCGACGTCCGTCGCACCCGAGGTTGCCCCGAGCAAGAAGAGCGCGGCGCTGAGCGTCACGGCCGAATCGGCCAGCGCGGGCAGTACGCCGCACGCGCCGAACGACGCCACCACGACCGGCAACACGACACCGCCGTACCGATCGATCAGATACCCGGTGAACCGCATCGACGCCAAAGCGCCCAGGCCCACCATGAGCAGCGCGAGCCCTAATTGCCCATCACTGACGCTGGACTCGGTCCGGATGGCAGGCAGGATCGCGCCCCACGCACCCCAGAACAGCCCGAACGCACCGAATCCCGCAACTGTCCTGAGCACCCGCTCAACCCTAGGCGGTCAGCGGTCGAGGGGGTTGTGATGCAGGGGTAGGCGCATGCCGAGGCGCCAGAGGAGGGCGGCGCGGGAGTTGGGGCGCTCGGCGGATTCGCGGCGCATGAGGGTGGCGAAGCAGTCTGGGAAGCCGTCCCGTGGATGCTTGGCGACGACGTCGCGGATCGTCTGGCGCGGCAGCTCGCCGGCGCGCGTTCCGGCGACGTCCAGGTGGGCGCCGGCGTGCAGGAGGTGCGCCTCGAGCCCTTCGTCCGTGGGCACGTGGATGTTCATGTGCAGTGCGATCGCCTGTGCGACCTCATCAGCGCACGACGGCTTGGCGCCTAGCTCCGCCAACGTCGTACGGGCGACTTCGCCAGCGTGGACGGCGAAGCAGGCGGCTTCCGGTGGTGGGCGGTGGCGATCCGTGAGGGCGATGTCGTGCAGGAGGCAGGCGACGTACAGCAACTCCTCGTCGGGCTTGATCCCGGCGCGCCCGGCGAGCAGATCGGCCCACAGCCAGGTGCGGATGCAGTGACCGAGCAACGGTTCCTGGTACGACGACCTGGCCAGGTCGAGCACGTCGCGCGTCACCGCGGTGTCCGGCGGTTCACGGTCGGTTGTCAGTGCCGGAGCACCTGGTCCGGAGGTCAGGTGTGCGCGGACCAGGTCGGGTAAGCCGGTGAGCTGGGCGAACACCGCCGCGCGGGCGAACCGCAGTTTGGCGGTCAGATCGAGTTCGCCGGGCGTCATCGCGGCCGCTTTCTTATAATCATTGCAAGACTACGCCGTCACGTTAACAGCTGTGGCGAGGGCGACAAGAGTCCGGATCGGCCGTCTGGGTACCGGTAGGTGGTCGGGTTGAGCAGACAGCCTGACCAGCGGACCCGTGGTGGGGAGTCGGGAGATTCCCACCATGGGACCCGTTCGTGCTAGCTGACTTCTTCGACTGTCGCTGCGTGGCGGCGGGCCAGGTCGTGGTAGATGGCGGCGTTGTGGTCGACGAAGAGTTTTGCGACTCCTTCGAGCGGCACGATCTTCTTCGCCGGACTGCCCATCGCGACCGATTCCGGCGGAATCACCGCCCCCGGCGTCACCGTCGAGCCGGCCGCGATCAGACTGCGCTCACCCACCACCGCACCGTCGAGCACGATCGCGCCGTTCCCCACCAGCGCCTGCTCGCCGATCACACAGTCGTGCACCAGGCACTGATGCCCGACGGTCGCGTTCGGCCCGATCTCACACCCGTTGCTGCCGACATGGATCACGGTGTTGTCCTGGATGTTCGCCCCCGCCCGGATCGTGATCCGGCCCAGATCGGCCCGCACCACCGCGCCGTACCAGATCGACACCCCCTCCTCGACCACCACATCCCCCACCAACGTGGCAGTCGGCGCGATCCAGGCCTCCGGATGCACCACCGGACTCTTACCTTCAAACGAGAACAAGGGCATAGCGCACCTTATCCGTGCCGGATATAAGACAGAACATGTCAACTATCGGGCCGGATGCTGGTCGGATGAAACCTGAACGAGCCTGGCTCGGAGTCGTCTCGGCCGAGCATGCGCGGATCGCGGTACAGCAGAGCTTCATCCAGCTCAACCACGGAAAGCGCAACAACGTCGCGCGGCTGAGCCGGGAGGACGGCTTCGTCATCTACTCCCCGACCGACCGCTTCGGCGACACGACACCGCTCCGCGCGTTCACCGCGCTCGGCCTCATCGCCGACGACGAGCCCTATCTGGGGGAGCCGATGGAGATGGGTGCGCACGGCACCATCCGCCCGTGGCGGCGCCGGGTCGACTTCCTGCCTGTCCAACCGGTGTCACTGCGCGAGATCGAACTGGAGCTCACCCGGCAACCCAACTGGGGCTACCAGCTCCGCCGCGGCCTGGTGTCCCTCCCGGCCGGGGACTTCGAGACGCTTCAGGCTCTTATGACCGTTGGCGATAGGAATCGAGGAACGTCGCGATTCGGGTGAGGGCGTCTTCGAGTTGGTCCTTGTGCGGGAGGGTGACGATGCGGATGTGGTCGGGTTCGGGCCAGTTGAAGCCGGTGCCGTGGACGATCATGATCTTCTCGGCCCGGAGCAGGTCGAGGACGAACTGCCGGTCGTCGGTGATCCCGAAGACCTTCGGGTCCAGCCGCGGGAACACATACAGCGCACCCTTCGGCTTCACACAGGTCACGCCAGGGATCTGGGTCAGCAGCTCGTACGCCGTATCGCGTTGCGCCAGCAGTCGTCCGCCGGGCAACACCAGATCCTTGATCGACTGCCTGCCGCCGAGCGCGGTGGCGACGGCGTGCTGTGAGGGCATGTTCGCGCACAGCCGCATGTTCGACAGGATCGTCAGACCCTCGAGATAGCTGGCGGCTTGGTGCTTCGGCCCACTCACCGCCAGCCATCCGCAGCGAAAGCCGGCCACGCGGTACGCCTTCGACAGTCCGTTGAAGGTCAGCGTCAGTACGTCGGGAGCCAGCGACGCCAGCGGGGTGTGCTCCACGCCGTCGTACAGGATCTTGTCGTAGATCTCGTCGGCGTAGATCAGCAGCCCGTGCCGGCGCGCGATCTCGGTCAGCTGGACCAGGAGTTCGCGGTCGTAGACGGCGCCGGTCGGGTTGTTCGGGTTGATGATCACCAGCGCCTTGGTGCGGTCGGTGATCTTCCGCTCGATATCGGCGGGGTCCGGCATCCAGTCCGCCTGCTCGTCGCAGCGGTAGTGCACCGGCGTACCTCCGGCCAGCGCGACCGCCGCGGTCCACAGCGGGTAGTCCGGAGCGGGGATGAGGACCTCGTCACCGTCCTCGAGCAGCGCCTGGACGGCCATCTGGATCAGCTCGGACACACCGTTGCCGATGTACACGTCCTCGATGTCCAGGTGGATCCCCCACGGCTGGTAGTGCTGCACGACGGCCCGGCGGGCGGCCGGCAGCCCCTTGGCGTCACCGTAACCGTGCGCGTCCGCGAGACTACGCACGATGTCCTCGAGGATCTCCGGCGGGCACTCGAACCCGAACGGCGCGGGGTTGCCGGTGTTGAGCTTGAGGATCCGGTGCCCGGCCGCCTCCAGCCGCTGTGCCTCGTCCAGGACCGGCCCACGGATCTCGTAACAGACATTCGCGAGCTTGGACGACTGCAGCACCGGTGACATGCACGCACCCTAACCGCGGTCAGAAATTCGTGGCGCCGACTGTGTCAAATCTCGCCCGGCTCGTCCGACGAACAAGTGAGAGCCGACCGAATCACGACTCAGGAGTCACCATGAGTGCGCAGAACAGCACCTTCAAGCGGTTGCTGGTCAACACCCTCATCGCCAACGTCACGACCACGTTCCTGTCCTTCGCGCTGGCGTTCTGGGTCTACCTGGTGACGAAGTCGGTACTGGTCGCGTCCATCGTCTCCGGGAGCTCGATGCTGGCCGGCGCGCTGGCGGGCGTCGTCTTCGGCGCGATCGTCGACGCGAACCGCAAGAAGACGGCGATGGTGATCTCCAGCTCGACCACCGGAGCCGCCTTCGCCGTGGCCGGCGTGGTGTACCTGGCGGTCCCGGTCACCGACTGGAACAAGCCCTGGTTCTGGGTGTTCGCGGCCCTGGTCCTCGTCGGCAGCCTCGCGGGCGGGCTGCGCAGCATCGCACTGTCCACGACGGTGACGCTCCTGGTTCCCGCGGACCGCCGTGACAAGGCCAACGGCATGGTGGGCACGGTCAACGGCCTGGCTCACCTGGTGACCAGCATCCTCAGCGGGCTGTCGGTCGGGTTCCTCGGGATGGGCGGTACGGTCGCCATCGCCGTCGTACTCACGACCGTCGTACTCGGCCACCTGCTGGTCGCGATCCGGATCGACGAGCCGCGCCCGGCACGCCACCAGCGCAACCACCTGGACCTGCGCGGTTCGTGGCAGACGATGCGCGCCGTACCGGGTCTGGTGCCGCTGGTCCTGTTCAGCACCTTCAACAACCTCGTCATGGGCGTGTTCATGACGCTGATGGACCCGTACGGCCTGACTTTGTTCTCGGTCGAGTCGTGGGGCCTCGTCCTCGGCATCACCAGCGTCGGCTTCATCGCCGGCGGTGCGATGGTGGCGCGCTTCGGCCTGGGCCGCTCGCCGCTGCGGATCCTGCTGCTGGCGAACGTCGCGATCGCGGTCATCGGCATGACCACGGCGGTCCGCGAATGGCAGTCGCTGCTGGTGCTGGGCATGTTCGGGTTCATGCTGGTCGTCCCGATCGCCGAGGCGGCCGAGCAGACGATCCTGCAGCGCGTCGTACCGTTCGAGACCCAGGGCCGCATCTTCGGCTTCGCCCACAGCATCGAGTCGGCCTCCACGCCGGTCGCCGCCTTCGCCATCGGCCCGGTCGCCCAGTTCCTGCTGGTCCCCTACATGAACTCGACCTCGGGCCACACCACCTTCGGCTGGCTGCTGGGCCAAGGCGAAGCCCGGGGCTTGGCCCTCACCTTCGTCATCGCCAGCGCCATCATGCTGATCGTCGTCCTGCTGGCCTTCCTGACCACGACGTACCGCCGCCTCACCTCCGAGTACACCGCCGTGACGACCAGGCCGGAACCCGAACTGGTCCCCGCCTGACCGTCACCTGGTGGTCACGACCTGCGGACCTGTGCGTGTCACCTCGAAGAGCTCGACCTGACGTGGTCCCAGCGTCGTATCGCCGACCACGACCTCCGGCGAACGAGCGGGCGGCGCCTGGTCGAGCCCGACCACCTCGACGGATACCTTCGCGTCGTCGAACGTCAGCCGGAGCACGGACTTGAACTTCTCCGACCGCATCGACGCGAAGGCCTCGAGCTCGTGGAAACCGAAGAGGTCGCTGATCAGCAGGTAGATCGTGAAGACCAGAGTCCCGAGGAAGACGAGCGCCAGATAGACGGCCGGCCACAACCACCACGCCAGACTTTCGCTGTCGACGTACCCGCGGACCAGCCAGGCCACGAGCACAACCGCAGCGAGCTGAAGCGCGGTGTGCCCGACGCCGGCGACCACGATCTTGATCAGACGGGACATCCAAGGGCTGTCCCTCCGGCCGCGAATTCCGGTTGCGGCGTAGGTGCACAGGACAAGCGCAAGGAGGATGGCTGCAACGACGGACGCCGGGTGCACCAGCTGAGTGCGCACTGTCGCGAACACACAGGTCAGGAGGGCCCCGATGAGGGCCGGGAGCACCGGCCCGTTTCGCCACCCCATTGTCCAGATGTCGCGACGCATCCTTCTCGACTCGGTCGCGCTCGGGTAGACCTTGCTCTGGTCGTACCGCGTGACGTGTCGGGGACTGTTGCGACCCCAGGGCACGGACAGGTGCTCAGTCAGATGATGCGTGGGAGAGGTGAAGGCACCACCGCCGCCGCACGTGATGAGCGCAGGACCGGAAACCCACTTCACACCCTTGCCGTCGTCCGGCTGCTGCTCGGCCGGGACATAGCGTGAGTAGTGATGCTTGTCGCCGGTCACGATCATGCGGAGTTGCCGGCCAGGCGGCCTGAGCTGGTATCGATGCAGGAAATTCACCATGGTGGACAGCGGTGTTTCCCGAACCAAATCCGGCGGACTTTCCCCGTCGGCTTCCAGCCAGTTCGGCGTGGAGGTGCAGAGTACGACGCCGTCGTCCTCTGTCAGCAGGCGCTTGGCCTGCTGAAAATAGGCGAGTTGGCCGGCGTCGACCGGGGCGTCGAGTTGCGAGTCCATCCCCCAGATCCACCACTTGGGATGAACCCGAATCGCGAAATAGCTGCGCGACTGCACCGTCGTCCACCCTCCGGCGACCTCTCGTTGCCTGGTCACCTCATCGGATTCGTAGGACCCGACCTTCGTCAAGCCGTCGGCATCGACTTCGTCGTCCATCCGGGTCCACGACTCGCAGAAGGTACGACGAAACGCGGACAGCCCGTCGTACCAGTCGTGGTTCCCGGGGAGTGCGAGCACCGGAGGCCCGTGCGGGGAATCGGGAGTGAGGAACTGCGGATAACAGAGGCGAGCAGCCCGGAACACCGCTGTGAGCCGTTGGCGGTATCCGTCGGCACTGGCCACCGGATAGACCTCGTCGCCTCCCAGCACAAGCAACTCGGCCGGACCCAGGTCTCGCACTTCCTGCGTGGACGCGCCGCCCGCCAGAAGTCTGGCCACAGCGAGCGTCGCATCGAATCCGTCCCCGGTATCCGCCGCAAAGTCGACCCGGACCGGCTTCTGGTGATCCGGAGGCGTCAACGCGTAATAGCCCGCCCGGACCGTGCCGATCACATCCCGCTTGTCCGCGAACCGCGCGAACCATGTCGCCTTCATCACCTCGAGCGCGGTCCGGACCAACTGACGAACAGACAACCACTTGACCGCGGGCTCACCGAACTTGTTCCGCTTCTTCCTGACCTGACCAACGACCCGAGGATCCGCCGACACAAGGCCCCCTCCCCAAACGATGTGCCCTCATAATGACGCCCCCACCCCATCCCGACGAGCCCTCACGTCAAATGCGCTTGTTAATTGACGGTGCGGATTTGGCGGACCAGGAGGCCGGCTACGAGAGTGACGGTGGCGGCCAGGAGGTAGAGGGTGGGGTAGCCGCCGAGGTGTTTGACGATGGGGGCGGCGATGGCGGGGGCGAAGACCTGGGGGAGGGAGTTGGCGATGTTGATGACGCCGAGGTCCTTGGCGCGGTCGCGGGCGCTGGGGAGGATCTGGGTGAGGAGGGCGAAGTCGACGGAGAGGTAGACGCCGAAGCCGGCGCCGAGGATGATCGCGCCGAGGACGGCGCCGGGCCAGGTGGGCCAGAAGGCGAGGACGACACCGGCCACCGCCATCACCACGCCGGAGGCGGTGACGAAGATCTTGCGGCGGGCGATCCGGTCGGACCAGGTGCCGAAGGCAACCGAGGTGACGAGGACGCAGGCGCTGTAGATCGCGGTCAGGATCAGTACGGCGGTATCGGGCTCGTCGACGCGGACCTCGTCCTGCAGATAGAAGAAGAGGTACAGCGTCCCGAGCGCGTTGCCCACGTTGAACAGGAAGCGCGTCAGCCAGCCCCAGCCGAAGTCCGGGTAGCGGCGCGGGCTGATCCAGAATCCGCGGACGAAGTCGCGCATCACCAGCGGCGGCCGCGAAACCAGCCGCTCGTCCCCGCTGCCCAGTAGATACGGCAGCACCGACAACAGCAGGAAGACCGCACAAGCGACGTACCCGGCACCGATCCCACCGAAGTACGTCGCAAGCCCGGTGCCGACCAGGGCACCGAAGACCTGGGACAACGCGACCCATCCCCCGACCGCCCCGCGCTGGAGCGTCGGGACCCGGTCCGGAACGGCGGCCGTGATTGCCGCGAGCAACGCGTTGCCGAACAACTGCACCAAGCACCAGCCCACCAACATCCACGCGACAGACGCGACGCCCGACAGCACCAGGAGTCCAACAACCCCGCCGAGAGCCCCGGCCAGCACCCACGGAACCCGGCGGCCGAAGCGCGACGTCGTACGGTCGGAGATCGCGCCGGCCAACGGGTTCGCGACCACCGAGACCGCCGCGCCGATCCCCGTCACCAATCCGAACACGAACTCCTTGTTGCCCGGAGCAACCGCCTCGGACTGTTTCGCGAGCAGCACCTGGATCGGTCCCAACCAGGCCGCGAAAACCCCGACATTCGCCAGTACGACGGCCGCCGTCCAGCGCGACCGGACCCGGGCGACCGGTTCCGCGAACGCCGTCGGCACGACCCCCGGCTCGGGAATCATCCCCGGCTCTGCGCGATCACGTCACGGAACCAGTGGTACGACGCTTTCGGCGTCCGGACCTGGGTGTCGAAGTCGACGTGCACCAGGCCGAAGCGTTGGGAGTACCCGGCCGCCCACTCGAAGTTGTCCAGCAGCGACCACTGGAAGTACCCGCGGACGTCGACACCGTCGTCCATCGCCTGCCGCAGCGACCGCAGGTACCCGTCCAGGTAGTCGATCCGCCGCTGATCATCCACCGGGTCGCCGTACGAGCACCCATTCTCGGTGATGTAGATCGGTGGCAGCCGGTCGCCGTACCGGTCTTTGAAGATGCGCAGGATCTCGCCGAACGCGGACGGCACGACCGGCCAGCCGAAGTCGGTCTTCGGATAACCCTCCAGCGACCGCGGCTCGAACGGCAGCCCCGGCGGCAGCAGGATCCCGTCCGTCGCTGCGGTATCGGCCTGACCGGTAGCGGCGCCGACCGACACCGGCGCGTAGTGATTGATCCCGAAGAAGTCCACCGGAGTAGAGATGACGGCCAGGTCATCCGAGACCGGCCCCGGCATCGCGGCCTCGAAGCCGGACGGGTAGGTCCCGAGCAGGACCGGGTCGGCGAACAGCCAGTTGATCAGATTGTCGTAGAGACCGGCCGCTTCCTTGTCCTCGACGCTGTCGCTGGCCGGCCAGGTCGGCGCGTGGTTGCTGGCGATCCCGATGTTCGACGCACCGCTCGCGCGCAGCGCCTGCACCGCGCGGCCGTGCGCCAGCAGCTGGTGATGCGCGACCGGCAACGCGTCGAACATCAACGAACGACCCGGCGCGTGGGCACCCAGCGAGTAGCCCATCAGCGTGAGCACCATCGGCTCGTTGATGGTGATCCACAGCGGCACCCGATCCGCGAACCGCGCCGCAAGCAGCGATGCGTAGTCGGCGAACCGGTCGGTGATCGAGCGAGACAGCCACCCGCCCGCGTCCTCCAGCGGCTGCGGGGTGTCCCAGTGGAACAGCGTCGGCGCCGGCTGGATCCCGGCGCCCAGCAACGTGTCGATCAGCCGGTCGTAGAAATCCAGCCCGGCCGCGTTCCCCGGCCCGCTGCCCGACGGCTGGATCCGCGGCCACGAGAACGAGAACCGGTACGTGTCGACCCCGAGCTCCCGCATCAGCGCGACGTCCTCGGCGTACCGGTGGAAGTGGTCACAGGCGACCGCACCGGTGTCGCCGTTCAGGATCCGGCCCGGCTCGGCGCAGAACGTGTCCCAGGTCGACGGGCCGCGGCCACCCTCGGCCACGGCTCCTTCGATCTGGTACGCCGACGTCGACACCCCCCACCGGAAATCGGGGCCGAAGGCAAGATCAGCTGTCATTCGCATCATCCTCAGCGGGAACGGGCCTCGGCGGCTCGTTCTTGCGGACGACGACCGCCGTACCGTAGGCGGCCACCTCGCTCATCGTGTTGGCGATCTCGGTGCAGTCGAACCGCATCGCCAGGATCGCGTTCGCCCCCATCTGCTGGGCCATCTGGCACATCCGCATCACCGCGACGTGCCGCGACTCAGCCAGCATCTGGGTGTACTCCGGCACCTCGCCACCGGCCAGCGACCGGAAACCGGCGGTGAAGTTCGATCCGAAGTCGCGGCTGCGCACGGTCAGCCCGAACACCTCGCCGAACACCTTGTCCGCGGTGTACCCGGGCAGGTCGTTCATGGTCGAGACCAGCACCGGGTACGGCGAACCCTGCGGCGCGACATGTGGTGCGTTCTGCTGAGTCGGCTGGTAGTTGCCGGGAGCCTGACCGTACCCGGGCTGACCGTATCCGGGCTGCTGCCCGTACCCCTGCTGCGGCGGACCCGGCCGGTACCCCGGCTGCTGCTGCGGCGGCGCGTACCCGGGCGGCGGGCCCTGCTGGTAACCCTGCTGCGGCGGGTACGGCTGGTTCGGGTTCGGGGGATAGTTCTGGTTCATGCCCTCATCCTGACAGGCTCCCGGCCGTCATTGCCGGTAGACCTGTAGCTCGTAGAGCGAGTACCCGTACGACGTCGCCCGCTGCGTCCCGGTGACCCGGACATACCGGGCCGGCACCGCGTCGAACCGTACGACGTCCTCCCCACCGTTACCGGTCGTGGTCGCGTACACCTGCTGCCACGTCGACCCGTCCCGGGACACGTCCACTCGATACGACTTCCCGTACGCCGCCTCCCAGTGCAGCACCACCCGCCGGATCGTCTGCTCACTGCCGAGGTCGACCTTCAGCCACTGCGGATCGGACCAGTTGCTCGCCCACCGAGTGCTCAGCTTCCCGTCGACCGCGTTGGCCGGCGGCGAGTTGTACCACCCGGTCTCGTGGCTGCTGGCGGTCGCCGTCTTACCCGCGGCGAGGTTGCTGACGTCGTCACCCCGGCGGGCCGGGAACTCGATCACCTGCTGGTACGTCGGCCGGTTGACCCAGGCAATCCGGTCCTGGGTGATGCCACCCATCGGATTGTGGACAATTTGATCCGCACAGAACTGATCACCCGCGGCACAGTCCGCGGTCGCCGGGTACGTCGTCGCCGCCGGCACCTTGGTTGCCGCCAGCAAAGAGTCGGCGAGCACCGCACGACAGGCCGCGAGCGACCCGCCGCCGCAGAACGTGACCGGCTGCGGCGCCTGCACCGAGTCGCCGAGCACCTTGCGCAGGTCGCGCTGGACGAAACCCCACCATCCGCTCTGGAACGCGGATCCCTGCGCACTCGGCCGCTCGTCGATCTTCAGGTTCGCGACCAGGGCGGCGTACAGGTCGGGACCGAGGTCCTTGAACTGCGCCGGCACCAGCAGCGGCCACCAGGCGTCCAGGATCCGGATCGCCTCGCTGTGGTCGTAGACCTTCGACGAGGCGTTCGGACTCCTCCGGTGACTGCCGGCCGCCTGCCATGCGGTGAGCTTGGCGACCGCGTCGGCCACGGCCGGATCGGCGATCGGCGCAGACTTCAGGACCCGAAGCAGGTAAGGCACCACCTGGTCGCCGCGCAGGTCGACCGTGCCGGCGTCCTCCATCGCCTCGACCAGCTTGCCACGGGTGAACTTCTGTCCGCTGTTGATGACGGCCTTGATCCGGTCGTCGAGCGGCTGACTGCGGTAGACCGCGTTGTAGCCGAACTGACCGTCGGATGCGGAGAACCCGGGTGCCTGCTTGTTGTTCCAGCTGGTCAGGTAGTCCTGGTTGACCACCTGCGGGTGCTGGGCGGCCGGGGTGTAGGTCGCGCGGTTGGTGTCCGGGTTCCAGCCCTGCCACTCGTACGAGCTCCAGGTCGGCAGGTTCGGGTCGGCGCCGGCCGCGCGGACCGGGTTGTCACCGGAGTTGTAGTACGCGATCGACGTCTTGTCCGTGTAGAACCAGTTGAAGGTGTAGCCGATGTTGTGCGCGGCGCTCTGGAAGTCGGCCGCCGAGTGGATCCGGTCCGGGTCGTTGAGTTGCATGAACCCGAGCGCGGAGCCGGCCTCGTTGCCGTAGGTCGACCGGTTCTTGGTGAACAGCACCGGCCGGCCGCCGACCGTACCCCGGTTCGTGACGATGCCGTACTTGGTGCGCAGGGCAACCAGCGTGTACGAGCCGGCCGGTTCGGAGGACCCGAGGCTGGCGTACCACTCGTTGTGCCGCTCGAGCCGCTCGATCGGGACACACTGGCCGCGGTACTCGTAGTGCTGGGAGTTCTTCGTCGGCGTCCCGCCGCCGGGTTCGCACAGCGGTACGGCGAACGTATCGGTGATGTCCTGGCCGGCAGACGTGGCACTCCACGAGTAGTCCGGACCGCGCCCGATCAGCGTGTAGAAGTTCAGCCCGGCGAAGGCGATACCGCCGGAACTGACACCGGGACCTTGGAGTTCCTGACGGAGCAGCAGTTGCGGCGCGAAGTACCCGGTCTGCGGGCCGTAGACGGCGACTGGATTGCCACTGACGGTGTGCTGACCCGAGACGAGCAGGGCGTTCGACATGCCCTTCTCGCCGAAGCCCTCCGGGAACAGGCCCTGGTCGAAGATGCCTCGCAGCGACTCCGAACCCTTCGGGACCACCGGTGTGCTCGCGCTCTTGACCGTCTGATTGATCACCTCGGGCTCCGGGGTGACCGAACCGCGATCCGGGAGCGCGCGACCGGCCGGGTTCGGACCGGTCTCGCCGTACGGGAAGGTCGCGCCGTTGTGGACCGTGGTGTTCGCTTCCGGATCGTTCTGCGACCGGAACGACTCCCACACCTTGGTGCCCTGGGCAACGCCGTACTTCGCTTGTGCCTCGAGCAGAGCCAACGCCGACGCGATCTCGCGCCCGCCGCCGGTGCCGAAGATGCCGGCGACAACGGCCGCGGTGGCGACCACGTCGGTCACCTTCCACTGCGGGGTCGGCCAGTCCAGGCCGAGCGCGACGTACTCACCGGGGTACGCGATGCCGATCGTGTTGATGTAGTGGTTGACCCCGTCGACCCAGGCCTTGATGTCCTGCTGCATCTTCACGCCGTCGGCGCCGTACCGTTCGTCGGCGTCGTCGTACTGCTTCTGCAGATCGGCCTCGTTGTACGGCGCGGTGCGCCAGAACTCCTGCTCGAACGCTCGATTGGCCGGCGCGCCACCCGCGAACGGGGTCAACTGACCGCGGCCGAGATGGCGGAACACGTCCATGACGAACAGCCGGTCCTGTGCCCCGGCGTACCCGGCGCCGAACATGACGCCCTGCCGCGTGGTGCCGGTGATGTGCGGGATGCCGCGCGACTTGTCCCGCACGATCGTGACGTCCGCGCGCGGCTGGATCGTGCTCGCGACATCACCCGCCTTGACCCCGAACGACGCGTCGTCGAAGTACCCGCCGAGACCGTCGTCGGTGATGCCCTGGGAGTTCCAGACCAGGTTCTCGTAAGGCTTCAGCGAGTCGCTGAAATGCGGTGGCCGGGTCCCGAAACCCTTGAACAGAAGGAGATCCGTGAAGGTTGCGTTGCCGTTCTGCCCGGGCGTGACGATGTCGTCGCACTGCCCGGCGCAGTAGTCCGTCGGTGGTGCCGCGGCCACGGCCGAGGGCTTGGCCTGGGTGGGTGCCGGCAGGGCAGCCAGGACGGCGGTGATCGCGGCCGCCGCGATCGTCGTACGGATGGTTCGGCGAGCGGGGCGGTGCTGCACGGATCCTCCTCGAGACGCACGATCAGGACGGCAGGGGAGTTCTGGAAACTGAGAATGACTCACTAGTAGGTTCGGGTCAAGATCTGGCGTTCTGACTCTCGCCAACCACTGTCGGTGACCACTACTGTGTGCAGCACCATGAGCATCCACGATCGGTATCGGTTGAGTGTGGTGATCAATGCCAAGGGGACGTACACCCCGCTCGGGGTGTCCCGGAGCTCCTACGGGGTGGCGGAGGCCGTCGCACAGGCGTTGCCCGAATTCTTTGTGATGGACGAGCTCGGCGACCGCGCGAGCGAGGCCATCGCCCAGGTGACCGGCGCGCAGGCCGGCGCGGTCGTCCACTGCACCGCAGCGGGTATCACGCTCTCGGTCGCGGCCACCATGACCGGCGGGGACCCGCGCCGGGTGGCAGCGTTGCCGGACACAACGGATATGCACAACCGCGTCGTGATGCCGGCCGGCCATGTCGTCAACTACGGCCACTCGAACCTGCAGGGCGTCCGGCTGGCCGGAGCGCAGGTCGACCTCGCGGGCGACGAAACCCGTTGTGGCATTGACGATCTGGAGGAAGAGCTCGACGGACCGGACGTTGCCTGCCTGTTCCTCGTCTCGTCCCGGCTGACCCACGGCGAGCCGATCGATCTGGTCGCGGCCGTGCGGGCCGCACACCGTCGCGGCGTCCCGGCGATCATCGACGGCGCCGCCCAGTTCCCCCGGATCGCGGACCTGCTCTCGACCGGAGCGGACCTGGTCCTGGTCAGCGGGCAGAAGTACCTCGGTTCCCCCACCGCCGGGCTGGTCGCGGGCAGCTGGCCGCTGGTCCAGTCCGTTCGGGCGCAGGACAAGGGCATCGGCCGGGTGATGAAGCCGACCAAGGAGGCCGTCATCGGCGTCCTGGCCGCACTCGAGGAATGGCAGGCCTTCGACCGGGTCAAGTGGGAGGCGGACCAACTGGGCAAGGTGACCTCGTTCGCCCGGGCCGCCAACGAGATCCCTGGTGTTTCGACCGAAGTAGTGCCGGATCCGACCGGGTTACAGGTGTCGCGGGTGCTGCTGAAGGTGCCGGACGCCAAGCGCATCGCCACCGAACTGGAGGCTGGGTCGCCGTCGATCTACGTGATGACGGACCGGGCGGACCAGGACGAGTTGATGCTCGAGCTCATCCCGCTCGACGACAGCGAGATCGCCGCCGTCCTCGCCCGCCTCTGGGCGATCCTGACACAGTAAAGGCCCTGGTTTCCCCTTAGGTACAAGGAGAAACCAGGGCCTTCGGTCAAGCTCAGCGCTGGTAGGACTTGCCGCCCTCGTAGCGGTTGCTGTCGGTACGGCGGGGGCCGCCGCTCCGACGCGGACCGCTGCTGCCGCGACTGTCGTGACCGCGACCCGGACGGCTGCTGCCGTACCGCTTGCCGCCGCCACCCTTGCCGAAGCGCGCCGGCTTCGGGGCCGGCAGCTTCACCGGGTACCCGGACGGCTTGGTGCCGCCGGTCAGCTCGGTCATCAGCTGGTCGCCCGGACGGACGCGCACCGGCTCGGCCTCGACGCCGGCCGACTCGGCCATCCGGATCATGCCCCGCCGCTGGTGCGGCAGGAGGAGCGTGACCACGGCACCCTTGCCACCGGCACGCGCCGTACGGCCCGCGCGGTGCAGGTAGTCCTTGTGCTCGGCCGGCGGGTCAGCCTGGACGACCAGGCCGACGTCGTCGACGTGGATCCCGCGCGCCGCGACATCCGTTGCCACCAGCACCGGTACCGAACCGTCCTTGAACTGGTCCAGCGTCCGGTTCCGGGCGCCCTGGGTCAGCCCGCCGTGCAGCGCCGCGGCCATCACGCCGCGGTCCCGCAGCTGAGTGGCGACACGGTCGGCGCCCAGCTTGGTGCGGACGAACACGATCGTCCGGCCGTCGCGGCTGGCCAGCTCGGCCGTCAGCGACTGCTTGTGTGCCGGCTCGATCACCAGCAGGTGGTGCTCCATCGTGGTGACGGTGGCCTGTCCCGACTCGGTCGAGTGCGTGACCGGGTCCTTCAGGTAGGTCTTCACGATGGTGTCGACGTCGTTGTCCAGCGTCGCCGAGAACAGCAGGCGCTGTCCGTCGGCCGGGGTCATGTCGAGCAGCGTGGTGACCGCCGGCATGAAGCCCATGTCGCACATGTGGTCGGCCTCGTCAAGGACGGCGATCTCCACCGCACCGAGGTCGGCCGCGCCCTGCTCGCACAGGTCGATCAGCCGGCCCGGGGTCGCGATCAGCAGGTCGACACCGCGACGCAGCGCCTCGATCTGCTTCGGGTACGGCAGGCCGCCGGCGATCAGCTTCAGCGACACGTTCATCACGTGGGCGAGCGGCTCGAGCGCGTCGTGCACCTGCATCGCCAGCTCACGCGTCGGGACCAGGATCATGCCGCGCGGACGGCGCGACTCGGTCCGGCCACCGGCCAGCCGGGTCAGCGTCGGCAGGCCGAAACCGAGCGTCTTGCCGGAACCGGTCTGACCGCGGCCGAGTACGTCCTTGCCGGCCAGCGCGTCCGGGATGGTCGCGGCCTGGATCGGGAACGGCGCGCTGATGCCGTCCCGGGCCAGCCGCTGGACCAGCCGCGGCGCGAGCCCGAGGGCGGCGAACTGGTTGTCCGGGGCAACGGTGCCCAGGTCCTCCGGCTGCTCGACACGCTTGTTCTCCTGGTACGGCGCCCGGTCACGGACCGGCTTGTCGTCCCGCCGGTACGACGACCGGTCACTCCGGTCGTACTGCGGCCGGTCGTCCCGGTTGTACTGCGGCCGGTCCTCGCGCCGGTACGACGGGCGGTCGTCGCGCGCCCGGTCATCCCGGCTGAACTGCGGACGGTCGTCCCGGTTGAACTGCGGCCGGTCGTCCCGCCGGTACTGCGGGCGGTCCTCGCGGTTGAACTGCGGCCGGTCCTCGCGGTTGAACTGCGGCCGGTCGGCACGGTTGTACTGCGGGCGGTCGTCGCGGTTGACGGACCGGCGGTCGGTGCGCGGCTCGTTGGCACGCTCGGCGCGGTAGCCCTTCACCGGGCGGTTGTCGCGACGATCGTCGGTGGAGGTGCGGGAGCCGCGGTCGGAGTACTGGGTGGGTCCGCCCCGGCGCTCACCGCGGGCAGCGTCGTTCCGAACCTCGCCGGCCGGCGCCGCGGCCGCCTCGGCCTGAGCCTGGGCTGCCATCCGCTCGCCGAACGACTGGTTCTGGAACTTCTTGTGCCGCGGCTTCTTGCTCCGGCCGTCGGCCTGGTTGCCGTCGGCAGGCTGGTTGTCCTGGTGGTGCTGGGTCACGCAAAAACTCTCTCTCAACGTCACGGACGAGTGGCCGGATCGCAACCGCACAGAAAGGCCGGTCACAGACGTGACCGGACAGAACGTGCTGAGCAGGAGACGGGCATCGACCTGCGGGTGCTATCGCGTTGCACCCATGTCGCCGGGGACCTTCAGCCGGATGCTGAAACCGACGGGTCGGAGCGCCTGGGAAAATCTTCTGGTGACGCGACGCGCGCACCGACGCAGAAAAGTATACCCGACCGTAGCCGCTGCTCTGACCACACCGGCCCGGACCAGACCACCCACCACGGTGGCATACCTCACGCAGTTCAAGTGAGCTTGAGTTCTTGGGCGACGGTTCTAGGGTGGCGGTATGGCGGAGGAGAACGTGCCGAGCAAAGAGCACTGGCTGTCCATCGGGGAGATCGCTCATCGGTCCGGAGTCGCCGCGTCGGCGTTGCGGTTCTACGAGGACCAGGGCCTGATCCAGTCCCGGCGGACCGCCGGGAACCAGCGTCAGTACCAGCGGAGCACGTTGCGCCGGGTCGCGTTCGTGCAGGCGGCCCAGCGGGTCGGGCTGGCGCTGGCTGAGATCAAAGGCGCACTGGATTCCCTGCCGGACGACCGGACGCCGACCCGCGCCGACTGGAGCCGGTTGTCGAAATCGTGGCGCGGCCGGCTCGACGAGCGGATCGCCGAGCTCGAGCGACTCCGGGACGACCTGGACAGCTGTATCGGCTGCGGCTGCCTGAGCCTGCAGCGCTGCAACCTCTACAACAAGGCCGACCGGCTGGCCGAACGCGGCCCCGGTGCCCGCATCCTCAACGTCGGCATCCCGAGCGAGTGACGCATAGGCCGCGCATTATGAGCGGCATACGACGGCGAGCGTCCGTCGCGGGTTAACCCCCGAGTTTTTACCGATCTGGTGCGGAACTCCCGGAGACTTGGCAGCATCCGGTCTGTAGCGAACAGTAATCCGCTGGTCGCTTTCCGCCACAGATCCGGAGTGAGGCCCTCCAATGTCGCATCGCCGTATCCTGACTTCGCTCGCGGGGCTCGCCGCCGCCGCACTGGCCGTCCCCAGCTTCGCCGCAGCGTCCCCCGCGCCGGCACCGGCCACCACGTCCGCCTCGACCTCGACGACCCGCGCCGCCTACACCGGCTCGCCGCAGGACCAGGCCGCCACCAAGGCCTTCTACGACGCCGTGATGAAGTCCGCGCGCGCCAAGACGGCCCAGAACGCCAAGGCCGGCAAGAAGGCCGCCGCCGTCACCGTCGTGTACGCCGTCGACGCCCCCACGTTCCGGTCGCAGATCAACTCGAGTACGTCGATCTGGAACTCCTCGGTCGGCAACGTCACCCTGGTCGAGGGCAGCAACTACGACTTCTACTACACCGAGGGCAACGACCCGCGCGGTTCGTACGCCTCGACCGACGGACATGGTCGCGGCTACATCTTCCTGGACTACGCCCAGTCGCAGCAGTACGACCCGACCCGGATCACCGCCCACGAGACCGGTCACGTGCTCGGCCTGCCGGACCACTACTCCGGCCCCTGCTCCGAGCTGATGTCCGGTGGCGGTCCCGGCCCGTCCTGCACCAACGCCTACCCGGACGCGAACGAGCGCGCCCGCGTCGACCAACTCTGGGCCAACGGCCTCGCCTCCGCCGCGGCCGCTGCCTTCCACACCAGCAAGTAGTCACCCCAGGCCCTCCGGCCCGGACCGCCCGGCAGGGGACGGCTCCGGGCCGGAGTCCTTGGTACGACGCCCTCGCCACCTAACCTGAGGTGATGCGGAGGTGGGTGGGGACTGGCCTGGCTGCGATCAGCTGCCTGGCGGCGGTCGTCGGGTGCGGAGTTCCAACCGGCGGTGTGGTCGGCGTGACCGTCGACGCCGCGGGCCGGCCAGTGGTGGTCGTACAGATGTGTGAAGGCCACATCGACGGCGCGACCATGTATCTGCCCGACGACGAGGAGTTCGGCAGGTGGGAGGTCAGTCCGCCGGTGACCGACTTCTCCCAGTTCAGCCTCACCGACGGCGGCAACGGCTGGCGGCTCGTCGGCTCCCTGAAGCCGCGGGAGCCGGAGACGCGCTACGTGATCTACGGCTGGTCGAACGACAGCAGCTGGTCCGCGACGCACCTCGAGTTCAGCGAGCGTGACCTGGAAGACCTTCAGGCCGGCACCGTGCTGGTGCCGTCCGCCGACCCGGACTCGACCTCCAACGTGACTCGCTCGCTGCCGGATTTCCGGTCCAAGACCTGCGAGGACTGGTTCTAACGGACCGGGCCGGTGGAGGCTCGGACGACCAGCTCGGGACGGAAGAGGAACTCGGTGTGCGGGGTGGAGTGGCCGCGGACTTCCTCGAGGAGGGATTGGACGGCGGCCAGGCCCATGGCGTGGACGGGTTGGCGGACGGTGGTCAGGGGCGGGTCGGTGAACTCCATCATCGGGGCGTCGTCGTAGCCGACCACCGAGATGTCGCCGGGGACCGAGAGACCGCGCTGGCGGGCGGCGCGGATGACGCCGAGGGCCATCATGTCGGAGCCGCAGATGACCGCGCTGACCCCGGCGTCCAGCAGCTGCTGGGCCGCCGCGGCGCCGCCCTCGACACCGAACATGCTCAAGGCGACCACCTCGTCCAGCTCCCCGTCGTGCACGCCGAGCTGGGCCTTCATCGAGGTGCGGTAACCGGCCAGTTTCCGCTGCACCACGATGAACCGTTCCGGCCCGGAGGCGAAGCCGATCCGGCGGTGGCCGAGGGACACCAGATGGGCCACCGCGAGCTCCATCGCGGCGTACTCGTCCGACGACACGAACGGCGCCTCCACCCCGGGCAGCCAGCCGTTCACGAACACCACCGGCAACCGCCGGTCGACCAGTGACTGGTAGCGCGCATGGTCGGCGCCGGTGTCGGCGTGCAGGCCGGAGACGAAGATGATCCCGGAGACGCCGCGCTCGAGCAGCATCTCGACGTACTCCTCCTCGGTCGCCCCGGACGGCGACTGGGTGCACAGCACCGGGGTGAACCCGCGCTGTGACAACGCGGACTCGATCACCTGGGCGAACGCCGGGAAGATCGGGTTGATCAACTCCGGCATCACCAGACCGATCAGCCCCGCCGACCGGCGGCGTAACCGGGTCGGCCGTTCGAACCCGAGGACGTCCAGCGCGGTCAGGACCGACTGTTTGGTCTCCTCGGCCACCCCCGGCTTACCGTTCAGCACGCGCGAGACCGTGGCCTCGCTCACCCCCGCCTTGGCCGCGATGTCCGCCAGCCGTGCTCTGCTGCTCACGCGGGGCACTGTACCCACCACCCGTTGACCTTGCAGCAAGATCCTGCAAGAACTTGCAGACTGCGCGGAGTTGTCCACTACGTGAACAGAACGGACACGTCACACGCCGTACACCTTGTCAGGACGAGCCGGGCGGGTGAGGATTACCCCACCCCCGACCGGGGGCCTTTACTCGGATCGTCCGGCACGTTCCTGCCGGTGAAGGGAAGTACATCGTCATGGCCACTGTGTCTTTCAAGGCAGCCACCCGGATCTACCCCGGTGGTGACACCCCCGCCGTCGACAAGCTCAACCTCGAGATCGAGGACGGCGAGTTCATGGTTCTCGTCGGCCCGTCGGGTTGCGGCAAGTCCACCTCGCTCCGGATGCTCGCCGGCCTCGAAGAGGTCAACGAGGGCTCCATCTACATCGGCGACCGCGACGTCACGCACCGTCCGCCGAAGGAGCGGGACATCGCGATGGTGTTCCAGAACTACGCGCTCTACCCGCACATGTCGGTCGCGGACAACATGGGCTTCGCGCTGAAGATGCAGGGTGTCTCCAAGGAGGACCGCGCCAAGCGCGTGATGGAGGCCGCCAAGCTGCTCGGCCTGGAGGAGTACCTCGAGCGCAAGCCGAAGGCTCTGTCCGGTGGTCAGCGTCAGCGTGTCGCCATGGGCCGCGCGATCGTGCGTAACCCGCAGGTCTTCCTGATGGACGAGCCGCTGTCGAACCTCGACGCCAAGCTGCGCGTCCAGACCCGCACCCAGATCGCCGAGCTGCAGCAGCGCCTCGGTGTCACCACGGTGTACGTCACCCACGACCAGGTCGAGGCCATGACGATGGGCGACCGGGTCGCCGTCCTGAAGGACGGCCTGCTCCAGCAGGTCGACACCCCGCTGAACCTGTACGACCACCCGAAGAACAAGTTCGTCGCAGGCTTCATCGGTTCGCCCGCGATGAACCTGCTCGAGGCGGACATCACCGAGAGCGGCGCAAAGCTGGGCGACTACGTCGTCCCGCTCGAGCGTAGCCTCCTGGCCAAGGCCGGCAGCGACAAGACGCTGACCCTGGGCGTCCGGCCGGAGGCCTTCAAGGTCGCCGATCAGGGGCTGCCGGTCCACGTCGCCGTGGTCGAGGAGCTCGGCGCCGACGCGTACCTGTACGGCACCGCCGAGCACAACAACGAGCACCAGCAGATCGTCGCCCGGATCGACGCCCGGATGCCGGTCGAGAAGGGTTCGACCATCCACCTGGCGGCGCTGCCCGACAAGCTGCACCTGTTCTCCACCTCCACCGAGGAGCGGCTGACCGCCTGATCCTTGCGGTACGACGTACGCAGCGGCCCTGGGTGGTTCGTCCACCCGGGGCCGCTGTGCGTTTAGGGGACCGTGCGGCCGCGGTCGTCGGTGGTCGCGGGCCGGTCGGCCGGGTTCAGGTTGGTCTGCTTGAGCAGGTAGTGCGGCCGCTTCTTCGTCTCGTAGTAGATCCGGCCGATGTACTCGCCGATCACCCCGAGCATCACCATCTGCAGCCCGCCGAGCCCGGTGATCGCGGCGATCAGCGTGACGTAGCCGGGCATCTCGACCCCGCGCAGGACCGCCACCGCGATCACCCAGACGGCATACGCGGCGGCGACCGCGGTGAGCAGCAGGCCGACGTAGATCGCCAGCCGCAGCGGCCGGTTGTTGAACGAGAGCAACCCGTCCAGCCCGTACTCCACCAACCGCCGGAACGTCCACCGGCTCTTCCGCTCCGGCTGTTTCACGTTGTCGTACTCGAACAGGATCGACTCGAACCCGATCCAGGCGAACAGCCCCTTGGAGAACCGGTTGTACTCCCCCAGCTCGAGCAGCCCGTCCACGGCCCGGCGGGACAGCAGCCGGAAGTCGCCCACCCCGTCCATCAGCTCGACGTCGGCCCACTTGTTGATCAGCCAGTAGTACGCCCGGGCGAACAGCGTCCGGGTGGCCGGATCGCCGACCCGGTTCCGCCGCGCGATCACCTGGTCGAATCCGCGCTCGTACAGCTTCAGCATCCGGCCGATCAGCTCCGGCGGGTGCTGCAGGTCGGCGTCCATGATCACCACCGCGTCGCCGGAGGCGTATCGCAGCCCGGCCAGCATCGCGGACTCCTTGCCGAAGTTCCGGCTGAAGGACAGGTAGCGGACGGTCGGATCGGCGTCCGCGAGCCGCACCAGCGCGTCGAGGGTGCCGTCGGTGCTGCCGTCGTCGACGTACACGATCTCGTACGGCCGGCCGATATCGGCCAGTTCGTGGCCGACGGCATCATGGAACCGTTCGATCACCTCGACCTCGTTGTAGCACGGCACCACCAGGCTCAGGCGCATCATCCGTCCCACCTCCCCTCATCGGACCGATTCTTGTCCAGACCGGAACTCCGCGCTACGTTGGCGCTCGATCGAGCGCACGTGCTCGAGAACTGAGCAAAGGGGCGGCCAGTGGACGACGGAGCGGTACAGGACCCACCTGCGACCGTCCCCGTGGAGACGGTGACGACGGCCGAGCCGGACGTACGGCGACCGGCCGCGAAGCGCTCGGCATTACTGCCCGCGCTCGTCGCCGGTGTGCTGGTGGCGGCGGTGTTCGCCGCCTCCGGATTCATCCGAGGTACCTTTCCCTTCGGTTCACTGTCCCGCAGTACCAACGATCTCGGTACCCAGTACATCCCTTTCTTCGCCCACCTGTGGGATGTCCTGCACGGCCGCGCCCAGGGTGACCTGTTCTTCAACTGGCAGAGCGCGTTCGGCGTCGGGTTCCTGGCCGACTACGGCGTCGACCTCGGCAGCCCATTGTCCCTGTTGGTGGGGCTCTTCCCCCGCGACCAGATCGACCTGGCCGTCTTCGTCATCACCGTCCTCAAGCTGAGCCTGGCGGCCGCCGCGATGGCGGTCCTACTACTCAAGATGTCTCCAGGACCCCGTTGGGTTGCAGCGATTCTCGGAGCTTCTTACGGAGTCTGCGGCTGGGCGATCGACGACGGCGCCTATGTACCGATGTGGCTGGACGGTCTGATCGCGCTGCCGATGTTCTTCCTGGTGGCCGAATGGTCACTGCGCCGGACCAACCGACTGCTCAGCGTGCTGGTGGTCGGGGTCTTCTGGATCTCGAACTTCTACACCGCCTACATGGCAACGATCGCAGCCGGCCTCTACCTGATCGCGCGGCTGCTGACCAGCGACCTCACCTGGATGCTCCGGCTGCGCGCCGTCGTACGGCACGGCATCTCGTTCGTGCTCGGGCTGGCCCTGTCCGCCCCGTTCCTGCTGCCGATCCTGTCCGCCAACGACCTCGCGACGCCGTCCCCGTCGGGCATCTTCACGCCGGCCCCGGTCGACCTCTTCCTGTCCCGACTGCTCCCGCTGTCCGAGGGCGTCGGCCGCACCGCCAGCCTGTACGTCGGGACGGTCGCGCTGCTGCTCGCCCTGACCCTGCCGTTCAACCGGTACGTGACGATCCGGACCAAGGCGGTCTGGATCGTGACGACCGCGGCGATCGCCCTGTCCTTCCTGTGGACGCCGACGCAGGAGATGTGGCACGGCTTCGACACCCCGAACGGGAGCCAGTACCGCGAGGCCTTCGTGCTGTGTGGGGTGATCGTCGTAGTGGCCTGGGTATCGGTGGCGCAGCGCCTGCCCGGCCCGCTGGCACTGCTGGGCGGTGCGGCCCTGCTCGCGGTCATCGCCGTGCTGTCCGACGGCAGCCCGCTGCTGACCAAGCACGCCATGACGGTCCTGATCGCCTCCGGGGCCGTCACCTTCGTTGCGCTGGGCACCATTTGGGCGGTACGCCGCTCTGCCTCGTTGCGACGGACCAAGTGGCCGGTCGCGGTGGCGTTCGCCCTGGTGATGGCGGTCGTCGCCGTGGAGACCACGTGGACCGCGGTGGTGACGGACGAGCAGCGGTCGAAGATCCTCAGCGCGTCGGTGCCGCCGTGGGACCAGCACCAGACCGAGCGGGCCGACGCGATCGCGGGAGCCAACGACTGGCCGAAGTACCGGGCCGATCCGGGGACGGCGGTGACGCCGAACGATCCGATGTTGCTGGGCGGTCAGGGCCCCGGGTTCTACAGCAGCCTGTTGCCGTTCTCGCTGAACAAGACGCTGACCGGCCTCGGCTTCGGCTGGGCCGGGTACGGGCGCGCGTCCCACGATCTCGAGCATCCGGTGATCGACGCGATCTTCTCGATCGGCGCGCGCCTGCACCTGGAGGCGGGCGGCCGGGAGGTCATCACCCGGTCCGCGGTCCCGCCGCTGGTGACGGTCCGGCGACGGCTCGGGATGACGGCCGGGTCGAACGCCTTCGTCGCACAGGAGCGGTTGCTCGGGACCCAGGTGTACGAGGTCCCCGAGTACAAGGGCAGCAAGTCGATCACCGGCGGCGACGTGAAGCTGGTCGGGCGGTGCACACCTGGTACGACGGCGTACCTGCACCAGCCGCGGGTCTCCGGGGAGGCACGGCTGACCGACGGCACCCGGTGGGTCGCGCTCACCGCGAGCCGCCGGCCGGGGATCAACACCAACAGCGCGATGGTTCGCCTGGGCACCGTGCCGGCGTCCGGTGTGGTGTCGGCCGAGATCAAGTTCACCGATGCGCCGCGGGGAATCACCCCCACGGGTGCGATCGGCTGTCTCGACGAGCAGCGCCTGGCGAAGGCGGTGCGCGACCTGCGGTTGAGCGGGGCAACGGATGTCGAGGTCGGCGGCCATTCGATCAGCGCCACGCTGCCTCCAGGCGCCAAGGGGTACGCCGTCGTCGCGGTACCGAAGCTGCCCGGCTGGCAGTGCTCGGTCGACGGCGGGAAGGCTCAGACTCCCCGCAACTACGGCGGTCTGGTCGCCGTCCAGCTGCCGGACTCCGCCGACCGGGTCGACTGCACCTACACGCCGCCCGGCCTCCGGCGCGGTCTCGCGCTGGCCGCCGTCGCCGTGGTCATCACGCTCGGACTCGTGCTGTTCGGTCGACTCCGCCGGGCTAGGAGCTGACGTCCCGGCGGTAGAAGACCGCTCCACCGAGCAGGACCAGGACGACGGTGAGGATGCCGAGGTACCAGGCGCCGTGCTCGAACGACAGCGTCTTCTCGATGCTGTTGCACATGTAGCTGCCGTCGCCGCCGGTCGAGCACTCGTTCAGGTAGTACGTCGTGTCGTGCCGGACGAAGGCGTCGAAGTTCAGCTTCACCAGCCACGGCTGCGCCTTGTTCAGGAACCCGGCAAAGACACCTTCGATCAGGACCAGGTACCCCATCGCCACACCGATCGCGGCCGCCGTGTGCCGGAGCAACAACCCGACCACCCCGCCGAGCGCGGCTCCCATCGCGATCAACAGGACGGCACGACCGCCCGTCGCGACCAGATCACCCCAGACCTTCCCCGTCGTACCGGAGGTGTCGCCGAGCTGATCGACGATCAGATAGGTCCCGAACAGGACGATCGCCAGGACGACGGCAGCCACCGGAGCGAGGCCGATCGCGGCGGCCAGCAGTTTGCTGCCGTAGACGCGCAGCCGCCGTGGTTCGAAGGTCAGCCAGTTGCCGATGGCACCGGTACTGAACTCGGCCCCGACGAAGCTGGCCCCGATCAGGAACGCGGCGAAGACCAGCAGGTACGACGTTCCGAGCAGCAGCTCCGGCATCGCCTCGGCGAACACCATCCGCGGCTTGCCGAACTGGTCGACGGTCGGCTCCGGGTAGCTGCACAGCTCCTCCAGCGAGGGTTTCGGATCCGGCTGCTTCTGCCAGTCCTCCGTGCACCGCACACGATCCTCGTCGGCGTGTTCCTCCCAGTACCGGTGCGCCGCCTCGTACTGCGCCTGCGACGAACGCTGCTCCGCCTCGGACTGCGGCCTGGCCTCGAACCAGGTGGCGAGCAGCAGCAGCGCGGTGATCACCAGCACCCCGAGTACGCCGATGACGGTCAGCCGCCGGGCGGTGAGCCGGCGCAGCTCGACCTTGGTGAGACGGATCATCACAACCCCTCCCCGGCGGTCAGCTCGAGGAAGACCGACTCGAGGTCGGCGCGGACCGGCACCAGCTCGGACACGTACAGCTCCTGCTGGGCGAGCCGGCGGGTCACGTCCGCCGGGTGCTCGGCGCCGTCGACGAGGAGATAGTTGCCGTCGGCCCGTACCGTCATCCCGGCCGCGGTCAGGATCCGGGTCGCGGCGTCATGGTCGTCCACCGCGATCTTGACCGTTCCCGCCGTACTGCCGCCGATCACCTCGGCGACCGTCCCGGCGGCGAGCAGCCGGCCGTGGCCGATGATCGAGACGGTGTCGGCGACCTGCTCGACCTCGGCCAGGATGTGGGAGCTGACCAGGACCGTCCGGCCCTGGTCCCCGAGTCCGCGCATGGTCTCGCGGATCTCCCGGATCCCGGCCGGGTCGAGGCCGTTGGTCGGCTCGTCGAAGATCAGCAGCTCGGGCTCCTTCAGCAGCGTCGCGGCGATCGCCAGCCGCTGCTTCATCCCGAGCGAGTACGCCTTGTACCGGTCCTTGCCGCGCTCGCCGAGTGAGGTCTGCTCGAGGACCTCGCCGACCCGCTGCCGGGGCGCGCCGATCGCCTCGGCGAGCAGTTCCAGGTTCTTCCGGCCGCTGAACGCGGGGAAGAACTTCGGCGACTCGACGATCGCGCCGACCCGGCCGACCACCTCGGGCAACCGGGCCGGCACCGGCCGGCCGAACACCGTCATCGACCCGGCGTCGGCCCGGATCAGCCCGAGCAGCATCCGGATCGAGGTGGTCTTCCCGGACCCGTTCGGCCCGAGGAACCCGTGCACGCCCCCGACCGGCACGTCCAGGTCGAGGCCCTGGACGGCCACTACCTTCCGGCCCCGCCGGGTCCGGTAGGTCTTGCGCAGACCGCGCGTACTGATCGCCAGCTCCGGCATGTGACCCCCTTGTCGAGCCAGTAGACGCACAGCTTGGCAGGTTGCCGGTGCAGACGCTGTCAGAAATACCCCCCACAGGTATTGCTCAAGGACTTGCATTCGATACCCCAAGGGGGTAACTTCATGCCTGTCGACATACCCCTGAGGGGTAGCTGCGGGAAACTGAAGGAGCCTGAGATGACCACCGACGCCGAGCACGTACATGGTTACACCGCCGAGAAGAGCAGCCACCTGAAGCGGCTGCGGCGGATCGAGGGCCAGGTCCGTGGCCTGCAGCGGATGGTCGAGGAGGACAAGTACTGCATCGACATCCTCACCCAGGTTTCGGCGGCGACGAAGGCACTGCAGTCGTTCTCGCTGGAGCTGCTCGACGAGCACCTGGCGCACTGCGTGGTCGAGGCCGCGCAGAAGGGCGGCCCGGAGGCCGAGGAGAAGGTTCGCGAGGCCTCCGACGCGATCGCCCGCCTGGTCCGCAGCTGAAGTACCCGATGACACACCGAGCAAGGAGAACTCTTATGACCACCACGACCTACTCCGTCACCGGGATGACCTGCGGGCATTGCACCGCCGCGGTCACCGAGGAGATCAGCAAGCTCACCGGCGTCAAGGAGATCACCATCGACCTCGTCGCGGGCGGCACCTCCGCGGTGCACGTGACGAGTGAGTCCACTCTCGACGAGGCCGCCGTTCGCGAGGCCGTCGACGAGGCGGGCTACGAACTGGCGGCGTCGTGAGCCGGGCCGTCGCGCTCCGGCTCGGCGCGTTCGCCGGTGCGCTCGCGCTCGCCTTCGGGGCGGCGTTCGCGATCGGCACCGCGGTCGACCCGATCGCGGCGGCCGACACCGCCACTGCCCCGGCCCACGAAGAGGAGATGGGCAACATGGAGCAGTCAGCAGGGCACGGGGAAGGGCACAGCGAGTCGGGCGGGCAACTGCCCGGGCTCGCGGTCTCCGAAGCCGGGTACACCCTGACCCCCACCACGACGTTCTACCAGCCCGGCACCAAGACCGAGCTGCGCTTCACCATCCAGGGCCCGGACGGCAAGCCCGTCAAGGAGTACACCGAGACGCACGAGAAGGACCTGCACCTGATCGTCGTACGGCGTGACCTGTCCGGCTTCCACCACGTGCACCCGACCCGGGACGCCAGTGGGACCTGGAGCATTCCGTTCACGTTCACCGCCGGTGGCACGTGGCGACTGTTCGCCGACTTCCAGCCGGCCGGTCTCGACCGGACGCTGACCCTCGGCACGGATGTCAACGTCTCCGGCCTCTACATTCCGGTCCCGCTGAGCGAGCCGGCCAGCATCTACGGCTTCGACGGGTACGACGTGACGCTGGCGGGCACCCCGGTCGCGGGCAAGGAGTCCGACCTGACCTTCACGATCAGCCGGGGCGGCAAGCCGGCCACCGACCTGCAGCCGTACCTGGGCGCCTTCGGGCACCTGGTGTCACTGCGCGGCGGCGACCTCGCCTACCTGCACACGCATCCCGCCCAGGAGGCGACCGCGGGGATGAAGGGCGGGCCGGAGATCAAGTTCGCCACCACTTTCCCGACCGCGGGGACGTACAGCCTGTTCCTGGACTTCCAGCACGCGGGCAAGGTCCACACCGCCGAGTTCACCGTGAAAGTGGGCACCGACGGGACCGCGATCGTCCCGCCCAAGCAGCTCCCGACGACCAAGGCCCCAGCTACGCCGGGCCACGAGACCACCCCGCACGGCCACTGAGAGAGGAGGCACACAGCAATGACCACCACAGAACCCGGTCAGTCCGTCGAACTCATCATCGGTGGCATGACGTGCGCCTCGTGCGCCGCCCGGGTGGAGAAGAAGCTGAACCGGATGGACGGTGTCACCGCGACCGTCAACTACGCCACCGAGAAGGCGAAGGTGACGTTCGCGGACGGCATCACCACCGACGACCTGGTCGCCACCGTCGAGAAGACCGGCTACACCGCCGCCCTGCCGGCCCCGGCCGTCGACTCTCCGGACAGCGAGGAGCCGGACGAGCTGAAGCCACTGCGGGACCGCCTGTTCGCCAGCATCGCGCTGGCGGTGCCGGTGATCGCGCTCGGGATGATCCCGGCCCTGCAGTTCGACTTCTGGCAGTGGGCGTCGCTGACGCTGGCCTTCCCGGTGGTGACGTGGGCGGCCTGGCCGTTCCACAAGGCCGCCTGGACGAACCTGCGGCACGGCGCGGCCACGATGGACACGCTGATCTCGCTCGGCGTGGTGAGCGCCTTCCTGTGGTCGCTGTACGCGCTGTTCATCGGCGGTGCGGGTGAGCCGGGGATGAAGATGCCGTTCACGCTGATCCCGTCCCGGGGCAGCGGAGCCGAGGAGATCTACCTCGAGGTCGCGGCCGGCGTCACCACGTTCATCCTGGCCGGCCGGTACTTCGAGGCCCGCGCCAAGCGCCGGTCGGGTGCGGCCCTGCGAGCCCTGCTGGAGCTGGGTGCGAAGGATGTCGCCGTACTGCGCGATGGCGCTGAGGTCCGCATCCCCGCCGACCAGTTGGTCGTGGGCGACCAGTTCGTCGTACGACCGGGCGAGAAGGTCGCCACCGACGGTGTGATCGTCACCGGCAGCAGCGCGGTCGACGCGTCGATGCTCACTGGAGAGTCAGTACCGGTCGAGGTCGGCGAGGGCGACTCGGTCGTCGGGGCGACCGTGAACGCCGGCGGCCGGCTCGTGGTCCGGGCGACCAGGGTCGGGTCGGACACCCAGCTGGCCCAGATGGCCCGGCTGGTCGAGGACGCGCAGAACGGGAAGGCCGCGGTCCAGCGGCTGGCCGACAAGGTGTCCGGGATCTTCGTGCCGATCGTGATCGGGCTGGCGCTGGCGACGCTGGGGTTCTGGCTCGGCAACGGTTCGCCGGTGGAGATCGCGTTCACCGCGGCGGTCGCCGTACTGATCATCGCCTGCCCCTGTGCCCTCGGCCTGGCCACGCCGACCGCGTTGATGGTCGGCACCGGTCGCGGCGCCCAGCTGGGCATCCTGATCAAGGGCCCGGAGGTGCTCGAGTCGACTCGTCGGATCGACACCGTCGTCCTGGACAAGACGGGCACCGTGACGACCGGCCGGATGGAGTTGGTCGACGTACTGCTGGCTCCTTCGGAGGACCGGTCCGAGGTACTGCGGCTGGCCGGGGCGCTGGAGCACTCCAGCGAGCACCCGATCGCCGCTGCCATCGCCCGCGGCGCCCAGGCGGAACTCGGTCAGCTCCCTGAGGTCGAGGACTTCGGCAACGTCGAGGGGCTCGGCGTCCAGGGCATCGTCGACGGGCACGCCGTACTGGTCGGACGGACCCGGCTGCTGGAGGAGTGGAGCCAGTACCTGCCGGACGACCTGGCACACGCGAAGGACCACGCCGAGGCCGAGGGCAGTACGGCGGTCGCAGTCGGCTGGGACGGTCAGGCCCGGGCGGTGCTCGTCGTCGCGGACACGGTCAAGGCGACGTCTGCAGAGGCGATCGGTCAGTTGAAGGCGCTGGGACTGCGGCCAGTGTTGCTGACCGGCGACAACGAGGCAGTGGCTTCGAAGGTGGCGGCCGAGGTCGGCATCGACGAGGTGATCGCCGAGGTCCTGCCGGCCGGCAAGGTCGACGCGGTCAAGAAGCTGCAGGGCGAGGGCCGCGTGGTCGCGATGGTCGGCGACGGCGTCAACGACGCGGCCGCCCTGGCCCAGGCCGACCTCGGCCTGAGCATGGGCACCGGGACCGACGTGGCGATCGAGGCCAGCGACCTGACCCTGGTCCGCGGCGACCTGCGCGCGGCGGCGGACGCCATCCGCCTGTCCCGCAGCACACTGCGCACCATCAAGGGCAACCTGTTCTGGGCCTTCGCCTACAACGTGGCCGCCATCCCACTGGCCGCGGCCGGCCTGCTCAACCCGATGCTGGCCGGCGCCGCGATGGCCTTCAGTTCGGTCTTCGTGGTCTCCAACAGCCTCAGGTTGCGCCGCTTCCGCCCGCTCACCTGATCCAGGCCGTACTGTCGCTGGCCAGCAACCCGTCGTCCAACGGGCTGCTGGCCAGCAGCAGTTCGTCGTACGGCGGGAGCTCGATCGGCTCCGGGGTCAGATTGGTGACGCAGATCAGGCTCTCGCGGCTGAAGGCGAGGACGTCGGGTGGCGTGTCGAGCCATCGCAGCGTGCCGTCACCGAGGTGCGTGCGTCGGAGTTTCAGGCCCGTGCGGTAGAGGGTGAGCATCGAGTTCTGGTCGTCGTGCTGGGACTCGACGGTCAGGTTCTTCCAGTCACGCGGCTGCGGGAGCCACGGCGTATCGGTGCCGAACCCGAAGGGCGGTTCCTTGCCGGACCAGGGAAGGGGCACTCGGCAACCATCGCGGCCACGGTCGGTCCCTTTCGAGCGGGTGAAGATCGGGTCCTGGAGCAGCTCGTCCGGGAGGTCCTCGACCTCCGGCAGACCGAGCTCCTCGCCTTGGTAGACGTACAGTCCGCCCGGTAACGCCATCGCGAGCAGGGCGGCCGCGCGGGCCCGGCGTTCGCCGAGGACGAGGTCGGTCTGCATGCCGTGCTTGCGGTCCTGGTGCGAGAACGAGGTGTCCGGTCGGCCGTACTTCGTGACCGGCCGGGTGACGTCGTGGTTGGACAGCACCCACGTCGGCGGTGCGCCGATCGGAACGTGCGTGGTCAGGGTCAGGTCGATCGAGGCCTTGAGCTCGTCCGCCTGCCACGGGCGGGACAGGAAGTCGAAGTTGAACGCGGTCTGCATCTCGTCCGGCCGCAGGTACAGCGCGAACCGCTCCTGATCCGGCATCCACATCTCACCGACCAGGAACCGGTCGTCGTACCCGTCGGTGATCCGGCGCCAGCCGCGGTAGATCTCGTGCACCTCATCGTGATCGGTGTACGACTCCTCGACACTGTCCAGATCCTTGAACAATACGGCGGCGCTGTCGATCCGGATCCCGTCGACGCCACGGTCCAGCCAGAACCGGAGGATGTCGTGGAACTCCTCGACCACCTCGGCGTTGCGCCAGTTGAAGTCGGGCTGCTCGGGGGCGAACAGGTGCAGGTACCACTCACCGTCCTCGACCTGGGTCCAGGCCGGGCCGTTGAAGATGGACTGCCAGTCGTTGGGCGGGCGGTCGGGTTGGCGGCCTGGGCGGAAGATGAACCGGTCGCGCTCGGGTGAGCCGGGGCCGGACTGCAGTGCGAGGACGAACCAGTCCTGCTGGTCGGAGCCGTGGTTGGGGACGATGTCGATGATGGTGCGGATGTTCAGCGCGTGCGCCTCCGCGATGTACGCCTCGGCCTCCGCCAACGTCCCGAACGCCGGGTCGATCGCTCGGTAGTCGGCGACGTCGTACCCACCGTCGGCCATCGGTGACGGGTACCACGGGTTCAGCCAGATCGCGTCGATGCCGAGCTCGGCCAGGTACGGCAGCTTCTGCCGCAGCCCGGCCAGATCCCCGATCCCGTCACCGTTCCCGTCGGCGAAACTCCGCAGATACACCTGATAGATCGCGGCCCCACGCCACCACTCGTCCGCCATTGAATCTCCTTCTGTGATTGGGGCTTCAGCCCTTCAAGCTTCCTGCGGTGAGGCCCGCCATGATGCTTCTTTGGAACACGAAGAACACCAGGATCGTCGGCAGGCTGGCGATCACCAGCGAGGCGATCAGCACGTTCTGCGGCATCTGCGCGGACAGCGACGCGATGCCGACACTGATCGACATCTTGTCCGTCTCCGGCAGCACCAGCAGCGGCCAGACGAAGTCCTTCCACACCGTCACCACGGACAGGATCGACACCACCCCGAGGATCGGCCGCGACACCGGCAGCACGATCGACCACAGGATCCGCAGCGGTGACGCACCGTCGATCTCGGCCGCCTCCAGCAACTCACGCGGGATCGAGTCGAAGAACCGCTTCAGCAGGAACACGAAGAACCCGTTCGCTGCCGCCGGCAACCAAATCGCCCAGGGCGTGTTCAGCAGGTCGAGATGCAGGATCGGCAGATCCTTGACGGTGAGATACGTCGGCAGCAGCAGCACCATTGGCGGGATCATCAGCGTCGCCAGCATCGCGGCGAGCACGACCTTGCCGAAGAACGGCCGGAGCTTCGACAACGCGTACGCCGCGGTCACGTCGACGGCGAGGGTGAACAGCCAGGCGCCACCGGCGTACAGGACCGTGTTCTTCAGGAAGACGCCGAGCTGCAACTGCTCCCACGCGTCGGCGTAGACGCCGAAGTCGAAACTCGTCGGGAAGAAGCTCGGCGGGATCTGGGCCAGCTCGTCCGGTGACTTGAGCGCGCCGGTCACCATCCAGTACAGCGGGAACACGAAGGCGCCGGTGAAACCGACGACGACGATGCTGAGGATCGCCCAGTACATCAGGCGGCCACGGGTGGTCCGGAGTGCGAGTGGTGACACCAGGGTCCTCATCGGGCCTCCTCCCGGGACACGCGCAGATAGATCGCGGAGAACACCATCAGGACGACCATCAACATCAGGCCGAGTGCGCCACCGCCGCCGAAGTCGCCGAAGTTGAAGGCGTACTGGTACATCAGGTAGGCGACCGTGACGGTCGCGTTCTCCGGGCCGCCGCCGGTCAGCAGGTACGGCTCGATGAACACCTGCATGGTCGCGACGATCTGCAGCAGCAACATCACCAGCAGGATCAACTTGGTCTGCGGGATCGTCACGTGCCAGACCCTTTTCAGCAGACCCGCACCGTCGAGCTCGGCCGACTCGTAGAGGTCGCCGGGGATGCTCTGCAGCGCGGCGAGATAGATCAGCGTGCCGGTGCCGAGGTTCATCCAGGTCGACACGAGCACGAGGCTGACGAGCGCCGTACTGGTCGAGTCGAGCCAGCTCAGCGGCGGCAGGTGGAACACGTCGAGCACCTGGTTGAACAGGCCGGCACCGGGGTCGTAGAACCATTTGAACAGCAGGACGGCGACGGCCGGTGGGAGCATGACGGGGAGGTAGACGACGAACCGCAGGTAGGCCTTGGCGTGCTTCAGCTCGTTGAGCACGACCGCCAGCACGAACGGAACGGCGTACCCGATGACGACAGCCAGCCCGCTGAACGCCGCGGTGTTGATCCAGGCCGAACGAAAGGCCGGGTCCTCGATGACGCTGCGGAAGTTGTCGAACCCCACCCACCGCGGCGGGTCGACAAAGTTGTTCTCCTGAAAGCTGAGAACCACCTCCCGCACCATCGGATACCAAGAAGACATCGCAAAACAGATCAGCGCCCCACACAAGAACCCATACGCGGTAAGGTTCCGCCCTACCGCCCGCCGCACAGCACCTGCCTGGTCACGGCCGGCGCGGTTCGGCCCGCCTGATGAACCCGACCGGCGGCTCCCGTCCTGTGCTCCCCCACCGCCCGCCGTCTCCGCGAAGCGGGGACGGCGGGCAAGGGTTTTGGTGACTGCCATCAGGTGTTCTTGGCTAGGATCTTGTTGGCCTTGCTCTCCGCGTCCGAGAGCAGCTTGTCGATGTCGGCGTCCTGGCGGGTGAGGACGGCGGACATCGCCACGTCCAGGACGGCGTACAGCTCCTGTGCCTTCGGTGGTTCGAGTTTGTTGGTGATGTTCGACTGCGCGGCGACGTACGGCGCGAAGTGGTCGACCGGGACGGTGGCGTACTGCTTGCGCAGGGCAATGATCTCCTGGCCCGGCGCGGAGTCGCCGTACAGGTCCGGGATCGGCAGCCCGACCGGGCGGCCCTGCTCCTTCGACCTGGCGTAGTTGAACTGCCCCTTGCCCGGCGTGAGCTCGTGGAACTCCAGCCAGAGCAGCCCGGCCTTGATCTTCTCCGGGGTCGCCTTCGGGTTGAACATGTAGCCGTCGCCACCGCTCAACGATGCCTTGCCCTCGGACTCCGGTACGGCGGTGACGCCGTAGTCCTCGAACTTGCCCTGGAAGTCGTTGTTCACCGACTGCACCACGTCCGGTGCGCCGATCATCATGCCGAGCTTGCCGCCACCCATCATCCGCATCAGGTCCTCCCACTGGAGGAGCTGCTTGCTGCCCATCGAGTTGTCGTTCCAGCGCATCTGCTTGAGGTTCTCCAGCACCGCCTTGCCCTCGGCGCTGTTGAACGCGGCGGTCTTGCCGTCGTCGCCGACCATCGAGCCGCCCCGGGCGTACAGGCTGGCGGCGAAATGCCAGCCGCCGGTGTTGCCGGCGGAGTACTCACCGAAGCCGACGTACCCGGCACCGAGCCCGGCGATCTTCTTGGCCGCCGCCTGCACGTCGGCCCAGGTCTTCGGCGGAGCGTCCGGGTCGAGACCGGCCTGGGTGAACAGCTTGCGGTTGTAGACCAGGCCCATGTTGTAGTTGTTGCGCGGCAGGCCGTACGTCTTGTCGCCGTCCTTGAACACGCTCATCACGTCGTCGCGCACGTCGCTGACTGCCTTGACGCTGCCGACGTACTGGCTGATGTCGGCGGCTTGCCGGGCCTTGATGATCTTCTGCACGTCGGTGTAGTAGACGTAGAAGACGTCCTCCTGGGTACCGCCGGCCAGCTTCGCCTGGAAGGTGTCGGGGTTGATGCAGGGGAACGCATCCTTGCTCTGGATGGTGATGTTCGGGTGCAGCTTCTGGAACTCGGCGACATCCGCGTCCCAGGCCGACCGTTCCTTCGGATTGCTCTTCGGCGGCTGACAGCCGACCGTGATCGTGACCGGGCCGTCGGCGCCCGCTGATCCCTGAGCGTTCGGTTCCTCGTCCCCCGACCCACAGGACGCGGCCACCAGCCCGAGTCCCATCACCAGCAGCAGGCCGAGCCCGCGGCGCGTTGTCCTCATCGATCCACCCTCTCCCTCGGACTTCTGGCGCACACCGTAGGCAACTCGATCGAATCTGCGCAATAGTTCGATGGAAGATTGCAAAATCGTGACTCATGATGGGAAGGTGGCTCGCGCGCGGAGAGCAGCTCCCGCGCCTGCGCACACGACAACAGCCGCCGACCAACAAGCGGACGGCGGCTGCAGAAGCGGTGAGAGGTGTCGAACGCCGACCGCAGGAGCCGGCGGCGGGTGAGGCGAGGAGTGACCCGGGGTCAGACTCTGGCGCGGGCGGTGGAGGCTCGGACCACCAGTTCGGGCTCGAAGAGGAGTTCGTCGGCGGGGACGGCGGCACGTTCGATCAGGGCGACGAGCATGTCCACCGCGGCGCGGCCCATCGCGTCGATGGGCTGGCGGACGGTGGTCAGCGGCGGGTCGGTGCAGTTCATCATCGCGGAGTCGTCGTACCCGATCACCGAGACGTCGTCGGGGACGCTGAGGCCGGCCCGGCGGACCGCGCGAATGGCACCGAGGGCAAGGATGTCGCTGGCGCAGACGATGCCGGTGACACCGTTGTTGACCAGGCGGGTCGCGGCCGCGTGCCCGCCCTCGAGCGAGAACATCGTGTGCTCGACCAGTTCGAGATCCGCCTCGTCCGAGGCGATGAAGGCGTCCAGCTTGCGTCGCGAGGGGATGTGGTCACGCGGGCCGAGGACCATGCCGATCCGCCGGTGCCCGAGGGCGCGCAGGTGCCCGATCGCCATCTCCGCGGCGACATAGTCGTCCGACGAGACCTGCGGGAAGCCGAGGTGGTCGACCGCCGCGTTGACCAGCACGGTCGGCAGCTTGCGCTCCTGGATCAGCTCGTAGTGCCCGTGCGGCGCGTCCGCCTGCGCGTAGAACCCGCCGGCGAACACCACCCCGGACACCTGCTGCTGCAGGAGCAGGTCGACGTAGTCCGCCTCGGACACGCCGCCGACCGTCCGGGTGCAGAGCAACGAGGTGAATCCCTGCTGCGCGAGCGCACCGCCGACGACCTCGGCGAACGCCGGGAAGATCGGGTTCTGCAGCTCGGGCAGCACCAGCCCGACGAGCCTCGCGCGATCACCGCGCAGTTGCGTGGGACGCTCGTACCCGAGGACGTCGAGCGCGGTGAGCACGGCCTCACGGGTCGCCTCGGACACTCCGGGCTTACCGTTCAGGACCCGGCTGACCGTGGCCTCGCTGACCCCGACCTTCTTGGCTACTTCCGCAAGTCGTCGCGTCATGACGCAAATCCTACGCCTGATAGCGCAAGTTCTTGCAACCACTTGCGTTGATTGTTTCGCGAGGTGGACCCGCTGCCTGAGACCTCAGGTTGTGGCGGAAATCCTGACAGACTGGTGCTCGTGCCCCGATTCGTCGCCACCCGCCCGGACACCGGTCTGCTGTCGCTTCCGTGGGATGTCCCGCTGGAGGACTGGCCCGAGGACCAACTGGTCGCGCTGCCGCGCGGTATTTCGCGGCACGTGGTCCGGTTCGTCCGGGTCAACGGCACCGTCTACGCGATCAAAGAGGTGCTCGAGCACCTGGCCCTGCACGAGTACCGGCTCCTGCGCGACCTGGAACGGCTGGAATCGCCCTCGGTCGAACCCGTCGGCGTGATCACCGACCGCATCGACCGCAACGGTGAGCCGATCGACTCGATCCTGATCACCAAGCACCTGCAGTTCTCGCTCCCCTACCGCGCGCTGTTCTCCAGCACACTGCGCCCGGACACGGTCAACCGGCTGATCGACGCGCTGGTCGCGCTGATCGTTCGGCTGCACCTGCTCGGCTTCTTCTGGGGCGACTGCTCGCTGTCCAACACGTTGTTCCGGCGGGACGCCGGCGCCTTCGCGGCGTACCTGGTGGATGCCGAGACCGGTGAGCTGCACCAGGAGATCTCCGACGGGCAGCGCGCGCACGATCTCTACACCGCGGAGATCAACCTGTTCGGCGAACTGCTCGACCTGCAGGAGGGCGGGCTGCTCGACCCGGACATCGACCCGCAGGAGACGGTCCAGTCGATCAACGACCGGTACGACGCGCTGTGGGCCGAGCTGACCGCGCCGGAGGAGTTCGCCACCGACGAGATGCACCGGCTGGACTCGCGGATCCGGCGGCTGAACGAACTCGGCTTCGACGTCGCCGAGATCGACATCATCACCGACTGGGACGGCAGCCAGGTCCGGATCCAGCCGAAGGTCGTGGACGCCGGGCACCACTCGCGCCGCCTGCTCCGGCTGACCGGACTGGACGTCGAGGAGAACCAGGCCCGCCGGCTGCTGAACGACCTCGACTCGTTCGCCGCCTCCACCGACCAGCAGAACGAGGACGAGGAGATCGTCGCGCACCAGTGGCTGACCGAGGTGTTCGAGCCGGTCGTCCGCGCGGTCCCGCGCGACCTGAAGCGCAAGCTGGAGCCGGCCGAGGTCTTCCACGAGGTCCTCGAGCACCGCTGGTTCCTGTCCGAGCAGGCCGGCCACGAGGTCGACACGATGGAGGCCGCCCGCTCCTACGTCGGCGACGTCCTCGCCGCCAAACCCGACGAAAAGCTGGCCCTGCCAACCCCCACCATCGCCGAACCGGAGTAGCCCCCAGCGCAACGCGGTCGACAGCCACCGGGCCGGGCGTCAGCACTCGTCGCCTGCCTGCCGCGCGCGGCGGAGTGCATGCAACGTTCGGCCTGCCCCGGGCGTGGTTAGGGGTGGGAGGTGGCGATGGAGCGGCCGGAATTCGATACGTGGGTGGGGCAGCGCGGTGCGGCGCTGCTGCGGTTCGCGTATCTGATCACGCGTGACCACAGCCGTGCCGAGGAGGCTGTGCAGGACGCGTTGGTGGCGGCGTACTCACGCTGGGCGCGGATCTGCCGGGACGGAGATCCCGAGTCCTACGTACGGCGGTCGATCGTCAACGCGGACATCTCGCGGTGGCGACGGTTCTTCCGTCGCGAGAGCCCGACCGCGGATCCGTTCGTACACTCGCCGAGCCCGGATCATGCGGTCGCTCAAGCGGAGCAGGACGCGGTCTGGGCGTTGTGCGCGACGTTGCCGGCCAAGCAGCGGGCGGCCGTCGTACTGCGGTACTACGAAGACCTGCCCGATGCTGAGATCGCCCTGATCCTCGAATGCAGTCCAGCGACCGTCCGGTCGCAGATCCACCGTGCGCTGGCCAGCCTGCGTACCACTCTCACCACCGCCGAGGAGGTCAACCGCTGATGGACGCCCACGAGAAGCTGATCGTGACGAGCTTGTCGAAGCACGCGACGGAGGCGCCGTCGGACGACGACCTGCTGGCCGCGGTTCACCACCGTCTCCAGCGTCGCCGGACCGGTCGCACGATCGGGGCCGCCGTACTGGCGTGCGCTGTGGTCGCGACGGCGATCACCGCGACGCACTCGATCACAAGCGAACTCCGAACCGACCCCGAGGTCGCTCGACCGGGTGCACCAGATGCCGGCTGGCGTTGGGAGTCGTACAAGACGGTGCAGGTCCAGGTACCGGTGGACTGGACGCAGTACGTCTCCGGTCCGGCGCCGTGTACGGCGATCCAGTCGGGCTCGTCGCCGGCCAAGCCAGTCATCGGGCGGTTCAACGGTTGGCTCGGCCCCTCGAGCTATGTCTGCGAGGACGCCGTCATCCCGGCCGACCAACGGCTGCAGTACCTGTGGTTCAACGACGTCCAGGTTCCAGGCATCAAGCAGTACGACGCCGGATGGACCGAAGAGACTCGGCTCGTCGCCGGGGTGAAGATCAGCGTGCTGACACAGGACGACGCACTCCGCCGCCGCATCCTCGACTCGGCCCGCCCGATCATCACCACCGACTACTACAGCTGCCCCCCAACGGACTCCGGTCCCCGCGGATCCGGCCTCGACTCCAACGACACCATCAGCTCAGCAAGCATCTGCGAGTACTGGCAGAACACCCTGGTCGCCGGATCAATACTGAACGGCGCCCCTGCCGCCAAGCTGGCCCAACACCTCGCCACCTCACCGGCAGGCGCACCGGCCGAGTGGAGCAAGGGTTGCAGCCAACCCGACCAGCGCATCTTCGTCGTCACCCTGCACGGCCGCACCGAGTCCTACCCGGTCCGCATCACCATGGCCTACTGCTACGCCGACCACACCTTCCCCACCGACGACGGCAACACCCAACGCCGCACCGGCTACGAAACCTTGGACCTCATCCGCCAAGGCCCCCACAAACAACACCAACCCAGCGACCTCTTCGACCCAGCCGGACCGCTCACCCCATCCCCACGCTGACCTTTGTTGCCTCACGCCAAGAACCGGGCCGTGATTCAGTTCTGGGGGTGCCTGGCTTGCGGTCAGTTCAGGCCGGGGCTGACGGTGGGGAGGCCTATTGCGTTGGCGGTGGCTAGTAGGCGGCGATCGTAGGTGACGAAGGCGGTTAGGTCGTCGCCTAATACGGCGTCTGCGGTGGCGAGGTGAATCGCGTCGAGCGAGCGGATCAACGGATCCTGGTAGGCGGCCGCGGTGGTCCGCACCGTCTCGTCGACGTCGTAGACGGAGATCTGAGCCAGGACTGAGGGTGCGGCAGTAAGTAACGCCGGCTCGGTCCGCCGGAGAGCTCGAGGTAGCTCCACCTCCACCAGTGCAGACGAGACGAAGGTCCGATCGACCTGCTCATTGAGCCAGTCGACGAGCTCGTCCGACGCAGTCTCCCGCCGGACGAGCTTCACCAACGCCGCTGTGTCCAGATAGATCATCAGTAGCGTTCCTCGTCGCGCATCTGCTCGAGGAGCGCACCAGCCTCAGAGTCGGTCCGCACCTCCCCCTTCGGGTGCGAGAAGGGCCTCGTCAGCCGGGCCGGCCGAAACCTTCCGGTAGCGAGCAAATGAGCCGTCGGCGAAGGTTGGGCAGGGACCAGGCGGGCGACGACGACACCGCGCTCGGTGATGTCGATCTCCTCGCCGTGCTTCACCCGAGCCAGCACCCGGGCCGTTTCCTGGTTCAACATCCGGATCGGAACCTCTGCCATCGCCACATCATAGTACATATTTGTCTGACACCATCCTTCCTGTTGTCGTCGCCAGGGAAGGTAGGGGTGTTCCGACCCGGATCAGACGTTGTCCACAGGGCTATTTCGCGCGGTACACGCGGACGTGACAGTGGTGGCGAGGCAGGCCGCAAGCGACAAGCCGGCCACACCGATCGACCAGGTCCGTAATCGTGTGCGCATCATTTGATTCCCGAGGTGGAGAAGCCGCTGACGAAGCGGCGTTGCATGAACATGAACAGGACCAGCACGGGCAGGACGTACATGACCGCGCCGGCCGCGACCAGGTTGTTCAGCGGCAGGCCCTTGTCGTTGACGTAGCCGGTCGCCATCGCCACCGCCAGCGTGGTGCTGTCCTGGCTGAGGAACATGGCCGGCCCGACGAAGTCGCCCCAGGCACCGGTGAAGGAGAGGATCACACTGGCCGCGATCACCGGCCACGACTGCGGCAGGAAGATCCGCCAGAAGATCCCGACGTACCCGCAGCCGTCGATGATGGCGGCCTCCTCCAGCTCCTTCGGGATGCCGGCGAAGAACTGCCGGAACAGGAAGATGAGGAACGCACTGCCGCCGAGACCCCAGGCCACCCACGGCCAGTAGGTGTTGACCATGTGCAGCTTGGCGAAGATCAGGTACGTCGGCACCAGCGTGACGATGCCGGGCAGCATCATCGTGGACAGCAGGATGACGAACAGCTGCTTCTTCCCCGGTGCGGTCAGCCGGGCGAACCCGAACCCGACCCAGGCCGAGCTGAGCGTGGTCAGGGTGGTGGTGATGAAGGCGATGGTGAGCGAGTTCTGCAGGGCGCCGACGAAGTTGACGCTGGTGACGGCCTCGGAGTAGTTCGCGAGCCGCGGCGCGGACGGCCACCAGGTGGGTGGGAACGACGCCATTTCGGCCGGCGACTTCAGCGAGGTCTGCACCAGCCAGTAGATCGGGCTGAGCATCACCAGTACGACGGCTAGCAACACGATGTAGAGCGCGTAGCGGTAGGACCTGGTCATCGCTTCCCCTCCGGCTCGACGGTGTAGAAGACCGTCTTGGCGCTGACCTTGATGATCACCAGGGTGACGAGCAGGATGACCGCGAACAGCATCCACAGCATCGCCGAGGCGTAGCCGAAGCGGGACGCGGAGAAGTACTGCGCGAACACGTGGATCATGTACATGTAGTTGCCCTGTGGCACCGCCCCGGCACCGCTGAGCGATCCCGAGGACAGCAGCAGCGGCGCGAACGACTGCAGCGAGCCGATCACCCCGGTGATCACCTGGAACAGGATCACCGGCGAGAGCAGCGGAATGGTGATCCTGATGAAGGACTGCCAGTACGACGCCCCGTCGACCTGAGCCGCTTCCTGCAGTTCACGCGGGATGTCCTGCAGCCCGGCCAGCGAAATGATCATCGCCCCGCCACAGCCCCACATCACCAGGCCGTACAGCACGTAGCGGGCGTTCGGATCGACCAGCCAGGTGATCGGATCCGCACCGAGGCTGCTCAGGATCCCGTTGGCCGCACCCGCGTCGCGGTCGAAGATCAACCGGAACGTCAGCGCCGCACCGACCGGCGGGACCACCGCCGGCAGGTAGATCAGCGCCCGGAACAGCCCGCGGGCCTTGATCGGCTGGTTCAGGATCACTGCGAGCAGCAGCCCGGCGAAGATCGACAGCGGCACCGTGACGAGGGTGAACACCCCGGTCTTCGCCAGCGAACTGATCGTCAGCGGGTCCTGGAAGATCTCGACGTAGTTGGCGAATCCGACGAAGTGGGTCTTCGGGGAGAGGCCGTCGGAGTCGGTCAGGCTGAGCCAGAACGCATAGCCCAGCGGGAACACGGTCAGTGCGACGAACCCGATGATCCACGGCGCGACGAACAGGTAGAAGGTCCGCGCCTTGCGCAGGCTCGGCGGCTTCTTCCTACCCCGGTCCGCCGGTTCCGCCGCGGCCGGCGCGGCGGGGCGTCGTACCTCGGTCAGCGCGGAGCTCACCGCAACCGCTTCTTTCCGTCCGCCAGTTGCGCGTTGAGCTGCGAGTTCAGCGTGTCGGCCAGCTGACCGGCCGAGACCGTCCCCTTGATTGCCTTGGGCAACTCACGGCCGATGACGGTGTTGATCGCGTCCAGCCGCACGTACGGCGTGAACGACATCACCGAGAAGTGCTCCTTCTCGGCCATCTGCACCTCGTAGGCCTGCTTCTGGTACGGCAGCTTCTGCGGCATCAGCTTCTGCAGCGACTTCAGCGGCGGGATCCCCCAGCCACCGGCCGCCCGCGCCTTGGCCGGGTCACCGGCCAGGAACCACTCCATCACCGCCCACGCCGCATCCTTGTTCTTGCTGGCCTTCGGGATCCACAGCCCAGTGCCGCCGAAGCACGGGCTGACCCGGCGGCCGGTGTCGAACTGCGGCGCCGGCGCGAAGCCGGCGACCTTGGCGGACTTGGCGTCGCCGGAGAACAGCCCGCCCAGCCAGTAGCCGCTCAGCGTGGCCGCCATCCTGCCGGCCTGGAACGTCGGACCGTCCCAGCCGTTCGGGTCGGGGTTGAGGACGGTCGGGCCGATGCCGGCCTTGGCGTACTCCAGATACCAGGTCAGTGCCCGCTGGGCTTCCGGGCTGCTGAAGTCGACCGACGCGAGATCGTCGGCTGTCAGCTTCCCGCCGGCCAGGTCGGTCAGCCACGTCAGCTGGGTGAACAGACCCAGCCCGTTCGGGTTGAGGCCGTAGACGCTGACCTTGGCGCCCTGCCGCTTCGTGAGCTTCTTGCCCTCCTCGAGCAGTTCGTCGAGCAGCAGCGGCGTGGTCGCACTCGGGCGGGCCACCTTCGCGGCGTCGAACAGCGCGCCGTTGTACCAGAGGGTGCAGTCCTGCGAGTAGTCCTTCGCGAACCCGTACCGCGGCCCGCTGCCCTGCTTCTCTCCGTCGTACCGCCAGACATCGTTGACCGGATCGATGTCGTCGGCCTTGATCAGCGTGCTCTTCTCGAAGTACGGATCGAGGTTCTCGGCCACCTGACGTGCAACCAGGTACGGCGTCTCGGTCGCACCCATCCCGCGGACGACGTCGGGTGGGTTGCCGCTGGCCAGCATCGCGGTCAGCTTGGTCAGGTCGTACTCGACCGTCTTGACGGTGAGGCCGAGCGCCTGTGCGGCCGCCTTGGCCTCCTTCGGGCCGAACTCACCCGACTGCGACATCACGGTCACAGTCCCCTTGGCCGTCGAGCCCGCGCTCGGCCCCGCGGCCGGTGTGTTGGTCGAGGACGCGGGCGAGCAACCGACCGCTAGGGCACCCCCGACGGCGGTACCCGAGAGGGCAAGGAACCGGCGGCGGGAGAGCCCTGGGTTCGTGGTGGTCATGTCAAACCTCTCATTCCGAAAGCTGTGAGTCGTCGAAGAGCCGGCAGACCGGGCCGGAGGAGGGGCCGGTCCGATCCGCCAGCAGCTCGCTGTCGTCCTCGGGCCGGTAGCCGAGCTCGTGCCGGGCCGAGGTGATGTCCCAGTGGTTGCGGGTGTTGGCGGACACTCCGAAATGCACGCCGTAGTGCTCCCGGGTGTTCAGCGCCGCCAGCACCAGCCGGCCGGCGTCGCCGTCGGACAGCCACTGGCCCAGATAGCGCCGCTCGGTCAGCGGCCAGCCGGTCAGGCCGAGCCGCAGGCAGGTGACCGAGGCGCCGGTCCGTGCCGCGTGCGTCCGGCCCAGTGCCTCCAGCACGACCTTGCCGAGGCCGTACGGGCAGCACGGACGGGGATCGAGCCGTGGATCGACCGGCCGGTACTGCGACCGGTTGTACTCGCCCACCACGTGCAGCGAGCTGGTCAGCACGATCTTCGGTACGGCGCGCGCCGCAGCCGCATCGAGCACACTCTGGGTCGGCCGGACGTTGGCGGCGTACACGCTGTCCCAGGTCTGCCACGGACTGCTGTTCGCGGCCAGGTGCAGGATCGCGTCAGCTCCCTCGAAGGCCTGGTACGCCTCATCGGGGTCGCCGATGTCGGCCTGCCGGACCTCGTCGCCGGATCCGGCCGGTGCGGACCGGTCGACGAGCCGGATTCGGTAGTGCTTCCGCAGTTGTGGCAGGACCACACCGGCCACCCGGCCCAGCCCGCCGGTGATCACCACCAGCGGTTCACGGTCGTTCCGCACAGCGCCCATGTCGTGCCATCCATGTCGCCCGGCCGGGATCGATACCCGAACTGTGTCCGGAATTGTTCGAGCACTTCCGGGTTTGTGTCAAGAGTCTGAACGCAGCATGTCAGTTTTGTTGACGCCGCCGTGACCAGGCGCCGATACTCGTCGGGTGGCTGCCAAGGACACCGGATCACTGCGAGCGCTGCGGCGCACCAACTCCGAACGGCTGCTCTCGAGCCTGATGGAGCACGGCGCGCTGCACCGCGCCGAGCTCGCGCGCATCTGCGGCCTGTCCCGGACGACCGTGTCGACGATCGTCGCGGACCTGATCATCGGCGGCGTCGTCATCGAGGCGGTCGGCGACCAGGTCGCACAGGCCGGGATCGACGCCTCGGAGGTGGACGGACGCGCCCGCGGCTTCCTGCAGGCGAACCCGGGGGCGGGCGCGGCGGCCGGCCTGGACTTCACCCTCGAGCGCGTCTGGGGCCACGTCACCGACCTGTCCGGTACGACGCTCGCCAGCGCCGGAGTCACCACGGCCCGGGACACCCCGTGGCAGGAGCGGCTGACAGCCGGCGTTGGCCTGCTCGACGACCTGCTCACCCAGGCCAGGCTCGATCGCGACGCACTCGTCGGCTGCGCGATCGGCGTACCAGGACCGATCGACCTGCAGACCGGGGTGGTCGGCCCGTCCCTGCCAGGTCAGGCGTGGGCGGGAGTGAACGTCTCGGCCGAGTTCGGCCGGCACCTCGCCGTACCGCTGCTGGTGGAGAACAACACCCGGCTCGAGGCGGTCGCCGAATTCACCTGGGGTGCGGGCCGGGGTGCCCGCGACGTCCTGTTCCTCGGGCTGTCCACCGGGATCGGGGCCGGATTGCTTGTCGACGGCAACCTTCATCACGGTGGTGCGCGCGGTGGCGGCGGCGAGGCCGGGCACATCTCGGCGGACCCGGCCGGCGATCCGTGCCCGTGTGGGAACCGCGGCTGCCTGGTGCAGTACGCGTCACTTCCTGCCGTCCTGAAGGCTTTGGGGCTGAACGAGATCGACGAGCTGCTCGCGTCGGCGAACGCCGGTGACCCGGACACCGTGCGCGTCCTGCGCGAGGCGGGTGAGGTGACCGGGCGGGTGCTCGCGAACATCTGCAACCTGCTCAACCCCGGCCTGATCATCATCGGCGGTGAGCTCGCCCGGACCGGCGACCTCATCCTGGAGCCGATCCGGGCCACCCTGCGCCGGTCCGCGATGGCACTCACCCGCGACGCCGAGGTGGTCGCCGCGGCGCTCGACCTCGGTGTCCGGGCCGGCGCGTCCGGCGCCGCCGCCCTGGTACTGCGGCAGACCGACCAACTCGTCGCCGCGCTGCTGGCCGGCGCGGAACTTCGACCGAATGAGGCAGTGTGAAGATCGTCGGGTACGAGACATTCCTGGTAGCACCGCGCTGGCAGTTCCTGCGCATCGACACCGACGAGGGCATCAGCGGCTGGGGTGAGCCGATCGTCGAAGGCCGGGCCGAAGCGGTCCAGGGTGCGGTGACCGCCCTGATGGAGTATCTGGTCGGCACCGATCCACTGCGGATCGAGGACCACTGGCAGACCCTGGCCAAGGGCGGCTTCTACCGCGGCGGTCCGGTGCTCTCGAGTGCGCTGGCCGGGATCGACCAGGCTCTCTGGGACATCAAGGGCCGCTACCACGAGACACCGGTGCACGAGTTGCTCGGCGGTCCCGTCCGCGAACGCATCCGCATCTACACCTGGGTCCACGGCCGCGACACCGCCGCGCTCGTCGACGACGCTCAAGCCAAGGTGGCCAAGGGTTTCTCGGCGATCAAGCTCAACCTGGCCGAGGCACTGCCGCCGATCCCGTCCGCCGCGCAGATCCGCGCGATGGTGGGCCGCGTCGCCGCCCTGCGCGACGCACTCGGTGACGAGATCGACATCGCACTCGATTTCCACGGCCGGTTCAGCATGGCGGCCACCCGGCAGATCCTGCCGTTGCTCGAGCCGCTGCTGCCGATGTTCGTCGAGGAGCCGGTCCTGCCCGAGTTCGCCCGGGACCTGCGCCGGATCACCGAGTCGACCAGCATCCCGATCGCGATCGGCGAACGCCTCTACTCCCGGTGGGACTTCCGCGACGTGCTCCCGGCCGGCATCGCCGTCGCCCAGCCGGACATCTCGCACGCGGGCGGCATCTCCGAGGTGCGCCGGATCGCCGCGATGGCCGAGGCGTACGACGTGGCCGTCGCGCCGCACTGTCCGTTGGGGCCGATCACGCTGGCCGCGAGCCTGCAGATCGACCTGGCCATACCGAACTTCCTGATCCAGGAGCAGAGCCTCGGCATCGAGTACGGCGGCGGCAGCGCCCTGCTCGACTACCTGGTCGACCCGCAGGTGTTCAACTTCGTGGACGGCCACATCGAGCGGCTCGCCGGTCCCGGCCTCGGCATCGAGGTCAACGAGGACGCCGTCTGCGCGGCCGCGGCCGAGGGCCACACCTGGAGATCCCCGGTACTGCGCCACTCCGACGGCTCCTTCGCCGAATGGTGACCCGCGCGCAGACCCCGCCGATGGGGTGGAACAGCTGGGACTGTTTCGGTACGACGGTCACCGAGGCCGAGACCCTCGCAAACGCGCAGGTGATGCACGACAGGCTGCTCGCGTCCGGCTGGGACACGATCGTCGTGGACATCGCGTGGTACGACCCGACCGCCCGGTCGCACGGCTACAACGCCGATGCGCCGATCATCCTGGACGATCACGGCCGCCAGTTGCCGGCGCCCAACCGCTTCCCCTCGGCGGTCGACGGCGCCGGCTTCGGCCCGCTCGCGGCGAAGGTGCACGACCTCGGGCTGAAGTTCGGGCTGCACATCATGCGCGGCATCCCGCGGCGCGCGGTCGAGCTCGATCTGCCGGTGTTCGGCACCGATTGGACCGCGCGGGAGATCGCCGACGCGGAGAACGTCTGCGGCTGGAACCCGGACAACCTGGGGCTGAACCACGACCACTCCGGCGCCCAGGCGTACTACGACGCACAGGTGGCCCAGTTCGCCGCCTGGGGTGTCGACTTCATCAAGGCCGACGACATGCTGGCGCCGTACCACGATCGCGAGATCGCGGCGTACGCGCGAGCGATCGAGCGCAGCGGCCGGGACATCGTGCTGTCGCTGTCACCGGGTACGCACCTGTCGACACACCATCTCGACCATCTGCGCGCCAACGCGCAGATGTGGCGCATCTCCGACGACCTGTGGGATCGCTGGGAGGACGTGCACGCGCAGTTCGCCCGGCTGGCCCGATGGGCGCCGTTCCAGCAGCCCGGCGGGTGGGCGGACGCCGACATGCTCCCGCTCGGGCACATCGGGATCCGGGCGGAGCGCGGTGACGACCGGTCCAGTCGCCTGACGATGGACGAGCAGAAGACGCTGCTGACGTTGTGGGCGATGGGACGGTCACCCCTGATGATGGGTGGCGACCTCCCAACCACCGACGCCGCAACCCTCGACCTACTGGCCAACCCCGCCCTGTCCGAGCTGCTGCGCTCGTCCCACGACGGCCGCGAGATCACCCGCGAGCCGACAGACGACGGCGAACTGATCGTGTGGACGGCCCGATCGCAGGAGTCCACCTACGTGGCGATCTTCTGGACCGGCGCCTCCGCGCGGAAGGTGTCCGTGCCGCTGGCGTCAGTCGGTGCCGGCGCCTCGGCAGCGCATGACCTGTGGGACGGCACAGCTCAGGACGCGAGCGACCAGCTCGAGTACGACGTACCAGCGCATGGTGTGCGCTGGTTGCGTCTTACCTAGGTGGCATCCGGAGGGCGCCGTCGAGGCGGATTACTTCGCCGTTGAGGAGTTGGTTGTCGATGACGTGGGCGACGAGGGCGGCGTACTCGGAAGGGCGGCCGAGGCGGGACGGGTGCGGGACCTGCTGCTCGAGGACTGTGCGGGTCTCTTCCGGGAGGCCCGCCAGCATCGGGGTCTCCATGGTGCCCGGGGCGATGGTGACGACCCGGACGCCCTTGTCCGCAAGGTCGCGGGCCGCGGTCAGGGTGAGGCCGACGATACCGCCCTTGCTGGCCGCGTACGCCGCCTGCCCGACCTGACCGTCGTACGCCGCGATGGACGCGGTCATCACCACGACGCCGCGGTCACCGTCGTCGACGGCCGGCTGGGCGATCATCCGCTCGGCGGCCAGCCGGAGCACGTTGAAGGTGCCGATCAGGTTGACCTCGACCACCTGCCGGAAGGTTGCCAGCGGCAACGGACCCTTGCGGCCGACGACCCGGCCCGGCGTGGCGATGCCCGCGCAGGTGACGACCACGCGCAGGGTCCCGAGCGATTCGGCCGCGTCCAGCGCGGCGGTCACCGCGGTCTCGTCGGTGACATCGGCCGGTGCGAAGACGACCCGGTCGCCCAGCTCGTCGGCGACCGCCTTGCCGGCCGAGGAGGGCAGGTCGACGATCACGACCCCGATCCCCTCCGCGGCCAACCGCCGTACCGTCGCCTCTCCGAGCCCGGAACCGCCACCGGTGACCAGGGCTACGTCGGACCGGCCAAGCTTCATCAAACGCTCCTCAAGAGATCACGGCTGATGACGAGCCGCTGGATCTGGTTGGTTCCTTCGAAGATCTGGGTGACCTTGGCCTCGCGCATGTACCGCTCGGCCGGGAACTCGCGGGTGTAACCGTACCCACCGAGCACCTGGACGGCGTCGGTGCTGACCTTCATCGCGGCGTCGGTGCAGACCAGCTTGGCGATCGCCGCCTGCTGGGTGAACGGCCGGCCGAGGTCGCGCCGGCGGGCGGCCTGCAGGTACGTCGACCGGGCCGACTCGACCGCGGCGGCCATGTCGGCGAGCAGGAACTGGACACCCTGGAAGTCGGCGATCGCGTGCCCGAACTGCTGCCGCTCCAGCGCGTACGACGCGGCGACCTCGAGCGCGGCCTGAGCCAGGCCGGTCGCACACGCGGCGATCCCGAGCCGACCGGAGTCCAGGGCGGACAGCGCGATCCGCATGCCCTGCCCCTCGGCGCCGATCAGGTTCCCCGCCGGGACCCGGACGCGGTCGTAGTTGACCAGCGTCGTGGTCGATCCGGTCAGGCCCATCTTGCGCTCGGGCGCACCGAAGCTGAGGCCCTCCGACGTGCCCGGCACGTGGAAGGCGGAGATGCCGTGTTTCGGGTCGTCCGACGTCCGCGCGAAGGTGGTGTAGAAGTCGGCGTGCGAGCCGTGGCTGATCCACGCCTTGGTCCCGGTCAGGACGTACTCGTCACCGTCGCGGACCGCCTTCGTGGTCATCGCGCTGATGTCGGAACCGGCCTGCGGCTCGGACAGCGCGTAGGCGCCGAGCTGCTCGCCGCCGACCATGTCGGGCAGCAGCCGGGCCCGCTGCTCCTCCGTGCCGAAGGTGGCGACGGCATAGCTGGTCATGGTGTGGACCGACACCCCCACGCCGACCGACATCCAGGCGGCGGCGACCTCCTCCAGCATCTGGAGGTACACCTCGTACGGCTGCTCGGCGCCGCCGTACTGCTCCGGGTAGGGCAGGCCGAGCAGGCCCGCCTTGCCGAGCGTGCGGAACGCGTCCCGCGGGAACGTCTCGCTCTCCTCGGCCTGAGCGGCGTACGGCGCCAGCTCGTGCGTGCACAGGTCGCGCACCAGAGCCAGCAGATCGGTTGATTCCTCAGTCGGCAGCAGACGATCGACAGCCATCAGGCACCCCTCTCAACGGCTGTTGGAATGATACTACGAGCGATACTGAGGACTATACTTCAGTATCGTTCTATGCTGTCTCGATATGACGACAGTCGTTCCGGGGCGCCGTACCCGCAGGCAGTCCGAGCTGCTCGACCGGCTCCTGTCCCTGTTTCTCACACAGGGCTTCAGCCGGTTCACCCTGGACGACCTGGCCGCCGAGCTGCGCTGTAGCAAGACGACCCTGTACGCGCTGGCGCCGAGCAAGGAGCAGCTCGCCGTCGAGGTGGTGAAGCACTACTTCAAGAATGCCACCGCCGAGGTGGAGTCCGCGGTCGCCCGGCAGACCCGGCACGACCGGCGGATCGCGGCGTACCTGAACGCGGTCGCGGACGCGCTCCGGCCGGCCAGCCGGACCTTCCTGGACGACGTGGCCCGGTTCGCGCCGGCCCGCTCGGTCTACGAGCGGAACACCCGGATCGCGGCCGACCGGGTCCGGACCCTGATCGAGGACGGCATCAACAACAAGGCGTTCCGGCCGGTCGACATCGCGTTCGCGGCCGAGATGATCGCGCACACCATGCAGGCGATCCAGCGCGGCGACATCGCCCGCCGGACCGGCCTGAACGACGCGGAGGCCTACCGGGAGCTGGCTTCTTTCGTCCTCCACTCCCTCCGGTTGGACTGAGCTTGTAGCTTTTCGGGATGGAACTCAGGCTGGGGCCGCTGCTGCGGTACGTCGACGAGACTCGGGCCACCGTCTGGGTCGAGACCAGCACGCCCTGCGACGTCGAGGTGCTCGGCCACCACGCCCGCACCTGGTCGGTGCACGGGCACCACTACGCGCTGGTCCGGATCGAGGGGCTCGCTCCCGACAGCGCCACGCCGTACGAAGTACACCTGGACGGCCGGAAAGCCTGGCCCCTGGACAATGACTTCGGCCCCAGTGTGATCCGGACGCCACGGGCGGACGGGACCTTCCGGCTGACGTTCGGATCGTGCCGGCGGTCGGCGCCGTTCGACGCGAAGGGGTTCAAGGAGTTCGGCCCGGACGCACTGGTCGCGCTCGCCGAGCGGATGGCGGCCGGCACCGACGCACCACCGGACGCGGTCCTGCTCCTGGGCGACCAGGTGTACGCCGACGACCCGTCGGACGCCGTCCTCGAGAAGCTCCGGGAGGCGCACGGTGGCCGGCAGGGGTCCGAGGTGGCCGACGAGATCGGCAACTTCGAGGAGTACACCTGGCTGTACGACGACTCGTGGCTGACGCCGGCCGTGCGGTGGCTGTTCTCCACGGTGCCGCTGTGCATGCTGCTCGACGACCACGACCTGCGCGACGACTGGAACACCTCGCTGACCTGGCGTCGCTGGGTCACCTCGCAGCCGTGGTGGCATGACCGGGTCGTCGGCGCCTACGCGTCGTACTGGGTCTATCAGCACGTCGGCAACCTGTCGCCTGAGCAGCTCGACCAGGATGCGACGTACCGGGCGATGCTCACGATCGAGGACGACGACGAGCGGACGGCGTACCTCGACAGCGTCGCGTGGACGGCGGACGAGGATCCAGCCTCGACCCGGTGGAGCTTCTACCGCGACTTCGGCGCGGCGTCCCGCGGGGTCCGGCTGGTCGCGGTCGACTCACGCTGCTCACGGCATCTCGACCCGGACGAGCGGGCGATGGTCGACGCGCACGAGTGGGAGTGGGTCCGGCGGCACACCGTCGAGGCGTCCCGCCCGATCCGCCATCTGCTGCTCGCGTCGACACTGCCGTTCCTGCTCGCACCCGGGCTGCATCACCTGGAGGGGTGGGACGAGGCGATCTCGTCCGGCGCCTGGGGACGGCGTGGCTCGCGGATCGGCGAGAGGATCCGGCAGGGCATGGATCTGGAGCACTGGGCCTCGTTCCGCAAGTCGCTCGACGACGTGACCGACCTGCTCGCCGAGGTGGTCGGCGGCGAGGATCCGCCGGCGTCGATCCTGATGCTGTCCGGCGACGTGCACTGCAGCTACCTCGCCGAGGCACACCTCGCGGCCGTCGAGCACCCCGGTACGGCGATCCGCCAGCTCACCATGTCGCCGTTCCGGAACCCGGTGCCGCGACACATCCAATGGGCGAATCACCTGCTGGACAAGCGCTGGATGACGACACTGCTGCACAAACTCGCGCGGTCGGCCGGCGTCCGGGATGTGGCCGCGGACTGGCGGATCGCGCACGGGCCGTGGTTCGCCAACGGTGCGATGACGGTGACGTTGTCGGGCGAGGACTGGGGGGTGGAGGTCGACCATGCCGAACTGCGCGGCGAGCGGCAGCTGCTCGAGCGGACGTTGACCTACGGACGCTTAGACTCGCCATCCAAGCGCTTGATGTCCTGAAGCTGCCACGGCCCGTTCGCCCGCGGCTCGTTACGGAAGGCTTATGACATGCGATCTTCCACCCTCCTACGTACGGCGGCGATCGTCGCCGCGACTGCTTTGTCACTGGCCGCGCTGCCGCCGGCGCAGGCCGACCCGGTCAAGCCGCCCCGGCTGTCCGCGGCCGCCATCACGTCCACCCTCAACGATGAGGTCAACACCCCCGGGACCGCGTGGATGACGCGGCCGGACGGCAAGGTCCTGGTCTCCTACGACTCCACCGTCACCGGTGGGAAGCTCACCGCCCTGACCAACGTCACCAAGAAGCTCGGCGAGAACGTCGTCGTCGAGAAGCTGCCCGGCAAGCTGACCAAGTACGTCAGCGGCGGCACCGGCATCTGGGGCGGCGAGGTCAAGTGCTCGGCCGGCTTCAACGTCCAGCGGAAGGGCAAGTACTACCTGCTGACCGCCGGGCACTGCGGCAACGAGGCCACGACCTGGTACCAGGACGACGACCACGACCTCTACCTCGGCAAGCTGCACCACTCCAGTTACCCGTGGAACGACTACGCCCTGATCATCTACCCCACCGTCATCCGTCCGCCGGGCGGCAGCGTGTACCTCTACAACGGCCGCTCGCAGGACATCACCACGGCGATGAACCCCGGCATCGGCCAGTACGTGTACCGCGCCGGCATCACCACCGGTCTGCACAGCGGCCGCGTCACCGGTCTGAACGCCACCGTCAACTACGGCGACGGCCGGGTCGCGGGTCTGATCCGGACCAGCGTCTGCGCCGAGCCCGGCGACTCCGGCGGCCCGCTGTTCTACCGGCACTGGGCCTTCGGCCTGACCTCCGGCGGCTCCGGCGACTGCGACTCCGGCGGCGTGACCTACTTCCAGCCAGTAGTCGAGGCCCTCAACGCGTACGGCGTGTCGGTCTACTGAGTGCAGGATTACCCTCACTCTCCGAATTCACCTGAATACTCAGGGGCTCAGTGGGGTACGAGTGGACACGGTTGAAGTCAAGGACGCACCCGCCCCGAGCGCGTCCTCATCGTGAGGAGGCTGAAACCGTGAAATTTCCGCCCATTCGCCGTACCGCCGCGATCCTGGCAGCTGCCGGGCTGACCGCCGCGGGTCTGCTCTCCACGCAGGCCTCGGCGGCCCCGGTCGACCCATCCGCCCTGTCCGCGACGGCCATCACCGCGACCTTGTCCAAGGACGCATCCATCCCGGGCACCGCCTGGCAGACCAACCCGGACGGCCGGATCATCGTCTCGTACGACGACACGGTCACCGGTGGGAAGCTGACGGCGCTCACCAGTGTCACCAAGCAGTTCGGTGACCGGGTCACGCTGGAGAAGATGTCCGGCAAGCTGTCGAAGCTCATCCGCGGCGGTGACGCCATCTACGGCGGGCAGTACCGCTGCTCGCTCGGCTTCAACGTCCGCAGCGGCAGCACGTACTACTTCCTGACCGCCGGTCACTGCACCAACATCGCGTCCAGTTGGTACGCGAACTCCAGCAAGACGACCCTGCTCGGCACCCGCTACGGGACGAGCTTCCCGGGCAACGACTACGGGATCGTCCGGTACAGCACGTCGTACACGAACCACCCCGGCAACGTGAACCTCTACAACGGATCGACGCAGGACATCACCTCGGCCGGGAACGCGTTCGTCGGCCAGGCGGTCAAGCGCAGCGGTAGCACCACCGGTCTGCGCAGCGGTTCGGTCACCGGTACCAACGCCACGGTGAACTACGCCGAGGGCACGGTCACCGGCCTGATCCGGACCAACGTCTGCGCCGAGGGCGGCGACTCCGGCGGTGCGCTGTTCGCCGGCACCGTGGCCCTGGGTCTGACCTCCGGCGGTTCCGGCAACTGCTCCTCCGGCGGCACGACCTACTTCCAGCCCGTCACCGAAGTTCTGTCCCGCTACGGCGTCAGCGTCTACTGACCCAACGCAGACGACGCCCCGGACCCACAGTGGGTCCGGGGCGTCGCTCGCTGTCTTCAGCTCGCCCGGCGCCGCGAGATCTCGTACAGGGCGACACCGGTCGCGATCCCCGCGTTGAGGGACTCGGTGGCACTCGTCATCGGGATCGAGACGATGATGTCGCAGTTCTCCCGGACCAGACGGGCCAGGCCCTTGCCTTCCGAGCCGACCACGAGCACCAGCGGCTCGGTCGCGGCGTCCAGCTCGGGCAGCTCGACCTCGCCGCCCATGTCCAGGCCGACGACCATCAGGCCGGCGTCCTTGTAGGACTTGAGCGCGCGGTTCAGGTTGGTCGCCCGGGCCACCGGGATCCGGGCCGCCGCACCGGCCGACGTCTTCCACGCCGACGCCGACATGGACGCCGTACGACGCTCCGGCACCAGTACGCCGTGCGCGCCGAAGGCCGCCGCGGACCGGGTGATCGCACCCAGGTTGCGCGGGTCGGTCACCCCGTCGAGCGCGACCACGAGCGGCACCTCGCCGGCGTCGTACGCGCGGGTGAGCAGGTCGTCCGGATGCGCGTACTCGTACGGCGGGATCTGCACCGCGACACCCTGGTGGGCGCCGTTGCTGGTCACCCGGTCGAGCTCGGTCCGCGGCACCTCGAGCACCGAGATGCCATGCTCGACCGCGATCAGCAGCGCCTCCCGCAGCCGGGCGTCCCGTTCGGTGCCTTCGGCAACATGAAGCGCGGCGACCGGCACCCCAGCGCGCAGCGCCTCCACCACCGGGTTGCGGCCGTACACCCACTCGACGGACGAGTCGGTGTCCTTCCGGGCCGGGCGACGGCTCCGCTCGCGCTCCTTGGCGCGCTCCTGCGCCTTGGCCCGCTTGTGCGCAGGGTGCTTGACCCGGTCCACCGCCTTCGGCGTCGGGCCCTTGCCCTCCAGCCCACGGCGGACCCGGCCACCGGATCCGGCGGTCGGGTTCCCACGAGGCTTCTTCCGGATGGCACCCTTGCGCTGGCTGTTGCCTGGCACGTCAGCTTCCTTCGGTAGTCGTCGGCGCGGCGGCGATCGACCAGCGAGGCCCCTGTGGGGTGTCCTCGACGACGACGCCGAGCGCCTTCAGCCGGTCGCGAATCTCGTCCGACGCGGCATAGTCCTTGCGCTCCCGGGCGGCCTGCCGCTGCTCCAACAGCGCCTTGACCAACCCGTCCACCACCTCGTTGAGCTCTTCGGTGGCACCGGTCCTGGACACCCACGGCTCGGCCAGCGGATCCAGCCCGAGCACGCCGAGCATCCCGCGGACCGAGGCCAGATTCTCCCGCAGCGCAGGCGAATCCCCGTCAGCGACCAGTTTGTTGCCGTCCCGCACGGTGTTGTGCAGTACGGCGATCGCACCCGGCGTCCCCAGGTCGTCGTCCATCGCGGCGACGAAGTCGGCCGGCAACCCGGCGGCCGGCTCGACCCCACCGGTCACCTCGGTGGCCCGGGTGATGAACCCCTCGACCCGCTGGAAGCTCGTCGCCGCCTCCTCCAGCGCACCGAACGAGAACTCCACCACGGACCGGTAGTGCGACTGCACCAGGTAGTACCGCAGCTCGATCGGCCGGACCCGCTCGACCACGTTGCGCACGACCGCGCTGTTGCCCATCGACTTCGACATCTTCTCGCCGGCTGTGGTGACGAGCGCGTTGTGCATCCAGAACCGGGCGAACCGCTGCCCGATCGCGGTCGACTGGGCCAGCTCGTTCTCGTGGTGCGGGAAGCGCAGGTCGAGCCCGCCGCCGTGGATGTCGAACTCCTCGCCGAGGTACTTGCCCGCCATCGCCGAGCACTCCAGGTGCCAGCCCGGGCGGCCGCGGCCCCACGGCGTCGGCCAGGACGCCGTCCGCGGTGTGCCCTCGGTGTGGCCCTTCCACAGCGCGAAGTCCCGCGGGTCGCGCTTGCCGCGCGGGTCCGCGTCCTCGGCCGCTTCCATGTCCTCGATCTTCTGGTTCGACAGCTCGCCGTACTTCGGCCAGGACTTCACGTCGAAGTAGACGTCGCCGGACCCGTCCGGGGCGATGTAGGCGTGCCCACGCTCGATCAGCTGGTCGATGATCTCGAGCATCTCGGGGATGTGACCGGTGGCCCGCGGCTCGTACGTCGGCGGGCGGCAGCCGAGCACGTCGTACGCCCAGTGCAGCTCACGCTCGAACTCGTAGGCGTGCGCCCACCACGGGACGCCGCGCTCGGCCGACTTGGCCAGGATCTTGTCCTCGATGTCGGTCACGTTCGCGATCACGGTGACCTCGTACCCGGAGCGCTCGAGCCAGCGCCGCAGGACGTCGAACACGACCTCCTTGTAGATGTGCCCGACATGCGGGGCACCCTGCACCGTCAGCCCACAGTGGTAGATCCCGACCTTGCCCGGATGGACCGGTTCGAAATCCCTCACTGCTGCTGTCGCGGTGTCGTACAAGCGAAGTGTCACCGATCAAGGGTAACGGGAGTTGACACCTGCTCTTGACAATATTGTCCGGACCAGCCTCAGGAGGACCCCCTTGTCGAACCAGCCCCCGTACGGCGGACCGCCGCCCCAGGGCCCACCGCTGTACCAGGGACCGCCACCGCAGGGACCGCAGTACCAAGGACCACCGCCGCAGTACGGGCCTCCACCGCAGTACCAGGCGCCGCCGCCGCAGTACGGTCCGCCCGGTCCGCAGCAGTGGGGGCCGCCGCCGCAGGGGCCTGGTTTCGGGTGGGGCTCGAACGGGTTCCCGCCGCCGCCCAAGAAGAAGAGCAATGCACCCTTCGTCGTACTGCCGATCGTGGTCGTGGTGGCCGGGGCCGTTGCGCTGTGGATGTGGACCCAGGTGTCGAACGGCCCAGGCGACGACTACACGTCCCCACAGCCCACCTACTCATCGACGTACGAGCCGACTGAGGAACCGACGAACACCGCCCAGCCCACGGTGCCGACCACCCGGCCGACGCAGCCGCAGCCGACCAGGACGACGCCGACGACTCCTCCGCCGTCGGACTCCGACGTCGTCACCAAGAACCGGATCTACAAGACCGGCGTGCAGCGTTCGGTGAACTGCCGGGAGTCGGGCGCCCGCGCCAACAGCGCGGCGAACGCACGGAAGTACTACACCGCAGTCCTCAACTGTCTGAACCGCGCTTGGCCGCGGCAGGTCGCGCTGTCCGGCAAGACCTTCGCCGCACCACGGCTGATCGCATTCACCGGGCCTGTCAGTACGCCGTGCAGCGGCAACGCACCGAGTTCTTTCTACTGCTCGGCGAACCGGACCATCTACATGGACGCGGCGACCGATCTGAAGCGATACCGGCAGTTCCTGAGCTACCCCAACCGGACCACGGCGATGGCCTTCCTGCGTGCGGACATGTCGGACACGGTCGCGCACGAGTACGGGCACCATCTCCAGCATCTGACCGGGATCCTGCGGGCGTCGTCGAACATCCAGTACGACCGGTCCGGTGACGCGGCGCTGCAGATGAGCCGCCGGCTGGAGCTCCAGGCGAGTTGCCTGGGCAACGTCTTCCTCGGCGCGAACAAGAGCAGCTACGGACTCAACGGCGGGCTGTTCAAGTCGCAGCTCGACTGGCTGCACGCGCACCAGGGCGACGAGTACGGGACCCGCCGGGACCACGGCAGCCGGGAGGTCCTGCCGCGCTGGGCGAACGCCGGGTTCAAGACCCGCAGTCCGGTGTCCTGCAACACGTACGTCGCCGCGGCGACCAACGTTCGGTAAATACTCACATTCAGCTATAGATCGACGGTTGATTCTTACGAAACGCGGGTAAAACCTCCGCCGAGCGCTCTGTTCCGCCCCTCATCGCTCTGTGGAGGTTCACCGTGAAGTCCGCCCTTTTCACGGGTGCCGCCGTGACTCTTGGCCTGTTCCTGGCCTCGATCGGCCCCGCCCAAGCACGTCCCACCGATCCCCAGTCCACCGCAGCTCAGCAGCCGACCGCACAGGCACGCCAGCACGGCATCGCCAAGGACGGCGACGCCTACATGGGCTGGCTGCAGAACACGACGACCAGTGCCGCACCGGCCGTGGTGGCACCCGCCGCGACCGTCGAAGGTATCGACGTCTCCAGCCACCAGGGCAACGTCAACTGGGCAGCGCAGTGGACCGCCGGCAAGCGGTTCGCCTACGTGAAGGCGACCGAAGGCACGTCGTACAAGAACCCGTACTTCGCCCAGCAGTACAACGGTTCCTACAACGTCGGCATGATCCGCGGCGCCTACCACTTCGCCACCCCGAACACGTCCAGCGGCGCCACCCAGGCCAACTACTTCGCCGGCAACGGCGGTGGCTGGTCCCGGGACGGCAAGACCCTGCCGGGTGCCCTCGACATCGAGTACAACCCGTACGGCGCCACCTGCTACGGACTGAGCCAGGCCGCGATGGTCAGCTGGATCCGGGACTTCCTCAACACCTACAAGGCCCGCACCACCCGTGACGCGGTCATCTACACCAACCTCGACTGGTGGACGCGCTGCACCGGTAACAGCACCGCCTTCAACGCGACCAACCCGCTCTGGGTCGCCCGCTACGCCTCGGCGCCGGGCACCCTGCCGGGCGGCTGGCCGTTCCACACCATCTGGCAGTACAGCTCGACCCCGATCGACCAGAACCGCTTCAACGGCGACCAGACCCGTCTGGTAGCCCTCGCGAACGGCTGAGCCGGGGGAAGGAGACAGGCCCTCCCACTGTTGCGCGTGGGAGGGCCTGGCCTGCCTTGTTTTATTGACTTGCGGGCATCTCATAGGCTCGAAGGGTGACCCCTTCGCTGCCGATCGAGACCGACCGTCTGACCCTCCGCCGCTACCTCGAGACCGACTACGACGACCTGCTGAAACTGCAGTCCAACGACGACGTGACGCGCTTCCTGCTGTACGACTCGAAGACACCGGAGCAGGTCCGCGAATCGCTGGCCGGCCGGCTGGCCGACGTACCGATGGACACGGACGGGCAGGCGTTGACGCTGGCCGTCATTCTGCGGGAGACCGGGCAGCACGTCGGTGAGGTGACGCTGTTCGTGCAGAGCGCGGAGCATCGGTGTGGCGAGATCGGGTTCGTGTTCCACCCGGACTTCCACGGGCGTGGGTACGCCGGGGAAGCCTCGGTGGAGCTGCTGCGGCTCGGGTTCGAGGAGCTCGGGATGCACCGGATCATCGGCCGGCTGGACGCGCGCAACACCGGGTCGGCGAACCTGCTGAAGCGGCTCGGGATGCGCCAGGAGGCGCACTTCGTCCGGAACGAGTTCCTGAAGGGCGAATGGACCGACGAAGCGGTCTTCGCCATGCTCGCGGACGAGTGGAATAAACGCTCGTAACTATTTGACCGGCCTAAGCCACAACCGCGGCACGCGTTCACCGCGACAGCGCGCAGGGCCGGGTCTACGGTCAAAACATGACCACCGCCCACAGTCTCACCGCGCTGCTCGCCGGTGTGGTCGTGCTGACGTCCGGCACCTTGCCCAGCGAGGCCGTCAAGGTGCCGCAACTGCGCGACATCGCGTACACCACGTGGACGTCGACCGACGACTTCCTCGCCGGTGCCCACTCCGGCACCACCGTCGCCGACGGCGCCCTCACCTTCGGTACGTCGACCGGCACCACGTCGTACGTCGATCCGTTCGGTGACGGCACCGCCAAGAGCTACGACCGGACCAGCTGGACGTCGCCGGTCGTCACCCCCGGCTTCGGCCTGACCGAGCTGATCGCGTCCTGGAACGCGACCACGCCGCCCGGGACCTGGGTCGAAGTGGCGATGTCCGGCCGCACCGATCTCGGCACCTCGACCAAGTGGTACGTGCTCGGCCGCTGGTCGAGCGGCGACGACACCGCGGCCGGCGACATCCACCGCACCTCGGTCCCGGCCCAGGGCGACACGAACGGATCGGTTGCCGTCGACACCTTCGTCGCGGCCAAGGACCGCTCGCTCGACCGGTGGCAGCTGAAGGTGACCCTCTACCGGCTCAGCGGTACGTCGCAGACCCCGATCGTCCGGTCCGTCGGTGCGGCGGCGTCCTGGCTGCCGGATGCGAAGAAGGTTGCCGTCAGCCCCCTTGGCGGCGCTGAGGGCATCGTCCTCGACGTACCGACGTACTCGCAGGAGACCCATATCGGGCACTACCCGCAGTGGGACAACGGCGGCGAGGCCTGGTGCTCGGCGACGTCGACCGCGATGGTGCTCGACTACTACGGCGCCGGGCCGACCGCCGCGGAGACCGCCTGGGTCGATCCGTCCGACGCCGATCCCCAGGTGGACCACGCGGCCCGCTCGGTCTTCGACTACGCGTACGACGGCGCCGGGAACTGGCCGTTCAACACGGCGTACGCCGGAACCCGCGGGATCGACGGGTTCGTCACCCGGCTGCGGTCGCTGACCGAGGCCGAGCAGTTCATCAAGGCGGGGATCCCGTTGATCGCGTCGCTGTCGTTCAAGAAGGGCGATCTGCCCGGAGCCGGATACGGGACGAACGGGCACCTGATGGTGATCGTCGGGTTCGACCCGGACGGCAACGTGGTGGTGAACGACCCGGCGTCGCACCTGATCGCGAGCAACGACGAGGTGCGGACGACGTACGACCGGGCCGCCTTCGAGAACGCGTGGGTGCCGCACTCCGGCGGCTTGGTCTACGTCATCCACCCGGCGGGGATGCCGCTGCCACCGGTGGGGGCGCAGGCCAACTGGTGAGACGACAAGCGCCCGCACACCGAGGCGGTGCGCGGGCGCTTGTTCTGTCCTTGCTCAGCGGGCGAAGAGCGCACCGGTGAGGTTGGTGGTGAGGTTGCGGAGCGAGTCCGGCAGGTACTGAAGGTGCCAGCCGCGCGGGCCGCGGTACCACGGGAAGCCCTCGTCCTCGTCGACGTCGTCGTCGGTCGCGACCAGCGCGTCGATCCAGCGCTCCGAGCCGCCGAGGACGACGGCGTACGGGAGGGCGCGCGAGCACAGCTCCGCGTGCTGGTCCGACGGCAGTTCGCTGACGTCCATCTCGAGCAGCTCGCCCCGGATCGCGGCGACCTGGCCGAGCACCCGGCCTGCCGCCGGAGCCTTGGCCGGCATGTAGCGGCCGACCACGATCAGGCCGACCCCGACCGCGGTGATCGCTAGCCCGAGCAGGCCCCAGGTCGACAGCAGTGCGAGGACGACGGTCAGCACGACACCCAGCACGGTGACGGCGATGCCGATCGTGGCCCACAGCGACCTCGTCCGGTCGGGGCGCTCGGTGAACCAGCCGCGCTTGACCACACCGTCGTACAAGGCGTCCTGGACCTGACCGAGGTTCGCCCGGACCTGGCGGCCGAGCTCGGAGACCAGCACCGAGTCGGAGTCGCCGAAGATCGCCCGGATCAGCACGTTCTCGTACCGCTGCAGCTCCTCCGACGGCGCGTTCGCGACCCGGCGCAGCTCCCAGTCCGGCCGGGCGTACTCGGAGTCGTGCTCCTGCTCAATGATCGTGAGGTGCCCGCGGACGGCCAGGTCGATGATGGTGGCGGTGACGTCGACCGGGTCGATCCGCTCGTCGATCAGGGTGCCGACCTCACCGGGGCGCAGGTCGGACGGCGGGGTGAAGTCGATCCGGGTGTCGGCGCCGAGGCTGAACAGGGACGCCGGTACGACGCGACGCGGGTCGACCCGGTCGCGGCCGCGGACCCGGTAGAGCAGCAGCAAGGCGATCGCGCCGAGCAGCAGGACGCCGAGCGCGGTGAGCAACTGTGCGGTGTCGGTGGAGAAGGCTCGCTTGAGCGTCTTGCGGTACTCGACGATCGAGTTCGCGGCGATCTCGCCCTCGGGGAAGCCGACCGTCATCCGGACCGTGTTCCCCGGCGGCAGGCCCTGCTGCTGGAACGTCGGCCCGGCCGTCTCACCGAGCTGCGCCAGCGTGCACGGGGTGTTGCTGTCGATCGCGCCGGCGAAGCAGGAGACGTGCGTGACCTCCGGCGTACTGAAGACGATGTTCGCCTGCTGGACGGTCAGGTTGATCCCGGTCAGCGGGGCGAACCGCACCTCGGTGCCGTTCAGCGTCTTCGCGACCGCGCCCTTCACCGTGTAGGTGAAGTCCAGCTGGGTGGCGCCGCTGACGTCCGCGACCGCCACCGAGGTGACGTCACCGTTCGTGCTGATCTCGGTCTGCTTGTCCTGGCCGCCGGCCGTGACCTTCAGATCCTGGAGCTCCTGCACGTGGTCGATGTCGTCGGGCAGGTGGTAGCGGGTGACCACGAACCGGGTGAAGGTCCCGGTCACATTGCTGAGCTTCCAGGTCTCGGAAACCCTCAGCAGGCCGTCGCGTTCGACCCGGATCTGACTGTCGAAGTTGGTCACGACCGGGTCGGCCGCACCGTGGGTATCGGTCGCACCGGCCGGGACGCCGGTCAGGGCCGAGAGACCGAGGGCACACAGGGTTAGCCCGAGCAGACGTAGACGCATCGCCCAATCACACCGTAAAGAGAGGGTCAGTTGACTCGGGCACCATACCGTGACGGCTGTCTCATGCGGTCCTCAAGGCCTCTCGGGAAGTGCAACACCTTCATGGCTGCGCCGGGCAAGGTGAGCTGGGTCCGTCTGTTGAGCTGGGCAACTGTCGGTGAGCCTGGGCTCGGCTAGCGTCTGGCGGGTGTCTGGCAACCAGTGGGGCCCGCCGCCCGGGCAGCAACCACAGCCTCCCTACGGTGCGCAGTCCCCATCTTATGGTGCGCAGCAGTGGCAGCCGGGTCCGCAGTACGGCGGGATGCCGCCGGGCCAGCCGCAGTTCGGCTGGGGACCTCCGCCTGGTGGACCTCCGGGTGGGCAGCCGCCCCGGAAGAAGGGTGGCGGTGGCAAGGCGGTCCTCGTGGTGCTCGGGGTGGTCGTGCTCGGCGGGGTCGGGCTCTTCGGGGTCGCGAACGCGTTGAACGACAACGACTCGTACACCAGCCCGTCGTACTCGTCCTCCAGCTACACCCCGACGTATGGGCCGTCCGCGTCGCCGTCGGTCGCGCGGACCATTCCGACGAGTACGCCGACCAGGACCACGACCCGGCCGACGGCGACCAAACCGACCGCACCGCGGACGACGTCCACGCCGAAGCCCAAGCCCGGGCCGACCGACACCGACCTGGTGCTGCGCAACAAGCTGTACAAGGCCGGGGCGATGAAGGCGGTGAACTGCAAGGAGTCCGGGTCCCGCCCGTCGAACGTGTCGGGCGCGCGGGCCAACTACGCCAACCTGCTCAAGTGCCTGAACAAGTCCTGGCCGGCGCTGGTGGCCAAGTCCGGCGCCCGGTTCCGGCCGCCGACTGTGCAGCCGTTCAGTGGGACCGTCACCACGCCGTGCGGGACCGGCAACGACTCCGGTCCACCGTTCTACTGCGGTAGCAACGAGACCATCTACATGAACCTCACCGAGGACATCGGCAACTACAACCGCTACCCGCAGGCGTACCAGAAGGTGTGGGCGCGGATGTGGATGCTGCACCAGTTCGCCCACGAGTACGGCCACCACGTCCAGAACCTGACCGGCATCCTCGCGGCCAACCACCGGATCCGGTACCAGGCCCCGACCCAGGCGCTGGAGCTGGAGGGCAGCCGGCGACTCGAGCTGCAGGCGTCCTGCTTCGGCGACATCTTCATCGGCTCGAACAAGCGCAGCTACCCGATCACGGGTCAGTCGCTGTTCCAGTGGAAGTGGCTGATCCTGCACTGGACCGACTACAACAACGACCACGGGGACGGGGTGAACCACAGGTACTGGGCGACGCGCGGTTTCAACAGCCGCAACCCGAGCGTCTGCAACACCTTCGCCGTGTCCTCCGCCAAGGTGCAGTAGCCCCGGGTACGACGGCCGTCCACGAGCAGCTCGTCGGCGGGTCGGCGTGCCGCGGGAACGGGTGCGGTACCACACCACGTCATAGTGGTCTCGGTCACGGAGCACCGGGCTGCAGACGGAGACTGGCCGGGCTGGCTAGCCTGGTGCGTCCGGATCACGCAAAGTATGTCCGGGGGCGAGCAGTCTGTCCGGGGGGACGCACGACCCGGCGCGGCGTCGGCACCCCGAACAGCGCCGGACGCACCACGTTGACGGCTACACCCAGAAGGTCGTGAGGAGTATCGATGTCGGACAACTGGAATCCACCCCCGGGGCGCGAACCGGCTGACGGCGACCAGCCGGCCGGTCCGCCGGAGCAGCCTGCCGGGGATGGCCAGTCGCCCACGTGGTGGAGCGAGGCCAAGGACGCCAAGCGCGAGTTCCAGGACCCCACCGCGTCCCAGGACGAGCGCCCGGCGAACAACTGGTTCGGTGACGGCTGGACCAACCGCCGCCCCGAAGACCCCGACCAGGACCCAACCTGGCAGACCCGCCCCGAGCAGTCCCGCCCCACCCAGCCCGGCCCTCAATCCGGTCCCACCCAGTCCGGTCCGGGGCAAACCGGTCCGGGCCAATCCGGTCCGGCGAAGCCCACTGCCGGCCAGTCCAGCGCTGGGCAGGCCGGCAGCGCCCAGGGCAGTGCTCAGGCCGGTGGGCCGGGTGGCGCGGGGCAGTCCGGCACTGCGCCGGTGAGTTCTTGGCAGTCGGCGCCGGCGTACGGCAGCCCGCCGCAGCCCCCGCGGACCGGACCTCAGCAAGGCACCGGCCCGCAGCAGGTCGGACCGCAGCAGGGCTCCGGACCTTGGCAGAGCGCCGGACCCACCGCCGGCCCGTCGCAAGGCGGCCGCCCTCAGGCAGGCGCTCCTGACACCGCTGGACCGTCTGCCGGACCCCAGTCCGGTGCACCCCAGTCCGGCGGACCCCAGGCCGGTGGACCCCAGGCCGGTGGACCCCAGGCCGGTGGACCCCAGGCCGGCGGCACGGGTGCGCGCTCGGAGAGCTCTTATCTCTGGGGCCCCTCCTCGGAAGGTCCAGCCACACAAGGTGGCTGGCCACAGCCCGGGCCTCCCCCGCAAGCACCGTCACCGTGGAGCAACGCACTACCCCCGAACAAACAGCAAGGCGGCGCTCGCCACGCGGCCCAGCGCGGGCAGCAGGGCGGTGCCGGTGGGTTCGGTACCGGCTTCAGCGGCCACGGCTCCGGCAGCCAGCTCGGCCCGATGGGACAGCCGGTACAGCAGGCACCCACCTGGCAGTACCCGCCGATCCCGATCCCGCAGCCACCAGGCGGCGGCCGGCGACGGAAGCAGAAGACGCGGACGCGCGGTCTGCTGATCGGTCTCGTCGTATTCGCGGTACTGGTCGTCGGCTCCGGCGTCACCCTCCTCGTGCGCATGACCGGCGACGAAGCCCCGCAGACGACCAACAGCCCCTCGGTGCAGCCGTCCGAGAGCCCGTCCGAGTCGCCGTCGGAGAGCCCGTCACCGGCGTCCGAGACACCGCCCGCACCGGCCGCGCCGACCGTCGACGACATCGTCACCGCGAACAAGCTGTACACCGTCGGCCCGATCGCGGCGTCGAAGTGCGCCGAGCCGGCGTTCGCGCCGATCAACTTCACCGCCGCGCGGAACTACTACAACCGCCTGGTGCCGTGCCTCAACCGCACCTGGTTGCTGGCGACGAAGAAGGCCGGTCTGCCGTTCCGGGCGCCCAAGGTCGCCGTGTACGCCGGCAAGCTGTCGTCCCCGTGTGGCATGCAGCGCAGCGTCCGGGCGGCGTACTGCGGTGCGAACGAGACCATCTATCTCCCGTTCGCCGTGGACAACCGGTACTACAAGAACAACCCGGTGTACGCCCGCGCGATCATGCTGAACACGTTCGCGCACGAGTACGGGCACCACGTCCAGAACCTGAGCGGCATCCTGGCGGCCTCGGTCACCCGGCAGCAGAAGATGACACCGAACCAGAAGCTGCTCGAGAGCCGTCGCCGTGAGCTGCAGGCCACGTGCCTCGGTGCGGCGTACCTGGGTGCGAACGCGGCGTTCATCCCGATGCGCAACCCGCTGCTGGCCAACTGGAAGTTCCTGATCACCCACACCGGCGACGACTACGCCCGGCCGCGGGTGCACGACCACGGCAACCGGGTCAGCAACTACCAGTGGTCCCTCGCCGGGTACAACACCAAGCAGCCCAACTCCTGCAACACCTACACCGCGGACGAGGCCCGCGTGGCCTAGCGCTCCATCCCTAGCAGCACAACAGAGAAGCCCGGTTCACGCACTGGACCCGGGCTTCTGTGTGTGGCTCAGAAGAGGCGGCGAGCCGTGGTGAGCGAGCCGCCGAAGGACGTGACGAAGTTGCTGAGCGACTCACCGATGTCGGACAGGTGCCAGTTCTCCGGTCCGGAGTACCAGCCGATGCCGGCGTCCGGGTCGTCGTCGTCATCGGTCGCGGCGATCTCCAGCGCCCACTTCTCGGTCAGCCCGAGCACAGCGGCGTACGGGAGGCACCGCGAGGCGAACTCGAGCCGGTGGCTCTGCGGCAGGTCCGCCGAGGTCTCGTCGAGCAGGTACCGCTGCAGGCCGGCCACGCGTCCAAGTACGGCGGCACCACGCGCAGTGCGAGCCGGCGCGACCTGACCGACGAGTGCGAGCACCAGTCCGGCCAGCATCACCGCGAAGCCCACCAGGGCGTACTTGGTCACGATGGCAAGCACGATCGTCAGTACGACGCCGGCACCGAGCAGCACCACGCCCGCAGTGGTCCAGCGGTTCCGGACGGCGTCCGGCCGGTTGTTGAACCACCCCTGCGTCACGACGTCGGCGTACAACTGCTCGCGCACCAGGTTGAGCCGCGGCCGCAGCGATGCGCCGAGCGCCGAGACGACGACCGAGTCGCCGTCCGCGAACACTGCGTCCAGCAGAGCCTTCTCGTACGGCAGGAGCTCCGGACCGCCCTGGTTCAGCCGGTGCAGCTCCCAGTCCAGCTTGCCGAACTGGCTCTGCCGCGGCAGCTCCACGATGGTCAGGTAGTTCCGTACGGCGAGGTCCAGCAGCGTCGCCGTGATGTCGACGACGTCCGCCGTCTCGTCCACCACCGTGCCGACCTGACCCGGCCGGATGCCGTCCGGTGCAGCGAACTGCGGCCCGTCGGTGCTGTCCAGCACCGGCCGCTCCGGTGCACCGCCACCAACCTTGGCCGCGTCACGACCGCGGAAGAACCACAGCGCCACCGCACCGAGCAGTCCGATACCGAACACGAGCGCGGAGAGGCCGATCGTGCTCGAGTCGGCGGTGAATGCCCGGCCGAGGCTCCAGCGAGTCGTGAACTCCGCATTCGGCTGGACTGTCGCCTGGTCGCTCAGCCCGGTCAGGAAGGTCAGCCGACCACCTGCCGGTACGCCGTTCTGGTCGATCTGCAGCGCGGCCGACTCGGCCAACTGGGACGACGTACACGGCATGCTCGAGCCGACCCGGCCGGAGATACAGGTCACCCAGGTCGCGAAGGGCACGTCCACAGTCACCGAGGCCTTCGGGATCGCCGTACCGAAGCCTTGCACGATCGGCCAGCTCACCTCGCGGCCCTCGGTGGACTCGGCCACCACGTTGTCCACGGTGTAGCTGTAGACGATCTTCGACTGACCGGACACGTTCAGCGTGAGCAGGCGGCCGTCGTCGGTGCTCGCGTTCTCGAAGCCCTGCGCCGGCTGGCCGTTCACGGTGGCCGACACGTCGCTGACGTCGTACGTCCGGTCCCGCTCGGCGTCGGCTCGGACTCGGGTCGTCAGCGTCCGGCTGAACGTCGACCCGCCGGCCGTCAGGTCCACTGTCTCCTTGACCTGCAGCGCACCGTCCTTGGTCAGCGTCGCCTCGGCGGCGTACGCCGTGACCTGGTCGTCGGCGGCCTGGGCCGGCAACGTGCCCAGGGCAACGAACGGGACGGTCAGGGAGATCATCAGGGCAGCCGGCAGGAGGCGGCGCTTCAGTGACATGGGTCGAGAGTAGTCTCGTGCCGGTTCGTCCAGCGAACCCGAGTCAGGCCAGTCCAGCGGCAGGAGGGCAACACCGGTGAGCAGCCCGTACGGCTACGGGGGCCGTCCACAGGATCGGCCCGTGGGCCCACCGCCCGGCGTCCTGCCGCCGCCGCAGTCAGCCCCGTACGGCGGTCCGCTGCCCGGCCGATACGCGCCACCACAGGGTCAGTTCGCCCCACCGCCTGGTCAGTTCCAGCAGGGAGCGCCGTACCAGGGTCAGTGGGCTCAGCCGTACTACGGCGGGCCGGGCCAGTTCAACGGCTTCCAGCCGCAGCGGCGGCGGGGTGGAGCGGTCCGGCTCATCCTGTTCGGCTTCGCTGTGCTCGCCATCCTCTGCGGGGCGCTGGTCGCCATCAGCGTGATCCTGACCGGCGGCAGCACCGACGACGCCGCACAGCCGGGGGTGACCGGGCCGTCGATCGTGCCGACGGCGACCACCAACCCGCAGAAGGGCTCGGCGGAGGACTACCTGCTGAACGCCGAGATCTACCGCAGCGGCGCGCTGCCCGAGCAGAACTGCAGGGCCGCGAACCTCGGCAACGGCAGCCTCGCGGCGCAGAAGGTGTACTACCAGAAGCTGTTCACCTGCCTGAACGACGCCTGGCGGCCGATCTTCAAGGGCCTCGACCAGGAGAAGCCGGACCCGGGCCTGGTCGTGTTCGACAAGCCGGTCGTCACACCGTGCGGCAACTTCGCGCCGCTGTCCGGCCGGGTGCTGGCGTTCTACTGCTACGGCAATCAGGTGATGTACACCGACGTCCAGCAGATGAACAAGGCGTTCGGGCCGCAGCAGGATCTCGCCTACCTGATGACCATCGCGCACGAGTACGGACACCACGTCCAAGGCGTCACCGGGCTGTTCTATGCGCGAGCGGCGTACCTGCAGGACCACCCGGACAAGAAGCTCGAGTACTCCCGCCGCAACGAGCTCCAGGCCTCCTGCTTCGCCGGCGTCTTCAGCAAAGCGGTCGCCAACACCTACCCGCTCACCAACCGCATGAACGAGTTCAAAGAACAGTCGTCCAACAGCTTCGGCGAATCCCCCAGCACCCCACCCGAAGAACGAACCCACGGCCTGGCCACCAGCCAGGGCTTCTGGATCCAGAACGGCTTCAACATCTCCGAGAACAAAGCCTGCAACACCTACGCCGCCCCCGCCAACCTGGTCCAGTAACAACGAGAACCTGGTCCGTGGTCACCGCGTGAGTTTCTTACGGTTGTTCGAGGTTCGGGTTGTGTTAACTGGGAGGCGTATCATCCGGGCGTGACGTTGCGACGCGGGGAGTGGGCGCCACCCGCGCGGACGCTGGTGGATGTGTTGCAAGAGACGGCGGCTGAGTTTGCGGACGAGCCGGCGCTCGATGACGGCAGTGTGAGTCTGAGTTATCGGGAGTTGCTCGAGCAGACGACCAAGTTCGCCGGGCGGCTGACCGCGGGTGGGATCGGGCCGGGGGATCGGGTCGGGGTGCGGATCTCGTCCGGTCACAACGACTTGTACGTCGCGATCCTCGGCACGTTGCAGGCCGGGGCGGCGTACGTGCCGGTGGATGCGGACGACCCGGACGAGCGCGCCGAGCTGGTGTTCGGTGAGGCCGCGGTCGCTGCCATCGTGACCGACGACCTGGAGCTCGAGCTGCTCCGGGCAGCACCGGCCGGTCCGCCGCCGGACAACGACAACGCCGACGGCTACTTCGACTTCCCGTACTCCGCCCGGATGGACTCGGCACAACTGGATCCGGTCAGGGTGGGCGGCCCGGAGCCGGAGGACGACTCGTGGATCATCTTCACCTCGGGCTCGACCGGCGTACCCAAGGGCGTCGCCGTCTCGCACCGATCCGCGGCGGCCTTCGTGGACGCGGAAGCACGACTCTTCCTGCAGCACGAACCGATCGGCCCCGACGACCGCGTCCTGGCCGGGCTCTCGGTGGCGTTCGACGCGTCCTGCGAGGAGATGTGGCTGGCCTGGCGTCACGGTGCGTGCCTGGTGCCGGCACCGAGGTCGCTCGTCCGCAGCGGCATGGACCTCGGCCCCTGGCTGGTCGCGCAGGGAATCACGATTGTCTCCACTGTTCCGACCCTCGCCGCACTGTGGCCGGCCGACGCGCTCGACCAGGTCCGGCTGCTGATCTTCGGCGGTGAGGCCTGCCCGCCCGAGCTCGCGGAACGACTGGCGACGGACGGCCGCGAGGTCTGGAACACGTACGGCCCCACCGAGGCGACCGTGGTGGCCTGCGGCGCTCAGCTGACCGGGGAGGGCCCGGTCCGGATCGGCCTGCCGCTGGACGGCTGGGACCTCGCCGTAGTAGATGCCGAAGGCAATGAAATCGGCGAGGGCGGGATCGGCGAGCTGATCATCGGCGGCGTCGGCCTGGCCCGCTATCTCGACCCGGCCAAGGACGCGGAGAAGTTCGCCCCGATGCCGACGCTCGGCTGGGAACGCGCGTACCGCAGCGGCGACCTGGTCCGCTATGAGCCCGAGGGCCTCATCTTCCAGGGCCGCGCCGACGAGCAGATCAAACTCGGCGGCCGCCGGATCGAGCTCGGCGAGGTCGACGCCGCCCTGCAGGGGTTGCCCAACGTCTCCGGCGCGGCAGCAGCCGTCCGGGCCAGCGCCGCCGGTAACCAGTTGCTCGTCGGGTACGTCGTACCAGAGGACCCGACCGTGTTCGACCAGAAGGCGGCCACCGAGCAGCTCCGGAAAGCCCTGCCCGCAGCACTCGTACCGCTCCTGGCGATCGTCGACACCTTGCCGACCAGGACCTCGGGCAAGGTGGACCGCAACGCGCTTCCCTGGCCACTCGAGGGCATGGACAGCGACGAACCAGCGGCCGAGCTCGACGGGACAGCGGGGTGGCTGGCAGAGCGGTGGACGAAGGTCCTCGGCGCCAAGGTCACCGACGCGGACAACGACTTCTTCCTGCACGGCGGTGGCAGTCTCGCGGCCGCGCAACTCGTGTCGGCGCTCCGCGAGCGTTACCCGGATGTGACCGTCGCGGACATCTACGAGTACCCGCGGCTCGGAGCCCTCGCCGACCGGCTGGACGAGTCCACCGTCAGCGCCGCGCCGGTCGAGCTCCGCGAGATCAGACCGACGCCGAAGCCGACGCAGTTGCTCCAGACCGCGCTGACCTTGGTCCTGCAGACGGTCGTCGGCGTCCGATGGCTCGTCTACCTGTTCACCCTGAACAACCTGCTCGCCGAGTTCGCCGGTCCGCTTCCCTGGCTGCGGACCGTCTCGTGGTGGTGGATCCTGGCCGGCTGGCTGATCCTGATCACCCCGGCCGGCCGGATGGGTATCGCCGTCGTCGGCGCGCGCATCCTGCTCCACAACCTCAAGCCCGGCATCTACCCCAGAGGCGGCAGCGTCCACGTCCGTCTCTGGGCGGCCGAGAACCTCGCCGACGCGGCCGGCGCGGCGAACCTGGCCGGCGCGCCCTGGATCGCCTACTACGCAAGGGCTCTCGGCGCGAAGATCGGCCGCGGTGTCGACCTGCACACGCTCCCACCGGTCACCGGGATGCTGACCATGGGTCGCGGCGCGTCGATCGAGCCCGAGGTGGACCTGGCCGGCTACTGGATCGACGGCGACCAGTTGCACGTCGGCCCGGTGACCGTCGGCGCCGAGGCAGTCATCGGCTCCCGCAGTACGTTGCTGCCCGGTGCGGAGATCGGCCGCAATGCCGAGATCGCGGCCGGCTCGGCCGTTTCCGGCAAGGTGCCGCCGAACGAGCGCTGGTCCGGATCCCCCGCGACCCGCTTCGGCCGCGCCCGGCGCCCGTGGCCTGACCACCGCCCGGCTCGCGCGCCGTGGTGGGTCCTCGCGTACGGCGCTCAGTCCGCGGTGATGTCGTTGCTGCCGGTCGCCGCGGCCGCGGCGGCGATCGTCGTACTCGGCAATGCGCTGCAAGGCACCGAGACACTCGGCCAGGCCGCGCTCAAGGCGCTCACCGCCGTACCGCTGATGACGCTCGTCGGTTTCGTGATGCTCGCCGTGCTGACGCTGATCGGCGTCCGGCTGCTCGGGATCGGGATCAAGCCGGGCCACTATCCGGTCCGGAGCCGGATCGGGTGGCAGGTCTGGGCGACCGAGCGGCTGCTGGACTCGGCCCGCACGCTGCTCTTCCCGCTGTACGCGAGTCTGCTGACGCCGTGGTGGCTGCGTGCGCTCGGGGCGAAGATCGGCCGGGATGTCGAGGCGTCGACGGTGCTGTTGCTGCCGAAGATGACCACGGTCGGTGAGGGCGCGTTCCTGGCCGACGACACGATGATCGCGTCGTACGAACTGGGTGGCGGCTGGCTGCACGTGGCCGGTGCGAAGGTCGGGAAGCGGGCGTTCCTCGGGAACTCCGGGATGGCCGCACCCGGCCGGTCGGTGCCGAAGAACGGGCTGGTAGCAGTCCTGTCGGCGGCGCCGAAGAAGTCGAAGGCCGGTACGTCGTGGCTCGGATCGCCGCCGGTGAAGCTCCGGCGGCAGGCGGTCGCGGGTGACCAGAGCCGGACGTTCAACCCGCCGTTCAAGCTCAAGGTGGCCAGAGCGCTGGTCGAGCTGTGCCGGTTCGTGCCGATGATGTGCACGGTGGTGATCGCGCTCGGCGTGCTGTTCGCGTTGCAGGCGCTCGACATGTGGCTGGGGCCATGGCTCACGGTGCTGCTGTCCGGCGCGGTGATGCTCGCCGCCGGCGCGGTCGCGGGCGGGATGGCGACGGTGGCCAAGTGGGTGATCGTGGGCAGGACCCGCGCGGTCGAGTACCCGCTGTGGAGCTCGTTCGTCTGGCGCAACGAGGTGGTCGACAGCTTCGTCGAGCTGGTCGCGGCGCCGTGGTTCGCGAACGCCGCCGCCGGTACGCCGGTCCTCGCGCTCTGGCTGCGGACCCTCGGGGCCAAGATCGGCAAGGGCGTCTGGTGTGAGACGTACTGGTTGCCCGAGGCCGATCTGGTCACGCTCGGCGACGGTGCCACGGTGAATCGCGGTTGCGTGCTGCAGACGCACCTGTTTCATGATCGAGTTCTCTCCATGAGCACAGTCACCTTCGGGCCGGGAGCGACCCTCGGGCCCCACGGCATCGTCCTGCCGGCCGCCAGTGTGGGAGCAGGAGCTACCATCGGGCCGGTGTCTCTTGTGATGCGTGGTGAAGGTGTACCTGCCGGGACGCGCTGGGCCGGAAACCCGATCGCCCCCTGGCAGAGCTGATGGTTGCCCGCAACAACGGGCTGCCCGGGGCAGCGACCGCCTGCGATCCCTACGTGCCTTCCCACGGCAACGGGGGCTACCACGTCGAGTCGTACGAGCTGGACCTGGACTACCGGGTCAGCAGCAACCGCCTGACCGGCAAGGCGACCATCACCGCCGTGGCCACCCAGGCCCTGTCCCGGATCAGCTTCGACCTGTCCGGCCTGCGGGTCACCAAGGTGTCGGTCAACGGTCGCCGGCCCCAGCGCTACACCCACCGTGCCGGGAAGCTGCACATCTCGGCGAACATCATGGACGGCGCCGAATTCACCGTCGACATCCAGTACGGCGGGAGTCCCAGGCCCGAGGACAGTCCGTGGGGCGAGCTGGGCTGGGAGGAGCTCACCGAGGGTGTGATCGTCGCGAGCCAGCCGAGTGGCGCGGCGACCTGGTTCCCGTGCAACGACCACCCCGGCGACAAGGCGCACTACCGGATCACGGTCACCACTGATTCGCCGTACCAGGTGGTTGCGAACGGGCGGCTGGTGTCACGGCGGGTGAAGGCCAGCCGGACCACGTGGGTCTTCGACCAGGCCGCACCGATGGCGACGTACCTGGCGACCGTGCAGATCGGCCGGTACGACGTCATCGAGCTGGCCGCGTCACCGGTGACGACCCGGGCCGTGCTGCCCGCGGCCCTGATCCCCAACGCGAAAGTGGATCTCGGCCGGCAGCAGGACATGATGAAGCTGTTCTTCCGGCTGTTCGGGCCGTACCCGTTCGGTGCGTACACGGTCGTGGTCACGGACGACCCGCTGGAGATTCCGCTGGAGGCGCAGGGCATCTCGGTGTTCGGCAGCAACCATCTGGACGGACGGCGCGGATCCGAGCGACTGGTCGCGCACGAGCTGGCGCATCAGTGGTTCGGCAACAGTCTGACGCCGTCGAGCTGGCAGCACATCTGGCTCAACGAAGGGTTCGCCTGCTACGCCGAGTGGCTGTGGTCCGAGGCGTCGGGCGGTCTGACCGCGACGCAGCAGGTGTCGAAGGCACACACGCGGTTGAAGGGCCTGCCGCAGGACCTGCTGCTGTCGGACCCGGGTCCGGAGCTGATGTTCGACGACCGGCTCTACAAGCGCGGCGCGATCACTTTGCACGTACTGCGTCAGCACCTCGGCGACGACGCGTTCTTCGAACTTCTGCGCACGTGGACCAAGTCCTACCGGCACGGCTCGGTGACGACGGACGAGTTCATCGCACTGGCCGTGTCGTTCAGCCCGGACGAGGGCGCCGTACGCCACCTGTTCGCCCAGTGGCTGGACTCGACGGAGCTGCCTGCCTTCAGGAGCGGGCGATTTCGGCTGCGGCCTTGACGAAGCGTTCGGTCAGCGGCGTCCGGGTGGCCCAGGCCGCGCCGATCCACCAGGTGGCGGCTCGGCCGGGCAGCGGGACGAGGCGGAGCTCCGGCGGTGCGATCCGTTCGGCGGACTGCGGTACGACGGCCGGACCGGCGCCGGCGGCAACCAAGGCCAGCACGGTTTGCAGGTCGGCGGTCTCCTGAAGAACGGTGGGGTGGCAGCCGAGTTCGCCGTACAGGCCGTTGATCTGGGCGGTCAGGCCGGGCCCTCGTGCCGGGGTGAGACGGACGAGCGGCCGGCCGTCGAGCCAGCGACCGATGTCACGCGGTACGTCGACTCCGGCAGGGACCGCGAGAGCCAGCCGGTCGCGCCGTAACCGTAGGTGTTCAAGGCCGGCGGGGACGGGCAGCCGGACGAACCCGACCTGCAGACTGCCCGCGAGCAGCCGTTCGCACTGGACCGCTGATGACATGTCGTCGATTGATACCGAGACACCTGGCCAGCGGCTCCGGAACAGCGCTACTGCGCGTGGTGCCAACTCGATCCCGGACAGCCCGAACCCGATCGCGAGCGACCCTTCACTACCCGCTGCGACCTGCGCCGCGCGCCGATCGAACGCCTCCGATCGGTCGAGCAACTCCAGAGCGTCAGGAAGCAACAGCTCGCCGGCCTGCGTCAGCCGGGCACCATGCCGGCCGCGACTGAACAGCACCGAACCGACCTTTCGCTCCAGCACCTGGATCTGCTTGGTCAGCGCGGGCTGGCTGGTCGACAGCTCCTCGGCCGCGGCCCCGAAATTGCGCAGCCGGGCGACCGTGACGAACGCCCGGAGCAATCGGAGATCCATAACTCCACGATATGGAATCTGACCAAACAACTATTGGACGTCATAGAACCTTCGGCGTTTCGATGGGCTCATGAACCTCTTTCGCAGCGCGGTCGTCCAGTTCGAACCGGTCCCGGACCAGCCGCCGGCCAACCTCGCGACCGTCGAGCGGCTGGCCCGCGAGGCGGTCGCGGGCGGCGCCCGGCTGGTGGTGTTCCCGGAGATGTGCCTGCTCGGCTACTGGCACCTCCGCCGGCACACCGCCGCGCGCCTGCACGAGCTGGCCTCGCGCGTGGACGGCCCACTGGTCGGCCAGGTCCTTGCCCTCGCCAAGGAACTCGACGCGGGCATCGGTGTCGGGTTCCTCGAGGTGGCCGACGGAAAGCTGTTCAACTCGTACGCCGTCTGCCTGCCGACCGGGGACGTCCACGTGCACCGGAAGCTGCATGCGTTCGAGCACGAGGCGATCGCGAGCGGGTCGACGTACACGGTCTTCGACACGCCCTGGGGGTTCCGGGCCGGGGTGCTGATCTGCTGGGACAACAACCTGGTCGAGAACGTCCGGATCACCGCGTTGCTCGGGGCAACCGTCCTGCTGGCGCCGCACCAGACCGGCGGGACGAACTCGCGCAGCCCGCACGGGATGAAACCCATCCCGCTGGAGCTCTGGGAGAGCGGGGATCAGGCCGCGATCGAGGAAGCGTTCAACGGGCCGAACGGCCGTGGCTGGCTGATGCGCTGGCTGCCGGCCCGGGCCCACGACAACGGCCTGTTCGTGCTGTTCAGCAACGGTGTCGGCCGGGACGACGACGAGGTCCGCACCGGCAACGCGATGATCCTGGACCCGTACGGCCGGCTCCTCGCGGAGACCCCGGTGCCGGCCGAGTCCGTGGTGATCGCCGACCTCGACCTGGAGCTGGTGCCGCTGGCAACGGGCCGCCGCTGGCTCCGCGGCCGCCGTCCCGAGCTGTACGGCGTACTGACCGAGCGGACCGGGGACGAGCTGGACCCGAGGGCAGCCCGCTTCTCGCCCGACCCCGTCAGCCTCTCGAAGCCGAGCCGTCAGTAGATGAGCGCCGTGGCGATGGCCGCGATGCCCTCGCCCCGGCCGGTGAAACCCAGGCCGTCGGTGGTCGCCGCGCTGACGGACACCTCGGCGTCGCAGCCGGCGCTGAGGACCTTCTCGGCCTCTTCCCGCCGGGGGCCGATCCTGGGGCGGTTGCAGACGATCTGGACCGAGACATTTCCGATCTCGAACCCGGCCGCCCGGACCCGCCGCGCCGCCTCGGCCAGCAGCGCAACGCCCGAGGCGCCGGCCCACTCCGGCTCGGAGGTGCCGAAGTTCGACCCCAGATCGCCCAGCCGGGCCGCACTCAGCAGCGCGGTGCAGATCGCGTGCGCGGCCGCGTCACCGTCGGAGTGACCGGCCAACCCGGACGTCTCCTCGGGCCAGTGCAGGCCGGCCAGCCACATCGGCCGGCCTTCCTCCAGCGGGTGTACGTCGACGCCGTTCCCGACCCGTGGGACCTTCACGTCAGCCTCCTGTCCGCCAGCAACGCCTCGGCCAGCAGCAGGTCCCGCGGCCGCGTCACCTTGAACGCGTCCTCGGAGCCCTCGACCGTCAGCACGGCCACGCCGAGCCGCTCACACAGCATCGCGTCATCCGTCGCCCCGGCGCCACCGGCCGCATGCGCACGACGCAGTACGGCGGGATCGAACCCCTGCGGAGTCTGTACGGCGACCAGCGTCGAGCGATCGGGCGTGTCGACGACCTCACCGGCCGCGGAGACCCGTTTGATCGTGTCCGTCACCGGCACGGCCGGTACGACGGCCGAGGCCCCGCCACGCACCGCGGCAACGACGCGTTCGACGACAGCGGCCGGGACGAAGGCGCGGGCCGCGTCATGGACGAGGATGCAGTCGATCCCGTCGACCGGGACCAGCTCCAGCGCCGCCTGGACCGAATCGGCCCGCTCGGCGCCGCCCGCGACCACGAGCAGCCGGGCATCCCCGGCGTACGGCTCGAGTTCCTTGCGGACCGCGTCCTCGGTGCCGGCCGGGACGGCAACCACAAAACAGGCGAGGTCGGCGGCGGTCGCTGCCTTCAGTCCACGTACGGCGTGGACCAGCAGCGATTCGCCACCGACCTCTCGAAATGCTTTCGGTGTCTCGCCACCGAGCCGCAGCCCGAGACCGGCCGCCGGGATGATGGCCGCGGTGCTCATGTCGAGCCCGCGCAGGACGGCAGGATCACGTACTTCGACTCGGTCCGACCGGGGTCAGGAAGCGAGAACCTCGTCGAGGATGGCTTCCGCCTTGTCCTCGTTGGTGTGCTCGGCCAGGGCCAGCTCGGAGACCAGGATCTGGCGAGCCTTCGCCAGCATCCGCTTCTCACCGGCGGAGAGACCCCGGTCACGCTCACGGCGCCACAGGTCGCGGACGACCTCTGCCACCTTCATTACGTCACCCGAGTGCAGCTTCTCGAGGTTCGCCTTGTACCGTCGCGACCAGTTGGTCGGCTCCTCCGTGTGCGGTGCGCGCAGCACGTCGAAGACGCGCTCCAGGCCAGCCTGATCCACGACGTCACGCACGCCGACGAGATCGAGGTTGCACGCGGGGACCCGGACGACCAGGTCGTTCTGAGCGACGATCCTCAAGACCAGATAGGTCTTGTCCTCACCTTTGATCTGACGGGTCTCGATGTCCTCGATGACGGCCGCACCGTGATTGGGGTAAACAACCGTCTCGCCGACTGTGAAAGTCATATGTCACGTGCCCCTTTCCAAGCTCCATCCTACCACGTGGCCAATGGTCCGGCCGGGGCGTTTGCGCTGGTCAGAGGCCACTTCCTGGCTTGACAAACGCTCTCAGCCGTGCCTTGTGCGCGCGTGAATCGCGCCCGGATGGTTGCCCGGGACACCCTCGCGACAGCCCGTGATGGGCATCCCGCCGTCGGCTCCGGCAGGTGCGAGAGCTACGCTGTGACGCGCCGGAGGCCGCTGCCTGACGGCGTCGAACAGCTTTGCAGGAGAGGGATTCCAGTGCCGATCACGTTGTCCTCGCGGCCCGTCCGGCGCACCGCGCTGGCGGGAGCCGCCGCTACCCTGAGTTTCGTGCTGGCGGCCTGCGGCGCGAACTTCAACGCCCAGACGCTGCAGAACTACCAGCCGGCCGAGGGCACCAACGCCGACTCCGGGTCGATCGCGGTCCGCAACGCGCTGGTCATCGCCTCCGAGGACGGCAAGGGCGAGCTGCACGCCGTCATCGTCAACAACGGCGGCTCCGACGACACCCTGGTCGGTATCGAGCAGGCGCCGCCGGGGACCCAGGACGGCCAGGCCGGCGGCGACCAGCCGACCGAGGTCACGTTCGGCAACGTCAAGCCCCTGGACCTGAAGGCCGGGACGTCGACCCTACTGCCGCCGGAACCGGCCCCGGAGCTCGCCGAGAACGCCGAGGCGCCCGGTGAGCCGATCACGGTCACCGGCGGCAAGCCGGGCCAGATGATCAACGTGGTGATCACGTTCGGCGAGGCCGCCCCGATCACCGCCTACATCCCGGTCCTGACCGAGGACCACTACTCCCCGTCTCCGCGCGCCGATGGGGAGTCGCACGGCTGAGCCTCCGGTACGACGCCGAGCGTCCGCACCCCGGGCCTGAGCGAGCGTCCGTACCCCGGGCCTGAGCGAGCGTCCGTCAGGCCTGAGCGGGCGTCGTACCCGGGCCTGAGACAGCCGAACGGGCCGCCCCGGCGCGGGACGGCCCGTTCGTCGTACCGGCGGGACCTGTGGCCGAGGTCCCGGCGGACGGTCAGCCCGCGGCCTGGGCAGCCTTGGACAGGCTGGGGATGATCTTGTCCAGCACCCACGGGACGCTGAGCACGCTGACGGCGCTCATCCCGGAGATGACCTGCTGGTCCTCCATCACGTACGCGCTGCCGCGCTTGACCGCGGCCAGCGAGGAGTAGACCGGGTCGGCCTGGAACTTCTGCGCCCCGAGCCCGTCGACGTACGCGACCACCACGTCGGCGTCGATGTCCGGCACCTTCTCCTTGCTGATGGTGAGCGCGAACTCCTTCTTGGTGTTGCCGGCCTGCAGCTTCTCCACGCCGGGGGCGTTCACGAAGCCCATCTCGTTCAGGATCTGCACCCGCGGGTCGGTAGGCATGTAGACGTAGTTGTCGGCGCCGAACGAGCCGACGGTGATCGTCTTGCCCTTGAACTCCGGGTGTTCGGTCGCGACCTGCTTGATCTTCTCGTCGATCCCGGCGATCAGCTTCTCGGCCTCGGCCTTCTTGCCCAGCGCCTGACCGACCAGCAGGGTCTGGTCCTGCCAGGTGGTCTGCCACGGTGCGCCCGGGTAGGCGACGGTCGGCGCGATATCCGACAGCGTCTTGTAGGTGGCCGCGTCGAAGCCCTCGTACGGGGCCAGGATGACGTCCGGCCTCAGCGCCGCGATCTTCTCGAACGGGAACTTGTCGCTGGTGTCCAGCAGTTCGGTCTTGGCGGCGTCGAACTTGTCCGCATCCCACGCGGTCACCCCGGCCGGAGTCGGGCCGTACGTCACCTTCGGCATCCCGACCGGCGTCTCACCGAGCGCGTAGACCACGTCCTGGGCGTTCCAGCCGAGCGTGACGATGCGCTCCGGCTTCTTGGTGATGGTGGTCTCGCCGAACGTGTTCTTCAACGTGACCGGGAACCCGGCGGCCGCCGTACTGGCAGAGCCGCTGCTCTGCTCGCCGGCGTCGCTGCCGCACGCGGCCAGCGTGGTCGCGACCAGAACGGTGGCGACCGCCAGCGCGGCGGTTCGGGCCGGCCGCAGGGCCGCCCGGGAACGGGACCAGGACATGGGACTCTCCTTAGCGAATGACTTGCCTCAACTAAGGAGAGCCTAAGCTAACCACCACGGCCTGTGCAGCCTGGGGCGATGTGACTCAGGACTCGGACCGGGCGGCGAGAGCCCGGCCTGTTGTACGTCAGGACTCGAACTTGTAGCCGAGACCACGCACCGTCACCAGGTGCTGCGGATTCGACGGGTCCTTCTCCAGCTTCGAGCGCAGCCGCTTCACGTGGACATCCAGGGTCTTGGTGTCGCCCACGTAGTCGGCACCCCAGATCCGGTCGATCAGCTGCCCCCGGGTGAGCACCCGGCCGGTGTTGCGCAGCAGCATCTCGAGCAGCTCGAACTCCTTCAGCGGGAGCCGGATCTCGGTCCCGGACACGGTCACCACGTGCCGCTCCACGTCCATCCGGACCGGCCCGGCCTCGAGCGTGTCCGGCAGCAGCTCCACGTCCTGACCACGCCGCAGTACGGCGCGGATGCGGGCGAGCAGCTCCCGTGGGCTGTAGGGCTTGGTCACGTAGTCGTCGGCGCCCAGCTCGAGGCCGACCACCTTGTCCACCTCGGTGTCCTTGGCGCTGACGATGATGACCGGGACGTTGCCCCGGCTGCGCAGTGCCCGGCACACCTCCGTGCCGGACAGACCCGGCAGCATCAGGTCGAGCAGGACGATGTCCGCACCGGCCCGGTCGTACTCGTCCAGCGCGTCCGGTCCGGTCTCCGCGACGGCGACCTCGAACCCTTCCTTGCGCAGCACGTACGACAACGCGTCGCTGTAGCTCTCTTCGTCTTCGACGACCAGCACTCGGGTCACGAAGCTGCCTCCTTGGTTCTGTCTGACGGGGTAGGCGCCAGGTAGATGGCCGGCTCGTCCTGGCTGGAGGAGTCGGTCTGACCCGCGGCGGGTTCGAGCCGCAGCGGGAGTCTCACGGTGAAGGTGGAGCCCTGGCCCTCGACACTCCAGACCCGCACATCGCCTCCATGGATGGAGGCGATGTGTTTGACGATGGAGAGGCCGAGACCGGTACCACCGGTTTCACGGCTCCGGGCCCGGTCGACCCGGTAGAACCGTTCGAAGATGCGTTCCAGGTCGCTGCTGGGGATGCCGACGCCCTGGTCGCTGACGGTCACCTCGACCAGGTCGCCGATCGGGTGTGCCGCGACCGCGACCCGGGTGCCGTCGGGGCTGTAGTTGACCGCGTTCTCGACCAGGTTCCCGATCGCGATGGACAGCTGGTCCTCGCTGCCCATCACCTCCAGGTCCGGCTCGGTCTTCACCACGATCTTGATGTCGCGGTCCTCCGCGTCCACCCGGCAGCGGTCCACCGCGGCGTCGATGACGCCGTTGATGTCGACCGGGCCGGGGTTCTCCAACGGGTCGTCGCCCTGCAGCCGGGACAGCTCGATGATCTCCTTCACCAGCCGGCTCAGCCGGGACGCCTCGACCCGCATCCGGCCGGAGAACCGCTGCACCGCCTCCGGGTCGTCGGACGCCTCCGAGACCGCGTCGGCGAGCAGGATCAGCGCGCCGATCGGGGTCTTGAGCTCGTGGCTGACGTTGACGGTGAAGTCCCGCCGGATCGCCTCCAGCCGGCGCTCCCGGGTCCGGTCCTCGACCAGGACCAGCACCAACTGGCTGCCCAGCGGCGCCACCCGGGCACTCACGTACTGCGTCGCACCGAGCCGGCCGCGGACGATCTCCAGGTCCTGCTGGCGGATCTCGCCGTCGCGGCGGACCGCCCGGACCATGGTCAGCAGGTCCTCGACCACCAGCCGCTCGCCCCGGACGATGCCGAGCACGTGGGCCGGGGCGCTGGCCTGGAGCACCTGGTCCTCCGGGCCCATCACCACCGCGGACGAGCGGAGCACCGACAAGACGGTGGCGACACCGCTCGGAACGATCGGCTCCGGGGACTCCGGGATCTTGTGCTGGGCCCGCTCACTGAGCATCATCGCACCGAGTGAAAGCAGGGCCAGGGCCGCGCCGATGACGCCGCCCAGCACCGCAGCCAGCGTGGGGTCCACGGCAACGATGCTACGCGGGCAACCAGCAGGGAAAGACCGAATGATCACCGGATGACCGGGACGCGACCTAACTGTTCATCAGGCGTTCACCACTCGTCGCCGTCCGGCAACCTCGACGGCATACGGTCACCGTTGGGCGGGTACCAGGCGGTGCCGGCCTCCCCGCCCCCCGCGGCACCCGGACACCACAGATCGGAAACGAACACAATGCGTGACACCTACCACGAGCAGCTCGACGACATCCTCGCCGAGCTGGAGCGGATGACCCGGACGGTGTCCACCGCCGTACGACGCTCGACCGCGGCGCTGCTGGAGGCCGACATCCGCAAGGCCGAAGAGGTCATCGCGGCCGACATCCAACTGGACGCGGCCGGCGAGGGCGTCGAGGAGAAGGTGTTCGAGCTGATGGCGCGGCAGTCGCCGGTCGCCAACGAGTTGCGGATGCTGGTCGCGGCGCTGCGGATGGTCGCGGACCTGGAGCGGATGGGCGACCTGGCCGCGCACGTGTCCAAGATCGCCCGGCTGCGCTACCCGGCGCCGGCCATCCCCGACGAGCTGCACAGCGTCATCACCGAGATGGGCACCGTGGCCGGCAAGATGGTCGACGCGGCCGGGGACGTGATCCAGACCCGTGACGTCGAGGCGGCCGGCAAGCTGGAGGCCACCGACGACCAGATGGACAGGCTGCGGACCAACCAGTTCCGGCTGATGATGGACGACTCCTGGCCGCACGGCGTCGAGGTCGCGGTCGACATCGCCCTGCTCGGCCGGTACTACGAGCGCATCTCCGACCACGCCGTCTCGATGGCGCGGCGGGTCGTCTACCTGGTCACCGGCGAGCTCCCGGTCGCCGTCGGCGGCACCGCCGCCGGCTCCGGAGCCGGCGCCTCCACCCCGAACCCGAACGGCAACTAAAGCCCCCGAACACCCCGAAGGCGCCCCCGGCAGCAGTTGCCGGGGGCGCCTTTCGGGATACCTTCCGTGGCATGGACGAATCAGAGACCGAGCGGTTGATCAGCACCGATGTGTCCAACTTGTCCGGCGAGGAGATGCTGGACCATCTCGACTCGGTCGAGCGACGGATGAAGGACCTCTTGAAAGCCGAGCTCGACCTCCTGGAAGCCAGCGCCGAGCTACTCGCCGACCGCCCCCAGCTGCAAGCGCGACTCGACTATCTGCGCACCGTGGACCTGAAAGGGGCCACCGAAGCCGGTGATTGACCCGGCACTGCCGAACTTCAGCGGAGCTGGTTCTTGATGGCGCCCTTGTCGCCAAACCCGTTCCCACGGTGCCTGGCGCCAACCACGCCGACGCGTGACCACAGCCCGCACACCCGGCGAAGCCGGACCACGAGACAGCCGCGCCGAAGGCGCGTCCATCACGCGTGCATACCTACCGACCCCGGCTCATGACCGCCTCGATCGCACCCGAGGTCGCCAAGCCTCGCTTCCACGGTGCCTGCCGCCGAGCGCGCCGACTCGTGACCACACCCCGCGCACCCGGCGAAGCCGGCAACAAAACAGCCGCGCCGAAGGCGCGTCCTTTATGCGTGCTTACCGGCCCTGGTTCTTGACGGCTTCGATGGCTTCCTTGGCGGCCTGGGGGTCCAGGTATTCGCCACCGGGGGTGACGGGGTGGAAGTCCTCGTCGAGCTCGTAGTACAGCGGGATGCCGGTCGGGATGTTCAGGCCGACAATGGTCTGCTCGTCCAGGTTGTCCAGGTGCTTGACCAGGGCGCGGAGCGAGTTGCCATGAGCGGTGACCAGCACGGTCTTGCCGGCCCGCAGATCCGGGACGATCGCGTCGTACCAGTAGGGCAGCATCCGCTCGACGACGTCCTTCAGGCACTCGGTCGACGGCAGCAGCTCCGACGGGAGCCCGGCGTACCGCGGGTCGCCGGCCTGGTCGTACTCCGAGCCGCGCTCGATCGGCGGCGGCGGGGTGTCGTAGGAGCGGCGGAACAGCATGAACTGCTCCTCGCCGAGCTCCTCCAGCGTCTGCTTCTTGTCCTTGCCCTGCAGCCCGCCGTAGTGACGCTCGTTCAGCCGCCAGGACCGCCGTACGTCGATCCACTGGCGCTCGGCCACCTCGAGGGCGATGGTCGCGGTGCGGATCGCCCGGCGCAGCACCGAGGTGTGCAGGACGTCCGGGAGCAGGTCGCGGTCGCGCAGCAGCTCGCCACCGCGGTGGGCCTCCTCGACGCCCTGGGCGTTCAGGTCGACATCCACCCAGCCGGTGAACAGGTTCTTCGCGTTCCAGTCGCTGTGGCCGTGGCGGAGCAGGATCAGGCGATAGGTCATGGCGGCAAGCCTACTGGGGCTCCAGCCAGCCCTTGAATGCGTCCAGATTCCGGGTCGACTCACCGCGCGAGATCCGCCACTCGTACTCCTTGCGGATCGAGGACGAGAAGCCGAGCTCGAGGATCGTGTTGAAGGACGAGTCGGCGTACTCGAGTACCGCGCCGAGCAGCCGGTCCACCTCGGTCGGGGTGATCGCGTGCAGCGGGACCCGGCCGTCCAGGTGGATGTCACCCAGGTGGTCGACGGCGAACGCGACGCCGTACATCTTCAGGTTCCGCTCCAGCAGCCAGCGGTAGACGGCCTCGTGGTTCTCGTCCGGGTGCCGGGCGACGAAGGCGTGCACGTGGACCGCCTGCGCGCCGACCGTCAGCGTGCAGGTCGTCTTCAGCTTCCGCTCCCCCGGCAGGTCCGCGGTGAAAGCGCCCGGCTCGCTCTCGGTGAACTCGAGCTCGTTCTCCTTCAGCACCTGGCGGATCACGTCCGCCGCCGACACTCTCATCCAGCTACCTCCGCGGCCAGCTCAGCAGCCATCGTCTCGGTCGCGACCCGGTACGCGGCCAGCGTCTTCTTGGCGGTCAGCTCCCAGCCGAAGCCCTGGGCGTGCTTGACCGCCGCCCGGCCCATGGTCTCGCGGGTGAGCGGATCCGTCGCGATCCGGGTCAGCGCGTCGGCGAAGTCGTCGACCCCGTGGCCGGGCACCAGCAACCCGGTCTGCCCGTCCACGACCGCGGTGGTCAGCCCGCCGACGGCCGCCGCGACCACCGGCGTACCGCAGGCCTGCGCCTCCAATGCGACCAGCCCGAAGGATTCCGAGTACGACGGAACGCAGACGACCGAGGCAGATCGGTACCAGTCGGCCAGCGCGGATCGCTCCATCGGCTTGACGAACCGGGTCACGTCCTCGACCCCCAACGCCCGGGCCAGTTCCGCATGCGACTCGGGATGCTCCATGCCGTTCCCCGACGGTCCTCCGATCACCGCGACCACGAGGCGCGACCGCAACGACGGATCCCGCTCGAGCATCCGCGCGGCCGCCCGGATCAGCAGGTCCGGCGCCTTCAACGGCTGGATCCGCCCGACGAACGCCAGTACGACGGCATCCTCGGGCAGCCCGATCGACCGCCGGACCGCCGCCTGGTCACCCGGGCTGAACATGTCCAGATCCACGCCCGGGTTGACCACACCGACCTTCGCCGGTTGAGCGCCGTACAGGGTGATCAGCTCGTTCGCCTCGTCCGCTGTGTTGGCGAGTAGCCGGTCGGCCGCTTCGACGACCTGTTCCTCACCGAGCAGCCGGGCGGGCGGCTCCGGTACGTCGTCGTCGGCAAGGCTGGCGTTCTTCACCTTGGCCATCGTGTGCATGGTGTGGACGAGCGGGACGGCCCACCGGTCGCGGGCGAGCAGCCCGACCTGGCCGGACAACCAGTAGTGCGAGTGGATCACGTCGTAGTGCCCGGGCTCGTGGATCGCCTCGGCCCGCAGTACGGCGCGGGCGAAAGTGCACAGCTGGGCGGGCAACTCGTTCTTGGTCAGCCCTTCGTAGGGACCGGCCGCGACGTTGCGGACCATCACGCCGGGCATCAGTTCGACGCGGGCGGCCAGGGCGGAGGAGGTCGCGCGGGTGAAGACGTCGACCTCGATCCCCAGGTCGGCGAGACGCTTCGACAGCTCCACCACGTAGACGTTCATCCCGCCGGCATCCCCGGTACCGGGCAGATCGAGCGGCGACGTGTGCAGGCTGATCATCGCGACCCGCCGGAGCGGACGGTCTGCGGAGGGAAGGCTCACGTGGTCAGCGTAACTCCGGCGCCGCCTGCGACCGCTCGTGCTCGGGCGCCGCCCAACTGGCGAGCAGCCCAGCCCGTCAAGCAGGTCTGAGCTCAGTCCGGCTGTTCCGTCGGCAGGGCGAGGGCCTGGCCGGTTTCGAGTGCGGCTGCGACTCTGCGTGACAAGGCCGCCCGGAGGTCGGCGGACTCCTTGCTGAGCTCTTCGATCAGATCGTTCCGGCCGGCGACCTCGGTGCTGGACAGGAGTTCGACGTACCGATCGCGGTCCTGGAGGGCGCCCTCCAGGACGGTCTCGACCTTGAGGACGGCGTCGGCCTCGCGGACCTGGTCGGCGTACTGCTCGAGTTTGGCGACCTTCGTCTCCATCGCGGTCGCCGACAGCTCGAGGGCCTGGCGCTGCGGCTGGAGGACCGCTTCCAGGCGGGCGGATTGCAGTTGTTCCTCGATGTCGGCCTGACGAGTTCGCAGCGACGACAGCTGCTGAAGGACGCGGCCGATGTCCCACAGCTGTTCGGGCAGGATCACGTCGTTCTTGGCCGCGTCGAGCAGGCCGCGCTGGTTCACCTCGGAGTCCTGGATCGTGTCGACCGCCAACTGGGCCCGCCGCATCAGCGCCGCGGCGTCCTCGTCCCAATCCTCGGCGAGCAAGTACCTGCCCTGGAACTTGCGGGCGACCGAGCGAGCCCTGGACTCGCCGGTCATCGCGGCGATCGCGGCGATGAACAACAGACCACCCAGCACCGCGGCGCCGCCGCTCAGCCAGACAGCCAGGCCGTCGGGAAAGATCGCGTACAGCAACCAGCGCAGGGCCATCCACAGGCCGAACTCGATCCCGGCGAACAGGACCAGACCGCCAACCGTCTCACCGACCGGTTGCCGCCCGACCACGTCCTGTTTCGGCGTGCTCGCAGGAATCAGGACATCCGGGTGGGCGGACAGCAGCTTCCGGGTCGCCGGCGGTACGTCGGGCGAGAAGAGCAGGACGCGGTCAGGCTCGGACGGGTCGTCGCCGCTCGGCTGAGTGTCCATTTCGCGCCCCCTCCCCGAAAACCTCGACGTTCTACTGTGCGGACTGGTTCCCGCTGAAGGCAACCGGGCTGCCAGACTCGGAGACATGACTTCGAATGCGCGTCCCCTTGCCGTCGTCACCGGAGCGAGCAGTGGAATCGGAGCCGCGTCGGCGCGGCATCTGGCCCGAGAGGGCTTCGAGGTGATCTGTGCGGCCCGCCGGCTGGACCGGATCGAGGCTCTGGCCAAGGAGATCGACGGCCGGGCGGTGCAGTGCGACGTGACCTCGGCCGAGGACGTCGCCGCGCTGACCGAGGCGGTCGGCGACCGGCTCGACCTACTGGTGAACAACGCCGGCGGCGCGTTCGGTTTCGAGCCGGTCGCCGAGGCGGACCTGGACGCCTGGCGGCAGATGTTCGAGGTGAACGTGATCGCCGTCGCGGCGGTGACGAAGTCGTTGCTCCCGGCCCTCATCGCCGGGCGCGGCACGATCATCGTGATGGGCTCGACGGCCGGCCAGGTCGCCTACGAGGGCGGCGGTGGGTACGTCGCCGCCAAGCACGCGGCCAAGGCCGTCGTCGACACGCTGCGGCTGGAGCTGTACGACCAGCCGGTGCGGGTCTGCGAGATCGCCCCGGGCATGGTGCGCAGTGAGGGTTTCGCGCTGACCCGGTTCGACGGCGACCAAGCGAAGGCCGACGCCGTGTACGCCGGTGTCGCCGAACCACTCACCTCCGACGACATCGCCGACATCGTCGCCTGGATCGCCACCCGGCCGCCGCACGTGAACATCGACCGGCTCACCGTGCGCCCCCGGGCCCAGGCCGCCCAGCACAAGGTGCACCGCGTTCAGTAGCCGTGCACCGCGGTGACGTGGCGGCAGTGGATCAGTACGTCGAACCACTCGGCGACGCTGCCGCCGGTCATGTACGACGCCGGCCCGACCTCCGCGTACCCACGAGTCTTCGCCGTACTGTTCAGCCACTCCCGGACTGCGCCGTTGGCCGGCCTGCGGAGATCCAGGCTGAACAGGTCGGTGCCGGCCGCATGCAGCTGATACTCGAACCAGTCAGGTGACGCCGGTGGCATGTCGATCGGTCCCATCGGGCCGAGCGTCGTACCGCTGTCGAAGGTGAAGCCCAGCGAGCGGTAGCGGTCGCCGTACCAGCGCGTGATGTAGGAACCGGCGCTCGGGTAGACGATGTCCGGGTACGGCGGGGCGATCGTGCGCAGGCCTGGTGCGTTCGCGGTGTGGGCGCTCGCGGCCCAGTAGACGACCTTCTCGTCGCCGTGCCGGTGCAACCAGCGCACGTTCTCCGCCGCCCGGGCGTCGCGGTAGACCGGGATCTCGTCCTCCGGCAGGCTGAACGCCTCGTAGAACGACGCGATCTGCCGCGCGTGATGCACGATGACGTCGTCGGGCTCCCGCAGTGCGCGGACCAGCTCGTACACGGCCTTCGCCTTGCTGATGTACGGCGCTTTGTTGTCGACCTCCTTCCAGTACCACCAGACGTACTTGCCCATGTCGGTCGTGTCCGGCGTGATCGGCTCCAGGCTGCGGCGTAGTTCTGCCAACCGATCGGGCGCATGACGGGCGACGTACCGGTCGATGGCGTCGTACGAGAGCTGTCTGGTGGCGAAGTACTCGACACCAGCGAAGTAGACCTTGTCGCGATGCGTTGCGTTGTAGGCACGCAGGTACTCGAACAGGTCCGCGGCTTCCTCCGAGCGCCAGGCGGTGCTCATCTGCCCGACCAATGCGCGCAGATCGCCACGACCGGTCTGCACGTAGTCGTTCACCTGCGTGCACAGCGACCAGTCGTCCTCGAACGCGATCGTCCGGAATCCCATCCGCTCGACGAGGTACCGCAGTATGCGGTGCTTCAGCCGGGTGATCTCCGCCGTACTGTGCACGGGCTCGCCCAGCCCGACGATCTGCGCACTACCGACGGATCGGCGCAGGTGCTCCAGATCCCGCAACGACGCGTCCACAGCGGTGGAGTCCAGCGGCACCGCGTTCCGTCTGATCCATCGGCCGAGCGATTCGTCCGGAGACGCAGAGCTGTTCACCCCCAGGCCGCCGACCGCGGCGACACCGAGCGCGCCACCCAACAACGTTCTCCGGGAAACCCCAGTCTTGTTCATGCCTCACAACACTGGCGTTTCCGGGCGACCTGGACATCCGTCAGCGGGCGGCTCCGCTTGTACGCCGTACGACGTACCTACTTGGCGCGGAGGCGGTGGACCGGCGGTGACGGGACCGGCAGCGGGGCGGCCGGCGCCGGTAGGTCGTAGCTGACGTAGAGGCGGCGGCGGACGGCCTCGAGCGGGAAGGTCTGCTGGTAGATCGCCAGCTTCACCGTGACGCCCTCCAAGGTTGCTCTGAGCAACATTTCCTCGACGGCCGGGTCGGCGGCGCCGCGGGCGGCGAAGACGGCGCGGATGGCGTCCTCGACCTGGGCGAGGCGGGTGCTCTTGTCGGCTTCCACCTGGGCGAACACGTCATGGGTGGTGGGCTGCATCATCAGCGTGATGGCCAGGCGCTGGATCGGCAGGGTGGTGGCGGCCGCCATCAGGGCTCCGTCGATGATGCCGGCCAGGCGCTCGTCCGGCGTACCTTCCAGCGTGAGGATCGCGGTGATGCCGTCGAGCCAGCGGTCCAGCAGCTCGGCGGCCAATTGCTCCTTGGTGGCGAAGTAGTAGGAGACCAGGCCGCGGGAGACACCCGCGGCGGAGGTGATCTCGGAGATCGACGCGGCCTCGTAGCCCTTCGCGGCGAAGACCTCGAGTGCGGCGCCGAGGATGCGCTCACGGGAGCGTTCCCGCAGCTCCTGGTTCGCGGTGGCCGAGCGCGGCACGGTTCCTTCCCCGATTGCTGGTCGTTGCCCCGGAGGGCCGAGCAACCCCCCACATCATGCTCGGCACTCCCGGGCGTGGACCCCCCCTTTGTTACCGGACCCCTCCCCAGGCGTCCCGTCTATAGACTGGACGTCCAGTCAATCAATGTCAAAGGGCTTGTCCGGATTCGTCGGCCGGGAGCTGTCGCCGGTAGGATGGACGGGCTGCGCCCTGTGTCGAGTGGCACGTGAACAAGCCGTAGCCACCGCCTGAACCCTTCTGATTGCTTGGAGCGCTTCCCCATGCCTGTCCGTAACGACCTGCGCAACGTGGCCATCGTGGCCCACGTCGACCACGGGAAGACCACCCTGGTCGACGCGATGCTGTGGCAGTCCGGCGCCTTCGGCGCGCATCAGCACGTGGACGAGCGGGCGATGGACTCCGGCGACCTGGAACGTGAGAAGGGCATCACGATCCTGGCCAAGAACACCGCCGTCCGGCACAAGATGGCCAACGGCGAGCAGATGACGCTCAACATCATCGACACCCCCGGTCACGCCGACTTCGGCGGCGAGGTCGAGCGCGGCCTGTCGATGGTGGACGCGATCGTGCTGCTGGTGGACGCCTCCGAGGGCCCGCTGCCGCAGACCCGGTTCGTGCTGCGCAAGGCGCTGGCCCGGCAGATGCCGGTGATCCTGGTGGTGAACAAGGTGGACCGGCCGGACGCCCGGATCGCCGAGGTCGTCGACGAGACCTACGAGCTGTTCCTCGACCTGCTCGACCACGACGCAGACCAGAGCGCCCTCGACTTCCCGGTCGTCTACGCCTCCGCCCGGGCCGGCCGCGCGTCGCTGACCCAGCCCGCCGACGGCGGGATGCCGGACTCCGACGACCTCGAGCCGCTGTTCGAGACGATCCTGGCCAACGTGCCGGCCCCGACGTACGTCGAGGACGCCCCGCTGCAGGCGCATGTGACCAACCTGGACGCCTCGCCGTTCCTCGGCCGGCTCGCGCTGGTCCGGGTCCACGAGGGCACCCTGAAGAAGGGCGCCCAGGTCGCGTGGTGCAAGCACGACGGCAGCGTCGAGCGGGTCAAGATCACCGAGCTGCTGATCACCGAGGCGCTCGAGCGGGTGCCCGGTGACTCGGCCGGCCCCGGCGACATCTGCGCGATCGCGGGGATCCCGGAGATCATGATCGGCGACACCCTGGCCGACCCGGAGAACCCGAAGCCGCTGCCGCTGATCACCGTGGACGAGCCGGCCATCTCGATGACGATCGGTACCAACACGTCCCCGCTGGCCGGCCGCACCAAGGGCACCAAGGTCACCGCCCGGCTGGTCAAGGACCGGCTGGACAAGGAACTCGTCGGCAACGTGTCGATCAAGGTGCTGCCGACCGAGCGGCCGGACGCCTGGGAGGTGCAGGGCCGTGGTGAGCTGGCGCTGGCCATCCTGGTCGAGCAGATGCGCCGCGAGGGCTACGAGCTGACCGTCGGCAAGCCGCAGGTGGTCACCCGCGAGATCGACGGCAAGCGGCACGAGCCGGTCGAGCGGCTCACCATCGACTGCCCGGAGGAGTACCTCGGGACCGTCACCCAGCTGCTCGCGGTCCGCAAGGGCCGGATGGAGCAGATGACGAACCACGGCACCGGCTGGGTCCGGATGGAGTTCCTGGTCCCGGCCCGCGGCCTGATCGGGTTCCGCACCGAGTTCCTCACCGACACCCGCGGTACCGGTATCGCGCACCACGTGTTCGAGGGCTACGAGCCCTGGTTCGGCGAGCTGCGCACCCGGCCGAGCGGTTCGCTGGTGGCCGACCGGGCCGGCGCCGCCACGTCGTACGCGATGATCAACCTGCAGGAGCGCGGCACGCTGTTCGTCGAGCCGGCCACCGAGGTGTACGAGGGCATGATCGTCGGCGAGAACTCGCGCAGTGACGACATGGACGTGAACATCACCAAGGAAAAGAAGATGACGAACGTCCGCTCGAACGCGGACGAGTTCGAGAAGCTGGTCCCGGCCCGCAAGCTGTCACTCGAGCAGTCGCTGGAGTTCTGCCGCGAGGACGAGTGCGTCGAGGTCACCCCCGACGCCGTCCGGATGCGAAAGGTCGCCCTGACCCAGGTGGAGCGCTCGAAGCTGGGACGCAAGAACAAGGCCTGACCGGCGCCTGCTCCGCAGGCGACAGCACGAAGTGGAAACGGTCGCCCGAGTTGGGGCGAACTGAAGTACATCGGTGTGATACACCATTCATCGGTCCGTGGGCGGGGGAAGCAGTTCCGGATCGTTACCAACCAGACGTGCGGTGACGACGTCTGTCATGTGCAAGCAAGATTCAGTTGGGGGAAGGAAACAAGGAACATGGGCATTCTGCGTAAGCTCGGCGCCACCGTCACGGCTGCCGCGTTCGTGGGAGTGGGCGCACTGACCGCCACCACGACGGCCGAGGCCGCCACGGTCGCACCGAAGGTTGCGCCCCAGGTCGTGGTCGCGCCGCAGCAGGCGACCGCGGCGGCGAGTTCGTCCGCGGTCGTCCCGGGGAAGCTGCGGATCGACAAGCGCTGTATGACGAAGGGCCGGGTGCTGTGCATCAACAAGCGCACCCGCAAGCTGGTGTACCTGGTCAACGGCAAGCCGATTCAGATCGCCGACGCGCGGTTCGGCGGCCGTAAGACGCCGACCCGCAACGGTGTCTTCAAGGTCTACCGCAAGTCGAAGAACCACGTGTCGTCGATCTACAAGTCGCCGATGCCGTACGCGATGTTCTTCAGCGGCGGCCAGGCGGTGCACTACTCGTCGGACTTCAAGGCCCGCGGCTACAACGGCGCCTCGCACGGCTGCGTGAACATCCGGGACAAGAAGAAGATCGCCTGGATCTTCGCCCGGGTGAAGATCGGCGACAAGGTCGTCGTCTACAACGGCTGAGACGCGCTTCCACAGCGGCCGGAGAGTCCTTACTCTCCGGCCGCTGCCGCGTTCTGGAAGGCCTTGTACAGCCTGGGTTCGACCAGGCAGAAGGTGGCGGTCCCGACGTCGGTCGCCGTACGGCGAAGTGTTTGTACGGCGATGTCCGCGGCGGACCGGGCCGGCCAGCCGTAGATCCCGGCCGAGACCGCGGGCAGCGCGAGCGTCGTGACGCCCAGCTCGTCCGCGATCCGCAACGCGTTGCGGTAGCAGGACTCGAGCAACGCCGGATCCCGTTGACCGGCGGTGTAGTTCGGCCCGACCACATGGATCACGTACGACGCCGGCAGCGCACCCGCCGTCGTCCACGCGGCCTCGCCGGTCGCGGCACCGTGGGGATACCGCTCGATCAGCTCGGCCAGGATCTCCGGCCCGCCGGCCCGGTGGATCGCACCGTCCACGCCCCCGCCGCCCCGCAGCGCGTGATGGGCCGCGTTGACGATCGCATCCACCGGCACAGTGGTGATGTCGGCGGTGCTCAGGACGATCTCCATCGACTCCTCCGGTCACGACTTGCTCACAAGAGCTGCACATCGTGCAGTTCTCAACCTACGCTGGGGCGCCAACCAAAAGACCGGTGAGGACGTCCTACGAGCGTAGGACGGGGTCTACTCAGAGGGGTGTCCGATGCGCGGACTGGTTATTCGCAAGATGGTGAGCGGACTGGTCGTCGGCGCCGGCATTGCTGCACTTCTCAGTTTCGGAACGACCGCCTCCGCGGCCCCGACCGATCTCAAGACGGTGCCCTTCGAGGTCAGCGGCGAACTGCCGATCTACCCGAAGGCCCTGTGGAAGAACGGCTCCACCGGGACGAACGTGCGCAAGGTCGAGGCCCGGCTGGTCCAGCTCAAGCTGCTCGAGAAGCGCTACCTGGACAACGAGTTCGGCACCATGACCCGGAACGCGGTGAAGAAGTTCCAGAAATCCAAGGGCATTCCGCAGCTCGGGTACCTCGACCAGAACAGCTGGGACGAGCTGGTCTCGGTCACCCGCGAGCCGACCCAGACCGAGCTCTACCCGCCGGCTCCCGTGGTCAACGGCAAGAAGCTGGACGCGCGCTGCGCGACCGGTGTCGTCCTCTGCATCGACAAGTCCAGCCGCAAACTGCGGTACGTCGTCGACGGCGTGGTGAGGATGCAGCTGGACGTGCGGTTCGGCGCGCAGAAGACGGCCACCCGCGAGGGCAGCTTCACGGTCGGCTGGAAGAGCCGCAACCACGTGTCGAAGCTGTACGACTCGCCGATGCCGTACGCGATGTTCTTCAGCGGCGGCCAGGCGGTGCACTACTCGTCGGACTTCGCGGCCCGCGGGTACAACGGCGCCTCGCACGGCTGCGTGAACGTGCGGGACCTGGGCAAGATCCAGGCCCTGTTCAACCAGATCAAGGTCGGTGACAAGGTGATCGTCTACCGGTCGTAGCCGCGTCCGGGTGTCCGTACGACGGCTACGCGGCGTACGACGGATGCGCTGGGAACTACAGCGGGCGGGGGCCCCGGCGACGGCGGATGGCGCCCCAGCCGCCCCGCCCACGACCGGCGGCGGCGCGCAGCGCCGGGCGGGCGTCGACCAGGTAGACCGCGGCGGCGACGATGCCGATCAGGCCGAAGAAGCTCAGCCAGCCCTGGAAGATCTGACTCAGCGTGAACACGACCAGGATCAGCACCCAGCCGGGCTTGGTCAGCTTGTCCGCGGCGACGAACACCGCCCGCGGCCGGAACGCGGCATCGATCAGCGCGACCAGCTTGATCCCGAGCAGCACCCACCAGATGATCTCGAGCGGACCGGCGAACCCGGGAAAGAGGTTCGGGAACGTGGCGAGTGGGAGCATGCGTACGAGCGTACCCAAAGACCGGGCGGCCCACCTCTGCTGAGTGCAGATTGTGGGCCGCCCGGCCTGAGATTCACCCAGATGTGGGCTGTTGTTACTCTCAGTCGCCGACCTTGGTGGCCGCGGTCGACGCGGCCTTGGAGGCGGTCTTCGCGGTCTTGCGGGCGCTGGTCGCGGTCGCCTTGACGTTGCGGGTGGCGGTGCCGGCGGTCTTCTTCGCGGTGGTCCGGGTGGCCTTGGCCTTGCTCACCGTGGTCTTGGCCTGGGCGACCAGGTCCTCGGTGGCCTTCTGGGTGCGGATCCGCTCGACCAGGTCCTTGCCGCGGCCGGCCAGGTCCTCGTAGGTCTCCTCGGCCTGGCCGAGCACCACGGTGAAACCGGCCTGCGCGGTGGCCGGCAGCTCACGCAGCTTGGCCGGAGCGGTCTTCGCGTCGGCGACGATCGCCTCGAAACGCTTCTCGACCAGCTTGGCCAGCTCCGCCTGCCGCTTGCTCAGCTCGGTCTGCAGGGTCTTCTGGTCCAGCTTGGCGAACCGGGCGGTGACGTCGTCGCTGACGGCGCGGAACTTCTCCACCGCCAGGTCGCCGGCACCGGCGAGGGCGTAGAACGGGGTGACGGGCGTACGGGTAGCCATCAGGCTTCTCCTCGGGATTTTCAGCAGGCTGTGTTTTCAGCAGCAGGATGTGAACTACTTGGTCGTGCGCTGTGGTGCAGGGGTCTTCTTGGCCGTCGACTTCTTCGCAGCAGCGGCAGCCGGTCTGGCAGGACCCGGCTTCTCGGCGGCCTCATGATCGGGGGCGGTGTCGGACTCGGGGGTGTTCTCCCGGACGAAGGACGCGTAGACGTCCAGCAGCACGCGCTTCTGCCGCTCGTTCAGCGCGGGATCGAGCAGTACGGCGTCGACCACACCCGACGCGCGCCGGGTCTCGTCGGAGCCGTCGTCCGGATCGAGAATGCCGGCCCGCACGTACAGGGTCTCCGCGGAGATCCGCAACGCCTTCGCGAGCTGCTGCAGCACATCGGCCGACGGTTTCCGCAGGCCGCGCTCGATCTGGCTGAGGTACGGGTTCGACACACCGGCCAGGTCGGACAGCTGCCGCAACGACAACTGCGCATGCCGCCGCTGCTCGGCGAGGTACTCCCCGACGGAGCCCACCGATCCGGCAACACGATCACTCAACTTGGCCATGCGTCCAGTGTGCTAGCAAGGTGCTTGCAATTGCAAGCAGGCCGACCGTGAGCCCGCTCACGCGGGGTAGCGACTAGCTGAACGTTGAAGGATGTGGCTGGACGGCGCCGACCTCGAGGCCGCCGCCGTACAAGGGGAATCGGGACTGCTGGTCGATCACCTCGTGCTCGAGACCGAGCTTCCGCAGTACGGCGGCCATCACCACGGCGCGGGCCCGCGGCGTACCGTCCTCGACCTTCAGCGCGATCCCACGGCCGTCCTCGAGGCCGACGGCGTACACGCTCTCGGCGCCCACCTTGCAGAACAGGCCGGGGATCGCCCGCATCAGTGCGGCCTCGTCGCGCGTACTCCCGCTGGCGTACTCCGGGTACGCGCGGAACGCGTCCTTCACCCGCGCCTCGAGCGTGCCCGGTGCGGCCGCTGCGAACAGGCCGAAGGACCGGGCCAGGCCGGCCAGGCTGATGGCGAGGATCGGGGCGCCACAGCCGTCGACGGCGACGTACGACACCTTCTCGCCCGCGGTGTCCTCGACCGCGGTCCGGATCACCTTCTGCAGCGGATGATCCGGCGAGCGGTAGTCCTCGATCGACCAACCGTTGATCACACAGGTCAGGAGCATCGCCGCATGCTTGCCCGAGCAGTTCATCGTGATCCGCTCGGGGCCATGCCCCGCGCGTACCCAGGCATCCCGGGCGGCATCCTCCAGCGGGTAGGCCGGCGGCGTCTGCAACGCCGACTCGTCCAGGTTCGCGAGCGCGAGAATCTCGCGGACACCGTCCAGGTGGAACTGCTCGCCCGAGTGGGAGGCGCCCGCGAGCGACAGCAGCTTGCCGTCGAGCGGAAGACCGTTGCGGAGCATGCCGAGAGCCTGCATCGGCTTGTTCGACGAGCGCGGGAACATCGACTGGTCGACCACGCCGACGGACCACTCGACGGCGCCGTCGGGATTCGTTACCACGACGGAGCCGCGGTGATGGCCCTCAACGAAACCGCTGCGGACGACATCGGCCAGGATCACAGGTTCGGTCACGGCTGAACTGTACGGGTGAAACGTCAGGTGCAAAAAGGTGTTATGCGAATGATCCCGCTCACAGCCGGGAACGGACATGCAATCCGACCTCGGGGTCGACCAGGAGCTCCTGCGTCGCGGTCACCGTCGGCTGATCCTCGGCCACCACCTCGAGTACGGCGTCCGTGTCGACGTTCCGCTTCACCAGCGCCAGCGCGATCGGCCCGTACTCGTGATGCCGGGCCGCGGACCCGATGAACCCGACCTGCTTCTCTCCCGCGCGTACGGCGTACCCGTGGGCGGGCAGGTGGTCGACCGAACCGTCCAGGTGCAGCCGGACCAGCCGCCGCGGCGGACGACCCAGGTTGTGCACCCGGGCGACCGTCTCCTGACCGCGGTAGCACCCCTTGTTCAGGTGGACTCCGACGCCGAGCCAGCCCACCTCGTTCGGGATCGCACGCTCGTCGGTGTCCAGGCCGAACCGCGGCGCGCCCGCCTCGATCCGGAGCGCTTCGTACGCCCAGATCCCGGCGGCCGGCCCGTCCAGCCCGGCCAGCTCCGCACGCGGCAGGAACACTTCGTGCCCACCGAGCGAATCGTCGCCACTGCGCGTCAGCGGACCGCCTTCGGCCGCCTGGCCCGGGCGCCAGATGATCGCGTAGTCGTCGGTCACGTCGGTGATCTCGACGCGGGACATGAACACCATCTTCTGCAGCCACTCGATCATCGCCGCGGCCGCGCCGGGCTCGGTGTGCAGCCAGAAGGTCTCGCCGTCGTCGACGCCGTACAGCACGTGCTCGATGTGACCCGTCGGCGACAGCAGCAGCGCGGTCGTCGACGTCCCGGGCTTGAGGCCCTCGAAGTACTGCGTCGTGAGCGCGTGCAGCCAGGTGAGCCGGTCCGGGCCGCTGATCGTGACCACGTCGCGGTGCGACAGGTCGACGAACCCGTTGCCGGCCGTCAGGGCCCGCTGCTCCCGCAGATCGGACCCGTAGTGGGCCGCGACGCCGGCGTCGACTCCGTCGGCCTCGACTGCGCCGGGCCGGTCCAGCAGGGGGCTGCGCTTCAGTGACATGTCACCAGAGTACGTCGCGCGGCGTACGACGATCGCCTCCCACCGTGGGATGTGGACACCACCGGCTCCCGGACAGCCTGGAGGTACCAAAAACTCGAAGGGAGCAAGGCGATGAGCGACAGGCGATTCCGGTTCGGCGTGGTGGGCAGCCCGGCGACCGCGGAGCAGTGGACCACGACCGTACGGCGAGCGGCCGACCTCGGCTACTCGAGCGTGCTGATGCCCGACGGGCTGCAGTTGCCGTCGCCGTTCGCGTCCCTCGCGATGGCCGCGACACTCGCGGACGTCCGGGTCGGCACCTTCGTGGCCGCGGCACCGCTGCGGACGCCCCGGCAGGCCGCCTGGGACGCGCACACGCTGACCGTGCTGACCGACGGCCGGTTCGACTTCGGCATCGGCACCGGACGGCCGGGCACCGACCAGCAGGCGGCCGAGCTCGGACTGCCGTTCGGGTCCGGCAAGGAGCGTCGCGACCAGGTCCGGGAGACGCTGGACCTCCTGGAGCGGCTCGACGGCGACCGTCGTACGCCGATCATGCTGGCCGCCGGCGGACCGCGGGCGCTGGCCCTGGCGGCGGCCCGGGCCGACATCGTGTCGATCGCCAAGGACGCGATGACACCGCGGGTCGAGGTCCTGCGATTGGTCCGGGACCTGCGTGAGCTGGCCGGACCGCGGGCGGACAACATCGAACTGGCGATGAACCTGTTCGCCGCCGGGACGCGTGAGCTCCCGCCCTGGACCCGGCAGGCCGCCGGGGTGTCGCCGGAGGAACTCGAGGCGAGCGACTCGCTGATGATGCTGCGCGGCACACCTCAGCAGATGGTCGACGAGTTGCTGCGGCGCCGGGACGAGTTCGGTACGTCATACATCACGGTCAACTCGACGTACCTCGAGGACCTGGCTCCCGTGGTCGAGAAGCTGACCGGGAGCTAGACGTGACACTGCCCGTCAGCTTGCCAGGGGCTGACGGGCAGTGCCGGAGGGGTGAGAGAGGTGTCTAGTGGTGGGCTGTACCGCTGTCGACGGGCCGCTCCGTGACCTGCGGTACGTCGCCCGCGTGGGTGTCACCGGCAGCGAAGGCGGCCTCGTCGAACGGATCCTCACCGGCGAAGACCTGCCGGGCCTGGTCCTTGTCGAACGCCCCGACCCACTGCCCGACCACGACGGTCGCGACCGCGTTGCCGGCGAAGTTGGTCAGCGCCCGGGCCTCGGACATGAACCGGTCGATGCCGACGATCAGGCCGACGCCGTCGACCAGATCGGGCCGGTGCGACTGCAGCCCGCCGGCCAGGGTGGCCAGACCGGCACCGGTGACACCGGCCGCACCCTTCGAGGCGATGATCATGAACGCCAGCAGGGAGATCTGCTGCCCGAGTGAGAACGGCTGGTCCATCGCCTCGGCGATGAACAGCGACGCCATGGTCAGGTAGATCGCGGTGCCGTCCAGGTTGAACGAGTAGCCGGTCGGGACGGTGATACCGACCACCTGCTTGCCGACGCCGAGGTGCTCCATCTTCCCGATCAGCCGCGGCAGCGCGGTCTCCGAGGACGAGGTGGACACGATCAGCAGGAACTCACGGCCCAGGTAGCGCAGCAGCTGGAAGACCGAGATCCCGGCGACCAGTCGCAGAACGGTGCCCAGGACAACGACCACGAAGAGCAGACAGGTGATGTAGAAGGCCAGCATGATCTTGCCCAGGCTGACCAGCGCGTCCGTGCCGGTGGCGCCGACCACGGCCGCGATGGCACCGAACGCACCGATCGGTGCGGCCCACATGATCATCGACAGCACCTTGAACACCAGCCGCTGCAGGTGCCCGATACCGGTCAGGATCGGCTGTCCGGCCGAGCCCATCGCCTGCAGTGCGAAGCCGATCAGCAGGGCGACCAGGACGGTCTGCAGAACCTCACCCTCGGTCAGCGCGGAGACGATCGTCTTGGGGATGATGCCGAGGATGAAGTCGGACGTCGTCTCGTGCGCCCCCGCGGCCTGCTTCTGGCCGGCCTCGCGCAGGGTGTCGGTCAGGTTCAGACCGGAACCGGGCTGGACCAGGTTGCCGACCAGCAGGCCGATCGCGAGCGCGGCCGTCGACATCACCAGGAAGTAGACGAGCGCGAGGCCGCCGACCTTGCCGACACTGGCGGCCTGGCGAACCGAGCCGATGCCGAGCACCAGCGTGCAGAAGATGACCGGGCTGATCATCATCTTGATCAGGTTCACGAACCCGGTGCCGAGCGGTTTCAGCTCGACCGCGAAGTTCGGGAAGAGGAAACCGACACCGATGCCGAGCAGTACGGCGACGATGACGGCGATGTAGAGGAAGTGGGTCCGATCGTTGCGGACCGGTGTCGGTCGGGACTCAGTCGGGCTCGACATGTGGGGACTCCTGTATCGGCCGGGCGGGCTGTACCCGAGTAACTGTGACGTGACGCACAGGGGAACTGCGCATTTCGTTCATATCGTTCGCCACACCGGACCAGTGACCCCGCTGGAATGCACAAATCCGCTCATCCTGTGCACACTGTCGGCATGAAACAGCGGTCGTGGGAGCTGCGCCGCCAGGTCCTCTGGCTGCAGACGATCACGGCCGGGGTGCTGATCGCAGCGGTCTGGATCACCATGATCGCCCAGTCCCGCGCCCAGGCCGACCGGGACGCCGCGGCCGCGGGGGTCGCCCCGCCCGGCTGGTGGGAACTGATCCGGCTCGACGTCCGCTCCATGCTCGGCGTCGCGAGCCTGATGCTCGGCATCGCGATCGCCGGCAACGCTCTTGTTTCCTGGCGAGTACGACGGGCCACGCGCGGCATCGGCACCCAGGCACTGGCCCGGATGCTCGACTTCTACGAAGGCGTCCTGCGCGCAGCCCGCGAGGGCTTGGTCCTGCTCGACGCCGACGGCCGGGTCCAACTCGTCAACGACGAGGCCCGGAACCTGCTCGGCCTGCGGACCGTCCTTCCCGGCACTCCGATCGAGGAACTGCACCTGGGCACCACGCTGTCCGAGCTGCTGACCGCCGGGCGGACGGCGTACGACGAACTCCACCTCGGCGCCGAGGGTGTGGTGGTCGTGAACCAGCAACCGGCACGGTCCGGGCGGATCGTCACACTCCGGGACCACACCCAGCTGCAGCGACTACTGGGTGAACTCGACGCGGTCCGCAGCCTGGCCGAATCCCTGCAGGCGCAGAACCACGAGGCCTCGAACCGGCTGCACACAGTGGTCAGCCTGATCGAGATCGGCAAGCCGGAACGCGCCCGCGAGTTCGCGGTGTCGGAGCTACAGTTCGCCCAGGCAATGACGGACCGCGTGGTCGGCACGGTCGGCGACCCGGTGCTCGCGTCGCTGCTGCTGGCCAAGCTGTCCCAGGCCCAGGAACGCGGAGTGGTTCTCACGTTGGAGCTCGGTCATGAGTCACTCAACACCCGGCTGCCGGCGCAGGACGTCGTCACGGTCGTCGGCAACCTGCTCGACAACGCGATCGAGGCCGCGCGCGGTGGATCCGCTCCACGCCGGGTCGAGTTGCGCGCGAGTACGACGCCGGACGCGATCGACCTGGCCGTCACGAACACCGGCGCCGAGCTCGGCGCGGTCGAGCTGGCCCACATGTTCGATCGCGGCTGGACCACCAAGGCGGAACCGGGTCACGGCCTCGGGCTGGTGCTGGTCCGCAGTACGGTCGAGCGCTGGCAGGGCACGCTGATGGTCGACCCCGATTCCGAGCTGGACGACGTACCGGCGCTGACCGTGCGGGTCCGGCTGCCGCGGGCGGTGGACGCCAGTGCCTGACCTGCGGGTCCTCGTCGTCGAGGACGACCCGGTCGCCGCGGAGGCCCATCGCACCTACGTCGACCGGCTGCCCGGCTTCAGCTGTCTCGGCGTCGCCGGTACGGCGGCCCGCGCGCTGCACGTGCTGGCCCGGGGCGAGGTGGACCTGGTGCTGCTGGACATGAACCTGCCGGACGGTCACGGACTGGACGTGGTCCGGCGTATGCGGGCCCTGGGCAACCAAACGGACGTGGTCGCGGTGACGTCGGCCCGCGAGGTGGCCGCGGTCCAGGCGGCGGCGCGGATCGGCGTGGTGCAGTACGTGCTGAAACCCTTTGCCTACGAGACTTTGAGGGACCGGCTGATGGCGTACGCGCGGCAACGGAAGGCGGCCGAATCGGGTCAGGTGGTCGCGGATCAGGACGAGGTGGACCGGTTGTTGCACCCGGCAACCGTCTCGTCGGTGCCGAAGGGGCTGGCCGGATCGGTGCTGGATCGCGTCGTCCAGTTGCTCGGCAACCGCGAGGGCTGGACGGCCGAAGAGGTCGCCGCGTCGCTCGGCACCTCACGCATCACGGCGCGACGCTACCTCGAACACCTCGCGGACCAAGGCCAGGCGCTGCGCACCCAGCGGTACGACGGCCGCAGCGGGCGCCCGAAGGTGGAGTACTCCTGGGTGGCCGAGAGCTGAGACTCAGCTGCGAACGAGCGTGGCCCAGAGGTGCGGCTGCAGGGGCTGACCCTCGGCGGCCATGTCGTAGGCCCACATCAGCTCGCCCTTGACCAGGCCGTAGAGCCGGTGGCCGGCGCTGACCTCCTTGGCCGTCTCGGTGCGGGCGACGACGTCGGTCCGCAGCTCGATCTTGGCGCCGTCGATCTCGCCGTACCAGATCTCGGCGAAGCCGGTCGGGTGCGCGAGGATCACCTCGAGCTTGTTGTCCGGCTTGGGCCGCCAGAACCCCGTCTCGACCGCGAGCGGGCGCTCCTTCTTACCGTCCTCGCCGACCACGTAGGTCTGGCTGACGTAGTGCAGGTAGGGCTTGCCGTTGTGGCTGAAGTCGATCTGCTGGCCGAACTCGAACTTCTCGATCGTCGGGTAGTCCCCGTGACCGCGGCCCTCCCAGCGACCGAGCAACCAGGCCAGCGGCACCAGGTCCGGGTGGAGGTCCTGCGGGATCTCGAACGCCATCAGTTCGTGCTGCGGCCGCGGTACAGCCGGTAGACGACGAACGCCGAGAACCAGCCCATGAAGACACAGACCAGAACCAGCAGACTGGTGAAGATGACGTGCAGCACGTCACTCAGTCTAGAGGATGGTCACCGCGGTCCTTCGGCTACCGTGGCGTGATGTCCCGCACGCTGGTGATCAAGCTGACCGCAGGCGCCGAAGAGCCCGAGCGCGCCAACCAGGCCTTCACAGTGGCCGCGACCGCCGTCGCCGCCGGAGCCACGGTGTCGCTGTGGCTGACCGGGGAGGCGGTCTGGTTCGCCGTACCCGGTCGGGCGGAGGCTTTCGAGCTGCCGCATGCGGCGCCGCTGGCGGACCTCGTCACGGCGGTGGTGGAAGGTGGTCAGCTGACCGTCTGCACCCAGTGCGCCAAGCGCCGCGACCTCACGTCGGAGGACCTCCTGCCAGGCGCCCGCGTCGCGGGCGCGCCGGCGTTCACCGAGGAGATCCTGGCGGACAACGCCCAGGCCATCGTGTACTGACGCGCTGGGGCTAGCCGCGGCCGCGGGGTTCGCGGCCGCCGGAATCTGATTCCCGGCCCGCGCCCTGGTTGCTGGTGACCTCGCGGTGCTGCTGGCCGGGGGTGCGGCCGCCGTGCGCGGTTGCTACGGCTGCGCCCTCCGTCCGGTTTGTCGCGCCGGCTGCGGGGGCGGTGGCGGTTTGCTGCGCCCTGAGCCGCTCGAACTCCTCCAAGTTGACGGAGTGGTCGTTGGGGAGCTGCACACCGTCGACGGTGCCGCCGGCGAACTGGATGTTCGGCCGGCCCCGATCCTCGCCGGCACCGGCTTCTTCGCCACGCTCGTCGTTGCCGGCACCTGTTCCTTCGACGCGCAGGTTCGTTGCGCTGCCGGCGTAGACGCCCTCCGGCAGTTGCTGGCCTCTGGTGTCCACGCCGTTGATGCTGTCGGCGGTCACACTCATCCGACCGCTCTGCTTCTGAGCGCGATCCTGATCCAGCCGATCCTCGAGCGGATCCCGCGGCCGCTCCCCCTGCTGGCCCAGCTGGTCCGCCCCAACCCCGGCCGGCACAACACCACCGGAGCCGACGTCCTGCCCGGTCTGCTCCCCCTCCGGCCCGTTCAACTCTTCCTGCCGAGCCTGCTCACCAGCAGGCTGGCTCACACCATCATCACCAAGCTCCGGGCTCTGATCACCCTCCGGCCCGTTCAGCTCCTCCTGGCGAACCCGACCCGCCTCCGGCCCCTGCTCAGCCTCCGGCCCGCTGAGCTCTTGCTGCCGAACCCGGTCCGCCTCCGGCTCCTGCACAGCCTCCGGCCCGTTCAACTCTTCCTGCCGAACCCGGTCCGCCTCCGGCTCCTGCTCACGCTCCGGCCCGTCCAGCTCCTCCTGCCGAACCCGATCCGCCTCCACCCCCTGCTCAGCCTCCGGACCCTCCAGCTCGTCCTGCCGGATCTGCTCGGCCTCTGGATCGTTCAGCTCGCGGTCGCGTTCCTCGTCGAGTTCGTCGACGGCGGCCGCCGTACCTGCGGCTGCTGCTACCGGCGCGGCCGCATCAGCACCCCGCTCGGTGCTCTCCCGCTCCTCACGCTCCCGCCGGCGCTCCTCTTCCCTCCGCGCCTCGGCTTCCCGGTCCCGCTCGGCCTGCTCCCGCTCCCGGTCCTCGACGGCATCATCAACCCCGTCGCCGTCCTGATCCCGGTACTGCTCGTCCTCCGCGGACTGCTCGTCGCGCCGGCGGTTCGCCTCCTCGGCCCCACGCCGGTTCTCGACGTCGTCCGGCACCCGGTCACCGTCACGGTCGAGGTTCGTCTCCTCCCGACGCTGGAGCTCCTCCTGCTGACGCTGGATCTCCTCCGCCCGCCGGGCGTTGTCCTCCTGCAGCCGGTTGGTCTCTTCCTGGATCTGCTGGATCTGCCGCTCGTGCTCCCGCCACTGGTCCGACCGTTCGCGGTCGTTCAGCGCCCGGTCGAGCTCCGGGTTCTGCTGCCGGGCGTTGCGCATCTGCTCCAGCAACGAGCGCGCCTGCTGCCGGCGGCTGAGACCGTCCACGATCCGGCGCAACGCCTGGAGCTGCCTGCGCACCTCGGCCATCGCCTGCTGGAAAATCTCTTCCGCGTCAGCCATCAAGCCACCTCGCTCGCATAGACGGAGTACCCGAAGCCGGCCTGCGTGTCATCCGGCCCGGGCTGGGTCGCGTACAGGTGAAACTCGGCGCCCGGCCGCAGCCAGACCGCCAGGTGGCGACGGCGCCCCCGCCACTCCGGGGGAACCCGCGGATCGGATCCCGGACCGACGAACACCGGAGCACCCCAGTGCTTCCGCGCCAGCAGCAGCTGCGCGGGCCAGTTGTCGTCCAGCCCTTCCTCCGCGTCCGCCACCTCCGCCGCGCCGATCTCGTACGCCGACCAGCCGCTGCGCGGACTCTCCGGCAGTACGGCGTCCGGCAGCACCAGCATCACGGTCTCGCGCGGAGTGACCAGGCCCCAGGTGTAGCGGTCGGGATCGATGTTGCCGGGAGCCCACGGACGCCAGCCGGTGACCGCGGTGACCCGGGAGACGAGGGCGCGGATCGCGTCCAGGCCGGCTCCCGGTGGTCCCCAGACGGATCTCCAGTCGGAGACCTCGGCCAGGTCGGCCATGGCGCGTTCGTCATCGTCGGACGGCCGCAGCTGCGTCTTCACCCGTCGACTCCTCTCCTCAGCCCGCCAAGCCTAAGCCCCGACCGGTGCCACCACCTCCGGGACAGACGCACCGGGGCGCCGGTCGGATCCCAGGTCCGGGAGCCGACGGACGGAGTGGTCAACCACCCGACGGCAGACACGGTCCCGACCGGCCCGGTGAGTTGCTTGAGGCAAGGACCTCAGCGCTTGACGTTGAGCAGTTCGCGGGCCTCGTCCGGTGACATCGGCGGGCGCTGCACCAGGGTCGCGAGGGACGCCGCCCGCTCGACCAGCTCGGCGTTGTGGGTGACCGGCTGCCCCTTGGCCAGAGTCAGCGTGTCCTCCATCCCCACCCGCAGGTGGCCGCCCTTCGACAACGCGGCCAGCGCGACCGGGAGCGTTGTACGCCCGACTCCCGTCGCGGACCAGGAGGTGACCGCGTCCGGCAGGGCGTTGACCGCGGCAACCAAGGCGTCCGTCGTACCAGGCATGCCGCCCGGAACGCCCATCACCAGGTCGCAGTGCACCCGGCCGCCGTACGGCAGGCCGAACTTGTCCAGCAACCGGTGCAGCGCGGCCACGTGCCCCAGGTCGAACAGCTCGAACTCCGGCACGACCTCGCGCTCCTGGGTCAACCGGTAGAGCTCGGTCACGAACGGCCACGGGTTCATGAACACGTCGTCGCCGAAGTTGACCGTGCCCATCGTCAGCGAGCACGAGTCCGGCGCGGCATCGAGCACCCGGAGCCGGTGGTCGAACGGATCGGTCACCGCGCCGCCGGTCGACAGCTGGACGATCAGGGCCGTGTTCTGCCGGACCGCGGCCACCGTCTCGGTCAGCCGCCCGAGGTCCAGCGTCGGCTTGTGCTCACCGTCGCGGATGTGGATGTGGATCATCGCGGCCCCGGCGGCCTCGCACCGCTTGGCGGTCTCCACCAGCTCGTCGAGCGTGGTCGGCAGCGCCGGACAGTCCGCCTTGGCGGTCTCGGCGCCGGTGGGAGCAACGGTGATCAGAGTCGAGGCCATGAACAGATCCTGCCAGATCCCGCCTGTTGACGGGACATTTGCCTGCCTGATGCCCTGATAACCGGACGATCTCCCGCACGGCAGGATTGGGGCATGAGAGCAGTCGTACAGCGAGTCAGCCAGGCCTCGGTCACCGTCGAGGGCGAGGTCGTCGGCGCGATCGACGCACCGGGACTGGTGGTCCTCCTCGGCGTCACCCACGACGACACCGAGGAGAAGGCTCGAGCCCTCGCGGCGAAGATCTGGACCCTCCGCATCCTCCGCGACGAACGCTCCTGCGCGGACGAGCAGGCACCGATCCTCGCCATCAGCCAGTTCACCCTGTACGCCGACACGCGCAAGGGCCGCCGCCCGTCCTGGAGCGCCGCCGCCCCCGGCCCGGTCTCCGAACCCTTGTACGACGCCTTCTGCGCAGCCCTGGAGTCGTTGGGTGCCAAAGTGGCACGCGGCCGCTTCGGCGCCCACATGGACGTCGCCCTGGTGAACGACGGACCGGTCACCCTCATCCTCGACGCCTGAGCCGCGGACGAAGAACGGCCCCGGCCGGATCCTGGGGATCCAGCCGGGGCCGGTGTGTTGTGTTCTGAATCGGTGAGGTTCGACTCAGAAAGGTGCGTTCGGCTGGATCAGCCGATGACGCCGGCGGCCGAGTGGCCGACGATGACCTTGGTGTTCAGGCTGTACACGTCGATCACCAGAGCGTTGACCGCGATGTAGCGCTGCTGCTTGACGATCTGGTTGAAGGTCAGCTTGGCGATGCCCGGGATCTCCAGCGTGCTGTTCGGCTTGTTCGGCACGGCGTAGACCTTGTTGCCGACCTTGATCGAGGCGACGGTCCCGGACCAGTCCAGACCGACCTTGCCGTCCTTGGTCTTCCACGCCGCGGCCGAGGACTCGATCGCGCCGATGGACAGGTTGCCGACCTTCACGCCCGCGGTGTGCGCGGTGAACTTCACCGCGGACTTGTCCAGGCTCATGAAGCCGTTCTTCGTGGTGTAGACCGCACCCACGTAGGCGACCTTCGGGATGTTCAGCTCGCCGACCGCGTTCCGGATCGTCTTGCCCTCAGTGCCCTGGCAGGTGGACTGGTAGGACGTCGGACCGGAGACGACCAGCTTGTCCACGTGCGCCTTGGTGCCGTAGGCGTCACCGATCACCATCGCGGTGGCCGGCTTGGTGATCTCCGCGCGGGTCTTCAGTACCGCGACGTCGACACCCTCGGGGATGTACTGGTTCTTCACGTTCGCGTGCAGCACGACGGCCTGCGCGTACGAGTAGATGCCGGTGCTGGTCTTCACGCCACCGACGCGGTTCAGCACGATGTAGCCGAGGCCCGGAACGGCGACCTTGGTGTTCGGCTCGGGCTTGAGCAGCGCCGGCACAGAGACGGCACCGATCTTGACGCCGGCGAAGGTGGTGCTGCCGGTGTAGGACAGCTTGCCGTTCTTGTACACCGACGTGGTGGTGGTCTTCACACCCGTCAGGTGAAGCAGGTTGCCGAGCTTGATGTCGACCGCGGTCGCGTTGCTGGTGACACCGTTGCCGCTCTTGTTGTTGAACGAGTGGGTGTCGGTCCGCACGGTGCGGGCGATCGCCTGGTTGTTGACGTTCGCGGCGGCGAGGTCGTTCTTGTCGGACCGGTTCGAGTCCGTGGTGCAGCTGATCTGGCTGACGACCTGCGGGCCGCTGTTCGCCAGACCCGACTGGACGTCGGTGCCGAACGCGTAGCCGCTGTATCCGAAAACGGGCGCCGCGGACGCCGAGCCCGAGGTCAGCGCGATCGTAGAAGCCACGCCGACAACTGCCGCAACACCGACAGCAGCGAGCTTCTTGTATCCGATGCGGGGTCTCATGACCCCTCCTCCCTGAGTGATGACGTGACCCGGATGGCGGGCCAGGACACAGACACAACTCAGCCGGTTGCGGTAGGTAACGAGACCGTTCCGCTCCGAGACCAAACCGTTACATGCAGGTTCGGTGCGCGAGATTCCCGGGGCGACCCGTAACCCCGGAGCAATGGCCGAAACCGCCCGTCGTACAGGCGAATCCGGACATGCCGAAGGGCCCGAACGCGCAAGGTCCGGGCCCTTCGGGCCATCAGGGTGCACCGCCATCAGGGTGGGCCGCCGTCAGGTGGTGGCGGCACCATCAGTAACGACCGACCACCGCCATCGGTGACGGGCCAGTTTTCGGCGTACCGCTCAGACGGCGACGGCCACCTCGGCGACCGCGCCGTACTGGGCGACGACCTGGCGGTCGACCGGCTCGGCCTTCGGGGCCAGCGTCCGCAGCGTCCAGCTGCCCGGCGCCGCGAAGAACCGGAAATGCCCGGTCGCCGACGTCGGCACCTCGGCGGTGAACTCACCAGAGGCGTCCAGCAGCCGCACGTACGCGCCGCCGACCGGCTCCTCACCGCGCAGGACCTGGCCCTGGATCACTGCTTCCTTATCGACGTCGACACCCTTGAGGTCGAGGCCGCCCTTCTTCGCTCCGCACATGTGTCAGGCCTTTCCGGGCTCGTCGCCGAGGGCAACGGGTACGCCGACCAGCGAACCCCACTCGGTCCAGGAACCGTCGTAGTTCTTGACGTTCGCCTGCCCGAGGATCTCGTGCAGGACGAACCAGGTGTGCGCCGACCGCTCGCCGATGCGGCAGTAGGCGATGGTGTCCTTGCCGAAGTCGACACCGGCGTCGGCGTACAGCGCCTTCAGCTCGTCGTCGGCCCGGAAGGTGCCGTCGTCGTTGGCGGCCTTGCTCCAGGGGATGTTCGCGGCGGTCGGGATGTGACCCGCCCGCTGCGCCTGCTCCTGCGGCAGGTGGGCCGGGGCCAGCAGCCGGCCGGCGTACTCGTCGGGGCTGCGGACGTCGACCAGGTTCTTCACGCCGATGGCCTCGCCGACCTCGTCGCGGAAGGCGCGGATGGTCAGGTCCGGCGCCTTGGCCTTGTACTCGGTGGCCTCGCGCTTGACGACCTCGTCGGTCAGCTCGCGGCTGTCCAGCTCCCAGCGCTTGCGGCCGCCGTCGAGCAGCCGGACGTCACCGTGGCCGTACAGCTTGAAGTACCAGTACGCGTAGGCCGCGAACCAGTTGTTGTTGCCGCCGTACAGGACGACCGTGTCGTCGTCCTTGACGCCGCGGTCGGACAGCAGCGCCTCAAACTGCTCCTGGTTGACGAAGTCGCGCCGGACCGGGTCCTGCAGGTCGTCCTTCCAGTCCAGCTTGATCGCACCGGCGATGTGGCCGGCGTCGTACGCCGAGACGTCCTCGTCGACCTCGATCAGGACGACACCGGCGTCGGTCTTGTGCTCCTCGACCCAGTCGGCCGAGACGAGCGCGGATTCCCTGCTCATGGTGTGCTGCCTCTCAGTTGGTAGCTGCGTTGGTGCCACGGGTTGGCGTACGAATGCGGTGGATCAGCAGATAGGCCTCGCAACCGAGGCAGAGCCCGACGGCCGCGTTCACGAAGGCGGCGACCAGGGCGAATCCGGTGGCGACCACGCCCAGCACGGTGGCACCGGTCAGATACCCGGCCAGACCGGCGACCGCGAAGACGAGGCCGACCAACTGGGCGAACCGCGGCGGGGCCGCGTCCTCCAGCTCCTTGGGCGGACCCAGCCGGGGGCGGATCAGCCGCTTGAACAGCTGCCCGTACGGCGACGCCTGGACGCCGAACGCGACGGAGATCGCGAACACCACGGCCTGGACCGCGAGCGGCCAGGCGCTGTTCAGGATCAGCGTCAACGCGAGCAGCACGGTGGTGACGCCCGCCGCGAACCGGAGTCCACGCGGGTCGACCTTGGTGGCTTGTTGTGCCGTCTGATCGGACATGACGACTCCCGGAGGAGGAGGTGGTTCGAGTCAGACCCGCCCGGATACGCGGGAGGCGACGTACGCGGAACCGTGCTCAGCTACCGGTCTCCGCAGCGCTCGGGACGCCGCCTGGTCAGCGGCGACGACACAGCGACGAGCGCATCCGGCAGTTGTCCACTGCCCGGCGCTTGGTCAACCATGTCGTGTAAGCCACGGATCGAGAGTACGGAAAGCGGGCGGGCCCGCCACCCGTGGTCCCATCAAATGAGACAATTGATCACATTGCGGACAAGACTACGTCCTGACCACGTTGGTTCCGGCGAACTTGTCGTGCAGCGCCTGCTTCTTGTCGTCCCAGAGCGGCCACAGATAGTTGATCAGACTGAGGAAGCTGAACAGGGTGCCGATCACCGGGATCGCGCTGAGCAGGCTGAGCGAGGTGTAGAAGCCGAACCGCTTCACCACCGCGACTCCCGGCGGTGGACCGGGTACGTCGCGCAGCCGGACCGCGATCCCCACTGCCTTCTTGCCCGGGGTGGCGCCACTGCGGGTGAGGAAGAAGTACTCGTACACGAACGAGACCACGATGCCGATGAGCACCGCCGGGATCATCCACTGATAGGCGTCCGCGGGCAGTGCGAAGCTCGTCTGCGGCGTACCGGCCGCGGCACTGTCCATGGTGTCTTCCATGTAGGCCCACACGGACTTGAAGTACTGCCAGTAGAAGTAGCCGGTGAGCGGCAGGCCGATGATGCCGACGATGATCGAGTCGATGATGCGGGCGAACACCCGGCGCCACCAGCCGGAGAGCTGCTGACCGTCAGGGGTCGTGTACACCTTTTGACCGGGATAGCCGTAGCCCTGGCCGTACTGCTGCTGCGGGTACGGCTGTTGCGGCTGACCACCGTATTGCTGCGGTTGACCGGCGTACTGCTGCGGCTGGCCGCCGTACTGCTGTGGCTGTCCGTACTGGGCCGGCCCTGGCTGGGCGCCGCCGTACACCTGGCCGTGCTGGGCCGGCTGCCCGAACTGCTGGCCGGCGGGCTGGCCGAACGTGCCCTGGTACGGCGGAGGGCCCTGCCGTGGACGGCGGTCGTCGGTCCACGCGCTGCCGTCCCAGTAGCGTTGCTGGGCCTGGTCTTGTGGGTCGTCGTACCAACCGGCTGGATAGCTCACCGCCAAAGCATCACCTACCCGGCGGTCCATCCGCCAACCGGTGGCAGTAACCGGACGCGGCTCAGCGGGGTGCGTGCTCGATCGCGGTCGCCAGCGCGGCGATCACGTCGGGCTTGCGCGGTGCGCCACTGGCTCGCTTGACGATCGCGCCGGTGCTGTCGAGGACCAGAGTCGTCGGGGTGCGGAGGATGTCCAGCCGGCGGACCAGCTCGAGATGAGCCTCCGCGTCGAGCTCGACATGCCGCACGCCGTCGACCATGCCCTCGACCTCGGCCAGGGTCCGCCGGGTCGCCCGGCACGGCGCGCAGAAGGCCGAGGAGAACTGCAGCAATGTCGCGCGCTCGCCCAGCTCACCGCCGACGTCCGCCGCCGAAACCCGGTCCACGCTGTCCACCTCGTGCGCCTGTGTCTTTCGCAGCAGCCGGGTGCCCCGGAACCGCCCGTCGAGCTTGGATTTGAGCAGACTGAGAACGACGCCGGCGGCGACCGCACCGACCAGCACCCACATCCCCAGGCTCATGACAATCCAGCGTACGTCGCTGGTGGATGGGCTCAAACGGTCGTTCACCCCTCGGACAACGGGCGGCTTCAGTCGTCGGGGGACCTTTCAGTCGTCGGGGCGGCCGCGGAGTCGCTTGGTCTCGCTGCGGCGCTTCTTCTCGTCCAGCCGGCGGCGGACCGAGTTCCGACTGGGCCTGGTCGGCCGACGCTGCCTCGGCGGCGCCGCGATCGCGTCCCGCAGTAGCGCAGCCAACCGGGCCCGCGCCGCCTCCCGGTTGCGCCACTGAGACTTGTGCTCCGACGCAGCCACGGTCAGTACGCCGTTCACCAGCCGAGACTGGAGTCGCTCGAGCGCGCGAGCGCGCAGTACGTCGGTGAAAGCCGTCGTACCCGCGACGTCGAAACTCAGCTCGACCCGGCTGTCCGTCGTGTTGACCGACTGCCCACCCGGACCGCTGGACCGGGAGAAGCGCCACTGCAGTTCCGTCTCCGGGATCACCACCCCCGCCCGCACCACCAGCCCGCTGTCCACAACGCCCATTCAACCGGACCTCTCGATGGTTAGGCTGCTGCCCGTGCAGGAAACGGGGAGCGGGGGCCGGGAGGAAGAACTCCCGGAACTGAAAGACATCAAGGTGCGCGGCCGGTCGGTCCGGACGTGGGTGTTCAGCACGGGTGCGGTGCTGCTGGCGATCTCGGCCGTGTTCGGCGGCCTGAAGAAGGCCGCGGACGAGACACCGCGCGTTGACGCCCGTACGGCGATCGATGCCGGCCGGTACGAGGTGACGATCCAGCGCGTGGTCACGGTCAAGGACCTCAAGCCGCTGTTCACACCGGACGACGGCGGCGCGCTCATCGCTGTGGTGACCAAGCTGAAGGTCACCGACGACACCGGTACGGCGCCGTCCAGCGACCTGATCAGGTTGGTCGGCGTACCGGGGATCAAGGACACCGACGCGCCGCTCGGCACCACCAATCTGCGCGACGCGACGATGAATCCGGTGCTCACACCCGGCTTCGCCGAGGACGTCGCGTACGTCTGGAAGTTGCCCAAGGCCACCGAGTTGCCGCCGTCGGTCGAGCTCACGGTGCGGGGTTACGACCACCAGGAGCAGTCGCTGCTGGATCACCACGAGAAGTGGCTGCCGGGTGACATCGCCGCCGAGAGCACAGTCGCGGTCAAGGACAACACGAAATGAGCGCGCGCAAGCTGGTCAACGTGTCGCTCACACTCGCTGTGCTGGTCGCGATCGTCGGTCTCTACCGCCTCACCCCGACGCAGAAGGACATCCAGGAACCCGTCGCGGTGAACGGGGTCGTCGGTCGTGCGGTGAAGACACCGCGGTTCGACCTGACCATCGAGGGCGTCCGGATCGGTCGCAAGCTGCGGATCCCGGGCTCGTCGACGGCGCGCGACACCCTGTCGAACTTCGTTGTCGTGGACGCCGTCGTCACCGCAACCCGCGAGCCGATCCACCTGGCCTCGGTCCGGATCAAGGCCGCGGACGGAGTCATCTATCTCGGCGCCAACCGCAGCGGCCTCGACCGGGTGGATCTGACCGGTTTCGAGTTCGCCCCGGACATCCCGGTGCGGGGGTCGTTCGTGGTCGAGTTGCCGGCTTCCCAGTTGCCTGGAGCAACCTTGCAGGTGATGGAGAAGGCGATCTTCAGCGATCTGGAGCCGCAGGCAACCATCCCGCTCGGGGTCGACTCGGCTCCGACGGTCGAGGACGTGGTGTCGCTAACCCGGGCGAGCGAGTCATGACCGGCGCGCGCCGGGCCCGGCGGGGCTGGTTCCGCACGAACACGGCCGCGCTGGGAGCGTTGGTCATCGCCATCCCGCTGGCCGGCTGGTGGTCCACGCGGAGCGACTACAAGTCCTGGTACGCCGCCGAGCCGCGTGACCCGGTGGCCGTCGCCGCGGGCGGGACGTCGTACGCAGGAGCCACCTGGTACGCCGCCAGCGTCGAGGAGGACCCCCAAGCGGGCGCCGGCCGGCAGGTCGATCCCATACCGGCCGGAGCCACGCGGGTGCGCGTGTACTTCCGTCTGCAGGTCGACAACCTGTCTGCACTGGAGGGACTCGGCGGGTGCCGGCCGCAACTGCGAGCGCCGGATGGACGGGTGTGGAACGAGTCGTCGTCGACTGCCGGCGACTTCCAGGATCGGCCGACCGGTTGCACGGGTGGGTACGACTCGGAGCCGCAGAGTTGGCGTGGTGCGGCTGCGCAGTACTACCTGAAGCCGGTGGCTGGTAAGCCCTTCGACACGGTCGCCGTGTTCGTCGTACCGTCCGCTGTCGCTTCAAGCGCGGAGCCGACGATCACGTGGGCTACGAAGCTCCCTCAGTACTTGGCATTCCCGAGGTAGCGGCCGACAGGTCGGTCACACCCTGGTCGCCCTCGGGCTGCTCGTGCACGGCGCGGGTCCGTGGGGTCAGGTATCCGGACAGGCCGCCGATCATCCGGTCGTACGCGGCGGCCAGCAGGCTGACCTGGAGCATGATCTTCAGGCCGTCGGTAACGAGGCTCAGCGGCTCGTCAACGACCTGCCAGAACTGCAGCGAGTGCGGGCCGAGCACCCACAGCTTCAATGCGATCCACACCCCGCTGGCCGCGAACGTCACCACCGCCCAGGCCAGGAAGTACCCCAGCATCGGCCGCAGCCCGGACCGCACCACCAACCGGAACGCGTCCATCACTGGCGTCCACCGGTCCCGCCAGTCCGCCACCACCGAGTTGCCCGCCGCCCGGACGATCCGCGGCGTCCGCTGCCAGCGATTCGTGATCCGGTCGAACCGCCAGCGCGGCTGCGCCTTCTCCACCTTGTGCGCGGCCCGGCCGTAGATCACCGCCGTCATCGTGATCCACATCAGCGGCAGCACCGCGGCGTTCCACAGATCGCCGATACCGGCGGCAACGAATCCGGTGCCGGTGTCCCAGAGCTCGCGGACCTGGCTGATCCCCAGCACGTGGTCCAGCACCCAGCCGTACGCGTCCTGCACCCATAGCCAGACCTGCCGCTCCTGCAGCCACGTCTTCGGCGACGGGATGAACGAGGACGCCTGGTACGCGACCACGAAGATCCACAACGCCTCGAGATACGTAACGAACAGCTTCCGGACCGGGCCTTCCTTCTCCCGCTTCCACTTCTTGGCCGCGAGCCGGAGCAGGTACGCCGAGACGCCCAGGCCGATGAACAACCAGGTCGACAACGACTGCAGCCCCTGCGACTCCTGCGGCGCCGACCCGCCGGTCAGGACCGTCGCCACCGTCTCGTTCACCTTGTGAACAGCCAACTGGTACTCGTAGTCGAGCGCCTCGGCCTGGAGGAACTTGTACGCCGCGTAGAACGCCAGGAACGGCAGCAGCGCCGCCGCAAGCGCGTCCAGCGCCCGATGCTCCACGCCCGGCTCTACCCCGTCAGGCGCAAGCATGCCCTCGGCAACCGCCCGCTTGTGGAACGGCAGCTCACCCCTGAGCACCAGGAACATCGCGACATACATTGCCAGCGAGACCACCACCAGCAACGCCAGCACTGCGATCCCGGCCGCTTCGGCCTTGGCGCCTGCCTGGACAGCCACCCACTGCAGCGCTCGATGCACCAGCTGCGCAATCAAGAACACGGCCAATAGCCGAGGCCAGGCCCGCCCGAACAATCCCCCAGCCCGCCCCACCGTAGTGAGCAGGCTCCCCGTTTCCGCCGCCACACGAGCAACCTACCTCCCGAGAGCGTCACTCCCGGCCGGGCTCAGGACCTGACGAAGCCGCCGGAGCTCCGGCTCAGGACTCGTCCGATGCCGCGGTTGCGGACCAGGGCGCCGACGAAGCCGCCGGACCTCCGGCTCAGGACCTGGGCCCAGGAGCTGACAAAGCCGCCGGAGCTCGGGCTCTGGCGGCTTGTCGGGATGTGAAGAGGTCAGGCGGTGGCGTCCGCGGTTTCGCGGGTGGTGCTGGGCGGGATGACGAAGCGGTAGCCGACGTTGCGGACGGTCCCGATCAGCGCCTCGTGCTCCGGGCCGAGCTTCGCGCGCAACCGCCGTACGTGCACGTCGACCGTCCGGGTCCCACCGAAGTAGTCGTACCCCCACACCTCCTGCAGCAACTGCTCCCGGGTGAACACCCGCCCCGGGTGCTGCGCGAGGAACTTGAACAGCTCGAACTCCTTGTAGGTCAGATCGAGCGCCCGTCCGTTCAGCTTGGCGGTGTACGACGCCTCGTCGATCACGACGTCACCGCTGCGGATCAGGGAGGTGTCGGGGTCCTCGTTCCGCGCCGCCGCGAGGCGGCCGATCACCAGCCGCAGCCGGGCCTCGATCTCGGCCGGACCGGCGGTGTCGAGCAGTACGTCGTCGGCACCCCAGTCGGCGTTCACCGCGGTCAGACCGCCCTCGGTGACGACCAGGATCAGCGGTACGTCGACCCCGGTGGTCCGGATCAGACGGGACACGCCACGCACCGCGACCAGGTCCCGGCGGGCGTCGAGCAGGACGGCATCCGCGTCCGGGGCGTCGACCAGAGCGGCGACCTCGGCGGGAAGGATCCGGATCTGGTGCGGCAGCAGAGCGAGCGAGGGCAGCACCTCGGTGGACGCCTGCAGCGCGTTCGTCAGCAGAAGCAACGTACTCACGCTGTCTCCTTGTGCTGGTCGTCGGATCCCCGGTGAGCGATCCGGTCCTTTTGCACGTCAGGCCCCAGCGGCGTCGTTGCCGGGGGCCTGAGTCACACTGGAAAGCAAGAGCAAGCTGACATAATAGCGGAAGACTTAACCGATTAGTGAGGCCTTCTCTCAGATGCCGGAAGTCACCATCAGGTACTTCGCCGCCGCCCGCACGGCCGCCGGCGAGTCCTCCGCAACCGCCGAAGCCGCCTCGATCCGCGACCTGATCGGCGCCGTCTCGGCCGACCGCCCCGAGCTCGCCCGCGTCCTCGGCATCTGCACCTTCCTCCTCGACGGCCAACGCGCCGACCCCACCACCACCCTCCACGCAGGCGCCCAAGTCGACGCCCTCCCCCCATTCGCCGGCGGCTGATCAGCCGCGGGCGCGCTCGCCAGCGGCTGACATCCGCGGGCGACTGATCCTCACGGGGCAGCTGATCCTCGCGGGCGCGTTCGCCGGCGGCTGATCCTCGCGGGCGACTGATCGGGTTCCAGAACGCCCGGGCTCAGAGAAAGAACTTGAGCAGGACGAACGTGAACGCGACGGCCGTCACCAGCGCCGCTTTCCCGGAGCCGATCCCGCGCCGCAACCCGGCACCGAACACCGCCACAGTCAGCGGCACCAGCATGATCAGCAGCGTGATACCGGCCGCATGAACGCCGACGTGCGACCGTCCGGTCAGCACCAGACCGAGAACCATCGCGAACGTGAGCCCCAGCCAGGTCGTGAGCTGGATCGGCCCGTCTGCACTGCGATGCCCGCGATGCGACGCGCGGGTCGCACGGCGATGCGAAGTCGGAGCAACGTGCGCCATCGGTCACCTTCCGTGAAAGACCGAATACGCAAGGTACCAGCAACCCCCCAGAACGTAAAAAGCTGCCCGCTCAACCTCAAGAACACCCCAAACCGCGCCATCCCGACCTACCTGACCGGCAGCACGCCGCCCTCCCCGGTCGCCAGCACCCCGGCCTCCCCGGTCGCCAGCACGCCGCCCACCTGGTCAGGCTCACCGCCTAGCGCCGACCCGGACGGCTGCACCCGCCGGCTTGTCGAACGCGCCGGCGATCCTGTCATCCGCGTCCCAGCTCCCGCCGGCTGCGGCTCCCCCGCGTCGCCGGTACGCCGCGGTCGGCGGCGTACCGGCGTACGTGCGTAGCGCTCCTGCCTCCGGCACGTCGACTCGCGACGTACCGGAGCAGGCTCAGGAGCCGATAGAGATGCGGTCGGTAGCGACCGGGGTGTACGGGTCGTGGGCGGTCAGGTAGTTGGAGAAGGCGTCGATGTCGAGGCCGCCGAAGAACTTGTTCGTCGCGGTGGTGAAGGCCGGGAAGCCGTCGCCGCCGTCGGAGAGGAAGTTGTTCGTGACGATGCGGTAAGTCGTACCGTCCACCAGCGGCTGGCCGGCGATCTCGATCGAACCGGGAACCACCTTCGAGCCCGCGGCCGCGGCCGGGTTCCAGGTGTAGGTGATACCGGCGACCTGGAGCACCTTGAACTTCGGCGCCTCCGGACCGTTCACGCCGGAGAACTGCTGCTCCAGCAGGGCCTTGATCTGCGTACCCGTCATGTCCATCGACACCAGGAAGTTGTTGAACGGCTGCACGGTGAACGCCTGTCCGAAGGTGACCGCACCAGCGTTCGACGCCAGGTCGGCGCGGATACCGCCCGGGTTCATGAACGCCACCACCGGCGTCTTCCCGTCCGTCACCACCGACGGATCGGCGAGCTGCGCGTCCGCGATCAGGTTGCCCAGCGGCGACTCGAGCGACTCGTCCGGCGTCCGCGACACCGACGGCGTGGTGATGTGCCCGATCACCTTGTTCGCGATCGGCGCGACCAGGGTCTGGTACTTCGTGATCAGCGCGCTGGTCCGGGCGTCCTTCGGCACGTCCTGGGTGACGATCTGGTTGTTGGCGATCGTGTTCGCCCGGTCGACGTCACCGGTCTTGTTGTCGATGCTCAGCCGCACCTCGGTGACGAGCTTGCCGAACGAGGACGCGCTGGTGACGAGCCGCGGCTGCTTGTCCTTGTCCTGCAGCGTGCAGTTGTAGCCCTGGTGGGTGTGGCCGGAGATGATCGCGTCGATCTCCGGGTCCAGGCCCGCGTTGATGTCGATGATCGGCCCGGAGATCCCGGGACAGCTGTTGTACGCCCGCGGGTCGGCCGGGAAACCACCCTCGTGCAGCAGCACGACGATCGACTCGACGCCCTTCTTCTTCAGGATCGGGACCAGCTTGTTGGCGGTCGCGACCTCGTCGGTGAAGGTCAGGCCCTCGACACCGGCCTTGGTGACGATGTTCGGGGTGTCCTCCAGCGTCATACCGATGAACCCGACCTTGCGGCCATCCTTGAAGGTCTTGATCTTGTACGGCGCGAACAGCGTGTCTTGGGTGTTCTCGAAGAACACGTTCGCCGACAGGTACTTGAACTTCGCGCCGGTGAACGGCTTCGCCGGGTCGGGGCAGGAGTTCTGGTTGTTCTGCCCGTCGCCGTCCGGCAGGCAGCCGCCGGACTGCATCCGGAGCAGCTCGTGCCAGCCCTCGTCGAACTCGTGGTTGCCGACGGAGGCGATCTCCAGACCCATCCCGCTCAGCGCCTCGACCGTCGGCTCGTCGTGGAACGCCGCCGACAGCAGCGGCGAGGCGCCGATCAGGTCACCCGCGGCGACCGTGACGGACTGCTGCCCCTTGGCCGCGGCGGCGGCACGCATCTGCTTCAGGTGCGTCGCGAGGAACTCGGCGCCACCCGCGGGCGTGCCGTTGACGTTGCCGCTCGAGCTGGTCGGGCTGTTGGGCGCCAGGTTCCCATGGAAGTCGTTGATGGCGAGCAGCTGGATCTGGGTGTGCGTCGGCTTGGGTTTGGCCGTCGCAGCCTGGGTCACGGTTCCCCCCGTGGCCAAGCCGAGTACCGCGGCCATCCCGGCGGCCAGCAGGCCGACAGCCCGCCGTCCCCGCAGCCGCGTCGTGTCTCGTCCTGTCAAGGCCATGTCTACTCCGTCGTAGTCTCGGTCTCCGCTGGTGTGCGGTGCCGCGAAAATTACCCGAGGTGACGCGACCTCTCCAAGGACCTGAGCATGAACTGACCCGGACCTTTTACGGTATTCGGGTGACCCTCGAAGCCGTACCCTCACCGTTGCCCTCGGCCACCGCCTCCGCCATCACGGAACTCGCCCGCCTGGCTGCACAGAGCGACGGGGTGAACCCGCTGTCGGAACGCACCCTGCTCCACCTCGACGGCGAACACCCAGGCGACCTGCACGTCCTCGCGTACGAAGGCGAACCGGGCACGATCGAGGTGACCGGCCTCCAGAGCGCCCGAAACCTGATCGGGTACGGCGCCCTGGCACCGGACGGCTCGGCCGAGTTGGTCGTCTCCCCCGCAGCCAGACGACAGGGCACTGGTACTGCGTTACTACGCATGCTGCTCGACCACGGCGGTGCACGGGTCCGCGTGTGGGCGCATGGACGACTCCCGGGCAGCGACGAACTCGCAGCACGACTGGGTCTGGAGGTAACTCGGGAGCTCTACTTCCTCCGGCGTACCAGGGCCGCACTCCCCGAACCGGTCTGGCCGGAGGGGATCGCCGTACGGGCGTTCGTACCCGGGCAGGACGAGGCAGCGTGGCTGGAGGTCAACAGCCTGGCGTTTGCGGACCACCCGGAGCAGGGCAGTTGGACAGCCGCCGACCTGGCCGAGCGGCTCCAGCAGCCGTGGTTCGACCCGGCCGGCTTCTTCTTGGCCGTGGACTCGACGAGTGGCGCGCTGGCCGGGTTCCACTGGACAAAGGTCGAGGAAGGAGTCGGTGAGGTCTATGTCGTCGGCGTATCCCCCGCCTACCAGGGCAGCGGCCTCGGCAAGGCCCTGACCCTCCAGGGACTCCAGCACCTCCAGGAGGACCGCGGCCTGGACGCCATCGTCCTGTACGTCGACGGCACCAACACCGCCGCCCGCGGCCTCTACACCTCCCTGGGCTTCACCACAGCCGCCCTGGACGTCCAGTTCGCCCCCACCAATCCCCTGTGAACGGCATCACAGCGAACTCACCCGCTCACCTCGCGTCATAAACCCCACCCACCCCCGTCTCGCCATCAGCCGGGAGCCGTCCGTGCCTCTAACCCCCCAGCCGGGCGGCTCCCGGCCCCAACCACTTATCCACAGCTGCACCTTTTGACATCCCGAGCCGCTCCCACCCGCCGTTACGATCGGTGTCGACTACGGAGGGCTGACACCCGTGACTAACCGCAACAGGCCCCTACCACTCCTCCTGGCCTGCCTCAGCGCACTAGCGCTCCTACCCGCCTGCACCCCCGGCAGCCCTGAAGCCGGCCGCCCCAACACAAACCCACCAAGCGGCTCAACCGCCACATCGAACGGCCCTACTGGAACGACTGCCCCGACAGCCACGACGACACCTACGGCTACCTCCGCGCCAGCGTCTCCGCCTACACGGCCTTCGAACGCGACGGGGTTGACACTCGCCGCGGCCGAATCCTTCATCAGCTACTACATTTCGCTACAGAATTACGCCTACGCCACAGGCGACTCGCAGTACTTCCTCAGCGAAAGCGACAAAGGCTGCATCGGCTGTAAGGCGATCAGCGATTTCGTCAAGTTCTCGAACGGATCGAATGGCGGCCTGTCCGGCGACTACCTCGACCATCTTGTCTCTGTGAAGGAAGTCGTTCGCGGAAGTTCAGGAAAGGTCGGCGGCTCCGCCGAGGTACGCAGTGGTGCCTACATGGAACGCCCGTCGCCGTCGGCCAAGCCCGTTGCTCGCCCGGCCAGCACGGCGGTGATGGAGTTCACGCTCGCTACACAAGGCAGCAACTGGATCATGTACGAGCTGGAGATCATCGAGTGAGGCGCGTCACCTGGCTGGTTCCGCCGCTGCTTGTCGCGACCGTCGCATGCGCGGCGGCTGTGGGAACGACGCACGCCGCCGGGTCGACAGTCGTCGATCAGAATGGTTCGTTCGAGGCATCTGCGACACCGCCTCCGAAGGTCACAGGACGCGGCGGGAAGCACGGTCTGGTGCTCACCGCTGAACAACGGAGGCGGCAACGCGAACGCAGTCAGCTCAACAGCACGCCGGAGCAGGCAGCGAAGCCGCAGAGCCCGCGTCACCCCCGCCCGGGGCGATCCGCGCCTAAACCCCGAGCGGATCAGCAACGACCGTTCCGCATGAACATCGGTATCTGCGGGTTGCGTGAGGCTGATGGGACTACGCCGGGGCCGAATCGATGCCAGCCTGTTGTGCCTGAGACCTTGAGGCCGACGCGGCGGACGTTGCCGCCTGAGGTGGTGCAGCCGCGGCCGCAGGATGTGACGTGGGAGCAGATCCTGGCGCAGTGGCGGGTTGTGCTGTTTCCGCAGTTGGTTGTGCATGTGCAGCCGACGGGACGGACGCTCGTCAATTACGACACGATTGTCTATACCGATGACAACGGCGTGACCGTTCGGACGGTGACGTTGCTGGGATTTCCGGTGGTGGTCAGGGCTACGCCGGTGCGTTACACCTGGAACTTTGGAGATGGGACGACGGTGACCACGGAATCGCCGGGGTCTCCGTTTCCGGCCAAGGAGATCACGCATAAGTACTTGAAGCGTGGATCGGTAAGCCTCACTGTGACGGCACACTATGCGGCCAGTTTCGACGTGGCCGGCACGGGACCGCAGTACGTGGACGGGACGATTCCGGTCACTGGACCGGCTACCCCGCTGCAGGTTCGGGAGGCTGTGCCGGTGTTGGTGGAGCCGGGGGGTTAGGGGTTGAGGGTTTGGCGGAGGTGGGTGGTTAGGGCTTTGTGAGCCTCGCGGGTGTGGCCGGGGAGGGTTTGTAGGTTGCTGTGGCCGTGGGTCAGGGCGGGGTGGGGGTGGTGGGTTACCTGGACGCCGGCGGACTTGAGGGCTTCGGCGTATTCGTTGCCTTCGTCGCGGAGGGGGTCGAAGCCGGCGGTGGTGATGTAGGTGGGGGGTAGGCCGGTGAGGTCGTCGGCCAGGAGTGGGGAGACGATCGGGTCGGGGCGGATCGACGGGTCCGGGGTGTAGTGGTCGCGGTACCAGATGATGTCGGACTCGGTGAGGATGAAGTCGCCTTCGCCGAAGAGGTCTCGGCTGGGGCGGCGGTGGACCAGGTCGAGGGCGGGATAGAGCAGGACCTGGAGTGCGGGCCGCGGGAGGTCGCGGCGGACGCATTGCTGGGCGACGACGGCGGCGAGGTTGCCGCCCGCGCTGTCACCGCCGACGGCGACCAGTGACGGGTCGGCGCCCAGGTCTTCGGCGTGGTCGACGGCCCAGGTGAAGGCGGCGATGGCGTCCTCGGCGGCGGTCGGGGCCGGGGCCTCCGGGGCGAGCCGGTAGTCGACCGCCAGGACCCGGATGCCGGCGTCCTCGGCGAGCGCGCGGCAGAGTGCGTCGTGGGTGTCGAGATCGCCGACGACCCAGCCACCGCCGTGAAGGAAGACCAGCAGGCCTCGGCCGGCGTCGCGGGGGACGTAGAGGCGGGCCCCGAGCTGGCCGTCGGCGCCGCGGACGGTGAGATCGGTCACGCGCTGTAGCTCACGCGGGTGCCCGGAGACCAGTTTGCACAACGTCTTCAGGTGCGCACGCGCGGTGGCGGCGTCGGATTTCGTTGTTCTCGGCAACAACGATTGCACCCGCAGGAGCAGTTGCAGCTCGGGGCAGAGGGTGTTGCCGTCGATCTGGATCGGTGTGCCGGCGAGCCGCCGCCGGACCGCCGTGGGCAGCGCGTACAGCGGTGTCAGGGCGTTCGCTTGGACGGCGGTCACCGTGCCGCGGAGCAGCGAGTCCAGTCGTGGGTTCACAAGGAGTGACGCTAGCAACAGAAGCGGCAAGGCAAGCAACCGAAGATCGACATGCCCTCGGCCACCTCTCGTTCACCAAAGGGTGCGATGCTGGTCAACGTGGCTGGAGACTTGCTGGCATCCCACAACCGGGAGTACGACGTCGAGCCGCCGTACGACATCGCGGCGGCCGGAGACCTTCCGGCGGATCGGTTCTCGGATCGAGAGCTGAGCTGGCTGGCCTTCAACCAACGGGTCCTAGAGCTGGCCGAGAACGATCGGATCCCGCTGCTCGAGCGGGCCAAGTTCCTGGCCATCTTCGCCAGCAACCTGGACGAGTTCTACATGGTCCGGGTGGCCGGTCTGAAGCGCCGGATCGCGGCCGGGGTGGCGGTGAAGGCGGCCAGCGGGCTGATGCCGCGCGAGGTGCTCGACCGCAGCCTGACGCGCAGCCGTGAGCTGATGGACCGGCACGCCGAGACCTGGCGGAAGGTGGTCCAGCCGGCGCTGACCGAGCAGGGCATCGACATCCTGCGCTGGGACGATCTGGAGCACACCGAGCGCGAGGACATGACCCGGTTCTTCCGGGAACGCGTGTTCCCGGTGCTGACCCCGCTGGCGGTGGACCCGTCGCACCCGTTCCCGTACATCTCCGGTCTCTCGCTGAACCTGGCCGTCGTGGTCCGCAACCCCGACACCGGTGGCGAGCACTTCGCCCGGGTGAAGGTGCCGCCGCTGCTGCCGCGGTTCATCCCGGTGGCCGAGGGCCGGTTCGTACCGCTGGAGGACGTCATCGCAACCCACCTGGGACAGCTGTTCCCGGGGATGGAGGTCATTCAGCACCATACCTTCCGGGTCACCCGCAACGAGGACCTGGAGGTCGAGGAGGACGACGCGGAGAACCTGCTGGCCGCGCTCGAGAAGGAGCTGCTGCGCCGCAGGTTCGGTCCGCCGGTCCGGCTCGAGGTCGAGGAGTCGATCGACCCGCAGGTGAAGGCGCTGCTGCTGTCGGAGCTGGGTGTCACCGAGGCGGAGGTGTTCGAGCTGCCCGGTCCGCTGGACCTGCGCGGCCTGTTCGCCATCGCGGGTCTGGACCGGGCCGAGCTGAAGTACCCGGCGTTCGTGCCGTCCACCCACCCGCACCTGGCCGAGGTGGAGACGGCCAACCCGGCGGACATGTTCTACGCGTTGAAGCAGCGCGACGTCCTGGTGCACCACCCGTACGACTCCTTCTCGACCAGCGTGCAGCGGTTCATCGAGCAGGCCGCGGCCGATCCGCACGTGCTCGCGATCAAGCAAACGCTCTACCGGACCAGCGGTGACTCCCCGATCGTGGACGCGCTGATCGACGCCGCCGAGGCCGGCAAGCAGGTCCTGGTGCTGGTGGAGATCCAGGCCCGCTTCGACGAGCAGGCGAACATCAAGTGGGCCCGTCAGCTCGAGCACGCCGGCTGCCACGTCGTGTACGGCGTCATCGGCCTCAAGACGCACTGCAAGCTGTCGATGGTGGTCCGCGACGAGCCGGACGGCCTGCGCAGGTACGCCCACATCGGCACCGGCAACTACCACCCCAAGACCGCCAGGCTGTACGAGGACCTCGGACTGCTCACCAGCGACAGGGTGGTCACCGAGGACATCGCACACCTGTTCAACCACCTCTCCGGCTTCGCCCGCAGCGCCGGGTACCGGCGGATCCTGGTCGCTCCCCAGTCGGTACGACGTGGGCTCGTCGAGCGCATCGACCGAGAGGTGCAGCACCACCTGGCCGGTCGTCCGGCCCGGGTCCGGATCAAGGTGAACAGCCTGGTCGACGAGGCCCTGTGCGATGCGCTCTACCGAGCGTCGCAGGCCGGCGTACCGGTGGAGCTGTGGATCCGCGGCATCTGCACGCTCCGCCCCGGCGTACCCGGGCTGTCCGAGAACATCCAGGTGCGCAGCATCCTGGGCCGGTTCCTCGAGCACAGCCGGGTGTTCTGGTTCGAGAACGGCGGTGAGCCGGAGGTGTGGATCGGCTCGGCGGACCTGATGCACCGCAACCTGGACCGCCGCGTCGAGGTGCTGGTCCAGCTGAAGGAGCTGGACCACGTCGGTGAGCTGCGGGAGATGTTCGACCTGGCGCTCGACCAGGACACCAGCTCGTGGTGGCTGCAGCCTGACGACACCTGGCAGCCCAGACTGACCGGTCCGGACGGAGCATCACTGCGCGATCTGCAGGAAAGACTCATCGCCACGCGTGGGCGCCGCAGAACTGCTGACCCCATTACCTAGGGTGAATCCATGAGCAACCCGGCGACCGTCATCGCCGCGGGCGGTGTCGTCTGGCGTGAGCGCAACGGCACCCGGCAGGTGCTGCTCGTGCACCGGCCGCGGTACGACGACTGGTCGCTTCCGAAGGGCAAGCTCACGCCGCACGAGCACGTGCTGATCGGTGCGCGGCGTGAGATCGAGGAAGAGACCGGGCAGCAGGTGGTCCTCGGTCCGTCGCTCGGTGTGCAGCGCTACACGGTCCGCAAGAACGGCGGGACCGCGGACAAGCTCGTGCACTACTGGTCCGCCACAGCGGACGAGGACGCCGAGTTCGAGCCCAACAGCGAGGTCGACAAAGTCGCCTGGCTCTCGGTGGACGAGGCCCGCGACAGGCTCAGCTACCCGCGTGACGTGGACATCCTCGACTGCCTGGGTCGTGTCGTGCCCGTCGTCGCCACACTGGTCCTGCTGCGTCACGCGCAGGCGGTCAAGCGGAAGGAATGGGAGAGCAAGGACACGGTCCGGCCGCTCGACACCACCGGGACCGGCCAGGCCGAGCGGCTCACCGGCGTACTGGCCGCGCTGGGTGTGAACAAGATCATCAGCAGCGACGCGGAACGGTGCGTTGCGACAGTCACGCCGTACGCCGCCTCGATCGACCGGCACATCCACCTCTGGCCGGAGATCTCGGAGCGTGGATTCGGCGCGGACGCCGATGCGGTCCGCGGGCTGGCCGACAAGGCATGGAAGCCGGGCAAGGTGACGGTCGTCTGCTCGCACCGGCCGGTGCTGCCCGCGCTGGCTCGCGAATTCGGGCTGAGGGTGGGGAAGTTCTCGCCGGGAGCGTTCCTGGTCGCCCACCGGTTGGGCGACGGCCGGCTGATCTACGAGCGCTTCGGCGCCCCCTGACCGGCGCCGCGTTCCGCGGTACGGCATACGGAGTGGCACGGGTCGGTGACGATCAAGGCACAGCCGCCGGGGTGGCCGGATGACACCGGAACTGGCGGGTATGTTCCTACCGAGGAACCTGGCGCCCCACCGGGCCCGGGTCTGAGGAGAGGTTCGGGGCGCACCATGACGATGATGCGAGAACTGACACTGATCGGGATCCGGATGGAATCACCCAACCGGGCGCCGGTGATGATGCTGCGCGAGACCGAGGGCTACCGCTACCTGCCGATCTCGATCGGCTCCGTCGAGGCGACCGCGATCGCCTACGAGGAGCAGGGCCTCCGTCCGTCGCGGCCGCTCACCCACGACCTGATGCGCGACCTGATCGAGGCGTTCGGCGTGCACATCGAGGCGGTCGAGATCGTCGAACTGCGCGACGCCGTGTTCTATGCCGAGCTCGTACTGGCCAACGGCGCCCGCGTCTCGGCCCGGCCGAGCGACTCGGTCGCCCTCGCGGTCAGACTCGGCACCCCGATCCGCTGTACCGAACAGGTCCTGCGCGAAGCCGGCGTCGCCACCCCGGAAGAAGAGCAGGCCGAGCTGGAACGCTTCCGCCAGTTCCTCGACGGTGTCGCCCCGGAGGACTTCTCCAGCTGACTCACGTTCGTCTCCTCAGTGCCGTCCTCCATGTCACAGAATGCTTCGGCTGTCTCGTCCTGGTGGTGGAAGCCAGTACCTGATAGGAGGTCGACGTGATGCGAGTGTTCGTGACGGGTGGAACCGGAGTTCTCGGCCGGCTGCAGAGTGTCACGGGAGAACCCGCGTGACGCCGGCTGAGGAGTTCGAGGAGCTGCGGGCGCTGCTGTTCTCGATCGCCTACCGGATCCTCGGCAGCGTGGCCGAGGCGGAGGACGCGGTCCAGGAGACCTGGCTGCGCTACGAGTCCTCCCCGACGAAGCCGGCGTCGACCAAGGCGTTCCTCTCCGCCGTGGTCACGCGCGTCTCGATCGACGTACTGCGCTCGGCGCGTGTCCGGCGGGAGAAGTACGTCGGGCAGTGGTTCCCCGAGCCGCTGCTCACCGACCCCTACGAGGATCCCGCGCGGTCGGCCGAACTGGCGGACTCGGTGTCGATGGCGGCCCTGGTGCTGCTCGAGCGGCTGTCCCCGCTCGAACGGGCGGTCTTCGTACTGCGGGAAGTGTTCGGGTTCGGCTTTCCGGAGGTCGCGTCCGCCGTCGGGCGGTCGGAGGCGGCCTGCCGCCAGCTGGCGGTCCGGGCGCGGCGCCACATGGACCTGGGACGCTCCCGGTTCCAGGCGGACCGCCGGGAGCGCGACGAACTGGCGGCGCGGTTCTTCGACGCGCTCCGGGACGGCGACATCGATGGAGTGCGTGAGTTGCTGGCGGCCGACGTCCAGCTGGTCGGGGACGGGGGAGGCAAGGCGCCCGCACTGGCCAGGAGCGTGGTCGGTGCCGACAACGTGGCCCGCCTCCTCGCGTCGATGTTCCCGGTGCTCGCCCGGATCGAGGCGAGCGTGGAGCTCCGCGAGCTGAACGGCCAGCCGGGCGCGATTCTTCGCGATCGGGACGGCAAGGTGGTCAGCACGTTCGCACTCGACACTCTCGACGGACGGATCCAGACGATCCGCTCGGTGCTCAACCCCGACAAGCTCGGGCACCTCGGTCCGGTGGGGGACGCCTGGGCGATCACCCGCGAGTTGCAGCAGACCCGCCGCCGGCTCGAAGGCTGACCTGCGCACCAGCCAGTCGGCTCAGGGCGGATAGCCGATCCGCCCTGAGCGCGGCAGGTGCTCACCATGCAACGGGACCCAGGCGGTCGACGAAGATTCCGGTCGGCCCGTCGGCGTCGAGCATCGCGAGTCTCAGGATCGAGTCGGTGCCCTCGGTGACCGTCAGCTGGCCGGTGTGGTTGTTCATGTCGGTGGCGGCGAACTTGCGATTCGCGATCTCGCCGGGAGTCGCGAGGTTGAACTTGATCTTCGGCAGCGCCTGGGCGTACCGGACGGTGACCATGTTCAGCGCTGCTTTCGACGAGCTGTAGGCAAGTTCGTGGAACTTCGAGAAAGGCTGCTCCGGATCGGTCACGACGGTGAAGGAACTGCCTCCGCTGGACACCATCACCACCCGGGGGTTCTCCGCCGCCTGCAGCAGCGGAAGGAACGCGTGCGTCACCCTGATCGGTCCGTACACGTTGGTGTCGTAGACGGAGTGGATCTCATCAGCCGTCGCGTCCGCCGGCGCAACACCCTTGCCTGGCGCGCCGGCGTTGTTGATCAGCACGTCCAGCCGTTCGGTGTGCTTCTGCACGAGCCGGACCGCCTCGGCCACCGACTCGTCCGAGGTCACGTCCAGCGGGATCATGACCACGTTCGCGCCCTCGGCAGCCAGCTTGTCGGCAGCTGCCTGTCCTCGACCTTCGTCACGCGAGCCGAGGAAGACGGTCCAACCCTGCTCGCCGAGCCGCCGGGCCGCCTCAAAACCAAGTCCCTTGTTGCCTCCGGTGATCAACACCGAGGTCTGTTCCGTATTTGTCATGCCCCCGAGACGAGATGCCGCGGTCGGCTGTGACATCTGTGAGCCACTTCACGACTCGGCGGGAGGGGAACTCCGCGAAGGATGATCGCGCCCAGCAGGCCGGCAACCACCTGGGCGGCGATGATCAGGCCGAACCATCCACCGCCGGCCGCATCGAACGGTGTGCTGGGCGCGAGCAGGAGGGTGAGTTGATAGCCGCCCGAGCAGAACATCGCGCCGGTCCCCAGCCACGCGGCCCCCAGCGGACCCCAGGCCCGGATGGCTCGTGGCCGGCGGGTGACGAGGATGACCAGTCCGAGCAGACCCGCGAGCGCCAGACTCGCCGTCGAAACGTCCAATGCCCGTTGGGCAACGCTCCGGCCGTCCCGCACCTCAGTGACCAGCCCGGTAGGTCCCGCCGAAGGCCCAGAACAATCGGACCGTGACAACCAGCGCGACAAGCGCTCCGAGTACAGCAGTCACCCTGATGTGGATCGAGCCTGGTGAATCCTTGGCGTCGAGGCGGGCGCGGAAGACGTGCGCCCAGCGGGCGCGGACATGCAGGATGAACGCAACCCCCAGCCCGGCGCCCTGCAGGATGAAGCCCGCGTAAACGACGCCGTACACCCAACCGTGCAGACCGTCGATGGGGTTGTCTGCCACCGGTGTGGTGCTGTTCCCGGCGAGGAAGCCGAGCGGGGCCGCGAGCATCACTGGCGCGAGCAGGCCGCCGGCGACCCACAGCGGGAACAACACCAGCCAGACGGGCAGTCGTCGCCCCCATCGGTGAACGAGCGCCAACGCCAGCGCGGCGCCGGCAACCTCCATCGCGGCGGTGATCAGGTTGCCGACGACGAAGGGCGCAGTACGCATCAGGCCGGGCTGAACGACGCCGATGTCGCTGCCGAGAAGCCAGGCGGTCTTGATCGAGAGGTACGGCACCATCGCGGCGACTGTGACGTAGCCTGCCGCGTGGGCTGTCGATGTCTTCACGCACCAACTCTTGTCGTGCCGGCCGTCGATCGCTTCCCCCGCGCGAATGACCGCCGTCCCCCTGGCGAGGGAGACAGCTGAGCGTCACCGAAGCGTGAGCCAACAGTCGTTTGCATCGACGCAGAGTCACGACTCCTTACTCAGTTCACCTGCTGGCCGCCTGGCGGCACGCCAAGCGTCGCCGACGCTATTGGAATCGTTCACCGCTCGTTCACCGGCGACGGACCGGTCGGTCACCTCGTCTCCCTACCGTCGGTGGAAGTTCAGAAGTCTGATTCCCGCAGAAGGGCAACACTCTCGTGTCCGTCAATCGCCTGCTCCGCGTCGGCACCGTCGCCGTGGCATCCCTCGGCGTTCTCGCTCTGAGCGCCTGTGGCAGTGACCCGGAGCCGTCCGGTTCCTCGAGCCCGGAGGGTTCGTCGTCGGCCGGCGCCGACTGCCCGCAGGGCACCCTGAACGCAGAGGGCTCCTCGGCGCAGAAGAACGCCATCGAGGAAGTCATCGCCAAGTACAACGAGAAGTGCGCCGACGTCACGGTGAACTACAACCCGACCGGTTCCGGTGCGGGTATCAAGCAGTTCACCGCGGCCCAGGTCGACTTCGCCGGATCGGACTCGGCGCTGAAGACCGAGGCGTCCGACGGCGACTCCGAGGCCGCGGCCGCGGCCAAGCGCTGCCAGAACAACGCCGCGCTGAACCTGCCGATGGTGATCGGCCCGGTCGCGATCGCCTACAACGTCGACGACCTGGACAAGCTGATCCTGGACGGCGCGACCGCCGCGAAGATCTTCCAGGGCGCCGTGAAGACCTGGAACGCGCCGGAGATCGCCAAGCTCAACCCGGGTGTGACGCTGCCGTCCGCCCCGATCTCGGTGTTCTTCCGGTCCGACGAGTCCGGCACCACCGAGAACTTCACCAAGTACCTGGCCGCCGCCGGCGGTGGCGCCTGGACCGGTAAGCCGGCCAAGAAGTGGACCGGCACCGGCGCCGGCAAGGAGAAGTCCGCGGGTGTCGCCGAGGGCGTGAAGAGCACCAAGAACTCGATCACCTACGTCGAGTGGTCGTACGCCGTCGACAACAAGCTCGGTGTCGCGCAGATCGACAACGGCTCGGGCACCCCGGTCGAGCTGACCGCCGAGACCGCCGGTAAGGCGCTGGCCGCCGCGAAGCCGGCCGGTACCGGCAGCGACCTGTCGATGAAGCTGGACTACGCGACCAAGGAGGCGGGTGCCTACCCGATCATCCTGGTCACCTACGAGATCGCCTGCAGCAAGGGCCTGCCGGCCGAGAAGACCGCGCTGGTCAAGAGCTTCCTGAGCTACTTCTCCAGCACCGAGGGCCAGTCCTCGCTGACCGAGCTGAACTACGCGCCGCTCCCGGACGAGATCCGGACCAAGGTCGACGCCGCGATCCAGTCGATCAGCTGACGACGAAACGGCACTGATGCGAGCCCCGGCCGGTCCGAGTCATCGGAGGCGGCCGGGGCTTCGCCTCGTCGGACCCGCAGCAGTCAAAGCCCACGACCCAGGCGCTTGGAGCACCATCGATGAGTAGTCCAGACGGCACGGCCCCGCCCGACCGGCCGACCGGCCCGGCCTCCGACGAGGCAGCGGCCGAGGCAGCGGCGCAGGCCACCGCCGGCACCCCGACCGCGGACCAGGTGGCCGCGGACGGTGCAGGCACCACGGCACAGACCCTGACGCAGACCGGACCGAAGCTCGAGCTCGGCCCGGTCGGTCACCTCGGCGACCGGTTGTTCGCCGGCCTGGCCCGCGGCTCCGGCGGCCTGGTGGTCGCCATCGTCGCCTTCGTCGGCATCTTCCTGCTGGCGCTGGCGATCCCGTCCCTGGCCGACAACAAGAGCAGCTTCCTGTTCTCCCGGATCTGGGAGCCCGGCGGCACCGACCCCCGGTTCGGTATCGCCGCGCTGTTCTACACCACCGTGGTCAGCTCGATCATCGCGATGCTGATCGCGGTCCCGATCGCGGTCGGGGTCGCGTTGTTCACCACGTACTACGCGCCGAAGCGGCTGGCCGCACCGGTGGCACACGCGATCGACTTGCTCGCCGCGGTGCCGTCGATCATCTACGGCCTGTGGGGAATCCTGTTCTTCGCGCCGATCCTGCGCCCGGTGATCGACGGCCTCGCCTCCGCGCTCGGCTGGCTCCCGGTGTTCGAGAAGCCGCCCGGCGACAACGTCGGCGTGGTGTTCACCGCGTCGGTGGTACTCGCGATCATGATCCTGCCGGTGGTCACCGCGATCAGCCGGGAGATCTTCGCGCAGACCCCGATCGAGCATCGTGAGGGCGCTCTGGCCCTCGGCGCGACCAAGTGGGAGATGATCCGGATGGCCGTGCTGCCGTACGGGCGGTCCGGTGTGGTGAGCGCCTCGATGCTCGGCCTGGGCCGGGCGCTCGGTGAGACCGTCGCGGTGCTGATCATCCTGTCCGTGCCGAACGGCAACGACCCGTGGAACTCGTCGATCTTCGCCGGTGGCGAGACGTTCGCGTCGAAGATCGCCAACAACGCCGCCGAGTTCGACTCGCCGGAGAAGACCGGCGCCTACATCGCGGCCGGTCTGGTGCTGTTCGTGGTGACGTTCCTGGTCAACTCCGCGGCCCGGATCATCGTCGCCCGCAGCGGCCCGGGCGGGAAGCGCCCGCGCCGCAACCGCCGCGCCGGAGCATCGGCCGCGACCGAAGGAGCCTCATCGTGACCACGATCGCCGCGAACAAGCCGGCGTACGACGGCCAGACCCTGGACCTGACCGGCAAGTCGGGCGCCCGGGCGTTCAAGAACACTCTCGCCACCGTGCTGATCGTGCTCGCCTTCGTGGTCGCGCTGATCCCACTGCTGTGGATCCTGTGGACCGTGGTCAGCAAGGGCTACAGCCTGCTGCTGAGCGCGGACTGGTGGAGCCAGTCGCAGCGCGGGATCACCGTCCGGCGCGAGGGCGGCGGCGCCTACCACGCGATCATGGGCACGCTGATCATGGCGCTGATCACCGCCGCGATCGCGGTCCCGATCGCCATCATGGGTGCGATCTACCTGGTCGAGTACGGCAAGGGCACCAAGGCCGCCCGGGTGGTCAGCTTCATGATCGACATCCTCACCGGCGTTCCGTCGATCGTCGCCGCGCTGTTCATCTACGCGGTCTGGATCACCGTGTTCGGCTTCAACCGGGTCGGGTTCGCCGTCTCGCTGTCGCTGGTGCTGCTGATGCTGCCCGTCGTACTGCGCTCCACCGAGGAGATGCTGAAGCTGGTACCGGACGAGTTGCGCGAAGCGTCGTACGCGCTCGGGGTGCCGAAGTGGAAGACGATCCTGAAGGTGGTCGTGCCGACCGCGTTCGGCGGCATCGTCACCGGCGTGATGCTCGGCCTGGCCCGCGTGATGGGTGAGACCGCGCCGCTGCTGATCCTGGTCGGCTACTCCAAGAACATCAACCTGAACCCGTTCGACGGGTTCATGGGCGCACTGCCGACGATGATCAACCAGGACCGGACCGAGCTGGCCCTGGAGCCGGCCGCGGACCGGGTCTGGGCGGCGGCACTCACGCTGATCCTGCTTGTCCTGGCACTCAATCTGCTGGCCCGGCTCGTCGCCCGGTTCAGCACCATCAAGTCGAAATAGTCACGAGAGGTTCTGAGTCGATATGGCGAAGCGCATCGAGGTCAGCGGCCTCAACGTCTACTACGGCGATTTCAAGGCCGTCGAGGACGTGTCGATGACGATCGAGCCCCGCTCGGTCACCGCGTTCATCGGTCCGTCCGGCTGCGGCAAGTCCACCTACCTGCGCACCCTGAACCGGATGCACGAGGTGATCCCCGGCGCCCGGGTCGAGGGCAAGGTCATGCTGGACCAGCAGGACCTGTACGCGACCGGGATCGACCCGGTGGCGGTCCGCCGGGTGGTCGGCATGGTGTTCCAGCGGCCGAACCCGTTCCCGACCATGTCGATCTTCGACAACGTCGCGTCCGGACTGAAGCTGAACGGCGTCAAGGACCGCAAGAAGCTCACCGAGGTGGTCGAGAGGTCGCTCAAGGGCGCCAACCTCTGGACCGAGGTGAAGGACCGGCTGGACAAGCCCGGCGCGGGTCTGTCCGGCGGTCAGCAGCAGCGGCTGTGCATCGCCCGGGCGATCGCGGTCGAGCCCGAGGTGATCCTGATGGACGAGCCGTGTTCGGCCCTCGACCCGATCTCCACGCTGGCGATCGAGGACCTGATCGAGAAGCTGAAGGACAAGTTCACCGTGGTGATCGTCACGCACAACATGCAGCAGGCGGCCCGGGTGTCGGACCAGACCGCGTTCTTCAACCTGGCCGCGACCGGCAAGCCCGGCCGGCTGATCGAGATGGGTCCGACCAAGCAGATCTTCTCGAACCCGAACGAGAAGGCGACCGAGGACTACATCACCGGCCGCTTCGGCTGATCCGTCGTACCGACAAGCTTCGGCCGCCGCGAGCAGTGTGCTCGCGGCGGCCGATCTGCTTGAGGATGCGTTCAGACACAGAGAGTTCGGGCGAAGTTGACCCGGGCAAGGGTGTCAGCGACCTCGCGCGGTGACGCCACGCCGACGTGGGTGTTGTGGGTGCGGTTGCCGTTCTGCACCGTGACCTGGACGAAGCCGGTGGTCTTGCGCTCCTTGCAGAGCAGGAAGAGCAGACCGAGCAGGCAGGCGAGCGCGAAGACGATGGCCAGGATGATCGCCCAGGCGGGGATCTTCTCCTCGGTCCGCGACATGTCCATCGCCGACCAGTTCGTGCCCTGGGTCGGCAGCACGCCGGCCGGGGTGACGATCCGGAACTGCTCGACCGAGATGTCGCCGACGGTCACCAGCACCGGCCCGGTCGGCAATGCCTGCAGGGGCAGCGATTGCGCGGGCTGGTACGGCCCACCGACCGGCGGCTGGTACGGACCCGGAGGCCGGCCGTGCTGCGGGGCGGGCGCCGCCTCGAACGTCGGCGTGGGCGGCTCGTACTGCACCGGTAGGTGGCGGGTCTCCGGCGAAGGATCGTCGGGACGGCGATCGGGCGGCGGAGGCTGAGGGGGTTGAGTCACCCGGCCAACTTTAAGTGTTCAAGGGATCCGGTGTGGACGCGTGACCAGGCACCTGTGGAAAAGATAGCCTGCGAGGATCCTCGACGTTCTCAGAAGGGACCGCGGTGAGCACTCCGACGCCTCCCGGCGACGACCCGAACGACCCTGACAGGCCGCAGGACGCCCCTGAGACCCCGGGAGAAGAGCCGACCCAGTACGGCGAGCAGCCGTACCAGCCCGAGCAGCCCAGCCAGTACGGCGAAGCACCCGGCGCGCCTGGTCAGTCCGACGACGACCAGCCGAGCCAGTACGGTCAGCAGCAGGACCCATATGGCCAGCAAGCCGACCCATACGGTCAGCAGCCAGACCCGTACGGTCAGCAGCCTGGCCAACCCGGTCAGTACGGGCAGCAGCCTGGTGCCTACGGCCAGCCGGGCCAGTACGGCCAGCAGCCTGGCTACGGGCAGCAGCAGCCTGGTTATGGCCAGCAGCCCGGTCAGTACGGGCAGCAGCAGCCGGGCGCGTACCCGGGCCAGCCTGGTCAGTACGGGCAACCGGGCTATGGGCAACAACAGCCGGATTACGGTCAGCAGCAGCCAGGCCAGTACCCGGGTTCTTACGCCCAGCAGCCCGGCGCCTACGGCCAGTACCCGGGCCAGCCCGGCGGGTACGCCTACGGCGGCGGGGTCCAGCAGAACAACACCCCGCAGACGCTGGCCATCATCGGCATCGTCTGCTGGTTCTGCTGCAGCCCGGCCGCGATCGCTCTGGGACTGATTGCCCAGAGCAAGTTCCGCGAGCAGAACCGGTCGGACACCCTGGCCAAGGTCGCCTGGATCGGCGGCATCGTCGCCCTGGTGCTCGGCGTCGCGTCCTACGGGCTCGGCTGGATCAACTACTGAGCTGAGACGACACCGTCGCCGGGCCGGACCACCGCCCGGCGACGGCTCAGATCAGGTTGCGGGCGACGCCGTACACCAGGAGCAGGGCGATCAGGCCCTTGACCGTCCAGTCGACCGCGCGCGGGCTCATCCGCAGCCGGGGCAGCCGGATCAGCCGCAAGGATTCGAGCGACCAGGCAAGCAGTTGGTAGCCGACGGCAACACCGATGAGCGGGCCGAGGACGAGCACCACCGGGTTGAAGTGCCAGGCGGCGTTCAGATCGCCCTGGAGCAGCGCGGCCGCCATCCGGGTCGATCCGCACAGTGGGCAGTTCAGACCCGTGGTTGCGTGCAGGAGGCAAGGAATCCCGATCCGCCCGCCGGACAGCTGGTAGACGGCCGCGAGACCGAATCCGCCGACGCCGGTGGCAGCCAGACCCAGCACCCGTCTGTCCACAGGCTGGACCGGGCCGGTCGGCCGCAGTACGACGCTCAGCGAAAGGCTCACCGGACAACGGTAACTCTCATCACGTGGGATCCGTAGCCGGAACTGAGCCGTCCGACCACTAGCCTGCAACTCACTCCTCAACCAGCAACAGTAGAAGGGATCGTCGTGAGCTCTCCGACGCCACCGCCGGGTTACGGCCCGCAGGACCCCCAGCAGGGTCAGTACGGCCAGCCCGGTCAGTACGGACAGCCTGCGCCGCAGCCGGCCCAGTACGGGCAGCAGCCCGGGTACGGCGCTCAGCAGCAGCCGGGCTACGGGCAGCCGGCGCAGTACGGCCAGCAGCAGCCCGCCCAGTACGGTCAGCAGCCCCAGCAGCCCGGTCAGTACGGGCAGCAGGCGGGCCAGTACGGCCAGCCGGGCTACCCGCAGCAGTACGGGCAGCCGGGCTTCGGCGCGATCCCCGGCAACCTGGCCGCCTGGCCGAACCGTGTCGGCGGTGCGCTGATCGACGGTCTGATCGTGGGTGTGCCGTACGGCATCGGCGCCGCGCTGGCGGCGAACGAGAACCTGGCCATCATCGCGCTGATCTTCTACCTGATCGGCATCGGCCTGGCGATCTGGAACATCGTGATCCGCCAGGGCAACACCGGTCAGACGGTCGGCAAGCAGGTCCTCGGCCTGAAGCTGGTGGACGCGAACACTGGTCAGCCGCTCGGCCCGGGCAAGACGTTCCTGCGCCAGCTGACCCACATCCTGGACAGCGCCGCCTGCTACATCGGCTACCTGTGGCCGCTGTGGGACGAGAAGAAGCAGACGTTCGCGGACAAGATCAACAACACCTACGTCATCAAGCTCTGACGTAGCACCGCGCAGCACCGGACGCCGTGGCCTCTTGGGGCCGCGGCGTCCGGCATTCCGGGCCGGTCCGCGATACTCGTCCCTGCGGATCCGGAGCGCCCAGAAAGGACCCCACACGTGAGCACCCCGCCGTACGGCGAGCAGAGCCGGCCCAAGGACCGGCCGGCTCAATACCCACCAGGACAACCGGGGTACGGCGCGTACCCGCCAGGGCAGCCGGGTGGATACCCGCCGGGGCAGCCAGGCGGTCAGTACCACCAGCAGGGGTGCAACCCTTACGGACAAGGCGGTTACGGCCCGGGCTACGGGTACGGGTACGCACCACCCGGGCAACTGGCCGGCTGGCCGATCCGGGTGGGCGCCTCACTGCTCGACTCGCTGCTCCAGTTCGTCCCCACCGTCACCGGATTGGTGCTGTCGCTGGTCATCGACGGCGACCAGCAGGAATTGGGGACTGGTGGCGCGCTCGCCATGCTGGGCGGGTTCTTCGTCGCGTTCCTGGTCTGGGTGTGGAACCGGGTCATCCAGCAGGGCCGCACCGGGCAGTCCTTCGGCAAGAAGGTCACCGGCCTGAAGATCGTGCACGCGGAGACCGGTCAGCTGATCGGTATCGGCTCGACCCTGGGCCGCGAGTTCTGCTCGGTCCTGTTCAACAACATCTGTACTCTCAACGTGCTCTGGCCATTGTGGGACGAGAAGCAGCAGACCTGGCACGACAAGGTCGTCAACGACGTGGTCATCCGCCTCTGACGTGACACTCCAAGAGATGGAATCGATGTGAGTACTCCGACACCGCCGCCCGACGGCCGGCCCCAGTACGGACAGCAGCCGCAGTACGGCCAACCTCAGTACGGCCAACCTCAGTACGGCCAGCCCCAGTACGGCCAGCCCCAATACGGGCAGCCCCAATACGGGCAACCGCACTATGGGCAGCCGCAGTACGGCCAGCCAGCCTATGGTCAGCAAGGTGGCTACGGCTACGGAGCCCCGGCCGCCCCGCTCGCCGAATGGGGTCCGCGCGCCGGCGCGTTCCTGATCGACTCGTTGATCAGTTCGATCCCGATCCTGATCGGGTACGGCATCTTCATCGCGAACATCGCGTCCCGCGCCGACAACACCTACCCCGACGACGATCCGGAGATCTGGGCGATCCTCGTCTTCCTCCTCAGCCTCGCCGTCAGCCTGGGGCTGGGCCTGTGGAACCGGGTCTTCCGCCAGGGCAAGACCGGGCAGAGCGTCGGCAAGAGCGTGCTGAACCTGCGGCTGGTCGACTCCACCTACTTCCAGCCGGTGGGCGCCGGCAAGGCGTTCCTCCGCGAGTTCCTGGCCGGGCTCTTCAACAACGCCTGCTTCCTGAACCTGCTGTGGCCGCTGTGGGACGACCAGAAGCAGACCTGGCACGACAAGGTGATGTCGACGTACGTGATCAGGTCGAACTAGCGCGACAGCAGGAAGCCGGCGCAGGTGACGGACCAGAGCACGCTGGTGAAGGTGCCGATGATGAAGCGTTCGGCGACGGCCTGCGGGGTGACGGAGGCCGGCTGGTCGGGGCTGCGCAGCTCGGGGTAGCGGGCCAGTCCCTTGATGGCCAGCACGATCGCGAGGCCCTCCGGCCAGCCCGCCACCAGAGCGGCGTAGATGGCGCCGCGCTCGAGTGAGCCGATCAGCGCGCCTCCACGCAGTACCTCACCGGCTTTCTGCGTCGATTGGGCTCTGGTGTTGCCCCGGTCGACCAGAGCCAGCACAGACGTCGTCAGCGGGCCGCCACCGGTGACGGCGAGGCCTCCGGCCAGTAGGAGCAGTACGTTCCACCAGCGCTCGACCCAGCCCTCCACACCGTCGCCTGCCAGCAGCAAGAGGCCGACTGCCACCAGGCAGACCAGCATCACGCCGCTGAGCACGATCTGCACTGTGGAGCCGGCCTTCGGCACCCAGGCCAGTACGGCGAGGACCAGGGCTGCCGCGGTCAGCGACAGGATCAGAGCCGTCACGCCGCGGCCCCGGCGCCCAGCAACTCGGCTGCCAGCACCCGTCCACGTTGCTCCTCGACGAAGCCGGCCGCCTGGGCCCGTTGCGTCACCGCCGACTGGCTGATCCCCAGCTTCACGCCGATCTCCCGCCTGGTGAGTCCTTCGGCCAACAGGTCGGCCACGGCCCAGCCGCGCTCACTCCGGCGCCGCAGCACCGACGCCATCAGCCACAGCACCGTCTCCACCTGCTCGGCGACGCGGGCATCGGTCCCGACCACGTTGACGTGGTGCGGGCTCGACTTGGCCCGGTTCACCGCTTCCCGCGCGTGCACGAACGCGTCGCCGCTGCCTGCCCTGGTACTGCGCGGCAAGGGCTGGGCGACGTCGCCGATGCCGAGCCCGACATACCACGTGTCCGAGCGCAGCAGCTCCACGATCACGTCGATGGTGGCGCGAGCCTCCGAGAGCACGCCCTGCACCTCGTCGCCGGCCGTCCGCTCGAACTTCCGGAGCAACCCGGTCCGCCGCGGCCGTCGGTTCAGGGTGTTCAGTAGCTCGGGTACGAGATCGGTCATGCTTCGGCTGCCCCGTTGATCTACCGTGAGAACGAAGACCACCGCCCTGCACCTCCTTCCCAACGCATTAAGGCTACAGTCTTATTCACGTAGAGTGAAGGAAAAAACCTGAATCGGTTCACCCGATCACTCTCAGTGATCGCCCCGCAGGCCCGCCGATCTCCTCATTCTCCGCTCAGTCCCGGGCCCTCGGCATCTCGACTCGCCCCGCGACTTCACTGCGCGTCAGCACGGTTCGGGCCCGGAGTACGGCGTACTCCGGGTCCGAAGCGACTCAGTCGGCCAGCGGCAGGTACAGCTTCTTGTCGTGCGCCTTGAAGGTGTCGGACATCTCCGCGAAACCGGCCTCGATGGCCTCGGTCGAGGTCAGGCCCTTCTCCTCGGCGTAGGCGCGGATGTCGGCAGTGATCCGCATCGAGCAGAACTTCGGACCGCACATCGAGCAGAAGTGGGCGGTCTTGGCCGGCTCGGCCGGCAGCGTCTGGTCATGGAAGGACCGTGCGGTGTCCGGGTCCAGCGAGAGGTTGAACTGGTCCTCCCAGCGGAACTCGAACCTTGCCTTGGACAACGTGTCGTCCCAGTCCTGCGCCCCGGGGTGTCCCTTGGCCAGATCGGCCGCGTGGGCAGCGATCTTGTAGGTGATCACACCGGTCTTCACGTCGTCGCGGTCCGGCAGACCGAGGTGTTCCTTGGGCGTGACATAGCAGAGCATCGCCGTACCCAGCCAGCCGATCTGGGCCGCGCCGATCGCGCTGGTGATGTGGTCGTAGGCCGGCGCCACATCAGTTGCCAACGGCCCCAAGGTGTAGAACGGCGCCTCACCGCACAGCTCCTCCTCGAGCCGGACGTTCTCGGCGATCTTGTGCATCGGCACGTGTCCCGGCCCCTCGATCATCACCTGGACGTCGTGCTCCCAGGCGATCCTGGTCAGCTCACCGAGGGTCCGCAGCTCGGCGAACTGCGCAGCGTCGTTGGCGTCCGCGATACATCCCGGCCGGAGCCCGTCGCCCAGCGAGAACGTCACGTCGTACGACCGCAGGATCTCGCAGAGCTCGGCGAAATGCGTGTAGAGGAAGGACTCCTGGTGATGTGCCAGGCACCACGCGGCCATGATCGAACCGCCGCGCGACACGATCCCGGTGATCCGTTGCGCGGTCAGCGGGACGTACCGCAGCAGTACGCCGGCGTGCACGGTCATGTAGTCCACGCCCTGCTCGCACTGCTCGATCACCGTGTCGCCGTAGACCTCCCACGACAGCGCGGCCGGATCGCCCTTCACCTTCTCCAGTGCCTGATACAGCGGCACCGTCCCGATCGGCACCGGTGAGTTCCGCAGGATCCACTCGCGGGTCTCGTGGATGTTCTTGCCGGTGGACAGGTCCATCACCGTGTCCGCGCCCCACCGGGTCGCCCAGACCAGCTTCTCGACCTCTTCCTCGACCGAGCTGGTGACGGCCGAGTTGCCGATGTTCGCGTTCACCTTCACCAGGAACTTCTTCCCGATGATCATCGGCTCGGACTCGGGGTGCCGCCGGTTCGCCGGGATCACCGCCCGGCCGCGGGCCACCTCGGCCCGGACGAACTCCGGGTCGACGCCCTCGCGGACGGCGACGTACCTCATCTCCTCGGTGATGGTCCCGGCTCGCGCGTGCGCGAGCTGGGTCGACGGCTCGCGACCGGCGATCCAGTCCCGCCGCAGCGCCGGCAGACCAGCCTGGACGTCGATGGTCGCGGACGCGTCGGTGTACGGACCGGAGGTGTCGTACAGGTCGAAGTGCTCGCCGTTGGTGAGGTGGACCCGGCGGGCCGGGACACCCAGCTCACCGCGATAGATCTTCTCCGAGCCCGAGATCGGGCCGGTGGTGACAGACGGACGGACAGAATTGCCGATGGTTGTCACAATGCTGCTCCCTACGCCGGAATTACCCGGACAGGTTCGGCGGTCGGCGGCGCCGGTTCACCCAGCCGCCCTCTCAGCCCGCTACGGTGCGAGCTCCCGCGATCTCCAATTGTCAACGGTCACCTTAACCTGCCGTCTTGACCGGCCCGGTAGCGTCGGGGGATGCGAGACCTCGTATACCCGCCGGTGATCGGCTTCGCGAAGACGGCGTTCAAGGTGCTGGACCTGAAGTTCCAGCTGACCGGGACGGAGAACGTGCCACGGGCCGGCGGCGCGGTGATCGCGTTGAACCACATCTCGTACGTCGACTTCGTCCTCGGCGGGTTCGGCGCGGTCCCGAGCAAACGGCTGGTCCGGTTCATGGCCAAGGAGGTCTTGTTCCGCAACCGGTACTCGGGTCCGCTGATGCGCGGTATGCACCACATCCCGGTGGACCGTGCGGCCGGTACGGCGTCGTACCGGCAGGCGCTGCAGTACCTGAACGCGGGTGAGGTCGTCGGCGTCTTCCCGGAGGCGACGATCAGCCGGTCGTTCGAGTTGAAGGAGTTCAAGTCCGGCACGGTCCGGATGGCCGCGGCGGCCGGCGTACCGGTGATCCCGCTGATCCTGTGGGGGACGCAGCGGATGCTGACCAAGGACCATCCGCGCGACTTCTCCCGGCACCGCACGATCGCGATCACGGTCGGCGAGCCGATCACCGTCACCCGGGGCGACGACGCGGTCGAGGCGACCGCACATCTGCGCTCGACGATGGCCGGCATGCTCGACCGCACCATCCGCGCCTACCCCGAGCAGCCGGCCGGCGCCTGGTGGCTGCCTGCCTCGTACGGCGGCAGCGCCCCGACCCCCGCCGAAGCCGAGCGGCTGGACCAGGAGGAGCTGGCCCGCCGGGCGGACCGGAAGAAGTAGACGTTTGCCTCAGCAGTAGTCGGCAATCGGACAACACCTTGACCCCGGATCGGCACGAGGGTACGAAGAACCTCTGTTGACAGTGCAGGAACCTGGGGGGTCCCTGTGTTCCCGGCCGCGCGGTGGCGTGCGCGGCCGTCGTACTCAGGTGGGCGGGGGAAGTTGTGTTGGAATCACCCGAAGAGCTGCATCTCTTCGAGCCGGGGACGCTGACCGTGGCGCCACACGTCGCGGAGGAGGTCCCCGACGTCGGCCTGTACTTCCTCGACTGGGCGGTCCAGGGCCTGAACGCGGCCCAGGCCCGAGAGGTCGAGGCCGCGATCAACGGCCGGCGCTGCCAGAACGGCTGGTTCCCGCTGGAGAGCCTGGACAACATCGGCAGCCGCGGGTTCTGGCGCGGGCCGCTGACGTACCTGGCCCGGATGACCGCGGACGACGGCTCGATCATGCAGGACTGGGCGTCCAGCCGGCTGGACGGCGAGAAGCGCCGCCGGATCGAGGCGACCGCGAACCACCTGCTCTTCCAGCAGGGCCACGCGGCGGCGGCGACCTGGGTGATGGCCGTCCGGCCGCAGGCCTACCTGAACCTGCCCGAGCTCGGCGACCGCCTGGCCGCCACCTGGGAGCTCAACCTCGGCTCGATCCGCCCCAAGGACGTGGCCAAGGCAGTACGCCGCTGGAACCGCTGAGACACCGGTCAGGTGTGCCTCTGGTACGGCGGGCTCACTCCAGGATCAGGTGGGCCAGACCGTAGCAGAGGGCGGCGACCAGACCGGCGGCCGGGATGGTCAGGATCCAGGCCGCGACGATACCCCTGGCAACACCCCAGCGGACCGCGGACAGCCGCTTGGTCGCGCCGGCACCCATCACCGCCGAGGTGATCGTGTGGGTTGTCGAGACCGGCGCGTGCAGACCGATCGCCATCACGTACAGGACGGTCGCGGCGACCGACTCGGAGGCGAAGCCGCGAGCCGGGTCCAGGTGGATGATCCGGCGACCGAGGGTGCGCATGATCCGCCAGCCCCCGGAGTAGGTGCCGAGCGAGATCGCGGTCGCGGCAGCGACCTTCACCCAGGTCGGGATGCCGTCGTCCGGCTGCACGTATCCGGTGGTGACCAGGGCCAGGAAGATCACGCCCATCGTCTTCTGCGCGTCCTGCAGGCCGTGGCCGAGCGCCATCGCGGCGGCCGACACCACCTGAGACAACCGGAAGCCGCGGGTGACCTTGCCGGGGTTGCTGCGCCGGAAGATCCACAGGATCGCCGTCATCAGGATGAACGCCCCGAAAAAGCCGATCGCGGGCGACAGCACCATCGGGATGACGACCTTGTCGGCGATGCCGGACCACAGCACCACGCTCGACGAGGCGATCCCGGCTCCGACCAGGCCGCCGATCAGCGCGTGCGACGAGGAACTGGGCAGGCCGAAGTACCAGGTGATCATGTTCCAGGTGATGGCGCCGACCAGGGCGGCGACCACGACGACCAGCCCGTGCTCGCCGGACGGAATACTGATGATGCCCTTGCCGACGGTCTCGGCCACCTCGGTACCGAGGAACGCGCCGAGGAAGTTCATCACCGCGGCCATCGCCAGCGCGACCCGTGGCGTCAACGCCCGGGTGGAGACCGAGGTCGCGATCGCGTTCGCCGCGTCGTGGAAGCCGTTGGTGTAGTCGAACGTCAAGGCGATGACGATGACCGCGACGACGAGCGCGAATTCCACGCTCAGCTCTCCTTGACGGCGATCTGCTCGACCGTGTTGGCGACGTGCTCGAAGGCGTCGATCGCGGCCTCCAGCAGGTCGACCACGGTCTTGAACTTCATCACCGTCAGCGCGTCGAACTCGCCGCTGAACAGCTTGGCGATGATGCGGCGATGAACCGCGTCACCGGTGTTCTCCAGCCGGTTGATCTCGATCCAGTACTCGGCCAGGTCCTTCATGGTCCGCAGCCGGGGCATCGTCTCCGCGGTCAGCTGGGCGGCCCGCTGGAGCACCTCGATCTGCTCGGCGATCTCCTCCGGCAGCTTCTCCAGGCCGAACAGGTGGACGGCGTCGACGGCCTCCTCCATGAAGTCCATCACGTCGTCCAGATCGGAGGCCAGCCGATAGATGTCCTCGCGGTCGAACGGGGTGACGAAGGTCGAGTTGACCCGGCGGATGATCGAGTGGGTGGTCTCGTCCGCCGCGTGCTCGGCATCCTTCATCTCGGCGGCGATCTGGTGACTGGACGACAGCCCGGTTCCCGCCGTACTGCCGAGCAACTCGGCCAGGATCCGGGATCCGTCCACGAGGTGGTTGGCAGACTCGGTGAAAAGGTCGTAGAACGTCGGGTCGTTCGGACGCAGACGTAACGGCACTTCAAGCTCCGGATGAACGAGGGACAAACCGTGAACATGCTAGGGGGAACGGACCGTTGACGCGGCATCCGCCCAGTCAACGTACCGCGTCGCGATGAACTCCCCCGCCTGGACACGACCGGTGAGTAACCATTCGGTTTCACCGCGTGAGCACGGCGTACAGGTCGAACAGCCCGACGACCAGGACCAGACCGGCCGCCGCGCGCAGCAGGCGTTGGTGGCCGAGGGCATGGACCGGAGCACCCTTGGTACGGCGATATACCGCGCTGACCGCGGCCCAGCAGGCCAGCGACAGGACCAGTACGACGATGCCGAGGCCGGTGCGGACGTCCGACGTGCCGTGGCCGGAAGCAAGCAGGAGGATGCTGTTGGCGATCAGGCCGAGCGCCGTACGACGCCAGGCGAGGAGTGTCCGTTCGGGCTGCAGACCGGGGTCGGGTGTGCTCATCGCCAGATCGAGAACAGCAGGCCGATCAGGCCGACCACACCGATCGTTGCTGCCAGCATCAAGGGCAGCCGGGTCACCGGGAGGCTACCGCCGGTGCGCATCGCGGTGAAGTTCTGCTGCCAGCGGCGGAAGGCACCTGCCGTGGTGACGATCCCGGCAGTGACCAGAACCACACCGATGACCTTGGCCGCCCAGCGGTCCGGGCCGAGGTCGAGGAACTGTACGGCGGACAGGCCGCCCGCGTAGCAGGCCAGGGAGGTCCGCAGGTAGGCCAGATAGGTCCGCTCGTTGGCCAGGGTGAAGCGGTAGTCGGGTTCCTGCTCCTCCGTCATCAGCAGCTCACCAGGCCGTGGCTCTCCTTGAGTGTCAGCACGCGCCTCACGCTACTCGTCAGCTGCGCGGCGAACGCCTTGTCCTGCTCGGCCTTGGCGACCAGAGCGTTCACCATGGTGGCGGTCAGCCCTGCCGTGGCGTTGATGACGATGTCCCCGCCGGCTGCGACGAACCGGGTCGCCCGCTGGCCCGCCGGTACCGAGGCGACCTCGGCGGCCGCCCCGACGTCGTCGGTGATCACCACGCCGTCCCACTGCAGATCGCCGCGGACCATGCCCTGGATGACAGTCGGCGAGAACACAGCGCGGTTGTTCGGGTCGATCTTGCGGTAGGTGACGGTCGAGATCATCACCATGTCGGCACCGGCCTCGAGCCCGTCGGCGAACGGCTGGAGGTCCGCGTCACCGCGCACGGTGACGTTGTCGACCACACCGGACGAGAAGTCGGTGTTGCCGCGCACCCGGCCGAGTCCCGGGAAGTGCTTGACCGAGGTCATCACGCCGGCCGCCTGCATCCCCTTCACGAACGCCTGGACCGGCGGCCCGACCTCCCCGGGCGTGTTGCCGTACTCACGGTCCAGACTGCCGATCGGAGCGTTCTGCTCCTTCAGTGAGTTCGGTACGACGTCAGCGACCGGCGCGAGGTCGACGTTGACACCGGCCTCCTTGAGCTGGTCGCCCCACCCCTCCGCTTCCGCGGTGAGCTTCGAGCTGGACCAGGTGCCCTGCACGGTCGCGGCCGGAATACGGTCGAAGCCAGGGCCCTTCAGACGCTGGATCTGACCGCCCTCCTGGTCTGCCGCGATCAGCGGGCGGATGCCCATCACCGTGGCGGCAGCGGTCGTCGCTGCCATCGCCGTACGGGTGTGGGAGAGGCTGCCGCCGTTGCCGAGCAGAAGGATGCCGCCGGGCTTCTGCTTCTGCACGATGGAGCGCTGGGACGAGGTCATGCCGTTGGCACTGATGCCGGTCATGATCAGCTGGGCCGCTTCCTCTCGCAGCGTGAGGGCTTGCAGCTTCTGGTCGATGCAGCTGGCCTGGGTCGGCGTGGCCGTCGGGGTTGGCGTTGGCGTCGGTGTGGGGGTCGGCGTCGGGGTGGGCCCGGCTGTTGTGGGCAGTGAGACCGAAGACGACGGCACCGTGCTGGGGCCGGCGGTGGGAGAGCCGGAGTCGCTGCAACTGGTCAGCAGGAGTGCTGTCAGCACGACCACTGCTGCTTGGCGCTTCATCTCAGCGGCGCTCCCAAGCGGCCCGGTCGATCGTGTCACCGGAGTGCCGGGCGAGGGTGGCGCAGATGTCGTGCAGGTGCTCGACCTGATCCTCGGAGAGCGCGTCGAAGATCGACTTGCGGACTTCCTCCACGTGGCCGGGTGCGGTCTCGACCAGCTTCTGCCGGCCCAGATCGGTGATGATCGCGACCTGACCGCGACGGTCGGACTCGATGCCCTCGCGTCGTACCCAGCCTGCCTGCTCCAGCCGGTTCACCGCATGCGAGAGCCGGCTGCGCGAGCCCTGGGTTGCCACCGCGAGCTCACTCATCCGCAGCCGGCCGTCAGGCGCCTCGGACAGTCGGACGAGGATCTCGTAGTACGTGTGCGGTATCCCTGCGTCGCGTTGCAGTTGCTGCTCGATCCGGGTGTTCACTACGCGCTGCGCCGCGATGAACGCGCGCCACGCCTGCTGCTCCTGCTCGTTCAGCCACCGGGGTTCCGCCATCCCCGCAGCGTAGCCAGAACAGGTTCCGCTCGCTCGTCCAACCTGATCAGGAGTACGGCGATCGCGCAGATCAGCATGCCGATCACGGCGAGCGGACCGATCGTCTCGTGGAACAGAAGGAAGGCGAACACCATCGTGGTCGGCGGCACGAGGTAGAGCAGGCTGCTGATGCGCGTGGCGCCGGAGAGCTTCAGATTGACCAGGTACAGACCCCAGCCGCCACCTGTTGCCAGGAGCACCAGCCACAGGACAGCGCCGTAGAAGCCCACTTGGCTCGGCACCGTCAGTTGGTCGGTGGATGCCGCCAGTGCGACGAAGAACACCGCCGACACGAGGCTCTGCACGCAGAGTGCATCGAGTGAGTTGGTGCTGGGCTTGCGGCGTCGGTCCATGCATGTGCCGACGACGAGACCGAGCAGACCGCCGAACGGCAGCAGGAACAGCAGTGGGGAGCCGTGAAGGTCGTCAGCCACGACCAGACCGACTCCGACGACACCGACGACCAGTCCGATCCACTGACGTTGGCTGACGCGTTCTCCGAGCAGGGGTCCGGCCACTGTGGCGATGAGGATTGGTTGGAGTGAGCCGATGAGGGCGGTGACACCGGCTGAGATGCCGTGGTCGATGCCGGTGAAGATAAGACCGAGGTAGACGCACTGGGTGAGCAGGGCCATCCACACCTGGGTCACGAGGTCCCTGCGGGTGATCGCCGGCCGCCGTACCAGCAAGACGATGGCTGCCAGCGCACCCGCGACCAGGAAGCGCCATGCGAGCAGGTCGAAGGCGCTCGTGTACTCCGTCCCCCACCGCGCCCCGATGAACCCGCAACTCCAGAACACGACAAACCCGGCACCCGCGGCCAACGGCATCAGCTTCGCCCGCCGCACAGAGCTCACCACCCCCGGACCCGCGACCACTCCCGCGCCCGCGCCCGCGACCACCCGCGGCTCCTCGGCCCGGTGCGTCTGCCCGACCTCGCCCGCGCCCACGCACGGCTCCTCGGCCCCGCGCGTCTGCCCGACCTCCCCCGCCCCCGAGTGCAGCGAGGGGGCGGGGTGCTCTTCCCCTGTCTTCATACAAGGACAGTAACCACACCGGTCGGTATACTGTCAGTATGCTTGATCAGCAGATGAGACTGCTGGTGGATCGGCGACTGCCGGAGGCGGCCACGCTGACACCGGCCGGCGAGCGCATTCTGACGGCAGCGTCCACGCTCTTCTACGAGCAGGGGATCCGGGTGGTCGGCGTCGACACGATCGCCGAGGCCGCTGACGTGACGAAGAAGACGCTGTACGACCGGTTCGGCTCGAAGGACCGGCTGATCGCGGCGTACCTCGAGCGTCGCAACCGGGTGTGGCACGAGTTCCTGGACGAGCAGCTGGCGGCCCGCGAGCCGTCGACGCCGGAAGAGGTGATCCTGGCACTGTTCGCCGCGCTGACCGACTGGGTCGCGGGGTCACGGAACGGGTGCGGGTTCATCAACGCGAGCGTGGAGCTGGCCGCGCCGGACCACCCGGCGATGCCGGTGATCGTCGGACAGAAGCAGTGGATGCGGTCCGAGTTCGAGGCGCAGGCGACGTTGGCCGGCCTCGCTGGTCCCGGTGAGCTGGCCGACCGCCTGCTATTGCTGCACGAGGGTGCTCTGGTGAGCTTCCGGGTTGCCGCGATGGAGCACGCGCCGGAGGTGGCTTACCGGGCTGCGGCTGATCTGTTGGCGGGTTGGCCGCGGGTCTAAGTGTTGCTGCGGCGCGTGATGGTCAGACCGACCAGGCGGGACACGACCATGGCGACGTACCCGAGACCGGCCAGCTGCTCGAGCATCACCACCGACCTGCCCCAGGACGTGATCGGGACGATGTCGCTCAGACCTGTGCTGGACAGGGTGGTGAAGCTCAGGAAGAGCAGCTCCATCCAGGTACGGTCGGCGGCGGCGTTGACGGCTGCCGTGAAGCTGCCGGGCACCAGTACCTGGACGAACACGTAGAGGTAGGCGAAACCCCAAGCCACCAAGGTGAACGTGGCACCGGTCGCGTAAAGCTCGTCCGTGCTGACGTCGTGGTCGGACAGCATGTACCGCAGCAGACTGTAGGCGGCGTAGAAGTAGAAGGCCGCGTGCAGTACGGCGGAGATGGCTACGACCGGCTCTGTCGGGCTGAACGCGTCAACCAGCGAGAGAACGACGGCCGGGATGCCGAGTCCGATGCTGACCCAGGTCAGGCCAGGGGTGGCGCGGACGGAGAAGACGGCCAGGACGAGGACGAAGATGCCGAGGATCTCGAACGCGACGCGACCGCCGCGGGAGCCTTCCATCGCGGGGTAGACGAGGACGCCGAGCAGCTGCACCAGCAGCAACACCGCGGACGGATGCCGCCGTGCACTGCCGAACAGGGTCACGGCGCACCGTCCCCGGTGTCTGCCGTGGCCTCCCGGGCGGCTTCCCCGGTTGCTGCTTCCCGGGGAGCTTCTTTCTCGCGGGCGTCTTCCTCGCGGGAGGCGATGATGGCGGCGCGGCGGGCGAGCCGGTGGCTACGCCGGATCTCGGCCTCGCGCAGCCGGCGGCGATCCTCGTCGGTCTCCGGGACGACCTGCGGCACCGCCCGCGGCTGCCCGTCGGCGTCGACCGCGACGAACACCAGGTACGCCGACGCGACATGGACCTCGGGCCCGACGGAGTCCCACCGATCGGCCGTGATCCGTACGCCAACCTCCATCGAACTGCGCCCGGTCCAGTTCACCTGACCACTGAAATGCACCACGTCACCGACCCGCACCGGTACCAGGAAGGTCATCTCGTCCATCGACGCGGTGACCGCGGGACCACCCGAGTGCCGCGCCGCCACCACGCCGGCGACCGAGTCGACCAGCGTCATGATCACGCCACCGTGCACGGTGCCCAGCAGGTTGGTCTCGTTCTGCGCGGTGATGTGCGACAGCGACAACCGCGTCTCCGAGGTGGGCCGTGACGACGGTGTGCTGGACATCCTGTTCCACTCCTCTTGCGTGCCTGACGTGTCTACCGAGGTGTTGCCGCAGACTATCCCGGGCAGTTGTCCACAGGTTCGAAACGACCGGCTGGATCGGGTGCCGTTCCTCGTACTTTCTCTGGCGAGGAGGTGGCCACGATGACCATCGACAGCTCCACCGAACGTGCCCAAGGCAACCACTCCGACCGGCCCCACCCGGTCCTGATTCCGTTGAACCGACTCCAGGCCGCACGATTCGTGCGCCTCGGCCTCACCGCAGCGGCCCGCCTCGGCCTGCACGTCACCTACACGGGTGGCGCGGCCCTCGTCCCGGCCGATCCCTCTGCGGACGGCCCGATCCTCGGCCTGAGCAATCTCGCTCGTGCCGTCTCCAAATACGAGGAACACCGCTGGCCGGCGCTGATCGAGGAGCACTTCGCCGAACTCCTGCACCGGCTGCGCAAAGGCCCTCCGCTGCCACCCACCGACCCCGAGCGAGAGCTGATCCAGCGCCTCGTCCCGCGCGACGCGCTGCCGGCCGAGTGGACCGCGGACCGCGCCGATTTCATCCCAGGCCTGCTGTCCGTCCCCGCCACGGCCGAGGATGGCGTCGTCACGATGTTCCTCGACCCGTCCGATTTCGGCGTGACCTGGTCAGATGCCGAGCGCTTCGGTGTGACGAACCTCCGCCGCATCCCTGATCACGTCGAGTACATCGACCGCGACGACATCAGGATCGCCCTGGTCACCGGCACCATCTTCGCCGCATCCCGTGCCCTCGTCCTGGACACCGTGCTCCGCGAATCGCTCCACACCGAGCTACCGCCGTACGGCGTCCTCGCCGCCGTCCCCGCCCGCGACCTCCTCCTCATCCACGTCATCCGCGACCTCTCGGTCATCCCCGCCCTGGGCCAGATGCTCAACCTCGCCTCCCGCTCCCACACCCACGACCCCGGCCCTCTGTCCCCCGACGTCCACCTCGTCACCCCCACCCTCGAGTGGCACCCCGCCACCACCCCATCCCCCGACAGCACCCCTCTCCGCCTGTCCCCCCAACTAGACACCCTCACCAAGCTCCTGGCCCGCAAAGAACCCCCGGCACCTGATCGATCGGCAGGGCAACCCAACCGACCGTAGGAGAGAGAGAAGGAGTTCAGCTGTGAGGTGGTTTGTAGTGGCCGGGCCAGTTGGAGTGGCGGATTCGGGTGATGGAGCGGATCTCGCCGAGGGTGGACCACTCGTCCTTGCCCAGGCGGGCCAGGGGACGGAGCAGGCGGATCTCCGGGTGGCCGTCGACCATCATCGCCGCATCGACCGCGAGGTGGCGGACCCGGCCGATCACCACGGTCGAGTCGCCCAGTTCGAGGGTGGTGTGGAGGGTGCACTCGATCGCCACCGGCGACTCCGCGACCCGCGGTACGGCGACGGTGCGGGAGGGCTCGGTGGTCAGCCCGACGGCTTCGAACTCGGAGATCTCCGCCGGGAAGTTCGTCGCGGTCGCGTTCACCTGCTCGAACAGCGGTTCAGCCGCGAAGTTGACCACGAACTCGCCGGTCGCCTCGACGTTGTTCAGGCTGTCCTTCCGCCCGACCGAGGTGAACTGCACCATCGGCGGCTGCACACACGACACGGTGAAGAACGAGTGCGGCGCGAGGTTGAGCACACCGTCGGCAGACCGGCTCGACACCCACGCGATCGGCCGCGGCACGACCACGGAGTTCAGCGCCGCGTAGAACTCCCGCCGCCCGGTCTCTTCCGGATCCAGATCGACACGCACGCTCGCAGTACATCAAATCGGGTGGACGGCACCGTGCCCCGGCACAAGGATCGTGGGACGGATCACGCGACGACGAGGGAGGTGCGGGTGAGCGAACAGGACGAGTTCCTGGGCAGCGTTGCCGCGATCGGCCGGCGGCACGGCGTTCTGCCCGAGCAGGTGACCGAGGTCGCGGGCGGCGTCGCCAACCGCGGGTTCGGGCTCGGAGGCGCGTTGTTCCTGCGGGTCGCGCGACCCGGATTCGAGGACGACCTGCGGAAGGAGTCCGGCGTCATCCCCGTCGCACGGTCCGCCGGCGTGCTGACCCCGGCGATCGTCGAGTACGACGAGCGTCGCGCACTGATCGACGCGCCGTACGTCGTGATGGAACGCGTCGACGGGATCGAGCCGACCGAGGTGCCGGTGGGACTGGCGGAGCAACTGGCCCGTCTGCACGGGGCCGAGCGGACCGACCTTCCCGGAGTACCGCAGGACGACAGTCGCGATCCCTGGCAGACGGTCGACGAACTGGCGGAGCGCGGGTACCTGGACCTCGGTACGGCGAAATGGCTGAGCGACTGGTTCACCCGGCTGGCCGATCGCTTCGACCGGAACGAGCCGAAGGTGCTGATCCACGGAGATGTTGCCGCGCACAACCTTCTCGCCGGGCCGGATGGGGAGCTCCGCGCCCTGATCGACTGGGGCGACGCCGCCTACGCACCACGCGCCATGGACTTCGCCAAACTCCCCCTGGAGCACGTCGCCGCCATCCTCCCCGACTACATCCGCCGGCTCCCGACCTCCGGCACCGGACGCTCCACCCCGCAGGAGGAGGAGGTGGCCGCAGCCGCGCTCTGGTTCCACCTGCACTGGGGCCTCGGCAAGCTGACAGCCAACCCCTGGCCGGGCCAACGCCACTGGACCGCACCCCGTGCCAGCCGCATCCTGGCCCTCCTGAGGTTCTTCACCGGCAACCCACCCGCCCCGTGGTCCACCCTCACCTGACCCAGCTCATCAAGAAGATGGGGTTCTTGGTCTCAGTGATGGGGTTTCTGCTGTAAAACAAGGGGGTTTGAACTTGTTACGACATGAGGCAGACTGAGGTCTCGTGACTGACTACGTAGCCGCTCAGGACCGGTACGACGACCAGATGGCCTACCGGCGGACGGGCCGCAGCGGGTTGCAGCTGCCCGCGATCTCGCTGGGGCTGTGGCACAACTTCGGCGACGACAAGCCGTTCGCCACGCAGCGCGACATTCTGCGCCGGGCGTTCGACCTCGGCGTCACGCACTTCGACCTGGCGAACAACTACGGCCCGCCGTACGGCTCGGCGGAGACGAACTTCGGGACCCACTTCGCGCGCGACTTCGCGAAGTACCGCGACGAGCTGATCCTGTCGACCAAGGCCGGTTACGACATGTGGCCGGGCCCCTACGGTCAGGGCGGCGGCTCGCGGAAGTACCTGCTCGCCTCGCTGGACCAGTCGCTGAGCCGGATGGGCCTGGACTACGTCGACATCTTCTACTCGCACCGGTTCGACCCGGACACGCCGCTCGAGGAGACGATGGGAGCACTCGACGCCGCAGTGCGCTCGGGCAAGGCGCTGTACGCCGGCATCTCGTCGTACTCGGCGGACCGGACCCGGGAGGCGGCGCGGATCCTGCAGGAGCTGGGTACGCCGCTGCTGATCCACCAGCCGTCGTACTCGATGCTGAACCGCTGGATCGAGGAGGACCTGCTCGACGCTGTCGGTGAGCTGGGTGTCGGCGTGATCGCGTTCTCGCCGCTGGCGCAGGGCGTCCTGACCGACCGCTACCTGGACGGCGTACCGGCGGACTCCCGCGCGGCGCAGGGCAAGTCGCTCAACCCCGACTCCCTGACCGAGGACACGCTGAAGCACGTGCGCGCGCTCAACGAGATCGCCAAGCAGCGCGGCCAGTCCGTCGCGCAGCTCGCGCTCGCCTGGACCCTGCGTGACGACCGCGTCACCAGCGCACTGATCGGCGCGTCCAGCGTCGCCCAGCTGGAGAACAACCTCGCCGCGGTCAAGAACCTGAAGTTCTCCGCGGACGAGCTCGAGGCCATCGACGCCGACGCCGTCGAGGCCGGTATCAACCTCTGGAAGAAGAGCTCCGACTCCTGACCCACCCCGAACCCCCGGCCCCGGGCACGGCCTCAACGGTCGCGCCCGGGGCCGTTCCACGTCAGGAGAGCAGCCCTCAGAGCTTCGAGGGATGCTGCGCCAGCGGAGTCACGTGGATCCGCATATAGGGAAACAACGGGAGCGACGACAACAACTCGTGCAGCGCATCGTTGGACTCGACGTCGAAGATGCTGAAGTTCGCGTACTCCCCGACGATCCGCCACAGCTGCGGCCAGACCCCGGCCCGCTGCAGTTCGAGCGCGCGGGCCTTCTCCCGGCCGACCAGCTCGGCCCGAACCTCCGGGTCGAGGTCGGCCGGCAGCGAAACGTCCATCCGGACGTGAAACAGCATGATCAGTCCTCCCGGCTCAGACCGGTACGACGAAGTGCGGCCACGGCATCCAGGTCGAGTTCGACCCCGAGCCCCGGTCCGTCCGGCAGGTGCAACGAGCCGTCCGCATAACGCAACGGCGTACGCAGGATCTCTTCGGCGAAGAGCTTCGGGCCGAAGAGCTCGCTACCCCAAGTGACGCCCGGCGCAGCGCAGGCCAGCTGCAGCGATGCCGCCGTACCGATCCCGGTCTCGATCGACGTCCCGCCATGACAGGGAATCCCCGCCGCCGCGGCGATCGCGACGATGTCCCGGGCCCGGCGCAACCCGCCGACCTTCGTGGTCTTCATCGACCACACGTCGGCCGCCCGCAACTGCACGAGCCGAAGCGCGTCGACCGGCGTCCGCAGGCTCTCGTCCGCCATCACCGGAATCGGCAGCAGTGCGTTGAGCTCTGCCAGCGCCTCCACCTGCTCACCCGGCACGGGCTGCTCGACGAGCTCGACACCGGCCGCGGCCAGGCGGGGCAGATAGGTCTTCGACGTACTCAGATCCCAGCGCGCGTTGAGATCCACCCGTACGCCGGCCGAACCGCCGAGCTTCTCGGCGATCGCGCAGATCCGGCGGGTGTCGTCCTCGGGATCGAGGGCACCCATCTTGAGTTTGAAGGTCCGGTGCTCCCCCGACTCGAGCTTGGCCAGCGCCTCCTCGACCACCAGTTCCTCGGGCTCCGCACCGAGCGCCCAGGTCACGTCGATGCTCGTTCGGGCGAGACCGCCGAGCAGCGTGTGCACCGGGACGCCGAGCACTCGTGCCCACGCGTCGTGCAGAGCGACCTCGACCGCGGTCTTGGCGTAGAGGTTCGCGTTCACGTGGTCGGAGATGTCCCGCCACAGCGCCTCGATCCGGTCGACGCGAGCGCCGGGCAGCAGTGGGGCGACGTACGTGTCGAGCGTGACCTTCATGGACTCGACCGACTCGCCGCCCCACCAGGGACCGCCGGGCACCACACCTTCACCGACGCCGACCACGCCACCACGGGTGTGCACGAAGGCGAGCAGGACCGGCTGCGCCGTCATGGTGACGCGGGCGAACTTGTGCGGGCGGCGCAGCGGGACGTCGATGATGACGGTCTCGAGCCGGTCGATGACGAGGTCGTCCTCGGAGATGGACACGATGGTGCCTTTCGAAAACGTCGGTGGGACCAGCAGCCGCCGGTCCCACCGAAGGGATCAGGCCGGTTCGAGCTCGAAGTCGTACGACGTCCGCCGGGTGCCGGTACCGTCGTCGACCGGGTCGAGGATCAGCTCGGGCTTGGTCGCCTCGGCGACATCGGAGTCCAGCCAGTCACCACCCGCGAAGTACAGCTGTGTGGTGATGGTGCGATACCCGTCGGCCCGCACCATCAGGTGCAGGTGCGCGGGACGCCACGGGTGCCACCCGGCCGCCTCGATCAGCTTGCCGGTCGGGCCGTCGGTCGGGATCTGGTACGGCGCCGGCTGCACCGTCCGGATCGCGAAGCGGCCCTCGGCATCGGTCACCACCACACCGCGCAGGTTCCCGGCCGGAAGATCCGGCGCGAACCCCGAGTAGTAGCCGTCGGCGTCCGCGTGCCAGATGTCCACCTCGGCCCCGGCGAGCGGCGTGCCGTCGAGGTCCCGGACCTGACCGGACAGCACGAGCGGCGCACCCTCCTCTTCCGGCCGGTGCGGCAACTCGCACGAAGCCTCCAACCGCACCTGATCCGGCAGGTAGTACGGCCCCTCGATCGTTCCGAGGGTGCCGCGCTGGGACTGAGCCGCGACCTCCTCGATCACGTGCTCGACGAACACGTCCATGAACAGCGGCCACTCACCGACCTCGCCGACCTCCATCAGCCACGCCTTGGCGGCCTGGAACTCCGGGTAGGTGACGTTGTGCTCCTTGATGGCCGCGTGCACACCCTGGAGTACGGCGGTGACGACGGCGCTGACCCGATCGGGAGACGTGCCGGCCTCGTCACGGACCTTGGCCTTGAAGTTCTGACTCGCGTTGGCACCGGAGCCTGCCGCGGTCGGGGATTCCTGCATGGTCGTCATGATGCGCTCCTTCAGCGGTTCAGGATCCGGCTGATGTCGGTCGGGTTGATCAGGTCCGGGACGGTCCAGCCGTCGAGGTCGTACTCGCCGAGCATCGTCTCGGCGAAGCCCTTCATCGCCGCGGTCTGGCCCTGGGCCTCGGCGGCGAACAGGATCTCGGCCTTCACGTTCTCGTGGTTGCCCGAGTAGTTCCGCTCGTACAGCTCGTGGCGGCCGCCGAACTCGGTGCCGACCGCGTCCCACAGCGCCTTCATCAGCTTGGTGCGCTCGACCGCGTCGTACCCATTGGAACCGCGGACGAAGCGGTCCAGGTACGGGCGCACCTCGGGGGTCTTGAAGTCGACCGCGTTGGAGTTGAGGTAGATCAGGCCAGAGGCCACGTCCTGCTGGATGATCTCCTTCACCCGCGGGTAGCCGGTGATCATGAACTCGCGGTAGATCAGGCCGTAGTCGAGCTTCGGCAGTACGCTGCCGTTCGGGCCCTCGTCCGGGTTCAGGGCCATCGCGTCGGCCAGGGCGCGGAACAGGTTGCGCCAGCCGATCACCTCGCCGACCCGGGTCTGCACGCCGCGGAAGTCCTTGCTGCCGGTGCATTCCAGTGCCTTGAGCAACAGTCCGGCGATGAAGTCGAGCTTCACCGACAGCCGGATGCAGCCGTGGAAGGTGAACCGCGGGATGAACCCGGACTGCGGGAAGAACCCGTTGATCTTGTCGACGTCGCCGTACAGGAAGATGTTCTCCCACGGCACCAGCACCTTGTCGAAGACGAAGATCGTGTCGTTCTCGTCCAGCCGGCTGGACAGCGGGTAGTCGAACGGGCTGCCCATCACGTCGGCCTGCATCGTGTACGACGGCCGGCAGATGAGCTTCACACCAGGAGCGCTCATCGGCACCGTGCAGATCAGTGCGTACTCCTTCTTCTTGATCGGCAGCCCGTAGTGCGCGATGAAGTTGTAGTTGGTGATCGCCGAACCGGTGGCCACCACCTTCGCGCCGGACACGATCACGCCGGCGTCGGTCTCCTTCTCGACCCGCATGAAGATGTCGCCGGCCTCGTCCGGCGGCAGGTTGCGGTCCACCGGCGGGTTGATGATCGCGTGGTTCCAGTACAGGACCTTCTCCTGCGACTCCTTGTACCAGCGCTTCGCGTTCTCCTCGTACGGCGCGTAGAAGTCGGTGTTGCCGCCGAGCGTGCCGAGGAAGCTGGCCTTGTAGTCGGGGCTGCGGCCCATCCAGCCCCAGGTCTGGCGGGCCCAGTGCTCGATCGCGATCCGGTCCTGCTGCAGGTCGGCCGAGCTGTGCGGAGTCCGGAAGAACGGGTGGGTGTAGCCGCCGTTGCCGGTGTCGGTCGGGACGGTGATCGTGTCCTTGGTGGCGGGATCGTGCAGCGCGTCGTACAGCCGAGCGGTCATTCGGGCCGGGTTGCGGAAGGCCGGGTGCTCGGTGACGTCCTTGACCCGCTCGCCGTAGATCCAGATCTCCCGGTCGTCGCGGATCGAGTCGAGGTACTCGGCGCCGGTCATCGGGCGCGCGGTCGAACCGGTGTCATGCTCCACCGGCGTGGCCTGGGTGGTGGTCATCGTCAGTCCTTTCAGGCGTGAGCCGCCGCGGCGAGCGGCGTGAAGACGGCGCTGGCGTCGAACCAGCCGCGGTCGGGGCAGTCGAGTGAGCCGGACCAGTGCTGACCGGTCTCGACGGGGCCGAGGTAGCGGAACCGGCCGCCGTGGAACAGCAGCGGGTCCCGGGCGGTGATGTCGACCGCGGCCACCTCGCCGATCACGAGGAGATGGTCGCCGCCGTCGTACGTCCGCCACGGCCGGCACGAGATCGTCGTGGCCGCGCCCTCGAGCAGCGGAGCGATCGGACCGTCGACCCAGCCGGGTGTACGGTCCGCGGGCCGCCCGGCGAAATGCCAGGCGACGTCGAGCTGGTCGTCGGCGAGCACGTTGATCGCGAATGGCTTGCCGGCCAGGTACTGACAGGCCTTCGAGGCCCGGTTCAGCGTCACCTGGGCCAGCGCCGGCTCGAGCGAGACGGCGGTGAAGGCGTTCACGGTGGCGCCGTGCGGACCGCCGTCGTCGCTGACGCAGGTCACCACGGTCACGCCGGTGGCGAACTGGCCGAAGGCGTTGCGGAGCTCTCGTGAGTCCATCGTGCGTCACCTCCTGATGTACGCTGTGCGTACAGTTTGTACGCGGTGCGTACGCCACACCTTGGCGCCGGACCGGACCGACTGTCAAGAGCTCAACTACGACGAATGGCACAAAGGGGCTGCGAGAATGACCGCCATGAGTGGGGACCCCGGCACCGACGACGGGAACGAGCGCGACTTCATCCGCAGCATCGAGCGCGGGTTCGCGGTCCTGCTCGCCTTCGACGCCGACCGGCCCAGTCCGACGCTGGCCGAGCTCGCCACCGCGACCGGGCTCTCCCGCCCGGCGGTCCGCCGGATCCTGCTCACTCTGCAGCGTCTCGGGTACGTCGCCGCAGCCGGCAGCCGGTGGTCGTTGACCCCACGGGTGCTGACCATCGGCCAGCACTACGCCGCGACGCACGGGTTCGTGGAGACCGCGCAGCCACACCTGCTCCGGCTGGCCGAGGCGACCCAGGAGTCTGCTTCGCTGGCGCAGCTGGACGGGACCGAGGTCGTGTACGTCGCCCGGGTCCAGGTGCGGCGCATCATGAGCATCGCCGTCGACGTCGGCAGCCGGGTGCCGGCGTACGCGACCTCGATGGGCCGCGTGCTCACCGCATGGGCGGACTCATCGGTCGTCGACGCGGTCGTCGCGGGCGGCCTCCATCGCCTGGCACAGCGGACGATCACGGATCCGACCGCCTACCGCGACTCGCTCCACCAGGTCCGCAAGCAGGGCTACGCGGTGGTCGAGTCCGAGCTCGAGGACGGCCTGTTGTCGGCGGCGGTCCCGGTCCGCGATCCGCACGGCGACGTACTCGCCGCGCTCGCCTACTCCACGACCTCCGGCCGGATGACAGCCGAGAAGGTCGTCGCCACCGTGGTGCCACTCATGCTGGAGACAGCCGCGGCGATCACTGACGATCTCCAGTTGGTCGGGAACCCGATTCCGGCGATCCCGGCCCGCGATGGGTTCTTCTGACCAGTGCCGACAACACGTCGAGGGCACGCAGGAGCTGCGGAGCTTCGTCGTCGGCGCGCGTCGCGACAGCCAGTTCGACCTCGGTCTTGCCCGTCAACGGGCGATAGGCGGCACCCGGCACTCTGAGCTCGGCGACCGACGCCGGCACCAGGGCAACGCCAAGCCCGGCCGCCACGAAGGTCACCAGCGTCGACGTCTCGGTGACCTCGTGCCGGATCCGCGGTTCGAACCCAGTCTCCCGGCACAGCGCCAGCACCGTCTCCTGCAGCACCGAGCGCCCCGCTCCCGCATGCATCACGAAGTCCTCGGCCGCGAGGTCCGCCAGCCGCAGTCGCTTCCGGGCCGCGAGGCGATGCCCATCGGGTACGGCGACGATCAGCCGCTCGGCGCGCAGCGCCTGGACTCGCAGCCCCGACTCGTCGACCGGCCGGCGGAGCAGCGCCAGGTCGATCTGCCCAGCATGCAGTGCGGCGACCTGAGCGGGTGCCAGCATCTCCCCCTGCACCGCCACGTCGACACCGGGCAGATCCTCGTGGAGCTTGCGCACCAGCGGCGGCAGCAGGCTGTACGTCGCCGAGCCGACGCACCCGATCACGAGCCGGCCCTGCGACCCGGCCGCCACCCGTTGCGCCTCACCCGCGGCCGACGAGACCGCCGACAGGATCTCCCGGGCCCGCACGAGGTACGCCTCGCCCGCCGCGGTCAGCTCGACCCGGCGGGTCGTTCGCCGGAGCAGCCGGAGGCCGAGCTCGTCCTCCAACTGGCGGATCTGCTGGGACAGCGGCGGCTGAGCCATGTGCAGCCGCGCGGCCGCCCGGCCGAAATGCCGTTCCTCGGCGACGGCGACGAAGTACCGCAGGTGCCGCAGCTCCACCGATTCATACTCTCAGAGTCTTGATCGAGCCGAAATGGATACTTCTCCCTATCGGTCCGAGCTTCTACCGTCAGGGCATGAGCGCTGTCCCGGTCGACCACCTCGTCAGCGGCCGTGCCGACGGGCCTGTCGTCGTACTCTCCAACTCGCTCGGCTCGACATGGGCGATGTGGGACGCCAACGTCGTCGAATGGGAGCAGCACTTCCGCGTCGTCCGGTACGACACCCGCGGTCACGGCCGCTCACCCGTTCCGGCCGAGCCGTACTCGCTCGACGACCTCGCCGACGACGTGATCGCCCTGCTCGACCACCTCGGCGCCGACCGCGTCCACTTCGTCGGACTGTCGCTCGGCGGCATGACCGGCATGCGACTCGCGGCGCGCAACCCGGACCGGATCGATCGACTCGTGCTGCTCTGCACCGGCGCACGCCTCGAGCCCTTGCAGCTGTGGACCGACCGGGCCATAACCGTCCGCGCCCACGGCTCACAAGCGGTCGCGGAAGCCGTCGTACGGCGCTGGTTCACCGCCGACCGGCATCACGAGCTGCACAAGGACGGCGAGGAGATGGTGGGATCGACGTCGGCGGAAGGCTATGCCGCGTGCTGCGACATGATCGCGGCCATGGATCTCCGGCCCGACCTGCCGTCCATCAAGGCTCCCACGCTGGCGATCGCCGGTGCCGACGACCCGGCCACCCCGCCGCACCATCTGGAACACATCGCGACCACGGTCCCGGACGGCCGGCTGCTCGTCGTACCGCGGGCCGCGCACCTGGCGAACGTCGAGCGCCCGGACGTGATCAATCCGGCGGTCACAGCCCACCTTCTCGGGTGACGCACCGGTTGGGTTACGGAGCGCGGTGGGGCGGTTGCGATCGCACCGGGTTGGGCACACGCTGGAGGGAAGACCCCCTGGAGGTGGTTGTCATGACCGCTTCGACGCTCGAATTGGCCCTGACCTACGAACACGCCCGGATCCGCGAGCTGGCCGAGCCGGCTCACCATCCGGCCGCCGCGCATCCGGAGCGCAGGCATCAGACGGACTGGTTCTACGCCATCGCCGCCCAGCACCTCGCCGCCGCCGAAGACGTCCTCCTCCCCCACGTACGCCGCCTGCCCGACGGCGACGACCTGGTCGCCAGGTACGTCGGCAACGCGAAAGAGCTGGAGCGGTCGCTGCGGTTCCTGAAGGGACGCCAGTACGGCGACAGCCGCATGCAAGACCTGACGTCGCACGAGGTGTGGCAGTCGATCGACCGCCAGCTCGCCCGGCACGAGCAACTCGAGACGATGTACAGCCGGCGGCTCAGTGACCAGATGGACGACGCGGACCTCAACGCGCTGACCGAGGAGTTGCTGGAGGCGGAGGAGGTGGCTCCGACGCGAGCCCATCCGAACTCGCCGCACACCGGGATGGCGGGGCGGCTGTCGCACCGCATGTGGCGGTTGGCCGACACCGCGTGGGACAGCGCGGAGGGCCGCGTCGTACCCACCAAGTACCACGTTCACCCGAAGCGCGACTCGGCGCTGTCGCATTACCTCTACGGCACGCCGATGCCGGAGTCCGAGAAGGAGCACGGCGCCAAGTAGACAAAGGTGACCGGGCCCGGCGTGCCCCGGATGCCTCCGGAGGGCCGGGCCCGGCCTGCCTGCTCTCACTGCGCCTGGTTGTGAGGGCCGGCGTCGGTCCCGCCTTCGCTGCGCCTGGTGTGCGGAGGTGGGACCTTTGCGTCCTCCCCCGCTGCGCCTGGTGTGCGGGGGAGGACGGTCTGGTTATCTCAGCCCGTCGATCGCCTTCTTCGCGCCCGGGTGCACCTGCACCGGGTCGGTCTTGTCGGCGTTCGCCAGGTCGATGCCCTTGGCGGCCGCGTTCACCGCGACCAGGGCGTCCTTGTTCTCGTAGATGACCTTGGTGAGCTGCTCGGCCAGGTCGTCCTTCATGTTCTTGCGGACCAGCAGCACGTTCGGTACGACGATGGTGGCCACGTCGGCCGGTTGCTTGTACGTCGCCGCCGGGATCGGGGCCTGGGAGTAGACCGGGCCGTACTTCTCCTGCATCTTCGGCAGCAGGTCCACGATCGGGATCAGCTTCACGTTCTTGCCCAGGCTGGTGGTCAGGTCGGTGATACCGCCGGTCGGCAGGCCGCCGGACCAGACCAGTGCGTCGATCGAACCCGACTTCATCGCGTCCACCGACTCCGGCAGCCCGAGCCGCTGGGCGGTGACGTCCTTGGCCGGGTCGAGACCGGCGGCCTCGAGCAGGCGCCGGGCGATCACCTCGGTGCCGGAGTTCGGCGAACCGGTGGAGACCCGTTTGCCCTTCAGGTCCGCGATCGTGTTGATCCCGGCCGAGGTCCGGACGGCGACCTGCGTGTAGTTGTTGTAGAGCTTGGTCAGCGCGACGACGTCCTGCGGGGTGTTGAAGCTGTTCTCACCCTTCACTGCGTCGGCGGCGGTGTCACCGAGCGAGAACGCGATGTCGTAGTTCCCCGCCACCAGGCCCTGCACGTTCTGCACCGAGGCGCCGGTCTCACTCGCCGTCGCCCGGTAGCCGGAGACCTTCTGCGAGATCAGTGACGCCAGCGCACCGCCGAGCTGGTAGTAGACGCCGGTGGTGTTGCCGGTGGCAATGGTCAGCCGGCCGCCGTCGGCCGAACCGGTTCCGGAAGGTTCCCGCTGACCGCCGCAGGCGACCAATGAGGTGGCCGCGGCGAGCGCCACCACGGCGGTGGGGAGGCGACGGATTCTCATGAAGCGACGGATCCTTCCGTTGGTCCGGCCTGACGCGAGCGCCGGATCAGGTTGATGACGACGGCAACAAGTAGCAAACAGATTCCGGCCGTGATGGTTACGGGCGCGAGGTAGAGCAGCAGCAACGCGGCCGGCACGCACAGCAGCCGCTCGACCCAACTGGTGGCGATCACGATCCACCCGCCGGTCACCACGGCGAGCGCGGCGACCGCCAGAGCCGAGACCCCCAGCGTCCACACCATGCCGATGAACGCACCCTGACCCAGCAGATGCGCACCGTTGTCGGTGAGCACGAACGCGAACGGCACCAGGAACGCCGGCAGCGTGTACTTCCACGCCTGCCACATCGTCGGCATCACCTTGCCGCCGGTGATCGCGGAGGTCGCGACCGCGGCCAGCGCGGTCGGCGGCGACACCTCCGACAGCACGGCGTAGTAGAAGATGAACATGTACGCCTCGGGCTGCGTCACCCCGAGCTGGACCAGGGCCGGCGCGATGATGACGGCGGCGATGATGAACGACGCGGTCACCGGCACGGCCAGTCCCAGGATCAGTACGGCGAACGCCGACAGCACCACGGTCAGGATCAGCACGACGGTGTGGTTGTCGGTCAGCCCGCGAGCCGCGCTGACGATGATCTCGGCCAGGTTGAGGCCGAGCCCGGTCTGGGTGGTGACCGCGACGATCACCCCGGCGGTCGCACAGGTGGCCGCCACCGGCAGCACCGAACGGGTGCCCTGGGCAAGCGCTTTGAACAGCCGCGGCGCGGTCAGCCGGTGCTCGCGGTCCAGGAAAGACAGCCCGAACTGGATGATCACCGCGTAGACCACGGCCTTGAACGGCGGTACGTCGACCGCCATGAAGGCTATGATCACGAACAACGACAGGAAGTGGTACCCGAACCGCAGCAGCAATCGCAGCGCCGAGTCCGTCGAGGTCTCCGCCGACGTCGTCCCGTGCCGGCGGGCGTCGATCTCGATCGCGAGCAGGATGCCCAGGTAATACAGGATGGTCGGGATGACGGCGTACCCGAGGACGGTCAGGTACGACACCTGCAGGAACTCGGCGATGATGAACGCCGCCGCGCCCAGGGTCGGCGGCGACAGGATCGCGCCGATGCCGGAGGCGGCCAGCATGCCACCCGCCGGTTCGGGCGGATAGCCCGCGCGTCGCAGGATCGGCCACGACACCGTGCCGAGTGACACGGCGGTCGCCGTACCCGAGCCGGACACGCTGCCCAGCAGGAAGCCGGCCAGAGTGACGGTGCGGCCGGGCGCCGTCCGGCTGCGCTTGAAGGCCGCGAACGACAGGTCGATGAAGAACTTCCCCGCGCCGGAGTAGTCCAGTACGGCGCCGTAGATCGTGAACAGCACGATGTAGCTGGCCGCGACCGCCAGCGGCGTGCCGTAGAACCCGGCCGTGCCCATGGTGAACTGCGCGATGATCGCGTCGAAGTTGAAACCCTGATGCGCCAGCGACCAGGTGTAGGGCAGATAGCCGCCGTAGTACGCGTAGGCGATGAACAACAGGCTGAAGACCGGCAGCACCCATCCCGTCGTACGACGGCATGCCTCGAGCAACAGCACCAGCAGCAGCGCGCCGACCAGCACATCGAGAGACGTCGGTGCTTGGCGGCGTTCCAGATAACCGTCGAAGTCGAAGAGCGGGTAGATGCAGACGGCGAACGCGACGACGGCGAGAACCCAGTCGGAGATCCCTGGGTCGTCAGTGACCCGGTCCTTCCGGAACGGATTGAGGAAGGGCGGGACCTTCCAGCCGCGGTAACACAGCAGGGTGATCGGCAGAACCGCTGCGAGAAAGATCACCAAGTAAAACTGTGTGCCCTGTGGTAGAGGGAAGAAGACCTGCATCAGGACGCCGATGCTGATGATTGCGCACCAGACCGCGATCACCAGGTCCAGGACAGGCCGAAGCCGCCGAGCGGGTCTCTCCTGCTCATACTCGGCGAGTTCTTCGTCGGAGGGCGCGGTCGAGCCGCCTCCCGTACCGATACCGACAGTCATCCACCGGTTCCTTCCTGTGTCCGGAAGGCTAATGTTGCCGAACACTGCGTGGAGTCGCGTGATTACGTCTTTACCAAGATCTGACACACATGAGCGTCTCCTGGCCTACGATCACCGCATGAGTGGCGCGGTCAGGATCTTGTTGGTCGAGGACGATCTCGATATCGCGAATGCCTTGATACCTGCGCTGCGGCGCTACGGCCTGATGGTGACGCATGTCCGGACGGCCGCGGACGCCCTTGCGGCGGACCCCGGCGACCTGGTTCTGCTGGACCTCGGGCTGCCGGACGGTGACGGTATCAACGTGTGCCGGCAGATCCGGACGGTGTCGGATGTGCCGGTGATCGCGGTGACCGCGCGCGGGGAGGCGGCCGACCGGGTGCGCGGCTTGCGCAGCGGTGCGGACGACTATGTGGTCAAACCGTTCGCGATATCCGAGCTGCTGGCCCGGATCGATGCTGTACTTCGTCGTACCGGCCTTTTGCAGCCCCGCCCCCGGGTGACCGTCGGCGACCTGACCGTGGACATCGAGGCCCGGACCGTCCAGGTCGCGGACAAGCCCATCAGCCTGACCCGCAAGGAGTTCGACGTGCTAGCTGTGCTGGCCGCTCACCACGGCCGGGTGGTCCCCCGCGAACAGGTCGCCCTGTACGCCTGGCAGTCCGTCTTCGAGGCCTCGTCGCGAACGATGGACGTGCACGTGGCCAGCCTGCGGGCCAAGCTCGGCCGGCCCGAGCTGGTCCAGACCATCCGCGGTGTCGGCTACCGCCTGGGTTCGGACTGACCGTTGCGCCGTCGTCTGCTGCAGTCACTCGTACCGATGGTCGTCATCCTGGCCGTCGTCGCCGCTGTACCGCTGGCCAACTACATCGCCACCAGTACGTCGCGCACCTTGTTCCTGTCCCGCAGCAACGATGCGGACTGGTTCGCCACGATGGCGGAGTCGCCGCTGCAGTCCGGTGACATCGCCAACCTGCGTGAGCTGGCCGTCCGCTACCACGAGCTCTACAACACCCCGGTGTTCGTCGTCGACGTCGACCGCAAGGTGGTGGCCACCTCACGATCCGGTGTCGATGTGAAGGAGCCGGACCTGGCGGCCGCCCTGGACAGCACACTGGCCGGTCGCCTGCCCGCCGAGCCGCCGGCCCTGTTCCCCTGGCGCACCGGCGAGATGGTGGTAGCCCGTCCGGTCGTCAACAACGGTCGCGTGCTCGGTGCCGCCGTACTGCGGGTGCCGACCGAGAAGGCCCGTGAGCAGGTGCAGAACGGTCTGCTGCTGCTCCTCGGGGGTCTGCTGATCAGCATCGGCGCGATCGTCATCGGTATCGTCCGGCCGATCACCCGCTGGGTGCTGCGGCCGCTGAACGACCTCGACAACGCGACCCACCAGATCACCCGCGGCGCCCTGGACACCCGGGTGTCCACCGACGGGCGCGCACCAGAGCTGCGACGACTCGGCGACAGCTTCAACTCGATGGCACTCAGCCTGCACCAGGCCCGCCAGCGCGAGCGCGAGTTCGTTGCCGACGCATCCCATCAGCTCCGGACGCCGCTGACCTCGGCGCGGATCCACATCGAGGGCCTGTCCCGGCTGTCGCCGACGGCCCGGTTCGCGCTCAGCGACATCGACCGGCTCGGCCGGATCGTCCAGCGGCTGTCCCGGCTGGCCGGCTCGGACCGCCCCGGAGCCGATGCCGAAAGCAACGAAGAGCCGCTGGACCTGGCCCAGGCGGTGAAGGAGCGACTGGTCGGCTGGAAGGCCGTGTACGCCGCCGACGACATGGAACTCATCATCGGCGAGATGGTGCCGGGCGGTGTCGCCCCCGAGCTCGAGGTGGACGACATCCTCGACGTCCTGCTCGACAACGCCTCCAAGTACGGCGCCCCGCCGGTGGAGGTGTCGGTGACGCGGGACGGCACCGAAGTGGTCATGTCGGTCCGCGACCACGGCCTCGGCCTCGGGTCGCGGGACCTGAAGAAGGTCGGCGAGCGGTTCTGGCGCAGTGCGCACCACCGGGAGATGCCGGGCACCGGCCTGGGGCTGGCGATCGTCCGCTCCGAGGCGGCCCGAGTCGGCGGCCGCGTGGTCGCCCGGCCGCCGATCGGCGGCGGCCTGGTGATCGAGGTCCGCGTCCCCCTGATCGACGACTACGACGTCTGACGCACCCCCGGCACGCAGGCGGTACGTCGTACCGGCTGAGATCAGATGTGGTTGGCGCGGTACCAGCGCTCGGCGGCCGGGTGCAACGGGATCGGCATGGTCGCGATCGCGGACCGCGGGTCCAGCGAGCCGGCCTCCTCGTGGGCCGACATCAGGTCGTTCTGCCGGCGGAACATCGTGTTGACCGTCCACCAGGCCCAGGAGTCGGACAGGTTCGGCCGGGCGATCAGGTAGTTCGGGACCGCCAGCGTCGGCACCGAGGTGGCCAGGCCGTACACCGACGGCGGGATCGACGAGACGATGTAGCCGCCGAACTTCTTCAGCGAGATCTCCTCCGCGACCGTGCCGATGTCGACCAGCCGGAAGCCGACCGACTTCTGCAGTTCGCCGATCGGCGTGGTCGGCAGACCGCCGCTCCAGATCAGCGCGTCGATCCCCGGGCCCTTGCCTTGATTGTCGGCCCGCTTCTTCAACTGCGCGACCGCGTCCTCGAGCCCGAAGTTCGTCGTCCTGACCTTCCGCAGCTTGGCGGTGCTCAGGATCAGGTCCGCCACCACCTTGGTCCCGGAGTTCATCGGACCGACGTTCACCGTCAGACCGTCCAGGTGTTTGAGCTGGACGACGTTCGACGCGGTGGGGACCACGACGTGCACGTAGTTGTCGTACGTCCGGGCCAGTGCGGTGAACTTGAGGCTGCCGGAGTCGAACAGGCCGGTGCCCTCGTAGGCGCTGAGCGCGGTGTCCGAGGTGGTGAACCCCATGTCGGCCTTCATCCCGGCCACCTGCTGCAGGTTGTCCACCGAGCCGTTGGTGACGATCGTCCGCAGCTCCATGCCGGTGACCTCGCTGACCAGCTTCGCGAGTCCGTTGCCGAACACGTTGTAGACGCCGCCCACGTTGCCGGTGGCGAACGTGGCCGGACCGGCCGGCGCGGGCTCGTCCGAGCGGCCGCGGGAACACCCGGGCACGAGCAGCGAGGCGGCGGCAGCGGCACCGAGTCCGAGCACGCTGCGCCGGCTCATTCCGGCTGACTGGATGAGGCCGTTCCCGGCAGGGGTCAGGAGGCGGGGTCGATCCATGCAGGACAACCTAGACGGCAACGGGTCCGGTTCGGTAGCCACGCTCCCATACCGCAACCTGACGGCTACCGGGAGTGCAACGATGAACTGCGTCTGGACGGGCCCGGGGTGGGTGTGACAGCGTTGTCATCGCAGCGGCCGCGTGGGTCGCGTGAGAAGACCATCAGACACGGCCCGGAGGATGATTTCGTGCACGACGACCGTCAACTCATCGAGGAGCGGCTCAAGCGCGCCCTGCGGGAGCGGATCCGCCCCGCGATCTACGGCGCGGCGGTCCCGCTGGACATCGAGGTGTGGCACGCACCGGGTGAGCCGGTGTCGCCCGCCGAGGCGCTCGCGGCGGCCTACGAGCCGGCCGCGATCGGCCTGCCCTGGGGCCCCGCCTGGGGGACCGCGTGGTTCAAGTTCAGCGGCCAGGTGCCGGCCGAGTGGGCCGGGAGTGAGATCGAGGCCGTCATCGACCTCGGCTTCAGCGGTGGTCCCGGGTTCTCCGCGGAGGGCCTGATCCACACGACGTCCGGCGTACCGCTGAAGGGTCTGCACCCGCGGCAGACGTACGCCCCGCTGTCGATCCTCGGCCCCGACGGTACGGCCGCCTCGCCCGGCGACCGGATCGAGTTCTACGTCGAGGGCGCGGCCAACCCCGAGGTGCTTGGGTCGAACGCGTTCGCGCCGACCGACGTCGGCAGCAAGCCGGAGCCGGGCGGTACGCCGATCTACCGGCTGGCTCGCGCCGATCTGGCCGTCTTCAACGCCGAGGTGTGGGACCTGATCCTCGACCTCGAGGCGCTGGACGGCCTGCAGCAGCAGCTCACGCCCCAGGAGCCGCGGCGCCGCGAGATCCTGCGTGCGCTCAGCCGCGCGCTGGACGCCCTGGACTACGAGAACGTCGCCGGTACGGCGGCCGACGCCCGCGCCCAGCTGACCGACGTACTGAGCCGGCCGGCGCACGCGAGCGCCCACCAGCTCTCCGCGGTCGGTCACGCGCACATCGACTCGGCCTGGCTCTGGCCGCTGCGTGAGACCCGCCGCAAGGTGGCCCGGACCGTCTCCAACGTCGCCACGCTGGCGCAGGAGTACCCGGAGCTTGTCTTCGCGTTCTCGCAGGCGCAGCAGCACGCCTGGGTGAAGGAGAACTACCCGGAGGTGTGGGAGCGGCTGAAGAAGGCCGTTGCCGAGGGCACCATCGTTCCGGTGGGCGGCATGTGGGTCGAGTCCGACACCAACCTGCCCGGTGGCGAGGCACTGGCCCGGCAGTTCGTGCACGGCAAGAAGTTCTTCCTGGACGAGTACGGCATCGACACCCAGGAGGTCTGGCTGCCGGACTCGTTCGGCTACACCGCCGCGCTGCCGCAGCTGGTCAAGCTGTCCGGGTCGAAGTGGTTCCTGACCCAGAAGATCTCCTGGAACAAGGAGAACAAGTTCCCGCACCACACCTTCTGGTGGGAGGGTCTCGACGGCACCCGGGTGTTCACCCACTTCCCGCCGATCGACACCTACAACTCCGACCTGTCCGGAGGCGAGCTGGCGCACGCGCAGCGCAACTTCGCCGAGAACGGTGCGGCGACCCGCTCGCTGGTTCCGTTCGGGTACGGCGACGGCGGTGGCGGCCCCACCCGCGAGTTCGTCGCGACCGCGCGCCGGGTGGCGAACCTGGAGTCCTCGCCGCGGGTGACGATCGAGTCCCCGACCGAGTTCTTCACCGCCGCCGAGGAGGAGTACCACGACCACGCGCCGGTCTGGTCGGGTGAGCTCTACCTGGAGATCCACCGGGCCACGTACACCTCGCAGGCCAAGACCAAGCAGGGCAACCGGCGCAGCGAGCACCTGCTCCGCGAGGCCGAGCTGTGGTCCGCGGCGGCCGTGGTCGCGGGCAAGCTGGACGCCTACCCGTACGAGGACCTGGACCGGATCTGGAAGGCCGTGCTGCTGAACCAGTTCCACGACATCCTGCCGGGCAGCTCGATCTCCTGGGTGCACCGCGAGGCCGAGGCGACGTACGCGAAGCTGGCTTCGGAGCTCGAGGCAATCATCGCGAAGGCTCAGCGGGCGCTGGCCGGCGAGGGTTCCGCGCAGATCGTCTTCAACGCCGCTCCGCACAGCCGCAACGGTGTCGCCGGCCTGGGTGCCGGTGTCACGGCCGGCGAGGGCCAGGCCGTGACGGTCCAGGACGGCGTACTGGACAACGGGCTGATCCGGGTCACCATCGACGAGCGTGGCCTGATCACCTCCCTGTACGACGCCGAGGCCGGTCGCGAGGTGATCGCGCCAGGTGCCGCGGGCAACCTTCTGCAGCTGCACGTGGACACGCCGAACCACTGGGACGCGTGGGACGTCGACTCGTTCTACAAGAACAACGTCCGCGACGTGACCGAGGTCGACAGCGTCGACTTCAGCACCGTCGAGGGTGTCGCGACCGTGGTGGTCAAGCGGTCCTTCAACCGGTCCAGCGTCACCCAGACGCTGCGGCTGCGGCCGGGCGCCAAGCGGGTCGACATCGAGACCACGATCGACTGGCACGAGGCGGAGAAGTTCCTCAAGGCGGCGTACCCGGTCGACGTGCACGCCGACCGGTCGGCGTCGGAGACCCAGTTCGGGCACATCTTCCGGCCGACCCACCAGAACACCTCGTGGGACGCGGCGAAGTTCGAGATCGCGGCGCACCGCTGGGTGCACGTCGGCGAGCCCGGGTACGGCGTCGCGGTCGTGAACGACTCCACCTACGGCCACGACATCAACCGGACCGCACGCGAGGACGGCGGCACGACCACCACGATCCGTACGTCGCTGATCCGCGCACCGCGGTTCCCCGACCCGCAGACCGACCAGGGCGTGCACACCGTGAACCACGCGCTCGTGGTCGGCGCCGGGATCCCGGAGGCGGTCGAGGAGGGGTACCGGATCAACCTGCCGGAGCGGGTCGTCACCGGTGCCGACGGGGTCGAGCCGCTCGTTGCCATCGACAACGGCAACGTCATCGTCGAGGCGCTGAAGCTGGCCGACGACCAGTCCGGCGACGTCGTCGTCCGCCTCTACGAGTCCACCGGTGGCCGCTCCCGCGCCACCGTCACCCCGTCCTTCGGCATGACCTCGGCGACCGAGGTCGACCTCCTCGAACGCCACCTCGCGGACCGTGACCTGGCCGACGGCGGTGTCTCCCTCGAGCTCCGCCCGTTCCAGATCCTCACTCTGAGGTTCAAGCGCTCCTAAGCAGCAAACGAAGGCCCGCCCGGCGCACCGGGCGGGCCTTCGTCATGTCAGCCTGCCGCTGCGGCGACGATCTGACCGAACGCAGCCATCCCCCGGGCACTCGGGTGCAGAGGTGCTGCCACCGAGCTGGGAACCAGGCCCTCGAGCCAACGTTGACTGACAGGTGCGCAGGCATCGTGCCCGATGCTCGGCGTGCGGAGATCGACGTACTGCGCTCCGTGCGCGGCGGACTGTGCGGCCAGCATGGCGTTCAGCCGATCGATCGTCGCTTGCAGGTAGTTCGCGTCGACGGGCCAGACCGGGATCAGCGGGTAGCAGCCGTTCGGCCGGACGTACGTTCCGTACCCGGTGACGAGAATGCGAGCGTTCGGAGCGAGCTCCCGGATCCGGTCCAGCGCCTGTCCGAACGGCGCCGCGGTCGCGGCGATCCGGGCCGCGAGCTGGTCCGTCCCGCCGGCGGTGAAGCGCGCCTTGCACGAGGTCCCGGCGGGCGGCGGCAGCAGGTTGATACACGACAGCGCCGCGGACACCAGGCCGGTGTCGTTCCCGGTGATGGCGACCGTCACCAGATCGGTCGTCGGCGACAGAGCGTCGTACTGCGGGGCACGAAGCCGAACTGTTTCCCGCTGAAGTCCGGGATCACCGCACCCGAACACGTCGGTCAGCTGCGCACCGAACTGCTGTGCGGCGATATGCGGGTAGTTCACACTCGACCGCAGGCAGGCGAGGTCGATCTGCGGCAGGATCAGCAGCCCGGCCGCCGAGGAGTCGCCGAGCGCGACGTACTCCAATGGCCCGTCCGCCCGCGCCGCCGGCCCGGTCACCAGTCCGGCCAGCAGCACACCTATGGCCAGCAGAGCTCTTCGCCGCATCGTCCTCACCCTTCGCCGCCGATCCGTCACTACTCTTCGGTAGTAATGTTCGACCCCAAAGCACCCGCCGGTCGCTGGGGCAAGACCCAGGCTTCGGGAGGTGATCGTTGTGACGGATCACAAGGAGTTGCGGGCCGGCGGCGTACCCGTGCATCAGCTCCTCCGGACCGACCTGGGCCGGCTCGTCGACGAGGTGGTGGTCCGGCTGGTCGCGGAGATCCCGCTCACGCCCAGCTCCCCGAGGAGGAACTGCAGGGCGACATCCGCCGGATCACCGAGCGGACGCTGCGCGCGTTCATGGAGACCTTCCGGACCGGCGTCGTCCCGACCGGTGACGCGCTCGACCCGCTGCGGGAGTCAGCGACCCGGCGCGCCGAGGAAGGTGTCCCGCTCGAGGCACTGCTCGCGGCCTACCACCTGGGCGGGAAGGTCTGCGCGGACCACGTCTCGGCCCGATTCCGCGCCGATGAGCTGGCGGACGCGATCGCGCTCAACCGGTTGATCCTGGACTTCCTGCAGCGTGTGACCGCGATCGTCTCGGCCAGCTACTTCGAGGAACGACAGTCGATCGCGGGTGACGACCAGGCGACCCGGCAGTCGGTGTTCACCGCGTTGCTCGATGGGAGTCCGGTGGAGGTGCGATTGCCGGCCGAGTACGTCGTGGTGGGTCTCACGCTCGGCGCTCATCCGGACGAGCGCCAACCCGGCGTGGATGCCAAGATCGTTGCACGGCGCAAGCTTAGACGAGTCCGGGTGGAGCTCGACCGGATCCCGGACAGCATGTCCACCTTGTCCCCCGACGGCGGGATCGCCTTGCTGCCGGCACCGGCCGCCGACCTGTCCGCACTCCGAGCCAGGTTGAGCCGGGCTGCCGGTGTGAACGTCACGCTGGCCACCACCTCCGTGGCACCTGAGACGATCCCGGCGGGAGTGACGTTGGTGCGAGACCTGCTCGAGGTGGTGCGAACCCACGGACGGCCGCCGGGGGTGTACGAGCTGGACGACCTGGTGCTCGAGTACCAGCTCAGCCGGCCGAGTCCGGCGCGGGAACGGCTCGCCGGCTTGCTCAATCCACTGGCCGGCAGGACCGATCTGCTGGCGACGCTGCGGTGCTATCTGGACAACGCGCGCAACCGGCGGCAGACCGCGGCCGACCTGCACGTCCATGCCAACACCGTCGACTACCGGCTGCGTCAGGTCGGCCGGTTGACCGGGCTCGATCCGGTGCGCGACGACCAGCTGCCCCGGCTGGTGGCGGCGCTTGTCGCATTCGATGCCCGGAGTTCACCCGGCTGACGTAGCGTGGCTGAGTAGCTTGGACGCCCAGCTAGGAGGTGGCATGGCCTCGACACCCTTGCTCGGCTCCCGGACGCTCGACCGGCAGACCGCTCGCACGTTGCCGCCGGGTCCGCGGTTGCCGACGCTGGCTCAGACCGTGCTGTTCGCCAGTCACCGCACGACATTCTTCCCGCGGATGCGCGACCGGTACGGCGACGTGTTCACGATCCGCCTGGTCCCTTCCAGCCGCGTGGTCGTCGTACTGAGCAGACCGGAGCACATCCGGGAGGTGTTCGGCAGTCCGCCGTCGGTGATGCACGCGGGTGAGGGCAACACCGTGCTGGAACCGATCATGGGCTCGCACTCGTTGCTGTTGCTGGACGACGAGGACCACGTCCGGATGCGCCGTCAGCTGATGCCGGCCTTCTCGGGGCAGGCGTTGCGCGGGTACGCCGGGATGGTGCACGAGCTCGCCCTTGCGGAGGTCGCGACCTGGCCGGTGGGCAAGCCGTTCAAGCTGCATCAGCGGATGCGGGATCTGACCCTGGAAGTGATCCTGCAGGTCGTCTTCGGCGTGACGGACCGGGACCGGCTGGACCAGCTCCGCCCGCTGCTGGACAAGATCGTCTCGGTGTCGCCGGTGATCATGCTCGGCGGGTTCTATCCGGCCCTGCTCCGGGTGCCGCCGTGGCGGACCTACCTGACCATCCAGCGCCAGGTCGACGAGATCCTGTACGACGAGATCGCCCGGCGCCGCGGGAACCTTGCCGGACGCAACGACGTACTCTCGCGGCTGCTTGCCGCAGGCAACTGGTCGGACGTGGAGCTGCGGGACCAGCTGGTGACGCTCCTGCTGGCCGGCCACGAGACGACCGCGACGGCGATGGGCTGGGCGTTCCACGAGCTGGCCCGGCGGCCGGCGGAGCTGGCGTTCGGTCAACGGGCCGCCGACGCGGGTGCGGACGACGAGCTCGAGGCGATCGTCAAGGAGGCGATGCGGCTGCATCCGGTCGTCTACCAGGTCGGCCGGCGCCTCACCGAGACCGCCGACGTGGCCGGATACCGCTTGCCCCGCGGTACGACGATCATGGCCGCGATCGGCCTGGTCCACCGGGATGCCGAGCATTTCCCGATGCCGCAGGACTTCCGTCCGCAACGCTTCCTCGACGACGACCCACCCGCCCCCGGCACCTGGATCCCCTTCGGCGGCGGCGCCCGCCGCTGCATCGGCGCCGGCTTCTCCCTGATGGAAGGCACCGAAATCCTCCGCGCGGCCCTCACCACCTACAACTTCCAGTCCCCCACTCCCACCCCCGAACCCGCCAAACCCAAAAACGTGACCCTCGTCCCCGCCCGCGGCGCCGAAGTCCAAGTAACCCACCGCTGAGCTCCCGCAGCCGTCACTTCCGGGTGCGGGTAGCTGCGGTTGGGCGTCAGTCCTCTGGGTCGGTTACGTCGCCCAGGTCTACGTTTTGGTAGGACGGGAGGTCTTCTTCGTCGTCGTCTTCCAGTTCGAAGTTGTTTTCGTCGTCTACTACGTGGACGGCGGCCTCCTCGGCGGAGGCGGCGGCGCCGTCGAAGCCGACGTCTTCGGCGACCAGGCTGTCCTCGTCGTCATTGTGCGCACCCTCGTCCGGGGCGACCAGGCGGCCGGAGCGCACCACGCCGACCTCGGGTCCGCCGACGTCCTCGCCGTCCTCGGCGTACGGGTCGGTGTCCGGCTCCTCCTGCGCGATCCGCTGGTCCAGCGTCTCCCCCTGCAGCGCCTCGTCGGCCGTGGTCCCGAATCCTTCGCCCGCGGACCACTTCTCCGGGGGCGAGTAGCCCTCGTCGAGCAGATCGTCCACACCCCGGTCGTTCAGGGTGTCCTCCGCCTGCAGCTGGTCCTCGTCGTCAACGCTGTAGCTGCCGTAGTCCTCGCGGTTGTTGTCCGTCATGTCCACCACCCTGTCCGTCCACCGCGGGTGAATCAAGGTGGAGCGCGGTGCCGGTGCACCATGATGGACACCGTGGATCCGGTCAGGCTGACGTTGGACCAGTTGCGGGAGCTGCGCGACGACATCGCACCGCAGGCCGCACGCCGTTCGCGCGCCTCGGTCCGCCGCCGGGTGGACCGCTGGCGGGACCGGGGCTTCTTCATCGCCCAGTGCGCCCTCGCCGCCGGCATGGCGTGGGCGCTGGCCCGGTACGTCGTCGGCCACCCGCAACCGTTCTTCGCGCCGGTCGCGGCGATGGTGTGTCTCGGGTTCAGCTTCGGTCAGCGGTTGCGCCGGGTAGCCGAGGTGATGGTCGGCGTGGCGGTCGGGGTCGGGGTCGGCGACCTGTTCGTCCGGTTCTTCGGCACCGGCGTACCGCAGATCGTCTTCGTGGTCGCGCTGGCGATGAGCGTCGCCGTACTCCTCGGTGCCGGCACCCTGATGACCACCCAAGCTGGCGTCCAGGCCGCGATCGTCACCACCCTGCTGCCGAATCCGGGTGCCGGGTTCAGCCGCTGGATCGATGCCGCGCTCGGCGGCGTGGTGGCGCTGGCGGCCGCCACGATCGCCCCCGCCGCGGCGATCAGGCGCCCTCGGCAACAAGCGTCCGAGGTGCTGAACGAGTTGTCCGAGATCCTGCTCGAGACCGCCGACGGCCTCCGGAACAACGACGAGAAGGCGGTGACCGACGCCCTCCGCCGGGCCCGGGCCAGCGAGTCGATGCTGGACGACCTCCGCAGTGCGGCCGACGAGGGTGTCGCGGTGGTCCGGATGTCGCCGTTCCGCCGCCGGCACCGCGTTCGGGTCCAGGAGATCGCCGACCTCGTCGTCCCGGCGGACCGCGCGATCCGGAACATCAGAGTCCTGGTACGGCGCTGTGCCGTCTCGGTCTGGCGGGACGAGCAGATGCCGGCCGAGTACCCGATGCTGCTCGACCGTCTCGCCGACGGCACTCGGCTGATCGCCGAGTCGCTGTTCGAACCGGCCGCGGACGTGGCCGCGCACCGCGTGCTGGGCGAGCTCGGCCGCCGTACGGCGGAGATGCCGCTGCCGGTCGGCCTGTCCGCGGTGGTGGTGCTCGGTCAGATCCGGTCGACCGTGGTCGACCTGCTCGAACTGACCGGTACGTCGTACGACGACGCCCGCAAACTGGTCCCACTCCGCCTCGACGGGCTGGATGAGAAGTAGGTCACATCAAAAGTCGGGCTGAATCCCCGTCATATCCCCGGAGGCCGTGCGTCTCACTGGCATGACGATCCACCGACTGATGACCTCGATGGCCACCGAGCAGGTTCGCGAGCTCGAGGACCTGCTGGCCGTCGACACGACCATCCAGACCACAGACGACCGGAGCGACGCCGCCGCCGAGCAGTAATTGGCGCGAACCGGACGAACGGATCCAGGCGGCGCGCCCGGACGGTCTTGCCCACCGAGCTAGACCGCACGGAGGTCGCACACGAACGCAGAGGCGCCCAGTGCGAGGCGTCGCCGGATCCGTGACAGGTACACCGCCACAGAGGTGTACCGCAAACCACCCGCCGGCTGTCCTGACGCCGCTTGCGCGAGGCTCAGGCCAGACCGGCGGGTGGTTTTTTGTTTGCAGGGGAGGAAAACAAAAGTGCGGGTCAGTTGCCCTAGGCCACCGTCACCTCAGTGGTGACCGAGTTGGCGATGAAGCACTCGAGATGGGCCCGGTGGTGCATCCGCTCGAGCGCCTCGGCATCCGGCTCCTGGCCGGCCCAGACGATCTTCGGGTGCAGGGTCACCTGGGTGATCGCCAGCCGGCCCGCCTCGTTCTTCGCCATCACGCCGACCGCGTGGTCGTCGTACGCGTCGACGACGAGGCGCTTGCGGGCCGCGATCGCCAGGAACGTGAGCATGTGGCAGGACGACAGCGCCGCCACGAACGCCTCCTCCGGGTCGACCGGGCCCGGGTTGCCGAGGTACTTCGGGTTGGCCGATCCCGGCACCGTGATCCCGCCGTCGAAGCGCCACTCGTGATCGCGGTTGTAGGTGTCGTAGGTGAACTCGTGCTCACCGCGACTCCAGCTGATATCGACCACGTGCTCCGACATGCTCAGCTCACCTCTCCGAGACGTTCCCCCGGCACCACTTCGGCGCCGACACAGGATTGCATCGTACGGCGGTGTCCCCGGGCAGCTTCGCCACGAAGTCACTGTCGTAGCGGGCCGCCATGCCGGCGACCGGGAAGTCGGTGGTGACCACCTGGGCGCCGCTGGCCAGTGCGATCCCGACCCGGCTGAAATCCTTGTCGCGGATCGTCGCCATCGGCTCGTCCGACCGGGTCCGGATCAGGTAGCCCGTCGACACCAGTCGCTGGATCTCGGCCTGGTTGGCGCCGCGCGGGTCGTTCACCTGGGTGATGGCGGCATCCGGCTCACCCTCCGGACCGCGGGTGAAGACCGCCCGGCCTTCCAGGTTCGGCTTGCCGGTCCGGTAGAGGTCGCGGATCGCGCCGGCGCCGCCGTTGTCGAAGTAGAACAGCACCTGGCCGCGGACCGCGTCGACCTTCGGCCAGCCCTTGGTCAGCACCGACTGCTCCAGCGTCAGACCGGGTTTGCGGACGTCGTCCGGGGTCAGGATCTCCTTCTCGGAGAACACCGAGCGGATCTCGGCGTCGATCCGGTTCAGGTTGGCCGCGTCCCACGGCGGCGACTGCACGCCGCCGGCCGCGACGATCTTCGGGTCGGACTGCTTGAGCTCGAGGCTGATCGTGATCGGCGTGTGGTCCGGGTTCTGGTCGGACCAGCTCTTCACCTGCCGCAGGCAGAGCACGAGGCTCTTGCAGGTGCCGTTGTAGTCGAAGTCCGGGATGTGCATGACCTTGATCCCGGGCTGGGCCATCGCCGGGTCGGTGAGCGGTCCCTGCCCGGTCAGCTTGCGGATCAGCGGGTACGTGTACAGCCCGCCGTCCGGGTCCGGAAGCAGGTCCAGCTCGAGGGTCCGGATGTTCTGGTCCTCCAGCTGCGCCGGGATCGCGGCGTGCGAGTACCAGAGATCGACCGAACCGGGGTTCTGCGCCTGCTGGACCTTCTGCTCGGCCGGGCTGAGCTCGCGGTGGTACGAGTTGTGCGAGCCCATCATCTGGAGCTGGTTGAGCCGCAGGCCCGAGCCCTCACCGTGGGCCGTGGTCTGCGGGGTGGTCTTGGAGTTGAGCGCCGTACCGGCGAGTCCGGACGCGGCGATCGCGGCGGATGCCAGGCCGGCGACCACCGTTCTGCTGATGCGCATGGCGGAATTCCTCCTGTGGACGGACACGAGAATGTCTCCTCGGCGCAGTGACGCCGATCTGACGGCAATCTGTCACAGGAAGGTGGCAACGTTGTCCCCCCAGAACATGGACAATGAGCGACATGGTGACATCGGGGGCGTATCCGCTGCGCCGGACGCCGACTCAGGACCGGGCCAGCCGGCAGGTCGAGCGGATCCTGGACGCGGCCTGCGCGGAGGTGGTCGAGCGCGGGTACGACGCCGCGTCGACGAGCGGGATCGCGAAACGCGCGGAGATCGCGGTCGGCAGCGTGTACCGGTACTTCCCGGACAAGCGGAGCCTGATCCAGGCGATCGAGCGCCGGAACCAGGCGCGCTACACCGACACGGTCCGGGACCGGCTGGCGGCGGTGTCGAGCTGGCGGCAGGCGGTGGACGTCACGCTGGACACGTTCCGGGAGATGCACCGGACCGACCCAGGCTTTCGGGCCGTGGTGCTGAGCGGGCTGGGCGATCCGGACCTGGAGACGAAGCCGGGCGAGTTCGACGACCAGCACGCGGGTGAGTTCGCCGAGCTGCTCACGGGCCGGTTCGGCGCCCGGGACAGTCGCGAGTTCCGGCTCGCGGTCACCTTGAGCATCACCATGGGCGAGGCGCTGGCCCACCTGGCCGACCGGCTGGACGCGGCGGAGGCGGAGTACGTGCTGGCGCAAGGCCGCCCGACCCTGCACCGACTGCTCGAACCACACCTGCCGTCCTGAACCGCAAAGGCCGCCCGCGGGCGGCCGGCGACTCACCTGCTTGAGCCGGGGGTGGCTCAAGCAGATGGTGGAACTGGAAAGCCCTCGCTCGAGGCGAGGGACTGGACCACCGTCAGGTGGTGGGCGAAAGTCTTTCTGTCAGGGCTGTGGGACCGGGTCCGGTGCGGACCGCGGCCCCAGCTGCGGCCAGTGGCTGACCCGGCCGGCGATGCGGGCCCGGCGGGGTGTCCGGACGTCGTAGCTGACGATGACCCGGTCGCCCTTGGTGTAAGCAATCCTGCTGCCCACCGGAAGCCGGCGGGAGACCTCGAACGGTCCCTCACCCCGGCGGGTGCAGTACTCGACGGTGACCTCGGTGTATTCGGCCGGGGTTCCGTCCTCCAGCTGACCACGGACCGGGCCACGGACCCGGATCACCTGTCCCGCGGTCTTCTCCTCGATGGTGGTGGGGTTCTCGTCCCGCCGGAGACCGGCGATCACGTCCGCCACGATGCATGCCGTGACCAGCAGCACCAGGCCGAACCCACCGAGTACAACGATCGTCAACATGGCACTCACCCCCGACGCGCCGCCCGCGCGGCGCGGTCGTCGTAGTCAAACTGCCTGCGCGGCCCTTGCCGCACGACTGTGAGACGCCACCGGGAGGTACTCGGTTCCCACGTCCTGACAAAGTTTTTGCAATGTCAGCTACTGCCCATTCCGAACTGGTACTGCGGCGGAACCGGACGGTTGGTGCCGAGGGCCTCTTCGGTCTCCACCCAGAGATCGGCGAGCGGGTTGGCTCCCTCGCGGACAGTAGGCAGTTGGATGCCGTCGGCCAGCAGGTCGCGAGCGGTTTGCGGGTCGCCGCTCTGCAGTGCGTGCCGGATCCGGAGCAGCCGGATGCGGGGATCGTCGGGAGCCTGGTCAAGAAGACGCCCGGCACGATTCACATCGACGGCAAGGGCGACACCGACGGCCTCGACCAGCAACTCGACCAGCTCGGGCAACAGCCCGACCGCTCGCTCGTAGTACGACAGCTCGCCGGTGACGAAGCCGAGATTCCGCAAGGCCCACGGGTTGTCGCCGACTCGGAGCCAGGCGTCGATCGCTCCTTCGACGTCACCGGCGTAGTGCCGCGCGACACCCCGGTGGTACCAGACGAGCCAGTTGTCCTCGGCCTTCTCCAGCAGCTCCTTCCAGCTCACCAGCGTTCCATCCGGTACGGCGTCCGACGCCGGCAACCGGCCGTCGAGCAACGGCAACCACGCGCGCTCCCGCGACGTCATGGTGTCCTCGGCGAACGGCGTACCGGTTGAGACCGTCCAGCCGGTCCGGGCCAGCTCCAGCGCACCCCAACCCGAGCCGACCGCGAGTCGCTCGGCCGGCGCTGCATCGGCCACGGTCAGCCAGTCCCGCTCACGATCCCCCAGCTGGTCGAGCAACGGACGCAGTACCTCGGACGTGCCGATCCGAGCGGCCTCCCAATCCGAGTGCGCAACACCGGGATCGACAGCCAGCCGGCCGTAGGCCTCCAGCCAGTGCCAGCTCGTTGCTGCAGGCAACTTCAGGTGCTCCATCTGGGTCCGCGCCAGCCCGGCCTGGATCTCGGCGTACCCATGACCCTGCAGACCCGGCGACAACCACTCCTGCCACCGCTGCCCGCCGGCACCCTCACCCCAGACGAACAGCTTCCGGCCCTGCAGCCGCTCGGTCGACGCCTGCACCAGGCCGTGACCGTCGGCGTCGACCGAGGCGATCCACGGCCGTTCACCGGCGAGTGGTTCGAAGAAGAAGTCGACCGCCCGGCCGTGCCGCATCGGATACGTGAGGTCGGTGCCGTCATAGAGCGGTACGTCGATCAGGTCGAGCCGCTTGCCATACCCGAATCGCCAGGCCTGCTCGGCCGGAACCAGCACGCGCGTTTCCGCGGACTGTTCGACCGCGATGTTCGACCACCAGTACGCCGGGACCTCGGCATCGGACGGGTTCTGCAGCCGGATCCCGACGTACAGGAACTCGGAGTCGGCCGGGAGCCAGAAGTCGAGTTGGGTGACGAGATTCCTGGTCCGCTCCAGCTCCCAGAGGCGCAGTACCGGCGTACCGTCCGGGCCCTCGACGCGGGCGGCGTGGAGCGGCTCGCAGGTGCCGGTCCAGTGGCCGGTGCTGCCGACGTTCCACTCGACGCCGCCGGCCCACCAGGCGTTGCGCAGGGCAAGGTTCGCGGGCTGGAAAACGGGGTTGCGGTAGAGCAGTTCCTCGCCGCTCTCCTTGTCGACGAGTGAGTAGAGACGGCCGCCGACACCCGGTAGCACGGTCGCGCGGACGTGGTCGTTCTCCAGCACCAGGGCGGGGAACGTGCGGTCGACCAAGTCACGGTCGTACCCGTCCTGGTTCAAACACGGCAGCGGGCTGTGCAGCCGGCCGTACTGGATGTTCTCACGCAGCTCGGCGGGGAGTTCGGCGAGGTTCTGGACCTGGTGCAGCTCCTGCTGGCTGCGCAGCGGGGCGAGTGGGTTCTCGGTCCCGAGCGAGGCGGCGGGTAGGACGAGGTCTTGCGCGGAAAGGATCGTCACGTGTCCCATCCTTACAACTTTGCGCAAGTGCGTCCATCGCTGTCGGTTGTCCGCTATACATGGACACCATGGACGCGGATGTGATCGTCGTCGGGGCGGGACTGGCCGGGCTGGCCGCGACCGCGGAGCTGGCCGACGCGGGCCGGAAAGTACTGCTGCTGGACCAGGAACCGGAGGCCTCGCTCGGTGGGCAGGCGTTCTGGTCGTTCGGTGGACTGATGTTCGTCGACTCCCCCGAGCAACGCCGGATGGGGATCAAGGACTCGCGCGATCTGGCGCTGCAGGACTGGCTCGGCTCGGCCGGGTTCGACCGGCTCGACGACGAGGACAGGTGGGCCCGGCAGTGGGCCGAGGCGTACGTCGATTTCGCGGCCGGCGAGAAGCGTCCGTGGCTGCATGCCCAGGGCGTGCGGTTCTTCCCGGTGGTCGGCTGGGCCGAGCGCGGTGGCTACCTTGCCGACGGTCACGGGAACTCGGTGCCGCGCTTCCACATCACCTGGGGCACCGGGCCCGGGCTGGTCGCGCCGTTCGAGCGCCGGGTCCGGGAGGCGGTCGCGAAGGGTCTGGTCGAGTTCCGGTTCCGGCATCGGGTGGACGAGCTGACCGTCACCGGCGGGGTCGTCGACGGTGTCGCCGGCAAGGTGCTGGAGCCGAGTGGTGTCGAGCGCGGGGTGGCCAGTTCCCGGACCGAGGTCGGCGACTTCAGCCTGACCGCGCAGGCGGTGATCGTGACGTCGGGCGGGATCGGCGGCAACCATGACCTGGTCCGGTCCCAGTGGCCGAAGCGGATGGGCGAACCGCCGCGGCGGATGATCTCCGGCGTCCCGGCGCATGTGGACGGCCGGATGCTGGCGATCACCGAGAAGGCCGGCGGCCGGTACGTGAACCGGGACCGGATGTGGCACTACACCGAAGGCATCCAGAACTGGGACCCGATCTGGCCGATGCACGGGATCCGGATCCTGCCCGGCCCGTCGTCGCTCTGGTTCGATGCCACCGGCAAGCGACTGCCGGTGCCGCTGTTCCCCGGGTTCGACACCCTGGGCACGCTCGAGCACATCATGACGACCGGGTACGACTACACCTGGTTCGTGCTCACCCAGAAGATCATCGAGAAGGAGTTCGCCCTCTCCGGCCAGGAACAGAACCCGGACCTGACCGGTAAGGACATCAAGGGCGTCCTCGGCCGGGCCCGCGGCGGTGCGACCGCCCCGGTCCGCGCGTTCATGGAGAAGGGCGCGGACTTCATCGTCCGGAGCAACCTGCCCGACCTGGTCCGCGGCATGAACGACCTGACCGGTGAGAACCTGATCAACCTGGACGACCTGGAGCGCCAGATCGTCGCCCGCGACCGCGAGCTCGCCAACACCTTCACCAAGGACCTGCAGATCACCGCGCTGCGCGGTGCCCGGAACTACCGCGGCGACAAGCTCATCCGGGTCGCGTCACCGCATCGGATCCTCGACCCCAAGGCCGGCCCGCTGATCGCCGTCCGGCTGAACATCCTGACCCGCAAGTCGCTCGGCGGCCTGCAGACGGATCTGGACTCGCGGGTGCTGCGGACCGACGGTACGCCGTTGCCCGGTGTCTACGCGGCGGGTGAAGTGGCCGGCTTCGGCGGTGGTGGCATCCATGGATACCGCTCCCTGGAGGGCACCTTCGTCGGCGGTTGCCTCTTCACCGGCCGTACGGCGGGACGCGCGGCGGCCAAAGCAGTGTCGTAAGAGAACAGTGTCGTAAGAGAACACTGACGCACCGGCGCATGTGTGCCGCGATCCTCTGTCTGGAGGGCGCGACCGGCTTCTAGCGTGACGCCATGCGCCGCCTCGCTTTGTTCTCAGCCGTCCTGCTGCTGACCGGTGTGACCGTGCCGGCCAACGCCCATCGACAGGTCCGGGTTCCTGGTGCCGAGTATCAACAGGTCGCGCACCTCGACGACCTGACCACCGCTGGAACGGTCGCGTCCGGTCACACCAATCCGGCCGACTACGCCGGCCTCACGCATTCCGGGTTGCCGCAGCAGTCCGGTGTGCCCGGGGTCCAGATCGACGGGTACTTCCCGGACACCTCGCACACGAACACCAACCACGGCTGGAACCACGACTCCCAGTTCGTCATCCGGCTGCCGAAGAAGTGGAACGGCGGCCTGGTCGTCTCCGGATCGCCTGGTGTGCGAGCGCAGTACGCGAATGACAGAGCGATCTCGGACTACGTGCTGTCCCTCGGGTACGCCTATGCCGCGACCGACAAGGGGAACACCGGCGCCGCCTTCTACACCGACGGCGTGAAGCCGGGTGACGCGATCGTGGAGTGGAACCTGCGTACCACCCAGCTGGCACGTGCCGCCCGGGCGACAGTCGCCCAGCACTATCGCCGACCGGCGCGCGAGGTGGTTGCCGCCGGGATCTCGAACGGCGGCTACCTGGTCCGCTGGCAGCTCGAGAATCACCCCGAGCTCTACACCCGCGGCGTCGACCTCGAAGGTACGTTGTGGACCGCGAACGGGCCGAACCTGTTCACGTTCCTGCCGCCCGCGATCAAGGGCTATGAGCAACAATCACCCGCGCTGATCGCCGCGGCCGGCTTCGATCCGCGGTCGGACTTCCTCTGGAACTACCACTACACGGTCTACTGGAAGCTGACGCAGCGCATCTACGCCGCCGAACTCGACCCGACGTACACGGGCACCGAAGCGGACTACAACTACGCCGAACGACCGCAAGCACACAAGGCCGTGCAGCGGATCGCGTTGACCGGGAAGATCCTCAGGCCGTTGGTGACCATCCACGGGACGTACGACAGCCTGCTGCCGATCACGCAGGACTCGGACGTCTATGCCGCGATGGCTCGCCGCACCGGCCTGCACACCTACCAGCGGGTCGAGGCAGGCAACCACGTCGACGGACTCGTCGACGCCTACCCCGACCGGCTGGTCCCCCTGGTACCCCTCTTCCAGCAGGCGATCAGAACACCATCGTGAGCAGATCGGCGAACAGCTCCTGTTCGTCGATCTCCAGCCCGCGGTTGGTGAACCAGGTCGCCATGTTGTGACAGTCGCGGAGCAGGAAGTCCATCCCCTTCGGGTTGCCGACGATGTCGACCACCTGCGGGAGATCGATCATCACGATCCGGTCCCCCTGCGCCAGCACGTTGTACGGCGACAGGTCACCGTGGGCCAACCCCGCCCTGGCCAACTCACGCATCCCGTGCCGCACCTGCTCGAAGTACTGACCGAGCAAGTCCTTCGACGGCCGGACCTGGGCGAGCCGTGGCGCGGCTCCACCCTCACCGTCGTCGATGAACTCCATCAGCAACTCCGTGCCGTCCACCTGCACCGGGTACGGCACGGGCACGCCGGCCTTCCACAGCTGGCAGAGCGCACCCCACTCGGCACCGGCCCACTGTCCCGCGGCGACGTTGCGACCGTGTGAGGTCTTCTTCGCCATCGCGCGGGTGTCCCGGCTGTTGCGGGTCCGGCGCCCTTCGACGTACGACGTACTGCGGTGGAACGACCGGTGTTCCTCGGTGCGGTACCGCTTGGCGGCCAGCAGCGAGGAGCGGGCCGGGTTGGCGCCGATGGCTTCGACGGCCCGCTCGACCAGGAAGACGTCGGCTTCCTTGCCGGTTTTGAGGACGCCGAGCTCGGTGTCGATCGCGGCCTGTTCCGTCACCACCCAGTCCGGGCGGGGATCAGGTCCGCGAGAACCGCGCTCGACGTCCAGCCAGGTGGACCACCGCTGATCCGGCCCGAGCTGCTCGTCCACTTCATGGAAGCGGAAGACGAAGGCGTCGGCCGGATTGGGTTGGGACTCGTCGCCGGTGAGTTCGGCCCAGCGGGAGTCGAGATCGGAGAAGTTGTCAGAACGGTGTTGCTCAGTACTGTGTCTGTCTAAGTTGGCGTGCTCGGTACGAAAGACGTCGGAAGACATCCGGTGTGCTCCTGAACCTTGAGGTGAGACTGACGCGGACATGCCGCAGCACAGTGATGGCCATCCGTCAGCCCTCCTTAGGTCAGGCAGCGTTTCGTCGCCGCACAGGTCATGTCAGGATGCACGCCCGTTCCCGGCCGCGCAAGCTATTTAAACTGCGACCGCGCGGTCGGCCGCAGCCGCAGCTCCTGCGCCGGCTTCATGGAGCGGCAGACGAGCTCCGGCAGCACCTTCTGCTGCCAGGCCGGCGACGCCGCGAGCCGCCGCCGATGATTGTCGTACGCCGCCTCGTCGTCGAACCGGGCGAACCAGACGAGGACGACCTCGGCGCGCAGCGGCAGGGCCGGGAAGTTGTTCTCGGCAACCAATGTCTCGAACACCGCCACCGGCTCCGCACCGGTCGCGACCAGCGCCGGTACGACGTGATCGGTGAAGAACTCGACGAACCCGTCGCCCGGCGCGCCGCGGTGGTAGACCGCACCGGCGATCAACGAGCCGGGGACGTCCGTCGTACCGATCGGAGCGCGTGGAGAGTCGAGCCGCGGGTAGCCGTCGCGGAGCTCGATCGGCTTGAGCAGCAGGGCGTTGTCGGAGTCGATCATCGTCTTGTTCGCGGTGGCGGAGTGCTCACGCCAGACCGGGCCGCCGTAGAACGCGGTCAAGGCGTCGGCGCGCGAGGGCAGGTCGGCGAAGCCGCGGATCCAGACGAACCGGTCCGGGTCGTCGAGGTCGCGGAACTGGCCGACGAGGTGCATCCCGGTCGCTTCCTGACTCTCGACGAGGTACTCGTCGAACACGTCGATCAGGGTGTCGCGCTGTCCTGGGTGCAGCGTGTACTGGCGCAGATCGACCACGGCGCAGCACTCGTCCATCGGTTCCTCCTCGGGCATGACACGGACACACGGCCACCCTCAGTCAAGCAGCCAAACCTGACAGTGCCTGTCAGCGAATCAGGGTTTGCGTGATGGGCACTGGAGGTTCAGCACGGGGAGTTCAGCCGTCGGGTGCAACGCCCGGCCTTGAGAGATTGGAAGGACCATGGGTCTCATCCTGTGGATCATCGCTGCGATCCTCGTTATTGCCGGGATCGTCTCGCTCGTCCGCGGTCAGCTGCTGTGGGGCGCCGCTCTGATCGTGATCGGCCTGCTGGTCGGTCCTGGTGGCGTCAGCATCTTCACCTGACCTGTCGTTCAACCCGCACGTCGTCGCCCCGCGCCGCTCCGGCGCGGGGCGACGCCCGTGTGATCAGAGCAGCCGCCGCAACGCCTGGTCGAGCCGTTCGACAGCCCGCACGATCTCGTCGGGTGACGCGGCCGCCACATAGCTGAGCCGAAGATGCCGGTTCGGTCCGCCTGGTAGGTAGAAGGCACTGCCGGGACTGACCGAGACCGCGTGACGCAAGCCCTCGGCCACAGCGTCGTCGTCGCGTACGGCGTCCGGCAGCGAAGCCCAGACGTGGTAGCCGCCAGGCCGCGCCGCACGAACCGTCAGGTGCGGACATCGCTCCGCCAGACTCCGCATCGTCGTCTCGCGTCGATCCCGCAGCGCGGTGGCCAGCCGGCGCAGATGCGTCGCGTAGGAAGGCGACGTCATCAATTCGAGCGCGGTCTCCTGCATCGGCCTGGGCACGAAGAAGCTGTTGATGACGTGAGTGTCGCGGAGCCGCTCGAACGCAGCACCACGCGCGGTCAGCGCCGCGATCCTGAGACTCGGCGACGTGGGCTTCGTCAGCGACCGGATGTGTACGACGTGGCCATCCGGATCGTCGGCCGCCAACGGCTGCGGCAGATCGGACGCATCGTCATGCACCAGCCGACGGGTGAAGTCGTCCTCGATCACGAAGGCATCGGCACGCCGTACAGCGTCCATCAACTGCGCTCGTCGACCGGGCGCGAGGACGGCGCCGGTCGGGTTCTGGAACAGCGGTTGACACACCAGGACGCGCGCACCGGAACTCGCGAACGCCTCCTCGAGCAACTCCACCCGTACGCCGTCCGCGTCGACCGGAACGGGAACACAGCGCAGCCCGGCAGCAGCTGCGGCGGCAAGCGTTCCCGGGTACGTCGGTGATTCGACCAGCACAGCTTGACCGGGGTCGACCAATGCCCTGAGCGCCGAGACCAGCGCGGTCTGCCCACCCGAGGTGATCAGCACATCGTTCGCCCCGAGCGGCCCGTCACGACCGCCGATGTCGGCGGCGAACCAGGCCCGCAGTTCGGGAAGCCCCTCGGCCGGCGCACGCGTCCAGGTCCCCGGCCGTCGTCCCGCCCGTCCCATCGCGTCGGCCAACGCCTTGCTCGGCTGCAGCGACTCGTGCAGGTAGCCGGTCGAGAGGTCGATGACCTCGTCCACCGGCGTCGCGAGCATCCGCATCATCGCGGTGGTCTTCGGCCGCTCACCGATCAGAGTGCGCTGCTGCCAGGAAAGGTCAGCCGCAGCGAGAGACCGACGCGGCACTCGATCGCTGACGAACACACCCGCGCCCGGCCGTGAGACGACGACACCTTCGGCCGTCAGCACGGTCACGGCACGCGAGAGGGTGACCGGGCTGATCCCCCACCTCTTCACCAGCAGCCGGCTCGCGGGCAACCGGCCGCCGGGACCGCGGGTGGTGGCCTCAGCCCGCAGTCGCCCGACGACAACAGCCAAACTGCTATCGTCATTCATGACAGGACAGAATAGCGCTATCGCTGCTGACCGAGAAGCGATACCGACTGCCCGAGCGGGCACGGTGGCGGCGCTGCTGGGGGTGGCGTCCTTCTCGCTGAGCGCCCCGGCCACCGTCTGGGCCACCCGAGGCATGGGTCCGTGGACGGCGACCGGCGTCCGCGGCCTGCTGGCCGGGTTGCTCGCGATCGCACTCCTGGCCGGCCTGCGGGTCCCCCGACCTCGTCGCGAGGATCTCTCCGGTCTGCTGATCGTCGCCGGCGGCTGCGTGGTCGGCTTCCCGCTGTTGCAAGCTTTGGCCTTGCAGACCTCGACGACCGCGCACACCGCGGTCGTGACCGGCCTCTTGCCGATAGCAACGGCCACCGTGGCAGCACTGCTGACCCGGCGCACGCTGTCCTGGAAGTTCTGGGGCGCCGCCGTCATCGGCGCCGCGGCCGTGGTCGTGTTCACCCTCACCCGGCACCACGGCGCCGTCTCGATCGCCGACCTCTATCTGGTCGCGGCGCTGATCGTCTGCGCGCTCGGGTACGCCGAAGGCGGCCGGCTCGCCGGACATCTGCCCGGTTGGCACGTGATCGCCTGGGCGGTGGTGCTCGCCCTTCCCGTCAGCCTCGCGATCACGCTGGTCGCCGTACCTCATGAGGCTGTCGATCTGACCCCGCTGAGCCTCGTCGGCCTCGCCTATATCGCGGGGATCTCGCAGCTCGGCGGCTTCGTCGTCTGGTACCGCGGCATGGGCATCATCGGGGTGGCCAGAGCCAGCCAACTCCAACTGGCACAGCCGTTGCTCACGCTCGTCTGGTCCGTTCTGCTGATGGGCGAACACCTTCCGATCGCCGCTCCGATCACGGCCGTCGTCGTACTGCTCTGCATCGTGGTGACACAACGGGCGCGGTAGTTTCGGTCCATGGCTGCGACCGGCGAGGTAGTCCCGATCGACGTGGCGCGCCGAATCGCGCTGACTGCCCAAGGATTCGCGGATCCGAGGCCGTCGGGTCGGGTCAACGCCCGCCACCTCCGGAAGGTGATCGAGCGGATCGGCGTGCTGCAGGTCGACTCGGTCAACGTGGTGTGCCGTTCGCACTATCTGCCGTTGTTCGCCCGGCTCGGGCCGTACGCACGTACGACGCTGGACCGGATGTGCTGGGGTGGTGCGAACCGGGACCTGTTCGAGTTCTTCTGGGGACACAAGGCGAGCCTGATCCCAGTGAGCAGTTACCCCTTGTTCCGCTGGCGAATGCGGGCGGCCGCCGAGCAGGACTGGGGCTCGCCGGAGCTGGACCCCGACCTCACAGCGCCGTGGTCGGTCGTCACCGGTATGCGCCGTCTGACCACCGAACGACCCGGGTACGTCGACGACGTCATCGCCCTGGTCACCAAGCGCGGACCGGTCACGGCCGGCGAGGCGAGTCCGGACGGCGTACGGCGCAGGCGGACCGATCCGGACCCGGATCCGACCACAGGCAAAATGTGGAACTGGCAGGACGCCAAGATCGCGATCGAGTACCTGTACTGCTCTGGCCAGGTGACGATCGCGGGCCGGCGGAACTTCGAGCGCCTCTACGACCTCACCGACCGGGTGCTCCCACCCAAGCTCTTGTCGCAGCCCGAGCCGAGCGCCGACGAGGCCAGGCGGGAGCTGGTCAGGATCTCGGCCCGCGCCCTCGGAGTCGCCACCGCACGCGAGCTCTGCGGCGCCGGAACCGGTCACTTTCCGTTGCCCACGGCAACCGCCAGGCGGGTGATCGGTGAGCTGGTGGAGGCCGGCGAGCTGGTCCCGGTTCGCGTCGACGGCGTACCGCAGCAGAGCTACCTGTGGTCGGAGGCGGAGGAACGGCCGATCCAGGCCCGGGCCCTGCTGTCACCGTTCGACACACTGATCTGGAACCGGGACCGAACCCATCGCCTGTTCGACTTCTTCTACCGGATCAGCATCTACACGCCGGCAGCACAGCGTGTGCACGGCTACTACGTGTTGCCGTTCCTGCTGGGCGACCGGCTCGTCGCCCGGGTCGATCTCAAGGCCGATCGGAAGAACTCCGCGCTGGTCGTCCCGACCGTCACCGCCGAACCCGGCGTACCCGAGTCCGGCATCGTCGAACCGCTGGCGGCCGAGCTCGGGCTGATGGCCCGCTGGCTGCAGCTCGACCGCGTCCAGGTGACCGCGGACAGCGATCTCGGTAAAGCCCTGTCCGGTGCATAGGGCTGGTTGTCTGGGGCACCGGGCGGGCAGTGCAGTCAACGTGATCGGGAGACGACATGAAGATCGGATACTTCCTGTCCAGTGAGGAATACTCGCCGGCCCAGCTGATCGAGCAGGCGCGGTTGGCCGAGGAGGCGGGATTCGACAGTCTCTGGATCAGCGACCACTTCCACCCCTGGAACGACGAGCAGGGTGAGAGCCCGTTCGTCTGGTCCACCATCGGGGCGATCTCCCAGGTCTGCGAACTGCCCGTGACCACCGCGGTCACCTGCCCGACCGTGCGGATCCATCCGGCGATCATCGCCCAGGCCGCCGCGACCAGCGCGGTCCTGCTGAACGGGCGGTTCACGCTCGGTATCGGCACCGGGGAGGCGCTCAACGAGCACATCCTCGGCGGCCCGTGGCCGACGGTCGACGTACGGCTGGAGATGGTCGAGGAAGCGGTCGAGATCATGCGGCGGCTGTGGACCGAGGACGGGTTCGTCACCCACCACGGCAAGCACTACACGGTCGACACCGCCCGGATCTACACGCGGCCGGACACGCCGCTGCCGATCTACATGTCCGGGTTCGGGCCGGAGGCGACGGATGTCGCGGCGCGGATCGCGGACGGATACATCACCACGTCGCCGGATGCCGAACTGCTTCAGCGATTCCGGAAGAACGGTGGTGGCGACAAGCCGGCACAGGGCGGATTCAAGGTCAGCTACGCGCCGACCGAGGAAGAGGGTATCGAGCAGGCGCACCGGATCTGGCGCAACGCGGGTCTGCCCGGTGAGCTGGCACAGGTGTTGCCGTCGCCGCGGCACTTCGAACAGGCCAGTTCACTGGTGACCAAGGAGGCGACCGCGCAGTCGGTCACCGCCGGGTCGAAGGCGGACGCCCATGTGGACGCGTTCAGGCCGTACATCGACGCCGGCTTCGACGAGATCTACGTGGCGAACATGGGTCCACACTCGGTCGACATGCTGAACCTCTACCGCGCCGAGGTGATCCCCGAGCTGCGCCGGCTCTGAGACTCGGCCTCCGCGTTCACTTCAGGAGGGCGAGTGCGGCGCGGAGGTCGTCTACAAAGAGGGTGAAGTCGCGGCGGTACTCCCGGGAGCGGACCACAGCCGACGGGTGGACCGTCGCGATCGCGGCCCGGCCGTCCGGCAGTTCCTGGGGCAGACCGCGTTGTTCCGTGACCTTGAACCCGGTTCCGAACACCGCCCGGGCGGCAACAGCACCGAGGACCACCACCAGGGCAGGTTTCACGACCTCCAGTTCGCGATCCAGCCAGGGATGACACGCAGCGATGTGACCGGCCGCCGGCGTCTTGTGGATCCGGCGCTTGCCCTGCCGTTCGAACCGGAAGTGTTTGACCGCGTTGGTCAGGAACACGTCCGAGCGCTCGATCCCCGCCTCCGCCAACGCCTTGTCCAGCAGGCGTCCGGCCGGACCGACGAAGACATGCCCTTCCTTGTCCTCCACGTCCCCTGGTTGTTCACCGATCAGCATCATCCGCGCCCGCGCCGGACCTTCCCCCGGTACGACGCGGTCGGCGTCCTCGTAGAGGTCGCAACCGCGGCACTCGGGCAGCGCCGCGAGGAGCTTCTTCAGACCGCCGTCGTGCGGCACCCATTGCGACGCGCCGGTGAAATTGCTCACGGTCCGCCGGTGCCCAGTTCAAACACCTGTAACACCCCGGGGGTTGCAACCGGCCGCCGAGTTTGATCTGGTGGAGGTAAGTGGTTCAGCCTTGACGCCACGCCACAGGACGACACACGACGAGGTTTCTCACCGTGACGATCGCACCTGTCAGTACTGCCGATTCCAAGCAGCGCATCGCCGACACCACCCACGACCTGCTGATCCAGGCCGACGGCACCCCCGACCCGCGCCACCAGGAACTCCTCGACGAGGTCGTCATCCTGAACGCGCCGGTGGCCCGATCGATCGCCTCGCGCTACCGCAGCAAGGGGGTGGACCCCGACGACCTCGAGCAGGTCGCCTACCTCGGTCTGGTCAAGGCCGTCAACGGCTACCGCCTCGACACCTCCACGGCCTTCCTGTCGTACGCCGTACCGACGATCAGAGGCGAGCTGAAGCGCTACTTCCGCGACTGCGCCTGGACCGTCCGTCCGCCGCGCCGGGTCCAGGAGATGCAGGGCTCCATCGCCGCCGCCGAGCCCGAGCTTACTCAGCGCCTCGGTCACGTCCCCACCGACCAGGAGACGGCCGCGGCGCTCGGCACCGACACCGAAGAGGTAGTCGAGGCCGCATCGGTGCGCGGCTGCTTCACGACGCTGTCGTTGGACGCGCCCGGTTCGGTCGAGGGCGGCTCCAGCCTGCTCGAGACGGTCGCCGACGCCGAGGACGGCTACGAGCTGGTCGAGAACGTCCACACCCTGACGCCGGCCGTTGCCGCACTGGGTGACCGGGACAAGCGCATCCTCGAGCTGCGCTTCCGCAACGGCCTGACGCAGGAGGAGATCGGCAACGAGCTCGGCGTCAGCCAGATGCAGGTCTCCCGCCTGCTCCGCGGCATCCTCGACCGCCTCCGCACCCAGCTCGCGGGACAGGGCTCACCCAAGTAGCTTCAGGAGGTCCATCGCCACTCACGGACCTCCGGCAGATCCTCGCCGTACTCGATGACATGGGCGCGATGCCGGGCCCGTTGATCGGCGAGGTACTGCCGGGTCGTCACCGCTCGCGTGCCCAGTGACGGCACCCGGTCGATCACGTCCATCGCCAGGTGGTAGCGATCCAGTTTGTTCAACACCACCATGTCGAAGGGCGTGGTCGTCGTACCCTCCTCGATGAAACCGCGGACGTGCAGGTTGTCGTGGCCGTTCCGCCGGTACGTCAGGCGGTGGATCAGCCACGGATACCCGTGATACGCGAAGATCACCGGCTTGTCCGTCGTGAACAACGCGTCGAACTCCGCGTCCGTCAACCCGTGCGGATGCTCGGTGGAGCCCTGCAGCCGCATCAGGTCGACCACATTGACCACCCGGATCTTCAACCCGGGCAGGCGTTCGCGGAGCAGGTCGACCGCGGCCAGCGTCTCCAGCGTCGGTACGTCGCCCGCACACGCCATCACCACATCCGGATCACCGTCGTCGTTGCTGGCGAAGTCCCAGACGCCGATGCCGCGGGCACAGTGCAAGGCGGCCGATTCCCAGTCCAGCCAGCTCGGTTGCGGTTGCTTGCCGGCGACAACGACGTTGATGTAGTTCCGGGTCCGCAGGCAGTGGTCCATCGTCGACAACAGGGTGTTCGCGTCCGGCGGCAGGTAGACCCGGACCACCTCTGCCTTCTTGTTCATCACATGGTCGATGAAACCGGGGTCCTGATGGGAGAACCCGTTGTGATCCTGCCGCCAGACATGCGAGGTGAGCAGATAGTTCAGCGACGGGATCGGCTGCCGCCACTCGAGCCGGTTGATCGTCTTCAGCCACTTCGCGTGCTGGTTCACCATCGAGTCGACGATGTGCACGAACGCCTCGTACGACGAGAACAGCCCGTGCCTGCCGGTGAGTAGGTACCCCTCCAACCACCCCTGGCAGGTGTGTTCACTCAGGATCTCCAGCACCCGGCCGTCCGGCGCGAGATGCTCGTCGGTGGCCCGCCGTTCCGCCTGCCAGGCCTTGCCGGTCACCTCGTACACCGCGTTCAACCGGTTCGACTCGGTCTCGTCGGGACCGAACAACCGGAGATTGTTGTGGTCGGCATTCAGCCTGAAGGCGTCCCGCAGGTACGCCGCGAACACCTTCGTCGGCTCGCCGTCCTCCGCACCGGGTCGCTTCACCGGTACGGCGTACTCCTCGGCCGGCGGGAGCTCCAAGTCACGCGACCCGCCGTTGGCGTGCGGACTCGACCCCATCCGCAACTCCGGCCCGGGCGCGAGGTCCAGCAGCCGCTCGACCGGCCGCCCCGCTTCGTCGAACAACTCTTCCGGCCGGTAGCTGCGCAGCCAGGACTCCAACTGCCGCAGGTGGTCCTCGTTCTTCCGTACGCCGGACAACGGCACCTGATGCGATCGCCAGGTGTCCTCCACCGGCTGGTCATCGACCGTGTGGGGCCCTGTCCAGCCCTTCGGCGTCTTCAGCACGATCATCGGCCAGGCAGCGCGCGGCGGCCGCTCGGAAGCCGATCGCGCTTCAAGCTGGATTTCGTCGATCCGGTCCATGCAGAGGTCCAGTGTCGCGGCGAGCGCCTGGTGCACGGTCGCCGGGTCCGAACCCTCGACCAGATACGGCTCGTGTCCGTACCCCTGCAGCAACGCGGTCAGCTCCTCGTCGCCGATCCGGGCCAGCAGCGCCGGGTTGGCGATCTTGTAGCCGTTGAGATGCAGGATCGGCAGCACCGCGCCGTCGCGGACCGGATCGAGGAACTTGTTCGAGTGCCAGGACGCCGCGAGCGGCCCGGTCTCCGCCTCACCGTCGCCGATGACACACGCGACGACGAGATCCGGGTTGTCGGCCGCGGCGCCGTACGCGTGACTCAGCGAATAGCCCAGCTCGCCGCCCTCGTTGATCGATCCGGGCACGTCCGCCGCCACGTGACTGGGGACGCCGCCGGGGAACGAGAACTGCTTGAACAGCCGGCTCATCCCCAGCTCGTCCTGCGTGGTGTTCGGGTACGCCGCCGTCCAGCTCCCCTCGAGCCAGGTGTTGGCCACGATCGACGGACCGCCGTGGCCGGGCCCGATCACGTACATGAGCTGACGTTGCCGTTGCCGGATCACCCGATTCAAGTGTGCGTAGATCAGGTTGAGTCCCGGCGTCGTACCCCAGTGTCCGAGCAAGCGGGGCTTGATGTGCTCGGCTCGCAACGGCTCCTTCAGCAAGGGGTTCGCGAGCAGGTAGATCTGGCCCACGGACAAGTAGTTGGCGGCCCGCCAGTAGGCGTCGAGGCCTTGCAACTCCTCGTCGGTCAACGGGGTCGCGTCGAGCTGCTGCACGTTATCGGCCGACTGCCTTGGCGAGTTGGGCCTTGGTCATCTTCGAGCGCCCCTTGATGTTCTTCTGCTTGGCCTCGTTGTAGAGCTGGTCCTTGGTCCGGCCCTGGGAGCCGCTGTGCGAGCGGAGGCCGCCGCGACGGCCGGACGAGATGTCGTGGGTGGAGCTGCGACTCTTGGTCTTCGCCTCGCCGGAGCGGGCGCGCTCCTTGTTGACCGTGCGGGCCGCGATCTCTTCCGCGGTGTCCTCGCTGCGGCCACGCTTCTTCAGCCCGGCCTTGATGTGCTCGTACTGCCGCTCACGCTTCGGGCTCGATCCTGCAGGCATTGTCTGCTCCTTTCACACCCCGCGCCCGGTACCCAATTCACCCGTCCGTAAGCAACCTCGCGACCGACCGTTCCAAGGCTGCCCGGGTGTCCTCGTCGTTCAGATCGTCACCGTGGCGGCTGACCGCCCGAGCGATCGTGCGTCCTTCCTCGTACTGCGTGACGACGCGTGGATCGACGTACGACGACCGGGCCACCGCCGGGGTGTTGCCGAGGTGATCGGCGACCTCGGCGAGCATGTCCTTCACCGCGCTGTTGAGCGCTTTCTTGGTGGTCGGCGGGTCCGCCTGAGCCAGGTCCACCGCGGCGTGGACGGTGGCGGTCCAGGTGCGGAGATCCTTCACGGTGAAGCCGTCGCCGACCAGCTCCTGGAAGCGCTCGTTGATCATGGTCGCGTCGATCTCGTGGTACCCGTCGTGATCCCGGTAGACCAGCAACTGCGGCTCGTCATGGCGGGCACGTTTGAGGGAGGAGACCGCGTCGACCAGGCGGTTGTCGTCCAGCTCGATCACGCGGTCGATCCCACCCTTGGCGACGAACTCGAACACCAGCTTGCCTTTGCGGACACGCACATCCTCACGCAGCAGGGTCGCCGCACCCCGGCTGCCGTGTTCCTCGGCGTACTCCGAGTTACCGGTCCGGAAGACGCCGTAGTCGAGCATCCGAAGCGCCACCGCGAGCACCCGATCGCGGCCGAGTCCCTTCCGGCACAGGTCGCGGTCCACCGCTTCGCGGAACTCGGGGAGTTTGTGGGCGAGTCGGCGGACCCGATCGTGTTTGTCGGCATCCTGGGTGGTGCGCCAGTCGTCGTGGTACAGGTACTGCCGGCGGCCGGCGTCGTCGGTGCCGGTCGCCTGCAGATGACCGTTCGGGAACGGGCAGATCCAGACGTCCTTCCAGGCCGGCGGGATGGCCAGCGACCGGATCCGCTGCAGCGTGTCCTGGTCGGTGACCCGCTTGCCGTCGGCATCGAGATAGGCGAATCCGCGCCCGTGTCCCCGCCTGGTCAGGCCGGGCCGGTCCGGATCACTGCGTCGTAACCGCATATCGACCGATACCCGCCCCGCATGCATGCACCCCGGACCGACGGGCACCCGGAACGCGAGGACAACCGGCCCGCGAAGGAGAAACCGATGGGTATCGGAGACAAGATCAAGAACGCCGCCGAGGAAGCCAAGGGCAAGATGAAGGAGAAGACCGGCGACGCGACCGACAATCGCGATCTGCAGGCCGAGGGCGAGACCGAGCAGTCCGTGGCCGCCCTGAAGCAGGCCGGCGAGAAGGCGAAGGACGCGTTCAAGAAGTAGCCAGAGCACTGGTCGGCCACCCCAGCGTAGATCCCCCGCGCGCTGGGGTGGTTCTGTGTGCGGGCGAGTTCCGGTAGCGTCGGTGGGGTGGACTTCGAAGAGGCGGCCGATGCGCTGTATGCGGCGTCGGCCGCGGACTTCATTGCTACCCGCAACGAGCTGGCGAAACAGCTGAAGGCGGACGGCGACCAGCTGGGATCGACCCGGCTGAAGGCGATGCGCAAGCCGACCGTCGCCGCCTGGGTCGCCAACCTGGTCGCGCGCGAGCTGCCGGACGAGCTGGACGACCTGCTGGCGCTCGGGGACGAGTTCCGCGAGGCGACCGCGGACCTGGACGGCGAGCGGCTGCGTGACCTGACCCCGAAGCGGCACAAGTTGCTCGACCAGGTGGCCAAGGCCGCCACCAAACTGTCCGAGCAGCAGGGCCAGAAGGTCAGCGCCGATGTCGGCCAGAAGCTGCGCGAGACCCTCGACGCGGCCTTGGTGGATCCGGCCGCGGGCGACGCCGTACGCGAAGGCCGCCTGAGCAGCGCCCTGCGGCACGTCGGCTTCGGCGTGGTCGACGAGAGTGGCGAGCCCACCAACGTCACGCCGCTGACCGACGAGCGCCGGCAGAAGGCTCGCGAGCGCCGCAAGGTGGAGACCGCGGCGGAGGAGGAAGAGTCGGCGGCCGCCCGCAGCAAGCGGGAGAAGGCCGAGCGGGAGCAGGAAGAACGCGAGGCCGCGGCGAAGACCAAGGCCAAGAAGGCGTTCGAGGACGCTGTCTCGGCGGCGCAGTCGGCCGAGGCGACGGTCGAGGATCTCGACAACCAGCTCGACGAGGCCCGCGAGGCCCTCGCCGACGCCCAGGAGCTGGTACGACGCCTGGGCGCGGAACTGGACGACGCGCGCCGGGCCGCCCGGGATGCGCAGAAGGAGAGCCGGGAGGCACGGAAGCGGTACAACCGCCTCTGACCTGGGTACCGGCCAGACCACGTGGAGAGGAGCCGGCCATGGCGCGGTCGATCTGGAGCGGGTACATCAACTTCGGGCTGGTCTCGGTGCCGGTCGGGCTGTACAGCGCGACCGAGGAGCACGAGGTCGACTTCCACCAGTTCCAGAAGGGGACGTCGGACCGGATCCGGTACAAGCGGGTGAACGAACGCACCGGCCGCGAGGTCGACTACGACAAGATCGTCAAGGGTCACGACATCGGCGGCGGTGAGTACGTCATCATCGAGCCCGACGAGCTGGACAACATCGCCCCGGGCAAGTCCCGGTCGCTGGAGATCTCCACCTTCGTCGACCTGGACGAGATCGACCCGATCTACTACCAGAAGAGCTACTACCTGGGCCCGAAGGACGGCGACAACGCGTCGTCGTACGCACTGATGCGGGACGCGCTGAAGAAGACCAACCGGGCCGGGATCGCCAAGTTCGTGATGCGCGGCAAGGAGTACCTGGCCACCATCCGGGCCCAGGACAAGGTTCTGGTGCTGGAGACGATGTACTTCGCCGACGAGATCCGCGACCCGGCCAAGGAGTTGGACGACCTGCCGGCCAAGTCGAGTGCCGGCAAGCAACTGTCGATGGCGGCCGACCTGATCGAGGCGATGAGCGGTGAGTGGAAGCCCAGCGACTACAAGGACTCCTACACCGAACGGGTGAAGAAGCTGGTCGAGACCAAGCGCAAGGGCAAGGAGGTCGTCTTCACCGAGGAGGAGCCCGAGGCAACGACTCCGACCGACCTGGTCTCCGCGCTGCGTGCCAGCGTCGAAGCAGCCCGCAACCGCCGCACGTCGGGAACCACCAAGAAGACCGCCACCAGGAAGAGCGCGGCAAGGAAGACCACCGCGAAGAAGACCACCGCCAAGAAGACGGCGAAGAAGGCCGCTGCCAAGAAGACGTCCACCCGGAAGAAGGCCGCCTGATCAGGGGCGTTGGCTGATCAGCTCGTCCCGTACGACGGCGGCCGCGCTCCGTGGACCCGAGTCCGAGCGGATCGCGACGTACAGCGTGTTCAACGGCGGCAACTCCGGCTCCGACAACAACACCAGTTCGCCCGTCGCGAGCGCCTCGTCGCACAGGTAGGCCGGCAGCACGCTCATCCCCGCCCCCGCGCGTACGCCGGCGAGCACGCCGCGCAGGTCGGGGACGACGAGATCCGCCGTCCGGGTCAGCCGGGTACCGAACACGCTGCGCCAGTAGCGGCGGACGATCGGGGCCTCCTCGGCGTACGCGACCAACGGGACCTTCCGCAGCGGCTCCGGCGACGCGACCGCCGTACCGGTGGACCACCGGGGTGCCGCGACCAGCGCGAACACCTCGTCGTAGAAGGGCGTCACCCGCAGGCCGGGCCGTCGCGGGCGGACCGAACTGATCACCACGTCGAGACTGCGGTTGAGCAAGCGGTCGAGCAGATCGTCCGGCAGGCCGAACGCCGTACGCACCTGCAGCCCGTCCGCGAACCGGCCGGCCAGCGCGGGCAGGACCTGGTGACAGAGGAAGTCGGCCGGCCCGCCGAGGTGAACCGTCGCCGCGACCGGTGCGTCGAGTTCATCCCGCAGCAGCCCTTGGAGCGAGTCGATCGGTTCGGCGATTCGGCGGGCGAGTTCGTCGCCCGCGGTGGTCGGGCGGACCCCGCGCGCCCGGCGTTCGAAGAGCGGTCGTCCCAGCGCTGTCTCGAGCGTCTTGAGCTGTGCGGTCACGGTCGGCTGAGACACGCCGACGACCTCCGCGCCCGCGGTGATCGAGCCGGCCCGGTGCACCGCCAGGAACGTCCTGAGCAGGTCGAGAGAAGTGCTCATATCGGAAATTCTATGCCTCACTGTCTGTTTGCCTATTGGCCTCCGATGAATCGGCCGACGCATCATGGGTGGCATGACACGCGTACTGATTGCTCTCACCAGTCACTCCGAGCTCGGCGACACCGGGCGCGCCACCGGGTTCTACGTCTCCGAGGCGGCCGAGCCGTGGGCGGTGTTCACCGCCGCCGGGTTCGAGGTCGGGCTGGTCTCGGTCGCCGGCGGGCGGCCGCCGGTCGACGGGCTGAACGACGACGACCCGATCCAGCAGAAGTTCCTCGCCGCGGTGGATCTCGAGCACACCCCGACCGCGGCCGAGCTCGACCCATCGTCATACGACGCGATCTTCTTCGCCGGTGGTCACGGCACGATGTGGGACTTCCCGCAGGACGAGGCGCTGGCCGCACTCGCGGCCGGGATCTACGAACGCGGCGGTGTAGTCGCGGCCGTCTGCCACGGACCGTCCGCGCTGGTGAACCTCAAGCTGTCCGACGGTTCCTACCTGGTCGACGGTAAGAACGTGGCCGGCTTCACCAACGCCGAGGAGGAGGCGGTCGGGCTGACCGAGGTCGTGCCCTTCCTGCTGGCCGACGCGCTCACCGCCCGCGGAGCGATCCACCACCCGGCTGCCGACTTCACCCCGCAGACGATCGCCGACGGCCGCCTGATCACCGGCCAGAACCCGCAGTCTGCCGAGCCGACCGCCCAGACCGTCGTCCGCGAACTCACTCGCCAGGCGGCGTAGACAGTAGGTATCTGCTCGGGTTGGCGGGGGCGCCGGCGTCGAGCCAGCGGTGGAAGCCGGTGGGGTTGCGACGCTCGAACTCGTCGAGGCAGATCCGGCGTACCTCGGCCACTGCCTGCCGGTCGCGCGGGCCCGCGCCCTGGGCGAGCGTGGTGGCGGTCTCGGTCCAGACGCCGCAGAGCTCCTCGATGCTGAGCGGGCACTGGAGCGAGGCGATGAGCTGCTCGTCCTCCTGCAGCTCCGCCTGCTTCAGCCGCTCGAGCTTCCGCTGACTACGCGACGGGCGCGGGCGGCGCTCCGGCGTCACCAGCTCGATCAGGATGAACAGCCCGGCGACGAGCATCGCCACCGCCAGCCCGACCGCACCCCAGGCCAGCAGACGCACGAGCCCCGGCAGGCACAGCACACCAGCGGCCGCGGCCCCCGCGACGACCACAGCGGACTGGTACGGCGCATCGTCCGCAACGTGCCGGATCACCGCGGCCAGCGGCCAGACCAGCGCGAACACGACGGCCAGCAGGATCGACGCCGCGAGCGGACCCAGCAGCAACACCCCGGCGAGCACACCGGTCGTGCCGACGCCGAGAGCACCCGCGATGGCCATCCGACGCATCAGCGGGGACGGCCGCCTCACCGGAACTCACCCACGACACACCTCACGTGTACCCGCCCCACAGACCACACCACACCTACCCCCAGAACGAACGGCCCCTTCCGACCGTTCCCACCCAGGAGTGCGCCCAATCAGGCGCCGGTCTCCGAATGTGGGGCGTGGACGGGCTTCGACTGGGCCGATCGGCGCTGACGCAGGTAGATGGAACCGCCGACGATCGCGGCGACCGCGAGGAACTCGCTCTGCCAGTTCTGGAACGACTCGTACCAGAACTGCGAGGTCTGCAGGTACTCCCAGGTGCTCACGGCCTCGGCCCCGTGCAACTGTTGCTCCTCGCTGTACGCCGCCGCACCCGTGACGGCGTGCAGCCAGAACGACAGCAGGAACACCACCCCGAAGGCGATCGCGAGCGAGTTCTCGTACAACTTCAGCACCACCGCGGACCCCTGCCGGACCGGCCAGGGCGCGTCCCGGTCGGACCGGTGCTTGCGCGGGTCCTCGTCCTGCGGGGCCTCCTCGTCGAGCCGCCGGGACTCCGCCGATCCTTTTTGCACCAGGTACGCCGTGAGCAGCACGTACATGCCCATCTGCAGGAACTCGGACTCCCAGTTCTCGAAAACCGCCTCACCGAAGGAGGACGACACGACGTACTGCCCCAGGCTCTGCGGCGGCTGCCCGTGATCGGCCAGCTCAGTGTTCTCGTGCGCGTGCCCGGTGAGCAGCAGTCCCACCAGGAACAGGACGAACAGCACGAGGTTGGCTGTGAGCAGCGCCCGCAGTCGAATCCATCGCATGTCTCACCGGTACCCGGACCTCAATCGGTTCAGGCAACGCTGGGCTCCGGTTCCGCCTGGTCGAGCGGGTGGGCGATCTCGTCTGAGGGCATCCGGCCGAAGTACACGACCAGGAGCGACACCAGCGCGGGCCCGACCCCGGCGATGATGAACACCGTCGTCAGCCCCAGTACGGCGCCCGCCGGGCCGGCCAGCGCCATCGACACCGGCATCAGCAGCAGCGAGACGAAGAAGTCCAGGCTGGCGATCCGCCCGCGCAGGCGGTCCGGCACCCGGCGCTGCAGCAGCGTCCCCCAGATCACCATCGCCGCCGAACTGGTCAGGCCCACCACGGCAGCACCGGCCATCATCATCCACAGCTCACGGGCGAACCCGAGCACCACGATCGGCAGCGAGCCGAAACCCCAGAGCAGCGTCAGCACGGTCAGATACCGCCGCGGCATACTCCGGGACGAGATCAGCAACGCACCGACCGCCCCGCCGACGCCGAACGCCGCCAGCACCAGGCCGAAGTCGCTCGGTCCGCCACCGAGCTGATCCCGGACGGCGAACGGCAGCAGCACCTCGAGCGGTCCCAGGATCAGCAACACGAACACCGTGCCGAACAGCAGTGACGCGAGCAGCCAACGGGTCCGCCGTACGTAACTCCAGCCTTCGCGCAGATCACCGAAGATCGTCCGCGCTGCGGCGGGCGGCTCACTGTCGTCCACATCACCGGGCTCGACCGGCTCGAAACCGGTGGACGGCACCCGCATCGCGAGCACGCACGCGGCAGAGAAGAAGTACGTCAGCGCCGTCACCAGGATCGCGATCCCCGGCGACATCGCCGCGATCGCCAGACCGCCCAGCGCCGGCCCGGTCGCCTGCTGGGCCAGCGGCCGCAGCGTGCCTTCCAGCCCGTTCGCGGCGAGCAGCTCGTCCGCCGGCAACAGCTTCGGCACCAAGGCCGTGTACGCCGGAATGAGGAACGCCTCCCCAGCCCCGATCAGCACCGCGGCAGCGGCGAGCTGCCAGATCTCCAGCAGTCCGGTCAGCGCCAGCCCGGCCACGACCAGCAACACCAGACCCCGAACACCGTCCGCAGCGATGATCACGCTGCGCTGCGACAACCGGTCGGCCGCGATCCCGCCGAACAGCAAGCAGACCACCAGCCCGATGCTGTATGCCGTCGTCACCACCGACAGCTGGACGGGCCCGCCACCGAGCTCGATCACCTGCCAGGCCAGCGCGACCAGCCAGAGCCCACTGCCGAGCAGAGCGACCGCCAAGCCGGTCCACAGCAGCCGGTAGTCCCGATGCCGCAGCGGTTGGACTGCCTTCCAGCTCACGAGTGCCTCCCCTAGTCGGTGCAGCGAGCATACACAGGCAAACAGTTCACGTGTCAACTGTTGTTCTACGCACCAAACGCCGTACACTCTGACCATGCCGACGACGATGAGCACCGATCAGCTCGGTGCCTGGCGGGCGATGTACCGCGCGGACACGCTGCTGTTCACGCATCTCGACAACACCCTGCGCACCCGGCTGAAGATGGGGTACTTCGAGCACGAGGTGCTGCGGACCCTCGACCAGGCCGGCGGCCGGCTGCGGATGGCGCCGCTCGCGGAGCAGTTGATGATCTCCCGCAGCGGCGCCACCCGGCTGATCGGCAAGCTCGAGGACAAGGACGGCTGGGTCGTCCGCCGGAACACCCCAGAGGACCGCCGGGCCACCTGGGCCGAGCTCACTCCGGCGGGCCGGGAGGCACTCGCGGCTGCCCAACCCGTGGTCGAGGCTGTGGTGTCGACGTTCTTCGCCGATCATGTATCAGATGAGGACCTTCGCCGCGCGAGCAGAATCCTGGACGTCCTGGCCGACGCGAACCCGAACGACGACGGGTTCGACTGCGGGCTCTGAGACCGCGGGCTCCGAGACTGCGGGATCCGGGCAGTGACCGGCGTCGACGAGCGGTTCGCCGACCGCGTCCGTGCGCTGAAGCCGACGCCGGGCGACCTGCCGGACGACGTGCTGCGCAGCCTGTACGACGCCCAGCTCGGCAGCCGGCACGCCGACCTGGCCGCACGATGGATGCAGTCACAAGGTCAGGGGTTCTACACGATCGGATCGGCCGGCCACGAGGGCAACGCCGCCGTCGCCGCGGCGCTGCAGCCCACCGACCCGGCCCTGCTGCACTACCGGTCCGGCGCCTTCTACCTCGCCCGCGCCGAGCAGTGCGGCTCGAAGGAAGGGCTGCGCGACATCCTGCTCGGCGTCGCCGCGGCCACCGCCGAACCGATCGCGGGCGGCCGGCACAAGGTCTTCGGCCGGCACGACCTGGCGATCATCCCGCAGACCTCGACCATCGCGTCCCATCTGCCGCGCGCGATGGGGGTCGCATTCTCGATCTCGCGGTCGGCGAAGCTCGGCGTACCGTCGCCGTGGCCGCACGACGCGATCGTGGTGACCAGCTTCGGCGATGCCTCGGCGAACCACTCGACGGCGACCGGCGCGATCAACGCCACCCTGCACGCGTCGTACCAGGGGCTGCCGATGCCGCTGCTGCTGGTCTGCGAGGACAACGGGATCGGGATCAGCGTGCGGACGCCGGAGGGCTGGATCCGGCAGGCGTACGGGCAACGTCCCGGTCTGCGGTACTTCGACGCCGACGGCACCGATGCCGCCGCCGCCTTGTCGATGGCAACGGAGGCGGCGTTGTTCGTCCGGCGGAACCGGCGGCCGGCATTCCTCCGGCTCCGGACCGTCCGCCTGCTCGGTCATGCCGGATCCGACGTGGAGGCGGCCTATCGCTCCCCCGCCGAACTGGCCGCGGACGAGGAGCTCGACCCGCTGCTCGGTACGGCGCGACTGCTGCTCGGAGCCGGTTACACGCCCGACGACGTGATCGAGTTGTACGAGGACAAGCGGGCCGAGGTGATGCGGATCGCGGCCGAGGTCGCGGGACTGCCGCAACTGGCCACCGCGGAGGCCGTTGCCGCGCCACTGCGCTTCCCCGATCCGGAGCCCGTCGCGGAGTCGCTGCCCAAGCGCAGTACGACGACGGACCGGCTGACTCTGAGCCAGTCGATCAACCGTGCGCTGGCCGACGTACTCGCGTCGTACCCGGAGGCGATGGTGTTCGGGGAGGACGTCGGCCGCAAGGGCGGCGTATACGGCGTGACCCGTGGACTGCAGAAGGCGTTCGGGCCGGCCCGGGTGTTCGACACGTTGCTGGACGAGCAGTCGATTCTCGGACTGGCCCTCGGAGCCGGGGTGTCCGGGTTGCTGCCGATCCCGGAGATCCAGTACCTCGCGTACCTGCACAACGCCGAGGACCAGTTGCGCGGCGAGGCGGCGTCGCTGAAGTTCTTCTCGCAGGAGCAGTACTCGAACCCGATGGTGCTGCGGATCGCCGGCTACGGCTACCAGAAGGGGTTCGGCGGCCACTTCCACAACGACGACGCGATCGGCGTACTGCGTGACATCCCGGGCATCGTGATCGCGTCACCGTCCCGGCCCGACGACGCGGCTGCGATGCTGCACACCTGCGCGGCGGCGGCCCGCTCGTCCGGGACGGTCAGCGTCTTCCTGGAGCCGATCGCGCTCTACCACCGGCGGGACCTGTACGACGACGGGGACGACGCGTGGCTGACGTCGTACCCGGATGAACCCGTGCCGATCGGACGCGGCCGGACGTACGGCGACGGGACCGGGCTGACCATCGTCACCTTCGGCAACGGTGTCCCGATGAGCCTCCGGGTGGCGGCAAGGGTGCCCGGCATCCGGGTGCTCGACCTGCGCTGGCTCGCGCCGCTACCGGTCGAGGACTTGTTGCGTGAGGCAACCGCGACCGGACGGGTCCTGGTAGTCGACGAGACCCGTCGCTCCGGCGGCGTCTCCGAAGGCGTCCTGGCCACGCTGATCGACTACGGGTACACCGGCCGGCTGGCGCGGGTCGCCAGCCATGACTCCTACGTCCCGCTGGGCGCGGCCGCTCACTCCGTCCTGGTCAGCGAGCGGGAGATCGAGACGGCTGCCCGCGAACTGCTCAGCTGAACAGCTTCTGCCAGAAGGACTTCTTCGGAGGCGTCTCCGGCTCCGGCGCCGGCTTCCGCTGCGCACGGTCGCGCTGTTCGGCATCCCACTGAGCGAGGATCGCTTCCTCGTCCACGGTGCCGACCGGCACGACCGGCCCGGTGGTGTCGCGGATGCTGACCAGGATCCGCTTGTTCAGATCGGCCAGGTAGTCGCGGACCTCGGCCTCGCGACGCATTCCGCGGACCTTCTCGTAGACCTGCTGCTTCTCCTTGCGCAGCAGGACCGCCGGCGGCAGCAGCGCCTCGGTCTCGATCTGTTCGCGGCGGATGAAATCCTTGACCCACCAGTCCGGGTCGTGCGATTCCGCCAGCTTGAGTGGCTTGCCCGCACCGGCCAGGTCGTCGAACTCACCGGCGTTCTGGGCCCGCTTGATCTGAGCCTCGACCCAGTCCTGGGTCTTCATGCCCGGTGGCTTGCGCTCCGTCATGCCCACACCTCATCTGTCCTCATCGACAGTTGCTCCGGCCCGTACTTTACCGGCTTGTGAATGCAGTCACAAGGGATATTGGCGCGCCTTCGGATACTGGAACCGTGATCTTGACCGACGAACAGATCGCGGCGCTGACGGCGGCCGAGCGGCGGGAGCTGATCCTGCGGCTGACGCCCGATCCGGGCGGATTGCCGTCGCTGCGGACGATCGAGCGGATCCGCAAGTGGCGGACCGCGCTGATGCTGGTCTGTGTGGCCGCGCTGATCCCGTGGACGGTCTACCTGGCCGTCACTCTGCCCAGCCACTACGTCGCGCGGAACTGGGTCGCCACCTGGGTCGGCTTCGACATCCTGCTGCTCACCATGCTGGCGCTGACCGCGGTCGCGGGCTGGAAGCGCAAGCAACTGGTGTTCCCGACCGCGTTCGCATCCGGGGTGCTGCTGATCTGCGACGCGTGGTTCGACGTGATGACCAGCCAGCGCGGCGGCGACCTCACTCAGGCCCTGCTCAGCGCGTTCCTGGTCGAGCTTCCGCTGGCGTTCATCCTGATCGCCGGTCCGCTGCGCCTGCTCCGGCATTTGGCCGTCCGGCACGGCTTTATCCACCCGCACATGCAGCTGTGGCGGATGTCCATCCCGATCCCGGATCTCTACCCCGACCGCAAGCTGCCGCCCCGCGATTAGGGTGGGAGCCACTCCAGGAAGGGGATGCGCATGGCGGTAGAGGTTCTGTCGGTGGTGGCCGGTGCACGAGTCGCGGAGGCGGTACGGCGTACGCCGTCGACCAACCCGGCTCAACTGAGCGATGTCGTGGGGACGGTCGGCAGCGCCGGGCCCGAGGTCTTCGTCCAGGCCGCCGAGGCGGCCCGCGCGGCCCAGCCCGCCTGGGCCGCGACGCCGGCACCGCAGCGCGGTCAGGTGATCGCGAACGTCGGCCGGCTGATGACCGCCAACAAGGAACGACTCGCCGCCCTGGTCACCCGCGAGATCGGCAAGCCGATCGCGGAAGCACGCGGCGAGGTGCAGGAGATCATCGATACCTGCGACTTCTTCATCGGCGAGGGCCGCCGGCTCTACGGCCAGACGGTCCCGTCCGAGATGCCGGACAAGCAGCTGTTCACCTTCCGCCGCCCGGTCGGCACGGTCGCGGTGATCACGGCCGGAAACTTCCCGGTCGCCGTACCGTCGTGGTACATCGTCCCGGCGCTGCTGTGTGGCAACACGGTCGTCTGGAAGCCGGCGGAGTACTCGGCCGTGGTGTCCGACGCGTTCTACGAGATCTTCGCGCACTCCGGCGTACCGGCCGGGGTCTTCAACGTCGTGTACGCCGACGGGCCGGACACCTTCACCGGTCTCGAGCAGGCGCTCCAGGCCGGCCAGGTCAACAAGGTCGGCTTCACCGGATCGAGTGAGGTCGGCACCCGGATCGGCGAGCTGTGCGGCCGGCACCTGCAGACCCCGTGCCTGGAGCTCGGCGGCAAGAACCCGATGATCATCACCGAGGACGCCGACCTCGACCTGGCCGTCGAGGGCGCCCTGTTCTCCGGCTTCGGTACGGCAGGTCAGCGCTGCACCTCCCTCGGTACGGCGATCGTCCACCGGTCGGTGCACGACGAGTTCCTGGACCGGTTCGGCCGGGCGGTCGCGGACGCGGCGATGGGTGATCCGGCCCAGGACGTGCTGTTCGGGCCGCTGCTGGACGAGAAGTTCGCGGCCGGTTTCGAGAAGTCGCTGAGCTGGATCGGCCCGCACCACCGGGTCATCGGCGCGACCGGCCGGGTCAGCGCCGACAACCCGCGGAAGGGTTTCGTCGGCGACCCCGCGGCCGGGCTGTTCTACCACCCGGTGATCGTCGCCGGGGTCCGGCCGGAGGACGAGCTGTTCCTGAACGAAACGTTCGGGCCGATCGTCGGCGTCGCGACGTACCACGACCTGGACCAAGCGATTGCTCTGGGCAACAAGTCTGGGTACGGACTGTCCAGCTCGATCTACACCACCGACCCGAACAAGGCGTTCCGGTTCGCGCAGGGCATCTCGGCCGGCATGGTCAGCGTGAACAACTCGACGTCCGGGGCCGAGGCGCATCTGCCGTTCGGCGGGAACGGCAAGTCCGGTAACGGTTCCCGGCAGAGCGGTGTCTGGGTGCTGGACCAGTTCACCCGCTGGCAGTCGATGAACTGGGACTACTCAGGCAAGCTGCAGAAGGCACAGATGGACACCGAGACGGTCGAGGCCGACCTCTCGTTCCAGCTGCCCTGATGGCGGCGACCCTGCCGGACGCCGCCGACGTGGTGATCGTCGGCGGCGGGGTGATGGGCACCAGCATCGCGTTCCACCTCGCCGAGGCGGGGGTGGAACGCGTCCTGCTGCTGGAACGCGACGAGCTCGGCTCCGGCTCGACCTCGAAGGCGGCCGGCGGCGTCCGCGCGAACTTCTCCGACGAACTGAACATCGCGCTCGGCGCCCGCAGCCTGGAGGCCTTCGCCCGCTTCGGGGAACGTCCCGGCCAGGAGATCGACCTGCACCGGGTCGGCTACCTGTTCCTGCTCGAGACGGCCGACCAGCTCGAGTTGTTCCGCGAGAGCACCCGCCTGCAGAACGCGGCCGGGCAACCGACCCGCATGCTCGACGTCGACGAGGCCATCGCGCTCGCGCCGATCGTCTCGGCGGAAGGCCTGGCCGGCGCCTGCTTCTCCCCGGCGGACGGTCACTGTACGCCGGAGTCCGTCGTACTCGGGTACGCCACGGCCGCCCGTCGACTCGGCGCCACCCTGGTCACCGGATGCGAGGTCATCGGCATCGATGCCGAGGGCAACCACATCCGCACGGTCCGGACCAGTCGCGGCGACGTCCGGACCAGCACCGTGATCTGCGCGGCCGGTGCCTGGTCCGCGCGACTGGGCGACCTGATCGGAGTCGACCTCCCGGTCACGCCGCTGCGCCGGCAGATCGTGGTGACCGACGCGATCGCCGATCTCCCGCCCGGCCTGCCGATGACGATCGACTTCACCAGCACGTTCTACTTCCACCGCGAAGGCCCCGGCCTACTGGTCGGGATGTCGGACCCCGACGAGCAACCAGGCTTCCATCTGAACCGCACCGACACCTGGCTCCCGCGTCTCACCGAGACAATGGAACGCCGCGCACCCTCATTACTCGACGTCGGCCTGACCGGTGGCTGGGCCGGGCTGTACGAGGTGACGCCGGACCACAACGCCTTGATCGGCGAGGCCGACGGTGTGTCCAGATTCCTTTACGCCACCGGGTTCTCGGGCCACGGCTTCCTGCAGGGCCCGGCCGTCGGCGAGATCATCCGCGACCTGTACCTGGGTCGCGAGCCCTTCGTCGACATCAGCCCGCTCCACGCCCGCCGCTTCCACCTGAACACCGCCCGGGCCGAGTGGAACGTCGTCTGACGTCAGTTGACCACCGCGCCGACGGTGAGGTTGAGGGCGGTGCCGGTGAGGGCTCGGGCCTGGTCGGAGGCGGCGAAGACGGCGACGGCTCCGACGTCGGACAGGGTGGCGGCTCGTTTGAGCATGGTGCGAGCGGCGGTGTCCTTCTCGAGGGCGCGGCGGAGGTCTTCCGGGTAGGTGTCCGGGTTCGACTGCCGGTGGCCGATCAGGTTGAACGAGATGTCGATCCGGCCGACCGCGGCGGCATGTTCGTCCACGGACTTCTCGTCGAGCGCGTCTACCACACCCGTCTCGGCCTGCCCGCCCGCGGCGCGGATCTCGTCCGCCACCTGGTCCAGGGTCTTCTGCGTCCGACCCGCGAGGTGGACCGTCGCTCCCTCGGCCGCGAAGGCCTTGGCGACGGCGCTCCCGATCGGGCCGGCCGCGCCGTACACGATCGCGTTCTTTCCGGTCAGCATCATGATGGTGCCTCCTGTGCCAGTTCGGTGACGAGGTCGTCGAGTTGCTGCATCGAGGCGCGGATCCCGCGCTCCATCCCGGTCTCGACGTACAGGTCGCGGTCCTCGACCGCCTGGAAGACGGTGTTCTGCCGCAGCGTGGTCACCCCGTCGGCCTCGTCGAAGGTGATGATGTTCAGGTAGACGACGCCCGGCTGCTGGTCGAACTCGTACGTCTGCACGATCCGCTCCGGCGACGGCGTTCCGTGGTACAGGCCGTGGAAGACGTAGCCCTTCCCCGCGGCGTCGTAGTGCGTCCAGCGCCAGCGACCGCCGTGCCGCGGGTCCAGTTGATTCACGGTCAGCGTGAGCCCGGCCGGTCCGAGCCACCGCGGAATCAACGCCGGATCGGTGTACGCGCGGAACAGCAGTTCACGTGGCGCCTTGAATCGCCGGGTGATGATGACCTGCGGTACACCGGGCTCCGCGATCACCTGAAAGTCGGTCATGTCGCGTCTCTCAGTTCGTCGAGCAAGTCGTCGAGACGGTCGAAGCTCTCCGCCCAGTACGCGCGGTAGTCCATCAACCAGCCGACGGCCTCGCGGAGCGGTTCCGCTTCGAGGTGACTCAGCCGGGCGGTCGCGCGCCGGCTCCGGCTGATCAGCCCGGCATGCTCCAGCACCTTCAGATGCTTGGAGACCGCGGGCTGCGACATCGAGTACGGCGCCGCGAGCTCGGCGACGGTCGCGTCACCGTCGCGCAACTGCCGCAGGATCGCCCGCCGGGTCGGATCGGCCAGCGCCGCGAACACACCGCTCAGCTGATCGGGCATCGTCTGTAACCATTTGGTTTTGAAACCATATGGTTAACAATGCGCGCAGAGCCCCGCCCTGTCAACCCGATCGGGTCGGTTGGATCAGGGCTCTTCGTTGCGGGGGTCGTCGGCCGGGTCCTGCGGCCAGTTGTCCGGGTCGCACCACTCCGGGTCCCAGCCCTGCTGGATGCAGTACTGCCGCAGGAGCTCCTCGCGGGTCGGCGGCGCACTCGTGCTCGTTCGCGGCGGGCGGACGGTTTTCGTCGGCGTCCTGGTCGGAGCCGGCTCGGACCGCTCCTCCGACTCCCGCTCGGTGGTGCGCGTCTTCGTCGGCTTCGGCGTCGGCTTCCGGGTCGGCGTCACCGTCGTCTTCTGCACCGGCGGCGGCGCCGAGGTCGGCTGCGTCGCCTTCGGCGGTACGACGGTCGGGGTCGCCGAGGGTGCCGGCGAACTGTCGTCGACAACGTGGACGGCCTGCGAACCACCGGAGTCGCCGCCGAACAGACCGATCGCGGACAGGGCCCAGAAGTTCACCGCGAGGAGGAGCACCATCCCACCGATCCCGGCGTACATCGCCTTGCGGGAGGCGCCGCCGTACCGGCCGACCGGGCCGCGGACGGCGTTGCCCTTGCCGTCGACCCAGAACCGCCAGCCCTCCGGCGGCGGTGGCCAGGACGGATCCGGACGCCACGTCTTCGGCGGGACCCAACTACGGCGGGGCGGCGACGGCCAGGTCGGCGGGACCACGAACCGCTTCAACGAACTCCTCCATCTCCGCCGGCCAAACCCGATTCAGGCTAGTGGATACGACCGAGCCCCAGACACCCCCGCCAAGGTCAGGTCTTCGTTCAGATCCACAAGCCCGTACCAGGCCAACGACACAGACCCACCGCAAGCTACTTGCGACTTCCACCCACCCGCGTGTCGCACTGGCTTTTTCGATCAACCCATGACCTAGAGGACCGAGTCCAGCAACCTGGTCAGGTCCTCGCCGAACGGGCGGTCGGCCTCGATCGGCGGTACGACGTTCGCGACGGCGAGCAGCAACTCCTGCAGTCCGGGCGGGACCGGGCGCTTGGACAGGGCGAGGGCTTGGTGGACGGCGAGGAGTTCGCAGGCGGCGACTTCGCGGGCCAGGCGGATGGCTTCGGCGAGGCCGCCGACCGCCTCCCAGGAGAAGCTCTGCACGTCCTCCTGCCCGTTTGATGTCTCCGCCGTACCGATTGCTGATGGCAACGTCAGGCGGCGGAGGGCGTGGCTGGTGGCGACGGCGCGTTTGTGAACGGCGACCAGGCCGGCTTGTGGGCCGGGCTCGTGCGCGAGTTGAGCGGGTAGGCCGGTGACCGCCGGATCGAGCAAGCGGTGGAGCCGGGCGGTCGAGACCTCGGCCGCGTGGGCGAGGGCCGCGGTCAGGTGGTCGCAGTGCGCGGCAAGGTCGATCCCGTGGAAACCCGCGGTGCCGACGAACTCGCCGTCCAAGTACGCCGGTGAGTCGGTCACACCGGTGAACGCCCGCTCGACCGCCGCTTCCAGATGCGTGAGAGTACGGCGGACGTGGGCGATCACCGGGCCGGCCACGCGAAACGAGACGGGAGCCTGCAGCGACCGGGGATCGGGTTCGGGACCGACCAGGTTGCGGAGCCGGGTGAGCTCAGCCGCCAGCACGTCGTCGCCTCGTGCGGTGAGCGGGTGATACGGCCCACGATTGGCCCCGATCACGGCGATCGCCCCAGCGCCGATCTCACTCAGGCGATCAGCCAGCCGCCGGGCTCGGGCAGCATGGAGCGCTGCCCGTCCGGTCGCACCCGGAATGCCCGCGAGGAGAGCGATGCCCTCCTTGGGGCCGAGGTCGGCCGCGAGCGGGCCGAAGGCATGAGCGAGCGGGATGATCTCGCCGGCCGAGCCGGCTCCACCCGCGGGGATCGCGGGCACGTGACCACTGTTGATGAAGGCAACCAACTGCTGGATCAACTCGACGGAGACACCCGCGTCCCCGGTCAGGAATGTGCGCAGCCGACCGATCAGCACGGCCCGTGCCTCGTCATCCGGCAGCCACGGTGGACCGCCCACCGCTCTGCCGAGCAGGAGGTTGCGTTGGTGCACCTTCTGCTCGTCCGTAGTCAACCGGACCTTGCTCAGCGCGCCCATTCCGGTGTTGACGCCGTACACAGGTTCGCCGGAAGCCAGTGAGGCGAGCACGTCGGCGCGGATCGCGGCGAGGTGGTCGAGGAGCGGTTGCGCGATGGTGATCGGTCCGGGACTGGCGGGGTCGAGGTCGGACGGCTGGGTGATCAGCATGTCAGTGGAACCGCAACCAGATCGCGTTCGTCACCCGGCTCCTTCGGTCGTCGTGATTCGATACTAAAGTTTCCCGCCGCCACGCTATGTTCGGGCCCATGGGGTCGACGACACAGACACCGCGGCGCACCGTCATCGGGCACTCGACCACGGACAAGGTGGTCCTGTTCGGTGGGTTCCCGCTGGTCGGGCTGGTCCTCGGCTTCTTCCTGCCGCGGATCGCGGACTGGGCGGCGAGCAAGGACTGGGTGCCGTTCCAGGGACCGCTGAAGCTGATCGCGGGCTGGGACGGCTGGTGGGTGGGCGCGATCTGCATCGTGATCGGTCTGCTCGCCGGCGTACTGCTCGCGGCGATGGCGCTCGAGGACACGCTCAAGGTGACGATCACCGGGCCGTCGGTGGAGTTCCTGAAGAACCAGAAGACGGTCACGGTGCCGCGGGAGAAGGTGGCGGTCGCGTTCCTGGACGGCAAGGAGATCGTGCTGCAGGACTCGACGTCGCGCGAACTGGCCCGGGAGAAGCACGATCAGCTGAAGTCCGAGGCCAAGCAGATCCCGGCGGCGTTCCGCGCCCATGGGTATCCGTGGTCGGACAGCGGTGATCCGCACGCCGACCGGTTCCGCCGCTGGGTGGAGGACGAGCCGGAGCTGCCGCCGACCGTGAACGCGCTGCTGAAGGCGCGGTCCAAGGCCTTCGACCAGGGGGACAAGGGGAAGGCGGACCTGCGGGAGCTGCGCGACGAGGTGACGAAGCTCGGCTACACGGTGAAGGACAAGGAGAAGAAGCAGTACTGGCGGCCCACAACAGCACGCTGACCGCGCTGGATGGAGGTGGCTTCTAGGCGCCCAGGAGGTGGATGACGGCCTGGGCGTAGGCCTGTTCGGCGTCCGGGGCGGTGTGGGAGCTGTCGGTGAGGTCGACCCGGTAGCCGCCGGGGACTGCCTCGAGAACGCGGAAGTGCTCGCCGAGGAGAGCGCGGAGCTGTTCCTCGCGCGGGAGCCAGATCACCTCGCGCTGCTCGATACTGTCCAGGGCCCACTCGGTGGTGCCGTTGAAGCCGATCACCTTGCTGCCCTGGTAGTCGTGCACCTCGACGGTCATGTCGCTCACCACGAACACGTCCTCGTCCATGTCCCGGTCCGGCACGACGAAACGATCCCCCGCCGCGGGCACCCACAGCACCCCGGCCTTGCGTAGTCGCCCGGCCTGCTCGATCGTGATCACCCCTCCATCCTCCCCACGCCACTCAAGCCCCGCACCTCAGCCGCGAGCCGCGGGGCCGGCCAGGAGGGTGGTTCAGCGGTCCAGAGCAGCCCGCAGCTCGGCCGCACGGCGGGCGATCCGGTCGTGGGACTCGCTGGTCAGCGGGAGGTCGAGGAGGGCAGTCGCCTGCAGGTGACTCGCCCCGAGCAGCTCACGCAGACGCCGTACGGCGGTCGCGCGGTCCGGCGAGGTCGACAGCACGCCCTGCACCTCGGTGCGACGCTCGAACGCGGCCAGCACCCCGTCGTAGATCTCCAACTGCGTGTGCGCGGAGCGGTCCGGTTCGGTCACGACTGCTTCGTCACTCTTCCCGGTGGCCCGGATCACCTGCCGCCACAGAGCGGGGACGGCGAGGCGCGCCCGGGTGTAGCGCGGGATCGGCTGGGCGTAGGTCATGGTCATGATCGGCTCCTGATTCGTCTCGTCGGGTCAGTCGGACTAGTCGGACACAGGCCGCGCGTACGGTTCGCGCGGCGGGCACTTGGTGCCGGGGGTGGTCAGCGCCTCGAAGTGCCAGGGTTCGTTGTCGTACCGGCGGCAGATGCCGTAGCGGTAGCCGTTCCGGTTCAGCCACTGCATGGCGGCCGCCGGACCGATGTCCACGGCCTTGCCCTGCACGTGAGCGGAGTACTTGGGCGGCAGCACCCACCGTGTCGCCGCCTTGTACGAGCCGTACTTCTCGATCGCCTCGTTCAGCAGCCGCTGCTGCTTGGCCTTGCTCCGGCGGCCGGAGGTGATCTTCAGCGTGACGCCGTCGCGCTTCGCCGCGGCCATCGCCTTCTTCAGCCGCGACTTCAGCGTCGGCGACAGCCCGTTGATGCTCTCCTCGCCGTACGTCGGTGTCGTCGGAGTCTTGGTGGGTTTCTTCGTGGGCTTCTTCGTCGGTGTCCGGGTCGGCGTGGGCGTGGGCGTCCTGGTGGCCAGGGTGGTGGGCGGCTCGGAGACCGCGGGCGCGTTCACGCTCGAGATGACCGGCTCCTTGTCGGCGGCCAGGCCGAACAACTCCCCCACCTGCCCGTGCCAGAGCACCAGCGAACCGACCGCCAGCACCGCCACCCCCACACCCGTCACGGACAGCAACCGCGTCCGCACCGAGCCGGTCCGGCGCGGCGGCAGGTGCTTCGTCATGGGGTACAGCCTCTCGGATCAGGGCGGTGGGCGCATCGGCCCCAGGGACCGTCATCGGGACCCGGAAGTAGGCCCTGAGTATCAAATCGGACGCCCAGCCTCCTCCAAAAGTTGGAGAGGGTGCCCGTCCGGGCAGATGAAGCTTTGGCGAACGGCACCTGACTACGCTGGGCGACATGTGGACCTTCTGGCGTCGGTTGCCGCAGGCGCAGCAGGATCTGCTGCTCGCGGCGCTGATCGGCGTGGGCTGGTTCATGGCGCTGACCCTGATCAACGACAGCGGCCTGCGCCCGCAGAACCCGACCGTCTCGGTGGTGACCGGGGTCTTCCTGGTCGTCACGGTCGCCTTCGTCCGGCGGTTCCCACGGACGATGCTGGTGGCCGTCTCGGTGCTCTACCCGTTCCTGTACGCCGCGGTCGGCACCGGCCTGGCCGCCCAGCTCGGGCTGACCATCTTCGGCCAGCCCGAGATCAGCGATGCCGCGCTGCAGTCCGAGATCCACCTGGTCCCGCTGCTCGTGGTCGGGTACCTGGCCGCGTCGAGCGGCGTACGGCGGTTCACCTGTCTCTTCTTCACCATGGGCAGCCTGGCCGCGCTGATGATCGGTCTGCCGACCGTGGTCGCGATCGTGCTGGGGAACGCGAACCGGGCGATCCTGTACGGCGACCGGTACAAGAACCTGCCCAGCGATGTGCCGAGTCTCTACAACTACATCGACGTCTCGCTGTTCGTGTTCGCCGAGGCGCTGATCTGCGGCATGGTGCTGCTCGGTGCGGACGCTCGCCGGCGGCGGAAGAACGTCGCCCTGCTGGAGCAGCGGAACGCCGAACTGGTCCGGCTGCGCGCGGTCGAGGCCGAGCGGGCCAAGGTCGCCGAGCGGACCCGGATCGCCCGCGACCTGCACGACGTCATCTCGCACCACGTCAGCGCGGTGGTCATCCGGGCCCAGGCCGCCGACCGGGTCGCCGACCAGAAACCGGAGGCACTGCGGGAGGCGATCCGCTGGATCATTGCCAGCGGCAAGGAGGCGCTGACCGCGATGCGGGAGACGGTCCGGGTGCTCAACACCGCCGAGCCGGGTCCGGACGGCACGACCGCACCGGGCTCGGGTGGTGGGACGGCGCCAGTGCCCGACCTGTCCGATGTCGCCCGGATGGGCGAGCGGCTGAAGGCGGTCGGTGTCGACGTGACGATGCACCTGCCCACCCGGCAGCGGCAACTGACCTCGGCCACCGATCTGACCGCCGTACGGATCATCCAGGAGGCGCTCACCAACGTGATGGTGCACGCGAAGGCGACCGCGGCTCAGGTCACCTGGCAGAGTGGACCGCAGGGCGAGCTCCTGACCATCGACGACAACGGCAGCGGCGGACCGCCGCCGGTGAACGTGCTGGAGACCGCCCGGCGGAGCGAGAGCGGCCGCGGCAACGGGCTGATCGGGATGCGGGAACGGGCGACGGCGGTCGGCGGCACGCTGGCCGTCGCGGCCGGCCCACTGGGTGGATGGAGAGTGCAGGCATGGCTGCCGCCGCAGACGTAGACGACCAGATCCGGGTGCTGGTCGCGGACGACCAGGGCGTGATCCGGATGGGCCTGGCGATGATCCTCGACCACGAGCCGGATCTGACCACGATCGCCCAGGCCGGTGACGGCGAGGAGGCGCTCCGGCTGATCGACCAGTACGACCCGGACGTCGTACTGATGGACATCCGGATGCCGGTCATGGACGGGCTGGTCGCGACCGAGCGGATCACGTCGGCCAACAAGGCGGCCGGTCGTTCGCGGCCCGCCGTACTGGTGCTGACGACGTTCGACGACGAGGCCTACGTCCTGAGCGCCGTCCGGGCCGGGGCGTCCGGGTTCCTGCTGAAGGACACGGACCCGGATCTGCTGGTCTCGGCGGTCCGCGCGGTCTACCGGGGCGACTCGCTGGTCGACCCGGCCTCGACGCGGGTGCTGCTGGAGCGGTGCATGGAGCTCGAGCGCCAGGTCGGCAGTAGTCCGACGGAGCCCGCGCCGGGCCAGCCGGACGGCCGCTGGGCCGGGCTGCTCGGCCAGCTGAGTGAGCGCGAGCGGGAGATCCTGGTCTGGATGGCTCGCGGCCTGTCGAACCGGGACCTGGCCACCAAGCTGTTCGTCAGCGAGACCACGGTGAAAACCCACGTCAGCAGCGTCCTGTCCAAGCTCGGCCTCTCCAGCCGGGTCCAGGCCGTCGTCGTCGCCTACGAGGCGGGTGTGGTCCGCCCGGGCGAGGCCGACGTCCGCTGGGACTCCTAGGAATACAGGTAGATCCCCAGCGCCGCGGCGGCGAGCAGGAACAGGACGGTGAGGACCTGGGCCTTCAGGGATGCCTTGCGGCGGTTGGGCAGGAAATCTCCGGTCATGGTTCCAGAATGCGTCGCGAAAAGCCGTCGCCCATCGGTCCTCAGGAGGGTTCGGCGCTACTACCTGAGGATGAGATGGTTGCCGTCGGCCCCGACCTTCTACTGCCCGAAGTACTCGGCCCGGACCTTCTTCGGGACGCACATCGCCCACGCGTCCAGGATCAGCTCGCGCAGTTCGTCGTAATCGATCGCGTCCAGCCGGACCTGGATCCACCGGAACCGCTCGTCCGACGGCCGCGGCCGGAAGAACTTCTCCGGCTCCGCCGCCAGCGCGGCCTCCCGCTCCTCGCGCGGGAACCCGATCCCGATCGTCTTCTCGTCCGGCGCCACCGCGAGGTACACGATCTGCCCGACCCGGAACTTGATCTGGTCCCGGACCAGCACCTCGTAACTGCGCGGCAGGTCCGCTGTCACCGCCCGAATGTCCGTGAGATCGACCACGATCCAACGATAGACGGTGATCACTGACAGGGAATGTCAGGTTTTTCGGTTGTACCTTGGCTGGATGCCTGGTGTGGTGAGTGCGGTCGAAGGGGCCGAGGTGGTGTTCCGCCTCGGCGACCCCTCGCATGTGTTCACCGGCGTCAAACTGTGGCAGGAGCTGGGGGTCGCGGCCGAGCTGCTGGAGTTCAAACCCGTCGACTACGGCTGGGAGCTGAGGCTGCCGCGGCCGTCCGTGCACCGGATGGAGTACCTGTTCGACATCGCGGATCTGGGCATGCGGACCGATCCGACCAATCCGCGGCTGGTCGGCGGTGCGTTCGGCGAGCACTCCTGGCTGCCGCTCCCCGGGTACGTCGAGCCCGCCTGGCTCACGAGCCCCCAGATCCCCTCGACCCTGACACCACTGACGGTGGACTCCCCGGTGGGCGGCGTCGACCTCCAGGTGTGGGCGCCGGAAGGCATCGCGCCGACCTTCGAGCTACCCCTGCTGCTCGCCCACGACGGTCCCGAGTTCGCCTCATACGCCGGTCTGACGCACTACGCCGGCGCGATGGCCGCCGGGTCCGCGCTACCACCGTTCCGGCTCGCCCTGATCCACCCGACCGCCCGGAATCTCTGGTACGCCGCCAACCCGCAGTACGCCGAGGCCCTGACGCAGTACGTGCTGCCCGCGATCAAGGCGCAGTACCGGAGCCGTCGGCCGGTGATGATGGGGGCGAGTCTCGGTGCGCTGGCGGCGTTGCATGCCGAGTGGCACCACCCCGGCACGTTCGACGGGCTGTTCCTGCAGTCCGGGTCGTTCTTCACGCCGGAGACGGACCCGCAGGAGTCCAGGTTCGAGTACTACGCCCAGGTCACCGGCTTCGTGCAACAGGTGCTGACGGCAACCGCAGCGCCCAGCACGCCCCTGATCGGGATGACGGCCGGGTCACCCGAGGAGAATGCCCACAACAACCGGGTGATGGCCGCGCGCCTCACCGAATTGGGCCTCCGGGTCGAGTTCGCCGAAACTCCCGACATGCACAACTTCACAGCGTGGCGTGATGTGCTGGATCCTGAGCTGACGGATCTACTGCGACGCGCCTGGGGTGAGGCTGATGGAGCGGGAACAGGTCGAACTGGAGGCGCCCGGGCTTGACCGGCCCGGCACGGTGATCCGTTACGGCCACTTCGGCCGCCCGGTGCTGGTGTTCCCGAGCGAGCAGGGCCGCGCCTGGGACTACGAGAACAACGGCATGGTCGACGCCGTCGCGGACCTGATCGAGGCCGGCCGGGTCAAGCTGTACTGCGTCGACTCCTACGACCACGTCAGCTGGTCCGACCGGAGTATCCAGCTCGAGGACCGGGCCCGGCGGCATGGGCTGTACGAGTCGTGGATCGTCAACCAGGTCGTCCCGGTGATCGGCGCGGACTCGCCCGGCGTGACCGATATCGTCACCACCGGCTGCAGCCTGGGCGCCTTCCACGCCTTCAACTTCGCCTTCAAGCGCGCCGACCTGTTCCCGATCGCGATCTGCCAGTCCGGCAACTACGACGCGGCCAGCTGGTACGCCTGGGGTGAGCGCGGCGACGCGACGTACTTCAACAACCCGGCCGACTACCTGCCCAACCTGGACGGCGACCACCTGCAGTACTTGCGCGAACGGATCTTCATCGTGCTCACGGTGGGCCAGGGCGACTGGGAGACCAACCCCACTGGGTCGCTGCCATCGGCTCACGCGACTGCCGCCATACTCGCGGCCAAGGGCATCCCGCATGAGTTCGATCTGTGGGGGTACGACGTAGCGCACGACTGGCCCTGGTGGCGCCGCCAGCTCGCCCACCATCTGCCCCGATTCTGTTAGGAGTCTGACTGTGGCTGATCGCTCACGGCATTTGATCGGGTTGTTGCTCGGGGCTGAGGAGGACTGGCCGCAGGCGTTCGAGGCGCTGCTGCAGCGGGTCGGGCCGGTGACGCTGGACGGGATCGAGCACGAGTTCGGGTCCCGGCGGCTGACCATCGAGCCGTTCGACCTGACGGACCCGGTCCGGGTCGGGCTGGTGATCGATCGGCTGGCGTACTGGTACTACCACCCGCGCGAGTGGCTGAAGAAGGCCGCGCTGATGAACGGCACCTACCTGCTGAACTCGCCGTTCACGTTCCAGGCGATGGAGAAGCACAGCGCGTACTGCGCGATGCTCCGGCTCGGCCTGAAGATCCCGAGAACCGTGCTGGTGCCGTACAAGAACCCGGTCGACAACGTGCGCTGGGCCTACACGTCGGCGAAGTACAACAAGGGTTTCGACCTGGACGCGATCGCGGACGATCTCGGGTACCCGATGTACATGAAGCCGTTCGACGGCGGCGGCTGGCGTGGGGTGTCGCGGATCAACAATCCTGACGACCTGCACAAGGCGTACGACGAGTCCGGCGAGATGCTGATGCACCTGCAGGCGACGATCGAGTACGACAAGTTCGCCCGGGCGCTGTCGATCGGCGCCGAGACGATGGTGATGGACTTCCGCCCGGATGAGCCGATGCACAACCGGTACGCCGTCTCACACGACTTTCTCAGCCCGTCGGCCGGGCACCAGGCGGTGGCGATCAGCCGGATCGTGAACGCGTTCTTCGGCTGGGAGTTCAATTCCTGCGAGATGCTGGTCGCGGGCGACTCGGTTCACCCGATCGACTACGCCAACGCCTGCCCGGACGTCGCCGTGACGTCGTTGCACTACTACTTCCCGTGGGCGATCAGCGCCCTGGTCAAGTGGTCGGTCTTCTCCCTCGCCACCGGCCGCCGCAGCTCCATCGACCTACGCAGCGAGCGGTACTTCGACATCGCCGACGACGAGTCCCTCGACTACGACGCCAAACTCGAGGCCTACCTGGCCCTCGCCGACGAACACTTCGAAACCGCGAAGTACCACGAGTGGTGCGCCGACCACCTGAGCGACTTCGACGCCCGCATCCGCGACTGGTTCGCCGGCCCCGACTTCGACCGCCTCCTCCGCGAAACAGTCACCACCACCTACCCCGCCAACGAACACGACCAATTCACCGCCCACTTCAAAGGCCTCATCAACCTCTGGCTCACCGACCAGGCAGCCGATCGTTGATCTCGGACGCGACCGCGCCGCCGGCGCTGTTCATCATGGGCTCGCCCGGAGCCGGAAAGAGCACACTGTCGGAGCTGCTGGCGGAACGACTGCGGATGGTCGAGATCCGCAGCGGCGAAATTCTGCGCAATCTGGCCGCCGACTAGTCGATTGGCATCGCCTTGGGATCGAGGCCCAGATCGTGGAGGGCAGCAAGCATGTAGCGATCCTTCTGCAACAGGTTGGTCGAGTACTCCTCGATGGCGCCTCGCAGCCAGTCAGGCATCCTCCGTTGAGTCACGTCCCGCGCATCGTCGAGACGATCCAGCGCCTGGCCCGCATCGAAGAAGTCATCAACGACACAGTTCGCCAGGGACGCTACGTGCGGATGCACATAGTTCTTGACCGATGCGCCGCGATACTCGAGCAGGTCGCTGCGATACTTCGAATTTCTCGGCGCAACGAAGATCACCGGCGTGTCGAACGCTGCAGCCGCAGCCATTTCCACACCGATCCCGAGGCCGCGCCGTTCGCGCGCATCGACGATCACTGCGCTGGCCAGCATCACCTGGTACATATCCCGGCCGAACTGTCCCAGAGTGTTGTCCGGATCCGTGATCGGATCATCTGGATTCAAGAAGACGACCTCGCGGGGGGAGGCCCCTTGACGCACCTCGTCGCGCTCGTTGTCGGTCCAGCACAGACGGTTCGCCTCTGCTGTGCCCTTGACGATGGATCCAGAACAATAAACTGACCGAGCAACTATCATGAAAACTCCTGCACGCTGAAATCGTTGCGGCGATGCTATTGGTACGACGGTGGGACTCCTCAATCCGGACGCGTGACTCCCGATGGTTCTCATGCCGCACGATGTGCTGGTCCCGGCCGGCTGCGTAGGTGTCGCGCCCCGACGAGATGATCACGCTCGTCTCACCCGCCGTCGACCGCGCATTCTCGATCATGCTGTCGAACGACGTCAGCGCCTCCCGCAGACTGCTCGACCTCTGGCTCATTGATTCAGACAGGCTGAGGGCGCTAGCCGATCAGTAGCCGGACGACGGCTGTGAGGGCGATTCCGGCGGCGACTGCCAGTAGGAGGGGGACTCTTAGGACGGAAAGGACTCCGGCGATGGCGACGCCGGCCAGTTGCGTCCAGTCCAGGTGTTTGCCGCCGAGTTCGGTGACGATGAGGCCTGCCAGGAGTACGGGAGCGACCAGTCCGACGACGCGGACCGCTGCGGGCGGCAACTTGCGTTCGCCCATCATCAGAGGGCCGCCGGCCTTCATGAGCCAGTTGACGATGGTGACGGCCAGGGCGGCCAACCACAGCTTCATGAGGTCTCCTCTGTGGTCTCGGCACGCTCGGGATCCGGTCCGCGTTCGGGGAGCAGACCGATCAGTGCGGCCGCCGTGGCTCCGAGGAGTGCGTAGCCCGGATCCGTCACCAGCAACAAGACGGCGGCGACACCGGCTCCGAGCAGGGACGCGGCGAGTGCTCGGCGGGAGCGCCTCACCTCGTCAATGGCGAGCGCCAGGAAGAACGCCGGGAACACGACATCCAGCCCGAGCCGGTGCATCAGATCGGCCGATGGAGCGATCAGTACGCCGACCGCGGTCCCGAACACCCAGAGGACCCACTGCGGCACGCTGGCGCCGATCAGCCGGGACACGTCGTACCGGCCATCGTTGCGGTGGGCAAAGACAAACGAAGCGTCCACGAGTGCCTGCGCCTGCAGCGCCCGGCTCAGCCGGCTTCCGTTCAGACTGTCGTTCAGCGCGACGCTCATCACGAGATAGCGCGCGTTGATCAGCGCTGCCGAGGCGACCGTCGCCACCACGGCGCCCCCGGACAGGCCCGTCAGCAACGTGAACTGCGCCGATCCGGAGAAGGCCAGCGCGGAGAACAGGACCGGCAGGCCGAACCCCCACCCCCGGGCCTCCGCCTCGGCGCCGAAACTCAGGGCCAGGACGAAGGCTGCACCAGCCGGTCCGAGGCCGAGCCGGATGCCCGCGGCGAAGGCGGTCCGGTCGATCACCATCATGCCGACGCTCCGGTGTGACGACGCTGGTAATGCCTGCGGGCGCGGGCCCGATTGCCGCAATCCGCCGAACTGCACCACCGGCGCGACCCGTTCTTGCTGCGATCCAGGAACAGCCAGCCGCATTCGCCGTCGTCGCACTGCCGCAGCCGACTCAGGTCCTCGTCCTCGAAGAGTCGCCAGACGGACAGCCGGACTCGGTCGGCGATCGTGTCGGCGTGCCAGGTCAGCGGTCGCGAGCTGACCAGCGAGGCCTTGCGTACGGCGTCCTCAATCAGTTCACGCAGTACGGCGAGATCGTCGGCAGCTGGTTCTGCACCGAGCGCGAGGGGATGCAGCACCGCATAGGCAGTCTCACGGCAGTGCACCAGGGTGTCGTGCAGTGCGGTCCCGGCTTCTCGATCCGAAGGTTCCAGTCCGGTGGCTGTCAACCACTTGCGCAGGTTGCCCGGATCCGCGAGGCGGTCGACCCGCCGGCGATCGTCCAGCCGCCACGCCACGGTGTTGACCAGATCGAGGACGAGATGACCGCCGACCAGCTCAGGTCGATAGTCCACGACTCCACCTCTCTCGCTCTAACACCCAAAATGCATCATGAGTCGTTAGGAGATCGAGGCGCAAGTGCGCGCGTGTCCGGGGGCGGAAGCGATTCAGTCCTCCAAGGCGACCAGGATCGCGTTCAGGGCGGTGGCGCGGGCGGCCGGGATGGCGAACGTGCCGCGGCTGGGGGTGTGCAGCCAGCCCTCGGCGGTGAGCTGGCGGAGGTGGTGGTAGATCTGCCCGCTCGTACCGAGGCCCTCCACCTGGCTCAGCGAGTTGACGGTCGCATGACCGCGGACGATCTCGCGGAGCAGCGTGAGCCGGATCGGACTGCCCAGCGCCGCGAGGGCCGGCGCCACCTCTGACCAGTCGCGCCTGGCCCGGAGTTCCCGGATCGCCCGGGCCGCGTCGGCCTGCCGAGCATCGGACGGCCGTCTCGTTCCCCGCTTGGTGACTGCTGAGGATTCCAGCGCGGCGATGCGCCGCTCCAGCTCTGCGAGCCGGTTATCCACAGGGTCTTCCACACTGTGGATAGTACGTAGTTACGTAGCTGTTGAAAAGCTTGGCGCACGTAAAGTAGCGGGGTGCGTGATGTGGATGTACCGGCGTGGTGGCAGCGGCTCGGGCTGGACGGGCTGGTCGATGTGCATGTGCATTTCTTGCCCGACCAGGTGATGAATGCGGTGTGGGCGTACTTCGATCAGGCGTCGGAGCACTACGGGACGGCCTGGCCGATCAACTACCGGACGTCGGTGGAGGAGCGACTGAAGACGCTCGAGGCGTTGGGCGTCCGCGCGTTCCCCGCGCTGATCTATCCACACAAACCGGGGATGGCCGCCTGGCTCAACGAGTGGGCGCGCGACTTCGCCGAGGCGACGCCCGGGTGCGTACCGAGCGGGACGTTCTACCCGGAGCCGGGCGCCTCCGCCTATGTGCGCGAGGCGTTGGAGCAGGGCGCGCGGATCTTCAAGGTTCACGTGCAGGTCGGCGACTACGACCCGCGTGACGACGTCCTCGACGACGTCTGGGGTCAACTGGCCGAGGCCGCCGTACCAGTGGTGGTCCACTGCGGCTCCGGACCGGTCCCCGGCCGGCACACGGGCCCCGGGCCGTTCGGTGAGGTACTACGGAAGCACCCGCAGCTGACTGCGGTGATCGCGCATCTGGGCATGCCGGAGTACGCCGAGCACCTCGGCCTCACCTCTTATGCCAACGTCCACCTCGACACCACCATGGCGCTGACCCCCTTCACCGAATCCCTCATGCCCTTCCCGCGCGAACTGACCAGCCGGCTGGGAGACCTGCAGGACCGGATCGTGCTCGGTTCGGACTTCCCGAACATCCCCTACGAGTACGGCGTACAACTCGAGGCGCTGGAGTCCTTGGACCTCGGCGACGACTGGCTCCGTGCAGTGTGCCGGGAGAACGGCGCCCGCCTACTCGGCGTGTAACCGCGGCGCGAACCAAGCCAACGTCACACCAGTCAGAATCGCGTCGCGATCAGCGTGCTGCGAGTTCCACGCCAGCATGGCCGCACTCAAAACCAGCGCCCGAACCTGCTGCTCATCATTGACGGCATTGAGATTCTCGTTGAACCACCGAACCTCAGCGAGCTCCTCCGGCGCGAACTCTCTCCGCTCGGCCGTTACACCAGCACCCGCCGCCGGCACCCCGCCGCGATCATCCCGAACAACAAACTCGTCATACCCAAGCCGCCGCATCAACCCACCCGGCTCCGCCAACGCAGTAAAGGCAATCGACGGCATCACCAGATGATGCGTACTACGAAGCCCTCCAGCGGAATCCACTACATCCAAAACCCCACTCGGCCACACATGCGTCAGCAAAACAGCCGACGCCTCAGCCCGCCCCGCCCGCGAATGCATGAAGTGCACAAACTGCCCACCGATCTCGGTAGCAAAGTGCTCATAGCCATTCAGCCGGTCCTCGTAAATGCGCCAGTCGTAGCCGCCGACCCAGTAGTCAATCAGCTCATCAACAAACTCAGCCGGCACAACCCCACCGCCGCCCTGCCCACTCCCCTTGACCTCACGGACACGCGCGACCAGCCCCGCCAACTCCCCTTCACCCACCCGCAACCGCACCCGCCGAACCGCCGCAACCCGCTCCATCCCCACCCTCCCACGTTCGAATCCTCAGACTGACACACTCCGCTCCCTGGAGGTCCCACACGGTGCGACGCCGCAGTTCTAGCCCGAGACACCTCAGTTTGATCATCAGCAATTGCTTGCGTGCCTTACCCAACCAGGGCTGACGATCAGCCCGTTTCAGGGCATGTCTTCGAGCACTCGGATACCGCAGAATTCGGTGTGGGTGTGGCCGGTCAGAGCTCGGATCACCGTGGCATGGCAGACGGCGATGAACGGCTCAGACTGGCCGCTGGCTTGTCTCCGCAAAGCGTTGAGCGCTCGGTCGCGTACAGAGGAGAGCGGTTCCCAAAGGCGGGTCTCTCCGGGAGGCCACTCGCCCTGGCATTGTTCGAAGTCGCTGCTGAGGGCTTGGACGTCGCTGAGTCCTCGCCAGGACAGCGTGGAGTCCGGCAGCCATTCGCGAAGGTCGATCTCGACGGCCGTGAGCGGGAGGTGGGTCTCTGCGGCGATGAGACTCGCAGTTTGCAGGGCGCGCGTCATCGGAGAGGCCACGATGCGGTAGGCCCCCACCCGTCGGAGCTCTCGGCCGGCGACCTTCGCCTGCTCGATGCCCTTGGCCGGGATCGGTGCCCAGTCACGGGCGGGACCCCACCAGCCTTCTGCGTCGATCTGAGGAGAGCCGGGTTCGCCGTGGCGAACGAGGAAGACGCTGGGCATGCGTGCATTGATACCGCACGCAGCCTGCGGGCCTCGACCACATCGCTTTCACGAGGCGCGCGAGCGATGGCGAGCGGAGGGCCGACTGCGAGGGGAACCAGAGGCTGCAGAGCCGGGCGGGCGACACCACGCCACTCCCAGGTCAATGGGTCGCCGCGACCACGGTGCTTTCACAAGCGCGCGACACAGGAGCACGCGCGCGTACTCGAGAAAGGGTGGGTGGGGCAGCCGGCGGGCGAGCGACAGCGAGCGGGAGCCGACTGCGAGGGGGACCACGGTCGCCGGGGTGCGAGGGGGGACCACGGTCCGCTGGTTGGGTGGGGCGGGTGGACCTATTGCTGAGGCTATTCCAACGTTGTACTGTCGTGTATCGCCCACTCTTCTCCACTCTCACGGAGTCCTCGATGACCCAACCCCGCCCTGAGCACCCGCGCCCGCAGTTCGTTCGGCCGGACTGGTTGAACTTGAACGGCGAGTGGCAGTTCGAGATCGATCGGTCCGATTCCGGTCTCGAGCGTGGGGTCCGGGACCGCGAGTTGTCGCAGCGGATCGTCGTACCGTTCGCGCCTGAGACCGAGTTGTCCGGGATCGAGAACGTCGACTTCCTCGAAGCGGTCTGGTATCGGACGACCGTCACCATCCCGGCCGACTGGTCGGGCAAGGACGCGGTGCTGCACTTCCAGGCCGTCGACCAGGACGCGACCGTCTGGGTCAATGGTGTCGAGGTGGTCCGGCACCGCGGCGGGTTCACGCCGTTCACCGCGAACCTCAACGCCGTCGCCGCGCCGGGCGAGGAAGCCCTGATCGTGGTCCGCGCCCGTGACACCCGGCACGGTGTGCAGGCGCGCGGCAAGCAGACGACGAACTACTTCAACAGCGGCTGCCACTACACCCGGACCACCGGCATCTGGCAGACCGTCTGGCTCGAGGCCGTGCCGGCAGTCCACCTAGGCAGGCCGCGGATCACCCCGGACGTCGCCGGCTCCAGCTTCCACCTCGAAGTACCGGTGTCGGCCAACAAGCCGGGCTGGAAGGTCCGCGCGATCCTGAAGGACGCGGACGGCGAGGTCACCACCAAAGAGGTCCGCGCCGACCTCGATTTCGCACCGCGCATCACCCTCGAGGTCCCAGCCGACCGGGTTCGCCTGTGGGACACCACCGATCCACACCTGTACGACGTACGCCTCGAGCTGATCGATGCCGACGGCAACGTCGTGGACGGCGCCGACAGCTATGCCGGACTGCGGTCGGTGTCGATCAACGGTCAGGCGATCCTGATCAACGGCAAGCACGTGTTCCAGCGACTGGTGCTGGACCAGGGCTACTGGCCGGAGAGCTTGATGACGGCACCGTCCGAGGAGGCGCTGGTCGCGGACATCGAGCTGAGCCTGGCGGCAGGCTTCAACGGGGCGCGGCTGCACCAGAAGGTGTTCGAGGAGCGGTTCCTGTACCACGCGGACCGGCTCGGCTACCTGGTCTGGGGCGAGTTCGGCGACTGGGGCGAGAATGTTGCCGATGGCACCCAAGAGGACAACCAGCAGCCGGCCGCGAACTTCGTCACGCAGTGGCTGGAAGCGGTCGAACGCGACTACAGCCACCCGAGCATCATCGGCTGGTGCCCGCTGAACGAGACGCACCAGTTCCTGCACGACCGGATCACCCAGCTGGACGACGTCACCCGGGCGATGTTCCTGGCGACGAAGGCGGCCGACACGACGCGCCCGGTGCTGGATGCGTCCGGGTACTCGCACCGCGTGCCGGAGACCGACGTGTGGGACTCACACAACTACGAGCAGGACCCGGCGGAGTTCGCGCGGCAGATGGCCGGCCTTGCGGACGGAGCGCCGTACGGGAACACCGGTGGGCACGAGCGGCGGCCGATCTCCCAGCCGTACGCCGGTCAGCCGTACTTCTGCAGTGAGTTCGGCGGCATCTGGTGGAACCCGGAAGCGGCTGCCCAAGCCGCCGGCAACAACACCACCGAGTCGTGGGGCTACGGCCAGCGGGTGGCGGACGAGGAGGCGTTCTACGACCGCTTCGCCGGTCTGGTGGACGCACTGCTCGACGACCCGCTGATGTTCGGTTACTGCTACACGCAGCTCACCGACGTCTTCCAGGAAGAGAACGGGATCTACCGGTTCGACCGCAGCTCGAAGCTCGACGTACCGCGGATCAAGGCCGTCCAGACCAGGCCGGCCGCCTACGAGAAGGACTGAATCGCAAGACTGCCTGCCGCGACCAGGACCCACAGGATCGCTCCGAGGAGGAGCGGCCTCGGTCCTGTGTCGCGCAGTTCTTTCGGCCGCAGCGACAGCCCGATCGCGACCAGCGCGGCCGTGATCAGGAACGTCCCGATCAGGCTCAGAGCAGGCAGCCAACCGACAGGCACCAGACCGGCTGTCCGGAGGCCCGCGGCGGCGAGGAAGCCGATCAGGAAGAGCGGGACGAGTTTCCGCCAGGGCAGACGAGCCGCAGCGGCGGACGTCCGGGCATCGCGCCGCGACTTCAGGAAGACGAGCGCCAGAACGATCGGCACCAGCATCAGCGAGCGGGTCAGCTTCACGACGAGCGCCTGGTCGCCGGCCTCCTGGCTGTAGGCGTACCCGGCGGCGACCACCGAGGACGTGTCGTTGATCGCCGTACCTGCCCACAACCCGAAGGCTTCCGGACTGAGGCCCAGCAAATGCCCCAGCGGCGGGAACGTGAGTACGGCGACGACGTTGAAGGTGAAGATCGTCGCCAGCGCGTAGGCGACCGATGAGCGCTTGGGGTTGATCGCCGCCGTCGTCGCCGCGATCGCCGAGGCGCCGCAGATCGCCGTACCGACACCGATCAAGGTCTGGGTGTCGCCCCGGACACCGAGCAGACGGCCGAACAGCCAGGCGCCGCCGAGCGCGATCGCGAGGGTGCCGAGCATCACCGGCAGCGACGAGCCACCGACATGGACGACCTGCTGCAGAGACAGACCGGTTCCCAGTACGACGATCGACGACTGGAGCAAGGTCTTGGACGCGAAGGTGTAGCCGGGCCGGCACAGGTCGGATCGCAACGCGGGCACAAGCAGCCCAGCCAGCACACCGAGGACGATCCCGAACACAGGTCCGCCGACGACCGGCACGAGCCGGCCGAGTGGGACCGCGACGGCAGCCAACGCCAGTACGACGGCCAGGCCCGGAACGCGCCGTCCGGTCGAGCGGAGCACGGAGCCAAGGCGGGAGCGGTGGTCACGGGGAACAGCGGTCGGGGCGATTGGCCTAACCTCGACCTGCACCATCGGACCGGCTCTCCCCTACGCTAGAAATGTACGCACATTTAAGCTAGGAGATGACCGGACATTTGGCAAGCCCGGCAACCCCAGCGCAAGCCCGCAGCGCAGACCCCCAGCGGAGGACAGGACCAGATGACCGAGCGCAGGCTCGACCGCTCCGGCGGCCAGCCGCTCTGGAAGCAGCTGCAGCAGGACCTGGTCCGCCGACTGCGCGCCGGGGAGTTCGACGACGTCTTCCCCGGTGAGCTCGCGCTGGTCGAGGACTACCAGGTCAGCCGGCACACGGTCCGGCAGGCGCTCGCCAAACTGCGCGCCGACGGCTTGATCGTCGCCGAACGCGGCCGCCAGCCGCGGGTCGCGACCACGCCCGAGATCCGGCAGCCGATGGGCGCGCTCTACAGCCTCTTCTCCTCGGTCGAGGCCTCCGGTCTGACCCAGCACAGCGTCGTACGGGCGCTGGACGTCCGGGCCGACGGCGTCATCGCGGCCCGGCTCGACCTGGAGGCGTCCATCCCGCTGCTCTACCTCGAGCGGCTCCGCTTCGCCGGCGACGAGCCACTGGCGCTCGACCGCGTCTGGCTGCCGGCCTCACTCGCGGAACCGCTCCTGGACGCCGACTTCACCCATACCAGCCTCTACAACGAACTGGCCGACCGCACCGGACTCCGCCTCGACCACGGTCGTGAAGACATCCGGGCCGTCGTACCCACACCGGCCGAGCGCGCCCTGCTGCGCTGCCCGCCGGAAGCCGCCGCTTTCTCCATCAACCGCCAGGGCACTTCACAGAACCGCGCGGTCGAGTGGCGTCACACCCTGGTCCGCGGCGACCGCTTCGCACTGTCCGCCGAGTTCTCCGCCAACACCGGCTACCGCCTGACGACTGCGGCCGTCACTCAGGCCTGACGGAACGGATCGTCGGCCGGGAGCCAGCCGTCCGAGAGGTCGACGGTGAGGTCGCGAGTGAGCGCTTCGATGGCGGCCTGTACGGCGCGACTCGGTTCGTCGCGGCGGGACACCAGAGCCCAGGTCCAGATCGGGATCGGCTCGACCACCGGGCGACGGACCAGGTCGGGCGGCAGCGGGGTGTCGTCACGTTTGGGCGAACTGATCACGGGCCGGCGTAACTGTCGTACATGCTCGAAGAAGGCCTGGCCGGTGATCCCGTGGTCGTCGATCCGGACGATCTCGGCACCGGTCTCGCGGGCGAACTCGACCGCGTAGATGTTCCACGACGCCCAGGTCGCGGTGTCGGCGTCCACCAGCAGCGCGGTGTCCTTCGCACGTACGGCGGACTCGTCGCGACCCCACGAGATCGCAGTCAACCGGTCTGCCCCGATCAGCCGGCCGACCAATTCCTGCTCGGCCAGGTCGGTCGCGCGGACCCAGCAGATCGCCAGATCGACACTGCCGTCCGCGACCCGGCCCGCCTGCGTGTGCGACGGCATCACCCACGCATCCACGAGCAGTTGCGCGACCCCGGACGTCCGCTCGACCAGATCGACCGGTCGCCAACTCACATAACCGAGCCGGACCGGTTCGGTCGCGGAGAAGCCGGCCGCCGTACGGCGTAACTCGTCAGCCTGCTCGAGCAACGCCCGGGTCTGCGGCAGCAGCGACTCGCCGTGCGCGGTCAGCGTGACGGTGCGGCGGTCGCGGTCGAACAACCGGACGCCGAGATCCCGCTCCAGCGACTTGATCTGCTGCGACAGCGACGGACCGGCGATGCGCAAGCGGGCCGCGGCGCGACCGAAGTTCAGCTCCTCGGCCACGGCGACGAAGTACCGCAACTGCCGCAGTTCCACCCGCCCGATCGTAGTAGGCCGGGCCTCTCAGCTGAGAGCAAACCGGTCGTGGAAAACGGCGGATGGTTCGACAACGATCGAAGTACAGCATCTTCCATCACGAAAGAGAGAACCATGAAGCAGAAAGTCGCCGTCATCACCGGTGCGTCCCAGGGCATCGGAGCGGCACTCGTCCCGGCGTACCGGAAGCTCGGGTACGCCGTCGTCGCCAACTCCCGCACCATCGAGCCGTCGGACGACCCGCTGGTACTCACCGTCGCGGGTGACATCGCCGCGCCGGGTGTCGGCACCAGGATCGTGGAGAGCGCACTGGAGGCGTTCGGCCGGATCGACACGCTGGTCAACAACGCCGGCGTCTTCGTCGCGAAGCCGTTCACCGAATACACCGTCGAGGACTTCGACGTCGTCACCGGCATCAACGTCCGTGGGTTCTTCGAGATCACCCAGCGGGCCGTCGCCGCAATGGTTGCCCAAGGCACCGGTCACGTCGTCAGCATCACCACGAGCCTGGCCGATCACGCCAACAGCAACGTGCCGTCGGTGCTCGCATCCCTGACCAAGGGCGGACTGAACTCCGCCACTCTGTCCCTCGCCACCGAGTACGCCGCCCGCGGTATCCGGTTCAACGCCGTCGCCCCCGGTGTCATCCGTACGCCGATGCACCCGGAGGAAACACACGAGTTCCTGGCCGCACTGCACCCGGTCGGCCGGCTCGGCGAGATCGACGAGATCGTCGACGCGGTCGTGTACCTGGAGGGCGCCGCGTTCGTCACCGGCGAGATCCTCCACGTCGACGGCGGCCAGCAGGCAGGGCACTGAGCCATGACTGAACTCGACGTTCTTCGCGAAGTGCTCAACCAGTGGAAGGCCGGCGTCGACGAGCACGAGCCCAAGCAGGTGGCGTCACTTTTCACCGACGACGCGATCTTCCAGGGCCTGCACCTGTACGGCGTGGGGCCGGACAACGTGGCCGAGTACTACGACTCACAGCCGCGTGGACTGCGGGCGTCGTACGAGATCCTCGAGACGCGGCGGCTCACGGACGACCTCGTCCTCGGGTACCTGGCCGTCGACTTCTCGTTCTCCGACCGGCCGACCCTGCCCGTCTACCTCAGCGTGATCGTCCGACAGGTAGGTGATTCCTGGCGGATCTTGCACTATCAGGTTTCCCGGTTATAGTTGGTGACACCAATGTTGGCCATACCAACGAAAGAGGAAACAGGCGATGAGAGAGATCCTTGATCGGCTCGAGGTTGCGGAGTTGTTCACCCGGCTGGCGCGGGTGCTGGACGAGGGGACACCGGAGGACCTCCGGCAGATCTACACGAAGGACGTGGTGGTCCACTCACCGCGCGGCGGTGAGATCCGGGGGATCGACCACGTGGTCGCCTACCTGTCGAAACCCGCCGACGAGAAGGCCCAGCACATGCACAGTGACGTGCTGGTCGACGTCGACGGAGATCGCGCCGAGGCCTCCGCCTATCAGCTGGTCTCCTTCTACCGCGACGGTGAGCCGCCGCACCAGCGGAACGGCGTGCGGCTGACGTACAGCGCGGTACGTACCCCGGCAGGCTGGCGCTTCGACGAGGCGACCATCACCTCGGTGTGGCAGGAGACCCGATACTGAAGGAATGACGGTCAGGGAACTGCGGTTGGTCGTGACGGCGGACGACTACGACGAGGCGGTGACGTTCTACCGGGACGTGCTCGGGCTGCCGGAGCGGGCGTCGTACTCGTCCGAGAACGGGCGGGTGGTGATCCTCGAGGTCGAGCGGGCGACGCTGGAGATCGCGGACCCGGGTCAGGCCGACTATATCGACGAGGTCGAGGTCGGCCGCCGGGTCGCCGGCAAGTACCGGGTGGCGCTGGAGGTGGACGACTCGGCCGAGACCACGCGGACGCTGGCCGCTGCCGGCGCCACCGTGCTCGCCGAGCCGACCCGCACCCCGTGGAACTCGCTCAACGCCCGGCTGGAGACCCCGGGCGGAATCCAGCTCACCTTGTTCAGCGAACTTGACCTCAAGTGAACTCGAAGTGTTGGGGTAGGCGTCATGTGGGAGATCGAAGAACTCGACCTGGACGCCTACCTCGACCGCATCGGGCATTCGTGGGTGACACCATCCGCGGAAAGCCTCCACAGTCTCCACCGGGCGCACGTGCTGGCGATCCCGTTCGAGAACATCGACGTGATCCTCGGCACGCACCCCGGGATCGGGCTGAACGCGATCCAGGCGAAGCTGGTACGACGACAGCGCGGCGGCTACTGCTACGAGCACACACTGCTCTTCGGCGCCGCGCTGGAGCGACTCGGCTTCGCGGTGGAACGACGGGTCGCGCGGGTGCAACCGCACAAGTCGGGACCGCGTACGCACGCGCTGCTCAAGGTCGGCGTGGACGGGCAGGAGTTTCTCGCCGATGTCGGGTTCGGCGCCGGCCAGCTCTACCCGACCCCACTCAAGGACGGCGTGATCGTCGACCAGGGCGGCTGGGATCACCGCCTCACCGCCGACGGCGACGCCTGGACCCTGTCGAAGCAGACCCCGGACGGCTGGATCCCGCAGCACGCGTCCAACGACGAGCCGGTCCGCCCGATCGACTACGAGGTCTATCACCACTACGTCTCGACCCACCGAGACTCCCCGTTCACCGGCAGGCCGGTGGTGATGCGGGTCGCCGACGGCGTCAATCGTCGCCTGATCGGAGCCGAGCTCACGACCGAGTACGCCGACGGTCGAAGCACGCACCGCGTCGTACCGGCTGGGGATCTCCCGGCTGTCCTCGCGACACTCGACGTCGTCCTCAGCGACGAAGAAGTCGATCGGCTTCGGCTCCTCTAGGCGTCTCGGTCCGGAACGATTCACCCAGCTCCGGGCCGAGACCGAAGTAGTGCCGGAAGGTGTAGAGCAACGGCGACCACGCCCCCGGATCGACGTACGATGTCCCCGGTACGACGATCCGCTCGTCGGCGTGCACCCGCAGCACGCGCGCCTGCACGATCAGAAAGTTGCCATCAGCATCAAACTGCACGTTTACGGCGGATGTCTCGAACTGCAACGGACATTCGGCCACCCGCGGTGGACCGACCAGCTCGGACTCCACCGGAGTCAGCCCGGCCGCCTTGAACTTCTCCCGCTCGAAGCGGAAGCGAGCACGCTTGTGGTCCGGCACCGGGTCGCGACCGGTCAGCCCGGCGAGCCGCTCAACCGCCTCCCACTCTGCGGGGGACGGGAAGTTGATCACGAGGTCCGGCCGATGCCGCAGATTGTGCGCGGTCTGACCGGAGCTGCCGAGTCCGAGGACGACCACGTCACCGAGCGCCCAGGCGGACGACATCGGGGCGAGGTTGATCGTGCCGTCGCCGTTCTCGGTGGAGAGCAGGGCGACCGGAGTACCGACGTACAGGATGGACGGTTCGATCGTCAGGTGCGTCATGGCTCCCGACGCTAGGTCGCGGACGCTTCGGCGGGCGCCTAACTGTCGGAACGGCATGATGGGATCCATGAGTACGCAGACCGAGGGGCAGGAGCTGGCCGCCTGGGCCCGGATGCTGGCCGACGCCACCCGGGCGACGGTCTGCCTGGCGCTGCTCGACGGGCGAGCGTGGACGGCGACCGAGCTGGCCCGGCTGGCGAAGGTGTCGCGGCCGACGATCAGCGAGCATCTCAATCTCCTGGTCGACGGCGGTCTGCTGACCGAGGTGCGGCAGGGACGGCATCGCTATCTGAAACTCGCCGGTCCGGATACGGCCGAGTTGATCGAAGGACTGGCGGCGCTGGCACCTCATCGGACCGAGGTCCTGACCAGCCTGGCCGCGGTCAGCAAGCGGGACGCGTTCGCGCGGGCGCGGACCTGCTACGACCACCTCGCGGGGAAGCTCGGGGTGGCGCTGGCGGATGCGATGACCGAACGTGGCCTGATCGACTGGTCGGAAGGTGTCGCGCTCACGCCGGAAGGCTCGGCCTGGCTGGAAGATCTCGGCATCGTGGTCGAGTCGCGCCGCGGACGGCCCCCGCTGCGGTCATGTCTGGACGTGACCGAACGGCGGCCGCATCTGGCCGGCGCGGTCGGCGCGGCCTTGTGCGGACATGCCTTGCGGCAAGGATGGGTGACCCACATCCCCGGCGGCCGCGCGTTGAAGGTGACCGGCTCGGTGCGCGAATTGGGGCTTCCTGTCGGCGTCGTCCGAGAACTTCTGCCCAGAGTCTGAGAAGACCGTGGGTAAACACGCTCCAGGGAGGCGCCGAGCGCGGAAACGCCTTAGCCTTCGGCCATGACTGAGTTCGAGCCCGGCACCGAACTGGTGTCCCGTTTGCCTCTGCCCAGCCATGTGATCGTCCAAGTGGACGGACAGTGGCGACCCGGCTGGTTGATCGGCCGTGAGCACGAGGCGACGGGATGGACCGGTCTGGTGCAGTACGAGGGTGACGACGGTACCGAGCGGACGGAACGCCTCCCGGCGGACCGGATCGCTCTGCCGGATTCGCACCGATCGAGCGAACAGGCGTCATAGCGTAGGGAGGGATAACAGCGCGAAGGCCCCCGGTACTGCTACCGGGGGCCTTCGTGCGTAACGCGTCCGGGGCGCCTCTCGACGAACGAGAACCCCGCCCCAGGCCCTTCGGGCGGTTGACCTGGGACGGGATCCTCAGTGGCGTTACACACGGTATATCGCTGGTGACGGCGCGAGTGTTACACGATCGCAGGAAAAATCTTCCGGCACGCTGGCGGCGGAGGTTGACGACGGACCTTCAACGGCCGTTCCCGGCGGACGGCGGCCGGACGTCGAGCGACCCCGGTGCACGTCCCTGAACACCGGGGTCTAGATCGACGGCCTCTCGAGCGACCACCGCTCTTGACCCTCAGGTGCCCCAGCGGCTGGCAGCCAATCGTGCCGACCGCAACCATTTCCGCGCGGACAGTGTCCGGGGGCGCACAATCTGCATCAGAAGTGCACCGCGAGCAGGATCCGGCCGCTCTCCGAGCTGCGGATGTCCAGCCCGCGGATCTCGTTGCGCTGCAGCTTCGTGGTCGCGGCCGGCTTGACCGTCGTCCCCGGTGCCGCGGTCCAGCTCGCGACCAGCTGGGACTTCCCGGACGTGTCCGTGACGTACAGCTCGTAGCCGCGGGCCCGTTCGCTCGGGGTGGCCAGTTCGTCGTACCGGCAGCTGATCTCGATCGTCGTACCCCAGCGTTCCGGCACCAGCCGGGCGTCGGCGGAGAGCTTGCTGGCCACGGTCTGAGCGAGGACGACGTAGTCACCCTGCGGCTCCTCGCGGCTGAGCGGGATCGCCACCAGCCCACCGACCACGGCCGCCGCGGCCGTGACGCCGGCCATCGCCATGCCGAGCCGGACGCGCCGCTTGCGGGTGTCGTTCTGGACCGCGCGGACCAGGCCGGGCAGCAGGTTCGGCGGGCTTGCGTTGATGGTGGCGAGCGCGCGGTCGTCGGGCAGCGTCGCCAGCGTGCCGGGGACGTCGGCCAGCGACGCCACCCCGGCCGAGCACTCGTCACAGGTCCGTAGGTGCTCTTCGTAGGCGCGACGGTCCTTCGCCGACAACGCCCCCAGCAGATAGGCCGCGTCCCACTCCTTGAACGGATCGCTCACTGGCTCGTCACCCCCTTCTCCTGCAACGCGAGCTTCAGCGCCCGCAGCCCGTAGTGCAGCCGCGACTTCACGGTGCCTGACGGGATGTCCAGCTCTTCGGCGATATCAGTGACGGTACGACGCCCGTAGTAGGCACGAACAATCACCTGCCGATGTTCCTCGGACAGCTGGGCCAGCGACTCGGCCACCAGCCACGCGTCCAGGACGGCGTTCGCGTGGTCGGCACTCGGGTTCTCCGGCAGGTCGCCGCTGGCCACCTCACGGCTGACCCGGGCACTGCGCCGGTCGTCGATGACGAGATTGCGCGCCACCGTGAACAGCCAGGCCCGGGCCCCCGCCTCGTCCTCGGTCAGGATCTGCGGCCGGCGCCAGGCCCGCAGCAGGGTCTCCTGCACGACATCCTCGGCCAGCCGGTCGTCGCCGGTCAGCCGGACCACGAACCGCCACAACGCGGGCGCGTGCACATCGTGCAACTCGCGCAGCAGCGCCGCCCGGTCATCGGCCATCGCGGCTCCTGCTCTGTCGTGCATCGTGCGGTCCCGGCCGGGATCACTCCGCTGCGGCTGTTGCTCTCTGAGGTGCTGCTCGCTGCTCCACCGCCCAGGCGCCGTTGCCGAGGAACGCGATCAGCAGGAAGGCGAAGCAGAACAGCGCTGCCTTCTCGCCACCATTCTGCACAGGAAGCAAAGCATCCACCTGGTGAACAGTGAAGTAGGCGTACGCCATCGATCCAGAACAGAGCAGTGCGGCATATCTGGTACCCAGCCCGATCAGCACCAACGCGCCGCCGGCGAATTGGATCGCGGCCGCCCACCACGACGGCCAGGCGAAGGCTTCGACCTGTTTCGTCCCGAGTGCGCCGAACAACGCGGCCGCACCGTGGCTGGCGAACAGGAACCCGATCACGATCCGGAAGACGGCGATCACTTGCTTCTGGTAGCGCTCCAGCACCTTCATGGCCTCACTCCTCGAGGTGTAGGGGTCGTCGCCTGTTCCGAACGATTCATCCGGGTCTCGGGTTCAACGCATCGTGACTTTCAGATCACACTCCGAATCGGTTGCGCCGTCGTCCCCCTGTTTGCTACGGGTTGTGGCACTCTGAGGGCCGGGGGTGAGGTCGCTGACTCCGGTGCTCGAGACGAAGCTCTACGTTCCTCGGCCGCGGGCGGGTTGGGTGTCGCGGCCGCGACTGCGCGAGCGGTTGGGGACCGGGTCGACGCTCACGCTGATCTCCGCGCCGGCCGGGTTCGGCAAGACGACGCTGCTGGCCGCCGCGGCCGAGAACCGGTCCGTCGCCTGGCTCTCGCTGGACGCCGGTGACAACGACCCGGCGACCTTCTGGACCTACGTCGTCGCCGCGTTGCGGACAGTGGCACCGGAGGTCGGCGCGCTGCCGGAGTCGTCGCGGCCGGTTCCGGTCGCCTCGATGCTCACTCCGCTGCTCAACGACCTCGGCGCGCTCGGTCGCGACATCGTGCTGGTGCTCGACGACTACCATCACATCGACGCACGCGAGATCCAGGACGGGATGGCCTTCCTGCTGGACCGGGTGCCGCCGAATCTGCGGGTGGTGATCGCCGGCCGGGCCGATCCGTTGCTACCACTGGCCCGACTGCGGGCGCGTGGCGAGTTGGTGGAGATCCGGGCCGCCGATCTGCGCTTCACTCCGGCCGAAGCGGCGACGTACCTCAACGAAATGATGGGCCTGCAGTTGACGGCGCGGGACGTGGCCGCGCTGGACGAACGCACCGAGGGATGGATCGCCGCGCTCCAGCTCGCGGCGCTGTCCATGCAGGGGCGGGACGACGTGACTGCCTTCATCGACGGATTCGCGGGCACCGATCGGTTCGTCGTCGACTACCTGGTCGAGGAAGTGGTGGCGCGTCAGCCGTCGGACATCCAGTCGTTCCTGTTGCAGACCAGCGTCCTCGATCGGCTGAGCGGGTCGTTGTGCGACGCACTGACCGGACAGGTCGATGGCAAGGCGGCGCTGGCGGCGTTGGAGCGCGGGAACCTGTTCCTGGTCCCGCTCGACGATCGCCGGCAGTGGTACCGGTACCACCACCTCTTCGCCGACGTGATGCACGCACGCCTGCTCGACGCGCAGCCCGATCAGGTGCCGCTCCTGCACCGCCGCGCGAGCGCTTGGTACGAGCAGTACGGCGACCTGCCCGCGGCGATCCACCACGCACTGGCCGCGCGCGACTTCGAGCACGCGGCCGACCTGATGGAGCTCGCGATACCGGCCATGCGAAGGGATCGGCAGGAAGCCACCATGATCGGCTGGCTCGAGCGGCTGCCCGACGAGCTGGTTCGTGGTCGGCCGAGGCTCAGCGTCGACTTCGCCGGCGCGCTGCTGTCGATCGGCGCCGTGGACAGTGTCGAGTCGCGCCTGCAGGACGCTTCACATGACCCCCAGCTCGGAGGTTGGATCGCCATCTACCGAGCCGGGCTGGCGCTGATGCGCGCCGACAACGCGGCCACGGTCACCTACGGGCGACAAGCACTTGATCTGCTGCCCGACGACGACCAGCTCGGCCATGGCGCGGCGACCGGTCTGCTCGGGCTCGCATCCTGGGCTCAAGGCGATCTCGAGGCAGCGCACACGGCGTACACGGACTGCATGACGAGCCTGATCCGGGTCCGATTCCTGTCCGACGCTCTCGGCTGCGCGGTCACGCTGGCTGACATCGCGATCACCCAGGGACGGCTCCGGGAGGCGATGCGCATCTACCAGCGCGGGCTGGAGCTCGGGAAGGACGGACCGGTGCTGCGCGGGACGGCCGACATGTACGTCGGTCTCAGTGCACTCCACCGCGAGCGGAACGAGTTGCCGATGGCGCTTGAACTGTTGCAGCGCGGCAAACTGCTGGGCGACGCGATGGGGATGCCGCGGAACCCGTATCGATCCCGGGTCGCGATGGCCCGGATCCGCGAGGCCGAGGGCGATCTTGCCGGTGCGGCCGACCTTCTCGACGAGGCGGAGCACCTGTACTTCGGCGACTTCGCGCCCGAGGTTCGTCCGATCTCGGCGATGAAGGCGCGGGTGTGGATCCGGCAAGGCAAGGTCGACGACGGGCTGGACTGGGCTCGCTCCCGAGGTCTACCAACTGACCTTGACTACCTGCACGAGTTCGAGCACATCACGTTGGCCAGGGCGCTTCTGGCTCAGGGATCTCTCGATGAGGCGCTCGGGTTGTTGGAGGGCTTGCTGCGCGAGGCCGAGACCGGCGGCCGGATGGGCAGCCTCATCGAGATCCTGGTGCTTCAGGCGCTCGCTCTGGACCTGCCTGCTGGGCTGGTTCCGCTGGAGCGCGCTCTCGCGCTGGCCTCACCGGAGGGCTACGTCCGGGTCTTCGTCGACGAGGGCCCAGCGATGTTGCGGCTGTTGAAAGCGGCCGCGAAACAAGGGATTGCCGTCGGTCAGCTCGTCAGCCTGTTGACTGGTTCTACGGCGCCGTCGCAAGGTCTGCCGGACGCGTTGAGCGAACGCGAGCTGGAGGTACTCCGGCTGCTCGGCAGCGAACTCGCCGGACCGGACATCGCCCGCGAACTCACCGTGTCCCTGAACACCCTGCGCACGCACACGAAGAGCATTTACCTGAAGCTCGGTGTGAACAGCCGCCGGGCAGCGGTACGACGAGCCGCCGAGCTCGGCCTACTCACTCACAGCCGCTGAACGGGTCCGCAGGTGGTAGCCATACGTGGCAACAGCCAGACCCGCACCCCAGACGAGGTAGGCCGGGACGGCTACCCAGAAGAACGCGTCCGGCAGGCCGACGTCGCCGTACACGGGCTTGCCTTGGACTACGGCCGCGATCATCTGGAGCAGGCCGACACCGAAGTACGCCGTGATGCCGCCACCGAGGCCGGCACCGGGGAGCAGCAGCATCCAGCGTGGGAAGAACCGGCCGACGCGATAGACCAGCAGCAGCGGCAGCACGATCCCGGCGAGCAGGAAGCCGCCCTCGAACAGGATCAGCGAGAGGTTGGCGCCGTACGGCGTGCTGCCGAACCCGACGACTGCCTGCGCTCCCAACCGGATCAGGCACCCGGCGACGGCGGTCCAGGCACCGATCACTGCCCAGCTGGGGATTTCGGTCACCGACCGGCCCGGACCGAGCCGACGCTGGTAGGTCAGGGCAGTTCGGCCGAGCAGCGCGGCGCCGCCGAGCGCGGCCAATCTGCTCAGCATCCCTTTCCAATCGAACGGGATACCGAGGCCTGGCAGCACACCGCCAACCACATCGAGCAGCGCCAGCGCAGCGGCCGCGACCCACCCGGCCGCGACCAACCACAGCGTCCTGATCAGGAGCCGCGAGCTCGGTCGCCGCTGCAGTGCGAGCACAGCCGCGGCGCTGACCACGCACCCCAGCACTCCTATCCAATCCGGGACCAGCAGATCGCCACCCGGGAACTTCCAGTCCGGCGCGTGACCGGTGGCGAACCACACCCGCACACATCCGTACGCCGCTGCCCAGGCGACCGCACCCCGAGCCGCCCAGCCCACCGCGGCCTCCCGATCCAGCTCCCCTGCACGCACGATCGCCATACCTGCAGCCTGACTCGAACCACGTCCTGGGCGGATCACTCCCGCGGGGGAACGACCTCCATCGCAGGATTGACCTCAGCGGGCGTCGTAGAAGTGGCGGATGGCGCGGAGGAAGGCTTGGCGGTCGGCGGGCGGGAGGGATGCGAGGATGCGGTCCTCGTGCGCGCGGATGTCTTTGCGGGCGGAGCGTCGTACTCGACGGCCCTTGGGGGTGATCGACAGCAGCCGGACGCGACGGTCGCTCGGGTCGGGTGTCCGCTCGATCAGACCGGCGTCCTGGAGTTCGTCGAGGGTGCCGATGATGCGTGACTTGTCGGCGCCGATCGCGTCCGCGAGCGCGGCCTGGGTGCGTACCGGGGTGTCGTCGAGTGCGGTCAGGACGGCGTACCCCCACATCGACACCTCATGCTCGGCGAGCACCGGCAGCTCCGCCGCGATGAGTGCCCGCAGCAACGGATGCAGCATCGCGGCGAGGTCGGGCCGCTCGTCCTCGGGGCTCACACCACGGAAGATAACACTGGCGCAATCATAAGCTAGCGCATATGATCTACACATGCCTACAGTTGACTACGTATCCCTCGACGCACAAGCCGTCCAGGCCAGCATCGACCTGGTCGCGCGTGTCACCGACGCCGATCTCGCCAAGCCCACGCCCTGCCGCGCCTGGACCCTCTACGGCCTCCTCGCCCACATGGCCACCCAGCACTACGGCTTCGCCGCCGCCTCCCGCGGCGACGGCGACGAGGCTGGGTGGAAACTCCGCGACCTGGGCGACGACCCGGTCAAGGCCTACATCGACTCAGCCGAACACGTCCTGACCGCCTTCGCCGAGGACGGCGTCACCGAACGCACGTTCCCGCTGGCAGAGTTCGGCGCGTCGTTCCCCGGCCACCAGGCGATCAGTTTCCACTTCATCGACTACGTCGTGCACTCCTGGGACGTCGCCAAGTCCCTCGGCACCACAGTGACCTTCACCCCCGAGGTCCTGGACGCCGCTCTGGCGGTAGCCCACATCGTTCCGACCGGCGACGTTCGCCTGGCCCCAGGCTCCCCCTTCGGCCCCGAGATCCCGTACTCCGGCACCGATCCACTGACCCAGATCGTCGCCCACCTCGGCCGCAACCCCGCCTAGCTAGGTCGTGTCTGATGGTCCCGCGCAGTAGGCGGGGGACCATCAGACACGGCCTTAGTCCTCACAACCAAGACCGTCGTTGTCGCGGTCCAGGCCATAGATGTCACTCCCGACAACTGTGACCGGGCCGCGCACATACGCCGGCCCGTTCCCGCTCCCGCCCGAACAATCCACATCGCTGGCGATCGGCACACAGCCCCCGCTGTAGTTCGGATCGCAGTCCGACGACTCGCTCTCCTCGACCTTCGTACCGACAGTGGTCACCTGGGTCCGCGGCTGCTTGGCAACCTCCTGCTTCAGCAACTCCTTGGCCGTCTGTACGCCGTCGACGTACGTCACCTCATACGTCAACCGCCGCGTCCCGTTGACTCCGGTGGTCGTGACGACCGTCTCCCCCTTCGCCATCGAGGAATCCGTCACCGTCTTCTTCTTGAACGGAATGACCCGAAGCTCGACGACCGCCTTCTTGGTCGTCACGGGCGTCGGCTTCACCACCGTCGGCTTCACCACCGTCGGCTTCACCACGGTCGGTGGAGCCGTCGTCGGTTGAGCCGTCGGCGTGCTCGGCTCAGGTGTCGGCGTCACCGCGGCCCGGCTACTGACGATCGCGGCCGGCTCGCCGACTCCCGCCGTACCTTCCGATCCACACCCCCCCGGCGGCGACGACCAAAAGCCCAGCACCCACCGCAGCACAAAACAAACGCACAATTCCCCCCAACCCGCCGCAGTTTCCCCCCGCAGCAGGATTGTCAGCATCCGGACTTCCCGGTTGAGTTCCGATCCATACCATCCCGGCAATGCACCGGTCGATACCCCAGCCCCGGAACCGGCTCAATTTCGTGACGGTGCTGACAGTTTCACCTCGAGGGCGGGCGAGACGCCTCCGGTCAGGAGGCGCTCGCGGACAGCGTTGAGGTTGCCGTCCGGCATCGCCCGGGAGACGACGCTTTCGAATTGGCGGTAGAGGTCCGGGTCGGTTGCCAGGTAGAACGCAAGCTCCTGGCCCACCTGGCCGAGGTCGGTCGGCACCTTGTCCGCTGTGGTGTTCAAGAGGTCCGCCAGCGCGCCGTCGAGGCCGCTCGGCTGCCCTGAGTCCGCCGCGACGGCGAGCGAGGGCCGGGCACGCGACTCCGTGCGGACGGCGCTCTCGAAGAGATGCCCGAACGTGGGCAGGCCGCCGCGCGCCACTGCCACGTGCTCCCTGGCAGTGGGTGCGAGCGTGGGCACGGTTCTGCCATTCGGCAGCCCCGCGGAGAGCAACGCATCGGCGTTCACCAGTCCGCCGCCGAACTGACCCGACGGCCAGCCCGGCACGGGGGTGGCGGTGGCGCGTAACAGTTGCAGGAACGTCGAAGCGATCCGCTCCTTGCCGCCACACGCTTGGATGATCGTGCTTCGCCCGTGCTTGGCGAGCCACAGGGCGGCGATCCCCGCGACCGTGGCAACGGCGTACGACGTTCCGGAGCCCTGGCCCACTGTGTCGAGGGCGTCGTTCTTGTTGGCCGTGGCGTGCCAGACCCGGTCGCCGGGTGCGGTGATGTCCACCGCTGATCCCCTGGACGAGCCCTTCCACGGTTCTCGTTCGGCATCACAGGCGGCGACGGCGACGACCTCGTCGTACGCGGCCGGGAAGACCACGAAGCGAACGCAGTTGCCTGCGGCGGCGAGCACAATGACGCCCCTGCTGGTCGCGTAGACCACAGCGTCATGCAGGCGGTCGCTGCTGAGACCGCCCATGCTGATGGAGATGACGTGGGCTCCCTGGTCCGTGGCGAGCTCGATCGCCCGGGCGAGGTTGACGGTGTCCAGGACCACCACGGTGTCCGACACGCGGAACGGGACCAGCTTGGCGTGTGGCGCCGTACCGCTGACGGAGTTCTGTGGGTTCCCGTCGGCGGCACCTCGGGGGCTGACGATGACGCTGCCCGTTGCCGTGCCGTGGCCCGGGGTCTGCCAGGGGAACCGGTCCTTCAGTTCGTCCTGTGGGTCGTTGTCGTTGCGGAACAGGTCGAAACCCTTGCTGAGCAGGAGATTGACCGCGATCTCCGGATGGCTGCGGTAGCCGGTGTCCGGATGGCCGACGATCACACCTTCGCCCGGACCGGCGCCCGGGTTCGAGAAGTGGTTCGTCCATGCTTGGGTGACATTGGCCATGTGCAGGCTCCACTCGTGCACCTTGGCCTTGTCGAAATCCTTGCCGCTGCCACAGACCCAGCCCGGTAGGCCGAACGCGGCGACGTCGTCTCCTGGGGAGACGCCGACGCCCCAGTCCGGACGGTCCGTGACCCATGCCTTGAAGAGCGGTTCGGCGCTCGCGATGCCGGCGTGGGCGCGCAACTGGTACGTGCGATCCCACGCGTCCTGAGCTGTCAGGGCGCCTTCCTCGGCGAACACTTCGTACTGGTGGCTGCGGCCGCCGTACGTCTCGGCGTGCCAGCCGGTGCCGAGTACGTCGCTGATCGCCCGGTCCAGCTTTTGTCGCGCCCGGCCCCTGGTCGTCTTGACGGCGAAGGCTTGGAACAGCGGTCCGCCGTCGGAGCTCGGGGAATTCTCGTTCCTGTCCATCTGCGACACCCCCACCGCGTCAGCATTCAACAATCCTCTCCGTCCTCCGCACGGTCAAGGAACGATGGCAGGCGGTTGAATTGCCGGTCCGTTTCGGCGACGAAGGGAATAGCCGCCACTGGTCCTTGCGCGGCGTCACTCTCGATGAGACGCTCACATTTGGACGCGGGGTGCTGCCAAGGGGGGCAGATGAGCCAGGATCTGGCCGTCTTTTTCGATATCGGCGACACATTGGCGAGCGCGGTCGTCGAGGGCGGGCGGCTGTCCCGCCTCGACGTGTACCCGTTCGTGCCCGAGGTCCTCGCCCGGCTGCGGAGCGGGGAGGTCGGGATCCCGGCCGCACTGGGCCTGATCTCCAACACCGGCGACGAAACCGCCGCCACGATGAACCAGGTGCTGGACGCTGCCGGCCTGCTGTCCTTCCTCGACGCCGACCTGTGCCTGTTCAGTTCGGTCGAGGGTCTGGACAAGACTCAGCCGGCCTTCTTCACCCTGGCCCGTGATCGCGCGGCCCTGCCGGCGGCCCGGTGCGTGTTCGTCGGCGAGAACACCGACGAGCGGCGGGTCGCCGCGTCCGTCGGTTTCCGCGTGTCCCCGCACCCGCTGCACGCACTGCATCTGGTCGCGACCGCGTTCCCACCTGCTTGACCGGAAGGACCCTCGAGATGCCCAGCGAGCAAGGCAATGGCCTGAACAGTTTCTCCCTGCACACTGCGGACGAGTCGTCATCGGGAGCGCTCGCACAACTGGAAGAGGAGCGGGCGGCAGCTCCCGGTCTTCGACCGCCGGGGGCCGACCGCGAGAGCGATCTCGATCCGGAGACCGCGGCGCGCCGGTTCCTGGACCAGGCGGTGGCCAGCGATGCGGTGCCGTCCCTCACCGCCCCGGCGGAGTACGGCGCCGGTCGCCAGTTCAAGACCATCGACACCGAGACGGTCCCGCTCACCGAGACCCGCATCGTGAAGTTCCGGCAGATGGTCCACGACATCCCGGTCTACGGCTCGCTGGTGACCGTCGAGCTCGACGACACGAACAGCCTGGTCGGCATCGACGCCGCCCTCGGCGAGCCGACCGGCGTCGACCCGGTCGCCAGTGTGTCGCCGGTCGATGCGGTGAGAGCGGCTGAGTCGGCGCCGGGCGGATATCAGCCCACGCTGACCGACGTCGTACCCCGGCTGAACTACTACTACGACGTCGAGAACGCCCGCTGGCGGCTCGCTTACATCCTCGAGGATGTGCCCGTGCAGCCCGATCGCGGCGCGGAGCGACCGGAGGACCGTGACACCGAGTTCGACCCGCCACGGTTCGTCGACTACGTGGTGGACGCGCATGACGGGCAGGTGGTGACGATCCTGCCGCGGACGCCGGGCATGGCGGCCATGGAGCAGACGGCCAAGGACACCTTCAATGTCGCGCGGACCTTCCTGGTGACCGAACAGGGCAATGGTTTCGTACTGGTCGACCCGGTGCACAACGTCGAGACGTACGACTTCGAGCTCCGCGACCCGACGTCCCCGCTCAACCCGTTGCCGGGCAGATCCATCGCCAATCCGCCGGCCTGGACGCCTGGCGCCGTGAGCGCCCACGCGAACGCGGTGGCTGTGTCGGAGTTCCTGCGCACGGTGCTGCGACGGGACAACATCGACGGACGTGGTGGGGCCATGAAGTCCACCATCAACTGCGTCGTCCTCGCGAAGAGTCCCGACGGAAAGCAGTGGGCCAACGCCTTCTGGAGCAAGAGCCGGATGCAGATGGTCTACGGGCAGGTACTACGGCCGAACAACGAACTGCGGTCCTTGTCGGCGAACATCGACGTGGTCGCGCACGAGATGTTCCACGGGGTCACCGACCACACGTCCCGGCTGGAGTACATCTTCCAATCGGGGGCGCTGAACGAGTCGTACTCCGACATCTTCGGCACGGTCATCGCCAACCTCGGCAACGACGACCCGCGGACCTGGGGCTGGGAACTGGGCGAGAACCTGCTGGCCGGGGACAGGCCGTTCCGCGACCTGTCGAACCCGCCGCGGTTCGGGCAGCCGGAGCACATGAAGGACTTCGTCATCAAGCCCGGCACCGAGGAAGGCGACTGGGGTGGCGTGCACAAGAACAGCGGGATCCACAACAAAGCGGCCTTCAACCTGTTCACCGCTGTGGGCGAGGACGGCGCCCTGATCCTGAGCCCGAACGAAGTGGCCGCCGTCTTCTACCTCACGCTGACCCAGCGACTGTCCCGTACATCGCAATTCGCCGCCAGCCGCCGCTTCGCCGTATCCAGTGCACGCAGCCTGTTCCGCCTACTGCCCCCGGCTCAACAGGCCCGCAAGATCGCCGCAGTGGAAGCCGCATTCGAGGCCGTCGGCATCGTCTGACGGCCGCGCAGCGGGTCACCCGGTGGCGCCTACTCCTGCAAATGCGGCGATGGCGAGGCCGGCGACGAAGCCGACGGTGCCGAGCACGATCAGCGGTGCGGCACTGATGGCCGGCTCCGGGACCCGCTGGTCGAAGATCGCGAACAAGCGCTCCTCGGCCGGGCGAACCTCCTGCAGCAGGACCGTCGACGGGTGCTTGAGGTTCCCCGCTGCCTCGACCGCGGCCTGCGCGGCGACGACGGCACCCCGGACCACCCCGACGACCACGGCACCCGACGCCACCGTCAGGACGCCGATCAGCGCCGCGGTCGTCTGCGCCATCCCCGCGTCGGAGAACAGCGTGCTCCTGGCGGCCGAGAACGACCACAGGCCGAAGAATCCGAGCACCCCCGAGGCAATCCCGACGGCCAGGAACACTGTCGTCAACGGATTCTGGATCCGCACCGCCGCCGCGAACGCCCGCGCGTCTCTGGCCAGGTCCCCCGCGTCCCGAGCCAGTCCTTCGTACGTCGCCAACGTGTCAGCCCGGGCCCTCAGCTTGACCGCGATCACGATCCGATCGGCGAGGTCCAAGTCGCTCGCCTGGTCCATGATCTCTTTCCAGGCGGTGACCACCTCGTCGTGCGACGGCGCGATCGCCGCCCGATCCACGACACTCATACCCTGCCCCCTTACACCGAGCGCGCGCTCCCCAGCACGATCGACCCTCCCCCTGGGCATGAGAGTACGCCGACACTCCCCTCACGAACAGTCACCAGCAGTCAGCTCTTGACCGCACCCTGTGTGATCCCGTTGACGAAGTTCCGCTGGAAGGTGAGGTAGACGAGCACGATCGGGGCGATCACGATCAGGCTCGCGGCCGACAGCAGCGGGATGTTCGTCGAGTACTGCCCGACGAACAGTCCGAGGCCGGCGGGCGCCGTACGGCGGTCCGGGTCCTGCATCATCACCAGCACCAGCAGGAACTGGTTCCATGACCACATGAAGTACAGCACCGACAGCGTCGTCACCGCGGGCCAGGAGATCGGCAGCAGCACCCGCACCAGTACGGCGAGATCGCGCGCACCGTCGACGCGGGCCGCCTCGACGAGCTCACCGGGCAGCCCGGAGAAGTGCGACTGCATCCAGTACACGCCGAACGGCATGAACAGGGCGACCTCGGCCAGGATGATGCCGAGGTAGGAGTTGGTCAGACCGACCTGCTGCAGGTTGTAGTACAGGGCAACGACCACGAGCTCTACCGGCAGCGTCAGCCCCAGCACGAACCCGGCCGACATCGCCCGGTTTCCCCACACCTTCAGGACTTCCAGCCCGTACGCCGCCAACGTCGCGCACACGACCGCCAGCGGTACGACACACACGGCGATCAGGACGCTCGAGCGCATCAGGTTCGTGAAGTTGCCCTGCGTCCAGGCGAGCTTGAAGTTCTCCCACGACCAGTGCGCGGGCAGGCTCAGTCCGCTGACCTGCTCACTCGGCGAGTGCAACGCCGTCAACACGATGCCGGCGAGCGGCAGCAGCACCATGGTCGCCATCACGATCAGAACGGCGTACCGGAGACTCATCCCGATGCGCGTGCTCACGCGCCGACCCTTGCCACGCGGCGGATCGCCGTCACGATCACGACGACCAGAACAGTCAGTACGACGGCCAGCGCGCTGGCTGCACCGATCTGGCTTTCGTTGAAGGCCAGGCGGTACACGAGCAGACCGGGGACGTTCGTCTGCCCGGCCGGGCCGCCGTTCGTCGTCACGAAGACCAGGTCGAAGCTGGCCAGTGCGGCGATCGTGGTGATGACGCCGGCGATGGTGACCTCCTCGCGGACGCCGGGAAGGGTGACGTGGCGGAACGTGCGGAACGCCCCGGCGCCGTCGAGGGTGGCGGCCTCATACAGAGCGGTGTCGATCTTCTGGGCACCGGAGAGGAACAGCATCATGCACAACCCGCTCATCACCCAGGTGCCGATCAGGCCGAGCGCGATCAGGGCCAGGTCGTAGTCGCCGAGCCAGGCGCGGGTGATGCCACGAAGTCCCACGGCGGTGAGGATCTGGTTGATCACCCCGTCCTCGCTGTAGAGCCAGCGCCAGGTGATGCCGACGGCAACCAACGGCAGCACCTGCGGCAGGAAGAAGACGACCCGGAAGAAGGTCATCCCGCGCCGCACCTTGCCGAGCAGCAGACCGGTCATCAGCAGACCGACGACCACCGGGACGAAGGAGAAGAAGACGATCAGCACCAGGCTGTGCAGGATCGCCTCGTACAGCGTGGGGTCCTGGAAGATCCTGGTGTAGTTGGAGAATCCGGCCCAGGTCGGCGCGAGGATGCCGTCCCAGTTCAGCAACGACAGCCGGACCGTGTTCAGCGCCGGCCAGATCGCGAACCCGAAGTAGACGAGCAGCGCGGGCAGGACGTAGACCCACCCGCGCGCCCGGCGTCTACCCACCATGGTGTGCGGTCCACGACTCCTGCAGAGAAGCGAGGAACTGGTCGGTCGTGGTCGTGCCGTTGATGATGCCCTGGATACCCGGCGTCAGCTTGTCGATCATGCCCGGCGAGGCAAAGTCCGGGAACGGCACGATGCCGTTGCTCTGGGCAATCGGCGCGAACTGCTTGGCGATGTCACCGCGCAGACCGGTCGTGCTGAGCTGTGCCTTGGTGTCGACCGGCATGAACCCGCCGGTGAACTGGATCTGCGCGGCCTCGGGTGAGCTCATGTAGTCGAGGAAGGCGGCGGCGACGTTCGGGTACTTCGTCTTGGACGAGATGGCGTACGCGACACTGGCGCCGGAGGCGACCTTCACCTCACCGCCGGCCGGGTTCGGCAGCGGGAAGAAGCCGACCTTGTCCTTCAGTTGCGTCTCCAGTGCGGCGGCCGCCCAGTTGCCGGTGACCAGGAACGCACTCTTGCCCTGGGCAAAGTTCGCCTGGGCGTCCGGATCCGCGGTCGCGTTGGCCGACTTGGCGACGTACCCCTTGTCGACCCACCGCTTCAGCGTGTCGGTGGCTTCCTTGGCCTTGTCGGTCACGATCGTCGCGCCCGGCTTGCCGTAGACCCAGGCGCGGTAGTCGTCGACCGAGCCGATCACGTTCAGCAGTGCGTTCCAGAGATGGAAACCGCCGACCTGGAGCGCGCCGACGCTGAGCGGAGTCCGGCCCTCGTTTTTCTGGAGTTCGAGCTCCGCTTCGAACTCCGCCAACGAAGTCGGCACCTTGGACACCATCGACTTGTTGTAGAAGACGCCGAGGATGGACAGTCCACCCGGTACGGCGTACAGGTTGCCGGTGCCGAACTGCTTGGCGGTCTCGTCCGACTTCAGCACCTCGAGACTGGCCGGCGGGAACTTGGTGTCCCAGCCGTACGCCTCGGCGTACGGGTTCAGGTCGAGGATCAGCTTGGCCGGGACGAGCGTGTTCATCGCACCGGGGTTGTACTCGGCGATGTCCGGCGGCTGGTTCGACGACATGGCCAGCTTGATCGACTTGATGTAGTCGTTGAACGGCGTCTGCTGCGGCTTGATGGTGACGTTCGGGTACTTCTTCCGGAAGCCCTCGATCAGCGCCTTGGTGGGCGGATCGTCGGTGTAGGCGAGGGTGAGGGTGACCGGATCGCTGGGGATCGTCGTGGCCACGCTCGCCCGGGTCGCCGGTGCGGCCTGCGGTCCACCGGTGCCCGCGCAGGCCGTGGTGGTGAGTACGGCGGCGGCCCCGAGTGCTATCAGCTTTGCTGCGGTCCTACCCATGAGCTTCTCCTTCGGGGATGGCGGCCGGTGGTGCTTCGGCCGGTAGCGGGCCGCGCGCTGCGGCTCGGCGGATGCTGCTTCGGACCCGTTCGAACCGGGTCCGCTCGATCTCGGCCAGACAGTGGTGCAGAGCGCCGTACACGACGGCGTCGTCGCCGAGGGCGGAGACGGCCAGCGGGGGCTGGTTCAGGGCTTGGTGTTCCAGGTGACCGCGGATTGCCTCGAGCAACGGTTCGCCGCAGCGGGCCATCGGGCCGCCGATGACGACGAGCTGCGGATCGAGGATCGAGCGGATCGCGGCGACCCCTTTGGCGAAGCGGCCGGCGACGGTCTCGATCGCACTGACCGCGACCGGGTGTCCGTCGGCGTACGCGTCCAGCACTTCCTCGAACGTCGTGAGCTTTGCCAGGCGGACGATCTCGTCGGCGCCGACCCAGTTCTCGAACGGGCCCAGCCCGTCCGGATTCGTGCTGGTCTCGCCGGCCAGCAGATCGAGGAAGCCGATGTCACCGGAGTCGTTGGACGCACCGCGGTACAGATCGCCCTGCAGCACGATCCCGGCGCCCACACGCTCACCCCAGTGGATCATCACCACCGAGTCCTCACGCCGCTGCGCACCGCGCCACCGCTCGCCCTGGGTCGCCAGCTTCACGTCGTTGTCGAGATAGACCGGACACGTCAGCACTTCGCTCAACCGCCGTACGACGATGTCGCCGGCCAACCCCGGCATACTCGGGATGAGCTTGATGACCTGGGCGTCCAGATCGACGATGCCCGGTGCTCCGACGGTGGCGAACCAGATGTCGGCGTTCGCGGTCGCCCTCTGCACGGTGGTGACGAGCGTCTCGACGCCCTCAGCTCCACTCGTCCCCGGGTCGAGCTGGACGGTCTCGGTCGTCAGGATCGCGCCGGCCAGATCGGACACCGCCACCCGGACGTCCTGCGGGCTGATGGACAGGCCGAGTACGCAACCGGCCTCGGCCCGGAACCGAACCCGCTGCGCGGGGCGGCCGACCTTTGTCGTGTCGCGCTCGGGCGCGCTGAACTCGACCAGGCCCTCGGCCTCGAGCGCCACGAGGGAGCGGGTGACCGCCTGCCTGCTGAGGCCGACCTTCTTGGCCAGCGCCGACACGGTCATGCTGGACTCCGCGCGGAGCTGCCGCAGGACGGCGTCCGCGTTGATCCCGCGCATGAGCTCGGTGCCCACGGCGACCAGTTCGTCCATCATCACCCTTCCCGCTGCGCTGTCCGATGTGCGAGGGTATTTATTATGGATCGCACGAAACTAACTCCGTCAAGCGATCGGGCCCCTTGGATTTCGACCCTCGAGGGGCTCGCCCGGCGTGTCCTCGGGGCGTCGGTCACGTTCGGTGAGCTGTCAGGCGACGGGCGTCGATTCGAGTACGTCGCTCGCGAAGGCGAGCTGACCGTGGCCGCGACGGACGGGGTGAGCGCGGCGGTCGGGCTGCACGACTACCTGCGGAAGGTGTGTGGTCGCTCGGTCGGATGGGACACGCCGCTGCCGCTGTCGGTGGAGTTGGCCGACTGTCCGCCGACGCGGGGCGAGGCGCGGGTGCGCGAGTTCTACTACCTGAATTTCTGCGCGTTCAGCTACACGATGGCCTACTGGGACTGGGCCGAGTGGGAGCGCGAGATCGACTGGATGGCGCTGCACGGCGTCACCATGCCGCTCGCGCTCACCGGACACGAGGCGGTGCTTTCGACTGCTTATGGACGGCTCGGTCTGTCCGATGAGGTGGTCCGGTCGTTTCTGGGTGGACCCGGGTATCTGCCGTTCCAGTACATGGGTTGTCTCGACAGCTTCGCCGGTCCGCTTCCGTCGTACTGGATCTCCTCGCATCTCACGCTCGGCCGGCGGATTCTGGAGCGTGAGCGGGCGTTCGGGATGACGCCGGTGCTGCCCGCGTTCACCGGGCATATCCCGCGGGCGCTGGCGCCTGATCGGGTCAAGCGGCGTGACTGGCAGGGGTTCGAGACGTGGGTCCTGGACGCCTCCGATCCGCTGTACGCCTCGATCGGTGCCGAGATCGCGCGTGTCCAGATCGAGTTGCTCGGCACGGACCATCTGTACGCCGCTGACCCGTTCATCGAGATGATCCCGGTCGACGCTGATCCGTCGTACCCGGGGACTGTCGCTGCCGCGACGCTCGCCGGCTTGCTTGGTGCTGATCCATCCGCTGTCTGGTTGATGCAGGCGTGGCCGTTCTCGTACCAACGCGACTTCTGGACCGACGCGCGTGTGCGGGAGTTTCTCTCCGCTTCGGACCGGATGATCGTGGCCGACCTGTGGGCGGAGCGGGACCCTGTGTGGCAACGCTTCGACGGCTTCGGGAACAAGCCTTGGTTGTGGTGCGGTCTGCTCAACTTCGGCGGCCGCACCGATCCGTGCGCCGACCTCCGCGCGGTTGCTCCCGGCGTTGAGGCGGCGCTTGCTTCTGGTAATCCACCGGTGGGCCTGGGGTTGTCGATGGAGGCGATCCACAACAACCCGGTCTTCTTCGAACTGATCACCGACCTGGCGTGGGACGCTGTCGAGGATGTAGGCGAGTGGCTCGACTCGTGGGTCGCCTGCCGCTACGGGCCGACCGGTCAACTGCCGGCCTTGCGCTCGGCGTGGCGGGGTCTGCTGGACACTGTCTACGCCTGCGACATCCCGATCTTCCCCGAACACTTCCACGGCGTACTCACGACGCGTCCGTCGTACCACTCGCCTGAGGAGATCCAAGCGGCGCTCTGGTACGACCTGAAGGTCTTGGCCGACGCCTGGGACGCGCTCATCACCGCAGCCGAGAACGACCCTTTGTTGGTCGACGGCCCCCTAGCCCACGACCTGATCACAGTAGCCATCGCCTACCTGACCCGCGTGGCCGACCGCTACTACCTCCACGACCGCGACGCCTTCCTGGCCCTCTTCCCCGACCTGGACGCCCTCCTGGCCGCCCACCCGTCCTTCACGCTCGCCACCTGGGAAGCCAAAGCCACCCGCTGGGCCCAAACCCCCGAGGATCACGAGCTGTTCTTGCTGAACGCCCGCCAGATCCTCACCACCTGGTCCCCCACCCCCCACCTCAACGACTACGCCGCCCGCCACTACTCCGGCCTGGTCACCCCCTACTACCTCTCCCGCTGGTCCGCCGCGGACTCAGCCCAGGACCAGATCACCGCCACCTTCCTCCAAGCCGACCTACCCCCACCACGCCCCGCGAACCTGGTCCCCCACTCCCGCCACCTCCACACCACCCACGCCCAACCCCCACCCCACCACCAATCCCCTGGACAAACCTGACACACTATTCCCCTCACCCCTCGTGAGAGGGCCTCTAGCTCAACTGGCAGAGCAGCGGACTTTTAATCCGCGGGTTGTGGGTTCGAGTCCCACGGGGCCTACCAAGCTCGGATCGCCTTTAAAATAAGGCGATCCGACTCATGGGAAGCAACCCTGCAGCCCACTATCTTCCGTATCGTGGGATCAAACGTGGTGCGAGTCGCTACACTCGGCCGCATGGCAAAGGCTCCGAAGAGGCGCCAGCGCGCCCGCGGCTCCGTGGAGGAGCTGCCCAGCGGCGCGCTCCGCGTCGTCGTCTACGCCGGCATCGACCCCGTCACGAAACGACGTCACTACCTTCGCGAGACCATCCCGGCAAACACGCCGAAGGCGGCGGAGGAGGCCGAGCGAGCCGTCCGGCGGCTTCAGACGCAGGTCGATGAGCGGCGGCAGCCACGGACCAACGCGAGCCTGAGCCAACTGATCGAGCGCCACCTGGAGCTGGCCGAACTAGACGAGACAACCCGCCGCACCTACCACGGTTACGTGCGGAACCACATCGACCCGCTGATCGGGCAGGTCAAGGTCGGCGCAGTCGAGGCCGATGTCCTCGACTCCTACTACGCCGAACTCCGTCGCTGTCGCCACCATTGCGACCGACGACCCTTCACCGAACACCGCACCAAGACCCCTCACGAGTGTGACCACCGCTGTCGACCTCATGAATGCCGACCACTCGGCGCCTCCACGATCCGCCAGATTCACTTCATCCTGAGTGGCGCCTTCCGCCAAGCCATGCGATGGAAGTGGGTATCGATTAATCCGATGCCTACCGGCAAGCCCCCATCCGCCCCCAAGCCGAACCCCCACCCACCAACAGCCGTCGAAGCCGCCCAAATCCTGGGCGAGGCCTTCAACGACCCAGCGTGGGGCACATTCGTGTGGCTTGCGATGGTCACCGGTGCACGACGAGGCGAACTGTGCGGCCTTCGCTGGTCCAAGGTCGACCTCGCCCAAGGCACGATCGTCGTAGACACCAGCGTGGCTCAAAACAGCAGCAAGAAGTGGCTTAAGGACACCAAGACCCACCAGCACCGCCGACTGACGCTGGATGGCGAGACCGTGAGTCTCCTACGCAAGCACCGCGAGACCTGCGACGAGAACGCGGCCAAGCTGAAAACCAAGCTCGGGCCTGATGCATTCGTGTTCTCCCTTGCCCCAGACAACAGCGAACATCTCGTGCCCGACAGCGTCTCGCAGCGCTACAGCAAACTCGCGGCGCGCCTCGACATCGATACCCACCTGCACAACCTCCGCCACTACTCGGCCACCGAACTCATCGCCGCAGGAGTCGACATCCGAACCGTCGCCGGCCGACTCGGCCATGGCGGCGGCGGCACCACCACGCTCCGCGTCTACACCGCATTCGTCTCCGAAGCCGACCAACGAGCCGCAACCGCACTCTTCGACCGCCTCCCGAGCCGTCCCGAACAGCTCAGTGAGCGCGAACGGATCATGCGCAATCCGCGCGCACCCTACGAGGCGATCGCTGCCAAGCTAGGCGCCGCAATCGAGTCCGGCCTACTGCCGGCAGGCACCTCCTTGCCGCCCACAAAGCAGCTCGCCAATCAACACGAGGTCTCCGAGGGCACCATCCGCCGCGCTCTCGACCTGCTACAGGTCTGGGATCTCCTTGACAAGTCGCGCCAAATCAGGTCCACGGGATAAGTACGCGCGTCGTACGAGCAGCACGCCGCCCGCAGAACAGCCCGGCTCTGTGCGTGGTGGTCGATTGGGTCGGGCGTTGTTACCGAGGCGAAGAGCCATCTCGGAGCTTGCGGCGCGCGACGGAAACTGTCCGTAGACTCATGACCTTAACCACCGGGCGGCTGCTGCGGGAGTGAACAGTGACAGATATCGACATCGCGGCTGAGAGGGCGATCCTCACTGCCGTTCTGCGGCTCCACGACCCGGGCTCTCGGCTCCTCGAAGTATCAGCGCTGGCCACTTTCTTGAATGACATCCAAACGGTCTACTCGGCGTACATGACTGTGGTGCTCCCAGCCGAGTACGCGCGCTCTCGGCCGCGACCCCAGATGGTTTCACGTCCACGTGCGCCATATTCTGCGAAAGTGCGAGCGGAAGGGGGGTATCGCCGCACTCCCTTGGCGTGGTTGCTCAGTGGGGTCGCTATAAACCCAGGCGATTCTTCGCGAATGCAGGCGCTCACCGCCCTCGCACCGCACCTTCCCGACGACCTGCGAACGACAGTTGTGGCACGCGCAATGCAAGCGGCCGGCGCGATCACCAACGACGTATCGCGGGCGAAGGTGCTGACTCAGTTGGCACCGCACCTAACTGCTGACCAGCTGGCAACGGCGCTGGAAGCGGCCCTCGCCATCACCAGCGAACATGCGCGCGCGGGCGCTGACCAGCCTTGCACCGCGCCTAACTGCCGACCAGCTGGCAAAGGCGGTGCAAGCGGCGCTTGCTATCACTGACGAGTCATGGCGGGTGCAGGCGCTGACAGGGCTTGCGCCGCACCTACCGATCGATCAGCAACCTGCGGCGCTTGCACACGCCTGGACGCGGCCAGCTCGATCACCGGGTCCTGGCAGGCGTGGGCGCTGACTGGGCTGGCACCGCACCTACCCGCCGACCAGCAACCTGCAGTTGTGGCACGTGCAGTGGAAGCGGCCGCCTCGATCACCGACGAGTCGACCCGAGCGCAGGTATTTACCCGGCTGGCACCGTACCTACCCGTCGACCAGATGGCCACGGCGCTCGAAGCAGCCCTTGCTCTCACCGACGACATGTCGCGGGTGCAGGCGCTGACCGGGCTGGCACCGTACCTACCCGACGATCAGATAGCCACAGCGCTGGAAGCCGCGCTCACCATCTCCAACGCGTCGGCCATGGCGCGAGCGCTGATCGGACTTGCCCCGCGCTTAAACACCGACCAGTTGGCCGCGGCGCTGGACGCTGCCCGCGAGATCACCGACGAGGTGGCGAGGACGCGAGCGCTGACAGGGCTCGCACCGTGGCTTCCCGCCGACCAGCCAGCTGCTGTGCTGGCACACGCTCTGGATCTGACAGTCGCAATCACCAACGAGTGGGGGCGGATGGAGGCGCTGACCGACCTTGCACCGTACCTACCCGACGACCAGTTGATCAAGGCGCTGGACGCGGCCCTTGCTATCACCGACGAATCATGGCGGGTGCAAGCGCTAACCGGCCTTGCACCACATCTACAGGCCGACCAGCTGACCGTGTCGCTCGATGCGGCCCTAGCTCTGACTGACGACGCGTCGCGGATACGAGCGCTGACCGGGCTAGCACCCTACCTATCCGGCGACCAGTCGGCCGCGGCGCTGGAAGCGGCGCTCGCTATCACCGACGAGTCCATGCGCGCGCATGCGCTGACCGGGCTTGTACCGTATCTGCAGGCCGACCAGCTGCCCGCGGCGCTGGAAGCGGCCCTTGCTATGACCGACGAGTCACTGCGCGGGCAGACGCTGACCGACCTTGCACCATACCTAGGCATCGACCAGCTGACCGCGGCGCTGGGCGCAACCAGTGCTCCCCTGGACGACCTGTGGCCAGCGGAGCCGGCGACCGGGCCAGCACCACATCTTCGGACCATATCTCTTGCATCCAGCGGTGAACGATTTGCAATCGGGCCGCTTCCTCCACCTCTCGTCGTACGAGAGATGCGGATGGGCTCCGTGTGGTTGGACCTGGTGCAACAAGCTCCGAACATTGCCCAGTTCGCGATAGTTCCTATAGCCGGAGCAGTGTTGTGGCGTGTCGCAAAGGCTCTCTGAAGCGCCCCAGGTTTGATGCCGCATCTTTCTGAGTTTGGAAGGATGCAGGACGTGCGCAAGAGGATCGATCCCGAGGTCAAGGCTCGCGCGGT